>JAKOXH010000031.1 GCA_029781135.1 Planctomycetota bacterium
TTCGCTCGCTTCACCTTCTGGCTCGTGCCGCTGAGCTTGTCGACGACATCTTCGCACCGATGACGTTCTTCCTCGGTCAGCCGGACCACGTACAGCTTGCGCATGGGAACCCTCCTTGGTTCGGAGACAAATCTCCCATGTCTTACCCGGAAATCGCCGATCCCGTCGATCCCAAAATCCTGCTGTGACAAAGCACTAGAGCGATGCCCAATAAGTTGGATTTCGATGCTTAGCAGTCAGGCAGTGCTTGGCGCGTCGGCATCAAGAGCGTCTTGACAGAAGAAATAAAACCCAACCATAAACCATTCGGACGTATCGACTTAGCGCAAGTCGAGGCAACGATTTGGGCTCGGGAATTAGGTTCTGGCACGTGCATTGCTTTCATCCACTGCCGACAAGGGAAAGAACAAGCAACCTCAAGGACATTTGTCAACCAACCAACCGAATGCCCCTATCGGTTTGAGTGGGTTTTCCGCCTGGCCCACTCAAGCCGGGGCATTTCGATGCGGGGTTGGCGATGAAATTAGGTTCAACAAATCAAGACCGAATCCATCCGGCGGTTACGAAACACCAGGCCAACCGAATGCCCAACAAGGCTCGCGCGCTCTTTTCCGCCTGGGAGCGCCGAGCCTGGGCATTTTTTATTGCGCGTTTCTCGGGCATTGCCGAATTTGCCCGCCGTTGCGAGCCAGAAGGATGCCCCAATGGCTTGGGTGGATTCTCCGCCTTTAATCTGCCCAAGCCGGGGCGTCGCTGGGGAAGGTTGAAAGTTGAGGGGTGAGAGTTGAGGGCATGAGCGGGGGATTGCGCTCCATCATCGACTCGCATAGAATGCGGATTGCCGCCCTTCAACTCTCAACCTTCGACCTTCAACCGTCCCCATGAAACTCATCATCGCCATCATCCAGCCGAGCAAACTGGAAGACGTTAAGAAGGCTCTGCAAGAAGTTGAGGTCGTGCGGCTGACGATCATGGATTGCCAGGGCTTCGGCCGGCAAAAGGGGCAGGCCGAGGTGCTCTACAAGCGCAACGAGTTTACGGTCAACCTGCTGCGCAAGGTGCAACTCATGATCGCCGTGAACGAAAGCTTCGTGGAGCCGACGATCAACGCGATCATCAAGGGCGGCCGCACCGGCCCCTCGGGCGAAATCGGCGACGGCAAGATTTTTGTGCTGCCGCTGGAAGATTGCATCCGCATCCGCACCGGCGAACGCGGTGGGGAAGCGATTTGACAGTTGCTGGGCGCGGCTCATTCACTGGCACGATCGGCACGAAGCAGGGTAGCACCGACTGTCGGCCGCCACGTATGCCGCGATTTCATGGGTGTTCCACGGCCGATTACCGGGGCGCCTCGGCGCTAGAGGCAAACTAGGCGCACCTCCGGCGCACGCGCACCGACAATTGGCCGAGTAGTGGTTTGCCCAATGGCAACGCACATTCGGCCAAAGGTCGGTGCTACCCGGTGGGGTGGTTGGACGTGGCAACGGCGACGGACATGCGCAATCAATAGTGTCTCCTGCTACAATTGGCGTGTTGGTGAAAACTGCGTCCGTTGTGTGTTGAATCTCCTACGAGCGGCGGAAGATGAAGAGACATTTCGTTAAGTGCATCCTGGTCTTGTTTCTGGCTGAGGCGATACCAAGTGACAGGGACTTAAAGGCCGCCGATAACATCGAGCCGAGCGTCGTCAAGCTATTGGTTACGAAGCGCGAGCCGGATTATTTCAAGCCGTGGACCAAGTCGGCGCCGGAGAAGGTATCTGGCTCGGGCGTCGTGATTGACGGCAAGCGGATTCTTACCAATGCTCACGTGGTGATGCACGCGAGCCAGGTGTTTGTGCAGATGCGGCGAGGCGGTGATCAGCTTAATGCAAAAGTGAAAGCGATTGGGCCGGGAATCGACCTGGCAATCGTGGAATTGGCTGAGCCGGACAAGCTGAAGGATGTGCCGGCGCTCGCGTTGGTTGAAGACTTGCCCCAGCTGAAATCGCACGTCAGCGTGTACGGCTACCCGGCGGGTGGTGACGATCTGTCCGTGACGGATGGAATCGTCTCGCGGATTGAGTTCGCGCCGTACAACTTTGCGTCCACGGGCGTGCGCATTCAGGTGGATGCGGCACTCAACCCCGGCAACAGTGGCGGGCCGGCCGTCGACAATGGAAAAGTCGTCGGCTTGGTGTTCAGCAAAATCAATGAGGCCGAGAACATCGGCTATTTGATACCGACGGAAGAAATTCGCGAATTCCTCAAGCAGGTGGCCGCCGGCAAGTACGAGGGAAACGACCTTTTGCTCGATGACTTCCAAACGGCCGAGAATGACGCGCTCAGAAAGTTTCTTAAGCTGTCGGCCGAAACGACAGGAGTTGTGGTAACCAAACCGTACAGTGATGCTGAGAAATACCCACTGAAGAAATGGGATGTGATCACGCACGTTGGACCGCATGTGATTGATAACCAGGGGTACGTGGACGTTCGCGAGGGCTTGCGGATGCGATTCTTGTACTATGTGGCGCGACTGGCGAAAGATGGCAAGATCGACCTGAGGATTCTGAGGCACGGCGAAAAGAAGGATGTATCGGTTCCAGTGGCGGCCAAGCGTGAAATGGTGATGCCGATGCTCGAAGACAAATATCCTGAATACTTCATTTATGGGCCGTTGGTATTCGAGGCGGCGTCGCAAGAGTACGTGCGAGCGCTTGGCGCAAATGGGCTTGGGGCGCTGTTAGCACTGCAAAGTCCGATGCTGAGTCGCCTGTACGACAAACCCAAGGAAGCGGGGGAGCAGGTGGTGGTGCTGGCTACGCGGATGTTTCCGCATCCATCAATCAAGGGCTACGAAAATCGGCCGCTGGGTGTAATCGACAAGTTGAACGGCAAGTCGATCAAGAACCTGCGCTCGCTGGCGGAAATGATCCGCGATAGCAAGGATGAGTTCTTGCGGTTTGAGATGGCGGAGCGGAGCGAGTCGCTGGTGTTCCGCAAAAGTGACATGGCCGCGGCGACAGAGGAGATTCTCACGAACGAAGGGATTCGCTACCAGGCTTCCGAGAGTTTGCGCGATGTGGTGGAGAAGAAGGAGTAGGCTCAACGGCAAAGCTGGTGACCTTCTTAATCAACATTGATGACTGAGTCGCGACTCAAGCGCGTTTCCGATCGTATCCATGCTTACCTGCTATCGCGGGAAAGCATGCCACCCACAGATGCGGCCACGCCCATCGCCGAACCTCTGAGCGTGCCACCCCAGCACCGCTCTAGATCCGGCACACAAACCAAAAGCACTACACGTGGCTAGCGACACGGAGTTGGCCACGGACTTGGGAGATTTGGCGCTCGCGGATTGCCATTTCGGCGGACCCCGCGGCGGGAGTCGTCAGCGTGGTGCGGAGTTGCTGTTCTAAAGTGGAAGTGTCGAGCGATTTGGCGGGGACAGCGCGGTTGGTCAGCACCGAAACCACATTGTTGGCCACCTGCACGAAGCCGCCATCAACGTAATAACGCGAGGTTTGGCCGCCCTGACGGACGCGCAATTCACCGTAACCCAGTCGGCCGATCATCGGTGACTTTCCTGGTGCGATACCGGCTTCGCCATCGAACAAGGGCAGGGCCACGAACTCGCATTGGGTATCGAGGACCGTTGATTCCGGCGTCACGACGATGCAGCGGAGGATCACGGGGGAAGTGAAGGATTCGGCCATGGGTGGGTGGCGCGGTTGGGGGCGCTATCGGGCGACACGATAAAGTAGTAGATTCGGCCTGGCGGCCGACGCTAAACACGCTCGCTAATTGTTTACTTTTTCTGAGATTTCTTCCATTGGGCTTCGGCTTGTTCGATGGCGCCGACGTACATGAAGGCATCTTCCGACAAGTGATCCCACTTGCCATCGCAGATTTCCTCGAAGCTGCGAATGGTCTCGGCAATCGGCGTGAATTCGCCCGATTTGCCGGTAAACACTTCGGCCACGAAGAACGGCTGCGACAGAAACCGTTCGATGCGGCGGGCACGATGCACGACGAGCTTATCTTCTTCGGAAAGTTCGTCGACGCCGAGGATGGCGATGATGTCTTGCAGTTCGCGGTACCGTTGCAGAATCGTTTGCACGCGGCGGGCACATTTGAAGTGGCGTTCGCCCACGTACTGCGGATCGAGAATACGGCTATTCGACGCGAGTGGATCGACGGCCGGGTAAATACCCTTTTCCGAAATGGAACGTTCGAGGTACACGAACGCATCGAGCTGACCGAACGCGGTCGCCGGGGCCGGGTCGGTTGGGTCGTCGGCCGGGACGTACACGGCCTGAATCGAGGTGACGGCCCCACGGGTCGTCGAGGCGATTCGTTCCTGCAAAGCGCCCATTTCGGTGGCGAGCGTCGGTTGGTAACCCACGGCGGACGGCATCCGCCCGAGCAAGGCGGATACTTCGCTACCCGCTTGCGAGAAGCGGAAGATGTTGTCGATGAAGAGGAGCGTATCGGCACCGGTCTTATCGCGGAAGTATTCGGCCATGGTGAGGGCCGAGAGGGCGACGCGGAGGCGGGCTCCGGGCGGCTCGTTCATCTGGCCGAACACCATGCAGGTTTGGTCGATGACGCTGCGGCCGGTCTGGCCTATTTTGGCCTCCTGCATTTCCAGCCAAAGGCTGGTGCCTTCGCGGGTGCGCTCGCCGACGCCAGCGAACACCGAATAACCGCCGTGCTGCGTGGCAATACGGGCGATCAGCTCGGTGAGAATAACCGTTTTGCCCAAGCCGGCACCACCGAACAGACCGGCCTTACCGCCGCGGACGAACGGCGTGAGCAGGTCGATCACCTTGATGCCGGTTTCGAACAACTCGGTCTTGGTCGAGAGGTCGCGAAGTGCGGGCGGTTCGCGGTGAATTGGCCAGTATTCCTCGGCATCGATCGGGCCGCGGCCGTCGACCGTTTCGCCCGTGATGTTGAACACACGACCGAGTGTGTTCTTGCCGACCGGCACTTTCACTGGTTCGCCGGTATCGAGGCAATCCTGGCCACGGACGAGGCCGTCGGTGCTGCCCAAAGCGACGCAGCGAACGCGGCCGCCGCCGAGATGTTGCTGCACTTCGCCCGTGAGATTGAGTTTCACGCCCTTGTGGTCGGAGACGATCTTCACGGCGTTGTAAATGGCCGGGAGGCGTTCTTCGGCGAACTCGACGTCGAACGTGGAGCCGATAACCTGAGTGATGTGGCCGATATTTTGCGTGGCGGTTGCGGTGGGCATTTGCAGGGTTCAGGGTTCAGGGTTCAGGGTTCGGTGATTTGTGAAATTATGATAGGGCTTCGACGCCGCCGATGACGTCCATGAGTTCGGACGTGATGCGGCTTTGGCGAGCGCGGTTGTATTGTCTGCTCAAGCGGTGAATCAGGTCGCCGGCGTTTTCGGTGGCCGATTTCATGGCGACCATGCGAGCGATTTGTTCGCTGACGGCGGAATCCAGAAAACACTTGAACAATTTGACCTTGAAACTGGCCGGTACTACTTCCTCGAGAATGCTCTCGGGCGACGGCAGGAATTCGTAGATGGCTTTGCGGTCGCTGGTGGGTTCTGCTTCCGTGGCGGCGGCCTTGCGGCCGGCTTTACTGCCTGGATCAGCACCGATGGCCGTCAGTGGCAGCAGGGTTTCCACTGCGACGTGTTGCCGGGCGATGCTTTCGAACTTGGTGTAAACGACATCGAGCCGATCGAGTTTGCCGGTGGCATACTCATCCAAGTAGCGGCTAGCGATTTCGTCGACTTCGTCGAACGATGGCTTGTCCTCGAAATGGGTATACGTTCGATTGGGCGCGATACCGCGAAATTTCAGGGCCGAAATGCCGCGCTTGCCGACGACTTCCAACCGGCAGTTCGGGATCTGAGCTTTCAGTTCCTGCCCGCGATGGAAGCCGGCTCGCTGCAAGTTGCCGTTGAAACCACCACACAGGCCGCGATTCGCCGTAAGGACGAGCAGCGTGACGTTTTCGATCTTCTCACGCTTTTCGAGCAGCGGATGATGAATTTCGAGGCCACTGGCGAGCAGATCTTGCACGAGCTTCGTCATGCGGCTGGTGTAGGCCGTGGCGGCCGACGCCCGATCCATCGCCTTCTTGAATCGCGCAGTGGCAATAAGCTCCATCGTCCGCGTGATCTTGCGGATGTTGCGGATGGAGCGGCGTCGTTTATCGAGAACGCGAGGGTTGGCCATGCGGGGAAGGGAAGATACAGGGTACGGGGGTCAGGGGACAGCGATATGAAAAAATCAGACGGAAACAGTTTCTCGGGCAGACGCGGCTGTGGGCTTGTTCTTGCCAGCCGCATAGTACGTCTTGAACTCTTTCAATGCCGACTCGACTTGCTGCGTTAGCTCGTCGGTTAGATCCTTCTTATCTTGGATGGTTTTGCGAAGCTCGGCCTTTTGATGGTGCATGAATTCGAGGAACTGCTGTTCCCACTGCTGGACTTCCGCCACGGGTACGGTATCCAAGTGGCCGCGGGTGCCGGCGTAGATGATCAACACCTGATCAATTACATTCATCGGCTGATACTGGCCTTGCTTGAGGATTTCGACCATGCGGTAACCACGGTCGAGGCGGGCCTGCGTGGCGGCATCGAGTTCAGTGCCGAGTTGGGCAAACGCTTCGAGCTCGCGGAAGGCGGCCAAGTCGAGCCGCAAGCCGCCGGCGACCTTCTTCATGGCCTTGATCTGAGCAGCGCCGCCCACGCGGGAAACCGAAATACCGGCATTCATGGCGGGCTTCACGCCGGCGAAGAACAGGTCGGGCTGCAAATAGATCTGGCCATCGGTAATCGAAATGACGTTCGTCGGAATATAGGCGGAGACTTCGCCTTCGAGCGTTTCGATAATCGGCAGCGACGTAAGCGACCCGCCGCCGAGGGCGTCGGACATCTTTGCCGAACGTTCGAGGAGCCGGCTGTGGCAATAGAACACGTCGCCAGGGTACGCCTCGCGGCCTGGTGGACGACGAAGCAATAGCGAAAGCTGGCGATAAGCCACGGCTTGTTTGCTCAAGTCATCATAGACGATGAGAGCGTGGCCGCCGTTGAACATGTAATGTTCGGCCATCGCGGTGCCGGAGTATGGTGCGACGTATTGCAATGGGGCGGGGGAGCTAGCGCCGGAAACGACGACGGTGGTGTAGTCCATCGCACCCGATTCGGTGAGCTTTTCAATGACGCCGCGGACGGTCGATTCCTTTTGGCCGACGGCGACGTAGAAGCACTTCACGCCGGAGTCGCGCTGGTTGATGATCGTATCGATGCCGACAGCGGTCTTGCCGGTCTTGCGGTCGCCGATGATGAGTTCGCGCTGGCCGCGGCCGATGGGTGTCATCGAGTCGATGGCTTTGAGGCCAGTTTGCAGCGGCTCGCAAACGGGTTGGCGCTCGGCCACGCCCGGAGCGATGATTTCCACTGGCCGGCGTTCCTTGGTGACGATCGGTCCCTTGCCATCGAGCGGGTTGCCGAGTGGATCGACGACGCGGCCGAGCAATTCGTCACCGACGGGCACGCTGAGCAGGCGGCCGGTGCTGCGGACTTCATCGCCTTCCGCGATTTGCAGGTAGTCGCCGAGAATGATGATACCGACCGAGTTTTCTTCGAGGTTGAAGGCGAGGCCGATCGTGCCATTCGAGAACTCGACCATCTCTTGCGCCATCACGCCCGAGAGGCCGTACACGCGGGCGATGCCGTCGCCGACTTCCAGCACGCGGCCGACGTCGCGGACGTCGATCTGCGATTCGAATTGCTGGATTTCCTGCTGAATTACCGAAGCGATTTCGTCGCTGTTGAATTTCATCACTGTCTCCGAAACTTGCGCCAAGGCGCCCCGGGAGCGCCGGAGCTAAATGGCGATGGTCGGCGTGACCGCCGACGCTAAATGTTCATTTACTTCGTTTATCCGACGGTGGCAAAAAATCTTTCGGGTTGCATGTCGATCTGATGGGTTGCCCGGTGGATCATCGCCGCGCGAGTGCGTTCCAGTTGCGAGCTGACGGAGCCATCGTACACCCGATCGCCGACGCGGACGACGATGCCGGCGATCAGCGCGGGATCGACTTTCATCGTGACCACGGGCTCTTTGCCGAGCGATTTTCGCAGTTGGTTCTTGATCTCGTCGAGTGTCGCGTTATCCAACGGGGCGGCCACGCGAACTTCGACATCGGTCAAGCCACGCCGTTCGGCGTGCAATTTGGTCACCAGCTTGGCCGACTGCCGCACGAGGCCCAGCCGGTTGTGCCGCGACAAAACCTTGAGGAAATTCAACACTTCCTTCGAGACTTTGCCGCCGAAAATCCGTCCCAGCAATTGCTCCTTCTGCTCCTGAGAAACGAGCGAAGAACGCAGCGTTTGTTCGAGCTTGGGGAAGCGGCCGAGTACATCGGTTGCGATCGAAGCCAGCTCCTCGACCATCCCGTCCGCACTCGCCGATTTTTCAGTCGCGCCCAAGAATGCCTGGGCATAAATGCGCGCGATCTGCTCTTCCGTGACATCCATCACGGTTTCGTGCGTGGCGGTGGGTTGATCGGTGGGGGGCATGTTCGTGTCTTTCCAAGCCGACGGCAAACCGTCGGCTTGGGGAATTGGTAATCAATCGTCAGTTCTTGCTCGGGGTTGCAACACCGAGTTTGCTAACCGCTTCGCGCACGATTTGCTTCTGCCGTTCTGCCGAGATCTCGTCGCGAACAACGCCGCGAGCAAGATCGACCGCGACGTTCGCACTGGCAATCGCGAGTTCCTGAACGGCTGCATCGCGCGCCCGGCCAATTTCTCGCAGTGTACGATCGAGTTCGTCCTTGGCGGCTTTGTGGCCGTCCTCTTCGATGCGCTTCCGGGTCACCTCCGCATCGCGCCGAGCTTCATCGAGCATGGCACGAACCTCACCGGCGGCGGCCGCCAGCTTGGCTTCGTGGTCACTGAGCAGCTTCTTGGCATCCTCGTGGCGGGCTTGGGCGGCCGCGATGTTGTCGGCGATCTTCCGTTCCCGCTCTTCCAATGCTGCTGAGATTTGCGGCCAGGCAAACGTCCGCAGGACAAAGAACAGCACCACGAAAACCACCGCCGTCCAGATCGCTAAGTCGGGGTCGACCGTGAGCGGGTTCGGATTTCCCGAACCATGCTCAGCGCCGGCACCATGCTCCGCTTCGGCAGGCGAAGCGTGCGATTCAGCGGCGGCCGGATGTTGATCTTGCTTCTCAGCCTTTTCCTCACCGATCGCGGCAGCCGCACCGACAAACCATACGGCTACCGCCAGCAACGCCGGGGCGCACCAACTCGCGTGCTTCGTTGACAACGACATAGGAAGCTCCGATTTCTCAAGCTGCGTCAGTTGTTATTGAACAACATACAAACGATCAAGGCGAAGAACGTGGCACCTTCGATGAGGGCCGCCGAAATGATCATCGCCGTTTGGATGTTGCCAGCAGCTTCGGGTTGGCGCGACATGCCTTCCACGGCCTGGCCACCGATGCGGCCGATACCGAAGGCGGCACCGAGAATGACCATGCCGGCGCCGATAGCAGCCGTTTTGATACCGCCCAAAGCACTTCCGGGTGCAGCGGCGGCCGCTGGTGCAGCACCGGCAGCGCCCTTTTCCTGGGCCAAGGCCGGAGCGGCCATCAGCAAGAGCGCGAAGCAAACCGCTCCAAGTCGAACGAAATTACCCACTGTCGAGTCTCCTATTGCAGAAAATGTAGATGGTTACGTGTGTACGAAAATGTCGAACCGCTTAATGCGGATGAACGGCCATTCCAATAAACAATGCGGACAAAAAGGTGAAAATATACGCCTGCAAAAATGCAACGAGCAATTCCAGTAAGCTGAGACCGGTGGCCCCGAGCACGCTGCTTGGCGTGATGGCGTACCACCAAACCGTTTGAGCGCTGGCGGCGATGAACGCGACGATGACCGCCAACACGACGTGGCCGCCCATCATATTGGCTAACAAACGCACGGCCAACACAAAGTGCTTTATCAGCAATCCCACGACCTCGATGGGGAACATCAAGAGTATCATCGGTATCTTCACCGGTAGTGGAAGGTCCATATGGGGCACGAACGACTTCATGAACCCCCAGCCACCGAGCTTTTGGATACTCGACGCTACCACGGTAAAGAACGTCACGCCTGCGAGTGCGCCGGTCGTTGCCAGCGACGCAGTTGGCGACCCCAGCCAGGGCAACATGCCGAATAAATTACAGAACAACACGAATAAGAAGATCGTCCACAGGAACGGGACGAACTTATCGGCATCGTGGTGACCAATGCAAGGGCGAGCGACGTTATCGCGGAAGTAGAACAGAATCGCTTCCAAAGCATTGCGGAGCCGGCCGCGGGCGATGGTACCGCCCTTGAGTGCTTGCCCCAGGCCAATGAACAGCACGCAAATGATAATCGCGACGACCAGCTCGATCGCCATGTACTTTGTAAATTTGAAATCGAGCGGCTCGATGGTGTTGTCGATGAGGGCGTTGCCCGTGTGCATTTCGATGAGCGGCTTTTCTAGCTTGAACGGCTGGGGCAGTTCGATGTGGCCATGAGTCTTCGGCGCCAAGAAGCGCGGCACGTGAAGGCCCGTGGAATCCTGCACGTGGCCAAAGAGTTCCTTGGGATCGAGCGCGTTGGAAGCGTGTTCGGCCATCAAACCACCTTATCGTCCGATCACATTCTGGTTGGGTGCCTTACGCGAAACGCGAGTTACTGCCAACCAGGTTTCCACGGCTAAAGTCGTCAAATAGAACGCCAATAAGTAACACACAAATGCCAAATGCTGCCGACCGGATGCACCCGTTGCAGCAAGATAGAAACACACCAAGAGCGGCGGCGCGAAGCGAACTGCCGTGGAAACGAGCAGGGCCGCGAGCGGAGGACCAGTTCGCGTCAGTAAGCAGCCGAACGCTTCTGCCATGATGGCCGCGACGAGGCAGACTGTCCCGGCCGTCATAAGCCCAAGCACGCTGCCGGAACCGCCTTGTTTTAGGGCCACAGGAAGCAGGACCAGACCAACGCCGAGAATGCACGCAGCCACGAGAAGTGCCGAACGCACAAAACTGTGACTGGAGAGTTGACCGTTTGTCAGCCCGTGCATCGTAACGAGACTCTTTGCGAACTTTGGCCGATAATCCGTTCGCCGTTGAAATCAGTCTTGCGACTTCGGCCCACGGTTCGATCGCGCGATTTGAATCAACTGAGCGGCTGCCGCGGTGCAGCCGAGCCCAAACCCCACCAACATGAACAAAACTGCCGTGCCTAGTTTTTGATCCAGCCAGTAACCAGCCAAGCCGGGTAAAACCATTAGGAGCGCCACGACAGTTATGCGTGACACCCATTGGTAGGCCGTGGCCACTGGCGAGCGGTCATCGGAAGGTTGGGACACCGATACCGCCAGTCGAACGGTCCGAAGCGGCTTAGGATAGACCGCCAGCGCCGCCCGAAAAAACACGGGAATTTCGCTCAAAATTGGCGACAGATTGCCACCCGCCGAGGCGGATTTCAATGCCGTAAGTTCAGCAATCTATCTCGCGTTGTTGGCCGGTGTCAACGGGTTACGTCGAAATTGCGCTTTTTTCACGAAGTTTTTGCGAAGGTGGATTTGTCGAAATTCGATTCCACGAGGCGCGAATGTTTGATTTCCGTCGGTGGGAGGAACTTCTTCAGTGCGAAAACACTCCCGCGACGCACTTCATTTTGGGTAACCGGCAAACGACCAAATAGGTGTTAGCCGATAGGTGTCAAGCATTTACGTCAATTGCTAACGTGGATTTATCACTGAAAACTATTGCAAAAGTCGGCTTTTTCCGTTAGTATGAGATGTAGCGGATTTAGCGAAATTATGCGGAGGAACCGCACCGAACCGAGCTT
This sequence comes from Planctomycetota bacterium, assembly GCA_029781135.1. Taxonomy (GTDB): domain Bacteria; phylum Planctomycetota; class Planctomycetia; order Pirellulales; family Lacipirellulaceae; genus JABDGM01. Next base: position 11,869 of record JAKOXH010000031.1, read on the forward strand.
TCGGGGGGCATGATCTCACCCTGTTGCAGGAGCGGCAGCTGGCTTGGGGAATTGTGGCTTGGCAGTACCGCGTGATTTCCGACGGTTCATGGACGACTTGACCGCTTTGAGGGGCCCGTCCATTGGTAACTAGTTGGATTTCAGGCGGAGTTTTTGTTTGATGACCGCTGCTACGCTTCGCACGCAGAGTTGTAAAGATCTCGCTCAAATGGCCCGCGCAATGGGGGTGCCGGGGTGGCATTCGATGCGCAAGGACGAGCTCGTCCGCGCCTTAGTCAGCCACGCCAAAAGGGCGGCCAAGAAGAATGGCGGCCGCGCGGCGACCGCCGTGATGCTGCAAGAGGTCAAGATGTCCAACGGGAAATCGGCCCGGGCGTCCGAGGAGCAGGAGCGATTGCGTCAACTCCGTTCGCAATTTGTCGACAGTCGGCTTCTTGGAAGTATTGGTGGCGGCGAGCAGGTCCGAAACGTACAAGACAAGCTCGTCGTCATGGTTCGCGACCCTTATTGGCTGCATGTTTATTGGGAGCTGAATCCGCGGAGCGTCGAACGGGCTCAGTCGGCGCTGGGTCAGCATTGGCATGGGACGACGCCCATTCTGCGGCTGTTCCGCGTCGGCGCCGATGGAGCGGCGGAATTGCAGCGGGATATCGCCATTCACGGCGGTGTGAGTCATTGGTATGTCGATGTGCAGAATCCGCCTCAGCAGTATCGCACGGAAATCGGCTATCTAACGGCTGGCGGTCAGTTTTATTGCTTGGCGCGCAGCAACACCGTGACAACGCCGCCAGCGGGCACCAGCGATTCCGTGGATGAGAACTGGGCCGATATTGATCAAAACGCCGACCGCATTTTCGCAATGAGCGGCGGCTATTCCGATCGCGGCACGAGCCTGGAGTTGCAGGAGCTCCTGGAAGAACGGCTGCGCCGTCCGATGGGTACGCCCATGCAAACGCGCTACGGCGGCGGCGCGGCACGCATGATCACGGGCGCGCACGAACTACCGTTTGCCGTGGATGCGGAACTGATGGTGTATGGCGTCACCGACGCAAACGCTCACGTTACGTTACAAGGCGAACCGGTGCCTTTGCGTCCAGACGGCAGCTTTACGGTGCGCATGTCGTTTCCCGACCGCCGGCAGGTCATCCCGGTAATTGCCAGTTCGCCGGACGGCGTCGAGCAACGGACGATCATTCTCGCCGTCGAACGGAATACGAAGGTTTTGGAGCGGGTGACACGCGACCCCGGAGCATAAGCGTCTAACTTGGACGATGGATTAGAGCTCGTGCCGGCACGCACGTGAGCGAGCGACGTTGTCTCCGTTCGTATTCTGCCGCTGAAATTCAGTGGTTTTCTTGAGATGCCGTTTGGCATAGGATTCAGCAAGCGTCCTTTTCAATTCACTTCAATTGACGATGTTCGAATTGCCGCCGGGACGCGTGCTGCCATGAGGAACCAGGCCTGTGTCGCCGGATATTGATCCCATCCTGCAAGAATGGCCCTACCGGCCAGATGATCTCACCGTTCGCATCGTCGCCGGAGACGATGGGCAACGGAAGATTCAGTTGCGGCTGGATTTGGGGATTTTGCAGATGGAGTTTGACGGGCGGCCAGACGGGAGGCGAATTCACGGCGATATGTCGTGGTTCGAGTATCACCAAAAGCGGCAGCGCGACCACGATGCGGCGAACCCCGACGGTGCGCCCTACTTGCTCGAACCAGAGGACTGTGCCGAGCTGCTGCGTGAAGGGGTCCAGTACTATCACCGGTATATTTGCTTCTGGCATTTAGGACACTACGAGCTGTGCGCTCGCGACACGGAGCGAAATCTGCGGCTGTTTACCTTTGTTCGCGATCATGCCCGCGACGACCGCGACAAACTACGTTTCGACCAGTGGCGGCCGTATGTGACGATGATGCATGCCAGAGCGGTGGCGACGCCGCTGGTGGAGTTGGAACAATGGGACGCCGCGGCCGGCGTGCTCGACGCGGGGATTCGTGGCATTGAGAAGTTTCTGGAAGAGTATCAGCAGGAGAATCAGGCCTCGCAGGTCGGCGAATTGACGTTTCTGCGACAGTGGAAAGAGGAGATTCTCGGTAAGATCCGCGGCGGCCAGGAAGAGACGACGATCGACACGGCGGTGGCGCCGACTAAAGTCGACCGCAGTGCCGAGTTGCGGGCGGCCATTGAAGAAGCCGTTCGTGCAGAGCATTACGAAGACGCTGCCCGTTTACGCGACGAACTGAAACGGCTCGACGGATGATTTTCGGTTATGACGCGTGCCGGCGACGATCTTGATGCCAAGCGGGAACAGTTGTTGAGACTGCTCTCTAGCTACGGTTCGTGCGCGGTAGCGTTTTCTGGTGGCGTCGATAGCGCGGTGGTGGCAAAAGCAGCGCAATTGGCGCTCGGCGATGCCGCGGTTGCCGTTACCGGTACGAGCGCGGCGTTGGCCGACGGCGAGTTGAAAGCAGCGACGTTGCTTGCCGAGCAGATTGGAATCCGCCACGTTGTGCTGCCGACGGAGGAGTTCGCGGACCCGAATTACGTGGCCAACAATCCTGATCGCTGCTACTACTGCAAGAGCGAACTCTATACGCGACTGGGAGGGCAAACGGAGAGATTAGGCGTTCGCGTGGCTGTTAACGGTGCGAATGCCGATGATCTGGGCGACTACCGGCCTGGCATGCGAGCTGCGGAAGAACATTCGGTGCAAAGCCCGCTGGCCGAGTGCGGCATCACGAAGGCGGAAGTTCGAAGCTTGGCAGCCGAATGGAATCTCCCGGTCGCCGAGAAACCAGCGACGCCCTGTTTATCGAGCCGCGTGGCCTTTGGGGTGAAGGTGACGCCCGAGCGGTTGGCCATGATTGATCAGGCCGAGCAGGTGCTTCGCGCGCTGGGCTTTCGTGAGTTGCGCGTGCGCTATCATGCCGACGACATGGCTCGCATCGAGGTGCCAATTGATCGGCTCGCAGAGCTTTGCGACGGCGAAGTTCGGTTGACGGTGATCGAGGAGTTCACGCGGCTCGGCTTTAAGTTCATTACGTTGGATCTTGCCGGGTTTCGTTCTGGCGGATTTGCCAAGCTGGTGCCCAGTGAAATGGTGCAGCGGTTTTCGTAGGCGCCAAGAAAAGAACCGGCCGGCCAATAACCTTAGATTGGCTTGACGCCGAGATTATCTTCCCAGGCTTTGAAGACGTCATCGGCTTTTTCCACGGAGCCTGACATCACTTTGTCGCCAAGAATTTGCACCGGCAGGCCGAAAGACTTGGCACTTTTGTTTTGCTCCATCAATTTGCCATAGAGTTTAACGTAGCCTTCCATTTGTTTTTGAATCTCAGGGCTTTGTTTGACCTCGCGAAGTTTATCGGAGTTTGTCAAATCGTTGGCCTTGGGAACGATCTTTTCCATGCCGGGCGGCTTTTCTTTGCCCGCCATCAGGAAATCGTGAAACTTGCCAAATACCTCGGGTTTCAACCGCGCCAATCCCAATACAAGGCGGGTTGTGCCGCAGGCACCAGGATGATGGAGGGTTGGGTCGGTCACTAGGCTGTTGCAATCTCGGTCCAACGGAATGGGCATGACCAGCAGGGCCACCTGATCGCCGTAACGGTTCATGGCATCGTGGATGAGCGGATACATCTTGCGGCAATGAGGGCAATCGTACGAGACCATTTCCACGACAATATGCGGTGCTTCCGGCGAACCGATGAGCGGATGCCGGTACACGTCGAGCGTGAGCTTGCCGCCGAGGAACGAGACCAGACGTTTGTTGGCTGGTTCAGCGGGCGGCGTGGAGGGCGCATTATTATGGCCGTCATCTTTCGGCGCGGAGTCGACCGGCGAAGCTGGCGGATTAGCGTCCTTTGCCGACGCAGCCAGTTCCGCATCTTTCGGCTTGGCCACATCGCTGGTCGGTGTATTTTCCGTTTCCGAAGGAATTCGCATCGCCACGCGTGTCGTAGCGTTAGCGGGAGTTGTTGCCGCATCGGCGGGCGAGTCAAGACTGACATTCTGATTAAGTGCGATCTTCTCGACTTTGAATGTCTTGGAGGCAAAAAGGAGTTGGCCACCAATGAGTATGGCTACCAGCGGAATCGCACCGCCGAAAGCGGCGCGCAACGATGGCGCCGGTCCAACCAGAACAGTGGCTGTTGTGGTGGCGGAAGCCGGTGGTCGCAGGCCCACTAGGCCTGGTTGAATCGCCCCCGATGCGGGTGAACTGCATCGAGCAGACCAAACTCGGAAAGCGGCGAACGAAGCAATCAGCCCAAGTACGATGCCGCAGGCATCGGTCACTAAGCAGAACTTACAGTATTGACCGATCGCGAAAACTTGAACACCGATGAACCAGATGCTCGCCAACGCGGCAACGACCGAGAACATCACAAAGGCGGTGGTGATCCAACGGTTGGCCGTGGGGCTGCGCAATCCAAGCAAAACTGCCAGGGAGGCGAGCACCGCGTAACAAGCGAGTCCGAGAACGGCGACCGGCACTCCTAGCCATTTTGACCACGAGCTTGTCAAAACGACGTCGCAGCCGTTGGCGCCTTCGACGCCGCAGCCAGCCACCGAGGACCCAGTTACCGAAACGTAGGCCAAATAACTAGCGACGCCAAAGGCGACCCATGCCAGCAGCGCCAGCACGCCCCGCGTTAATCCGCCAAATGCCGGTTGGTACCGTGGACCGGAAGTACGGCGAGGACCCTGACCTGGGAGCGGAATGTGTGTCGTAGTTGGGGGCATTATTTCAATTTACGTTGTCGGTGGCCTGACGGCGAGTAGTTGGATGGGGGCGTTCGCTCGGGGTGATGGCCCAGGCCAGAATTAAACTGCCCCAGGCCATAAAGTCCGCTTGTCTTAACGGTAGTATCATCGCTACTATCCGCCACCTTATGGCAACCCGCATAACCGCGAAGGGCGGGATGCCTGCGCCCGATGTGAGCGTTCTGAATTCCCATCGTTCTTGAATAGCGAGACCCAGTCATGAACATGAGTCCGAAGGTTCGGCCGCTGTGGCAGCGGCTACTGTTGATGGTCGGTACGGGCATGCTGTGGATTTATAAGGCCCTCCACTTGCCGCGGTTCATCTTGCCGCGAGATTTTCGCTCGGTGGTGAACAACTGGACCCACGAGATGTTCTGGATTTTGATGAAGAGCCGTTTTACGGAAGCTTCCATCGACCAGACCTGCTACTTCAAAATGCCGACCTCGTTTAAGCCGAAAACGCAGGTTGCCCCGCAGTATCAACTGAGCGAGCAGGATATCAAACTCTTCTATACGCAAGGGTTTCTCGGGCCGTTCGACGCGTTCAGCCACGACGAAATGCTGGATTTCAAGCGCGAAGTGCTGGCGATCGAGAAGGAAAAGAGCAAAACATACGGGTTCGTGACGCCGCGCGATCGGCACTTTGAATCGCCGCGGCTATGGAATTACATGCGGTGCCCGGCGATCACCGAACGTTGTGCCCAGATATTGGGCCCGGACTTGCTTGTTTGGCGGTCGCAGTACTTCTACAAGGGCCCGCGAGCGCCGGCAATTCAATGGCATCAAGCCAGCACGTTCATGGTCGAAGACTATCAAGACCCCGGCATTTACCCGCCGGATCGCAGTGAGATCTTCCAGCTTACCGTGTGGGTTGCCATCGATGACGCAACGCCAGAGCGCGGATGTATGCAGTTTGCCCGGGGTACGCACGACCGCATTCGTAAAATTCGCTTTGGCGGCGAAGAAGGTTTTTACAACGCGAACTACACGCTTGACTTTGATGAAGAGAAGGAGGATTGCGTCGTCCTGCCCGTGAAGGCGGGGCAATTCATCATGTTTACGGAACGTTGCATCCATGGGTCGCCGCCGAATCGGACGGATCATCACCGACTGGCGTTCAACATTCGAGTAATTCCGGCCCATGTGCCGTCATATACCAATAAGAAGTACTACCGCAGCGTGTATAACGGCGGCAAGTACTACCTCGATAAGTGGGGCACGGCCCTGCTGCGCGGTGAGGACAAATACCGGCTTAGTCGGGCGATTCCGCCGGAAGATTTGGAAACCGGCGTGTTCACCCGAGTAATTCCGCCGGGTGAACCCCTGCCGATGCCGAAGCGGTCGAAGATGGCTGCCTGAAGCAACGGAGGCTCTGAATGATCAACGTGGAGCCGGCGAACTCACTCGCCGGCTTCACGCGTTTTGCCTGGAGCGTGCGATGAAAGTAATTCGCGGCAAGAAAGCGCTGGTATCGGGAGCATCCTCCGGAATTGGAAAGGCGATCGCTCTGCGGCTTGCGAAGGAAGGCGCCGACTTGTTTCTGATTGGGCTCGACGTTGTGGCCATGGAGAAGACGGCGGCGGAGGCCCGGCAGGCGGGCGTGAACGTCGTCACTCGTCAATGTGATATGCTGCGGCCGGGCGATGTTTCTTCGACGGTTGCCGACGTGCTCCATCGTTGGAACGGCGTCGATATTCTCGTGAATAATGCGGGAATTACGTACTACGGGCGGACCGAGCGGATGGCAGCCGAACATTGGGATCAGGTGCTGCGCATCAACTTGTTGTCTCATGTGCAAATCACGCGTGAGCTGTTGCCAGCGCTATTGCAGCGGCCGGAAGCCCACGTGTTGAACGTGTGCAGTGTGCTAGGGCTCGTCGGCATGCCCAAGGTAACGGCTTACTGCACGTCGAAATTCGGGCTGGTGGGCTTCAGTGAATCGCTGCGGAATGAATTCGCAAGAGTCGGCCTGGGCGTCACCGCGTTATGTCCGGGATTTGTTCAAACCGACCTTTTTACAAATGCCCCGTTGGAAGCAAATGTTACGGAACATAAACTGCCGCCAAACATCATTTGCACCACGTCGGAGCGGGTCGCAAATGCTGCCATCAAGGCAATCTACAGAAACCGGCGAATGGTCGTCATGGAGCCGTTCGCCCGATTCATGTACGCGCTGAAGCGGTTTGCTCCCTGGGCCTTGGACTTCACCTTTCATGTGGGGCGGCGCAGAAGGATGGCCCGCAAGCTTGCCCATTTGCAGAAGAAAGCGGCGTAGGGTGCGAAAATCATGCGCGCAGCGGAGGCTCGGCGGCCAAGGAGTTGTAGCGGACCGGCATTTCCCGCTGGGAAGCGCACTTACACGCCTTCTTCCGCCCCTCTTTTCGCGATAATCGGCGAAACCGGAACTTCTTTACCGGTTCACTTGCAGTTCGCAAGGCTCAACCTATCTTTGACGAGCCTCGGCCGCTGATTTGGAGTTCGCCACCTGGCGGCGTCATCGGCAGGCACGCGTACGCGAATGGAGATTGTGGAAATGAACTTTCATCGTATTGGTTTGATCTTGGCGGTCGTTGCCGTCCCATGCACCGCGAACGCCTTCTTTGGCGGTAGCTGTGGTGGCTTTGGCGGTTGCGGCCTGAGCAGCGGGTGTGGCTGCGATTGGCATGTCAACGTTTGCTGCGAAATGCCGCGTTGCTGCGAAATGCCCAAGTTCGGCTGCCTGAGCGGCTTGCTCTCGCACGGCTGTGGCTGCTTCAGCTGCTGCCGTCCGAGCTGCTGCTGCGAAAGCTGCTGTGCACCGAAGTGCGGTTGCGAAAAGAGCTGTGGCTGTGAAAAAAGCTGCGGTTGCTCGAGCTGCGGTGGCGAAGCGAAGAGCAGTGGTTGCGGTTGTGGCAGCGAAAGCGCCGCACCAGTGACGACCGAAGTGAAGGCCCCAGAAGCCGCGCCAGTCGCGCCAGCGGCCCCCGCCGCCCCGGCCGCCAAGCCAGCACCGGCGCCAACTCCGGCTGCGCCAGCCGCTCCGGCTGCTGCTCCTTCGACAAAGGAAGAGAAGAAAGCTTCGGAAAAGGCCGCGGCCGACGCTGCCCCGAAGGCTGCCCCCAAGGCCGAACCAAAGAAGTAACGATTCCTCCGAGCTGGCCTCGGATTGGACCGCTGAAATGAACACGGCCCGCAGAACCCCAACTGGGATCTGCGGGTCGTGTTGTTGTTTATTGAGGCCGAATCAAAACAATTCGGCTGTGGTGCGGCGAACGGAATAGCACTTAGCAGTCATGATGCCGCCGGCGGGCAGGGCGGCGATATCTACGTGCCGCGCGGCCTCCCGACCGCAAGTAGCCGTAATGGATGGCAAACCATTCGGCATATCGTTCCCGGTCCATGTAGTTCGTATTTCGGGTATCGACGAGATGGCCGAGCTCGTGGATCAGGATGTTATTCAAATAGAAATCTCGGGCGGCTTCATCGCTCCAGGTGAGGGTCCACGCTCCCGGCGCAGGCTCACTCCACTCGCCGCCGTACATCCGGCTCTCATTGACCAGGTTAGGACGAGGCGGCAAATCGAATTGTTCGACGAACGACTCCTCGATCGGGTAAAGGTACAGCGCGCTGCCCCATTGCATGCCATAGCAGGGGAACGACTGCTTCTTTCGCGTCATCCGGCTTAACTGGACGACCTCGAGCCGTTCGAGGAACCGCTGGGGCACGCGGGAAAGTCGCTCGCGGATTTGATCGGGAGTGACGACGTGCCGATACCCTGGACCAGGATCCTGGACAATAATTCGGTACTTACCATTTCCGTTGGGTTCATGCCAGTCTTCTGGCGGGGCGAATGGCTCCTGGAAGTTGTGCTCGCCCATACTTGCGCGGCGTGCTTGCTTCGGCCGCCGCAAATTGGCGTGGGACCGCATAACCATATTCCGGCCCTTGGCCTGACGGCCGGCAGCGGATTTCGCAGTTTGGATACGGCGAGCGTTCATCGCGGCGGGGGGCGAAGGGAATACTGGACATAGGCTGTAGCAGCCACCGGGTGACACTTCTCTCTGCTGGTTGAGCGTTGAGAAGTCGTCGCTAATGGCTTGCTTGATCAGCCACCTGCTACGTCCAAGCAGCGGGATTTAGGGAAAAGGGTAGAGGCCGTTCCGGAGCCTCTATTCCATCGTAGGCAAGGGAAAAGCCGGTGTTCAACATGATGCGTAAGTCGTTAATATCAAAAGGCTTAAATCTGATGCTGAAACGCGACAATCGAGCCAGAGCGGGAAACTTGATGGTCCGGTTATAACGATAGGAAAGTCCCCCAAATGAGTTAGCAAGTACATGAACAATGAGTTGCCGCGAGTTGTGCTCTACTCACGAACTGGTTGCCACCTGTGCGCGGATGCCGCGAACTTGCTTGCTGCGCAGGGAATTCGACCCGAGATAATCGATATTGATACCGATCCAAAGCTGATCAAGCAATTCACCAACTGCGTGCCGGTAGTCGAGATCGACGGCAAAATTCGGTTCCGCGGTCGTGTCGATCCTGTTTTGCTGCGACGAATTCTACGAACTTGTGATGGCTAACAAAGTGCATGAAGTAGCGGCGGCGGACTCGCGTTGAGCTCTCCGCCTCACTTCGATCGCCTTCACAGTGCCGCAGCTAATATCGAGCGGTCCGGTTGCTTTTTCGCCTTCAAGTGGGTGAAGACTGCGGCGTGGCAATCGGCGGGTATGAGGATCGCATTGCATTGCGGCATCGCGAAATCCGTGCCGAAAGACGCAGTAGAAATTGCCGAAAAGGAACGCGACCCAACCACATAGGACGGCAGTTGAGCTGCCGCCGACAATAATCCCAACGGGCGACACTTGATCGCCGACCATAGGGGCAAGACAACCGGCACCGATACTGCCGCCCAGGATCGCTGTCCCGGCCACGACGCGGCAGAGACCCGGTATGGCTGTCCTCCCGCAAATGTGCCAAGGCGAACGGGGCTGGGCGGGCGACGATTTCGGGATGGAGCAAGGTTGGATGGAGTCTTGGTTTGAATCCGCAGTTTCATACCGGTCAGCATTAAATGGATTCGCTGAGTTGGTTTGCGATTGTAAGCGGGTGCCGACAACAGTCGCAAAGACATGCGTCGCCACGATCGTTGCCACGAATACGATCACCGTGGCACCCAAGACGGATGAGGTGGCGATCGCCGCGCATAACACGCTGATAATAGCAATGGCGACCAAGAGCTGGCGCAGGCTGAAGCGGAACTGGTGCAGTTCAGGCGATGAATTTGCGGGACGGCGAACTGCGTGCGGGTCTACCAAATTCGCTTCGTTATAAGCAAATGCGATGGGTTGGCGCATGACAAGGGGCATTTTTCGCAGCCCCCCATTTCGAGGCAAGTGCGGCGTATTGCCCAAGGCCTTGAAATTCAGGCCCGTCAACTGGGTCTTCTGCCGATACCGTGCCAGCGCTGCGCTCTTTACAATAAGTGCCCTAGTCGTTGACCAAGCCAATTCCGCCGCTTCGATCGCCGGCGATTTGATCGGGTCAAAATGTCGGCTGTCTCAATTGCTTCTATTCAGCGTTTACTGCTTGAGGACTTACAATGCCTTGGTTTTCGGAACGAGCGACTGAAATTTCTTGGGATCAACTGGAATCGTTGATGGAACAAACGGTCGCCCAGGCCCGGCGACGAATTTGCGAGCGACCGAAGCGGGTGCTGCTGCTGCCGCCGGATATTACGCGGATGCACTCGGGAGCCGGCCGGTTGACGGAGATGCTGTACCGGTTGCTGGCCGACGAGGCCGAGATCCACGTCATTCCGACGCTCGGGCAGCATGAACCGCATACGCCGGAACAGAATCGGCAGATGTTCGGTTCGATCCCTAATGAGCGAATTCACGCGCACGATTGGCGAAACGGGTGCGTCGAAGTGGGCGAAGTGTCGGGACGATTCATGGATGAGGCGACGCAAGGCGCGGCCGATTGGCCGTTACCCATTGTGCTCAACCGCATGCTGATGCGCGAACCGTGGGATTGGATTATCAACATCGGCCATGTCGTGCCGCATGAGGTGCTGGGGTTTGCGAACCACAACAAGAACTACTTCATTGGTCTGGCGGGCAAAGATCTAATCTGTGCGGCACACATGGCCGCCGCTTCCTGGGGAATCGAGAATAATCTGGGCAACCTCATCACGCCGCTGCGAGCGTGTTTCAATCGTGCCGAGGACGAGTACCTGGGAGAGTTGCCCGATTTCTACGTCCAAGTTGTGCTCGCGCGAAACCAGCAAGATCGGCTAGTGCATACGGGGGTGCATGTCGGCGACGACTTGGAGACGTATTTGGCGGCGGCGCGGCAATCGCGTGACGAAAATATCACTCTATTCGATGAGCCGCTGCCGAAGATCGTGTGCGTCATGCAAGGAGATGAGTTCTTCAGCACGTGGGTGGCAAATAAGTCGGTCTATCGCACCCGCATGGCCTTGGCGGACGGCGGTGAGTTGGTGGTGATTGCTCCAGGTTTGAAGCGGTTTGGCGAACAACCCGAAGTGGATGCGTTCATCCGCAAGTACGGTTACGTCGGCACGCCGCGAATTACGGAGCAGTATCGCAAGAATGCGGATATGCAGGACCTGGCCCATGCGACGGCTCATTTGATGCACGGTTCGAGCGAGGGCCGATTCAAAGTCACGTATGCACCCGGCCATTTGACGAAAGCAGAAATCGAAGGCGTTAACTTCAGCTATGCCGACATAAACGATACGATCGCGCGCTACCAGCCCGCACGCTGCAAACAGGGCTGGAATACGACCTCCGATGGGGAACGCTTCTACTTCATTCCGACGCCCTCGGCCGGCCTCTGGTCAACCCGTGACAAGCTGTTTAACCGGCCGAGCGGCTTTGCAGCAGACTGATTTACGCTCGACGCCAGCTTCGTTTTGATTTGCGGGCGGTTGAGGTGCTGATCGCAACGTCTTTGCCGATTGTCAGCGGTGTAATGGTTTGCCTTGCACGATGACGAATTGGCTCGTAACCGCTTCACAACGTACGCGGTAACGTACGCTTCCATACGGGGTTATGGCATGCGCCGGGCTGCGCGCGGTGAATCACGCGGCCGAGAGTTTCCCCAGGCAATTTAGCGGAAAAGTTACCTCCATGGCGACTATGCACGCCGAAATACGCGACTCGGGTCTACTGGCCTCGCTGTTAGGCGATGAAATTTTTCATCCCGCCGAACCGCAGTCGATCGAGCAAACGGGCATCAGCCCGATTGTGATTGAAACGCTGATCTGCAAGTACTTATTGCAAGTTGGATCGACGAGCGGTCGTGACATCGCCAAACATATCTGTCTGCCGTTCGGCATACTGGAAGACTTGCTTCTTGGTCTGCGATCGAGGCAAGTATTGGTCCACCAGGGGCAAGCGGCACTCAACGACTATTGTTATGCGCTGACGGAACAGGGTATGGCTCGGGCGCGCGCCGCGATGCAAGCCTGCGGCTACGTCGGCCCGGTACCAGTGCCGTTGGAGGAATACACGGTTTCCGTCGATGCGCAAACCATTCGGGCCGAACCCGCTCGCCGTGAACAGTTAACGGCGGCATTTCGGGGGATTAGCATTGAGCCGGAATTGCTTGACATGCTCGGGCCGGCGGTGAACTCGGGGGCTGGGCTGTTCTTGTACGGGGCGCCAGGCAACGGCAAGACGACGGTCGCCAAGCGAATTACCAATTGTTTCGGCCAGCATGTTTGGGTGCCCCGCACGCTGTTCGAAGATGGCCAATTCATCAAGCTGTACGATGCGGCCTGCCATGAAGCCGTGGAGGAATCGGAGGGCAGTTTAATCAAGACCGCTCACGTGGACCCACGGTGGGTGAAGATTCGTCGACCGACCGTGGTGGTGGGCGGCGAGTTGACGATGGACAACCTCGAAATCCGGCACGACCCACGATCGAACGTTTGCGAAGCCTCGATTCAGCTCAAAAGCAACTGCGGGTGCTTGCTGATTGACGACTTCGGCCGTCAGCGGATCGATCCGACGGAATTGTTAAATCGCTGGATTGTGCCGCTGGAAGCGCGTCACGATTTTCTCACCTTGGCGACCGGCAAGAAGATTCAAGTGCCGTTCGAGCAGTTGATTATCTTCTCGACCAACTTAGAACCGCTGGACCTCGCGGACGAGGCCTTTCTCCGGAGGATTCCTTACAAGATCGAGATCAAGAGTCCGTCGATTGCTGAGTTTTCGCGGTTGTTTGAGGCGGCTTGCCGGACCTTTGGTTGCCGGTTCTTTCCCGAAGCCGTGCATTACCTCATTGAAACGCATTACACGCCCTACGGCCGTCAGCTTCGCCGCTGCCATCCTCGCGATCTGTTGTCGCAGATCAAGAATTACTGTTTGTACTACGGGCGACCGATGGAATTGCGGCCGGATTACTTAGATCGCGTGGTACGCAGCTACTTCACGGCAATCGGTGCGGAGAAGAACGGCGACCTGCCGCCGGCGGACGATGGGCGCGCCCCCAGCGACAAACCACGACCGATTCACAAGTCTTAGGAATAACAACCGTGATGCGTGCCATCGATGTCAACGTGGAACCGCTGCCCGGCTATCGGCTCATCGAGCGCATTGGCGCTGGCGGTTACGGCGAAGTCTGGCGCGCAGAGGCGCCGGGCGGCCTCACCAAGGCCATTAAGTTCGTATTTGGCGAACAACACGAGAAGCGAGCGATCAACGAACTTCGTGCGTTAGATCACGTTCGCAGTGTGCGGCACCCCTTCTTGCTCTCGCTCGAACGCATCGAAATTGTTGATGGCCGCCTGCTCGTCGTAACGGAACTAGCCGATCAGAGCATCAAAGATCGGTTTGATCAGTGTCGCCGCGAGAAAAAACCGGGCATACCACGAGAGGAGTTAATGTCCTATCTGCGGGATGCCGCGGACGCGCTCGACTTCATGAATGCGACTCACTCGCTGCAACACTTGGATATCAAGCCGGAGAACTTGTTGATTCTGTCCGGACACGTCAAGGTCGCCGACTTTGGCCTGGTGAAGGATGTGCGACAATCGCAGGCGTCGCTCGTGGGGGGAATGACGCCATTGTATGCTGCCCCCGAGGTTTTCCGAGGCGCGCCTAGCCGGCAAAGCGACCAGTATTCATTGGCCATCGTTTACCAGGAGATGCTGACCGGCACGCTGCCGTTTGCGGGCGAGAGCGCCGCTGAGTTAACGCTTCATCATCTCAACGATGAGCCCGATATTGGAATGCTCAGCAGATCGGATCGGTATGCCGTTTCGCGCGCACTGGCCAAGGATCCTCAGCATCGATATGTTACCTGCCGGGAGTTCGTCGATGCCTTGTTCAACGACGGGCAACACGGCAGCTATTCGCAGAGCGATAGTCCGGCTTCCTATTCCACGGGGCGTCAGCAAGCCGCGGAGCAACCAGTACGCGAATCACGACCGACGGAATTCTTTGACGACGAGCAACCGGCAAATTGGCAGAACGGCGCGGCCCACATGCTCGTGGAAGCGCCGTCGTCTAGCTGCGAGCTAATTGACCTGCCGCCCACTGACCTCAGCAAAGTGGATTCCAGGTTAACACCGACCGTTATCTTGGGAATCGGCGGCACCGCGGGCCGCGTGCTTGCGCATTTTCGCAAACTGACGGCGGAGCGCTACGGCCATGCGCAAGCACCTGCCATTCAGTTGCTGCAGCTCGATACAGACCCGAAGAGTTTGAAGGAAGCGATCCGAAGCGATGCGCGAGACCTGTCGGCCGACGAATTGCTGAACTTGCCACTACGTCGGCCGCAGCACTATCGCGAAAACTCGCAGCAATTGTTGCATTGGCTCAGCCGGCGATGGCTTTACAACATTCCGCGCTCGTTGAAGACGGAAGGTTTGCGTCCCTTGGGAAGGTTGGCATTAGCAGACCATGCGCGGCAGGCAGGCCAACGGATTCGACGGGCAATGGTCCAGGCGTTGGATCCGGCGGCCATCGATGAATCCGGCGGCGTGCTCGGCCAATACTTCCGCCGCGATGCTTTGAGGATCATCATCGTGGCGTCGATTTCCGGCGGAACCGGAAGTGGGATGTCGTTGGACTTGGGCTACGCCGTGCGTGCGATTCTGAACAAACTTAATTTGCCGCGCGCGGAAATCATCGGGCTAATGATGCATTCGACTGGCCGCGACGCTCGGCAAAGTGAATTGGCCAGAGTGAATGCCTATTCTTGGTTGACTGAACTCCATCACTTTTCGCAGGCTGTCAATGCATATCCGGGTGATTTGAGCTGCGGTTTTCCGCCCCACGGCATGGGCGTGCCCGCGTTCGATCACACGTATCTATTGAATCTGGGCACGAACCTCGAGGGGACCGAATTCGATCAAGCAACGCGGAACGTCGCCGAGTACATCGGTCTAAATGCGCTCTCTCCGGCGAGTGCTTTTTTTGACTCGGCACGCGGAAGCGAGCAGCACGTCGATTCCCAAGAGCAAACCGCCAGCGGCAACATCCGGTCTTTCGGTGTGTTCCGTCATGCGGCGTTTTCCCACGAGTTGTGCGATCAATTGGCACAATTGGTGAACGAAAGATTACTCGCAAAGTGGCGCATATCCGGCCGCGATGACGACCAAGGCGATCCGACTCAGGAAGAGCTGCAGCTCGTTCGACGGCTCAAATTGGACGCCGCCGGCCTGGCGGCAAATTCGCGTACCATGATCGACCTCGCGGCCAGCGGCAGCGCAAGCGATTTCGTCAGCACGTGGCTGGCTGCACGCGCAAAGAAGCGTGGCGTGACTCCCGAAACGCTCATAGGAGAAATCGACTCGTTATTTGCGCTGCAGGAACCAAACACGAGTGAAACGGTATTCCAAGGCCAGCGTCCCGCTGATCTCGTCGCGGTCTTGGCCGACAAATTAAAAGTCGAGTTTCGGCGTTGGATCAATCGTCACATCGAAAAGCCGGGGCGACGGCTGGCTAATGCTAGCGCCGCAGCATCCAAGTTTCAGGTGCATATCCGGCGCGTCGAGATGGAACTTAGAAAAATTCGGAGTGCCAACGTCGACCGGTTGCTTCAGATTCGCAGGGAAGCCGCGGCGGCGGCCCTGGCGAATCCGGCTCGAGGCGGTTGCCTGGACTTAACCTGGGTCGATGAGTATTTTCATACGTGCTTCGACCACCTAACCATTCAAGGAGCCGAGCATTTGCTTCGCGTCGTGGAAGCGGAAAGCAAAGCAATTAACGACGAGATCACGTCACTCGGCCATGAACTCGACCAAGTTGCTGCCGTTCTATATCGCGCGGCCAATAGCGCAGATGGCGTAGTAGGTGGTGTAGCAGCGGAGCAGCAAAGTCGCCGAGTTGCGGATCGATTTGCTTCGCGGCTTGACGACTTTGCCCAACAGGTCGACACGCAACTGCAATCCGAGTTTCTTGACGCCGCGGGAGGACTCGTGAAAGCGGTTGCGCAAGGCGGTCGGCTACGAGCGCAGTTGACGGCAAAACTGCAAGAGATTTCGCGCCGAGTCGTGGGGCAACTGCTCTCCAGTGCCACCGTTCAAGATAGCGGTCGGGTCGGCCAGGGCTCGGACGCGAAGTTCTCCGGAGCGATTTCGACTGCGACGCCGACCGTGCTCGAATATGGAGGCCGACGCCGAATTCTGGCTTTGCTTCCGATCGAATCGCCGCAGCCGCGGAGCACGGAACCAACAATGCAACTATCTGGGAAGACAGTCACGACGATTCAGGGAACAGACAACACCCTAGTGGTTTGTGTTGAAGCAGACAGGCTTTCACTTCCCCACATCGCCCTGGACATCGTTGAGCGCCGGCGAGATCGCATCGAGTTTGCCGGCAGAGTGCATTGTCGGACCGATATCGAATGGCAACCAATTCTCGACACTGAATGTACAGCGAACGCGTGGGAACACCTGAGCAGCAGTGAGTCCGACACGCCGCTCAATTTGTGTAAAACGATGGTGGTGTAATATGTTGAGTAATTCCGTATCCGTGCCCCGGCTCGGTTGGCTTCTCAGTGGGCAAATGGCGGACGATCAACCGGTTCGACATGTTCGTGTGGACGCCGCGCGGTTTACGGTTGGCCGTAAACCCGGGGCATCGCTCTGCATCCCGAGTCCAACCGTCTCGCGAGACCATGCGGAAATTACCGTGGTGGAACGCGGCTTGCTGCTCCGCGACCTGGGAAGCACCAATGGCACATTCGTCAACGGCACAAAGATTCAGCAACCGTGCGTCGTGCACCACGGCGACCTGTTGCAGTTCGGCCAGGTGATTTTCCGAGTCGTTCAGCAGAGTACCGAAAGCGGTCCACAGACGATTCAAGAGAATTCTTGCGACCGTGCGCTGGCCTTAATTCAATTCGACCAGCTCATGACCCAACGTGCCGTGACGCCCCACTTTCAGCCGATCGTAACGATGACCGATCGCTGCCCCTGTGCATCGGAAGTGCTCGCACGCAGTCGCTTTTTCGGGCTGAATGATCCGCAATCGATGTTTGCGGCGGCCAAAGTGCTGAATATGGAGGGCGAATTAAGCCGCATTCTTCGCGAAGAGGGTGTCCGGAGCGGACAGGTTCTTCCGAATGAACATGCGCTGTTCGTGAATACGCATCCGGCGGAAATCTGCGACCTCGACCTGCTGATCTTCTCGCTCGGTGAACTTCGCGAAATCGAACCGCGTCGTCCTTTGGTACTCGAAATCCACGAAGCCTCGGTTACCAGTGGACAAGAGATGCAGACCCTGCGGGCCGCGCTAAACGATCTACAGATTGGACTCGCGTACGATGATTTTGGCGCCGGCCAGGCACGCCTGGTTGAATTGGTCGACGTGCCGCCTGATTATTTGAAGTTCGATATGCGGCTCGTACAGAACTTGAAGTTGGCATCGATCGAACGCCAACGAATGCTGGGTAGCCTCGTCCAAATGGTTCTCGACCTAGGAATTGCGCCGTTGGCAGAAGGGATCGAACTCGAAGGCGATCATGAGATTTGTCAACAATTAGGCTTTAAGTACGCGCAAGGGTACTTGTACGGATACCCGGTACTACCTAAGCAACTCTCCTTTGACTGCAAACCGACGAGTGAGCAGGATGCTAGGCCAAGGCACATCTAGTTTCCAAATGGCGGCGCCGGTCCAGCCGCGCACAAGACCATGAAAACACGCGGCCAATCAGGCTGTAGGCTATTTCCAGTGCGGCCGGTTATTAACCAAACCAGCCCCGCTTCATAAACGCGGCGCGAGCAGCGGCTTCGTCGGCCTCGATGTCAAAGAGCTTGTCGAGCTTGGTGATCTTGAATACCTGCCGGATTTCAGGGTCAATCGAGCAGAATTTCAGTTTGACCTTGAACTCGGTCGCCTTCTTGTGCACTTGTATTAGCTTACCAAGCATCGACGACGACATGAATTTTACATTGTGGAAGTCGAGAATTACCCGCTCTTCCGTCGTCTTGTTAAGCATTTCCATAAGATCGCGGCTGAGCTGCTCGAGTTTTGTTTCATCGAGGATGCGCGCGTCTTCAAAGACGACCGTGAGGATACCATCTTTCGAGTAGCTACTGAGTGACATGGCAGGCCCCAAAAAGCGTTGAATTAGGGAACTGTGAGAATAGCCTGGGGGCCAGAGAATGGCAATGGGCGAGGCGGAACCCAAATAGGCAGCACGGCTGTAACGTCGACGTGGCGCCCCAGTCGACCGTAGCAATGCTATAAATCGCTACTCGAACCGCGACGTTAAGCGACGCGCCGGATGACGCCGGTAACTATGCCAATTACCTGGGCATTGCGCGAGTAAATCGGCTTCATGGAAGCATTCGCGGGCTGCAACCGAATACGATTCGCCTCGGGGAACCAGTATTTAAGCGTGGCTTCGCCCTCCTCGGTAAGTGCGACGACAATATCGCCCTTGTGGGCGGTGCGGGCACGCCGGCAGATGACAATGTCGCCATCGGCAATCTGAGCCTCGATCATTGAATCGCCTTTGACTCGCAAGGCGAACTGATTCTTCCGCTGCGGGAACCAATCTTCAAAATCGAACCGTTCCGCCTGCTCGATTGCTTCGGTCAAATTGCCAGCAGCAATTTGGCCAACCAAGGGCATGCCGCGCTCGTCGCGATAAGCATCGCTGATTTGAATGGCCCGCGACATGTTGGGCTCGCGTGTGATTAACCCCTTCTTTTCCAGCGCCTTCAGGTGGCACATGACACCATTGGGCGAGCTAATGCTGAAATTGTCGCCGATTTCTCGCACCGTCGGCCCGTATCCGCGGCCTGTGATCTTCTCGCGGATGAAGTCGAAAACTTCGCGCTGACGCGAGGTCAAGTCTGGATGGGACATATTACTACTCGTTTCGTACGAAATGGATAACGATCGACCTGCAAATTGCGATTCCATTCAACGGCCGGTTGCATTCGCAAACCGCCATAACGTCAGACTATAATATACGCCCGTACATCGTCAAGGCCAAGGCACAAGATTTTTGGTCGTGCCGCCCGCCGGAACACAATCGCGACGATTTCGCGAGGGATTAACACGAGCAACATGTTCAATGGCTACCGCTTTGGCCCTGGTTTGTGCGAGAATTTCGTGACCGGTGCCCCGGGGAAGTCTCCATGCCTTTTCCGCCTTCGCTGTCTGGATTATGGTAATTACACGTTTTGAAGGGAGATAACTTATGATTCACGTCATCGCCACGATTCAGGTTGCCCCGGGGCGTTTGCCAGATTTTCTCAAGGAGTTCCACCGGTTGGTCCCCCTTGTACGGGCGGAGAAGGGGTGTATGGAATATGGGCCGACGCGCGATATCGAAACCGGTATTGCTGGCCTGCCGGGCGCGCGGGAGGATGTCGTTACGGTGGTGGAAAAGTGGGAAAGTGTAGCCGCGCTTGCTGCCCACCTGAAAGCCCCCCACATGATGAGCTACCGCGACGCTGTTGGCGACATGGTTCTGGACGTGGATATTCGCGTCACCGAGCCAGTTTAAGGTCCGAGTACCCGTGGCGTTTGGTTCCCACATTTGTGGTGACCAAATTCTGCCCTCATTTTGCCTGCTGCACTAAAGAATGTCGGACTCGGAACGCCAAGAAATCGCTGCCCGCTCGAAGACGATCGTGGTCAAGGTCGGCACGCGTGTGCTTGCCCGCGAGGATGGTACGCTCGATCAAAACCGCGTCACGGCGATTTCGGACCAAGTCGTTCAACTGATGAACGATCGACGGCAGGTTGTGCTCGTCAGCAGTGGGGCTGTGGGAGCTGGGATGGGGAGGCTTGGTTTGCCTCAACGGCCGACCGATCTTGCGCACCTCCAGGCCGTCGCCGCCGTTGGCCAGAGCCGGCTAATTGAATCCTATAATTTCGCTTTGCAGTCGCATGGCCGGCATGCGGCCCAAATCTTGCTAACCGCCGACGACCTGAACGACCGCACGCGATATTTGAACGTCCGTAATACGCTGCTGGCGATTTTCCAATATGGCGCGCTGCCAATCATTAACGAGAACGACACCGTACGCGTCGACGAGTTGCAGCGCAATGTGGGCGATAACGACCGCCTGGCTGCGATGGTGACGAATCTGCTGCGTGCGCCGCTGCTGGTGCTGCTCTCCGATATCGAAGGGCTTTACGACCGCCATCCTTCGCTTCCCGACGCGTCCGTTATCCCGCTGGTCGATCAGATGGATACAGCCATGCGGGATTTCCAACGCCAGACGCCGGTTTCAAATGGCCCCAACCATCTCAGCCGAGGCGGCATGGCGAGTAAACTGGAAGCGGCACGTTTGGCAGTAATGGCGGGCGAGAGCGTGATCATCGCGAACGGCCAGCGCCCGAATGTGCTGGTGGATATTATCCGTGGAGAAACCGTCGGCACGTTGTTTGTGACGCAAGGACCGGCGGTGGCGTCGCGGAAGCGTTGGATTGGTCTAACGGCGCAGCCGAACGGGAAGCTGATGCTCGATCAGGGTGCCCAAATCGCAGTCGAGAAACGCGGCCGCAGCTTGCTCGCCATTGGGATCGAGCGTGTCGAAGGCAACTTCCAAAAAGGGGATGTCGTCTCCCTCTGCCGAGAGGATTCTACCGAGTTTGCGCGGGGACTGACCAATTACGGCTCGGAAGAACTGAGACGCATCGCGCGCCAGCCTTCGGATAAGTTCGTGGTAATCCTCGGTCATTGCCCCTACGAGGAAGTGGTTCACCGCGATAATCTTGTCGTTCTCGGTTAAGACAAGTAAAATAGAGCGACTGCGGAAGATCGATTCACTTTGACGACGCGGCCCGTTGCTTGCACACGAGGTGATTGCCGCTACGGCGGGCGGCAGTTTTTTCTTGGGTTTGCCGGCGGTCGTCAACAAACGCTGCTTGCATCCATGACCGCCGTTCGCGATTCGGTTTTACAGGCTGCCGCGCACCAGCCGCCTACGTCCCTTCCTATTGCGAAGGTTGATTTCGCCGAATTCTCGCGCGATTTGCTGACGAGTTTTCGGGACTTGCATCGCGAGCACGGCCCAATTGCCGCCATTGAAGACGGCGGACAGCGCGTTGTTTTTCTCTTCGACCCGGTTTACAACCAGCAAGTTCTTTCCGACACCGAGCGATACCACGCGCGGTTCTTTACAATCCGCGGCCCGAAGCGATCGGCACAACGTCGGGTAACGTGCGGCTTGCTGGCGATGAATGGCGAGCAACATCGTCGCAATCGGCGGATTGTCAAGCAGCCGTTCAGCCTCCGCGCAATCAATACCTATGCCGATACGGTTCTCACGCTAACGAACGAGTTACTGGAAAGTTGGCAGCCTGGCGACGTCCGCGACATTGCCGAAGAAATGCGGCAATACATGTTGCGCGTAACGAGCCGATTGCTGTTTGGATTGGAAGATCCCCAGGGGGCTTATCGACTTGGTGACATGATTGCCAATTGGGTGACGCTGAATCACGAAGTTGGCGTCGGCGCTTTGGTGCCGAGCGAACGATTTTTGGAAGGCTATGAAGAACTGCTCGACGTGGCCGAACAAATCGAAGCCGAAGTGCTGACGATGATTCGCCAACGTCGCGAGAGTCACCAACAGAGCAACGATGTGCTTTCCGTCCTGGTACGCTCGCACGATGAAGAAGGCGGCTTAAGCGATGAAGAATTGGTTGGCCAAGCCGCTGTATTATTCTCGGCAGCGCACATGACAACGGCCCACGCGCTGGCCTGGACGCTATTTCTGTTGGCGCAGCATCCGGCGGTGATGACGCAGCTTTATAAGGAACTCGCCGCGGGCAGTAATTCGGCAGCTGGCACTTGTGCCGAGGGCGAATCTCGTGGGCCACGCTCATTGGGCGCGCTGCCAAAGGGCGATGACCTTTCGCTGCTCGATCGGGTAATCAAAGAGAGTCTGCGCGTGCTGCCAGCCTCGGCTTATTCGCAACGCATGACGGCCGAAGCCGTGCAACTCGGTCCGTTCAAACTGCCACGAGGCACGGGAATCGTGTTTACGCCATTGATCGTGCACCATTTGGCTTCCTTCTATGAACGGCCGGAGCGGTTCGATCCAGATCGGTGGCTGACGTTACGTCCGAGTCCTTACGCATATCATCCGTTTGGGGCGGGACCACGGCTATGCATCGGCGGACCGTTGGCGACGGCCATCATGCGCTTGGCGCTGGAACGAATTCTGACGCGATACCGACTCTCCGTTGTGCCGGGGAGCGATATCTCCGCCCGGGTCGAATCCACCATGTTGTACCCCGCACATGGAATCCCACTGCGAATCGATGTCGCGGACGGCAGGTACGCTGCAAATCCGGTCGCCGGGAACATCCACACGCTCGTCGATCTTGGCGAACATCTCAGGTCTTCGGCCAACTCTTCGACGGCGGTCGATTTGGCGCGTCCCGCAACGCCGCGAAAGCCACGCTAGCGCGGCAATTCGGCACGTGGATCAGATGTTGGCGCTCGGTTTGTTGCGGACGGTGGCGTACATGTAAACGTCGCGTGGTGAATCGCCGAGGTTGGGCAAGACAAGATACTTGCGCAGTATCCCTTCGCGCGTCAGGCCGACTTTCTCAAGTACCCGCGCCGAAGCCATGTTTTCGACATCACACATGGCGGCGATGCGAACCAGCGACGAATTCGCCCACGCCGACTTGACGAATGCGCGCGCCGCTTCCGTCGCGAATCCGTTTCCCCAGGCATCGCGGGCAAGGCAGTAACCGAAGCCCAGAAGATGGCCACTGATTTCTCCGCCGACCGAGCCAAGCAGTAGCTCTGTATGCTTTGCAAAAATCAGGTAGCCCAGCGCGGTACGGCTCTCGATGTTGGCTAACAGCTTGTCAAGGAACTCACGGGTATCGTCGAGCGAACGGTGCGGTTTCCAGCTCATGTAGCGGCTTACATCGCGATCTTGGCCGTAGCGTGCAAAGATACTTGCCGCATCATCGATCGTCGGCGGCCGCAACAGGAGCCGCTCTGTTTCGATACATAATCGGGTTTCCATGGCAAAACCAGTTTGTCTTCATGGTAAGAATGTGTTGCGATTAGGACGGTCATGCCGGCAGATTGGTTCGCGGCTCTCCGGAGAAGCAGGGGGAATGTTGCCGAAATGCCACATCGTTTTGAGAGGTGTTTGTTGGGTGATTACGCTGGATTTGGGCA
This sequence comes from Planctomycetota bacterium, assembly GCA_029781135.1. Classification (GTDB taxonomy): domain Bacteria; phylum Planctomycetota; class Planctomycetia; order Pirellulales; family Lacipirellulaceae; genus JABDGM01. The sequence continues at coordinate 35,259 of JAKOXH010000031.1, forward strand.
GTGCTCGCGGCGCTATTATTTCCATTCTTCCACCCCTGATTCGCCCTGGCTGCAATCATGAAGCTCTTTGCTACAGTATTTCTGGCGTTACTCGTCTCTATGGGAATCATACGGTCGGCACTTGCGCATGAAATCTTGTTTCAAGATCGGATGACTGCCGCTCAAGAACTTGAACAAGCGAAGGCGGACTTGCGGAACTACTGGCTCGTCGAATATCCGCGGAAACTCCGGGAACTGGATGCAGCCATTGAAATGACGGAAACAGAGGTCGCGAACAATAAATCGCTCGTGCGCGAATATCGACCATTCAATCGGTTTTCCATCGGCAATCCGTTCCCAATCACACAGCGGAATTTGGAGTTGTGTGCGCGATCAACCGAGTTGCGGTTAGATAGCTTGCGAACGGAACGCAATAACCTGGTGCGATTTCACTCAGACCAAATTCGCGCCCTTACCGCTCGCATGATTCAGGCACGCGATCGGCTGCAAGCGATTGACGCAGCCTTTGCGGCGAGCGCACCTGCCGTTGAACCATTGCCGGAGAAAGCGCCGTCAGACACGCCCTCTCAATGACTCGATGCAACCACAAACCGCTTCGTACCGGCAAATTCCAGCCGGTTGAGCAACGCGGGTAGACGCGCTAGAATTAAGGGCTCGGTGTCGCATCGGCATATAGAGAGGGTGCGGCATTTCCGGCCGGGCGGTTTGGCGATGCTCAATTCATGAGTCAACTTCATCACGAATGCGGCTTGGCGGCGATCTACCATTTGCCAGGCGAGGCGGCGAGTTCATTGTGTCCGCCGCAGGGGCCTGAACAAGTTTCCCGGCTGATTCCGCGAATTCTCCTGGATGTCCAGAATCGCGGCCAGCTTTCGGCCGGCATGACGAGCTACCAACCGGCGCGCGAGCAATTACTTGATACCTATCGCGGCCTGGGCAGCGTGAGCGAGGTGTTCCGGCTGAGCCACAAGGGGAAGGCCGAGAGCATCATGGACCGTTATGCCGGACGGGCAGCGATCGGACATGTGCGGTATGCCACCTGTGGTCAGGACGATCTTAATTATGCTCAGCCGTTTGAGCGTCACCATTTGCAGAAGCACAAGTGGTTCAGTTTCGCATTCAATGGCCAATTAGCGAACTACGCGGAATTGCGCGATAAGTTACTGGCGGATGACGAGCATCATCTTTCGCGCGATACCGATACAGAAATCATCATGCACGAGATTAGTCGGGAACTCTCCGGCGCTGGCCGGCCGTCGCTGGTCGACGTGATGCGGAATGTCGCCAAGCGGTTCGACGGCGCCTATTGCCTGGTGTTGCTCAATGCGCTGGGCGAAATGGTAATCGCGCGAGATCCGTGGGGCTTCCGGCCATTGAGTTACGCCATCGAAGGTCCGCTGTTGGCGGCAGCCAGCGAGAGTGTGGCGCTGCTCAACCTCGGTTTTGAGAACGATAATATTCATTCGCTCGAACCAGGTCACATGATTTCAGTCAGCGGCGGCAGAATCAACATCGAGCGCTTTGCCGAAGCTCCGCGGCAAGCCCACTGCTTCTTTGAGTGGGTCTATTTCGCCAACGTGGCCAGTTCAATGGACGGACGCAACGTGTATCTGGCCCGCAAATCGCTGGGCGAAGAACTCGCGAAGCTGGAAGATGTGCCGGTCGATAACGACACAATCGTGGTGCCGGTGCCCGATACGAGCAAATGTGCGGCCGATGCCATGGCATACCGCCTGGGCGTCCCTAGTGCCGAAGGTCTCATCCGCAATCGTTACTCGGGCCGCACGTTTATCGAAGGCACCGGCACGCGGGCGAATAAAGCTTCATCCAAATACACGCCGCTCCGCGAAGTGCTCGAAGGCAAACGGGTCTTTCTGGTGGAAGACTCAATTGTGCGCTCGACGACCATGCGGGTGCTCATTTCGCGCATGCGGAACGTGGGGCGGGCGCGCGAGATTCATGTGCGCGTGGCTTGCCCGCCAATCATCGCGCCGTGTTTCTACGGGATCGATATGTCGACGGTGTCGGAGCTATTCGCTCCAAAATTCATGCAGCCCGGTCAACCGCAACAAGAGACCTTTGCGGAAATGGCCCGCGAACTCGGCGCCGATTCGCTCCGCTATCTGCACGTCGATGCCATCGCACGAGCACTCGATTTTTCGGTCGATGCCTTGTGCCGGGCGTGTATCACGGGCCGATACCCCACGGCCCACGGCCAGCAACTCTACCAAGTGGCACTCGAAAACGCCGCAGCGATGGGCAAGTGCGACCCCACCAACAGCCGTGCGCCACGAACGTACGAGGCACCGGCTGGGCGCGTGTAACCCCCGCTGACTTCGGCAAAGCCTATTGGGAACAGATATTCCATCGCCCGTAGCGTGATCGCGACATTGGAGGAACGCCACACACCAATTATAATACGCGCGGTGTGAGTGCGATGCCGATCGGAGAGCAAGATATGGCCACTGTCATCATGGACCACAAATTCGCCGAGCAGCTGCGCGAAGAGCGCCGTGTCGCTGGCTCAGATCGTTGGGATGAGGTGTGGGAGGGCACGTACATGATGGCGCCGCTGCCGAATATTGAGCACCAGGATATAGTCAGCCGATTGGTCTCAATCTTCCGTGAAACGTTAGGCTGGGATAGCCCGGACATTGTACTACCTGGCACCAATGTCAGCGATCGCATGAAAGGCTGGACGCAAAACTACCGCTGCCCCGATGTCGTCGTGTATCTCGCCGGCACACAAGCAAAAAGATACAAGACCCACTGGCAAGGCGGTCCTGATTTCGGCGTCGAAATCGTCAGCGAAGATGACCGCACCCGTGACAAAATCCCGTTTTATTCGCAAGTCGGCACACGCGAACTCCTTGTTATCGACCGCGACCCTTGGCGCGTGGAGTTGCTGCGCCTCGCTGGCAAGAAGCTCAAATCGGTCGGCGTCTCATCCGGCCGCAAGGGCCGCCTTCTTGAAAGCCACGTCCTGCCTCTCACGTTCCGGCTCGTCAGCAGCAAGGCGCGGCCCGCGATCCAGGTCGTTCGCACCTCGGATAAAAAAGAATGGCTAGTTTAGCCAATCGCGCAACAGGCGTTCAACTTCTTCGAGGTGGCCCGTTTCGTCGCGGACGATATCTTCGAGTTGGACGACGAGGCCTTTATCGCCGAATTCCTCGGCCTGCCGGATTCGTTTGGTGTAGTCGGTGACGGCGCGTTTTTCGGCCTCGCGCACCGCCTCGACCATTTCGTGATTCGACTTGGCGGCCGGCACTTCCCGGGCTTTGGTTGTCGGCTCGCCACCGAGGGCCACGATCTTATTGGCGAGGAATTGGGCGTGCCCCTGTTCATCGGGCACTTCCGCGAGGAAGAACTCGGCCAGTTGCGGCCGGTACGGCCCTGTCGCCTTGGCGGCATAGGTGATGTACTGAATGATCGCGCTCAATTCGCCGGCCAGGTCTTCATTCAGGGAATTGATCATGGCTTGCTTGTCCATTCCTGGTCTCCTCTAACCTATTCAGAATCGGTTGAAAAATTGTGACGAAGCTCTTCGGAATGGCCTCAAGAACAATGGGCGTACCGGAGATGGCAACAAGCAAAGCAAATTCGATGCCGCAAAACGTCGCACCGACTAGGTGTAACGTACACCGCGGAATTGCGGTTCAAAGAACGCGGGCAATAGAGAATCGGCCCGCAACAAGCCCGCGCGAGTAAGCTCGATGCGTCCAACGTCGCGGTTTATCGTACAGAGTCCATCTTGTTCAAATTCCGACCAGGCAGCCGCCCATTCGTCGAGGATGTTCGGGCCGAACTTCTTCTGAAAATACGCGATGTCCAGGTAGCCACGTTTGAGTTGCAGAATCATTTCGCGAATTAATCGCTGATGCGGCGAGAGCGCAAGGCCACGGGCGAGGGGCAGGACACCCGATTCCAAACTAGTGCAGTACTGCTCCCATTCGGCGTGATTTTGATAGTGGACGCCCGAGATGTGACCAAAACTAGCGATCCCTGTCGAAAGCAAATCGCTACCTTGCCACAGGTTATCGCGGTAGCTGAACTTCGTGCTTCGTCCAGAGCCGACGTGTGCAGAAACGGGGACAGGCGCATTTTGCTCCGCCGACTGCGCAAAATGAGCGAGTCCCCGACGGTTCTTACCCATCGTATAGGCGCTCGACGGCCCGTAACCGGCAGCCGCGAGTTCATTAAAGGCGTAATTGACCCAGGCACGCTTGGTGGCCCAATCGGCCACGGGTGTTTCAATGACGCCGCCTAATATATCTTTCGAGTAGACCGTGTTGTACGGCAACTCCATTTGATAGATCGTGACGCTATCGGGGTCGAGTTCGATCGTGCGGCGGACGGCATCCCGCCATTTGTCCCAAGTTTCGCCGACCATGCCCGCGATTAAATCGATATTCGTACTGGCGAAACCTGCCGCCTGAATCCACGGCCAGGCGCGATAGATTTCATGCGACTCATGGGCCCGGCCGTTTTCGCGCAGGATCGTGTCGTCGAAATGCTCAACGCCCAAGCTCAGCCGCGTCACGCCGATTTCGCGAAGCGTTTGCACCTTGGCTTCGGAAAGCGTGCCCGGTTCGCACTCGAACGTCACTTCCTCTGCCGCATCCCAGGAGACATTGGCGCGCAAGCGTTCGACGAGCCGTTCCAGTTGGCGAGAACTCAGGAACGATGGCGTGCCGCCGCCAAAATACACGAAGCGAAAGGGGCGATTGCCCATCGCGGGCAGCCTGCTAACGAGTTCGATTTCGCGCGACAACGCGGCCAGGTAGCGTTCGACCTCAGCCGAGTTCTTATCGGTGAAGACTTTGAAATAACAAAACTTGCACCGTTTGCGGCAGAACGGGATGTGCAGATAGAGCCCCAGCGGCACGGCGGCCGGCGGCGCGTTCATGGCATCGCGCACCGCGTTCAGCTGATCCGCCGACCAGGCGGAGAAGGGCGGATAGTTACTGATGAAGTAACTGCCGACTTCGGTTTTTAAGGTGCTGATAGACATACCTTTGTGATTCACCACGGAGACACAGAGCGCACGGAGAAAGAATTCATGGCAAAACGCAAAATGAGAACTGCAATTTGCCGATATAGCGACTTCCGTATTCCAATTTTTATTTTCCGCTCCGTGCCCTCAGTGTCTCCGTGGTTAATCTTTCTTTGACTGTCCTTCGCGCCAAAGCAATATAGTGTGCCATCGGTGTTGGCGAGCAGAATTTTGTTGTCGACAACTGCCGGTGAGGCGGTGAAGCTGCCACCAACGTCGTGCTCCCATTTCACCTCGCCCGTAGCAGTATCCAGCAGGTAGATTTTACCGGCCGCGGTGGCGGCGACCACTCGGTTGCCGGCAATCACCGGTGAACTTTCGATGCGGGCGCGCGTCGTGCGCTTCCATTTTTCCTCACCGGTTTTCGGATCGCGACCGTAAATTATCTTGCTTTGCCCGCCGTAGACAACTACTTGGTCATTCACGGCCGCGGCTGCGCGAATCGGCTGATTGCGCTGCGGATCGCGATACGACCAGGCGACGGCCGGCTTTTTGCCATTTGTCGAAGTGATCTTGATCGCGTAAAACGTGCCGCCCTCGGTGCCGAAGAACACTCGACCGTTTTGCATGGCCGGGGTCGATCCGGTCGGAGCATCGATGGCGACGGAATCGGTTTGCTTTCCATTTTTCACATCGATCAAATAGAGTCGGCTATCGCAGCCGGCCAGAGCAGCGAGGCCACCGGCGATTGTGGGGGTACATCGCAACGGTGCCTCGATGTGAAACTTCCAACGCTCGGCGCCGTCCCGCTTATTGCGGCAACTCAGCGTGCCGGCCTCGCAGGTGAAAAGAACGTCGTCGCCATTCAAACTTGGGCCAGCGTAAACCTCACCTTCGAGTTTCTGATTCCAAATCTCCCGGCCATCTTCCGTCGCGAGACAATAGATAACGCCATTCATGTCGCCGACGTAAATCTTGCCGGCCTCAACCGCCGCACCAGCGCCGAAACCAGTATCCGAAAAGGTCTTCTTCCACGCTTCCGTGCCATTGGCGAGCTTAAGCGCGTGGAACGTACCGGCGTTGTCGCCGATATACACGACGCCGTTCGCAACGACCGGGGTCGCATCGAATCCAGCATCCTTTCCCGCAGAGTATTTCCATAGCAGTTCAGGATTATCTGGCAGCGATGATTGGGCCACGCCAGAACCGAAGAGATTGCCGCGTACGAACGGCCAATCGTCGGCACGGCAATTGTTCGCCATGCCGACAATCGCAACAACAACTACCGTCGAAATGAAGAATTTAGAATGCCGATTCATACAGGGTTTGAAAGTCGCCGATGTTCATTTCGACGGGATTGAATTTGCCGGTCCATTGCTGAGCGGCAGCCGCCGCCAATTTTGGGAAATCTTCACGCGGCACGCCGACGTCACTCAGTTTACCAGGGAGCCCAGCTTGGCGTGTTACATCCGTTACGAAATCGGCAAGCACTTCGGATGCCGTTCCACCAAGATGCCTGAATAATCCCGCTGGAGCGCACTCCAGCAACTCCACATACCAGTGTTGAACACATCGGCCATTATGTCGGATCACGTGAGGCAACATCAGCGCTATTGCCTGACCATGAGCGATTCGATACGTGGCGGTCAGTGGGTTTGCCAGGGCATGCGCGGCCCCGAGCATTGAGTTTTCGATCGCGATTCCGGCAAAGCACGCCCCCAACTGCATTGCCCCGCGAGCTTCAATGTCACCTGGATTAACTAATACGCCGACGATATTTGCGGAGAGATACCTCCATGCCTCGCGACTGAACGACAACGATATATCGGACCGCCGCTTGGTCACATACGTTTCGAGAGCGTGAGCCAATGCATCGATACCGGTGAGAGCGGTAACGCGAGTGGGCTGCGTAAGTGTGAGTTCTGGATCAAGAATGGCGACACGAAACGCGGCTCGCTTATCGCCGCAGGCCATTTTCACGTGCGTTTCGGCGTCGGAAACCAAGGCATAGGATTGTGTTTCACTGCCGGTGCCGGCCGTCGTGGGGACGGCAATCATCGGCAACAACGGACCAGTTGCCTTGTCCTCGCCCCAATAGTCTTGCATGCGGCCGCCGCAGGAATACAAGAAGTTGATGCCTTTCGCGCAGTCCATCGAACTGCCACCGCCGAGACCAACGATAAGGTCGGGGTGAAATTCCTTGGCAACCGCAAGCCCGGCAGCAACGTGGTCGGTCGTTGGATTTTCCTCCACGCCGTCGAACAAGCTCACGCTCAGCCCCGCGTCCTTCAGCGACGTGATTCCCCGAGCCGTATGCCCGGCCGCGACGACGCCGTGATCGGACACGACTAGCGCTCGCTTCGCCCCAAGTGACTGCGCCAATTGACCGAGTTCGGCGATCTTGCCCGCGCCGAATACGATTCGCGTTGGACAATGGAAATCGAAGGATAGCATGGCGCGGGGTGGGGTATCGACACGGAGGGCAGGCTCTACTCCCTCTGCTCAGTGGGAAGGGAATAGTTGTAGTGCCCGGTTGCGGAAGAGGAAATCGATGAGATTTCCTTCATGCGGTTGGAGCCAGTTGAGCCTGGTGGTGGGAATCGGGCCGAGGTTCAGCCGATCGATGTTCGTGGCGTTCGTCGCTGCTCGCCGGAATGACTCATCATTGGAAATCACCGTACCGACCAGCGTCGGGCCGATGCGTTTCAACATCTCGGACTGCGGACACTCGACTACCGCGGCAAACGGGAACATGTATTCCTTTTGAGCGGCGGAAGCGTCGGGAGAAGGCGCATGAATGATCGTCGGGCGCAAATAGCTCGCGCGCTCTTGTTCGATTAGCCGCGGACCGTACTTGGCGGTCGAATGCGTCACGCCCGGAGTCTGCAAATCTTGTTCGATCTGTTTCCACACGATCGCTCCCATACCGGGGACCGTGAACGCCGCGAGCCCTGCGTTGGGGTCGGTCGGTGGCAGGGCTTCAATGGGACCAAGTCGTTCGGCAAGTGCTTCGGCTATTTCGCGAGTGTGCCGCGATGCCCAAACACCAGAACAGTTGATGCAGCCGCGTCCACTGTTGAGATAGATGCTTTCGACCATGAGGTCGAGGTAATCGGGCCAGCGGTCGACAACATCATCCCCCAGCAGAATTTTGGAGAAACCCGGCCCGTGGGCTTGCACCTTCGGATTACCGCGATACCGTTCTACGGTTGCCGTGCCGCCAAAAATCATCGCGCGATCGCACGCCTCGAGCACGGCGGCACCAGCCTCGGCCTCGCCAGGATAGAGCGAGAACGACTCCTTCGGCACGCCGGCCTCGGTGAACGCGGCAAAAATACGGTACGGCGTCCACGGTTCTTGCGGCCCGGGCTTGAGCACCAGGCCCATTTGCAAAGCAATCGTCGGCAGCCATAGGGTGTGGACACCTGGCGAGTTCGAGGGCAGAACCGCCGCCAAGACTGGCGACTGCGCCTGATAACTCACCATTACGCCGCGGCCTTCTTCACCGTACCCTTGGCTCAGGATTTTCAAATCAAGGCCGCGCGTCAAACACTCCAATATCTTGGCCATGTTCTTGAGGACGAACGAATTCTTGGCCATATTGGCCCGGCACATGTGTTCGGGCAGGCCCGTGCTCGCCGATTGCTGATGCACGAAGTCGTCGGGCGATTGCTTGCCGTCGCCCATCGGCAGCGTGCCGTGCTCATACAGGTCGGCGGCCTTGCCGAGCATGGCGATGAGCTCGGCAGACGTGAAACCGAGCAGTACATCTCGGGCGCGCTGAGCCAGCCGCATATCGCGCTTGATAATTCCGCCGCCAGCTTGGCTCACCTGGGCAATTGGTTCGCCCGTGGCAAAGTGATTGACCTCCGCGACTTCCAACGAGTCGTAAGGCTGGCCCCAACGGATGACGGGAAGTTTAAGCATCGCTACTACTTGCTCTGGATTTAGAACCGCAGATAAACGCTGATAGACGCAGATTTCGGCCGGTACTGCAACAAGATGCTCAGAAGCTATTCACGACGCGTTTCACCTCAACTCGCATAGTCCCAAAATTTAGGAGCAAACAAATCGCCTTGCCTGTCGCCTTGAGATAATTAAGACATTGAGCTAGGTGAATATCATCAAAACACTTGACTGCTTTAATTTCGATCAGAATTTCATCGTCGATTATGATGTCGGCGATGTATTGGCCAACAATAATCCCTTCATAATACACATCAATTGGCCACTGCTGTTCGACTCGGAAACCGGCCCTGCGTAATTCGTAGGCGAGCGCATTTTCATAGACCTTTTCCAGGAACCCGGCACCTAATTTGTTGCTTACTCGAAATGCAGCACCGAGAACTTGCTCCGTTTTTGAATTGATGGCCGATCTGCGTTCGTCTGCGTTCATCAGCGGTTTCACACACTACAACATCATCTGATTACCTAATATACCCCGACGGTGGTTGCTTCGGCCAATCGGCGGAAGGGGCGGGTGCCGCTGATGCCGTCCCAGGGGTATTGGCCGCAGGGCGGTTCGCGTTCGCCTTCGTCGCGTTCCAAGAAGCCCGGCATGAAGAACTCCTTGGTGAGTGTCGTCAGTCGGGCGCGGCCCGTTGCCCCATAATTCACGACGCGATCGGTGTCGTCGAAATCGACGACCTCGACCACCGCGCGCGGCTGCGGAGCGTAGTAGCTAATTTTGTAGCCATCCGCCGCGGTTACCGGCTTCGAGCAGGCGAGCCCCATGAGCGTGTTACCGTAAGTGGGCGTCATGTAGATGCCGCTAACCTCGGGCGGACCACCGAACAGCTCTTCAATGCAAAACCGCGTCCATTGTGGCGTGAATTCCGTGCCGCCCGAGAAGATGCCTGTGATACCAGTCTGCTTTAGACTGCTGCCGCGTTCTTCGAGCGCGAGGCACAACGCTTCAATCAACTTCGGTGTTCCAAACATGCACTTTACATCGTGCCCGGCGCCCAAAATCGTGAGCGCCTGGTCAACACAGTGCCGCTTGTAGGCTTCGAGTTGTTCCATCCAGCCTTTCTTGATGAGCTTGATAACCCAGCGTGGGTCGAGATCGATGCAGAAGCAGATGCCGTCCCGCTGCTGAGCCAAATGTTCCACGGCCAACCTTAGCCGTCGCGGGCCAGACGGCCCGAGCATCAGCCAATTCGCCCCCCGCGGAAAATACTGCTCAGGGAGCGTGTCGCTGAACAACGAGTAATCGATGCGGAAGTCTTCAACTGCAATTCGGCTTTTCGGAATTCCGGTGGTGCCACCGGTTTCAAAAACATAGAGCGGCCTATCGGCCAGCGCTTTCGGAACCCAGCGTCGCACCGGCCCGCCGCGCAACCACTCGTCTTCAAAGGGGGGGAACTTGCGCAAGTCTGCGAATGATCGCACGTCTTTCAGCGGATCGAACTTCAATTTGTTTTTGAATTCGAGCCAGAACGGGCAGCCGGTCGACTCGTGAAAGTGCCAGGCAACTATTTCGGCAACATGATCATCAAGAGCGGTCTTGGCTCGGCGTTGGGCTTCGTCAAGCGATTTACTCATGGGTGTAAGCAATGGGATTTGGCAAGGAGACAGTTTTGTCGAAACAGCTTAACATGGGGATCGCCACGCGCGTAGACGACGGCCTTGCTTAGCGGGCAGGAATGCCAACTCGTTGACAAGAAAAAAGCCCCGCGTGCGCGAGGCCTTCAAGAACCGCAAAACTTCTGGTGTCGGCCCTGTTATTGAGCATTGGCAGGGTTCGGCACACTGCTCAATTGGGCCAGTACCTGAATTACGCCATTGAGATGCGCAAGGCGTGGTCCGAAGCGATCTACGAATTCATTCAACATGAATTCGCCATCAATCATGTCTTCGCTGGTCTCGTCGACCTCTTCCGTCATCCGCTGCAAGTACTCAATTTGTACGCGAGTCAGCGCTTCTGCTGCTTCCCGACACGCATCCGCAAGTTCCGGATGCGCATTCCGCCATTGATTGAGTTCCGCCGTCTTTTGTTTCTGGGTGGCGGCCATGACGTTGGTCAATTCTTCCAATAATTCGTTCGTACGATCTTGAGCCGCCAAGACCTCGCGCAACAGTTCGGTCTGCTCCTCACGAGCCGTCATTCCCGGGTGGACGTGAGCATGCGTGTGCGTCGCTGTCGTAACGTCGACTTGCGAAAATAAGGGAGGGGCAGGGCGGCGGATGGCAGTCATGTACGAAAGTCCCCTAAATTGATAGCGAAGTTCAATGATTTAGCCGCAGAGGTGGGATATACAATACAGATGAATTGCGGCTGGACTGCTGAGCAGGACGGATCCTTAACCTCGACATTTTCGCGGCAGCCATCAACGAACAGGTTTGAAAGCTGCCCCACCAAATCACCAACGCGAAACCCCGGATTTTTTCGAATGGCCGGCATTGCCAAGTTAGGCCATACGCTCCCGCCCACCAGTCATCTTCAATTACTTTAACAAAAGACCGAAAGCGTTTCCAGGAATTGGCGACACATTTTATTTTGCGGAAAATACGGTCGAAACATAGCAAATTTGGCTGGCGGCTTGGACTTACGCCGCGTTACGCCGCTGGGTCGACATCCGCCTAAAGTCTGCGGGATTCTGGTCCCGATGGATTCATTACCTCAATCCGGCCGCACGCCGCCCGCAATGTTCTCCCATTTTGCCGCGGCCAACGTCATTCCCCACCGTTGGGCCTATTGGTCGAGTATGTCGCAACAAGCCCGCTGCAACGAACCGGCATTCGGCTATCTAAGTGCGGTAGAATCTGCCGACTTGGGGTACTTTGGCGGATATTTGATTGTGTCGCAACTTGGCCGCCCACTTGAATTTCATTGCTCCGCACCGATCCGACCGAATCGTGCTCAACAGATCCTTTACGGCCCGACACTCGAGTCATACCTGCTCGGCGAGCAGATTGGTAGTTCGCTTCTGCGGGCCGCCAAGATCACCCCGAAGGTGATATTCACTGATAGCGAAGGACTCTTGCATGCGCGCGAATTGATTGGCGTGCCCATGGCCTTAGTCCTTCCGGCCGATCGTCCGGCGAGCCGCCTAACCCGGAGCCACATTTCGCTCGAAGCCATTAAGCTGCACATCCCCCTGGGGTACGAACAGGACGAAACGCCAATCGCGAGTTCGCTCGACCTCATCATGCGCCGGGTCGATCTTGCCGAGCCATTCGGCCGCATTCATGAAGCGATTCGGGAAGCCCAGCGGATCGGCAGCGTTAGCAACGAAGCCCATGAACAAGCTGCCTAAGATCGAAAACACCCCAATGTTTTCGTGGATAGCAGAGCGCGACGACATCGACCCAGGCAAGCTAAGGGTTCTTCGTGCCCTGAGCCTGCCCGCCGAACCCGTTTGTCTCGGATCGTCGAACTCGTCGTTAAGTGACGGCGTTCACATCGGCCCGCGGGATTTCGAGTTGGGTTTGGCCGGCGTCGCGTCCAATACCTTCGATGCGCCGACGATCAAGACCTACGGTTACACGTTCTACCAGTGCAATGAACGGGAACTCGTGCCACGTAGCACGCCAGAGCGTAACATAGCTCGAAATCAATGTCCTGCTACAGAGGGCAGTGCCGACGGTGCTGGGACCGCCGATATTACTCCGACCGCGATTGAAGGACAATACACGCGGCTCAAACCGCCACGAGATCTCATCAAACTCGAAGATCGCTTGCGGTTGTTGCTGCAGCCGCCGCTCGAGTCGTTGCTGGCGACAAGTGAATTGCGATTTCCATTTCGGCCATTCCACTTTCAGCTCGATGGCATTGCCTTCCTCTACCCGCGTGACCAGGCCGTGCTGGCCGATGAAATGGGCCTCGGCAAAACGATGCAGGCGATCACGGCAATTCGCCTCCTAATCCATCATGATCAGCTGCGGCGAGTGCTGTTGGTATGTCCCAAGCCGCTCGTCAGCAATTGGCAGCGGGAGTTCGCACGCTGGGCATCTGAACTGCCGCTCACCACAATCGAAGGCAACCCCGCGCGGCGCCAGTGGCTATGGCGTTCAGCAAGCGACGCCGTAACCATTGCCAATTATGAAACCGTGATGCGCGACCGCGACGATGTTTGTCACCCCGACAATTATTATGACCTCGTTGTGCTCGATGAATCTCAACGCATCAAGAATGCATCGAGCACAACCAATGAAATCACGCGTTCGATTCCTCGAGGAAGAAGCTGGGCGTTAACCGGCACGCCGATTGAAAATAGCGTGGAGGATCTGCGCGGCATCTTTGAGTTCATCTCACCCGGCCAGTTGGAAGCTAAGATGAAGCCGCGGGAAGTTGGTCGCGTGGTTGCCGATTACGTGTTGCGGCGCACCAAGGACCAGGTTTCGATCGATCTTCCGCCGAAGTTGTTTCGCGATGCCGACGTCGTACTCTCGCCCGAACAAGCGGAAGCGTACCGGCTCGCGGAGGACGAGGGGGTCGTGCATTTGCGCGAGATCAAACAACAGTTGACGATTCAACACGTTTTCGAGCTGGTGCTACGGCTAAAGCAAATCTGCAACTTTGACCCCGCCACCGGTGCAAGCAGCAAGTTCGAACGCCTGGAAGCGGACCTTGAGGAGTGCGCCGCCAGCGGCCGTAAGGCGATCGTCTTCAGCCAATGGGTGCAAACGCTCGCCGAACTCCGTCGGCGGCTCGAACGCTTCCATCCGGTCGAATATCACGGTCAAGTACCGAGTCGGCAGCGCGACGGCGTCATCGAGCGATTTCGTGACGATTCGAATTGTCACCTGATTCTCATGTCCTATGGCGCCGGTAGCGTCGGGCTTAACCTCCAGTTTGCCAGTTACGTATTTCTGTTTGACCGCTGGTGGAACCCCGCCGTCGAGGATCAGGCCATCAACCGGGCTCATCGAATTGGCGCCAAAAGATCGGTTACAATCACTCGATTTCTGGCGTTGAACACCATTGAGCAACGAATTCACGATGTTCTCCAGCGGAAGCGTGAGCTTTTCGAGATCGTGTTCGGCGAAAACATGTCGGCGGCCAGTTCTGGCCTGACGCGCGAGGAAATCTTCTCGCTATTCAAACTCGACGATGGCGAAGCCGCGGTGAAGGCCGCCTGAGCGCAATGTTAACCTGTAACGTTTGCGGAGCGATTGCCGCAAGCGCAATTGCGGTTTCGTGCGCAAACTCTTCTGCATGCGCCGCACGAAGCATGTGCCGGCACTTGATGACTTGAAGATTCGCCCGCAAACGGATTGCAGATGACGATTTCGTGGGGCATGTTTTCTTATCCCCCACCTTCTACGGTCATGCCAAGGAGGCAAGTCATGTCCGTTCCGCTGTTGCGTAGGTTGCGTTTCGTCGTCCCCGCGGTCTTACTTCTGTCGTTGCCCGCAGCTTCAAGTTGGGCCTGGTGCAACTCCGACGGCTGCATCATTAACGGCCAAACCAAGTGCCTTTGGGCCCGCACTTGGAACGCGCAGAATTCGGTCGTCATGCCGCTCAACCCGTACTTCATTCCGCGCACTCCGTGTACGTGTAAGGCCATCAGTTACTCATGTGGCGACACCTGCCAGAATGGCGCACCTGGTGAGCCGAACCACTACGGGGCTTACCCGTATTCGCCGGCCGCCGCCCTCGGATTCGGTCCTATGCAGTTTGAGCGGCTCGGCAAAGTGCCGAATGAAATGACTTTGGGCAGCGCCGTGGCCGCCGCGCCCAGCGCACCCGCACCAATTCCGCGGGCGAAATAGTCGGTTAATTCGCGCTCGACAGAACCGAAACGACCGGCAAATCTTCGCACGCGAACCGCAAAAAGAACCGCGAACTGCCCTGTTCGCGGTTTTCGGTTTATCGCGTTTGCGCCTGCTCTGCCGATATCAATAACATAACGGGAGGGCAAAACACAGTGTGTTTTGCTTCAGGATAGAGGTCGCGGCAGGCGACGGATCGGCTGCCGCGACCTTTTATTTTTGCGCCCCCGATTCAAGCGTTCGCCCGCTACTTGATCGAATCCAGCAGCGCTTGGGCGTCCTTGCGATAAATGAAGATGCCCGGACTGTCGTTATCGAGCGCCGACGTCAAAATCTGTTTGGCGGTATCGGGCCGATTCTGCTCGTGCAGGATCTTGGCGACCAAGTAGCTGCTGTCCGGGCTGAGATTTCCCAGTTGCAGTCCGTTTCGCAATGCTTGTTCGGCTTCTCCCTGTCTTCCGAGTTGGTAGAGCACCCATGCCAGCGTTATCTGGGCATCGGCATTTTGACTGTTCAATTGCGCGCTCATGCTGGCGAATTGCAGGGCCCGCTCGCGCTTGCTCGGATCGTTTTGTTCGATAAGCAGCAACGCAAGTTGATTGATGACGTCGCCGTTCGCTGGGGCAATACCGAGCGCTTCAATGAAGTAATCTTCGGCCGGCTTCATTTTCTTTGTCATACGAGCCGCTACGCCACTCAAGATGAGCAGATTCAAATTGCCAGGATTGTCTTTGCGGGCTTGCGCCAACATTCCCTCGGCTTTATCCACGGCGCCGGTCTTGATCAACCACTGTGAGTAGGCTGTGAGAGTTGCTGGATCCGTTTTATTCGCCGCATACGCGCGTTCAAATGCTTGTTGGGTTTCGGATGACTTTTTCAATTGGTCGAACATCAACGCCGAGGCCACGAAGGGATCAGGCAGATTCTTATCGGCCTTCTTGGCCGCTGTAAACTCGTCCAACCCTGGTCGAAACTGCTGCTGCATGAACAAGCACTGTCCCAGTCGGTAGTGGGCCGCGGCGTTTTCAGGATCGGTTTGCAGCAACGCCTTGAGGTCGGCGATGGCACTTTCCCAATCTTTACGGCGTTGCGCCACGCCTGCGCGGCCGCTGCGGGCACGGATTTCAAAATTCCGCTTGCGTTTGTCGTTGCCAGTGAATTTTGCCACTAACGACAGGGCCTTATCGTAAAGTGCATCGGCCTCGATCGTGCGGCCTTGTTGCATCGCCTGATCGGCCAAGATCAAGTAGGCCTCGGGGTCACCCGGTGTTTCAAGAGCCGTCTTCTCCAGCGAGATCCGGCCGGCCTGCGCATTGCCCGCCAGGAAATACAACTTGGCCAAGAGCAGGTCGACGGGCGGAAGTTTCGCGTCTTTCTTCTTTGCCGCATCCAGGAACTGGCGGGCGGCAAGCACATCGCGATTCGAAAACCGCTTGATTGCCTCATCGATCTCCGTGTATTTCGCAATTGAATCGGGCGAAACGGAATCTTCGATCAGCGCTTTCGTCGTGATCTGAGCATGTGTCGCGCGGCTGATGCCGAACACAGCCAGACCGCTACAAAGTACGATAAGCAACGAGCCGCAACGAACCCCGGCCCGGGACGCCCGAATGCGATAATACAAATCGATCATGTTACAACCTCACAAGGAAACGACGAGCAAATGGAGTAGAAGCACTCGATGGTCCGCCAGGCCCACTTCGAGTTAGAATAGATTGTAAAGATTTTTCGCGCCGGGTGGCAGCCATCGAACCAGACTTCGAGCAGTTTTTTGTTGGTCGATGGACGCGGCCAGAAACTGCCAAGGCGCGAAGCCAAGGCCAGGGTTGTGGCTCCATCAGGCCCCAGCCACAACTTAACTCGCCAAGTTCCCCTACGCACTAAAGTCGGCAAAGGATCGTTGCTTGATTGGACCCATGTTCACACGTGAGGCCGCGGTCGCCCCCAGGCGAATATCGTTCTTCGCCGCGCGTACCCTGTTTGCTGGGGCGCTCTTTGCCTTGACGTTGACGGCCTGGCAACTGCTGGTCGGCGCGCAACAGATCGAGAACATTGGAGATTTGGCCTGGTTCGGCGCCGCGGCGTTTCAGATTCTCGCCCCGCTGCAAGTGGCGGTTGTCATGCCGTTTGCCGCCCTGTTGGTCGCATCGGCGGTGGCCCTCGAAAAGGACCGCAAAACGTTCGAGCTGCTCCTGCTTACCAACCTCTCGAATTTCGAATTGGTCGTAGGCAAATTGCTGGCCGGCATGCTCACGGTGCTCGTCGTTTGTGCCGCCACATTGCCTTTGCTATTGATTCTCGCGCTGTTGGGCGGCGTTTCAACCGAACAAATCCTGCGAATCACGGCCGTGACGCTGACCAGCGCTTTCGTAGCGGGTAGCCTTGGCTCGACCATCGCCCTGTGGCGTGAGAAGACGTTCCAAGCCTTGGCCATGACCGCGCTGGTCATCGTCCTGTGGCTAATCGCGTGGGAGGTCGTGGCGGCCAGCGGTCCCAGTTCCAGTCTTATCGGGCAGCGAGCCCGGTTTTGGGCAATTGCGATGAGCCCGTGGCAAGCCGTTCAAGAAGCCGCTCGCCCGATCTTCAAGCAGCCTATCAGCAACCCGTGGATGCATGATCCTGTCTTGGTGTTCTTGGGAACTTCAACCGTAGCTGCGGTCCTCTTGAACTTTATCGCCATTGTGCGTGTTCGCGTCTGGAACCCCAGGCAGGACCTTATCCCACAAGTGGAAACCGCGCCGACCGAACAGGTGTCGTCGCCTGCAGATTCATCGGAGCGTTCGGCGGCTGCAATTCACGGCGCCGGGGGCAAGACGCGCGAAGTGTGGGATAACCCCGTGCTCTGGCGTGAAATTCGCACCTGGGCCTATGGCAAGCGCGTGGTAGTTATCCGCCTCGCCTATTGGGCCTTGTTTCTGGCCTGCGCCGCCGTCCTGTTCGCCCAGCTTCCTAGCGGCGCGTCGGTCGAGCGCGCAATTCCCGCCGAGGCGAAGCCGTTCGTCACGCTGACCGTCGTCGGGCTGATCCTGCTGAACGCTTTGGCCGTCACTTCGTTGACGAACGAGCGCGATAGCCGTGCGCTCGACCTGTTGCGAGTCACCGATTTATCTCCCAAGGAGATCGTGCTCGGTAAACTTGGCGGATCATTTTACAACGCGAAGGAAATGGTCCTGCTGCCGCTCGTTTTGTGTGTCTACTTGCGATGCACCGGTGCCCTATCCACGGAAAACTTGGTGTTCATCCTCGGTGGCGTGGTCGTCATGAATGCCTTCGCGGCGATGCTCGGCATCCACATGGGCATTAATTACGCTAACTCCCGCACGGCGATCGCAACGAGCATTGGAACCATGTTGTTCCTATTCCTGGGGGTGGCCACCTGCATGCGGATTATGCTCGCCTTCAGTAGTTCATTTGACTACCAGTTTACGACCTTTCTGACGTTCATTTTGGGTGGCAGCATCGGCCTGTACGTCGCCCTGAATTGGCGGCTGCGCTCGAACGCCCTTTCTGTCGTGGCGATGATCGCACCGTTCGCGACATTCTTTGCCGCCACGACCTACCTGCTGCACAACTTCGGCGCGGTCTTTCTGGTTGCGGTGGCGACGTACGGCTTCGCGACCTGGGCCATGCTAGTGCCGGCGATCGATGTGTTCGACATCGCCACCGCAACGGCAACGTCGCAAGAGGAATGACGCCGCGGTAGCAGCGAGCGGCGAGGAACAAGTCACCGTAGGGTGGGCACCGCCCACCTCAACCCTGCGGCAACGGCGGGGTGGCGTGGCCTCGGAGGTACTCCGACGTGGCCATGTTGCTCGAAGGGTTTCATGCTCACGCTGCGCGAGAGCGTGCCACCCGCCGCACCTCGTCGCTCGCCGCTCGCTGCTTACTTTTCTACTTCGAGTAGCCCAGCGATTTGATCACCGAGAGCATTTCTTCGAAAGTGATAAACCGGCGGCGATGCTGAACTTTGTAGCCATCGATGGCCCGGGCCAATTCGGCGGCGGCCGGCGACAGCTCTTCATAGCTGTTCGCGAATTGACGGCGTTCAAACACTGGTTCGCCGCCAGCCGGCGTGACACCACGTCGATCGATGAAGGCGTCCGTGGCAAGGGGCGGGCTCGCTAACATGCGGTGGGTCTCCTGGCAAAGCGGGAAGCGACGGGCAGGGGGCGATCATGCAGAAGTCGCCCAAAGAAACATACGTCACAGGAGGCCGCTTCGCAAACGATTCCTCACAAGATTGCGACTCGAACGGTCGTAGCGATTATGCGGTCAGCGACGCTGCGCCTCGTCGGGCTGAGAGCGCGCGGCAATTTGGGAAAGTAGCTCCCGCGTTGGTTGGTGCGTGGCATCCAACGCCAGCGCTTGTTGGGCGGTGGTCGCCGCCAACTCGGCTTCGCCCGTCGCCGTATAAGCCCGCGCCAAATGATATAGAATCTCGACGTTCGGCTGTCCGCGTTGGGCGGCCAAAGCCAGTGCCTCGGCGGCTTGTTGTGGCCGATTCATGTCCAAGAATACAAGTCCTTGCAGCATGAGCGCCGATTGCGGCTCCTCACCCGGTGAATAGGTATCCAGCAGATGATGGATGGTCGTCAGACAACGGGCCGCTTGCCCCCGCTGCCGGTAAATCGTCGCCACGTCGAGCAGGTAATCGGCGTTTTGCGGCGCTAATTCCACGGCATGATTCATATCCGCCAGTGCCCGCTCCGGCTGATTCACCCGTTGAAAACATCTCCCCCGCAACGCCCAAGCGCTCGCCAGCTTGGGGTCGGACCGAATCGCACGCTCGGCATGAGTGAAGGCCGCGTTGCGCGCCCCCAGGGCCAGCGCCATCTCACCGGCGCGCACATGGGTGTTGGCATCGTGGGGATCGTGCTCGACGGCCAGCTCAATTTGCGTCATCGCTTCCGGACACGCACCGCGATGCCATAGCGCCTCGGCCAACGAGCGGTGCGTCGAGGCGTCGTCGGTCGAGGCCTCGAGCGATTTCCGCAGCAAATCTTCTGCTTGCTGCCATTGGCCCATTTCCATTGCGGCCACGCCTTGCCGGGAAAGCTCGCGCGACGTGGCCACGCCTTCCGCCGTCGCCCCCTTGCGCCGAAACACGGCACAACCCGGCAGTATGGCACTAATAACCAGTGCAATCAAAAGCAGACGCAATGATCGCCGCGCAAACGTTGCCCGGGCAACGCTGCTGAATTGCACGCGCGTCGAACGGCAGTCGGGTCGCAAGATCGTCTCTCGTGCCTGGTGGAAATCGGGACTATTGAAAACTGTGTTTTGAGGAGGACCTGTGGGAGGCGTCTCCGACGCCGATGACGGCCTCCAATGGAACACGCCATCGGCCTCAGAGAGGCCTCCCACAGCCCATTGGCTGCGCCGTCATCAATAGATCATGCGGGAAAAGAACGGCGAATAGTACCGTGGACGCCCAAAAACCACAACGTTGGTAAGCTACGAGAAGCGAGGGGCGAGCGGCGAGGGGTGCCACTGCTAACTCGTTAGCAGTGCTGCATTCTGCATGCAGCTTGTGGTGCGGACCTGTTAGCGGCCCATCGCAGGGTTCCGCCGCAAGCCGTTCCTCGGCAATCGCACTGCTGGACAAGCCAGCAGTGGCACCCGGCGACGATTGCAATGCTGGCAATGCAATTTGTAAAACGTACACGACCGCACGGCAGCAAAGCCGCAGATCAGCAGATTGCGTCAAGAATCTGCAAACACGTGTCGGCCATCCAGCGACACCATGTTTCACGTTGATTGGACGCGATCTGCCGCTTTCAACGGCCTGAACGCGCTCCCTCCTTCGCACGAGCTCAACGAAGTTCCACCGCATTGGCACGCCATCTGCTTTATCGTTCACGCGACGCAGCCGACCGCCGGCCACGCGTCGGGACTAACTTTTCCGCTTGTGAATCTAAGCAAATTGTCGCCGGGGTATGGCGACGCAATGCCCGTCTCGGGTTACTGCACGTTTTCACATTACCAGGGAGAAACAGGGGGCCGCGGCGGGCATCCCGCCCACAGCGTGGCCGGGTGCCGTGAGTCGAGTCGCCGGTACGGGTGCAACTTGGGAGAGACGCTTGTCTGGCTCGGCTCGCCAGACGCCTGTAGCCGCTGGGTGGGGCCATTCCCGCCATCCGACGCCGAAAAGCCGGATGAACCTCGCCCGAGCCGCGGCCGTCCTCTCCAAACAATAGGCCCCGGTTGGCACGCCTCGCAGCGCTAACCGGGGCCTGGTTTTTTTGGCGAGGGGTCGGGGGTCAGGGGGCAGGGGGTTTAGCGGCGGCGACGACGCCGTCCACCCGCCCAGGGCCATGAGGGGCGAGAGGCGAGGCGTGAGAAACTTGTAGCCACCATCGCCAGACGGTGGAAGCTTTCCGTTCCACGCTCTGGCGAGCGTGGCTACATGCGAGTCACCTCTTGCGCCACACTCCTCACGACGTCCGCCGCCGCACAAGCCAGTCGCCCAGCGTTGGGGAAAGCTGCGTGAGCGCAAACAGCACTCGCGCTTTCGCCGGTACGATGAGTTCCGCCTGACGTTTTTCACACGCGCGAAGAATTTCTTGCGAGAGCACCTGCGGATCGATGGCCCGCAACTTGGCACCGCCGCCGGGACGCTGCGCTTCCGGCGGCAAATCCGACGATTGGTGCGCATAGCGCGATGCGCTCAGCTCATCATCCTTGCGAGCGATCGGCCCCGGACAAACCAGCAACGTGTGCAGGCCAGTCTCGGCATTTTCTAGCCGCAACTGTTGGGCCAGCGCCGCGAGCGGAAATTTGCTGGTGGGGTAGGCTCCCAAATACTTCGCCGCCACTTTGCTCGCCAACGAACCGACCAACACCAGGTGGCCGCGATTCTCCGTAAGCGGTGGTGCGAATTGCTGGGCCAACCGCACGGCCGACAAGAAATTGGTTTCCCACAGGTCGCGGTAGTCGTCGAGCGACGTGCCCAGCGCCGTGCCGCGCATCGACCGGCCCGCGGCATGGCAGAGCATGTCGAGGCCGCCCCATGAAGATTGCACCGTCGCCGCCAGCCGCTCGACATCATCTTGCTTGGTCACGTCGGCCGCGAGTGTGAGTACATCGCCACCAAGGGCACGCAAATGCTGAGCGGCATCGGCCAGTGCGGCTTCGCGGCGCGCGCCGATCAGCACTCGCGCGCCGTTCTGCACGAGCGTCGTGGCGATCGCCCGGCCCAAGCCCGCCGAACCGCCCGTCACCACCGCTCGCTTGTTTCGCCAGTAATCCACGTTGCTGCGTCTCCACGGTGAGATGTAGCCACGCTCGCCAGAGCGTGGACGGTCCACCGTCTGGCGACGGTAGCTACACATGGCGGCTGAACCGCGTGGCCGCCGCCAACCCCTCGCAATTCCTCGCTCCTCGCCCCCTGCCGCTACTTCGCTTCGAACTTCGTCACTTGCCAAAACACTTCGGGGCCGCCGGTCACCAGGCGGTGATATCGCCGAGGGTAGCCCAATTGAGCATCGAACTCGCAACGCAGCCGCCACTTCGTTCCGGCCGCCGCCTGAATTTGTTGCTCTGGGTTCTCGGCGATTTGCAGGTCTTGGCTCAGCGTATCGAACATCCCTGGTACCGACCATGTCTTCCAAGTCCACCGCCCCGGCACACGGCCATCGCGAGTTTCGGCCGCGACCTCCCGCTCACGCACTTCAACATGCACTTGACCAGGCCGAGCACCGCGAAGTTCAATCTCCATGTCGTAACTAGCCGGGCCGCTCTTGTCCCACTGTGCGATCGCCTTTTCCAGCGTGGCTTCCGTCAATTCGGGCAATCGTTCGGCGACGAAATACTGCAGGGCCGCGGCAATAGCGGCGACAGCGATTACGAACGAAACCGCCGCAAATACAATCACTTTCGCCCGAGGACGCCCCCGCAAGGAGGGGTCCACCGAGTCGATTTGCTCGCTATTTCCACCGTTGGGAAGCTTGGAACTCACAATTTTCGCCCGGTCCGCCGCAATGTGGCAAATGTCCGCAAGAGTATGGGGGATAGAAGCCGACTAAATCAAGCCAGCCACGAAGCCGTATTCCGCTGTCAATAAAAAAACGCGAAAATCGCAGCCACGAAGTTGATGTTTTGCCTGTCACTAGAACCGTCATGGCAGTCAGGTCCGATCAAGTTTTTCACAGGGAGCCCGAAGTGTGGCATGCTCTCGCGTAGCGTGAGCATGGAACCCTTCGAGCAACATGGCCACGTCGGAGTACCTCCGAGGCCATGCCACCCTGCGACAACTTCCCGAACCTAATAAACTGATTGGCCCTGATTCGGCGGTGCTGTCGTGCGGAGAATCCCCAGCAAATCGGGCGTATCACCCATGACCGATCCTCAAATCACGCGCCAGCGCGCGCGAACAAAAGTTGTGGCCACAATTGGCCCGGCGTGCGAGACCAAGGAACAACTGGCGGCCCTGGTTCATGCGGGAGTCGACGTATTCCGCTTGAACATGGCCCACGCCGGTCCGAGCGAACAGCAGAAGCACGTCGACAATATCCGTGCACTTAGTAATGAACTCGACCAGCCGATTGCGATCTTGGCCGACCTCGCCGGACCCAAGATTCGCCTCGGCGAGTTGCCGAACGACCGCATCTACTGCAATCTCGGCTCGGAGTTTGTCTTCGTGGCCGGCGATGGCAGCGCCACGACGAATGAGCTCACCTGCACGTACGAGCCGCTCGTCGACGAAGTGCAAGTCGGCGACCGCATCATGCTGGCCGATGGCACGGTCAGCATGGAAGTGGTGCGGAAAGAGCGCGATCGGGCCTACACGATCGTGGTGCAGCGTGGCTCGATCCGTAGCCGGCAAGGCATCAATCTGCCGAGCACTAAGCTAAGCGCCCCGGCACTCAGTGCCGCCGATTATGAGCACGCCGTTTGGGCTGCCAAGACGGGAATCGATTTCGTCGGCCTGTCATTCGTTCGGGCGCCGCAAGATGTGCAGTTCCTGAAAGACTTGCTCAAATCGAATCGCTCGACATCCAAGGTCGTCGCCAAGATCGAAAAACGCGAGGCACTCGAACGGCTGGAAGAGATCATCACGATCGCCGATGCCGTGATGGTTGCCCGCGGCGATTTGGGTGTTGAAATCGACGTGGCCCAAATGCCGCTGGAGCAAAAGCGGATCATCGCGATGTGCCACCGTTTTCAGAAGCCGGTGATCATTGCGACGCAAATGCTCGATAGCATGCAGGATTCGCCCCGGCCCACGCGGGCCGAGGCCACCGACGTCGCCAACGCGATTCTCGATGGCGCCGACGCCTGCATGCTCTCTGGCGAAACGGCCATCGGGCACTATCCGCTGGAGGCGGTCGAGATGATGAATCGCATCGCCTTGGCCACGGAAACGGCCTTCCGCAGCCGGCCGCCGAAATTACCGGACAACGCATTTTCGCAATTGCAGGCCATCACGAGAGCGGTCGTTCGAGCGGCGGGCCAGATGGCGCACGATTTGGACGCCAAGCTCGTATTCGTCGCGAGCCATTCCGGCCGCACCGCGCTCGCGCTCTCGCAGCACCGCAGCTATATTCCGACGCTTGGTATTAGCACCAGTGAAGCGACGCTGCGGCAAATGTGCCTCTACTGGGGCGTCACACCGCTCCGCGGCGCGCCAGCTCGCGACTTGCCCGAACTGATTCAACACGCCGATCGCTACGCGTGCGAAGAAGGCTACGCCATCAAAGGCGACCGTATCGTCATCGTGGGCGGATCGCACTTGGCTGCCGGCCCCGATCGCGAGGACATGGCCAGCGGTGTTCACGATATCTTGCTCGTGCACCAGATCGAAGGCTCGGCCGTAGTGTAGGGTGGGCACCGCTCACCAACGATACCGCGTTATGTGGTGGGCAGTGCCCACCCTACGGAAGCGATTACCGCCGGTACTTCTTCGACGACGGCTGCGTCGTCTTGATGCGATTCGCAGTTTGCGTCTGCGGCTTCACCGTCTTCGCTTCTGGCGTCGCGTTCGCAGCCGTTGTCGGCGGCTTTGCCGTGGTTTCGTCTTTGACGAGCGATTCTTCCATTTTCATGACGTATTGCATGCTGCTCGTCGGCCCGGCAAAGCCGATGATCCGCTTGTCGACGTCCATTTGCTGGCCAATTACTTGGCCCTTTTCGATATCGAAGCGGGCTTCACCTTCCATGAGCCGCTGCACGATCTGCGTTTCCATCGTGGCATCGATCGGCGAAAGCACTTGATACGTGACCTCAATCGTCGCCACGCCGTTCTTCACGTCGGCCAGTTTATGGTGCCGTCGAGTCTGAATCATCTTGGTGTTGTTCTTTTCCAGTTTCACCTGCACTTCGAAGGATTCGTCCCAAGTCTCGCCGATCGCCACCGGCTGATCCGGCAATCGTAGCACGATTGGCGCATCATCTTCGGCATTTTGGCCACGAACTTTCACGTCGCGACGAACGACTTTGCCAAACGGCGTAATTCGCATTACGCTTAACGGGACGCCGACCGCCTTGGCCGCATCTTCAAAGCCTGGCGGAGCGACCGTATCCTTCGTGCTGTCGTATTCCACCGGGTCTTTGTCTGGAAGCTGGTTCACCATGTGGACCTTTTCAACGACATTCGTGAACTCGATATCGCCCTCGGGAACCACGTCGGTCACTTTCCAGGCCTTGATCGAATCCGTCTTGGTTTGGGCAGCCTGGGTTGTGTTGTCAATCGTGGACCGAATTGAGGCACGGTGCGTCACTTCGTACCGCAATACGTCGCCCCGATTCAATTTGTACCGCAACTCGTACTTCTTGCCGTCAGGTTTGGCCGGTGCTTCGGCCACGCGCAGCAAACTGCGATCGGTCGACTCACTGGCATCGCCTTCTGCGGCAATGACCGCCGCCGATGCCCAAATACTGAGCGCCGCCGTGACCAGGGCGAACAGAGAACGATGCGTCGTAAGAGTTCTCATCGGATTGCTTCCTTGCAATGTGCTAAATGTGGCCGCGTCTCGCCGAGACGCGGTTCGAGTCTCGGAGACACGCGGCCACATGCGTTTACTTCTTTAACCGCAACTGTCCGCTCCAGCCTAGTTTATCGTGCAAGGTGCGGTAGTACGCTTGGCCACGCACGGCCACCATTTGAAACCGCGCTGGCGAACGCACGATCCGCACCCGGTCGCCGCTTCGCAATCGCCCCAGCACGCGACCATCAACAACCAATGATGTTCCTTCGTGCGGATCGGGCACGACGAGTTCAATCACGCGGTCGGCCGAGTCGATGACCGGACGATGGGTCAGCGTATGGGGGCTGATGGGCAGGATCACCAGTGCTTGAAGGTCATTCCGCAGGATCGGCCCGCCCGCCGAAAGGCAATGAGCGGTCGACCCGACCGGCGTGCTGACAATCAAGCCGTCGCAACTGTAGGTAGTTACGAGATCTCCGTCAACATAAAGCTCGATATCGAGCATCGAAAACGGTGGCCCTGCTAGCACCGACGCCTCATTGAGCCCCAGTGAATGATAAAGCGGCCGCCCCTCACGCGTGGCCGAACACTCAATCATCAAATGCTCGACGACCTGGTGGTCGCCTGCGGCAATTTCCGGCAGAGCTTGCTCCAGTTGTTCCGGCTGAAGCGCCGCGAGGAAGCCGAGTCGGCCTAAGTTTACGCCCAGGACCGGCCGTTGGCGGGTGCCCAACTGGTGGGCGGCCCGCAAGATGGAGCCATCGCCCCCCAACACCACCGCCAAGTCAAAGTCGAGCGAATCGAGCGGCTCGGAGAAATCGAGCGAATGTCCGACAACGGTCAGGTAGCGCTCGATCGTCGGCCTGAGTCGATCGACGGCACTACGCAACTCGGCCCGAGTACCATCGGCCAGGATGATCGCCCGTGGTGGGTGATTCGCCGCCATCCGTTTGTCTCGACAAGTTATATCGCTAATGGATCACACCGTTGGCGACGACCACCGGTTGCTGTGCGCCAGCGGCTCGTTCGGCAGCCAACTTGCGGCAGGCCGCGGCAATGCCATTGGCGTCGAGGTCCAGGTCGGCGAGCAATTCCCCTCGCTCGCCGTGCTCCACGAATTTATCAGGAATACCGAGTCGACGTAAATGACTTGTATCCAATCCCGCTTTCGACACAACTTCCAGTATGGCGGAACCAAACCCGCCCATCAGCGAACCTTCTTCCACAGTGGCCACGAATCCACATTCGCGAACAGCGCGCAGGATGGTTTCCTCATCGAGCGGTTTGATGAACCGCGCATTCACGACGCCGACGTGCAACCCTTCCTTGAGGAGCATATCTGCCGCCTTCAAACACTCCACAAGCAACGCGCCGCCGCAAAGAACGATGCCATCCTCGCCCCAAGACAACACTTCGCTTTTGCCAAACTCCACTGGTTTTCGCTCGGCATGAATCGTCGGCAACGCAGCCTTTGGGTACCGGATGGCGCAGGGCGCAGCGTGCTGAAGTGCCAACCCCAGCATCTGCGTGAGGTCGTTTTCGTCCGCCGGCGCCATCACGACCATATGCGGGAACACGCGCAGGTAACTCAGGTCAAACACGCCGTGGTGTGTGGGGCCGTCCGGCCCCGCCAATCCGCCCCGATCGAGCATGAACGTGACGGGCAAATTCTGCAGGGCGACTTCCTGGAAGATCTGGTCGAACGAACGCTGTAGGAAGGTACTATAAATATCCACGATCGGCCGCAGGCCAACTTTCGCCTGCCCGGCCGCAAACGCCACGGCATGCCCCTCGCAAATGCCAACGTCGAAAAAGCGATCGGGGAATGCCTCGCGAACCCGTTCCAGGTTGTTTCCTTGGCACATGGCGGCCGTAAGCACCGTAACGCGAGGATTCGACTTCATTTGGTCGAAAATCGCGGCCGACGCCGCATGCGTGAATGCCCGGGCGGAACTTTTCTTCATCTGCACCACGTCGCCCACGCGCTGTTCGAACTGGGGTGGTGCGTGGAATGTCACGGGATCTTCCGCGGCTGGCCGGAAACCATGACCCTTCTCCGTCACCACATGCAACAGCACCGGCCCTTCAACACTGCGAACCATCCGCAAATACTTGCGCAGCAGGCCGATGTTGTGGCCATCGATCGGGCCAAAATAGTGCAGGCCGAGATCTTCAAAGAGCATCCCGCCGTGCAGGCCCGCCTTGGCGGCCTCCTTAATCTGTGCCAAAAAACGCTCGACCGGGTCGCCTAATAGCGGCACTTTACCAAGTACCTTCACCACTTCTTCTTTGAGCCCCGAGTACATGCGGTTCATCCGCAAGCGGTCCAGGTAATCGGCCATGCCGCCAACCCGCGGGCAGATCGACATCTTGTTGTCGTTCAACACGATAAGTAGCCGTTTGCTCGATCGCCCCACATTATTAAGCGCTTCGAAAACGATGCCCGAGGGAAATGCTCCATCGCCAATGACCGCGACGCTCCACCGCTGATCATTATCTCGCAGCAATTCATCGCCGCTCGCGAGCCCCAGGGCCGTCGAAACACTTGCCCCCGCGTGCCCCGTCATGAACAGATCGTATTCGCTCTCCTCCGGATTTGGGTAGCCCATCAAGCCACCCTTCGCGCGCATCGAATTGAATTGCGGATATCGACCCGTGACGAGCTTATGGGGATAAATTTGATGCCCCGTATCCCAAATCAATCGATCATGACGGAAATCGAAAGTTTGATGCAGCGCGATGCACAGCTCCACAACACCCAAGTTCGAGGCGAAGTGTGCGCTGCGACTACTGACCAAGTTGCACAGCACTTCGCGCATCTCCGTTGCCAGCCGTTCCAACTGCGGCAGTGAAAGACTGCGCAAATCCTCGGGTGACTGGATCGACGGTAGGATAGAAGGCTTATTCACGGCATATGAAATGTTGTTTTGCGGACATGCTCGCTGCAAGCACTGCTCATGCGTGTCGCGTGCACACGAACTTGGCCAATTCTATAAGCGGAGCCGCCCGCGAACCGAATATCTCGATCATAGCACATGCCTCGTCGGTTAGCTTGTGGGCCTCTTGCCGGCTGACCTCACGGCCAAGAAGTCGCGGAAAAGTCAATTTGTTGTGATCGGCGTCCTTGGACAGCCGCTTTCCGACCGCGGCCGGGTCGCCCGCCACATCCAGCAGATCATCCACGATTTGGAAAGCCAGCCCCACCCGTTCGCCGTACCCCACGAGCGCCGCCAGTTCTTCGGCCGAACTGCCGGCGACGCATCCGCCGAGCTCCAGCGAAGCTCGAATAATGGCCCCAGTCTTACGGCGATGAATGGCCTTCAGTTCGCTCACCCCAGCGGAGCCGTCATCCGGTTTGGCTGCTGCCATTTCCAAGTCGGCCGCCTGGCCGCCCACCAGTGCCGTGGCACCGGCGGCCCGCGCCAAGATCGCGCAACAGGCAGCCGCCACGCTCGCTGGCTGCAACTCTGCGGCCATTACGTCAAATGCCCTGGCCAACAGTGCATCGCCGACGAGAATCGCGGTAGCTTCATCGAACGCCTTATGGCACGTCGGCCGACCACGCCGCAAGTCGTCATCGTCCATCGCTGGTAAATCGTCATGCACCAACGAATAGGCATGCACCATCTCCACCGCACAGGCGGCCGGCATTGCGGCATCAACATCGCCGCCACATGCCTCGCAGGCCATCAACACCAAGCGCGGCCGCAGCCGCTTGCCAGGCGCCAACAGCGCATAGCGAATCGCCTCACGCAGCCGGGCAGGGCAGTCTGCATCGAATTGCGTAGCGCGATCGAGCGCTGCATCAATACGCTCGCGATAGCCGTCGGTCTTGAGAGCTGGCCGCGGGCCAGACAATGGTGCCACGTTGAATCGAGGTGAGCAAATGCAGAGGGATTACGGCATCCTCCCTCTCCCTCTGGGAGAGGGTCGGGGTGAGGGTGCCTTGGTACTATTATTCCAGAATCAAAAACATTGGCCCGTATTTCTACCCGCATTCTAAAACAGCCGCGGCACTTCGTCTATGTCGTCGCCAACGGTCGATCGTGAAGTGCTGGCCTTCGCGGCACTAGTCCGCCGCTGGCCGCGCGAGGCCGCTTTGCCCTCAATCGTATCGACATCGCCTTCGTCAAACGGCGTCGTGATCGGATTGCCTTCGGCATCGACACCACTTAAAAGTTCGATCTTGCGTTCGGCCGCTTCGAGCAACTGCTGGCATCCCTTCAAGTGCCGGACGCCTTCTTCGTAGCGAGCCAGCGCATCGGAAAGCCCCAGCTTTCCGCTCTCTAATTCCGCCACAATTTTCTCCAACTCGCCCAACGACTCTTCAAACGAATTGGCACATTCGTCGCGGCCTGCTGATTTCTTCTTCGCCATATTTCACACTCCACTGGTGCCGTGGCCACTGCTCGGAGTGGCCATGCGACATGCGGAACCGCATGCCCACGCCAAGCCGTGGCCATGGCACGCCAGCAATCAAACTGTGGGAGGCCTCTCTGAGGCCGATGTTGCGTCGCAATCGAAAGTGAATTCGGCGTCAGAGACGCCTCCTACAGATCTTCACGCATCACATTTTCTAACCACTTTCCAACTCAATCTTTTCAACTCGACTTAGCGCTTCGCCATCCAAAAACCGAGTCGCCATCACGTCGCCAACACGCACACCCTCAACACTTTTCACTACTTGATGGGTTTTCACATCTTGCGTAATCGTATACCCCCGCGCAAGGACTGCCAACGGGCTCAACGATTCCACCTTGCCCGCCAACAACGAAAGGCGACTGCCACGATCTTGAACCAGCCGACGCAATGATCGTTGTCCGTGAACGGCAAGTTCATCGAGGCGTCGACTGCGATCGTGAATCAAATCAAACGGCCGACGAAACGGGCGCTGCGAGGCAATCCCATCGAATCGCGCACGCAGCCAAGCTACACGCCGTTGCGCTGCATGGCGCAATCGTTGTTGGTAGCTCCGCACTCGCGCGCTGATTTCATCGGCCGCCGGCACAACGCGCTCCGCCGCTTCGCTCGGCGTCAGGGCGCGAACGTCGGCGACCAAATCGGCCAGTGTTACATCGATTTCGTGCCCTACTGCCGACACGGTCGGAATCCGCGACGCCGCAATCGCCCGCACGACCGCTTCTTCGTTGAATGACCACAAATCCTCAAGACTGCCGCCGCCGCGACCGACGACCAGCACATCGGGACGCGGCAAGATCCGATTCGCCAATTTGATGCCGGCAACAATCTCCTGAACCGAGCCTTCGCCCTGCACCCGCGCCGGGATCACGAGCACGTCGACGCCACGCCACCGCCGCCCAAGAACCTGCAAAAAATCGTGGATGGCCGCGCCGGTCGGACTGGTGACGAACGCCACTCGCTTGGGAAACGTCGGCAATGTGCGTTTACGTGAGGCGTCAAACAGCCCCTCTGCCGCCAGTTTCTCGCGCAACTTACGCAGCGCGAGTTCCAACGAGCCCACGCCCTTCGGCTGCAGCTCATCGACGACCAGTTGATAACTGCCTCGCGGCGCATAGACATCCAAGTGCCCCCGGCAGATGACGTCCAATCCATCGGCCAGGTTGAACTTAAGCCGCGCCGCCGCCGCGCGCCACATGACGGCCCGAATCTGCGATTGATCATCCTTCAGTGTGAAATAGCAATGGCCTGATTGCGGGCGCGTGAAGTTAGATATCTCGCCCGATACCCACACGCTCGTGAACTGATTTTCCAGCAGGCCCTTGATCTGCGCAGTCAGCTGCGAAACCGTCAGCGTTTGTTGGTTAGTCGAAGAAGCGGCGGCGGGCATCACGAAATCTCGGCAGGTGGCTACATGCCCAGGGCCAATCAGTTTATTAGGTTCGGGAAGTTGTCGCAGGGTGGCATGGCCTCGGAGGTACTCCGACGCGGCCATGTTTCTCGAGCGATTCCATGCTCACGCGGCGCGAGAGCATGCCACACTTCGGGCTCCATGTGAACAACTGATCGGCCCTGGCTGCTTGCCAGGGTTACTGTACATTCGCTCACGACCGCCCAGGATACCACGGACTCGCCTGCACGTCGAACCGTTTTGTGGGCGCTATGCCGCTTCCGACGTGGCGAGGTCGATAAATTTGGGGCGATGCGTTGACTTCATTACAGGCCGCGCCGCCGCACAACCGGGCGCCACGACGACCTCGCCCGCTTTGCGCGTGCCCGCCGTGGCCCAGGCTTCGGCCTCGTCGGTCAGTTCGTTCATCAACCGCTCGACACGTTGTCGGCAGTTCTCGAGCCCGCTACGATCCAGATTCGGTGGCAGCGACATCGGCGGACCGATCACCGCCCGCGCCCGCGAAAACGGCCGCGGCGCCGCGAAGCGATCCCAACTGTTGGCCCGCCACGGCCGATCGGCTCCAAACCCCATCGGCACCAAGGGCAACTGCAATCGTGAGGCAAGATACACAGGCCCCTGGGCAAGTTGTCGCCGCGGTCCGCGTGGACCATCGGGCGTGATGGTCAAATGTTGATTGCGGCTCCGCTCCAGCAGTTCCCAAAGTGCTTTCGCACCGCCGCGATAGCTCGACCCTCGCACGCAATCAAACCCCATGTGATGAGCCACGCGAGCCAATATTTCGGCGTCCTCATGTTGGCTCAGCAGCATCGCCAAGTGGCAGTGACCGCGCAAATGCAGCGGAATCAGAATATTTTCATGCCAGAAAATGTAAATCCGCGGTCCGCCGAGCCCCAATTGCGGATCCACAGTGCGATCGTAAAACGCCACCCGATAGTCCAGCGTACTCATCCATGCCCGAATCCCCATTGCAGCCGCCAAGCCCGCGAGTTTCAGCACCGGCCGTGGGAGGCGTCGTTTCTTCTTCTTTTTCTTGAGTGCCATGTTCGCATCCTTGCGAGGTAAAATACCGATCCGCCGCCGGCCATTCGCCAGCCACCATTGGCAAATCAACCCGGCCAATCGCCAGAAAAGACCTCCACCGCCGGTCCCATCATGTAGACGTGGTTGTCGCCCTCGTTCCATTCAATCGACAGGTCGCCGCCCCGCAAATGAACCGTCACATTGCGTCTGGAACGTTCTGTCAAAACGCCGGCCACGCACACCGCGCACGCGCCCGTGCCACAGGCAAAAGTCTCGCCCGAGCCACGTTCCCAAGTCCGCTGCTTCAATTCCGTCGGACTGATCACTTCCACAAATTCCACATTTACCCGTTTGGGGAAATGGGGATCAACTTCAATTTTCGGCCCGCTTCCCAACACGAGTTCATCGGTTGCCTTCTCAACAAATAGCACACAGTGCGGGTTACCCATCGACACACACGTAGCACGCAACTCTTTTCCACCGATTATGAGCGGCACATTCACCGCTGGCGCGCTAGAAGCACCTTCTGAACGAAGTGTTGTGGGAACCTCCGCCGGCGTTAGAATCGGCGCGCCCATATCGACGCGAACCTGGTTTACGACACCATTTTGCTGCTGCACGCCCAGCGACAACACCCTTCCGCCAGATTCAATCCGCAGCGTATCGGCCCGTCGAATGCCATGTTCGTACACGTACTTGGCTACGCAACGAATGCCGTTGCCGCACATTTCCGAGTAGGAGCCATCGGCGTTATACATCCGCATTTCGGCATCGGCGATCTTCGAGGGGCAAATCAAGATCAAGCCATCCGAGCCAATGCCAAAGCGCCGGTCCGAGACCTTCCGCGCAAGCTCGGTAATCTGCTCGGGAATTGGCTGCGCAAAGCAATCGACGTAAATATAGTCGTTGCCAGCGCCGTGCATCTTTGTAAATCGCATCTAATTGTTCTTGCCTGGTACTCTGTCCCCCTCTCCCTTTGGGAGAGGGCCGGGGTGAGGGGCGTTGTACGGGTGTTGTTCTCGCTGCTGAAGCGTCTTCACTATCGACGATCAAACCCTTCGAATCAAACCCTGTTCCAATATTGGTAGGGTGGGCACTGCCCACCAACGATACGGCGATATGTGGTGGGCGGTGCCCACCCTACGTGTTTTGACGACGCTGGGCTGCTCCAAAATCCTAACTTGTCACCCCATCAGATCCAGTCTTGTACCCGATTGCCCCGTCGCATCCTTGCTTTGACGAGTTTCAGCCGCTCCATCACTCGCTGGCACCACATTTTTCTTTTTGGCATCCACGGGCGCTTCCCAAAGCCGTCGGCCATCGGCATCGCGTTCCGAACTCTCCTGGTCCTGTTCCGTCTGGCCGATGCCGGCCGACCGCTCTGCATGCTTCTCCGCTTCGATCCCCCGGACCTGCGTGAGCGACTCTTTTTGCGCTCGATCTGTTTCGCTACCCGAAGTTTGCGATAGCGCGGTCCCCGCTGCACTACTCAACAACCCGCTCAATGGCACCATGGTCATCGTTAAGTTCCTGCATCACTTCGAAGGTGGCCGAGTCCCTCGCTCGGCGGTCGACGCCGCCCCGGGCGGCTGCGCCTCTTGCTGTAATTCGTTTTGAATCTGAGTGATCATGTCGTTAACCGCCGGCAGGGCTTTCTTTTCGATTTTCGGGTCATCTAACGTCCCGGCCACCTTCAACTGCAATCCCTGCTGGCTCACGTTGCCGGCAATCGTGCGCCACAGCGGTATGGGCAAGTCGGCCGGCCCGATCATGGTATAGAACGTTAAATCCAGCTTTCGGTTCAGGTCTGCATCGCCATTTCCATACAGGCTAACGGCATCGCCACGTAGGTTGAGTTGATCGAAATGCACATGCTCGCCTTGGATCGCGAATCTCAGGTCGCAGCGATTGAACGCCGTCGTATCGGGCGTGCGGTTCCGCAGCATTTTGAGTAACGCCACCAGCACATTGAGTTCGTAGATTTTCGCATCCACCACATGCAATTCGCCGCCGCCACGCATGGTTTGGGGCGAAGATCCAGTGCCCGAAACAACTAGTTTTCCGGAAACCGTGCCGGTCATCTCGTGTGGTCCACCGAGCCGCTCGTTGATGAACCGGCTCAAATTGGCCGCACCCAACTGGACGTCGGCTTTGTAACTGGGGATCACGTCATGTACCAACTCGATATTTGCCGCCACACTGCCGCCATAAGCATCGGCGGTAAGACGCTGTGGCTGCTGTCGTTGCTGCACGCTGGCCGGCTCGCCGAGTAGCACGTGCCTCGAATCCGCCCAGAACGGCCCGCGAACATTCGTCAACTGCGTGTCCTTCCAGAGAATTGAATCGAGCGCCAATGCGCCGGCGCTGAAGGTGTTGTGACCATCGCTCTGCCCAACCAGCCGAATTCCGCCCGTAATTCCCTGAATCGGCGTCGCCCCCTGAATCGCCGCCTGTTGACATTCCAGGCTGATATCCCAGGCCGCTGCGAGCGCCGGCGATTGGGGCGATTTCGCGAAGTTGAAGCTGCCGTTGTACAAGCCGATCGTGCCGCTCGGTTGCAGTTTGTCGATGACCGACTGCACCGCCGGCGGCAACGCCAAAATCAGGTCGCGATTGGCCATCAGGCGATCGACATTTACGTTTGCCAAACTGCACTGCCAGCCGCCATCCGCAGTGGCCTGCCAATTGCCCGAGCCAACGAGGTACACCGACCGATCATGCCGCGCAAGTACATTTTGCCAATCGACTCGACCTCGCCGGTACGTCGCGTCGCCCTCGAGTTCGCCCAAGCGGTAGGGGAACATCCGGGGTTCGATGGAAACCGTTTTGCCTTGTGGTCGCAGTCGGACCTCAACATTCGGCTCCAATTCGTTGGGCTGCCTGGTCACATGAGCTGTAAAGTTGATGTTGCCCTGTGGGCTAAGCTCATCCCACGCCTTTTGCCCGGGCGCCGAAAGTGCTTGTTTTAAGTTGGCGTCTAGCGGAACGCTGGTCGCGTCGAATGTCAAATCAACGTCGCTGCCTGAATCTTGCGGGCGAACGTGACCGCGGCATTTGACGATCGTCGCGTCGTTGCTGCCGCGAGCTTCCAGATCGTTGAGCAACCATTCCGAATTGCGTTCCGTCACAAGCCCTTGCACATGCTGGAGCGGAAACGGAAACGGGGCATACGCGATTCGGCAATCCTTCAAGCGGATGTCCAGGGCCACATCGGCCTGCCGTTGCGATAGGTCCTTCCATTCCGCCCGGAATCGAAAGTCAATCGCCCCTTGGCCGTTAAGCGACTCCACCAGCGCCTTGGCCTTCGGGCTGGGCGACAATGCCGCGACGATTTGGTCATGGAGGGGAATATCGGCACCAGATACTTCCACGAAACCAAGCGGGTGCGAAGCGCCGGTATTTGAAGTACGTGCGTAGCGTACGCCTCGGTAGCCCGCGGCAACCTCGGTAGCCGTTGAACGGTTGTCTTCCGAGGCGACGCCTTCACCCATCGCCGGCCCGTGCAGGTCGTCCGATACAAGGTGGGAAAGATCGGCGACGATCTTTACCGGTCGCCCGCCACCGATGCCAGCAAGATCAAGGTGCAATCGATCGGTCTCACCATCATCGGATGGTCCATACGTGACGACACCCGTTGTTTGCTCGAGCGGGTAGGGAAATCTCTCGCGGTCCGTCAGCGATATCCCGTTGCAACTCGCTTTGGCGACAGGTTTCCATTCTTTGCCATCAAAAGTGAGTTGAATTTCCGCATCGACGGCACCAATTGGCCGAAACCGTTGCCAAATCCGGGCCTTCGACTCAGGCAGCGCATTCTCTAGCTTTTCCGACAGGTAAAACCCATCGAGTTTTGCCTTCGCCGCCAGCGGAGCGTTGGCGGCCCAACCGGTGCGTTTCACCGCCATTCGCAGAGTCGCCGGGCCCCACTTCGCATCGATTTGATTCACTGATAAGCGAGTTGGATCAGCCTCTCCCGTTAACGAAACGTCGGTGAACATCTCTGGCAACGCCGGATGGCGAAAGCGTCCGCGGTCAATTCGAAACCTCGCAGACCAAGAAACCGGCTTAAGGGCATCGCGCCGTTGCACCCGCATCGCCAAGTCGGTTAACCCGGAGAATTCCATTCCATTTAGCTTGGCGGCCGCATCGCTCGACAGGTTCGCCAGCAATTGCGGCGTCAGATCCAGTCCGGTCGTGGTGAGCGTCACATCCAACACGCCGTCGCCTGCCCCCAACTCACCATTGATACGAAACTCACGAGCCGGCAACCCGTTCGCGGTACCCTCGATATGAAAATGGGGTAGGGCGTTCACCGGGCAACTTGCCGCCTCCAAAGGCGACAGCTTCAAATCAACGCCTTTCAGAGACCATATTTTGTTGCCTGAAGCGCTTGGATATTCGATCGTGCCGCTCGCATCTTCAATGGTGATCGTCGGGCACTGGTCGCTGAAATGAGGCAGCGGCAGCAGCGCGGCGGCATTCCATTGGCCGTCCGCCTGTCGCACCATGCGCAATTTGGCACGACGCACCAACACATCGGCAATCTGCAATTGATTCGTCAACAATTGCTCGACACGCAACTTCCCAGAAAGATACAGCTCGTCGATTGACAGAACTGGTTCCGTGGCCATGCCATCAGCCGTCTTCGGCGTCAGGCTGAAGTCGTCGATTTCAATGCCCCGCTCCGGGTCAAATCGGGCACTGCCGACCTTTACCGTGAAATTCTTATAATGATTGGCAAACCGAAACTCGACCTGCCGGCGGATCTCATCATCGAGCTTGAAATACAAGTAGCCACCCACGCCTGCCACTGCCAAGAAAAGGAGCAGCAGGCACCACTTAAAAAGCGACCAGCAGAGATTAATTAAGTGCGTAAAGATGGCGGCGATCCTTGCCGTGCGAGGCGTCGATGCCCGCTCTTAATGACAATCCATTGCCGAATCGAAACTATATTTCCCCAACTCGCGCGCAGCCTTGGTATGCCAGTCACAAGTAGGCCTGCCACACCACAAGCTGCTGTATTTGCGCAATTTGGGCGGCAGATATTACGCCGATTGCCGAACTACCGTCAAGGCAGACAGCCAAGATCGCTCCTCATCAAGATAACGGAACCAGCTTGCCGTTCCGCCAAGATGCCCCCGGGCAAATGAAAGCGAACGGCCTCTCCGCCCACAACAAGCACTGCTAGCTTCTGCCATTCATCAGCTCCCATTGCCTGCTGCGGCCAATTGGCGTCTCGCCATGCTGCTCGACACACTTCTCGGATAAGAACTGCGGGCTTCAACGCTAGCTTTTCACAGTCCAGGCAAATTCGAAACGCACGAATGCTAGCATCTTCTTGACTGCCGGAAGTTGGACCAGAGTCCAGACGCACGCATTCACGACTTATCTCATGTGCCAAGTCACCGATCAATGCTTGAGTCTCAGCCGCCTGTTCCGCCAAGCGGATCAGTGCCGCATCGACGGCGGGATTTAACCTACCGCGGATTGCCGCTAAAACCTCATGTCGCAGGCGGTTTCTTGCCGGCTGCAGATCGGCATTCGATGAGTCTTCGCGAAAATCCTGGCCGATCGCCGCGAGATACTCGACGACCTCGGACCGGTAAGTCGTCAACATCGGCCGAACCAGCGTGACGCTCGCCGAAAGCGGTCGCACCGCCGGAATGCCAGCCATTCCTGCCAATCCGGTTCCGCGAATGATCCGGTGCAGAACGGTTTCGGCTTGGTCGTTGGCCGTATGGGCCGTCACAACGAAACGCGCTCCCAACCGCTCCGCCGTTTTCAGCAGAAATTCGTATCTTGCCGCCCGTGCCGCAGCCTCGACACCATCCCCCACATCCGCCGCTAGTGCTTTCACATCGCCGTGCCCAACTTCGAAGAGAACTCCCAACCTCCGGCACGTTTCATGAAGCCAATTCGCGTCCGCCTGAGCGACATTCCCACGCAAACCGTGATTGAAATGGCCGACAACGACACGCCCCGTTCCGCCAGCCGCTGCTTTGATCGTCAGAACAGCTCTCAATAATGCCATGCTGTCCGCCCCGCCGGAAACGGCGAGCACAACATGGAGATTTTGCCAGTTCGCAACTGGCCATTCAGCCGCCACCTGTCTTTCGAACGAACGCAGAACCATCGTCTCCGGCAGGCCAATGTCAGGAACGTCTTTCCGAGTCGTAGCCACCGAACACCGTCCGATCTGGATTCCACGCATCTCAAACCACACCTAGAAGCGTTTTCTGGGAAGTTAGCGTAAACCAGCGAAGTCGTAGGGGCATTGCACCCCGTACGTCTTCCAACGCCAGCCGCCGAACACCCTAATTATTTTTTCGCAACCCCGCTGCTGGGTTGCATTTAACGGTTTGCATTCATTAAGATACAGTCATCTTGGCTAGGTGGCACGCCGGCCACGCGCCAAGGCTCTATATTGGGAATTTGATGTGTTTTGATTCGGCGGCTGAACAGCTGTCGGACGAGAACGCAACGTACCATAAGAATCGCTTGTGTATGAGTTTAAGTCCGTTGTTGACCATTACTGAATCGCACGGGTTTCGTGCCTTGGTAGCGCTTGTCGTCTGGATTGTCGGCCGGCTGGCACGCTGGGGGCACGAAATGCGGAACCTGTCGTGCGGCAACAGGCAAACTGCTCGAACGGATGTCAGCAGCAGATCGTGGTTGCGCATCGTGATTCGCCGGTTTGCTTTTGCATGCAGGGAACCAGTGCTTTGGTTCGACACTATGGGACGACGTGCGGGCCCCTTGACCTGGGTGACACGTCTTCGGCTCGAGCTGCATGATCGCGGCTCTTTTCATCGTCTGGCTCTCACGCTTGCTGAGCATGCGTCGCCGTGCCGGGGTGGTTCCTGCCGAACCTAATTACTGCGCTCCTCATTAGCAAGCGTCTTCTGTGTTACCGCGTTCGACGGGCCATACTTGGCCTACGTAGTTTGTTGGCGCTCGGAGTTTGTCGCCAATTTGAGACTACGTTTCTGTCCGATTTCGCTGCACTCGCCTGCCCTGTTTCGTAATTACACTTCGCCAAGTTTGAGCGGAATAGATCCTCGGTTGCAGCCGCTTGGGCGGAGTTTCCGGAAAAGGAGTCGTGGCGGTGCCAACTTGCTTGTCATTATTGGTCTTAGCCCAGGGCGGCGAAACTAATCCTTGGGTCATTATCATAACTGCCTTTATTGCTGCCTTCATGGGCATGGGAGTCTTTAAGCTCCTGGGATATCTCCGCAAACGCGATGCGGAAAAGGAAGCCCAACAAATCATCGACAAGGCGGAAATTCAAGCCACGACCCGCCGCAAGGAAGCGGAAGTCGAGGCCAAGGAACTCGCCCTTCGCGAGAAGACCCGGATTGAAGAACAGCTCAACGGAATTCGTCAAAAGCTCTTCGAACGCGAACGCCATCTCGATAAGCAACAGGATCTCCTGGAAAGCCGCGCCGACCAGCTTCAAAAACAGGAAAAAATGGTTGAAAACAACCAGCGCAAACTCAGCGAGCGCGTGGAAGATGCCAATCGCCGGCAGGCCGAACTCGAAAACCTGCTCAACGTGCAGCGGCAAGCACTCCATCAAATCAGCGGCTTAAGCCCCGAAGAAGCCAAACGCCGCTTGCTCGAACGTCTGGACCAGGAACTCGCCAACGAACAGGGCGCCATCATTCTCAAGAAGGAAAAAGAGCTCGCGGCGATTTGTGATGCGAAAGCCCGCGATATCCTGTTGACTTCGATCCAACGGTTTGCCGCCGCCCACACTGCTGAAGCGACCACCAGCACCGTCGATATCCCCAGCGATGAAATGAAGGGCCGAATCATCGGCCGCGAAGGCCGCAACATTCGCTCGTTCGAAAAAGCCACCGGCGTCGACGTGATCATCGATGACACCCCCGGCGTGGTGATCGTCAGCGCGTTCGACCCCGTTCGCCGCGAAGTCGCGCGCGTGGCACTCAACAAACTGATTGCCGATGGCCGCATCCATCCCAGCCGCATCGAAGAACTCGTCGCCGAAACTCAAAAGGAAGTCGAGCAACAAATTCGTCGTGTTGGCGAAGAGGCCGTGCATGAAACGCAAATCCGCGGTCTTAACGAACGTGTCATCAATCTGCTCGGCCGATTGCATTTCCGTACCAGCTACAGCCAGAACGTGCTGCGGCATTCGATCGAAGTGGCCTTTGTCGCCGGCATGATTGCCGAAGAGATGCACATGGACCCCGTCCTGGCCCGCCGCGCAGGCTTGCTGCACGATATCGGCAAAGCCGCCGACCACGATACCGAAGGCGGCCACCCGCAAATCGGTGCCGACCTTCTCAAACGTTACGGCGAAGGCGCCGAAGTCGTCCACGCCGCCCTCGGCCATCACGACGACATCCGCCCGGATATGCCGTACACCGTGTTGGTTGCCGCCGCCGATGCCTGCAGCGCCTCGCGCCCTGGTGCCCGCCGCGAAACGCTCGACCGCTATATCAAACGCATGCAGGAACTCGAAACCATCGCCACCGGCTTCCAGGGCGTCGAACAAGCGTTCGCCATTCAAGCTGGCCGCGAGGTGCGCGTGATCGCGAGCACCAAGTTAACGAGCGATGAATCGGCGGCCAAAATCTGCCGCGAAATCGCCAACGCGTTCGAGCAACAGCTCACGTATCCTGGTGAAATCAAAGTCACCATGATCCGCGAAAGCCGATTCACCGAAACAGCCAAATAATTCGGATGCTGGATGCTCGATGCTGTGATGTAATTTGACCTACGGGACGCGACAGATGTCACACACCAGATTTAGAATTTGTGTTCTGGCACCGGTTGTACTGATTGTTGGGTGCGGCGAGAAACCGCCGCGAAGCAGCAAGGCTCCCAGTCCTGGCACGACGGAGGTGACAGAGACAGTAGCACCGGAAGATGTGACCGAAATTCGACTCGAACAGCTAAGTGGAGGGCCACCACTTCCCGGCGTTAACGACAAAAAGTTGAAAGAAATCGTTCTTGTTCGTAAACCGGAGTCAGCGCAGTATTTCAATAGAATCGCAAAAGCAATGATCGACAACGGTTTTCTGAAATTGAAAGACGGTTATCGAGGTACGGCGGTGGATGTGCCAGTACTCACTATTACGTTATCGTATGGCGACAACAAGGGAAAGATTGTCCACAATAGTGATAGTGATATAGAAACGAACCCTACATTCGTTTTTGAATGTCTAATCGATTGTGGCGATAAATATATTAATGCACCTCCCCGAAAGCAGGAGTAACTGCGAAATGCTTTTTTTGAAATGGAGTCACTCAGGAGCAAGATGCTTTACAACGATCTTCACGCCTGGCTGGAAATACTCGTCCGAAAAATCAACGACTTTCTACAATCGGTAGAAGCGGGACACCGCACCTTGTCTCGCATCCAACATTCAACATCCAACATCCAGCCCCGTGCGAATTCTCTTCATCGGCGACATCGTTGGCAAACCCGGACGCGACATCGTCGCGGCAGCCGTACCACGTCTGAAAGTCGACAAGCAACTCGACCTCGTCGTGGCCAACGCCGAAAACGCCGCCGGCGGTTCGGGGCTTACACCCGCGATCTACCGCGAGCTCATACGTGCGGGCATCGATGCCATCACGCTCGGCGACCATGTCTATCGTCGCAAGGAAATCTATTCCGTGTTGGAAACCGAAGCGAACATCGTGAAGCCGGCAAACTTGCCACCAGAATCGGTCGGCCGCAATTGGGCCGTCGTAACGGCGGCGAACGGCGTGCCAGTGGCCATTGCCTGTTTTCTCGGCCAACTCTTCATGCGGCCGGTCGATGTCCCCTGGCAATCGGCCGACCGCGTCCTCGCGGCAATCCCCAGCGAAGTGCGCGTTCGGCTCATCGACTTCCACGCCGAAGCGACCAGCGAAATGCAGATCATGGGCCGCTACCTCGATGGCCGCGTTACCGCCGTCCTCGGCACGCACACTCACGTCCCCACGGCCGACGAGTGCATCCTGGCTGGTGGCACGGCCTTCCAATGCGATGTCGGCATGACCGGGCCGTACGAGAGCATCATTGGACGCCGAATCGATCGCGTCATGGAAACCGCACTTACCGGCCTGCCCACCGAGTTCGACGTGGCGACCGCCGACGTCCGCCTGTGCGGTGCCATTGTTACCGCCGACCCCGAAACCGGCCTCGCCACGGGTATTGAACGGTTGCGCGTCACGGCTGCCGACGTCCAGCAGTTTAGCCCTCCGTAATCGCTCTTTTTTTGGGCGTGAAATACCATATTGGCTCGGCAATTCGAAGTTCTAAACGGAAAAAACTTGACGGCTCTGCATCCAGCCGTCATGCTAAATGCTGATTTCGGGAACACCTTCAACCGCCATTTCTCGGCGGGAGCTTGCTAATCAACTTCCACGGCATCGCCGCACGATGAACGCCTTAGTCTCGAGGCGTTTGTTGGAAATCGTGCTCCCGCGATTCGATGCTGGCGATCGCGTGTCTTATGGCCGGTGTACCGGCCGCCCTTCGCTATCGCGCATAACTATGAAAACAATAGGATTTTGAGGCACCACGATGAATCGCGCAGTCGCTTTCATGATCGCAGTCTGTATTTCGGCCGCTTCCGTAGTGGTACGCGCCGATGTCGTCACCGATTGGAACGCTGTGCTCTGCAACACCATCCAAACCGATGGCATCGTCAACTCGCCGAATCTCGCCAACCCAGGTTGGTCGACCCGTACGATGGCCATGATGAATGGTGCCATTTACGACGCCTTCCAATCGGTGAACCGCACGCACACGCCATTTATGTACAGCGCTTTGACCCCCGGCGCTTCGCGAGACGCCGCTGCCGCTCAGGCCGCCTATGAAATCATCCTCGAATGTTACCCCTTGCGTCACGATGTCCTCGACCCCGCCCTGGCGAACACCTTATCGCAAGTTCCCGATGGTGCGGCAAAGACTTCCGGGATCGCCTTGGGCCATGCCATTGCACAACAATACATGGCAGCCCGGCAGAATGATGGGGCGAATAGTAGTTCGCAATATGTGCCTTCCAATGATCCGGGCAAATGGCGACCGGACCCCTTCAACCCCACTCAGCAAGCATGGGGTCCCGATTACGGCCATGTGCCCACGTTCGCTGTCCGCGACGGCAGCGCTCAAGCGAACGCACACGACCTCATCAATGCATTACCATCTCCCCCCGACCTTACCAGCGCCGCGTACACGGCCGCCTACAATCAGGTGATTAACTACGGCGCACTCTCGACCTACGGACCGTCGAACACACCCACTTCTCGCACTCCCGCACAAACAGCGCTCGCATTATTCTGGGCATACGATCGAGCCTCGATGGGCCCGCCGCCGGTGATGTTTCTGCGAAATGTGGAGGACATCGCCGCCGCCGTTGGCAATTCGCCTGAGCAAAACGCTCGGTTATTTGCGATGACCTCCGTCTCGATGGCCGATGCCGCGATCGCCGCCTGGGACGCCAAATTTCAAAAGAACTTCTGGCGACCGGTGACCGCCATTCAGGAAGCCGACACCGACGGCAATCCGAACACGATTCAAGACTCCGAC
Organism: Planctomycetota bacterium; assembly: GCA_029781135.1. Classification (GTDB taxonomy): domain Bacteria; phylum Planctomycetota; class Planctomycetia; order Pirellulales; family Lacipirellulaceae; genus JABDGM01. The sequence continues at coordinate 79,292 of JAKOXH010000031.1, forward strand.
TGGAAACCCCTCGGCGCCCCTGGCGATAACCCGAACTCCAGTGCCGATGACTTCACGCCGCCCTTCCCCTCGTGGACCAGCGGACACGCCACCATGGGCGGCGCCGTTTTCAAGGCGCTCGAATTGTTCTACGGCACCAACAACTTCGCCGTCGCCGATGCCGCCGTCGGCAACGACCCCGTGACGACCGAGTACATGCTGACGTCGCAAGAACCAGGCTCCGGCGGCGCGGGCAGCCTGAGCGGCGCCCGGATGTTCCATTCCTTCACGCAGACCGGCGTTTTGAATATCGGCACCGAAAACTCACCGGAAGGCGAGAACGGCACGAGCCGCATTTACTTGGGCATCCACTGGATCTTCGACCAGCGCGATGGCATCACGCTGGGCAACAGCGTGGCCTCGTATGTCTTCAACCACGACTTCGCCGCCGTGCCCGAACCAACATCGCTGGCCCTCATCTTGCTGACGTCGGTCATGATCACGCCATTCGTGTGGCGTTCACGCCGACAAGCAAACGCTGCTTAGTTTGCAGCCACCGTCGCCAGGCGGTGGAGCGACGCCATATAGCCACCGTCGCCAGACGGTGGTCACACTCTGGAGTCGCTGGCGCTTCCACAATCCTCGTTCTGGTGAACGTGGCTACGCGCTGCGTCACGTCTTCGCAAACTGCCCCACGAACCCCGCGCTGGTGAACACATCTTCGCGCAACGGATCGGTTAGCTTCACCATGTGAATTGCGTCGTAGCCAACGAGGATATATCTCGATCCCAGCGGGTCGGGGTTCGTCCGCTCGAGCATGAGCATCTCGCCTTTCGTCATGAAGCCCTTGAAAGGGGTCACCTCGTTGAGCGTGCTCACCAATACGCCGCGCTTCGGGATCGACGCCGGCCACTTGAGAAATAACTCTCGCCAAATTTCGCGCGAATCGGCAGCCATCGATGGAACCTGCTCACTTTCGGAACATTTTTAACTGAATTTGTTAACCGCTAAGACGCCATAAACGCCAAGCGTGGCACAAGGCGCCAAGATTCTTCCTGGTTTTCAAACAGGAGCGAACAGAGGAAACAGAGCCTCATTCAGACTCTCTCCGTGCGCTCTGTTGCCTCCTGTTCTAACTCTTGGTTTTCTTGGCGGCTTGGTGGCTCGATTCATAGTTATCGTATTCTAGTTGAATGCGTCTCACGCCGACCGTGCGCTTTGATGTTGAGCATTTCCACGAAAATGCTGAATCCCATCGCAAAGTACACGTAGCCGCGAGGGATATGCTGGCCAAAACCTTCGGCCACCAAAATCAGGCCGATCAACAGCAAGAACGCCAGTGCCAACATCTTCACCGTCGGATGCCGTTCAATAAAGTTCGCTACTGGCGTAATGAACCACACCATCACTGCCACCGCCGTCAACACGGCGGCACTCATGATCGCCATCGCCGGCCAGGGAACGCTCGTGAACGGAATATGCGCCGACGTGAACTTGTCCGGCTCCACCATCCCCACGGCCGTCAGCACTGAATCGATCGAGAACACCAAGTCGAGCAACAAGATTTGCCCGATCACGTTGGAAACACTCAGCTGCCCCATTCCCGTCGGTTCGGCCGCGTCGGTTTGGCCTTCCAACGATTCATGAATCTCCCACGTCGCCTTGGCGAGCAAGAACGCGCCGCCGGCAATCAGAATCACATCGCGAATCGTGAGCTGCCACTCGCCGATGGTGAGCAGTTTCGCCTCCTCGAGCGTAATCACCCACGATGCCGCCAGCAGCAGCACGATCCGCCCAAACGCCGCCATTCCCAACCCGAGCTTCCGCGCGGTGGCCCGATTTTCCGGCGGCAACCGCCCCGTCAAAATGGCAATGAACACGAGGTTGTCGACCCCCAGCACAATTTCCAGTGCCGCCAACGCGACAAATGCGATTAGTGCGGATGCGGTCAATAACTCGCTCATGGGCAATAGTGTGGCGTCTACCTGCAAACCGTTCAAGTTCGATTCGTAATCGCTACTGCAAAGGGTGGTTGCCACTCGACAATTGGGTTATCTTATTGAGGACTGTGTGGAGAATGAACCGTCCCAGGTCGTTTAACCCGGAGCCAACGGCGACGAAACGTGGTACTTCGCCTCGCCGCTGGCTCGGGGTTAAACGAGCTTAAGGTCATTACCTGCGCAGCGATCAATAGTTCCAGCGCTTTCGCGGCGGAGCTTTCGGGGGCTCCATATCAAAATGTGACGCACTTAATGAAAAACCTAAATCTCTGCACAACGGTCTTAGTGAGCGGACTTGTTTTTCTCTCGGCCGGTGCCGATTGGCCCCAATGGCGCGGACCCCATCGCGACGGCATCTCTCAGGAAACCGGCCTGTTGAAAAAGTGGCCCGAAAGTGGTCCGAAATTGCTTTGGCAGCAAAAGGGCATCGGCACCGGCTATTCGACCCCTGCCATCGCCGAGGGCCGCATCTTCTTGGTCAGCAACAAAGGCCTCGACAACGAATTTGTCCAGGCTCTTAAAGTGGAAGACGGCATACAAATCTGGTCCACAAAAATCGGCAAAGTTGGCAACCCCGACCAGAATCCCAATTATCCGGCTGCCCGCTCAACGCCCACGGTCGATGGCAACATGGTCTACGCCCTCGGTTCCGACGGCGACCTGGCGTGCTTCGACGTCGCTACCGGAAAAAACCACTGGCATAAGAACCTGCGTACCGATTTCGGCGGCACGCCCGGCGCGTGGGCCTACGCGGAGTCGCCACTCGTCGATGGCGAAGCAGTCGTCGTCACCCCCGGCGGCAAGGAAGCTACGCTCGTTGCCCTCAACAAAAAGAACGGCGACGTCCTTTGGAAGTCGCAGGTGCCCGAGGGCGACGCCGCTGGCTACGCCTCGATCATCATCGTCAACGCGGCGGGCGTCAAACAGTACGTGCAGTTCCTCGCCAAAGGCCTCGTCGGCATCGACGCCAAGACCGGCAAGTTCTTGTGGCGTTACGATCACACGGCCCAAAATAGCATGGCCAACATTGCCTCGCCCGTCGAAAAGGACGGCATCATCTACACGTGTACGCACTACACCGGCGGCGGCGCGGTCAAGCTCTCGAAAGAGGGCGATGGCGTGAAACCCGAGGAAATCTACTTCAATCGCAAACTGCCCACCGCGATCGGCGGGGCCGTCGTCGTGGACGGCTATCTGTACGGCACGTCGCGCGAACTCACGCTCTGCTCCAATTTCAAGACGGGCGAAAACAAGTGGACCAAGGAGCGTGCCGTCGCCCCAGCCTCAATTCTCTACGCCGATGGTATGCTCTATCTCCACGGCGAAAATGCCGGTGATGTCGCGCTCGTCGAGGCGTCCCCAGATGGTTACAAGCAAGTGAGCCACTTCACGCCGCCCAATGTCCCCACCGACCGCGGCGGAAAGGAAAAAGCCGCTTGGCAATACCCGGCGATTGCCAACGGGCGACTCTACATTTCCGACTGGGATACCCTGTGGTGCTTCGATATTAAAGCACCGTAACTATTTCTCCCTCGCCCTTCGGGAGAGGGCCGGGGTGAGCGAGCCCGCGAGCAGACTGAGCCTTGCGACTCTCGCTTGGTTCACCGCCCTACCACGCCAATCCAAAGCTAATATTCGTCCCATCGAACCCCGGCTCGCAAATGTCCGGCAGCGTCGCGCTTTCCCAGCGCTGCAGTTCCGGCACGAAGTCGATGTACCAATATTTATCTTGCTTTTGACCGAAGCGATGGCGAATTTCAATGCCCCATGCTAACTCGATGATCGTCATCATGTCGTTGTCCGTACTATCGACGAACGGCGTGCCGTGGTCACGCCAACTTCCGGTCAGAAGGGCGATGCGCGCTCGCCCCACCGAACCGATATCCGTCCGTTCGAACTTCCACAATGGGTAGAAACCTTCACCAAACATGCTGATGCCACCGGCACTAACGTCGGCCTTCTGATCAAAAGCCTTCACGTCATATTCCATGTGGGCGCCGGCCAATCCGCCACCCAAGGTAAGCTCGGCGTCCTGCACGAAGAACCGCTTATAAAAGTCCCAATAGAAAGTCGAGGCATCCAGCTCGACATCGCCCACGGGCGTATCCGCGGTCTGACCGAATCCCCAAAATAAAAGTCGAGTGCCGAAGCCATCATCGCCTTCGAACCCCAAATTCAAGCGCAGGGCGAGCGCGCCATTTTCCGTCCAACCACCGAAAGCGTCGTCGGAAATATGTGACACGGTCGGGATCAAGTCCACCCCGATCCGCCAGGCGCTGTTCTGATATGGCGACTTGCACCAAGGCACCTCACCGCGTACGGCCATATTCTCGCCGGGCGGCGGGTATTCCATGATCGGCGGCTGAGGATTCGGTGGCAATAGCGCGAGAGGCGGTTGATAGACCGGCGACGGTAACACCGCATCCGATGTCACTGTCGGCGTCGGCTCCGCCAACAAAATTCGCTCAGTCAGTAGTGCAACGGCAAGCGCAACGACGAATCGGTACATACTCTGCCCCCGCTCCAACTATTGCTGAAACAGATTTGAGACAATCCCCCTAAACGCCTGCGACTGATAGCAAAATCGTGAGAAATCCACAAGACAAAGCGGGCGATGCCAACGCCGATCAACTATTCATTTTGGTGGCACGCCCCGCGTCGGCGAAGGGCGTGGTGAAACTGGAATCACTCCATTGGCACTCCACTTGCTGCTACCATGCCAGCTATGGAAATTCATGTATTAGCAGTCGATTACGATGGCACGCTGGCCACCGATGGTTTCGTAGATGCCAGCACGATCGCCGCGCTCGAACGATTTCGCCAATCGGGCCGACATATTCTCCTCGTTACGGGGCGGATCATTTCGCAACTGACCAAAGTGTTTTCGCACCTCGACCTGTGTAACCTGGTCGTCGCCGACAACGGCGCCGTCCTTTACGAGCCAACAACGGGCGAATCGCAACGATTGGCCGAGCGGCCGCCCGCCGAGTTCATTGCCGAACTGGCCCGCCGCGGCGTGCCACAACTCGAAATCGGCGACGTGATCGTTGCCACCTGGGAGCCCCACCAAGAAACGGTCCTCAAAACCATCCACGATATGAAATTGGACCTGCAGATCATCTTCAACAAAGGGGCCGTGATGATCCTGCCAACCAGCGTGAACAAAGCGACCGGTTTGCAGGCCGCCCTCAATCGCCTCGGCTTATCGCACCTCAACACCGTCGGCATCGGCGATGCCGAAAATGATCAGGCATTCCTCAGGCACTGCGCGCTTTCCGCGGCGGTCGACAACGCCATCGAGATCGTCAAGCAACAAGTCGATTTCGTCACGCCCGGCGCCCGGGGCGCCGGCGTCGTGGAACTGATCGATCGCATCCTGACGAGCCATCTTCCACCAAAACGTGACGAGGGCGACAAACTTCCCAGCCCCGCGTCCGTCAGCAGCTGAACGCGCGGTGGACGGCGTGCGGCACGAGACCTGAGCACCTTCCTCCCTCTCCCTCCGGGAGAGGGCCGGGGTGAGGGTGACCCGGCAAAAGACTTGTTAGCCTTTCGTAGCTGCCGGCCAGTGCTTGGCAAACTTACCACGCAAAAAACGAATGCTCTCCCGCAGGTCTTCAATCCCGTTCTCACCGTCTTCAATACTCACCCAGCCGTTGAAGCCGACGCCAGCCAGCTCGTTAAAAATAGCGTCATAGTCATTCATCCCCCGGCCGATGACGCCGTGCTTCAGCCGGCGTGCGTAGCCAACAACATCTTCTTCCTGGCGCAGGTCCTCGATTGTCCCTTCCACCAGGTACCGATCGCTCGCGTGCATCGTCACGACGCGGTGCTTCACCCGCCGCAACATTTCCAGCGGATCTTCGCCCGCCAAAATCGTGTTGCTTGGATCGTAGTTCACGCCAAAGTTCGGCGAGTGAATGCGATCAACCAAGTCGCAAAACACGTCCATCTTCTGCGCGAACTCTGGATGCGTCCAATAATTGTCCTTGTAATGATTCTCCAAAATTAGCGTGATGCCGTTCCGTGCCGCATGGGGAATGCACGCCCCAATGCACTCGGCGGCAAACCGCAGCCCATCCTCTCGCGAAACCTCCGGTCGCCGCTGACCGCTCAGCACGCGGCAATACCTGCCGCCTAGCCCGGCACACATATCGATCCAACTCTTTTGCAAATCGATCTGCGACTGTCTGAATTTGGGATCGGGATGCGTGAAATCGGGCGACGCGCACAACATTGGCAGCTTGAGGCCGTGATCCGCCGCGATTCGCCGCGACTCATCCCACGCCCGCTTCTCACGCAGCTCAATAAACCCAGTGTAAAATTCCAGACCATCCAGTTCGAGCGATGCGCCGACTTCGATCCACTGCCGGATCGTCATCTTGCCGGTCACGCACAGGTCGTCGAGATACGCTTTCGGAAATGCAGAGAGCAGGGGCATCAATCGCCTTTCTTATCCAATAGCCGGCCCACCACGGGGTACTGTTCCAATTCCATCACGCTGCCACTAAACGGCCGACTTTCATCGCTGAGCCAAAAAACCGCCGCCGCTGCAATCTTATCGGGCGACAACATCTTCCCCGATGGCCGAAACACCCGCGGCAATGTTTCCGGCCAATTCTCCGGCAGGCCGTCCTCAATCTTCTGCTTGTACTCGTTCGGCGTGAGCACCCAGCCCACATTGAAATGGGTGACGCGAATGCCCTCGAAACACAAGGCATCAGCCAGATTGCGCGAGAGCGTCATGAGCGCCCCCTTCGAAATACTGTACGCCAACAGTTGGCCTTCACCCGTGTACGCATTCACCGAGCCAATGTTGAGCACGCAGCCTTGCGACTTCTTCAAATGAGGATAGGCCGCGCGAATCAACAGCAGCGGCGCCCGCACATTAATTGCCATCATGCGATCGAAAAACGCAGCATCGGTTTGTTCCAGGTTACTGCGTGCGACCGTAGCCGCGTTGTTCACGAGCCCATCCAGTCGCCCAAACGCCGCGATCGTGGCCTCAATGATCTTCGGCGGTGCTGCGGCATCGACTAAGTCTGCTTCGACGAATCGCGTGCGTTCCCCCAACTCGGCTACCAATGCCTTCCCGCGTTCCGCATCCCGCCCGTGAATCATCACGTAGCCGCCCTCGGCAACAACACGACGGGCGATCGATTCACCGATCCCCGTGGTGCTGCCAGTGACCAGAATGACTTTGTCTTTGAGTCGCATAAATTCGTAGCAGAAGGCGTAAGACTTCCGCCAATTAAGTTGGATAATTTTGGGTGGCACGCCCTGAAAGGGCGTGGAAATCAGTGTGGTGACTAGTTGCCACGCCCTTCCCAAAGCGTCAGGGCGTGCCACCCACCCAACTCTTAACTAATTTAATTCTCCGGCTTTAGCACGGCCTTTACGATCTTGCCCGAGTGCATTGTCTCGAACGCTTCCTTCCACTTCGCCAGCGGCCACACGCCGCCAGTGATTGGCTGCACATCGAGCGTGCCCGTCGCGATCAGCCGAATCACGCGCTCCCAAATCGGCCAATTGTGGCTAAAGCTGCCTTGCAACGTGACGTTCTTTTGCACCAGCCGGTCGAGCGTAAAGTTCATGGGTTGTGGTCCCCAACCGACCTTGCTAATCCACCCACCCGGCCGCACCAAGTCGAGTGCGGCCGAGAGAGCGGCTGAAACACCTGTTGCATCAACCACACCATCGGCACCCAGACCATCGACCTCATTCGCCCAGGCCGTCGCGTCGCCGATGATCGCTTCACAGCCGTACCGTTTAGCGACTTCCAATCGTGGGCGGTCGTTCTCCAATCCCACAATTGCCACGTCGGCACCGCACAACCTGGCCATCGCCGCGCACAGCACGCCGATCGGCCCCGGGCCGAGCACGATCACGCGGTCGCCTGGCCGAATGTGCGCGTTGCCGACGACGGCGTTGAACGCCACGCAGCACGGCTCGGTGAGTGCCGCTTGTTCGAATGCCATTCCGGCCGGCATGCGATGGAGAATTCGCGCCGGTACCGGCACGTAACGCCGCATGGCACCGTCGATCACCGCACCATAGCCGCGGCGGTTCGGGTCGAGATTGTACCGGCCCTCGCGGGTGAGCGGGCTGTTCGGGTCGATGACGGCCGCCGTTTCGGAAACCACGCGATCGCCTTCGTTCCAACCGGCAACGCCGCTGCCGACCTGGCTGATGATGCCGCAGAACTCGTGGCCGAGGACCACCGGATACCGCATTGGCCAGCTCTGCTGGCCGGTCCACATGTGGAGGTCGCTGCCGCAGACGCCGATGGCCGCGACTTCCAGCAGCACCTCATCCTCGCGGATCGTGGCCTTAGGAATCTCGCGCAGTTCGACGCTGAACTTCTCCGGTCCGTAGTTGACGACGGCCAAATCTTGCATCCGACGACTCCTAACACTTTGCGGGGAAAAGCGAGCGAATTCACTTTGCCGCATCGTAGCAGAATGCGCGTCGGCGCGCAAGAATCTCCCCGCCGATCCGCGAATCGGCAGGGCGATTTCATGGGGCCAGTCAGTTTTTGAAGTTAGAGAACTGTGGGGGGAGGCTCCGACCCCGATGGGACGTCGCACTTCCCGCCGTTCTCGAAGTTCGCGCGAAATCGGCGTCAGAGACGCCTCCCACGCGGTTACTTTTCCTCAACCGGCGGAACGGGCGGCACTGGTGGTTTCGGAGCGGCCGGTGGTTCGGGCGTTTCGGTCACTTCGATGCGGTTGCCATCTCTGCTTTGGATCGTCAGCTTCGGCTTGCCGCCGCCCATGCCGCCCATGTGTTTCATCTTAATTTTTTGGGCGATTTGTTCGGCGAGGCCGTTATCAAGGCCGATCTTCGTGGCGGTGGACGTCAACTTCTTGGCGTTCTCCGGCGAGACATCGCACACGACGTTCGCGAGCACCACGTTTTCATGATTGTTGACGATCACGAACAGGCCCTTGATCGCGCCATCGGCCCGAATGGCTGCGACGCGGACGACGCTGTCGTGGTCGTGGACGCGGACAAGTGTTTCCCACTTGCTGGCTTCGAGTTGCCCGCTCACGGCCTTGAACAATTCCTGCGGATTGCCGCCGGATTTGCCAAAGTGATCGTAGACGCGGACGCGGACTTCGTGCACGACGTTGCCGGCGAGTTGCACGATCTGCCGAGCCGCTTGCAGTTGTTCGGCGGCCATTTTTGTGGAGCTGGCACTATCGCCGCTGTCGGCCGATTTGAGCAGCGTTTCGGCCACGCCCGAGATCGCGGCATCGCCGATGCCGAAGAGGTCGTGGAACATATCTTGGCTGAGGTCGACCTCGACGGTGGCTTCGGGCAGATTAAGCGACTTGAAGTCAATGCGGCCAGTGGTGCCGCTGTCGTCGGCGGCCCAGGACTGCGCATGGGCACAAATGGCCAGGGTGAACGTGACGGCCGCCAAGGCCAGGTTGCCAGAGAGCTGACGGAACACAAGTAAGGGGATGCGTGACATGGTGTCCTCCTGAAACGGGATAAGCTCGAGGCGCTGCGAACGCCGACCGAAGGGGTATTCGCAAGTGGCGGGGCGATCTTGGGTGGCAAGCCGAGTTTTTTGATCGGGATATAGGTGATTGGCACGTGCGGGGGGCTTAGCGGCGGCGGCCACCCCGTCCACCCGCCAAGGCCGTCGCCCGTTGACGCGAGGAGCGAGGTACGTGGATTGAGAGATTCTCACCCGAAGGGATGGCCACCGGTACCACGGGCTTTGCCCATGCTTCTGCTGTCTGGCCTTGTACTCGAACCTCACCGGCAGTCGTCCACCCCCAATCCCGCGCCACTCGGGAAATAAATCACGCCGGCCTAGAAGGCTAGATGATTTCGGTATGTAGTTTGCGACAACATCGGAGAGGGGGCACGTCACGTTGTCCGCGGCGTCCACGCGTCTCGTCGCTGTTCGGGAGCCGCGAATTAAGGGAGATATCACCATGGCCACAGCGTCACATCCTAGCTCGGCAGTTCGAAGTGGAATGCGGGTTTCTAGCTTCCAGTTGCCCGTGTATCAGGCAAGAGTGATTCTTTACGTCGGCTTCGTGGTGTTGCCGATTGTAGCCGGTCTGGATAAGTTTTTTCACTATCTGGTTAACTGGGATGCGTACCTCGCGCCGATATTTGCCAACACGCTCGGAGTTACGGCCCACACATTTATGTACGGCGTAGGCGTGATTGAGATTGTCGCCGGTCTGGTCGTAATGGTGTGGCCTCAGGTCGGCGCCTATATCGTGGCCATCTGGCTGTGGGGCATCATCGTCAACTTGCTCGCCATACCTGGTTACTATGACATCGCGCTCCGCGATTTCGGGCTGTCGCTCGGGGCCCTTGCGCTGGGACGACTGAGTGCGGGAGATTACTTGGTCCGCACAGGCGATTGATGGTTCTGGCAGTTGAGTTTGGGCACCTTGCTCGACGTGCAGGGACCTGCCGGACATTAGGGCTCATCGTCGTCGGTTGATTTCGGCAGCGAGCGGTCGCGGTCGTAGGGCGGGTCGACGTGGGGTGGGATGCGGTCTTCCGGAAAATCCTCGTGCCACTGCGTACGCCACTCATCATCGGCGTAATACTTGAGGTACAGCTCGTTGTCCTCATCGCTGCCGCCGGAAAGAAAATCGATGTGGCAATTCCAGCCGGAGTCGGGCGGAAAATCGGCGGTGATTTCGTGCAGCGTATCGTCGACGAGGTGCTCGTAAAGCTCGCGATCGCTCCAGTGGTCGGTTGGTGACATGAACACGTTGCGACGTGCCAAAGCGTGAATGACTTCCCACAACTTGGCGGTGAGCGCGGCATCGTCGAGTTCGTCGGGCTGCGGCAGGTCGATGCCGTCCTCCTGCAGTTGGCGATAGTGCGTCGTCTGGCCGGCCGTTTCGTAGGCGAGGACGTTGCTCCAAAATTGCTCGGCAATCTCGGGAGGCGTATCGGGATTCTCCCACACGGTCATTTCCTCGCCGGTGACCTCGCGGACCGTTTCACGCAGCTCGTTGATGCGGATTTCCTGGTCGATCGCGTCGAAATCGGGAGAGTCATCAGTTGACATGTGTTTAAACCTTTCCAAGGCGGAGCGACGAACAAATTGGCTGACCTATCGCTTCCCGCTTTGTTCGATGTAGTTTTGCACGGGCGCTTTGGCCGCCTCGACGGCGGCGGCGATGCGTTCCGGCTCGCGTTCGATATGTTGATGCGTGCGACGGATTTCGGCATCCAGTTTGTCGAGCTGGACGCGGAGCCGCTCGGCCTCGGTTCGCGCGGCCTGTTCGCGATAGAATAGGTCGGTCACGTCGATGGCATCAGCCCGCGTGATATTGAACTCGCGGCGAAACTCGTCGCGCGCTTCGGCGCGAATCTTCTGAACTTCGCCGTCGGAACGAGCTTGCTCGGCGGTAAGCCGTTGATTCAATTGGTCCCATTCGTCCTTTTCCACGGCGATCATGTCGATCGCGGCCAGAATTCCTTCCGCCGCTTTCCGGTTCCGTTGCAACACGTCCTTTTGATGCCGCGCTTCGAGCTGGGCCAACTCGAGATCAAGCTTTCGCTCAGCATCACGAATCCGCTTCGTCTTTTCGAATTCGGCGGCGGCGACTTGCTCCTCCACGTCGGCGTGTTCGCGGCGGGTTTCTTTCTTGCGCCGCTCGATTTCCTCGCGCAGGTGGCCGATTTCCAAGGCCTCGCCGCGGAGATCGGTGAGCGTGCTGATTTCCTCGCGGAGCGCGTCTCGCGTTTGCTCCAGCTCACGCAACTGGCGCGAAAGTTCCTCTTCCTTCGCCGCGAACGACGACGCCAATTGCTCCAGTTTGAGAGTGTGGGTTCGCGTGGCGCGTTCGAGCTGCGTGCTGAGCGATTCCGTGGCCTCGGCGACGCGTTCGATAACCCGCGCGTGGGATTGGCGGATTTCGTTCGCCATTTTCTCGGCCTCGGCGGCCCGCGTTTTCTCCTGCTCGATTTGCAGTTCCAATTCCTTGATGCGTTTCTCGTGGGCCTCGCGCTCGCGCCGATCGGCGATTTCCGCCTCGCGGAGCCGCACGTTGAAGTCCAACTCTTTCAACTGCACTTCGCCCGGGGAAATCGGTCCTTTGTCCTTCGCTTCCAGCAATGCGAGGAATTCGACCGCCAGGTCCTTGGCCTCTTGGGCCTTGAGCGCTTGAATCTCGGCTTCGGTCCACTTCATCGCGGCAGCTCCCGGTTGTAGATCGACAAGGGCAGGGCGGCGGTGTCGAACCGCCTCCGCCGACCGGATTGTAGCAGACGCCGCGGCCAGCTTGTAAGCGCCCGGCTCGGCGTACGGCATGGTGGCAGGTTATTGGCAACTGGCGGAGCCATCCGCGTCTCGGAGAGACGCGGCCACGAGAACGCAAAAACCCCGCTCGACTCGGTTGAGTCAGCGGGATTTGGCCGCAAAGCCGCGGAGACAGACCTAGCAATTCCTATTCTTCATCGAGCGGGAAGTGTGTTCGGACGCCTTGGAAGCGGAGAAAATCTCGATCGGCGGTGTGGATGGTGCCACCGTACTCGGCGGCAATCGCGGCGATTTGGGCGTCGGTGGTTAGATTCCCGCCGACGGCTCCCGCTTGTTCCAGCAATTGGATCACCCGCTGGAAATGATTGGGGCCTTCGACCACCAGCCGCGTTACGCTTGAATCCATCCAGTGGTTGATTTCCGTCGCCGCCCGTTCCAGGGTAAAAGGAACTCGGAAGGCGCCGGTCGCTGTGCCGACCCGCAAGAACGAGAATAGCACCGGGTAGCACAAGCCGACCATTTCCGTGCCGGTCAAACAGCCTTCCCACCAATTTTTGGCCGCCTCATGGTCGGAAGAAGTCGTGTTGTAGGCATACAACAAGAGGCTGGTATCGGGAATGATCAATCGGCTGGTTTCCTTTGTTTCCGGCGATCTCGTTCCGCAGTAATTTGCAGAAACCGCTCGACGTCCCACGCATGTTCGAGGTCATGGACGCTGGCGATGTCGACGCCCGCCTTGCACCCCATGTCCCAGCCCCTGGCCACAAACGGTTCGGCGGTCGGCGAGGGAACTTCGCCGGCGAGCCCCTTGCGAATGGCTCGGTTCAAGATTCCCTTGAAGCTCTCGCCCGAACGCTCCATGGCCGTGCGAAGAAGGTGCTCAACATCGGGATCAATCGTTACGGTCGTTCGCATATTGCAATCATAGCATCAAGTAAGGCTGCTGCCAAGCTGTCAAAGAGCGGTGCTCTATCACGTGGCTTTGATTACCTCGGCTTTGATCCGTTCGCCGATCTGCGCCTCGGTCGTCATGAGGTCGTAGCGAGTCTGCAGATTCAGCCAGAACTGGGCCGAGTTGCCGAAGTAGCGCGCCAGTCGCAGCGCGGTATCCGGGGTGACTGAACGCTTGCCGTTCAATAACGACGTGATCCGCCCGGAAGGGACGCGCAAAGCCAAGGCCAACTGATTGGCCGATAACTCGCGAGCCTCGAGCTCGCGCTGAAGAATTCTGCCGGGATGGATGGGTTGCATAGCGAGATTACCCTCGATGGTAGTCGACAATTTCAACCTCGAACGCGTCCCCGCCGCGGAACTCGAAACAGATTCGCCAAGGGCCGTTTACGGTCATCGCCCACTGACCTCGACGATCGCCTCTCAGTTTGTGAAGGCCGACGCTCTTCAAGGGGCTCAAGTCCTTCAACGAGGTTGCAGCATCCAAAACCGTCAGGAGCTCGATGGCCGCTTCCGCGTCGAGGCCACGGAACTTCGCCGCTTTGCCGCCTTCGGCAAAACGGCGAGTCGCGGAACTCCTCCAAGACCGGATCATCGCGCAAGTGTACTACGTGGCGCGTAGTACGTCAAGTAATGACAGGCAAGGAGGAAAAGGGGAGGCGAGCGCGGCGGTTTCCAAAAATGACAAAAAACCCCGCTCGACTTGGTGGAGTCGGCGGGGTTTTGGCGGCAGTGCCGCGGAATAAAACCTGGCGATACCTACTTTCGCGCTGGTAGGCACTATCATCGGCCCGGAAAGCTTAACGGCTGTGTTCGGAATGGGAACAGGTGTTTCCTTTACGGTATGGTCGCCAGAAAGAGGTCGCAGCACGGTTAAGCACTGCGAACTCGGTTGATTTGGTTTGATTGCAGGAGTGGCGAGCGATTTCAGATTTACGATTTCAGATTTGCGATTTGAAGAAGTTGTTCTACTCAAATCGTCAATCATCAATCCATAAATCTCAAATCCGCACTTTTTTTTTGTTCTTGGATTGCGGGATGAGTTTGAGTTCTCACACCGCCTCAAGAGCGTTAGATAAATGTGGCCAAGCGTTCGTCCGTTAGTACCGGTTAGCTGAATACATTACTGCACTTACACATCCGGCCTATCGACCTGGTCGTCTTCCAGGGGACTTTCGGGCAATTGCCCAACGAAACCTGATCTTGGAGCGGGCTTCACGCTTAGATGCCTTCAGCGTTTATCCTATCCGGCCATAGCTACCCAGCCATACCGCTAGCGCGATAACTGGAACACCAGAGGGCCGTCCATCTAAATCCTCTCGTACTAAAGATGAACCTCCGCAAGTTTCGTGCGCCCACAGTAGATAGGGACCGACCTGTCTCACGACGGTCTGAACCCAGCTCACGTACCACTTTCATCGGCGAACAGCCGAACCCTTGGGAGCTTCTCCACCCCCAGGATGTGATGAGCCGACATCGAGGTGCCAAACCGCTCCGCCGCTATGGACGCTCGGGAGCGATAAGCCTGTTATCCCCGGAGTACCTTTTATCTGTTGAGCGATAACCCTTCCATACGGGATTACCGGATCACTAAGCCCTACTTTCGTACCTGCTCGACTGATAAGTCTCGCAGTTTAGCACCCTTCTACCTTTACGCTCGAAGCCTGATTGCCAACCAGGCTGAGGGTACCTATTGGGCTCCTCCGTTACTCTTTAGGAGGAGACCGCCCCAGTCAAACTGCCCAACTGACACTGTCCGTTGCCCGGTTGCACGGGAATCAACGTTAGAACTTATGCATAAAAAGGGTGGTATTTCACCGACGGCTCTGCCCCGGCTGGCGCCGGGACTTCGAAGCCTCCCACCTATCCTACACAGTTTATACACGAGCCCAATATCAGCCTACAGTGAAGGTTCACGGGGTCTTTCCGTCTAGCTGCGGGAACGTGGCATCTTCACCACGACTACAATTTCACCGGGTTAGTGATTGAGACAGTGCTTCTGTCGTTGCGCCTTTCATGCAGGTCGGAACTTACCCGACAAGGAGCTTCGCTACCTTAGGACCGTCATAGTTACGGCCGCCGTTTATTGGGGCTTCGGTCGTGAGCTTCGCCTTGCGGCTAACCCTCTACCTTAACCTACCAACACCGGGCAGGCGTCAGTCTCTATACATCCACTTACGTGTTAGCAGAGACCTGTGTTTTTGATAAACAGTCGCAGAAGCCGATTTACTGTGACCCAGGACAGCGTAAACCATCCCGGGCACCCCTTATCGCGAACTTACGGGGTCATTTTGCAGAGTTCCTTAACCACTATTCTCCCGAGCGCCTTAGACTACTCGTCTCGCCTACCTGTGTCAGTTTTAGTACGGTCAGCCAAGCTTCAACCCTACGAAGCTTTTCTTGAACGTCCTGCCGATGATTTCGTGAACATAAACGCACTCAGTCCGCACACTTGGCTAAATGGGGCGGATTTACCTATCCCCCGCCTTGCATGCGTCCACGGACATTTCTATTCGTACCGCTCACCTTTCGGACGTCGTCCCTCCATCGGTCCACTTAGCTGGCGCAGGAATGTTGACCTGCTATCCATCGTCTACGCCTTTCGGCCTCGACTAAGGCACCGGCTAACCCTGGGCGGATTTACCTTCCCCAGGAAACCTTAGGCTTTCGGCGGGCAGGATTCTCACCTGCCTTATCGTTACTCATTCCGGCATAATCACCACCAGGCCCCACCACCGCTCCTTTCGGTACGGCTTGTATCTGACCTGGTGCGCTCTCCTACCGAGCTAGGGATCAGGAATCGGGGGTCGGGGGACAGGGGAAAAACACAAACAGAGTTTGTCTTCTTCCCGCGCCCCTGGCCCCTGATTCCTGACCCCTTGCTCCTATTGCTTCGGTGCTGTACTTACTCCCGTTCATTATTGGCGCAGAACTGCTTGACCAGTAAGCTGTTACGCACTTTTTAAATGGTGGCTGCTTCTAAGCCAACATCCTGGTTGTCACAGCAATTCAACTTCCTTAGTGACTAAGTACATCTTCGGGACCTTAGCAGATAGTCTGGGTTGTTTCCCTCTCGACCGCGAAGCTTATCCCTCGCGGACTGACTCCTGAGATAGTCGCACTAGTATTCGGAGTTTGGTTCGACAGAGTACACGGTGAGGTGCCTCAAATCAATTCAGTCTCTCTACCCCTAGTGCGTAGTGGCTCAAGGCTAGCCCTAAAGCTATTTCGGAGAGAACGAGCTATCTCCACGTTTGATTAGACTTTCACTCCTCCCCACAAGTCATCCCCTCGGTTTTCAACCCAAGTGGGTTCGGTCCTCCACGCAGTATAACCCGCGCTTCAACCTGCTCATGGGTAGATCACGTGGTTTCGCGTCTACCGCCAACGACCAATTGTCGCCCTATTCAGACTCGGTTTCCCTAAGGCTTCGGCCCGGAAGGCCTTAACCAAGCCGCAGACGGTAACTCGCCGGATCATTATGCAAAAGGCACGCCGTCACACATTGCCCCGGAGGGCCATAGTGCTCCGACCGCTTGTAAGCGTATGGTTTCAGGTTCACATTCCTCCCCTAGCAGGGGTTCTTCTCATCTTTCAATCGCCATACTGAGTTCACTATCGGTCATCAGGGAGTATTTAGCCTTACGAGATGGTCCTCGTAGATTCAACCGGGATTCCACGTGGCCCGGCTTACTCAGGTACCCCTCGAGAGACTGCAGGTTGTCGCATACGGGACTGTCACCCTCTATGGTGCAACTTTCCAAAAGCTTCTGCTAACCGGCAGTTTGGTAACTCTCATGTGAGAGGCCCTACAACCCCGCAGAGGAAACCTCCGCGGTTTGGGCTATTGCGCTTTCGCTCGCCACTACTCACGCAATCGATTTTTCTTTCTTTTCCAGTGGGTACTTAGATGTTTCAGTTCCCCACGTTGGCCACTCATGGCTATGAATTCACCATGAGCTAATTCGGGTACCCCGGGATCATCACTTGTTTGTCAACTCCCCCGGGCTTTTCGCAGACTTCCACGCCCTTCATCGCCTCCTGATGCCAAGACATCCCCCATACGCCCTTAGTAGCTTGGCCACATTTATCTAAAGCTCTCGAAAAAGCCGTTAGTTGTTAGCTATTAGCTTTTAGCCAGAAATGTCGGGGCCGAGGACGGCCCGGCTCGCTGAGCTGGATCGAGAATTTCGATGAATGTTCGGTGAATCGGTTGCATATCCGAAACACGCTACGTTGTTGTCCAAGTGCCGGCGAAGGCAAACTTGGACGAGTAACGCTCGAACTAATCTAAGAACAAAAAAGAGTCTTGGCTAAGCATTTCGCTGGCCGGGCTCGGGGACGAGCCGGCTCACTTGATGCTTAGCAAGATGCCACTCTTGCTTTCAAAACCAAATTGTCAAAGATCAGTCGCGGCGGAATCTCGCGATTCGTACCGCTTTCCCAGTCACAATCTACCGGGTCCACACATTGCCGAGGCCGATTGCTCAGCTCGCCAATGGACAGAGGCCGACAAGGCAGGTTCTTTCCCTCCTGGAAATGGGGGCTGCCTTACCAGCCTCTGGCCACTTGCGGTGGCTTCACCACCGATGAGCGCCCGCAAGCGGGAGGCCCCTTCGGTGGAATCGCAGAATATAGCGGTCGTTGACGACCGTGTCAAACGCGTGTGAACTAGATTCTATGTAACTTCGGCTGGCCGACAAGGGGCCAAATCGGAATTCTGTGAAATTCTTTGAGTTCCTTCAAGAGCGTCAAAATGGGGGATCCAAAGAACTTACGACGAGGGAGCCTGTCGCCTGTCCGAAGGCCCCGCTAACCGTTTGAGGCGACGATCCAGCGGCGGGTGACGGCCGCCACGATTCCGCATGTGGAACACATGGCCAGCAGCCAAATTGGCAGCGAAACGAATGATGCGTTGGGCAGCCAAATGTTATGCGTCCACCAGGGGATAAGAGCGCCGATCGCAAAGGCCTGGGCGTCGCCGCGAGCGAAGAGCGCGCAGATCACGAGCGGTGTCGGCAGCACGCAATAGACGAAGCCAAAAACAGCCGCGGCGACGAATGATCCAACGCTCACCGAGAGGCCGAGAACCAGGGCGATCGTTGTCACGACAATGAGAAGCCACGCCAAGCTAAACCGCAGCCGCAATAGCTTCCTGGGGCGCTGGCCAGAAGTGGCCTCAAGAGTGGCGTTGCGTTGAGCCATGTTCACTGGCGGAGGAGTGCTCGTCGGAGATACGACAAGTGAATTCTATCAGCACCGCGATCCGGGCTGCAAATCGTGCCAGCAAGGAACACTACGCTACAACGCAACGGGACGAATCGTCGGCTTACGCCTTCGCTACCTGCGCCAGCACCGGGGCATTCGTCGCTTCGCGGGCGCGGGCCAGCAAATCTTGAGCCGATTCGTTGGCCTTGAGTTCGACGATGCCGTGGCGGAACCGCAGTTCGAGCTGTCGATCAACCATCGGCAACACACAATTGGCGGCCGCATTCTGCATACGCTTAAGAACGTGCAAGACATCCGACTGGGTGCTGCCGGGAAGCATGATCACGAACTCGCCGTTTTCAAGTCGCGACATGATATCCATTTCGCGCAATACGCGTTGGAACGCCGGACCAGCCGCGTCGACGAGTTGACGAGCGACCAAGATACCGTACTTCTTGCGAATCACGTCGTAGTCTTCGATCTTCACGTACATGAGCGAGATCGGGATGCCAAATCGATGACTTTCAGTTACGCGCCGTTTGAGCATCTGAACGAAAGTTGACCCCGAAGTATTGATCGAAGGCTCGACCGGCTTCTTCGTTCGGGCGACTTCGGCTTTTTCTTCTGCGTCATCGAGTTCTTCAGGTGGCGGCGGAGCGGTCGCCTGCGCAGGGGTCTTAATGGGCACGTGCTTAGCGCCCGTGTTCCAATGGCCGCAGTTGCGCCCGGCGTTCTTCGAGGCATAAAGGCCATCGTCAGCACGGCGGATGAGGCGGGCCGGATCATCCTCACCCAGCGTGCCGGCAACCCCAAGACTGCAGGTTACCCTCAGTTTTTTGCCGTCACAGACGGTCGCCGAGTTCTCAATTGCCGCGCGGATGCGCTCGGCGACAATACAGGCCTGGGAGGGTTCGGTGGCCGGCAGAATAACGCCGAACTCCTCGCCGCCGTAACGGCAGGCCAAGTCCATATCGCGGCACTGGGCCGTAAGCACCTTGCCGACATGCCGGAGCACTTCATCGCCGACCTGGTGGCCGTGGGTATCGTTGAACCGCTTGAAGTGGTCGATATCTAAAAGCACTAAGGTGCAAGGCGTTGCCTTGCGTGTCCATTCCGCGAGTCGGCGACGGAGTTCATCGTCGAAAGCCCGACGGTTGGCGAGGCCCGTGAGTGAGTCGGTACGAGCCTCCGACTCGTGGGCCTTGATTTCCGCCGCTTGAACCGCCAGTTGTTTCTCCGCCACATCGAGCCGTTGCTGAAGCTCGTTGTTCGCTTGAAGCATTTGGTCCAAAGCGGTGAAGACGGCGGCGTCGGCCCCTCCTGCGCCACGTTCAATGCTGGCAAGATCATTGGTGATCGCCTTCATTTTGGCGGCGTGGTCACCGACATCCGACGCTACGGCTTGGGCCAAGTCGGCCACGCGGCTGGCCGCCATCGCGGCTCGTTCGGAAGCCCGCTTAGCCTCTTGAGCCTGTCGGGCGGCCTGACTTTTCGCCGAGTCATCGACGGCCGGTTTTGGTGCCTTTGAGCCAATGAACCAGGCCCCCGCGACAAATCCAACGCCCAGCGCAATACAAGCGCAGAGCAGGTTTACTAGCAGGAACGCGCCCATGGCGGCTGGCAGCACAAGCATGGCATCAGTCTCGAAGTTGAGTATTCAGGAAGTAACGTCGGCACAAGCTTGGACGGGACAACGGCCAATTCGTGCGGGCGTTATATCTTCACGCACGAGTCGCAGGAAAACTTAGTTTTCACATAACCACGTGTCAAAAGGGAGAAGACGTAGAAAACAGATCATTTATCCGGGCAATATGGCGAAACCCGAGTCTATCGATTGGCACAGTTATGCACGATCGCCAGTCTTCGAGTGCTGAGATATCGGACTCATAATAAAATACGTAACCGAGAATTGCCTGAGGAAAAAAAGAGGCCCGGTTCCCACCAAGTGAGAACCGGGCTCTGTTAGTTGCTTTGAGAACGAGCCAACCGCGTCTGCTGCAGCAAAACCACGGCGGCGAACTCAGAAGCAGGTGGTGGTCGCCTGAGGCGACCCGCCGGCCAAACTCAGGTTAAACCACCTCGTTGGCTAGAACATATGTCGATCAAAGAACCACCTCCTTCCTACTAGTTGCCATGACAGAGCCGACCTAGAAAGCCAAGACTTAGACAGGTCTGCTGTGCCCTCTAGTAACGTCGTGCCGCGTAAGCACGACCTCGTCACTCCCTATTATAATCGGCAATTCGGGTTCGGCTACAGATCGACTTACCCGAATTTTTGCCAACTTTTGGTAGGAGGGGCGAACCGGGGAAAGGTTCGGGGAATCCTTGGGGGAATCCCCGGAACTGGCGGAATAGGCACCCGAGGCCGAACCGACCGGGGCGGCGTCTTATACTTCACGCGGCGAGGATTGAGTCATTTTCGGGTGCCATGGCTACTGTTCGGAGTGGCCATGCCGCAGCGATGATTCCCGTGCCCACGCCAAGCCGTGGGCATGGCACGCGAAACGTGGCACTCGATGCCGATCGAGGTATAACCGGCGTTCGAAGCAGTTTGGGGGATGAACTTTGGCGGCGTTCGCAGCTGCCACGCGGCAGCCGCTATGGGGGACATCTCTAGGAAGTGGCCATAGAATGCTGGTGGAAGGGAAATCGCCGTGAATCGCAAGCAGTTGCAAAAATTGGGGGTGCCGCCAGATTGCACGCTGGCTGCGGTGCAAGCGTTATCGAAGGCGGCGGAGCAGGGCACCGGGATGGGAATGAAGGGCAAACGGGCCCGGCAACTCGTTGTCTCGGTGGTGGAAGATCCCCGCGCTCATGAGAACGACCCAATTTGGGGCGAATTTGCCCGCGAGCTAATTGCACAGGCGACACCGGTGCGCCATGAGCCAATCAGTTATCGTACTTGGGGCGAGGACATCGACGCGGCCGCCCATGTGCAGATGCGTGAGGCGTGCCAAATTCCGAATGCGGTGGGGGCGGCCCTTATGCCGGATGCCCACGTCGGCTACGGGTTGCCGATTGGCGGCGTGTTGGGTTGCGAAAACGCGGTCATTCCTTATGCGGTGGGCGTCGATATCGCCTGCCGGATGAAGCTCTCGGTGCTCGATCAGCCGGTGGATTCGCTGAGCAAGGATTTCAATCGTTATAAGGAAGCAGTCGAAGGCGGCACACGTTTTGGCGTAGGAGTTGAGCACAAGCCGGCGCAATCGCACGAGGTGATGGACCGCGATTGGAACGTCACGCGGATCACACGCGAGCACAAGGACCGGGCGTGGAAGCAATTGGGCACCAGCGGCTCGGGCAATCATTTTGTGGATTTCGGCGTGCTGACATTGCCGCAAGATGACAAGCAACTTGGTTTGCGGGCGGGCGAATATGTTGCACTTTTGAGCCACAGTGGCAGCCGCGGGGCCGGGGCGGCGGTATGCAGCACGTATAGCCAGATTGCGCAGGCGTCGTTGCCGCGACGATACAAGGAGTTCGGCCGACTGGCGTGGCTCGATCTCGACAGCGAGGCCGGCCAAGAATATTGGGCGGCGATGAACCTCATGGGCGAATATGCGGCGGCGAACCACGCGGTAATCCATCGTTTGGTGACGCATTTACTGGGTGCGCACATTATTGCGGGCGTCGAGAATCATCACAACTTCGCCTGGAAGGAGCGCCATCAAGGGCGCGAGCTGGTCGTGCACCGCAAAGGCGCGACCCCGGCCGGACCGGGCGTTTTGGGCGTCATTCCCGGCACGATGGCCGACCCGGCGTTTGTGGTACGCGGGCTAGGCAACCCGCAAAGCCTCAACTCAGCGGCCCACGGGGCGGGGCGGCGGATGTCGCGCAAGAAGGCCAACGACATGTACCGGTTCAACGCGGTGCGCAAGGACCTCGAACAGCGCGGTGTTCACGTGCTGGCAGCGGGCTCCGACGAAGTACCGGGGGTATATAAGGATATCCGCGAGGTCATGGCGGCGCAGGAAGACCTCGTCGAGACGGTGGCTCGGTTCGATCCGAAGATCGTGAAAATGTGCGGCGATGGAAGCAAGGCGGAGGATTAACTTCATCGCGTCGTGCAACCCCGTAGGACGGACATTCCTGTCCGTCCATTCAAGGCCTTTCACTTATTGAAGCTGAGAAAACTTGTGGGAGCGGTCTCCGACCCCGATGGAACGTTGCACTTCAAGCCGTTCTCGAAGTTCGCGCGAAATCGGCGCCGGAGACGCCGCCCACACCGATCGGCCAAGCAAAAAGTGTTAGGTCCTGTCCGTTCATCCACCGACATGGACACGTACGGACAGGAATGTCCGTCCTACGAAGTGCGAATCAAGCCGTCGTCGGTTAGAATGAAAGTAGGAGCGGTCGCGATGGCAGTCGAATTCGAGCCTAACCTGTCGATTCTACCGCCGGAACAACTCCGGCTATGGAACGAGCTCGGTGAATTGCCCCAGACATTTGTGCTTTGCGGTGGCACGGCGATCGCATTGCAGTTGGGGCACCGCTCTTCCATCGATTTTGACTTCCTGTCTTCGGTGGCTTTTGACCCGGACGAACTGTACACCGCGACAATGTTTCTCCAAGGGAGTGAGCCAATCCAAAAAGCCCCCCATACGTTGACGTGCCTCGTCGACCGGGGCGGAAGCGTCCACGTATCTTTTTTCGGTTTGCCCGGTATTCGCATGACATCGCCGCCGCTCGTGGCGAAGGATAATCGTTTGCAAGTGGCAGCAATGGTCGATTTGGCGGCCATGAAGGCAGCGGTTGTGCAAAAGCGTGCGCAGGCAAAAGATTATCTGGATCTAGATGCCCTCATTCAATTGGGTGGCATTGATTTGCCGACTGCCTTGGCCACCGCAAAAGTCATCTATGGAACGATGTTCAACCCGCTGCTGACGTTAAAGTCGCTGAGCTACTTCGGAGACGGCGATCTTCCAACGTTGTCACGTGATACGCAGAAGCGGCTAGCAGCAGCGGCGAAACAAGTTGATCTGAACAAATTGCCGCATGTGCCTCGCATATGAAACCGATTCCGTTAACGCCAGAAGTCGAAGCGGTTGCCAAGCGCATCGTATGGTTTGAACCGCCGGAGAAGGCGATCGCGGACCCAATTCAATTTCTCGCCTACGCGATGACCTATGGTAATCACGCCGACATGGAGCTCCTGAAGCAGCACCTGTCCCAGTCCGATCTACTGGAAGCGATTACTCATGCCCCGCCCGGCGTATTCGATGAGAGGTCGTGGGCGTATTGGAATCTCGTCTTGGGCCGCTACCCAGCACCGCCGCTGCCGGTGCGCACTCTGGATGCACCCGCGCCGCGAAAGGAAGATGACGCCCAATAAATGCTCGGCTTAAATAAGATGGTGGGCGGTGCCCATCCTACGCTCAGTTATGACCGGCCCCGCCGTCGGCGCTGAGGTGGCGGCGGAGGTAGGCGGCGCGTTCGATGTTGCGGTCGGACGAGTCAAGCTCCATGCCGGTAAGTTTTTGGAGATGGGCCGGCTGGGTGTGGACGAAGAGTTTGTTGACCGTGGGAATTTCCACGTCGCGGATAAGACCGAGATTCACGCCCATCCGCAGGCTCGATAGCAGGTGCATCGTCTCTTCGCTGCTGATGGTTTGGGCCGTGCGGAGGATGCCGTATGCGCGGCTCACACGGTCGTGCAGCGTTTCTTGGCTTTCACGGATAAGAAAATCGCGGGCCTTGCGCTCGTAGTCGATGAGGACGGGCACAACGTCGCCCACCTTCTTCGTGAGGTCTTCTTCACTTTGGCCGAGCGTTACCTGGTTGCTGACCTGATAGAAATCGCCCTGGGCCTGCGAGCCTTCGCCGTAGAGACCGCGGACGGCGAGATTGATTTTCTGCAGGCTGCGGAAGACTTTGTCGATTTGCCGGGTGATGACTAGGGCCGGCAAGTGGAGCATGACGCTGCAGCGCAGGCCGGTACCGACGTTTGTCGGGCAAGCGGTCAGGTAGCCGAAGCGGTCGTTGTAGGCATAGGTGACGCGAGCCTCGATGAGGTCGTCGAGTTCGTTGGCCTGCTGCCAGGCCGTCGTAAGGTCGAGGCCACTTTTAAGGACCTGGATTCGCAGGTGGTCCTCTTCATTGATCATCACGCTGGTTTGCTCGCGCTGGTCAATGAGAACGGCGCGGGCACCCTCGGCATCGGCATGTTCGCGGCTGATGAGTTGGCGTTCAACGAGGAACTGCCGGTCGACTGCTTCCAGGGCACTCACGTCGACGTAAATCAACTGGCCGGTGAACTTGCCCTGCGAGTGGAGTTTTTCGATGCGGTTGCGCAGGATTTTGCCGATCTCGGCGCGGTCGGTGTCGGTCGCCCGCGAGATGAACGGGAAGTCGGCCAAGTTGCGGGCGAGCCGAATGCGGCTACTGATGACGATGTCCGACTCGGGGCCGGAACCGCGCAGCCATTCGCCGCTGGTTTGTGCGAGCTCCTGAAAGTTTAGGCCGGTAAGGTCCATTTTGCGATTAACCACCAAGTGCACGAAGGTCACCAAGAGCGAATTGATTACGAAAGTAACCTCGACAATCTTGCGCGATTCTTGCTTCCCTTTGTTTTCTTGGCGGTTATTTTCATTCCTTATCTTTTTCGCGGGCTTGTTCGATGCCGCGGATTTGATCGCGGAGAATTGATGCTTGTTCGTACTCTTCCGCAGCAATCGCGTCCTTCATTTCGCGGCGAAGCCGGATCAATTGCGTTTGCTGTTCGGCGCCGCTGGCGCAAAACTTAGGCACTTTGCCCACATGCCGGGTTTCGCCGTGGATGTTCACCAGCAGCGGCTCCAGTTCCGTGGCGAAGTTGACGTAATCGTGCGGGCAGCCGAGCCGGCCTTGTTTGCGAAATTCGAGAAACGTGATGCCGCAAACGGGGCAGGAACGCTGGTCGAGCCGGGCCAGTTCCTCCGCCGTTTCGCCAACGGCCAGGTGTTGGGCCAACAGGCCGGCCATCGCCGGCAACATGGCATTGGCTTCGTCGGTGGACGGCGCAAGGAACTTGTGGGCACATTCTTCGCACAAATGGAGTTCGTTCGGCTTACCGTCGACAAGGTCGGTAATGTGGAACGTGGCCGGCTTTTCACACTTTTGGCATTTCATATCGTTCGAAACTCGCAGCCGCGCGAACCGGGACCGCCGGTGAACCCACTACTACAGCAACGGCTATGCTGCCGCAAAAACAGAAAAACGGCGTGGCGGGCGGCATTCAGCGTAACTAGAGGGATTCTATCGAGGGGCGGGGCAGTGTCAAGATGAGGCACGGCCAGCGGCCAGCGAGCTAACTTATTGTGCCGTTTGAGGATAGTTCGGCGGAGGCCGCCTCGCCGGAATTGGCCGAGGCATGGTACGATGAGGACTTTACGCAGGCCGAATTGGCGGGATGTTATCGCAACTCATATTGTGCGGAACATGATGGCTGGGATTGCGTTTTGTCCGCATTGCACTTGGTTATCGACTGCAACGAGATGATTTAGCACATGGCACATTATCCAGATTTTGCCACGTTTTCGCAGCTAGCCAAAACGGCCGATTATGTGCCGGTCTATCGGCGAATCCTGAGTGACGTGCTCACGCCGGTGAGCGCGTTCCACAAGATCGACGACGGCGACTGCGCATGCCTGTTTGAGAGCGTCGTCGGTGGCGAGAAGGTGGGGCGCTACAGCTTTTTGGCCGCCGAGCCGTTCAAAATTGTTGGACCGGCAAAGCCGATTGGTAATGCACCGACAAATCCGTTGCTTTCCTTGCGTAACGACGTTCAATCGATCCGCGTTGCGAAGTTGCCGGAGTTGCCGCCGTTTGTGGGCGGGGCGGTTGGGTACGCGGGGTACGACACGGTGCGGTACGTCGAGAACTTGCCGAACGCCCCGCCCGACGACCGCCAGCTGCCTGATTTCTCGTTCGCGTTTTACGATCACATGATCGTATTCGATAACGTGCAAAAGACGGTAATTGTGGTGGTGTTGGCGAAGATTGCTGAGGAGCGAGGAGCCACCCAAAGGGTACCCGGCGAGGAGCGAGTTCGAGCGGCGTATGACGACGCTTGTCGGCGGGTAGATCGGTTTGTGGATAAATTGTCGACGCCGACCGACGTGCTGACGCCGACGGACATTTCGACGACTGGCGATGTTCACCTGGAGTATCAGTCGAACTTCACCAAGCCGCAGTTCGAGGCGGCGGTGCGCAAATGCGTCGAGTACATTCGCGCGGGTGATATTTTTCAGGTGGTGCTCAGTCAGCGGTTGCAGGTGCCGCTGGCGGCCGATCCATTCGAAGTGTATCGCACGCTGCGGGTGGTGAACCCGAGCCCGTTCATGTTTTTCTTGCGGACGCCGAATTGTACGCTCGTCGGCAGTTCGCCGGAGATCATGGTGCGCGTGGTGGATGGCAAAGTAACGGTGCGGCCGCTGGCTGGTACCCGGCGGCGTGGCCGGACGGATGAGGAAGACCAGCAACTGGCCGACGAACTGCTGGCCGATCCGAAAGAGCGGGCCGAGCATGTGATGCTCGTCGACCTGGGTCGCAACGACGTGGGCCGCGTCGCCCAGTTCGGTTCCGTCGAGCTTTCGGATGTAATGGTCATCGAACGCTACAGCCATGTAATGCACATCACGTCGAACGTGACCGGTCAGCTCACGCCTGGTCGCGATGCGTTCGATGCGCTCGCGGCCTGCTTGCCGGCGGGGACGGTTTCCGGTGCACCGAAAGTGCG
This sequence comes from Planctomycetota bacterium, assembly GCA_029781135.1. Classification (GTDB taxonomy): domain Bacteria; phylum Planctomycetota; class Planctomycetia; order Pirellulales; family Lacipirellulaceae; genus JABDGM01. The sequence goes on from JAKOXH010000031.1 coordinate 106,395, forward strand.
GGCGATGGAGATCATTGATGAGCTGGAGCCGCATCGGCGCGGGCCTTACGGCGGCGCGGTGGGCTACATTGATTTCGCCGGCAACATGGATACTTGCATCGCGCTCCGCACGATGGTGATCCAAAACGGCACCGCGTACATTCAGGCCGGAGCGGGTATCGTTGCCGACAGCGTGCCAGAGAAAGAATACGAGGAAACGCTCAATAAAGCAAAGGGGCTATTGAAGGCGGTCGAGATCACGTGCCAGCGGACAGCAACGTAGGAATTCGATTGGTAACTCTTACCCGATATTCCCTCACCTCGGCCCTCTCCCTGTGGAAGAGGGCGTGTTTATAGCATTTCCCGTCCCAATTGAAGACGGTCGATTTGAAACACACGATCTTCAGAGCCGATTCAGGCGAGCAGTTCCCCATGCAGCGTTCGCCGCGATACGCCGACATCACCACCGATATAAGTCATGAAGCCTCCTGGTGTTTGAATGCAGTTTGGCTCATTCCGCAGTTTCAAGTGTGCGTGGTACACGTGTCTGTTGACGATTGAATCGGCGAATCGTGTTCTACTTCGCGCGGCCAGGATGGAGGTGTTTTCAGGTGCCATGCCCCTGGAGGTTGCCGGCGTGGCCATGCAGTGCTGGTGATTTCCACGGCCACGCATTGCCGTGGGCAGGGCACCCTCGACGAATCATTCGGCGCCGGGCGGAGTAGATACTTCTTCTTCATGGCGCCTCCCTTGTCGAAAGGAGGTCTCCCCGAAAACCACGGCTCCAACAATCCTAATTTCCTGACGTCACAATGCACTAGGCAGCGTGGCGATTGCCGCGCAAATTTCGGTGCGAACGCGAGCGTCCCCGGCCGATCCAGCCACCCTTTAAGAGACGGCGTACTGGCCGTTGATTGAATTGCGCAGTTTCCGCCTGCTGTTGGGCAATCTGTTGTTGTTGCAGCAGCAGAGGATGGACGGGCGAGAACCTGCCGTATCTTATTCGATGATCAAATTCTGGCTCCGCCGCCATCACTTCATCGAGAATGCCAGCGAACTTCCTGGCGTACAAATTCATCTCATATGGTTGTGCGGCGCGGTACGCCGCCCGTCCCGTTTCCTCCAGCAACGACGGGGCATTCGCTAGTTCCGCGATCGCTTGGGCCATCGCTCTCATGTCGCCAATCGGCACGACAAATCCGTTTTCTTGCGAGCGAATCACGCCGTCGATGCCGCTGCTGGCCGCCGTAACAATGGGGACGACGCCATGCGCCATGGCTTCCAACATGCTGACGCTGGTGCCCTCGAAGTCGGAAACCTGCAGAAAGACGTCGTGATTTAGCCAATGCGCCGACATCTCGCGATGGGGCACTCGCGGATGGAAGCGGACGTCCGCCGCCGGGACGCGGGCGCTGAAAATGTGCTGCAGCGGCCCGAACTCGTCGCCCCCGCCGATGATGTCGAATACGAACGGCACGCGTGCGCGCAGCAAGTGTTCCACCAGCGGCACGAAATCCCAGACCCGCTTTTGCGGTTGCGTCACCCGCCCAGCGTAGATGAGCCGCAGCGGCTTCGTTTGATACTCGCGCTGCAATTCGCTGGGCACGCAAACCCCATAAGGCAGCGTGGCGATGTCGTGCGAATGGCAACCAAGATGTTGGGCTAAGTTACTCGCGCATTCCTTGCTGACGGCAATGTACTTCGCAATCGCGGGTTCGTACCAGCATAATGGCCGATAGTATTGGGTGACATCATCAGCGTGGCACATGCCGATGCAGCGAATGCCAGGTTCCAGCCCCGACAAATATAGCGGCCACACGTAATTGGGCAGGACGACGACCGGCGCCAGTTCACGCAGTTTTTCCTGGGCGTGGGGCAGCGTCGTTACCGAGATGTCGGCAGCGGAATCATTATCGCGTCGGCCGATGTACAAAGTTTGGACGTGATAGCGGGGATGATCGGCAAGCGCCGTCCGCAATTGATTGGCCCAACTGGTCACGCCGCTCAGGTAATTGGCACCCGCGATGATTACCGGCGTTCTGTGATTCATGCGGCTTTGACTCCTGCCACACGGCGTTGGAACTTGATCAAGCGCAAGCCTGCCCACGTTACTCTCTGGCTATTCTGGTACAACACAGTCGGCTCCACCGACATCAAGCCACAATCGGTGAGCTGAAGGTTCGTGGCCACTGACTCGTCGATCGCCTGCTTCACATCGGGGAAGTTCGCGTCGTGGAACAGCACGTAAGCGCGGTCCGCCAGATAGGGCAACACACCAGAAATGTCGCGTCGCACCGCCTCATAGGTGTGGTTCGCGTCGATCAACACAAAGTCGAAGGGCGTGTCGATGTGCTGCGCAACCTCTGCCAGGATATCGGGCGACGGCCCCTCGAATAGTCGACAACGATTGCTGAGCCGCGACCACAGTTCCGGATCAATTTTGGGCATGGGGTCGATGCACGTCAGACGGCCAAAGCCCGTGTCGTTCATCGCGCCGCAAATAATCGCCGAGGAACCACCGCGAAATGTGCCGATTTCCAAACAATTGCGCGGCTGCATCCCAAAGATCAAACTATAAAGCGCGACTCGCTCTGGCATGCGCATTTCCGCCGGCGACGTGTAGACGGTGTCGAAACCGAGAAGCGGCCGAATGTTATTCAGTTTGGCCTGGTCTTGGGTCTGTCCGCAGGAGGCCAACACTTCGCCGGCGGAAATCGGAATGCTGGCTTCAGAATCCGCGAATCTAAGGGCGGCGGGAACGCGCGTCTCAATTGAGTTCATCACTAGCGTGCTACTATTCGCGCTCCGGCAGTCCAGTTCGCGATGCAAGGCCTCGATCAAGTCGACCGTTGCCGAGTTCAGCGTGAATTGTTGCCGGAATGTGCTGCGCACCACGTTAAAGACGAGTCGCTTAAGCCGTCTGAACGAGCCCGTTACGGGCCGTGATTGTAAGTCTGCTTGCATCTGGCGAATTTGCATGATCCGCCCCGTTATCGCGAGATCGGCGGCGACAGAAACGCTTGCTCTAGGTCGAGTTGACATCGGTCGAAACCTGTTGGATTTACGGCAGTTGAGTGTGCCCTCAGGTCGATTACGCGACAGTGGCTACAAGAGTTGGGGGAGTGGCCCCCCATCGGGGCGAAATGTATAATTTTGCCGAGATTCTAGCAATATGAGTCCTCTAACGTAGAACCATGGGGCTTTGCACCCACCTCGTCCTTATTGCGCGGGTGGGCACACGGCTGATAGGACGACCCCAAAGTTAGCGTCTGTATTCTTACCCACAATTACGAGCCGTACATTGCGCAAACCATCGAAAGCGTATTAGCGCAGCGCACGGGCGTCCCGGTGAAAATCCTTTTCGGGGAGGATGGCTCTACCGACCACACCCGAGAAATCGTCGTTGAATTTGGTCGGCGCCATCCAGGCAGGATTTGCCTGCGCCTGGCCAAAAAAACCAGGGTGGCGGACGCAACTACCCCGTATGACGGCTGGAAGAAAAAGTAAGTCAATTGAAATTTGAGCTGGCGCAGATTGACTGTTACGCGCCTCAGTTAGAAAGCCGTCTTGAGCTTCTAGAATCATTTCACGACTCGTCGCACCAGTCAGTCCTGTATCGTATCTACCAGGAAACGGTTCCGCCGTGGAAGCAGCTGCGGCGTCTGCTGGGAGCCCGGGCACAGCGTGCCGAAGCAGTTGAGACGCAATGCTTGCCACCGGCGCAAAACGCGGCATAAGTCGCGATTGGCAACTTCTCGCAATGGCCAAGCACGAACGAGCACTCTACTTTGCAGCAGGGCATCGAATTTCTTAATTTTATATGGCGCTTCGCTCTAAGCCGCGTGAGGCAATGCACCGCGAAACTTCTGCAGTGCCTTTATTTGCTGGCGGCGCTTCCCTAGAATAAATGAATCGTCCAAGTGTGCGCGTTCTAACAGCTTTTGCAGTTATGGCCAAGACGTGGCTTGCCGGACATTTTTTGGTGGCTTCGCGCTATCTGCGGGATCCGAACTTCGCGCAGGCGGTGGTGCTCATGATCCACCACGATCATCAAGGCGCGATGGGTGTGGTCATCAATCGTCCTGCCGATAAAACGGTGCGCGAAGTCTGGGAAATGATCGGCAACGATCCGTGCGAGCGGGAAGATTCTATTTTCGTGGGGGGGCCGGTACCGGGACCGCTGATGGCCTTGCACACGCAGGCGGGCCTATCCGACCACGAAATCGTTCCAGGCCTCTACTTTTCCACTAATCGCGACGAATTGGACGTCATCGTAAGAAAGAAGAATGTGTCGCTCCGGCTCTGCAGCGGCAATGCCGGCTGGGGTAGCGGGCAGCTTGAAGGCGAAATGGATGCTGGCGGTTGGTTGTGGACGAAGGCCACGATCAATGATGTGTTTAGCGATCACGAATCGATCTGGAAAACGGTGACGCAGCGGATCGGCCTGGAAATCATGGCACCTGAGTTAGACCGCGGGCGAATCCCGAGCGATCCGTCGTTAAACTAACGGCGGGAGCCGACTGCTAGCATTAGCTTCGGCAGATCCCGCAGAGTTTCTCGGCTCGACCGCTAGCGCTTCGGGCGTTCAAATTCTGTCGCGATTCTTTCGCTACGGATCATTGTGCAACGGCGACGACGAAACGAATGTGGCTCAACTTGCGCTTACTACCCGTCGTCCGCTCCTGTACTACGCGCTGATCGTGCAATTGATCATCGCGATGCTCCTAGCATTTGGTATTGCGCGCCGGGCGGGCGGGCAGGAACGCCAGACGCTGTTGCAGTGGAGTTACGGAACGAGCTTTGGCGGTGGTCCCGACCTCTATAAACCGTTGGTCAGCGACCGCCCCGATTTCACGGAATCGTCGGTGACCGTTGGCCGCGGCGTCGCCCAGCTAGAGATGGGCTACACCTTCACGCAGGACGAATTCGGCGGCGTGACGACGCGAACCCATACGTTTCCCGAGGCCCTTTTGAGAACGGGCATATTGGCGGAATGGCTCGAACTGCGAACCGAATGGAGCGGTGCCGTCGAACGCTCCGATTTCGGCAATGTCGCCAACACGGAGGTGGGCAGCGAAGACTTGACAGTTGGCGTAAAGATCGCCCTCACGCCGCAGGAGGCGATTCTGCCTGAAACGGCCATCATCTTGCAGATGTCGTTGCCGACCGGCGCCGCGGCCTTTACTTCGCACGAGGTTTTGCCAAGCGTTGACTACCTCTATAGTTGGGAGATCCATGATGACTGGTCCGTAAGCGCTTCAACGGAACTGGGCCTGGCGACGGATGATGTCACTTCGGACATTTACAGTCAATTTTCGCAATCAATTAGTCTCGGCCACGAGTGGAGTAAGCGGATCCACAGTTTTTGCGAGTGGTACGTCCTCGCACCCGTGAGCGCCGACACGAACCGGCCGGAAAACTATCTCGACGGCGGCTTTAGCGCGCTCATCAGCAACGACGCCCAATGGGATATTCGCGCCGGCGTGGGCTTGAACTCGGCGGCCGACAATTTCTTCGCGGGGACGGGGCTATCAATCAGGTATTGGTAGTCCGATATTGTCCTGGGGCATTCAGTTGCTGGGCCAACCTCGAGTACTTTAGAGCGGTCAAAGTTTCTTGGTGATTCAACCCCCGGCAGAGCCGGGGGCTACGAGTTGGCGTCGCACGCAGGCCGCAGTCGTCTGATTCATCCCCTACATTCAGAGAATGGGCGACATGAGTCGCGCCAAGCGCACCGCTGCGTGAAACCAGAAGGGTCGGCCGGCGAAATCGGCGGTGGTGGCCTGGTGGCATTGTTTGAAGTCATTGTCAAGCATGTCGCTGACGGAAGCCGCGAGCGACCGATCGGCGAACACGAGCATCAACTCGAAATTGAGCCGGGTCGAGCGGTTATCGAAATTCGCTGTGCCGACGGCCGCCAAGTCATCATCCACCACCAGCACTTTGTGGTGCATGAAGCCGGGCTGGTAGCGATAAAACCTGACGCCGGAGAGTTCGGTTTCGGCGATGTAGGAGAAGGCAGCGAGGTATACCAGTTTGTGGTCGGGCTTTTGGGGAAGCATGATCCGCACATCGACGCCGCGGAGTGCGGCGAGTTGAAGTGCGTATACCAGCGAACTATCGGGCACGAAGTACGGCGTGGCGATCCACAGGCGGCGTTTGGCCGAGTTGATGGCGTGCATGAAAAACAGGCCGCACGTTTCCATTTCGTCCGAAGGATCAGACGCCAGGCATAGCGCCGTTTCGTTATCATGCGGGGCCGGGTTGGGCGTCCAATCGAGTTCCGGCACGCTGCCAGTGGCCCAGTACCAGTCTTCGAGAAAAGCGAATTGAATCGCCTGTACGACCGGGCCGCGGACCTCGACGTGCGTATCGCGCCAGGGGCCAAACACTGGGTGCCGCCCCATGTATTCGTCGCCCACGTTAAGGCCCCCCACGTAGGCGACCGTACCATCGACGATGACGATCTTGCGGTGGTTGCGGAAATTGATTTGGAAGCGGTTGCGCAACCCCTTCGACGTGCGGAACGGCAGAATCACGACGCCGGCCGAAGCCAGTTCGCGTTTGTAAGCGCGCGTCAAGTAGTAGCTGCCGATCTCATCATACAGCACATACACGCGGACTCCCTCGCCGGCTTTGCGAAGGAGGATTTCCTTCAATTGTTGGCCAAGTGCGTCATCGCGGATGATGTAGAACTGCACGATGATGTACGACTCGGCCGACTCGATGCCGGCAAAGATGGCTGGAAACGCTTCGCTGCCGTTGACGAGCAACGTGGCATCGTTGTGGTTGGTAAACGGCATTTCGGCCAGTTCCTCGAGGGCCACGAACGTGGGGTCGGCTTCTTCATCGCGCACGCGGAAGAGCCGCATCTTCTTTTCGAGCGCCCGGGCCAGGTGGTCGATTTGCGAGTCGCCAGCCCGACGGGCTTTCACGTAGCCCTGAAACTTGCCGCGGCCGAACAGGGCGTAAAACGGCAGCGTGAAATAGGGCAACAGAGTAAGCAATAGCGCCCAGGCAATCGCCCCTTGCGACGTCCGCGCCGTCATCAGCGCATGCACGGCCGTCAGCAACCCCAAGGCATGCATGGCAAAGCCGATGAGACCGATGAGCTCGAGCAGGGAAAGGTCAATGGTCATGGGGGAGGGGACGGGATACGGGGACAGGGGACAGGGTTGCGAGTGCGGAATTGGGAATGGGGAGTGGGGAATTAAGAAAACGTGTTTAGCGGCGGCGGCAACGCCGTCCTATCGCCAAGGGCGCTTGCAGTACAATCGTTTCGGGAATAAGTGACGAATGGGGAATTGGGAATCCGGAGTGGGGAATATGACCTAAATGAGAACTGTCTGGTCAATGGCACACAAAAACATCAACGAATGCCGCCCCCTTTCCAGTATCGTCTGCGATTTGCTCCTTCACAAAAAGGCCGATTACTCCCAAAATAAGTGAGTATTGCTGTGACGATGAACCAGCGGTCCGCGCTCCGCTGGCGCGTCGCGGCTAAACGGCCGATCATTAGCGAGGCAAGAAACGACGATTGAATTGTCTTGATTCCCCACTCCCCACTCCCCATTCCCCACTCGCCCCATGTCCCTCACCATTATGCGTCGAATTCGCTTCTGTGCGGGGCACCGGCTCCACCGGCACGGTGGCAAGTGTGAGTATTTTCACGGGCATAATTACATCGCCGATTTCTACGTGACCGGCGACGCGGTCGACGCCGTGGGCCGGGTGATCGACTTCGCCGAACTGAAAAAGCTCTTCAAAGGCTGGCTCGACGACCACTGGGACCACGGGTTCGTGCTCAACGAATCGGACGAGAACGGCCTGGCGGCCGTGAAGATGGTCGAGCCGTGCCGCTATTACGTGCTGCCGTACAACCCAACATCGGAGAACATGGCCAGCTACTTGCTGCACGAAGTGTGCCCGAAGTTGCTCGCGGGCAAAGGCGTCACCGCGACGAAGGTGGTGCTATGGGAGAGCGACGAATCGTTCGCCGAGGCGGCACTCGACCGGCCGACTGTTTCTAGTAGGACGTGTGGAAATTAGTTGCATTCTCATATGCTTCAGATTCTGTCGACGCGGGTGGCACGGACAGTCGGCGGCGGAAGGCGTTGTCACCGAATGCGTCTCATTCGGCCGATTGTCCGCTTTCGTACGTCAGGCTTTAACCTGACCGCTCCATGGCGATTGACCGTTCCGATGGTCAGACTAAAGGCCGACCTACGACGTGCGTTCCGCAAATATCGTCGGTTGATGGGCGGTGATGCCCCCCGATCGGCTTAATTGACGCGCTATCGGTGCCGGTGGGAATCTAATGTGAGAAGCCCAATATCGCGAACGGCCTGTGGGAGGCCACTCTGAGGCCGATGGCGTGTTGCAGTGGTTAACGTTATCGGCGTCGGAGACGCCTCCCACAGAGCCGATTTTTGCCACGTCACCAGATCCCTAGGAAGTTGCCATGTCTGCCAATCGAAAGTGGACCCGAAGACAAGTGCTCCAAGCGACCGCGGCGGCTGGTGCGGCTCCGCTCTTTGTTCCGTCGCGGGTGCTTGGCCGGGGCGGCGCGGGGGCGAACGAGCAATTGAATGTCGGGATCATCGGCCTCGGTGGGCGGGCTCGCGACATCGCGAAGACCGTCCACACGACGCCGAACATCCGCATCGTAGCGGTGTGCGATTGCTTCAAGCCTCGATGGGATAAGTTCATCGAGGATGTATCGAATGGCCAAAAGTGGAAGACGTACGGCGATTTCCGCCAGATGATCGAGCGCGAGAAACTCGACGGCGTGATGGTCGAAACCACGACGCACGCCCGGGCGTGGATCGTCATTCAGGCGATGCAGGCCGACATGGATGTGTACATCGAGAAGCCGATGTGCCTCACAATTTCCGAGGGGCGGCAAATGGTGAAGGCGGCCCGGCATTACAAGCGGGTGACGCAGGTCGGCACGCAGCAGCGGTCGATGCCGATCAATAATTGGGCCAGCGACTTGGTGAAGAACGGGGCGATCGGCAAGGTACACACGGTGCTCGCGCCGAATTTCATCGGCCCCGATGATTGGCCAGGCAAACCGGAAGAGAAAATGCCGGAGGGCGGCGACGGCAAATGGTGGGACGTGTGGACGAACCAGGCGCCGCTCCGGCCGTATCATCGCGATATTCATTACGGCTGGGCCCGCTGGCGCGACTACGACGCGGGCGGGTTGTGTTTTGGCGTGAGCGGCTGGGGCACGCATTCGTACGACCAGATCAACCGCGCGCTCGGCACCGACGAAACGGGGCCGCTGGAAATACTGCTGGAGGAGCCGGTGGCGGTGCGCGAGTCGGGCAAGTTCGCGGCCCGCACGTCGGTGGGCGGCGTGACCGTGGGCGAAACGGGCGACATCGACACGGGCGTCGATTATTTCTCGATGGCCAAGCTCAGCGGCCCGCGGGCGAAGGTGACGATGACGTTTGCCAACGGCACGAAGGTGAAGTTCCACCTGGATGGCGATCGCGGACCTGGGTTAGGCGCGATTTTTATCGGCGACAAGGGCAAGATCGAAATCAATCGCAACAAGCTGGCCAGCAACCCGCGCGAGATTGTGCGTTCGCCGGAGAACCCGGGACCAAACAAGAAGCCGGAGACGCAGTATCACATCGAAAACTGGGCGGAGTGCATCAAGTCACGAGGTCGGTGCAACGCGGATATTGAGTACGGCCAGCGGGCGACGTCGTTGTGTGAATTGATCAATATCACGCGCAACGTGGGCCGCGTGGGCGAGGCGTTAAAATGGGACCCGGTGGCCGAGCGATTCACGAACTGCGACGAGGGGAACGCGATGCTGAGCCGCGAACGGCGAAAGGGTTATGAGTTGCCGGCATTGGGCTAAGGCGCGGGTAGCCTAAGGCGCGGGTAGCCCCCGGCTCTACCGGGGGTTTGAAGTGGCTCGCCCAACATAGAGCAACGCACTTTGTACCCCCGGCAGAGCCGGGGGCTGACGGCAACAGAAGTGTTGAATTATTCGTTAGGAGCAAATCATCCCATGCATCTTGTTCGTCGTTCCGTAAACCGACTGGTTTATTCGCAAGCTTTACTTCTAGCTATTTGCTTAATCGTCGGTGTTTCCCACCCGCAATGTGCCGCCGCAGATGAGGCGAATGGCACGAGCAGTCTTTTCAATGGCCGCGACCTCACTGGTTGGCAACCGGAAGGCCATGCGGTTTGGGAAGTCAAGGACGGGTTGCTCGTCGGCAAGCAGGATGAGCAGAACCGGCCAGGCGATCTGTTGACCAAGGAAGAGTTCAAGAACTTCGAACTTACCGTTGTGTATCGCATGGTGTGGCCGGGGAATAGCGGCGTGTGGTATCGCTATCAAACGGCCGACAAGGCGTTTCAGGCCGATATTCTGGAATACAAGAATCCGCTGGCATACAGCGGCAGCCTGTATTGCACGGGCAAGATGTTTTTGGCCCGTAATACGGACCCGAAACTTGAAAAGCACGACGGCTGGAACACACTCGTCATTCGGTCAGAAGGCGACCACCAACAGATCACGCTCAATGGCAAACTCGTCGCCGATGTCCACGACGACACCAGCGATCATGGCCGCATCGGCTTCCAGGTGCATCCAGGCAAGGAATTCGCCAAGATGCAGATCATCGTGAAGTCGGCGCGCATCAAGCGGCTGTAAGTGTGCCCATTCGCAGGCGTGCCATGCCCACAGCTCGCCGTGGGCATGGTATCCTCACGACGGCACGCATGGCCACTCCGAGCAGTGGCCATGGCACCCATGCGAATCCAGGGCATGGCGACCCCGTAGGTAAGGCTTCAGCCTGACCCGTTGTGGATGTTGGTCGCCCCACACGGCCTGACATACTCAGCTATAATAGGGAGAATTCAACAGCTTCCATGCGCGTCGTTACCTGGCGAGAAAACCCCTTGGATTATGTACGAACCGATGAACGCCTTTCGAGTGTTTTTTTGTTTGAGTCTATACCTGATCCTGCCCGAGTTTATTCCCGCCGCACATGCCATGCCGCCGCACGGGGAGAAGGCAGCTGAGAAAGAGGCCAAGACCGAGGATCGCCCGGGGGAGGGAAAGAAGGACGACGACAAGGATAAGAAGGACGAACCGAAGGATACGACGTTCGTCACGCAGCATTCGACGACGATTGGCGGAAAGGAGATCAAGTACACGGCGACGGCCGGCAAGCTGGTGATGAAGGATGATGAGGGCAAGGCCAAGGCGACGATATTCTTTATCGCGTACACGAAGGATGGCGTATCTGATTTGAGCCAGCGGCCGGTGACGTTCGCATTCAACGGTGGGCCGGGGTCATCGAGCGTATGGCTGCATTTGGGAATGCTGGGACCGCAACGCGTAAAGGTGCCGGATGATGCCTCGCAGTCGCCGCCGCCATATGAATTGCAGGCGAATCCGCACTCGCTGCTCGATATCACCGACCTCGTCTTCATCGACCCGGTGAGCACGGGGTTCAGTCGTCCGGTGAAGGGGGAGAAGGACGATCAGTTCCACGGCTACCACGAGGATTTGGAAAGCGTCGGCCAGTTCATTCACGATTATGTGACGAAGTACGGCCGGTGGCGGTCGCCCAAGTTTCTCATTGGCGAAAGTTACGGCGGGCTGCGAGCGGCGGGGCTGAGCGGGTACCTGCGCGAGCGGTACAACATGACGCTCAACGGCGTGCTGCTCATTTCGCCGGCGATCAATTTCGAGACGATCGGTTTCGCGTTCGGCAATGATCTGCCATACATTTTGTTCGTGCCAGGCTACACGGCAGCCGCGTGGTATCACAAAGCGTTGCCGGGCGACCTACAGGCGCTCTCGCTCGAAGAAGTCGTGAAACAGGCGACGGCGTTCGCTTACAACGAGTACACGCTGGCCATGATGAAGGGCCAGACGCTCGGCGAACAAGAGCGAAATGCTGTGGCCGAAAAGCTGGCCCGCTTCACGGGCCTTACGAAGGAATTCGTGCTGCAATCAAAACTGCGGATTGACATGCAGCGGTTTGCCAAGGAGCTATTGCGCGGCCGTAGTAAGGTCATCGGCCGCTACGACAGTCGTTACACGAGCACCGATGCGGATGACGCCGGCGAAAATCCCGAGGATGATGCCAGTGCCGCCGCGGTGTTCGGACCGTTTACGGCCGCGATCAACGACTACTTGCGGAACGACCTCAAGGTGAGCGACGACCACGTGTACGAGATCATCACGGGCAAAGTGCAGCCCTGGAATTACGGGCGGTACTTGTCGCGCTACCCGGACGCCACCGATACGCTGCGGCAATCGATGTCGCAGAATCCGTACCTGAAGTTGTTCGTGGCCAGCGGTTACTACGACTTGGCGACACCGCCGGCGACCGTAAAGTACAGCGTCGACCACCTGCGGCTGCCGCAGGAATTACTGAAGAACATCGACCACCAGTATTACGAAGGCGGCCACATGATGTACATCTACGAGCCGGCGATGACGAAGCTGCGGAAAGACGTGGCGGCGTTTTATGAGCGGGCGCTGGGGCGGCGAAAGTAAGTCGAGTTTTGGCCTGGCTTGCAATGAACAACTCATTCAACGAGCGACTGCAGGATGTAAACTGGCTTTGACAAATTGCCACTGGACTAGTGTATAATTCCAGCATGTCGACAGTCGCCAGTATTCTTGATTATTACCTCGAACCGTTGGCGTCAATGATCAATCGCGAAATGGCGGAAGCGATTATTAATCGGACGCCGGATCCGCAACTTGTTGCGCGGATCGCGGTTTTGGGACAGAAAGCTGAACAGGGCACGCTGACCGATGTCGAACGCGATGAGTATCGAGATTTGATCGATGCCGGGGACCTGATTTCACTGTTGAAGTCGAAAGCGCGACGGTTCCTCGACGAGAATCCCGCGTAGCTCATGGAGACATCGGGACGAGAACTTGTGCGGCAGCGTGCCGGCGGCAGGTGTGAGTATTGCCGGCTGCCCGAAGAAGCCGACGAGTGGCCATTCCACTTCGAGCATGTGATTGCGAAACAGCACGGTGGAACCGATTCGGCCGATAACCTATGCTGGTCGTGCAGTCGCTGCAACTTCTATAAAGGTCCGAATATCGCCAGCATTGACGTTGCCACCGGGGTGATGGTCGGACTCTTTCATCCTCGCCATGATGTTTGGAAAGAGCATTTTGACGTTCGTGGCCCGCACATCATTGGATTGACTGCTAGGGGCAGGGCAACAGTTCGACTGCTCCATATGAATGACGACCGACGTTTGGATTTACGACGTGATTTGATCGAGCGGGAAATCATTTAGGTTTCGACCAGGCTCAAAGTTGAAAGGACGCTGTAATGCCGCCGGAGGACAAGAGTGCTTCGCGCAACTTCATCCAGCAAATCATCGACGCCGACCGGGCCGCCGGGAAGAACGGTGGGCGGGTACACACGCGGTTTCCGCCGGAGCCGAACGGGTATTTGCATATCGGCCATGCGAAGAGCATTTGTCTGAACTTTGGCCTCGCGCAGGAGTTCGGCGGTAAGTTCAACCTGCGGTTCGACGACACGAACCCGACGAAGGAAGAGCAAGAGTACGTCGACTCGATTGTGGACGATGTCAATTGGCTCATCGCGGCGTTTGGCGAGACGCAAGGGTTCAGGGCTCAGGGTTCAGAGTCGACATCGGCGGCGCGAACTGAACCCCGAACCCTGAATCCTGAACCCTTGTACGCTTCGGATTACTTTCAGCAGCTTTACGATTGGGCAATCCAGCTTATCAAAGAAGGCAAGGCATACGTGTGCGACCTATCGGCGGAGGAAGTGCGCGCCCATCGCGGCACACTGAGCGAGCCAGGCAAGAACAGCCCGTATCGCGATCGCAGCGTGGCTGAGAACTTAGAACTGTTCGAGCAAATGAAGAAGGGCGAGTTCCCCGACGGCACGCGCACGTTGCGGGCAAAGATCGACATGGCGTCGCCGAACCTCAACCTGCGCGACCCCGTGATGTACCGCATCAAGCATGCGTCGCACCATCGCACGGGCGACAAGTGGTGCATCTACCCGTCCTACGATTACACGCACGGCCAAAGCGATTCGATCGAGGGCATTACGCACTCGATTTGCACGCTGGAGTTTGAGAACCACCGACCGCTGTACGATTGGTTTTGCCGCGAGTTGCGGATTCATCACCCGCAGCAGATCGAATTCGCGCGGCTCAACCTCACGTACACCGTGATGAGCAAGCGCAAGCTATTGCAGTTGGTGCAAGAAAAGCACGTGGCCGGTTGGGATGATCCGCGGATGCTCACGATTCGCGGCCTGCGCCGCCGTGGCTACACGCCCGAGGCAATTCGGGCATTCTGCGAGCGGATCGGCGTGGCGAAGTTCGATAGCACAATCGAAATGACGTGGCTCGAAGACGCCGTCCGCGAGGATCTCAACGAGCGGGCCCCGCGAGTGATGGCCGTGCTGCGGCCGCTCAAGGTGGTCATCACGAATTATCCCGAGGGGCAAGTCGAGCAGTTGGAAGCGGCAAACCACCCGCAGAACGCCGCGATGGGCACGCGGCAAGTGCCGTTTGCACGCGAGTTGTACATCGAGGCCGACGACTTCATGGAAGACGCGCCGAAGAAATTCTTCCGGCTCGCCCCCGGGCGCGAAGTGCGGCTGCGGTACGCGTATTTCATCACTTGCAACGAAGTGGTGAAGGATAAGGCCGGTAACATCATAGAGCTACGCTGCACATACGACCCGGCCACCCGCGGCGGCAATGCCCCGGATGGCCGCAAGGTAAAGGGCACGATTCACTGGGTGGCGGCCCCGATGGCTGCGACGGCAGAAATTCGCGTGTATGACCATTTATTCAAGACCGAGTTTCCTGATGAGGTCGAGGGTCAAGGGTCGAGCGTCGAGGGCCAGACCAAAGTGACCAGCGCTGTATCCTCATCCTCTGTCCCTCGACCCTCGACGCTCGACCCTCGACCCCACAGCTTCCTCGACAACATCAACCCCAATTCGCTGACCATCGTCCACGACGCCAAGCTCGAACCCTCGCTTGCTGCGGCACAGCCTGGCCAGCATTTCCAGTTCGAGCGATTGGGCTACTTCTTCACCGACCCGGTTGCTTCCAAGCCCGGCACCGCCATTTTCAATCGCACGGCAACGCTCCGCGATACATGGGCAAAAGAAGCTGGAAAGGAATGAATTCCTTGTACGGCGCGCGGTGGTAAAAGCCTCACGGCACCATTCGAGCCGACGCGGCGGACTGGTGAGACTCGGACAATTTGGCTGGAAGGCTTGTAATTTGGTAGGGCGCGGTTACATTGCCGCCTATGGATACCACCCGAATGTCACGCGCGGCATTGGCAGCGATGTTCATCGTCATCGGGTCATCGCACATTGCGACCACCTTCGCGCAAACCTTCTGGACCGCTGGCACCGGTGACTGGAACACGGCGAGCAATTGGAGCCTCGGTGTTCCTGACGCGGGTGGCGGAACCGCGTTCGATGCGGTGATTGAAAACGGCGGTACCGCGCAACTCCTCGGCCTGCCGGCCGGCAGCGTACGACGGCTCCGCGTGGGGCGCACCGCCGGCGGCGGTCATTTGGTCGTCGATGGCGTGCCTTTGACCGTGACCGAAAACCTGCATCTCAACGAAACCAGTTCCGCGCCGGCCTCGGTGACCGTGCAAAACGGCGCCACCGTATCGTCGCCGAGCACGATCGTGGGCTATTCCAGCACTCCCAACACTGATTTCACGATCACCGGAGCAGGCACCACATTCAACGCGGCAACGCAATTTATCGTGGGAAACTCGGGCGCGGGAACTGCCTCGCTCACCGTCGACGCAGGGGCCGTGCTCACCAGCGGCACGGGCTGGGTCGGTAACGGCTCGGGAGCAACGGGTGTGGCGCTTGTCCGCAACCCCGGCTCCACGTGGTCGACCGCCACCACGCTCACCGTGGGCAACACCGGGACCGGCACACTGACGATTGAAGACCAAGGCGTGGTATTCGTTGGTACGGCCCTTGGAATCAACAGCGCGAGCACCGTCAATCTCAACGGGGGCACGCTCCGCTTCAATACGGTCGGCGGCGCCGGCGGCCTGAGCCGCCTCAATTACACCGCCGGCACGATCCAGCTTGCCGGCAACCGCGAGATGCTGTTCGATACCACCATTCTTGCCATTTACGGCTCGTCGCCGGTGATTCCCACGGGGAAGGAACTGATTGTCGAAGGAACGACCACGGTCCATCAGGATAAGACGCTGAGTGTGAATGGCGGTAGTTTCATTTCACAGGGCCTGCTAACCGTTGGAGCCATGAATTCCGGCAGCGGCACGTTGCTTGTTTCCTTGGCCGGTACCGCCCAGGCGAAATCTGGTGCGGTCGTCGACCAGTTCGGTTTTGTCCGCGTGAACGGTGCAGGATCGAGTTGGAACGTCACCGGCAATCTCAACATCGCTTCCGTCACCCGCGGCGACCTGGTAATCGACAACCAGGGCAGTGTCTACGTCACCGGTGCACTGACACTTGGCTTTTCCAGCCATTTCACGCTCAATGGCGGCACGATCCGCTTCAACGGCTACAGCCGCACCATACCGTCATCATTGTTCTTCTATCCGGCGGGCACGGTTCAACTTGCCGGGGATAGGACGATTGGAGGCGATGCGGCGATCCAGGACTTCTTTGGTGCGGCACCCAACATCCCAACGGGCAAAGCGCTCGTAGTGGAAGGCACGGCCCTGCTAACCTCCACGACGCCCGTGATACTTTCGGGCGGCACCCTCGGCGCGGATACACTACTGCTCTCGCCCGCTAGCCATTTGACGACCGTGCAGCCGTCCCAAGTATCGGGGGTGGTCCTCGCCCTGGCCGGCTCCGTGATCGATACGACGAACCAGAACCTTTCGCTCGGCGATGCGGCCAAAGTGAACGGCTTTTACAGTAATGGCACGTTGCGCGTGGGACAGTCCACTGTGACGCTTCTCGACGCCAACGACGCGGTGTTCGACTCGGCCGCGCTCGTCACGCTCGGTTCCGGGGGTAGCCCGGGGACAATGGACGCGGCCAACGGCCTGACGCTCGACTTCGGCGGCAACATCCTCGGGACGGGTACGATCAGCACGCCCAACGACATTGCCAAGCCGCTCATCGTCAATGGCCACATTACGGGCGACAGCGTCGCGCAGTCCATCACGCTCCCCGGCTACGTCAAAGGCGTTGGCACATTCGACAACGTAAATTTCACGGGTACGTTTTCACCGGGCCTGTCGCCGACGATTCTCGCCGTGGGCAACGTCGCACTCGCGCCCACCAGTACGCTCGTAATGGAACTAGGCGGCACAACGCCCGGCGGCGGCTACGATCAAATCCGATCCTCCGGCGCACTTGCGTTGGGCGGCACGCTGCAGGTGTCACTGATAAATGGCTTCACGCCGGCAGCCGGCGAGTCATTTAACCTGTTCGATTGGACCGGCACGAGTGGGACATTCGCCACACTCGCCCTGCCGGCGCTTGGCAGCGGCCTCGCCTGGAACACCGCGCAGCTCTACGCGACCGGCGTCCTCAGCGTAATCGGTGTCGGGCTGCCCGGCGACTACAACAACAACGGCGTGGTCGATGCTGCCGACTATGTACTATGGCGCAAGAGTCCCAGCTCTTATGGCGGCAGCCCGGCCGGCTACGACACCTGGCGCGCTAATTTCGGCCGAACTGCGGGCAGCGGCGCCAGTTCCGCGCTCTCCGTCGACACTGCGGTTCCCGAACCAACGAGTTGCGTGTTACTTTTGCTCGCCGCCTTCGTCGTAGGCGGCGTTCATCGATTGAAGAATTTCTTGGCTTGATCTTCGGCCTCGGAAGGAGCTTTCAATTCGAGCCTTTAGGCAACTTCTTTACGAACCCGGCTGCTTCCAAACCTGGCACCCCCATTTTCAATCGCGCTGCGACATTACGCGACACTTGGGCGAAGGAAGCTGGGAAAGACGAGGAATTTCGGCCAATTTCATCGGCAATTTTCGTGGAACTCCCTCCCGTCGAGTGGTATAATCACCACCCGCTAGTGTACCGCAGCGGTAACTCGCTTTCTCGCTTTGGGAGGCAGTGGTTGGCAATGATTCGTCGGCAAATGACTCGCAGTTCCGTTTTCGTAGTTATGGCATTTGCTTCGTCGCTCCTGCTGCCGAATTCGGCTCGCGCCACCAAGTTCTGGAAGAACAGTGTCACGAGCGGCAACTGGTCCAATGGAAATAACTGGAGTGCCGTCTCCGCCGCTGGGGCCGATAACGGCGGCGTGCCGGTGGCAAGTGAACAAACGCGGATCGTAAATACGGATGGCGTGGCGCGCACGGTAACGCTCGATACGAATACACCGTCGCTCGGACTCGTAGCCATCGACCTCACGGGTGCCGGTACAACAGCCAACACGCTCTCAATTCCTAACAACAACACAATGACCGTGGGTGCCATGGCAGTGGGTGGCCACAATGGCGTCACGACCACCAACGGTCGAGGCGCGCTGACGCAAGCCAACGGCTCCGTCACGATTAGTTCGGGGCTCGACCTGGTGGTTGGCTGGGGCGCGGGCTCCACCGGCACATACACCTTAAGCGGCGGGTCGCTCACCGCGCCACAATCGGAATTCATCGGTTCCTCGGGAACCGGCACGTTCAATCACTCCGGGGGCACGAACACAATTTTGGCCGGCGCAATCGGCTATTTGAATGTTGGCACGTCCTCTGGCGCCATGGGGAATTACAACCTTAGCGGCACGGGACAGCTCATCTCGAACAAATCGGAATACATCGGCGACGCCGGCGCTGGCAACTTCGTTCAAACCGGTGGTTCAAACACCATTGTGGGCACTGGCAACAGCCTGTATCTCGGATACAGCACAACAAATACTAGCCCTACCGGTGGCACGTACGCACTTAGCTCCGGCTCGCTCACGGTTAGTGGCCAAATGTACGTCGGGTATAACAAGGTGGGGGCATTTAACCAAAGTGGCGGCACAGTGAATATAAATGGCCATACCACCGAAGATCTCGTAATTAGCGGTGCGGGAAGTGCAACTGGCAGCTTTAATCAAACCGGGGGAACATTCCATGCCGAGGGACTCGTGAAGGTCGGCTACACGGGACTTGGAAGCCTCGTCATCGATGGGCAAGATTCGGACTTTTCAGCGCTTTTCATCGAAATCGGGCAGTATGGTACTGGCAATATGGTTGTTAGTGGAGGAGCTTCGGCAACTTTTAATCTGGACGTCGATCTTGCTTTCAACGGCACCGCCCATGTTACGGTGAAGGATCCCGGATCTCTCCTGCAAACAAACAGCTATCTAGTGCTTGGCAATGGCGGAGTGGGTACCTTGGATATTCAAAATCAAGGCGTTGTCAGCATTGGGACGGATTTGATTGTTCATCTCAATAGTGCGGTCAATGTGATTGGCGGCACGCTACGCCTCAACAGCATTGATACTGGAGACATGGACCGAGTGAACTATTCGTCTGGAACAATCCAGCTTATCGGTAACCGTACGGTTGGCAGCGCGTCGGGCGATGCGATCGTTTCTCACTTTTTTGGCGGCGCTCCTACGATTCCGATTGGAAAAGGGTTGACTGTGGAGGGTACGGCGACGCTTCTGACTTCTACCGTGATCGACGGCGGCACATTTTCCGTCGGTCAACTGGCGAACGCAGCCAACTTGGGAATGAATCGGGGTACATTCAACCTCACCAACCAAGCCCTGACGATCGGTGCGGGCGGAACATTCGGCAGCACGCTCGATATTAACACTGGCATGACCGTCAACGTGACCCTCGGCACCACGAACCAAGGCCTCGTCACGGGCGACGGCGAAATCGGCGGTACGTTCACCAACGCGGCGGCCGGCGAGCTGCGCGGCGAGCCGGGAAAGTCGCTGAAGTTAACGGGCGCAAGCAACACGAACGCCGGTCAAATCAACTTGCTCGGTGGGCTCGTCGAATACACGCAAGGACTGACCAACAACGCCGGCGGCTTTATCTCGGGCAATGGCACACTGAAAACGAACGCTCTCACCAACAGCGGTACGATGAATTTCAGCGGCCTCGCGAACATCGTCGGCGATGTCACGAATAACGCCGGTGGGAAAATCATCTCTTCCGGCGGTGGACCTACGACGTTCTTCGACGATGTCACGAATAACGGCGAGATTCGAACGACGTCCGGCTCTTTTACGGTCTTCTACGGTGCTGCCACGGGTTCTGGCACGTACACCGGGCTGGGCACGGTGAACTTCGAAGGTGATCTCAAGCCAGGGAACAGCCCGGCCGCTGTCCACTTCGACGGAGACGTCGTTCTTGGCACAGCGTCGACACTTCGTATGGAATTAGGCGGCAGTACCGTTGGCAGCCAATACGATCAAATCAATGTGGCGGGCAAGCTCACGCTCGGCGGCACACTGGAAATAACACTGATCAATGGTTTCATTCCCACCCTAGGTCAGTCGTTTGATTTGTTGAATTGGGGAACCGTGGCCGGTGCCTTTGCATCGCTCCAATTGCCCTCGGTGCCCGGCCTCGTCTGGAACACGTCGCAGCTTAGTGCTGGAATTGTAAGTATTGTGGCAGCCGGCATTCCTGGCGATTACAACAACAACGGCGTCGTCGATGCAGCCGATTATGTGCTGTGGCGCGAGAATCCCAGCGCCTACGGCGGAAGCCCGGCGGGCTACAACACGTGGCGTACCAATATTGGCCAAACCGCGGGAAGTGGTACTGGGTCGTCCCTTGGTTTCACAGACACTTCCGTTCCCGAACCGGCTGGAATCGTGCTACTCGCAGTCGCTGCCGCCAGCCTGCTTGGCGCCCGAAAGGCATTCAGCATGTTAAGAACTGCTGCGCTAGCGTGCCTGGTTTCCTTATTGGTAACGTCGCGGTTAACGTTCGCCGGAACGGTAATCACTGCCAACTTGCCGCCCAATACGGCCATCGTCAACATCGATGCGAAGCAGGATGGCGCGGCAACTTGGAACAGCGGCCAAGACAGTTGGTTCCATCCATTCTTCACAGGCGGGGCCACGGGGCTGCTGCAGTACGCCATCGCCCCAGGAACGTATCAATTCCGCTTGACGAACCCTTCGCTGGCCGCAACGCAGTTTCCTGCGCTCACCGCTGGCCAACTCTCCCAAATTTTCACGGCATGGACGTATAACTCACCGTGGATCACCGACTACTTCGTTTTCGACAGTGCCGGCGCCACCAATTTTTCCGTTCCGCAAATTTTCGCGGGAGCGATTCGGCCGAGCGGACTCACCGGAGGAACCGGCTCTGCCACCGAGGCCTTCAACTTGGCCACCACGTACGAATTCGACGATGTGATCGTCAAACAGCCCGGTGGGCGAATTACCGGCGTTCGCACGACGCTCTATACGTTCACCGCACCAGAAACGCTCACCTTTGCCGTTCCCGACAATATCCTCTCCGATAATAACGGTGGAATATCAGTCGTTATCAGCCAGGTCGCAGGCGTCGGCGTCCCCGGCGACTACAACAACAACGGCGGCGTCGACGCGGCCGACTACGTTCTGTGGCGCAACGGCGGCCCGTTAGCGAATGAAGTTGATGCACCGGGGACTGTCAACGCGCAGGATTACATGGAATGGCGAAACCGCTTTGGCAACACGAGCGGCAGCGCCGCGCTCGCGGGTCATTCAACAGTCCCTGAGCCGGGAATTGGCGGCCTCATATTCGTGCTCTGCGTTACGCTGGGAATATTCAATCGCACGGCGACACGATGCGATACGTTAGCGAATGAATTTGGAAGGAAACCAATGGCCTGCCATCGACAAAGGATACGTAAAACCACGGGACGCGTCCTTCCGTCAACCCCTTCGAAAGCCAGCCCTTCCGTAGCTGCGGCGAACTCTCGTCTCTTAAAGCCAACGTCGAACGCGCGCTCGGTATTCATCGTACTGGATGCCGAACGTTCCTTGGAGTTTTGATTCTTCCAGCGGAATCACGATCCAGTTAACGTACGCGATCGCCACGGGCAGAAAAACGATCGGCCAGAAGTGGCTTAACAGCAGAGCCTCACCGAGGTACGCGATTGTGAGACCGATATACATGGGGTTCCGCGTGAAGCGATACGGGCCCCAAGTGACCATCTGCGAGGAAATTTTACCGGGAACCGTCGTCGTGTGAGCCCGCCAGAAAGTCACCAGTCCCCAACCGGCGACGACAACACCGACGCCTAAGGTGACGCCACCGACGATGCTTACATCGGGCACTTGTTCCACAATTCGCAATGGGTACGCTCGTTCCACGGCGAAGCCGATCAGGTACACGAGCACGAATATCCACGGCACGGGAAGACGTAACAGAAATCGGATTGGGTTGCGAGTGGGCTCCATGATTGCGACTTCGATATGCCTGGTTCGCGGCGACACTTGGCAAGCTTACCATGGCTGAGCAATGCTTCGCAGGCGTCAGGCTTCAGCCTGACCAGTTTTGCGGCGGGATGCCCTATCGTCAGGCTAAAGCCTGACCTACGTTGCGTTACCAATACTCGTACCGCAGGAACAGTTCTTGTTCGCGGTTGTAAAAGCGACTAGAGTCGTTCTGCCCCAAGGATAAGCGCCAGTTGGTCGCGGAGCGTGGGAACCTTATTCACGACGACATCCCAAACGATGTCGTAATCAACGGCAAAGTAGCCGTGAATGAGCCGGTCACGCATGCCTACGACGGTTTGCCAAGGTACTGTCGGGTGCTTATCCCGAAATGACTGCGGAATCCCCTTGGCCGCATCGCCGAGAATTTCAATACTGCGGACGAAAGCCCGGCGGCGAGTCTCATCGGCGAGAAACTGTTGCCGGTCGATGCGTTGAGATTCGACGACGAGATACTCCGTTTCGTCGAGCATGTGTTGCGCCAAATCAGTCACCGAGTTCGACATCCTCGACCTCGGCAAGAATTCGTGGGCCGATGTAAGGGCTTAGCGACTCGGTTGTCACAAGTTCCACGCGTCGCTGCAACACGCTTTCCAGCAAATCGGCCAGGGCCATGAAGTTATCGAACGTCTTTTCACCCGCGCGAAATTCGACCAACAGATCGACGTCGCTATTTGGCTCGCATCGTTTCGCGCGAACGAACCGAATAGCCCGAGCCGGCGAACGCCGTGGGACCGGATTCGCCTCGGCTCCTGGGCGAGGCGTTGCAGCAAATCGTGTTTTTCGGTGACGGCTGCGACCATATCTTGATTCTAGCACGTAACATCTGGACTTTCACGTCCCGATTCGTAGGTCAGGCTTCAGCCTGACCAGTTTTGCAGTGGGATGCTGTATCGTCAGACTAAAGCCTGACCTACGTTGCGTTACCAATACACGTATCGCAGGAACAGCTCTTGTTCACGTTCGGGCAGGGCTTCGACGTCGGGGACCAGGTAGCGGTTGTCGTCGAGATCAAGGAGGATCTTGCCGCGTTCGCCGAAGTCTTGCACCTGGCTTTGGCTCCAGCGCATCGTGAATTGGCGCGGGCCGTGGGCGGTGCGGACGTCGAGCGTCAAGTGCCCAAGCTCGAGCTTGATCGAATCGACGCCCGTGACGGTTTGTAGCCAGTAGCGGCGGTTGAGGGCCTCGCGCACGAGCACGCGGGCTTCCACGGGCCACTCGTCGAGGCGCCGCACGATGCCGATTTCGTGCTCGGTGCCGTCGCGGTTCCACACGCGGAGGCTGATGTAGTCGTCCGGGTTGGTGGCCGGGAAGAGGTTGACGGCGAACACACCACGCCACGTGGTCGAGTCTCTCCGAGACTCGAACGAACTGTTAAAGTCTGGCGGTGATTTGGAATCCGCGTCTCGGAGAGACGCCGCCACATGCACTTCCATGCCGCCGAGGCGGGCGGTGTGGATACGTGTATCGTTGGGCGTGAGCCAGCGTAGCTGACTTGATTGGTTGATGGCCGACGACTCGGCCGCCAATTCGTCGGTTGAGCGAGCTTCGCCCTGGAGACGCACGAGGTTCGCGTACTGGCCGCCATGAGCGATCAACAGTTCGTGGGTGCCTTGCTCGACGAGCCGACCGCGATCGAACACCAGAATGCGATCAGAATCGCGCAAGGTCGATAGCCGATGGGCGATGGCGATGGTGGTTCGCCCGCAAGTGAGGGCCTTGAGGGCTTGCTGAATCGCCTGCTCACTTTCGGCGTCGATGTTGCTCGTCGCTTCGTCGAGCACCAGGATCGGCGGATCGTACAGAATCGCCCGGGCGATCGACATCCGTTGCCGTTCGCCGCCAGAAAGTCCGGCACCGCGTTCGCCCAGCCAGGTATCGTAACCCAGCGGCGAGTTGAGAATGAAATCGTGAGCCTGGGCAGCCTTGGCCGCCGCGATGGCTTGTTCCGGTGTGCTTTCCGGCATCCCGTACACAAGGTTCTGCCAAATCGTACCGCGGAACAGGAACGGGTCTTGGAGCACGACGCCGATGTGCCGACGCAGCTGCCCAGAAGGCAGCCGTCGCACATCAATGCCATCGACCAACACGCGGCCTTCGCAGACGTCGTAGAACCGGCAGAGCAAGTTGACGAGCGTCGTTTTGCCGCTGCCGCTTTTGCCCACGATACCGATCGTCTCGCCGGCGCGAATTTCGAAGTCGATATCGCGCAGCACCGGCTGATGCCGCTCGTAGCCGAACGTAACGTGGTCGAAACGGATATGACCAAGGGCGGAGGGAGTGGGAGAATGGGAGAGTGGGAGAGTGGGAGAATCAGGTGAGCGGTCGTTCGAAGGGTCTCCCCCTCTCCCCCTCTCCTTGTCTCCCCCTCTATTCATCGAAGTAATTTCGGGTAAGTTCAGAGGATCGGATGGCTCCATCACTTCCACCGGCGTATCGAGCAATTCAAATACACGTTGGCAACCGGTAAGAAAGTTAGTCAGCCACGTGGTGAATTGCGAAAGCGTAGCCAACGGCGTGTAGAACATCGCCAAGTACGCCAGGAACGCCATCAGCGAGCCGAGAGACATGGTGCCGGCAAGAACATCGCGACCGCCGACATACCAGACGATCAGGCCACCCAAACTGAAAATGAGTTGCATTGTCGCGGAAAACGCGGCCGTCGAATAATCAACGTGCATGCGACAGGCACGCAGGTAATCGCTAATTTTGTTGAACCGGGCGAACTCGCGGTCCTCCTGGGCAAAGGCCTTCACGACGCGAATGCCGGAAAGCATGCCGGTGAGCATGCCAGCTTGTTTGGCGCTGGAATCCCAGTAGCGATAGTGCTTGGGATGGACGTGCTTCCAAAAGAACCAACTGCCGGCGATCACAAGCGGCGCTGGAATTAGCGTGAACAGCGCAAGTTTCGGGTTGAGCGTCGTGAGCATAATGCCCACAGCTGTCACCTGAACGATTTGTAGCAAGAAACCGCCCGTAATTTGGTGCAACAGGCTTTGAATGACTTCGCTGTCGTACGCCACGCGACTGGTGATCGAGCCGACTTGATGGCGGTCGTAATAGCCGAGACCCAGCATGTGGAGTTTTTCCACGAGCTTGGCGCGTAGATCGAAGGTAAGCGCCACGCCGACGCGAGTCGCCATCCGGCCTTTGGCAAAGTTGACCGCACTCAACACGAGCCGAGCGGCGGCGAGCGACGACACGACCACGAACAGGCCGAAGAACAGGCCGGGGGTGTCGGGCGAGCGTTGACCACTCTTGAGAATGTGATCGACCAGGTATTGCTGCAACTTGGGTGGCGTGAGTTCGGCGGCCACGGCCAAACACATGAGGCCGCACATCACGAAAGCAGTGACACGATACGGCCACAACATTTGCACGAGCCGAGCAAGGATGGCCTTGCGGGGAATACAGCGCGGACAAGCTTCATTCGGCACGGGCAAGCGCTGTCCGCACTTTTCGCAGTGTGTTTTCTTGGGAGTCGCGTCTTCCTGAAACTCGACCTTGCCGTCAGTGCGCAGGTCTTCCAGGTACTTAGCCAGGCGACTGAAGCGATCGGCCTCAGTATTGGGAAAGCGGGCCAGGTCGACCCAATAGTCGTCGACGTAGGCTTGAAGGAAGCCGGAGCCAACCGCGTTTTGCGTGCGGAACTCGCGGACCTGGGAAACGGGCACATGCACAACGACGCTTGGCGCCGCAGCGCCGTTTGGTTCACCAGATGGCGAGAGGGGGAGAGGGGGAGAGGGGGAGGATCTTGAGTGGAGCGTTTTCGACGGAATCTCCCCCTCTCCCCCTCTCCCATTCTCCCGCTCTTTGGCTGCCTCGCCCTCTTTGATCGCGGCCACATTTTCGCGCGTGGCCACGATCCAGTTCCGCTCTGGCTCGCCAGACAGCGAGAGCTCGCTGCTGGCACAGAGCAGCACGGGCACGCCGTTGAGACCACGACGGTCCAGTTCTTCATGAACATCCACCGGCAATTCTTCAGTAAACATGGCTATCCGTGAGGCAAATCAATGCGAGTAATAAGGGAAGAACCGAGCGGCTCCCCGGCAACAACGTGTTGTTGCCGCGCGGCCCGGTGCCCAGAAAGTAAGTACGCCGCACTAAGCTAGCGAACGGCGGTTATCGCCTGTGAAGGTGCGATTCATAGCAAACTGGCCCGCATGCGAAAAGGGCAGTGATGCCAGCAGCAAATAACGCCATTACATCGGATGGGGCCCTTCAAGAACGCAGTGGTGGCGAGCTTGTTGGGAGTACCTGGATTAGCCCCCGCTGCTCGCTACAAGCCGTGGCAATTATTTCAGTCCGTACAACATGGACAATATGCCGCGGAGAAAAATTTTTCTAAAATCTCTTGGGGCGGCATGGCTAGTCGTCGCCACCGAGTTCGCAACCCGCGAATGTGTCCGAGAACTTGTGGAATTGAAATTGATGAATTCGCTTCGAGCTGTTCTTGCCACTTTCTTAGTTCTTCTGCCGCAAGCAGTTGTTTCCGGTACAGAACCCGTGCTTCGCGACAGCGAGGGCGGCATCGTCCGCGGCGATTTGAAAACGAAGTCGCTTGCTCTGGCTTTCACCGGCGACGAACAAGGCGAAAGCACCGCACCCATTCTGGATGTGCTCAAGCAGCGGAAACTCCGCGCGTCGCTGTTTGTAACGGGGAACTTTCTGCGGCAGCCCGCCTTGCGGCCGTTACTAAAGCGCGCTCTTGCCGAAGGGCACTACGTCGGGCCGCACTCCGACCGGCATTTGCTTTACGCGGCGTGGGAAGATCGCGGTAAATCACTGGTGACGCGCGATGCGTTTACATCGGATCTTCGCCAGAACATTTGTGATCTGCACGCAATTGGCGCGTTGCGCGGTAACGGCCCGATTTACTTCATTCCGCCCTATGAGCAGTTCAACCGCGAACAGGTGGCTTGGGCGCGGGAATTAGGCGTGACGCTAATCAACTTCACGCCGGGCAGCGGTTCAAATCGCGATTATGCTCCGGAAGGCGATGCCCACTTTGTCACCTCGCAGCGAATCTATGACGACATCCTCACGTATGAACAGCGCGACCCGCACGGGCTGAACGGGTTCATCCTCCTGCTGCATCTGGGTTCAGGTCGGAAAGACCCGTTTCACCCGCGGCTTGGCCCGCTGTGTGATGAACTCACAAAGCGGGGCTACACGTTCTTACGCGTCGATGAACTGCTGCCCATGCCCACCCCGCAGACTCCGAAATGACCTGCCGTGGGGGAAGTTCTACTTTTTCGCGTGGGCAGCGGCGGGCACCTTTGGCACACTTGGGAGTGCCGGTGCCGTGCCCGGCGCTTTGGCTGAAGTTTCTGTGAGTAGGAAGATCTCGACGCAATCATTTTCGTTCTGCATCGACGCTTCGAGGTCCGTCGTCAAGGGGTCATTCGCGCCCGATTGGCTTAAGCGGACACGTTCCGGCTCAATCTTGTTGCGGAGCAGGAAGTTCATCACTTCTACGCTGCGCGCGTAGCATAATTTCCAATGATCGCCATTGTAAGGGCCGTTAGTAGCCAGCGGTCGGCGCGTCGAATGGGCGCGCAGCTCGATCCGGTTTTGTTTGCCTTGGATCGCGGGCAACAGGTCGCTCAATCGTTGCTTGGCGACCTTGTCTAACTCCGCGGAGCCATTCGCGAATTGCACTACCAACGCGGGTACGCTGCGATCGTTGCTGTTAATGATGTACACCTTCTGGCGTTGCTGCCAAACCGAAGCGGCCCCAGCTTCTTTTTCGGTAGCATTTTCCTGGTTGGATTGTGGCCAGCGGTTTGGCAACATGCCATTCGAAGCGTCTCCGAACGGAGCACTTCCACTGATGCCCGAGGGCGACATCATCGTGGGCGTGGAGCTTTCTTGCGTGGTGCCCCAAGGATCCTGAAAGTAGCCGCCGATGGCTTCCTTGACTTCCTCGCTTTGCGCGGTGAGCCACATGACCATGAAGAAGGCCATCATCGCCGTGACGAAGTCCGCATAGGCCACTTTCCATGCACCGCCGCTGCCAGCCATTGCTTGCCTCTGTTCGCTTCACTGAAGGTTGAAATCTATCTGCTCCGTTAGCCCGTTCTCGATGCGAGACAAGGAGACAAGGAGAGGGGGAGACAAGAAGATCGCGATTCACACTTGTCTCCTTGTGTCCTTGTCTCCTTGTCTTCCTCTCACGCTGCTTCCGCTTCCTTAAACCAGGCATCCAGCTCTTCGCGTTCCGGGCGGAACTCCGTCGACACGCTGCGGCGTGCCATTTCGATCGCCACTTTGGGGGGCAAGTTGTTGGCAAAGCCGACAATGGCCGACGCAATTACCTTGAAGAACGCCCCTTCCTGTAAACCCATGTTATGCAAGCGCACTGAAAGCGGGGCCGCGAAACCGTACGACAACAAAATCCCCAAAAACGTACCTACCAGGGCCGCCCCCACTTTGTGACCAATCTCGGCCGGTGGGCCATCGATGTGCGCCATCGTGATCACGATGCCCAGCACGGCTGCCACAATCCCAAACCCGGGCAACGCATCGGCCACCGATTGCAGAGCGTGCGACGGCGCATGGTGCTCGTCTTCCATGATCCGCAGTTCGATTTCCATCAGGTCGGCGATCTGTTCGGGCTTTACCGTGGCGTCGACCAGCGGCCCCATGCCGCCACAAATGAAGTGCAGCAGATGGTGGTCGTGCGCGACCTTCGGATACTTGTTGAAAATGGTGCTGTCGTGAGCTTTCGAAAGGTGTGGTTCCAGGGCGAGCATGCCGTCGCGGCGGGCGAGCCGCAGCAAGTCGTAAAGGCATTTGAACGACGCTTCATACGCCGCTTTGTTGTAGGGTGATCCTTTCAGTGCGCCGATGAGGCCCTTGACCATGTCGATCAAGACCTTCTTGGGCGTGGCGACGATCATCCCGCCCAACGCCGCGCCACCGATCGTCACGAACTCAGAAGGGTGAATGAGCGCGCCGATCTGCCCGCCGGCCATCATGAAGCCGCCGAGTACCGAGCCAATGACAACAAGAATACCAACGATTACAAGCATGGGTCAGCCGATCTATGGTGCCTACAGGGACGCAGCGAGCGCTTTGCATCCGACGCCAAGCCAGCACAACGTGTAGTGCTGGCGCGGTGGCACGTGGATGCCTGAGCAAACATAGCTTGGGGAAAGCGCAAAAACGTGGCAAAAAACCGCGATTTGTACGGCCTTCATGGATCGTTTACACGGCCTCGCGGCATGTGGTGGCACCGCTATAATCGGCCCGTAGAGAACGCAAATCCGCTAGAATCGGCCTGACAAGGAAACGAAGGGAAGCTGGAAAGACTTGTGGGAGAGGTCTCCGACCCCGATGGGACGCCGTGCTTCAATCCGTTCTCGAAGTTGGCGCGAAATCGGCGTCGGAGACGCCTCCCACACAGCTCCCACACAGCTCCGCCAATTTGAAAAAGTGATCGGCCCTGGTGGGCCATTGGTAGGCACCCAGCAATTCCCACAATCAGGTTTCCGTCTTTGCAACCGGGCGGCCGTGTCCCCACCATTCGCTCACGCTTTGCGTAACCACGAAGAACGCCGGCACAAAAAACACGGCGAGAACCGTCGATGCCAACATGCCGCCGAACACCGCCGTTCCAATCGCTTGCTGGCCCGCGGCGCCCGCGCCATGCGCGAACATCAAAGGCATGACACCGAGAATAAACGCGAAGGACGTCATCAAAATCGGTCGGAAACGCAGCCGCGCGGCATGAGCGGCCGCCTCGCGAATCGACTCGCCGCGGGCTCGCAGATCGCGGGCGAACTCGACGATCAAAATCGAGTTCTTGCTGGCCAGTGCGATGATGAGCACGATGCCGATTTGCGTGAAGACATTGTTATCCTTGCCGCGGATCGCGACCGCCGCGACCGCACCCAACAAACCTAGCGGCACGACCAGGATCACCGCCCACGGCGTGAACCAGCTTTCGTATTGCGCCGCGAGAACCAAGTACACCAGCAGCACCGCCATCGCGAAAATCCACACCGCCTCACCGCCGACTCGCTTCTCCTGAAACGCCATGCCGGTCCATTCGAAGCCCATGCCTTCCGGCATATTGCGGGCTGCGATCTGTTCCATGAGATCGAGCGCTTCGCCCGTGCTCTTGCCCAGCGCCGGCTCGCCGGTAATCGTGGCCGAGGGATACATGTTGTAGCGATTGACGATCTGGGCGCCGAAGGACTTCCGAATGTTGGCCAACGTGCCAAGCGGGACCATGTCCCCCTCGCGATTGCGCACTTCGAGCCGGCGGATGTCATTGGCTTCCGCCCGATATTTGGCCTCCGCCTGCACACGCACTTGATAGACACGGCCAAACTTATTGAAGTCGTTGACATAGCTCGACCCCAGATAGGCCTGCATGGTCCCGAACACGTCGCTGAGCGGAATATCCATCAACTTCACTTTTTCACGATCGATATCGACATACAGTTGCGGAACGCCCGGCCGGAAAGTCGAATTCATGGCCGCCAAGCCAGACTGACTGCGCGCATCCTCCAAGATTCCGCTGAGAACTTGGAAAAGAGTCGCACGCCCCAGGTCGGCCCGATCTTGCAGCTGCATTTCAAAACCGCCCCGCACGCCCAGGCCGCGAATCGCGGGCGGAGCGAAGGGCAACACCACCGATTCCTGAATCGTGCCGAACTTCATGCGCATGGTGTTTAGCAGCGTGTCCAGCGTTAGCCCCTTGTGCAGCCGTTCCTCCCACGGACTGAACGTAACGAACAGGGTTCCCGTGTTCGGCGCGGAACTAAAGTCGAGAATCGAGAGGCCGCCGATGGTGATCCAGGTTTCGATGCCGTCGGTGTTCTTGAGAATCTGATCGATCTTGGCCATGACGGCTTTCGATCGTTCTTGCGAAGCGGCATCCGGCAGTTGCACCAGCACAAAGCAGTAGCCTTGGTCTTCGGTGGGTAAAAAGCCTGTCGGCAGACTGCGATACCACCAGACCGTAAGCCCCATCAGCACCGCGAACAGCAACATCATCAGGCTGGGCACGCGCACGATCCCCCGCACGATCGCCGCGTAGGCCGACTCAAACCAGCCATACACGCGGTCGAAACTGCGCGTAAAAATGTTCTTCTTGCCGCTCGGCGGACGGAGCCACAACGCACATTGGGCCGGCTTCAACGTAACGGCGTTGATCGCGCTAATGAACGCGGTGGCCGCAATCGTGAGCGCGAACTGCTGATAAAGCTGACCCGTGATTCCCGCCAAAAATGCGCTGGGCAAGAACACGCTCATCAGCACCAGGGTGATGCCGATGATCGGCCCCAACACTTCGCTCATCGCTTGAATGGTCGCTGGTTTTGGCGCGAGGCCTTCTTCAATGTGATGCGTCGCGTTCTCGACGACCACGATGGCGTCATCCACGACGATGCCAATCGCCAGCACCAAGCCGAACAGCGTTAGCATGTTCACGCTAAAATTCAGTAGCCACATGGCGAAAAACGCGCCGATAATCGTGACCGGCACGGTCGTGGCCGGCACGAGCAAGGCCCGCCAATCTTGGAGAAACACGAGAATTACGAGCAGCACCAAAATGCCCGCTTCGATCAGTGTTTCATAAACGGCGTGAATCGACTCATCCACGAACTTGGTCGTATCGAGCGGAAATTCATATTTCATGCCGGCCGGAAACGATTTGCTCAGGCGCTGCATGGCCGTACGCACTTCGCGAGCGACTTCCAACGCATTGCTGCCCGGCAACTGATAAATGCCGATATTCGCCGTGGGCTGACCTTTGATCAGGTTGTACTGGTCGTAAGTCTGGGCGCCAAGTTCCACGCGCGCAACGTCCTTCAACCGCGTAATCCGCGTTCGATCGGTCGCCCGCACGATGATGTTCTCGAATTGCTTGACATCGCTCAAGCGGCCGAGCGTGTTGACCGTGTACTGAAAATCGAGGTGGTTGCCGCTGCCGATCGGCGGCTGACCAACTTGACCGGCCGCAACCTGTACGTTCTGCTCGCGCAAGGCATTGGCCACGTCTTCCGTCGTCAGGCCACGTGCTTTCAGCTTCTCGGCATCCAGCCAAATCCGCATGCTGTAGTTGGCCGTTCCGAATACAGTCACTTCGCCCACGCCGGGGAGGCGGCTCATTTCGTCGCGCAACGCCCGCGTCGCGTAATTGGCAAGAAAGAGGCTGTCGAACGTGTTATCGGGCGACGTCAGCGAAACGACCAAGATGATATTGGTCGATTGCTTCTTCACGGTCACACCCTGCCGGCGGACTTCTTCCGGCAACTGCGGTTGAGCAATGGCAACGCGGTTCTGCACGAGAACTTGAGCCGCATCCAAGTTCGTGCCAATTTCAAACGTAACCGTGAGTGCATAGCCGCCATCGCTCGACGACGTGGACGACATGTACAGCATGTTCTCCACACCGTTGACCTGGGTTTCGATGGGCGAAGCGACGGTCGCGGCGACAACGTCCGCATTGGCTCCCGGATAGTTGGTATTCACGCGAACTGTGGGCGGCGTGATTTGTGGATATTGTTCGACCGGCAAGCGCCACACGGAAATGGCGCCCAGCAAAATCGTCACTAGAGCGATGACGTTTGCAAAAATGGGCCGATCGATGAAAAACCGAGAAATCATAGCCGCTCAAACGCAATGCGATGCAAATTCAACTATTTTGGGGGGCCAGAAGCAGCGGGTGGTTTGGGTTGCGTGGTTTCGGCAACTGGTGGTTTCGCGCCAGTGGATTCGCTCATCTTCGGATTTGCGGCGTTCGCTGCCGCCGCGGACGGCGACGTCTCCGCCGCTTGCGACTTAGGAGCGGCTGCCGACGACGGTGCCGCCTCCGCTTTGGCCGGCGTGGGGGTTAGTGTGGGATCCGAAGGCGGAGTCGCAGCCCCCTTATCGGCCACCGCCGTCGCCGCCGGCTTTGCCTGTTCCGGAGTTACCGGCGTGCCCGGTCGCGCACGCTGCAAACCATTGACGACAACTTGATCCGTCGCTTGGATCCCGCTTTCCACAACACGCAAATCGTTCACGTGGATGCCGAGTTGCACGGGCCGATACTCAACCACTTTCTTCTCATTGACAACCAGCAGATAGTCGCCGCGTTGGTCGGAGCCGATGGCGCGCTCTTCGACGAGCAGCCGCGGTTTCGGATCGCCGATCGACGCTTGAATTCGCACGAACATGCCGGGTATTAACTGCCAGCCGGGATTTGGGAAAATGCCGCGGCGCTTCGAGGTGCCGGTTGCCGTGTCGACACCCAGTTCGCGAAAATCGACGTGCCCTTCGTGCGGGAAGCCTTGTTCATTGGCCAATCCCAAATGGAGCAGCGGCGGATTCTTTTCGGGGTCGGGCAGCTCGTGGTTGCGCAGCATCGCCATGAAACGCAACAAATCGTTCTCGCTCACGTCGAAATAGGCGTAAATCGGATCGATCGCTTGAATTACCGCCAGTTGAGTCGTTCCCGATTGCACGAGGTTCCCGATATCGACCATGTGCCGACCGATGCGGCCGGAAATCGGCGCCGTGATCTGGGTGTATTTCAAATCCAATTCCGCTTTGCGGATCGCGGCCTGGGCTGCCGAAACATCGGCCTTCGAAGTCGCCACTTGAGCCGCCTGGACATCAAGCTCTTCTTGCGTCACGACGCTGTTGCGTAACAGCGGTTCCATTCGGCGATACTGGCTTTGCGCAAGTGCGAGCGACGCCGTCGCCTTTTGCTCGGCTGCACGGGCCGCATCCAGCACCGATTGGTACGGCGCTTGTTCGATGAGAAACAATGGATCGCCCGCTTTAACGATCGAGCCATCTTCAAATTGAATCTTCTCCAGATAGCCGTTCACCCGAGCCCGTAAATCGACGATTTGCGTCGGCTGCGTGGTGCCGACGAATTCGATCGTATCGGCAACGGCCCGCTCGACTGGGTGGGCCACGGTCACCGTCGGCGGCGGAGGAGCGACGAATTTATTCGCCTGCCGACAACCGGCAATCCCTAAGAAGACAAACAGCCATAACACGCGGAATCGGATCAATTCACTCATGCGAAACTTTCAAGATGCCGCGCGGGCCGCTCAAAAATCAAGGATGGAACGACCCCATGGCGGCGGCACTTTCGGCGGGATAACCGGCTAGGAAGGAATTGTTCCGCGTAACGTCCCAAGGGGCTAGGTGGGGAATCCCGCGTCGCGCAGCGGAATTTCATGTATTTTGGTTCACGGCTGTGCCGCCTACCTCTTCACAAACTTAGTTCCTATTATGCCTGGCGACGAAGCAGTTTTTTAGGCCTTTTCTTGCAAAATTGACGACGCACAATTGTCGCCGTAAGCTGAATCGTCATCGGTAGTTCCGTTAGACACTCCAAAAATTGGCGAGACCGACCGATTCAACAAAGAGGATTGTGCAATGTCGATGCGGCTCAGGGAAAATCGGGGGGTTCACCGAATTCTAGTTACCGTCGTGGTCTTGGCTTCGGCCGCGATCTCGAGTTCGCCTGTTTTCGCGCAAGGTTTCGGAGCCATCCAAGCCGTGAGACAACGCGCCTCCGGACTTCAAGATGCCGGCGGTGGACCAGGTCCCGGCCCGCCGAGACCCGCGGAGGCACCGCCGGGGCCAGGTTCCAGAGGCGGGGAGCAGCCAGCGTCGCCCGGCACCGCGGCGAAATTGGATCTCACTTTTGTTTCACCATCGGCCCTGCTCGTGGCGGTGATTCGGCCAGCACAGATCATGGCAGCGCCCGTCGTTCAACTCTTGCCGACGGAGGTCGCATCGGCGGCCAGCCGCGAATGGCTGGGTGTTGAGCCTTCCGAAATCGACGAGGTCGTCGCATTTATCGAATTTGGCAATCCCACCCAACCCATGCTGGGGTTCACCTACGGTTTGACGTTCAGGTTCAAGTCGCAATTTCGTGCCGCCTCGATTCCAGAAAAAGTCCGCCCGATGGTGCAGTTGGCGGAACTGAATAGCAAGAAATACTTGAAGAGCGCGCATCCGCTGTTCCCCAGCTTTTACGGCCCGAACAACAAAACGCTCGTCGCGGCGCCCGATGCGATGATTCGCAAGATCGTCGAGGCCAGCACGCTGCCGAAAACGGGGCCGCTCATGGAGAAGGCCCAGCAGGCGTCGGCGGGCAGCGATCTTTACTTGGCAATTGACGGCGCGCGAGCTCGTGGCCTCCTCCCCATCGTTTTGGGAATGGGCGGCGTGCAGATACCCGAGCAAGCCAAGCCACTCATCGAGACAATCATCGCGGCGGAGCTGACATTGAATCTCGTGTCACGCGGGCCGATCAGCCTGGTGGTCCATTGCAACGACGAAGCGGCCGCCCAGCAGATTGAAACCGTACTCGCGGAGCAACGGCAAAAGATGATGGCGGCTCCCGAGACGCCGCCCGCGGTCAGTGAACAGCCGACCCCAGGTCCGGCGCCAGCGCCATCACCTGCGGGCGGTAAGTATGCTCAAGAAATGCAGCAGTTCAAAGATCGGCTGAATCAGCGATTTCAGCCGCAGCGCGCCGGCGCCAGCATTACGCTCTTTCAAATCGCGGCCGATGATCCTTTGCAGCAGCAACTCTTTGGAATCGTCGTTGGTGCGGCAGCCACGGCAGCGTCGATGAAATCGCCAATGCCGGCAAAAGCAGGACCGCCCTCGCCCGGAACAGCACCGGCGCCGCCCGAGAACGGCGTACCGACATTTACGCCGCCGGCCGCGCCAACCGAGAGCGCCTCCCCGCCACCAGCGCCGAACAAGTAAGCACTTCCAAAGCCAATATCGCGTCCGATGGCTCCGGCACATTCGCGCTTCCCAGGGCTGCTCCACCGCCGATCGCCGTATTGCCGAAGTGCGTTCGCCACACCTCAAGGTCAGCGGCGTCAATGAGCCCGTCGCCGTTGCCGTCGGCCCCGCTGTAGGCAATGACCGCTGCGCCGATGCTGCTGTGCCACACCACGTAGTCCGCGGCGTCGACGACGAAATCGCCGTTGTAATCGCCGGCCAGATAGGTCATTCCCGCGAGATTCAAAGTAATCGATTTGCTGAGCGCCCCGGCGATGTTCTCGTCCGAGAAATTCAAGACGTAACTGGCTGAATACGATCCAACCGTTGAGGCCAATAACGCAGCAGAGAACGTGTTGCTCGCGCCGCCCGCGAGGACGAGCGAGCCGGCCGATGCGGCTAAGTCGGTAGTGAACGCCGGCGCATCGCCCGAAGGCGTGACACTATCGAAATCCATATTCGCCGTGTAGCCCGCCGTGGCCAGTAAGTTGCTGATATCGAAATTAAACGGGGATACAGGATCACCAATCGCGACATGGCCGAAGTCATGACTTAGCGTGTTCACATTCGAGCCCGCTGCAAACGACGGAGTCGCGTGGTCGAGCACGGTCAGGCTGATATTGAATGTGTCGTTGGCGTCGTTGCCGCCATGGCCGGCACCGCCCTGCGTGGTGATGTCCAGGTTATCAATGGTAACCGTGCCGCTCTTCAAACCTGCCGCTGATGTCGTAGTGCTCAACCCTACGGTAATCGACTTACTGTCGGTTTGGCTGGAGCGCATCGCGTTGTAGTGCCCCGAGAGCGAACTCGTGGCGGCGCCGCTGGTCGTCACTTGAAAATACGTCCCATTCGTGCCTGTCTTATTCAACGTAAACGCCGGCAACGCCGGCACGGCGGCATCCACCAACACGCGTCCCAGGTCGACATTTCGACTTGAACTGCCATCCGAATTGACCGTGACGCCCGCGATCGATACTTGGCTGTTATTTGCCTGATTCACGAAAATCGACCAGGCGTATTCGGGATGATCCGTAAACGGATTGCGATTGTGCTGGAACTGATCGTAGATGATCTGGTTGCGGCGACGCTCAAACGTGTCGGGCGGGGCGGCGTAATTCCACTCGATGAGACGATTCAAATTTCCCAACTGGGGTGGCGGATCCGTATCACCCGTGGGATTGGCAACGTCACCCGCCGCTAGTTCAAGGTCTAAAGTGCTCGCATCCGCGCCATCGTAGCGCACGGCCATATAAAACTCTTGACGAGCAATCATGCCCGCGTCGGCATCCCCGGGATACCAGTAGGTTGCTCCGGCATCGACCACTGTCCCAAACGGCTGCGCGCCAAACGCGCCGCCGAAGTTGAGCGAACCGCGATCACCGTTATTCGCGTTGATTGCTGGCCGCAACTCGAACATGTCGCTGTCGTCCATGCCGCTGGAACCGACGCCGCGGCTGCGCGGCCAGGTATGTTCGCGGTTCCACACCGTGCCATCCCAGCCTGGGATGCCGCTCGCATTGAGGCCAGTCACATCCAGTGAGGTGCGATCATAGACGGTGATGATATGTCCGGGATGCGCCGTATCCGCATCGGAAATCTGCAGATTCGACCGAGCGGCATCGTACGACAATACCGTGTGGTTATCGATGATGTCGTTGAGCTGCTGTTTCAGCGTACTACCAGTTCCAGTTGCGGTGTTGTAGTAGCCGGCGGGTGGATCGTACGCGTCGGCTACCGCGCGACCCGCTGAAAACAAAATGGCTGACCAACCGATCCAAGAAATCAGACGAACCCGTATCACTTCTAAATGCCTCTACCTTTCCTCAGAGCCAAAGCAGCGGCGCGACCCGGGCCGGTATTCAGTATCGCGGCACATCTTCCGTCGCCAAATTCTTAGAATAGCTGCTGGACGGAGATTCGACGAGGAATTGTCCGCGAAATTGAACCGCATGGCGGGCCGTCGGAATACCGCACCCTTGCAGACGGGCAGAACGCTGCCGATAATCGCCCCGTCTTTGCTTCTGATATTTCGCCCCCAGATTGGTTGGATCCATGCCGCTGCTCGTTGTTGGATCGGTCGCGATTGATAACGTCGAAACCCCGCAGGATCGTCGGGATAACTTGCTCGGCGGCTCGGCCACGCACTTTTCCTACGCCGCCAGCTTCTTCACGGAAGTGCAACTGGTGGGCGTCGTGGGGAAGGATTGGCCCTCCGAGCACACGGAACTGTTGAATAGCCGCGGCATCGACACATCGGGTCTTCACGTCGCCGACGGCAAGACATTTCGCTGGACCGGTCGTTACGAACCGAACATGAACGATCGCGAAACGCTCGACATTCAGCTCAACGTGTTCGGCCAGTTCAACCCAGTGCTCTCAGAAA
The DNA here is from genome assembly GCA_029781135.1 of Planctomycetota bacterium. Classification (GTDB taxonomy): domain Bacteria; phylum Planctomycetota; class Planctomycetia; order Pirellulales; family Lacipirellulaceae; genus JABDGM01. The sequence goes on from JAKOXH010000031.1 coordinate 144,916, forward strand.
AATATCGCCGCACGGAGTATGTATTTCTCGCGAACGGCGTACCTGCTTTGCAACTGAAGGTGCTCGACCAGGTGCCTGGTTGCCGGCTGGCCGTGGCCGATACGATGGAACTGTGGATTCAGACAACCCATTCCGACTTGATGCAGCTGTTCAAGCGAATTGATGGCCTCGTCATCAACGACAGCGAAGCCAAGATGCTGGCCGGAACCGAGAACCTTGTGTTGGCCGGCCACCGCGTGCGCGAGATGGGGCCGAAGTTCGTCGTCATCAAAAAGGGCGAGCACGGTGCGATGTTCTTCAGCGAACACGAAACGTATGTCATGCCGGCATTCCCAACCGAAAGCGTGATCGACCCGACCGGTGCCGGCGACAGCTTCGCCGGCGGCATGATGGGCTACCTAGCGCAGCAGGATAACTTCGAGCCCCACTCGTTGAAAATGGCTATGGCGTACGGCATTTTGGTCGCGAGTTTCAATGTCGAAGGCTTTGGCTTGGAACGCATGCGGCAAATCACGCGCGATGACATCGAGGAACGAATGGTCGCATATAAGAAGATGCTTAGGTTCTAAGAGCGAGGAGCAGGGAGCTTGGAGCAAGGAGCGAAGTCATGTCGGCAATCACACAGCTCTTTCGATTTCAAGACCTTGAGATTTGGCGCAGGAGTGCTGATTTGGCCTTTACCTTGGGCGGCATCGCTGACCGCGTCGAGCAACAGCATCGTTATCGCTTTGCCGAGCAACTCCGCTCTGCGGCTTTGTCAATGTCGAACAATATTGCCGAGGGATCCGGTAGCGCGACGAACAATGAATTTCGGAAGTTTCTCAGCTACGCTCGGCGATCGGCCTTTGAGTGCGCCAACATGTTGCTGGCTTTTGAAAGACAAAGCCTGGTCGCGCCACACGAAATTCAGCCTGTACTGGCTGAGCTTCACGACATCTGTCGAATGATCACCGGTTTTTCCCGCAGCCTAGGTTAGCCGTTCCGTACTCCTCGCTACATGCTCCGTGCTCCATGCTTCTCCGAACATTTATCGCAGTCGTCGCATCGCCGGAGATTCGCCGGTCGGCGGCGAAGATTACCGAGATGTTGCGGCCAGTGGCCGGCGACGTGAAATGGGTTACCTCCGAAAACATCCATTGGACGCTGCAGTTTTTGGGGGAACTCGACTCTCTCGAAATTCCGGTAGTTTCAGATGCCGTCATTAAAGCGGCCGCCAGCGTTGATGCGTTTGAATTGGAATGCCGCGGCGTGGGTGCTTTCCCTGCGCCAGATCGCCCGCGGACGTTGTGGATTGGCGCGGGCACCGGCGCGCAAACGATGGTTGCGTTGCAGGCGGCCATTCAGGCGAGGCTCGACCGGCTCGGGTATCGCGGCGAATCACGCCGCTACGTTCCCCACGTGACGCTCGGAAGGGCCGGACGAAATGCGCCGCCACGCACGCTCGTTCGCGAACTCGCCAGTTTGGCGGAATTTGATGCCGGCACGATGCTGGTCAACGAGGTCACGGTGTTTTCCAGTCGCCTCCAGCCAGAAGGCCCGGTCTATGAAGTGCTGGCGCGCGCATCGCTGGCAACCTAGCCAGTCCCAGTCCTTCCGCGGGTTTCGTGGCGTAATTCTGTGCCCTGCGGCGATTCTGCGCGATATTGTCGTTGGCGCTCATTTGACTTGACTGGCTCGTACCTCCCGCTATACTCCGGCCGCTCATCTACCTCATCTCGTCTGCGACTTATCTGCACTGCCGCGTCCGCGATGCACCTGCGCATCGGCGTTGCAGGCCCCAACTTCTATTGGCGTTGCCATGAATTCAACTTCTGCGCGCAACTTCCTGAACCTTCGTCGCTGTTGTGCGAACGTTGTTTTCCTTTTTGTTGTCTTGGTCACAGGATTTACCGTCAATCAGCAAGCGCTCGGCAATCCGGCGGATTACGTCAAATGGACCGACACCCGGCAGGTTGGGCCGTTCAATATCCAAGCCACGTTTTCGCTCGCGAAATACGAGAAGTTGTTCAACGAACTGCCCGACCTTCAGCGTGAAATCACGCGCACGTTGGGCGTTCGACCTACGGCAGCACCCGTGAACGTGTACCTGTTCTCAAACGAGGATCAGTACCGGGCCTACGTTACGCGGAAGTTCCCAAAAGTGCCCTATCGAACCGCCCTCTTCGTGGTGGAGGGGAAACAACCCTCGGTCTACACCTTTGAAAAGGCCGATATGGACATCGACCTGCGGCATGAATGCACGCATGCGCTACTCCACGGTTCGATGCCGGAGGTACCACTCTGGCTGGATGAAGGCTTGGCCAAATACTTCGAGGTGCCGGCCAGCCAGCGAGCGTTCGACCACCCCTATTTCGACGATATGAAGTGGAAATGGAGCCTGCGGCTCGGCATGGTGCGGCCAATCGAGTCACTTGAAGAGCGTAAGAACCTCAGCGAACTTGACACCGCCGACTATCGCAACGCCTGGGCTTGGGTGCACTTCATGATGCACGGCCCCGAGGCGGCCCACGCCGTGCTTGTAAACAACATCGCCTACTATCAAGCGTCCGCCACGCCGCCGAGCAAGTTTTCCGTTCAACTGGCCGAGGCCGTACCCAACCCAACCGAAAAGATGATTCAGCACTTCAAGCACTGGCAAAAGTAGGAGTTCGAACTAGCGTGCCGCTCGGCTGCCAACGGTTCAACACAAAACAACTATTTTTTCGCGTGCGATCCAGCTTCGCCGAGCGAACACGACGTATGGTTGTACTAGACATTCTCTCGTGAGTGTTCTGTCGATCACTTTTTCTAACAACTTTTCCGACGATCGCTTAGCAACGTCAAGTGATGTCGTTTGTACGACCGATATCGAGAACAGGGGTAATCGAAATTACACCACGTGGGTGCGATCCAACGGGTGTGCCCGCGGTGACAGTAGCATGATGCTAGCTCTCGCCCTGGCCGGTTGATACGCCGATTCGAATCCCGCCGGCAGCCAGTCTGAACTGCTGCCAACAATCGACTTAGCACCGCGGCCCCGCGGCCGGTCTGTTGATTTGGCATCACTGCGTGCCAACAACAGTCGCTCCGCCGGGCCGCTGCTTTTTGCGCACAGGCGTAATTTCTTGGCGATTTTCGGCTGCCATCGGACAGCGACCGCCGGCTGAATGCGTCAACCGACCGCGCCAAAATACTCCGCAAAATCGGTGCATTCGGAGCGGTGGATTTCCGATGTTCTATCAAGGTCGCTTTCCTCCCCCGACGCCCGGAATCGCACCGCTAGCGTCGCAACCATTTCGGTGATGCATCGCTTCGCGCCAGCACACCGAATCCCGCCCTATTTCCTACCTCGTTTCGCCTACCGGAGAAGTTCCCGTGGCTGCTGCCAGCTGGTTTCGCTATGCGTATCTCGCCCATTTCGCTAGCCCCAAGGGCAATCGGCAACTATTCCGCACAATCAAGCGCGCGCAAGTCTGCCGCATCGTGGAATTCGGCATCGGCGATTTGGCGCGCGCCGAAGCGTTGATTCAAGTGGCCCAGCGCTTCGCCGGCGACAAAAAAGTGTGGTACACCGGCTTCGATATGTTCGAGGCCCGGCCCACCGGCCAAGCCGCTATCGCCTTGAAAGAAGCCTATTGCCGACTGCGCGCGACGGAGGCCAACATCCGACTCGTCCCCGGCGTGCCGCGGATGTCGTTGCCGTCGGCAGCCAACGCGCACCAGAACACCGACTTGGTGATTGTTGGGTCGGCGTTCAGCGACATCGACATCCAAGGTGGTTGGCACTATGTGCCACGAATGCTGCACGAGCGCTCCGTTATTCTGACCGAGCGCCATGCCGCCGATGGCCAGGTGTCATTCACACCGATATCGCGGTCGCAGATCGCCGAATGGGCGGCACGCGATACCAGCCGGCGCGCGGCTTAACATCCGTACGTCAGGCTTTAGCCTGACTCACCTTAATTGCCGCTGCGGAGTGTCAGGCTAAAGCCTGACCTACTTCCTTGCGCGCCAGTACTGTTGACCTGCCCAAACTGTTGCCAAGCGGGTAAGATGGAGGATTGAGCCGCCGCCACCATTCGCCATGCCGTGAACCTCAATCCGTTTCCGGCGTCTTACTCGCGTTAAGGCACTCCCCCATGGCGCAGGTCAAACCCACTCCCCACACGAACGGCAGGCCCGGTTCCAATTACGGAGCCGAAACCTTGATTGCGGCACCGCCGCATGCCATCGCTCACGACTCGAGTGCCGACAAATTGCGCGCCGCCGCCCGGCGCAATATCGCTCTCGTCGAGGGCAGCTCGCCCCATCTGAGTGCCGAAACCCGCGGGCTATTGCGCAATCGTTTGCGGCTCGCCGCCATCCTGTTCTTTGTGGGGTTCTCCGCGTTCTTGGTGCGCTGGCTGTTTTATCGGGACGAGTGGACCGCGAAAGGCCATACGCCGACGTTGTACATGCTTGGCGTGGCCACCGTTTTGTTGGGCGTGTTTGCCGTCAAACTCTGCGCTCGCTGCACCTACTCGCTCACAAAACTTCGCATTGCCGAGCTTTTCATTTTCGGGTGCCCGACGATTCTCTTTCTGGCGAATGGGCTGCTGGAAACGCGCTATTTGGCGAACTTGCCGGACGGCGGTGCGCGACTGAATGTCATTGCGCCGCCGTGGATCGTGTTGATTTTCACGTACGCCTTGTTCATCCCCAATACCTGGCAACGGGCGGCCGCCGTCATCGGCTGCATGGCGGCGATTCCCTTCGCCATGCTGGCCTACTTCTATTCCATCCCGGCCTACGCGGCCCTTGCCCAGCAGCCGGAGTATTCCGGTTTCGTGAGCGCTCAGGTTCTGGTACTAGCGATCGTCGCCCTAACGGCAATCGTCGGCGTCCACACCATTGGCACGCTGCGGCGCGAAGCATTCGCCGCGAAACAACTCGGCCAATATCGGCTCAAGCGGCGGCTCGGCTCGGGCGGCATGGGCGAAGTCTATCTGGCCGAGCACCAAATGCTCAAGCGGCCCTGCGCCGTGAAGTTGATTCGACCGGAAAAGGCGGGCGACCCCCGCATGCTGGCCCGGTTCGAGCGCGAAGTCCGTGCCACCGCGAAACTCTCCCATTGGAACTCGATCGACATCTACGACTACGGCAGCACCGCCGACGGCACGTTCTATTACGTGATGGAATACCTGCCCGGCCACAACATCGGCGAAATCGTCGAGCAATATGGCGCGATTCCGCCTGGCCGCGCGATCTATATATTGGAACAGGTATGCGGCGCCCTTGCTGAAGCCCACGGCATCGGCCTGGTGCATCGCGATATCAAGCCCGCCAACATTTTCTGTGCCTACCGCGGCGGCGTATTCGACGTGGTTAAGCTCCTCGACTTTGGCCTCGCCAAGCCAACGCTGGAACAGAACGTCGATACGCAACTGACGCTGGCCGGCACGGTGACCGGCTCGCCGCTGTTCATGTCGCCCGAGCAAGCCAGCGGCGAGGATACGGTCGACGCCCGCAGTGATATCTATTCGCTCGGCGCGGTGATGTATTACATGCTCACCGGCCAACCGCCGTTCGTCTCCGATAATCCGCTCAAGGTGATGATTGCCCACGCGTCACAAGACGTGGTTCCGCCGCGGCAGCTCATGGCGGACCTGCCAGTCGAGCTGGAAGAAGTCGTACTGCGCTGCCTTGAAAAGGACCCGGAGCACCGCTTCCAAGATGCCGCCTCGCTGCGCACCGCGCTCCGCGAACTGGTGGTCGAGGACCCGTGGACCAGCGAACTGGCCTCCCAGTGGTGGAGTTGCAACGGCTGCCCAGAACGCAAGAAACTGGCGGCCGAGCTCGTGGAAGCGGCGGCACTGTGACACGTTGATCCACCCCACCATCGAGCTTTCTTCCATGCGCTGGCGAGATGCGTTCTTTCGCAACTTCGGCCCCAATAATCTCGGTGGAATAACGCTCGGCCGTTGGCTGCGGGTGCTGCGCGACAATCATTTCTCGATTGATCCGCCGTTCTGGCCACGCGCCCTCGCTACTACTTTGATCGCGTTTCCCAACTCAGCGTCCGCCATTGCCGAGCGACTTTGCTTCGGACGCAAAATCGCTCGCACAAACGTCGAGCCGCCGCTATTCATTCTCGGCGCCTGGCGCAGCGGCACCACGCACTTACACAATCTGCTGGCCCAGGACGTGCGGTTCGCGTTCTCGAACCAGTACGAAGTGTCCTGTCCGTTCACTTTCCTGTTTACGGAGCGAGTCGGCGCCAGACTATTCAATTGGTGCCTCCCGAAACAACGGCCGCAGGATGCGGTTAAGATGGGCGCCCAAGAACCGCAAGAAGAAGACTTCGCCATGAGTGCCTATTCCGGGCAAGCAAGTCTCATGGCCTGGGCGTTCCCACGCAACGCCGCGTTCTATCTGCGGTATATGACCATGGCAGATCTATCCGACGACGAACTTGCCCAATGGAAGACCGACTATTTGCGTTTTCTGCAGAAGTTGACGGTGAAATACGAGCGGCCACTGGTGCTAAAATCGCCAGCGAATACCGGTCGCATCAAAACGCTGCTGGAGCTGTTCCCGCAAGCCAAATTCGTCAACATCCATCGTCACCCGTATGAAGTTTTCCAATCCGTTCTGCACACGCTGCGTACGGCCGGCCCCTACTGGCAGTTACAACGCACGAATTACGACGACGATGCGTCGCTGGCGTCCCAACTCATCGCGCAAATGAAGACCTTATACCGAGGTTACTTTGAACAGCGCGCCCTGATTCCCGCCGGCCACGTACACGAGATCGCCTTTGCCGACCTCGAAAAAGACCCCATCGGCCAACTCCGCGCGACTTACGAAAAGCTCGCGTTGCCAGATTTTCACCTCGTTGAACCTCGCGTTCGCGAGTACCTCAAGACGCTAGCCGACTACAAAAAGAACCATTTGCCGCCGTTGTCACCCGCGCTAAAGGAGCGGTTATTTCTCGACTGGCGGCAGTGTTTTCGCGAGTGGGGCTACACCGCTTGAGACGCCAACAACCACCCATTAACTTCACACCCATTTTCGCGACGGTGCGTTGGCACGAGTTTACCGTCCGTTTTGAAATGCGTGAGCGTTCTGGCCGTACAAGTTCCGTCATTCTGGTTCACAGGCTACAATAATGGTATGGGCGACGTAATCGATCCTGAATGGCAAGATTGGTACCAGCTCACGCCGCTCGAACGCTGGCGCGAGACCGAAAAGCTCTGGGCGTTTTATTTAAGCGTGGGAGGGTCGCTTGATCCCGAACCCGATTCGCAAAGTCCTTTCGACACTCTCTACCCACGAGGTCCGGTACCTGCTGATGGGCGGTCAGGCTTGCGTGTTCTACGGCGCGGCGGAGTTTAGTCGCGATTGTGATATCGCAATTCTCTGCGATAGTGACAATATCAGCCGATTGAAGTCAGCGCTCCACGAACTTGATGCAGCACTCATCGCGGTGCCACCGTTCGAAACCCAATACTTGGACCGTGGTCACGCCGTTCACTTTCGCTGCCGCGCGACGGGGGCTGCCGGCATGCGGATCGACGTGATGTCGAAGATGCGAAACGTCGCACCGTTCCAAGAACTTTGGAATCGACGAACGACATTGACTGATGACGCTGATTCTCAAATCGAGCTGATGGCGTTGGAGGATCTAATCACTGCCAAGAAGACGCAGCGCGACAAAGACTGGCCGATGATCCGCCGACTCGTTGAGTCACATTTCGCAGCCAACCAATCAGAGACAATCGACAAACACGTTCGCTTCTGGCTACATGAAGCGCGAACTCCAGAACTGTTGATCGAAATTGCGTCCGAACATCCCGAGGCGGCTGATCTTATTAAGGTCAACCGACCACTTATCGACGCCGCAATCACCGCCGACCGCCAAGAATTGGAAGTTGGTCTGGCCAAAGAAGAACTTCGAGAACGAGTTGCCGATCGCGAATACTGGGCACCGCTCAAACGCGAATTGGAACAAATTCGTAGCAGCCGCCGTCCAACCTGAATCCGTGACTCCGGCCGCGGCGAAGTACCTTTCCGCTTGGCTTTTCGGGTTCATCGAATCCGGACAGCTTCTGATTTACACTGGGTTACTCGCCGCATCTCTACCTCGGTCTGGCCTCAAATCGATGTTTCGTGGGGACTCGATGAATATTTATCGATGCGTGTTTACCTTCGTGATGATCGTTGGCTTGTATTCAACGACGACCGCGGCCGAGCGTCCGAATATCGTGCTGATCTATGCCGACGACATCGGCTACGGCGACTTCGGCAGTTACGGCGCAACGGCCGTGAAAACGCCGAACATCGATCGCTTGGCACGCGAAGGCTTGCGATTCACCGATGCCCACTCAGCCGCTGCCGTTTGCACGCCATCCCGCTATGCCATGCTCACGGGCGAATACGCCTGGCGGCAAAAAGGCACTGGAATTCTGCCCGGCGACGCACCGCTCATCATACAGCCCGGCCGCACCACGCTGGCCTCGATGCTACGCGACGCCGGTTATCGCACGGCCGTTGTGGGCAAGTGGCACCTAGGGCTGGGGACCGAGCACCCGAATTGGAACGCAGAAATCAAGCCAGGCCCGCTCGAACTCGGCTTCGACTACTGCTACATCATTCCCGCCACGGGAGACCGCACGCCATGTGTGTATGTCGAGAATCATCGTGTGGCCAATTACGATCCGGCCGATCCGATCGAGGTGAACTACCAGCATGAAGTTGGTAACGAGCCAACGGGTCGCGAGCATCCGGAGTTGTTGAAGATGAAACTCTCGCTCGGACACGACTGCACGATCGTCAACGGCATCAGCCGCATCGGCTACATGACCGGCGGCAAGAAGGCCCGCTGGATTGACGAGGACATGGCCGACACGATTACGCGGCAGGCCATCGATTTCATCCACCGCGAAAAAGACCATCCGTTCTTTTTGTATTTTGCCACGCACGATATTCACGTGCCGCGAGTTCCCCACCCGCGATTTCGTGGCGCGACTTCGATGGGCCCACGCGGCGATGCAATCGCCGAATTCGACTCGTCGGTGGGCCAAGTGTTGGCGACACTGAATGAACTCAAACTCACCGACAACACCCTCGTCATCCTCACGAGCGATAACGGCCCGGTACTCGACGACGGTTATGCCGACGGTGCGGTCGAAAAACTCGGCGACCACAAGCCGGCTGGGCCGTTACGCGGCGGCAAGAGCAGCGCATTCGAAGGTGGCACCCGCGAGCCATTCATCGTGCGGTGGCCATCGCACGTGCCCGCCGGTCAAACGAGTGACGCCCTCGTCGGCCAGATCGATCTCTTGGCGTCGTTGTCCGCACTCACCGGGCAGAAGCTGCCGAACCACGCCGGACCCGATAGTGTCAATGTCCTACCAGCACTTTTAGGCGAGTCGCCCAATGGTCGTGAATCGCTGGTAGAGCAGGGCGGTACGCTCGCCATCCGCCAAGGCAAGTGGAAGTTAATTGAGTCCATGGACCCTGGCGCGGCAAAGTCGAGCGGCCGCAAGAATAAGAAACCGGCGCCGGCCATGTTATTCAATTTGGCGGACGATTTGTCAGAAAAGAATAACCTAGCCGCCCAGCAACCGGAAAAGGTCAAGGAACTCCACAAATTACTTGACGAAATTCGCCATGCAGGCCGACTGCCTGATTGAGGCTCCCTCCCTCTCCCTTTGGGAGGGCCGGGGTGAGGGAACTTGGAATGAGTCGTTGTGGGAGGGGTCTCCCGACCCCGATGGGACGTCGCACTTCAAGCCGTTCACGAAGTTCCCGCGAAATCGGCGTCGGAGACGCCTCCCACACCGATTAGCCAAATTGAAAAAGTGAGCAGCCCTCGCCATCCTCGGCGCCTCGTTTCCCAACCGCCCGATCGCAGCTAAAATTGCAGGTTCAGCCTCAAAAGGATAGTCATGACCACGAAACCTCGCACACTGTTCGAAAAGATCTGGGACGAGCACGTCGTCTACGACGAACCCGGCCGCCAGACCATCCTCTACATCGACCTGCACCTGGTGCACGAAGTCACCAGCCCCCAGGCCTTCGACGGCTTGCGGATGTCGGGCCGAAAAGTCCGCCGGCCGGAACGCACGCTCTCCACGGTCGACCACAACATCCCCACGACCGACCGCAGCCTGCCGATCGTCGATCCGATCTCGAAACAGCAGATCGACACGCTCCGCAACAACTGCCAAGAGTTCGGCATCACGCTGTACGACATCCACGACCCGCGGCAGGGAATCGTCCACGTCATCGGCCCCGAGCAAGGTTACACGCAGCCGGGGATGACGATCGTCTGCGGTGACAGCCATACCTCCACGCACGGTGCGTTTGGCGCGCTGGCGTTCGGCATCGGCACGAGCGAGGTCGAACACGTTCTCGCCACGCAAACGCTGTTGCAATCGAAGCCCAAAACGCTCGAGCTTCGCGTCGATGGCAAGCTGGGCCCCGGCGTCACAGCCAAGGATGTCATCCTGTATCTCATCGGCCAGATTAGCACGAGCGGTGGCGTAGGGTACTGCGTGGAATACACGGGCGACGTCATTCGGGCGTTCAGCATGGAAAACCGCATGACGGTGTGCAACATGTCGATCGAAGGCGGCGCACGGGCCGGCCTCATCGCCCCCGACGACACGACGTACGATTATCTCCGCGGTCGGCCACACGCGCCCCAAGGCGCGGACTTCGATAAAGCAGTCCAGCGCTGGCGGAAGCTGCCCACCGATGCAGGTGCTAAATACGATAAGTCGCTCGTGTTCGACGGCGCCAAGATCGCTCCACAAGTTTCTTGGGGCACAAACCCCGGCCAGGTTGCGGCTGTGAATGCCCGCGTGCCGAAGCCCGCCGATTTCACTGATCCGAACGAACAGAAAGCCGCGGCCAGTGCGCTCGAATACATGGGCCTCGCCGGCGGTGAGCCCATTTGCGACCTCAAGCTCGATCGCGTATTCATCGGCTCCTGCACCAACGCCCGCATTGAAGACCTGCGGGCAGCCGCGGCCGCTATTAATGGCCACAAAGTCGCTGGCCATGTGAGCGCGATGGTCGTGCCCGGCAGCGGCCTCGTGAAGCAACAGGCCGAAAAGGAAGGCCTCGACCGCATCTTCAAAGAGGCTGGCTTCGAATGGCGCGAAGCCGGCTGCAGCATGTGCCTGGCAATGAACCCAGACAAACTCGAACCGGGCGAACGCTGCGCCTCGACCTCGAACCGCAACTTCGAAGGTCGCCAAGGCCGCGGCGGCCGCACCCACCTCGTCTCCCCCGCCATGGCTGCCGCCGCCGCGTGTGCCGGCCATTTTGTCGATGTCCGAGAGTGGTCGTAAGCCATCTTCCCTGTCCCCTGCATCCCGCATCCTGCATCCTCTCCAATGAAACCCTTCACCACCCACACCGGCCGCGTCGTCGCGATGGACCGGGCCAACGTCGATACCGATCAAATCATCCCCAAGCAGTTCCTCAAGCGGATCGAGCGCACCGGGTTTGGTGAGTTCCTATTCTGGGATTGGGCCCGCGATGAAAGCGGCAAGCCGATCCCAAGTTTCGAACTCAACCGCCCCGAGGCAAAAGGAGCCAGCGTACTCCTCGCGCGCCGCAATTTCGGCTGCGGCTCGAGTCGCGAGCATGCTCCGTGGGCGCTCGAGGACTGGGGCTTCCGCGTGATCATCGCTCCCAGCTTCGCCGATATCTTCTACAACAACTGCTTCAAGAACGGCATGCTGCCGATCGTCCTCAGCGAGACCCAAGTCGACGACCTGTTCCAACGCGCGGCCAAGCATGCCGACTACGAACTCACGGCCGATTTACAGCAACAAACGCTGTCCGACAAGTTCGGCCTCTCGCTCAAATTCGACGTCGAGCCGTTCCGCCGCCACTGCCTGCTCCACGGCCTCGACGATATCGGACTTACACTCGAGCACGAAGATAAAATCACCGCCTACGAACGCGACCACGCGATTTGCGGATAGTGTGTTGCCGCAGGCGCTGTCCGGGGTGGCATGCCCTCGCTCGCGCCAGCATGCTCACGCGAAACATTTAGACTTAAACGCGAGCGTGGGCATGTGCCAGTTTCGCGAGAGCATGCCACCCGCCGCGATTGGTAAATAGCTTGTCTCAACCGCCTATGACTCGCCGCGAAAAGATCGAAGCCATGCTCGCCAGCGACCCCGGCGATACGTTTTTGCGCTACAGTCTCGCCATGGAACTCGATAAAGAGGGCAATCACGAGGCAAGCCTGGCCAAATTCGCGGACCTCACCCGCGATGATCCTCCGTATGTGCCCGCGTTCTTCATGGCGGCTCAGCAACTCACTCGGCTGGGCCATGCCGATGAAGCCCGTCCGATTCTCCAAGCCGGCATCGCCGCCGCGGCCGCCCAGCACGACTCGCACGCCGCGCGCGAAATGAGTGAGTTCCTCGCCTCGCTGCCGTAGCCGATCACTCTCCGACGCGCCGAATTGCTGCCTACTTCCTCGCCGGCAATTCCTTCAGCTTGACATTCTTATACCACACGTTGTAACCGTGGTCTTGCAGGCCGATGTAGCCCTTGCGCGGGAAGTCTTTGAGTGCCTTCTCGTATTTGTGCGCCGTGCCGTCGGGGCGTTTCTTGGGGGTCGTCCATTGGTCGCAGTTCATCGTGGCCACCTTCTCGCCGTTTACTGTAACGGTGATTTGCGGCCCTTCGCAGCGGACGACGACGTTATCCCAGTTGTTCGGACCGTGAGTAGCATCCTTCGATGGGGGCACCAGGTCATAAATTGCTCCAAAGCTCTGCAGGCTGGGTTTTGTATCGGCGAAAACTTGGATCTCGATACCTGTTTGCACTGGATCAGCGAGCGTGCCAGTCCGCACAAAAATGCCCGAATTGCAGTACGGCTGGTCCATCTTTACGTCGCATTTCAGCTCGAAATCGCCGAACTGTCGATCGTACACCATGATGTAGCCGCCGCAGCCGTGAGGATTGATCGCCCCGCTTTCGACCTTGGCGGTGACCGGTTTATCGGTGTTGTTTCGCCAGCCGGTGGTGCCCTGGCCATCGAAAAGCAGCATCCATCCTTCCGCCTTTTCAGCAGGCGCCAGTTCGTTGTCGGCCGCCCAAGCGCTGCCGAATGGCGACAGGGCGATTACCGCCACCAGGACCAACGAAAGATGCCTCACGCCAAGGCGCAAAGACGCAAAGTGCCGCTTCTGCCGCCAGACACCAACCAGACTCAACATGCCAGACTCCACGATAAATTGCCAAATAAAAGATGTGTGATCCAAAAACGTCAGCGCCGCTGACAACCCGTTCCTTGGCGTCTTCGCGCCTTGGCGTGAGACCAAGATTTATCCACTGCGTTGTCAACGTTTCGTTCCGCAAATGCTTGCCACGGCACACGACGTACACGATTCGCAACCACCTTGGCCATTCGCGTCCTCTGTGCCACAGCCCGGGCCGCAACCCGCGATCAGCGTTTCCGTGAACTTGCGGAATTGCACCTGCGCCTCATAGGTTTCGGCCAACTGCTGCATCCGGTCTTGTAGCTCTTGAGGCACATTGCCTAAGAAGTAAAAGTACAACCCTTGGCCGTCGAACAAGTGCTCGACATCTACTAGCACCGTTGAGAGACCAAGTTCCCCCATCAATTTCGAACACGCCGCGAACGCCTCCTGCCGATTTTTTTCCAGACGCGTCTGAAGAAGCTCGTCCTGCACGGTTAGTCCGCGCAGCAGCTCGCCATCGGCGAATGAACTCTCGTCGTCGCGTTCATCGGGTGACGTGAGCACGTCGCCGACTTCCAAACCCCGCCGCGTTCGCACCACGACCCGGCTGTGGCGCGGATAGCGCACCGCATCAACTGCCGTAAAGCGGCCCACTTGGCCCATGGCACCTACGCGAACAAGATGAAAACGCGACATGCCTGTATTTTCGCTTGCCAACGTCGCTCTGCCAAGCAGTCTTAGGCAACGTTCGTCTGTTTCGAAAGGCGGGTGTCACGGGAGTTCCCGGAGGCGAAAATGGGCCATTCCAGCTTCAATTATCTGGTCTGGGCATGTTGTACCCGCGGTGTGACGATCCCGATCCCCTTGTATCCAGAGCAGGCATCGCGATACTACGTGGACGATGTTTTGGCCTTTACGCCGCTAAGAAAGTGCTTTTTCCGGAGCTTCCGTGACGCAGTCGACGATTCTTTCTGACCCCGCCCGTATGCAGGTGCGTTCACACTGGCAACAATTTGCCGATGACGTTTTAGCTCGCGAACACCTTAGCAAAGAGCAAGCACTCGCGGTGCTCGAATGCCCCGATGAAGAACTGCTCGATCTCATGGCGGCCGCCTATCGGGTGCGGCGCAATTGGTTCGGCAACGAAGTTCAGCTTTACTTCTTGATGAACGCCAAGAGTGGTTTGTGCCCAGAAGATTGCTCCTACTGCTCACAGTCGAAGGTATCGGAGGCCGAGATACCGCGCTACAACTTGCTCAGCCGTGAGAAACTGCTGGATGGCGCGCGCGCCGCCGCCGAACGTCAGGCGCGTACGTATTGCATCGTGATTTCCGCTCGCGCCCCAAATGAGCGCGAAATGCAAGCTGTCACTTCGATCGTGCCGGAAATCAAGCAACGTTACAACTTGAAGGTTTGCGCCTGCCTAGGGCTGCTCACCCCGGCGCAAGCGCATCAACTGAAAGCTTGCGGCGTTGACCGTGTAAATCATAATCTCAACACCAGCGGCGAATACTACGAAGAAATTTGCAGCACGCATACCTTCGCGGATCGGCTCAGTACCCTGCGGGCCGTTCGTGATGCGGGGTTGGAGATGTGCTCCGGCGGGATCATCGGGATGGGCGAGCGGCCAAGCGATATCGTCGACATGGCCATTACGCTCCGCGACCTCGGCGTGCATTCGATCCCAGTCAACTTTCTCAACCCCATCGCTGGCACGCCTCTCGCTGGCCCGAGCGACCTCACTCCGCGTTATTGCCTGAAAGTCATTGCGATGTTCCGGCTGGTAAACCCCGATCGGGAAATCCGGCTTGCTGGCGGCCGCGAGATGCACCTTGGCAGTCTGCAATCGCTAGCGTTGTATGCGGCGAATTCGATTTTCGTCGGCGACTATCTGACCACCAAAGGCCAGCCGCCCGAGGCCGATTACCAAATGATTCGCGATCTGGGCTTCGAAATCGTCCGCAATGCTGAGGGGACTCACTGCTAGAACTGTGGCTTGATAGCACGACTAGTTAATGAACCTTGAGGTTATGGGTGGCATGCTCTCGCGAAACAGGAACATGCCCACACTCGCGGCAAACCGTACGAGGCTATAATTTTTTTGAACTCGAGCAAGCAGTATCTGGGGTGGCATGCTCTCGCGAATCGCCGCATGCCCACACTCGCGGCAAAACGAGACCGATTCGCGTGAGCATGTTGTCGCGAGTGAGGGCATGTCACCCCAGGGAAACGTTTTTCACAACGCGCTAGTCATCCGATTTTCGATTTTCAAATTCGGTAGTGACATCGCGTACGAGTTTCTGTACCGTTCGCGGTCGCGCGGGAACTAGGCTGCCGAGAACTAGTTATTCGGGTCGGTGGAAACCGGCCCAGCCCTAGAACCCAAGCCACCCACTCATCGCAGTTTGTTTAACCGGAAATCTTTTCGAAATCCGTAAGCTCATCTCCAGTCGGCCGCCGATAACCGACCGACAGTTGCATAAACCACCCTCATCGCAGCTAGCACAAGCAAAACTGCGGTTCGACTAAACTCACCTTGATGGCAAGGATGCGATCATGACGCGTCACTGGTTCGCAAGCAGCCTGTTCACGGTTGCCCTCGTGGGATCGACTTCGGTCGCCCAGGTCTACACCGATCTAAGTCCAGGCGACCAGCGCGTGTCGCAGCTCCGGCCGGGTTTTCAACGCGAAGGGATCGACCCCGCCGCCACTCGCGGCCGCATTGTCGTGGCGCCCGCGCCCGTGGAACTCGTCGATGATGCGGAATCCACGACGCATTCCTTTCTCCCAAAATGGTTAGACTGGCGAAAGAACAAGACGGCCACGCCGCCAAATTCCAAACAAAAGACCAACAAAAATACACAGGGCAAGCCTTCCACGAAAACTGCGGCCTCCCCAAATTCAGACAACGATACCCCACTTCCGGACCCTGCCGCCCTGCAAAATGGTGCTTTGCCGGGATTAGGCGGTTCCCCGTTGCCACGCACAAATCCCTCACAAACGAACGCGGGGGCTACCAGTGGAACGGGTGCGCATACCCCGAACGCAAATGCACACGGTACGCAGAACGCACCACAATCCGCGAAAAGTGCGGCTCCCGCGATTTCCGGAATGCGCATGGCGGCACGCGACGTGACCGCGCCTTCGGCCGCATCGTCGAATTCGACCTCCGAAGCAATTACCAGAAGTTCGCCCGTTCACCGCACGGCGCCGAACATTTCCGCCGATGAGTTGCGCCGCGAATTATCCGGAACCTTTTCGGCAACGAAAACGCCGAACGAGTCAACCGCCGGATCGGCCGCCCAAGTCGAGGCAAGTTCCGAAGGTACTTCCGAATCGCCCACGCCAATCGTGGCAAACGACGTATCGGCCCTCGCACCAGATACTAGAACGAGCGACGCGTCCGTTACATCGCCGGCGTCGTCCCCGGCAACTGCGAAGCTCTCGGCGACGGTGAAAGCAACGCCCGCCGCGCAAGCCGCGGCGAACGCGGGCAAGAGCACGAATGGCGCCCCTTCGACGAACAACTCATCCGCCGGCTCGCATCATGCACGTTCTGCATACAGCAAGAACAGCAGCCCGATTGCTCCGAATTCGAGCGCGACCGCACCGCAATCCACACGCGGCAAGCAGGTCTTCGGCGATACTGCTACCAACGACCCAAATGTTCTCGCATCCTCCCAGACACCGGTATTGATGAGCGCCATTCGCGGTCCGAAGCAGATTCTTGTTGGCCGCGAAGCCCTTTACCACGTGCGATTGCAGAACCAGAGTGACGTGCCGGCCGACGGAATCGTGGCCACCATCCGCATCCCTACCGGTGCGGAAGTCGTGAACACCACGGCCACGCAGGGCTCCGTGCAACCCAGCAGCGACCCACAAACTGGCGGCCAGCTTCAATGGCACTTGGCGCACCTCGATCGCCGTGCCAGCGAGACGCTGGAAATCCGCCTCGTGCCGCGCGAGAATAAGCCGCTCGAGCTTGGGGTTTCATGGACTTTGGCGCCGGTTGGCTCCCATGCCGTCGTTGAGGTGCAGGAAGCCAAGCTGAACTTGGAAATCACGGGCCCGAATGAAGTGCTCTTCGACAAGCCCCAGTCTTTCAAGCTCACGCTCACGAACCCCGGCACCGGGCCGGCCGAAAACGTAAAAATCGAACTGTTGCCACCGGGCGCGAGCCGAGATAAAGCAACCAGTCATGTATTGGGTACCCTGGCGGCGGGCGCAAGCCAAACGATCGAAGTCGAGCTCACCGCACGCGAGTCCGGAAAAATGGCCATTAAGGCAACGGCATCGGCTGATGGCGGACTCAAAAGCGAATTTGCCAAAGAGATCTTTTGTCGCAAACCCGAACTGGCCGTTGATTGGCGCGGCCCCGCGACCAAATACGCCGGCACAATGGCCACGTATTTCATTCGTGTCCGCAACCCCGGAACCGCGCCGGCGCAAGACGTGACGATTCGCGTCTCACTTCCCGAAGGTGCTGAGTTCACGAGCGCGAGCGAAGGTCAAACGTATGACTCCAATCACCGCGGTGTGTCGTGGCACGTCAACAGCTTGAATCCCGGCGACGACAATTACATGGAACTAAAGTGCGTGTTGAAGACCGCCGGCAAGAACTCCCTGGAAATATCGGCGGCAAATGCCACCGGTGATCTTTCCGATAAGAAGACCGCCGAAACCAATGTCGTGGCCATCGCCGACCTCAAGCTCGACGTCGTGGACCCGAGTGGACCAATCGCGGTCGGCGTTCCAGCCGTTTACGAAATCCATGTCCGTAACCGCGGCGCGAATGCTGCGAAAGAGATCAACGTCGCCGCACTCTTCTCCGACGGCATCGAACCCGATCAGGCAGAAGGTGGGACGTATACCGTGGCCGATGGACGCGTCTCCTTCAAGCCCATCGAGGAACTGCCCGCCGGCAACGAAGTCACGCTCAAGATCCGCGCCCATGCGGTTCAGCCCGGTACCCACGTATTTCGTGCCGAAGTCCTGTGCCGCGATCTGGACACGAAGTTGGCGGCCGAGGAGACGACGCGCTTCTATGCCGACGACGTGCCGCCCAATGACGCGCATTCGAAGGACGAATCGGCCAGCCGCGGAAACACGCTGGCACCGGCCGTTAAGAAGTAATCGGCGTCAATCACGCCGCGACAACACCGCTACGCGGCTGACGTCGCTGCTATCGTGGCGTGGTGTGGTACCGCTATCACGCCATTCAGTCTGCCAAGTGTAAGTTGGTTGCAGCGTTTCATTTCTCCCGATTCGCCCCATTCTTCCCGCCTTGTTCTTTCGCTCTTGGGCGAACGAGCGCAGCCGCTATAATCCTCGCCGATTGATGATTGCTCGCCGGCCATCGAATGACCGGCAGCAGAGTTCCACCGATTCACCTCTCGGCGGTAGTGATGGATTCTGATTGGTACCGTTCGTTCGCCATCCAATTGGCCTTAGGCATGGTGACCGCCGCGTTCGTCGGTTGTGGTATCACGCGATCGACCGATACCGCCCGCACCGCCACGGAACAACTGCTCATATCCGATGCGATTGACCGGGCTGTTGAAAACATGAATCTTAAGCCGCTCGCCGGGCAATCGGTCTTTCTCGACGACAGCCGGGTCACGGATGCGGTCGACCGCAATTACTACATTAGTACACTTCGCCAGCACCTGTTGGCCCAGGGTTGCACGCTGAAAGATAAGCGTGAGGATGCCGATTTTGTTGTCGAGGCACGCGCGGGAGCGATTGGCACCGACCGAAACGACTTGCTGTTTGGTGTTCCCACCTCACCCGTGCCAGCCATTCCCGTCATTTCGCCGATGCCTTCGACGCTGCCGGAAATTCCGATCGCCAAGCGCAAGGACCAGCGGGGTGTTGCGAAGCTGGCGCTATTCGCTTACCACCGAGCGACCGGCACACCGGTTTGGCAATCCGGGATTGTGCAGCAGGAGAGCACCGCCAACGACGTGTGGATTTTGGGGGCCGGCCCGTTCCAACATGGAACGATATATGAGGACGACGCCCTGGCGAGCACCCCCTCCAGCGGAAGCTCCGATAATCGCCAGAACACCGCGCAAAACCACAAGATGAAGATCGCCCGCGAAAGCCTCTTCACATCTCCGCAAAAGCTCGTGCAAAAGCCACCGGCCGCCCCCGCAGCCGACAAGGCTACGGCCGTGGCCGCAACTGCCGCCCCGCCTGCCACGCCGACCGCCCATCCAACTCCAACGGCCTCAGCCCCACCCGTCGCTCCCCCGGCTAAGACACCGCCGTCTACACCTATTGGGAACACGGCTGCGGCGAACGCTCCGGCCCCAAATGCACAGGCTACGAGCCCAGCCACCACCAAAAAGCCGGCGGTCAGTGCCGCCTCATCCGCGCTCAACAAAGCGGTGATTGCCACGCCGAACCAGCCGCAGGCGGTCAATGCCGCGTATGCCGGTCTCGGCATCTCCCCCGCGCCCAGCAAGCCAAGCCTCGAATCGGCAAATTAGGGAGATGACTCCTTACTTGCGCGGCGAGTCTCATTTTTGGATGATCGTCCCGAATCGAGACTCCCATCGGCGATTCCGGACGTGGTAACTGCTGGCGACGAAATCATCGCCAGCATTCGGCGACCGCGGAAACCCAGCATTTTGAGCGTGTTTTCGTTATCGCCGGCAAGAATTATCCAATTCATGCAATCTGGCACAGACCTTGCTTATAGCTGGTCTCAATCGCACCACGCGATCGCATGCCGCGCAACTGAAAATGCTCGGCCTATACGCATTCGAGTTGGACAAGGAGTTTCAGATGTTAGTGCTGAGTCGTAAGGTCGGTGAACGGATTCACGTGGGAGACAACATCACATTGGAAATTCGCCGCATTGCCGGTAATCGAGTCACGCTGGCCCTGGATGCCCCTCGAAATGTGCGCATTCTCCGCGGGGAACTCGAGCAGGCAGCACGCGAGTTTGACTTGTTGGCTGCCCCCACCGCTGCCAATGCCGACGGTAAGACTTTCGCCCCCCAGGCGAACGTTACGATTTTCCATTCCCTGCCGGTGGAGCCGGCTGGACGACATTGTGTGACCTAATTCATCCGAGTTGATCGCAGGAATTATCACGCCCTATTTTTATACCTCCAGTTTGCTCCGCCCAGGTCAGGCCGCCCGTCGCTAATCGTCCTTGTAGCGGCGGCGGCCTGATTGTATTTCCGCACGCCACACAACTGCCGCTAGCGTGCGTTCATTGCTAGCTCGGGGGCGTCTTCCCTTGATTCCCCGACGGGCGGCTCCTATTCTTTCCGCCCACGGCTGCTGACGATCCGGTTCCGCTTCGCATCAGCGGTGTCAGCCCTTTTCACTGTTGAATGTTGCGCGACGAATCCACCGTGGGTGTTTCCATGCGGTCGGAGTGTGCTTACTCACCCCATCCACGATCTGTCTATACGGCCGTTGTTCTCTCCGCCGCCGTCGCGTTCGTTGGCTGTGCCAGCACCGAATGGGTGACGGTGCGAGATACGCCGCGCAATCCTCTGGCCGGTACCTTGAATCTACTTTCGCCCGCCGGCCCAAAACCTACGGAACGCACGCAGCAGTTGCTTCGTCGCTACGATCTGCTGGACGACTTCAACGGCGACCGCGCTGCGCTATTAGCCCGGCTCGACGACATTCATCGCCGTGAGCCGAACCGCGAACACGAATACGCCATGGCCGAGATTGCCTATATCACGGCCACCCAAGCAGAAAAACTCCATCGTCGCCGCGCACTCCAGTTCTATGGTACGTCCTTGATCCATGCCTATCGGTACTTGTTCGAATCGGAACGCGCCGCGGACGATGGCATGATGCTCGCGCTCAATCCGTACGATCCACAGTTTCGCGGCGCGTCGGATCTATATAACCAGTCGCTCGAAGGCGCCCTGCGGTTGATTCGCCAGGAAGGGGAAATTCGCCCCGGTATGGCGCGCACGATCGTTACCGCAAACAATACCTGCTCGTTCCGGGTGGCGCTGTTCAGCTCCGGCTGGCATCAAGCCGACATCGATCGCCTGGAATTTGTCGGCGACTACAAGATTCAAGGCCTGCAAAATCACTACCACACGTATGGCCTCGGCGTGCCGCTGATCGCGGTGCGGAAAACGCACGACCAACCCGACCTGGCGGAACATTACTATCCGCCAAATGTATGCTTTCCGCTCACCGCGTTTCTACGCGTCGAACGCCCCGAGCAGAACAGCACCCGTTCGCCCGGCGACTTCGGCAACACCCCACCGGCGGGCGCCGCTACCAGTGACCCCGCGGCGCCACACTTCGTGCTCGAGCTGTATGATCCGCTCGACCGGCAGTCAATTGAGGTCGCCAACCGCCGCATCCCGTTGGAGGCCGATCTGAGCACCCCGCTCGCCTATTTTCTTAGCCAGCCGCAGTTTCGGGAACACGATATCTCAACTGCCGGCCTGTTGCATCCAGGGGATGTCAAAAAGCTCCAAGGCCTCTACATGCTCGAGCCTTTTGACTCGACGAAAATGCCGGTCGTCATGGTCCATGGCCTGTGGTCGAGCCCCATCACGTGGATGGAAATGTACAACGACTTGCGCAGCGACCCTCTAGTGCGCGACCATTACCAATTCTGGTTCTACTTTTACCCCACCGGCCAGCCATTTTGGGTTAGTGCCACGCAGATGCGCGAAGACCTGGCCAAAATGCGCCGCGACATCGATCCGGCTCGCCAAGACGCGGCACTTGATGAAATGGTGCTTGTCGGTCACAGCATGGGCGGCCTGATCTCGAAATTGCAGACGGTCGAAAGCGCCGACGCCTTCTGGGCCACCGTCAGCGACCACCCGTTGGCCGATTTGAAAGCCGATCCAGATACGGTTCGGGCCTTGGCGACTACGTTTTACTTTCGACCCAATCCCTCAATTCGCCGCGTGATTACCCTGGGCACGCCGCACCGCGGCAGCCCCTTTTCGAACGATATTACCCGCTGGGCTGGCGATAAGCTGATTGCGCTGCCTCGCAAAATGCTGGATAGCCAGAATCAACTGCTCGCTCAAAATCGCGGTTACTTCCGCGCAAACGCCCCCGTCGACATCCATACCAGCATCGATTCGCTTTCTCCCGCTTCGCCGCTGCTGCCCACCTTGCTCACGGCCCAGCCTGGCCCTTGGGTAACGTACCATAACGTGGTTGGGCACGACCCGCATCCCGGCTGGCGAAAATACATCGTGGGTGATGGCGACGGCGTCGTCGCGCTCACTAGCGCTCGACTCGACGATGCGCCACAGCTCGAATCGCAAATAGTTGTTTCGGCCGATCACATGAACGTACACCGCCATCCGCAGAGCATTCTCGAAGTGCGACGAATTCTGTTCGAACAACTCACCGAGCTGCAGGACTTCCCCCCACACGACGGCAGCCAAGTGGCGCAACATCGCGTCCAGACGCCGCCGCCAGCCAGTGTGCCCAAATAGTTGCCCGCTTCGCGACGCCGCGGGCTTGCCGCTCGGCTACTGCCGTCCCATCATTGCCCGCAAGGGTGCCGCGCCACCAACGAGCTTGGGCAGCACTTCGGCAACCTGCTCGCGCCGCACGCGGCCGAACTTGATATTCTCGGTCGCGTGAGCGTGATTGGGGCGAGCAAGCTCCGTTGGGTTCGAGTCGGTGGTCCATTCGCCACCCGCCGCGGCCACACGAGCGAACAGGCGGCCGCGGGTAGGAAACTCGTCTGTCGCTTCCTGCTCCGCCTCCTCGTTTTCTGCTTCCACGTCCGCTTCCGTTCCAACTTCGAAGGCCAACTCGCCACGCACGACGGGCACATCGGCAGGTGCTTCGATTCCCAGCCGCACGGCCTTGCCTTTCATCCGCAGGACCGTGATGGTGATGTTCTCACCAATGCGAATCTTTTCCTGATACTTCCGTGTTAAGACCAACATCAGACACTCCCTTGGTTGGTGAAGATGAGATTTGTAACTGCACTGGTCTTGGCGACCTTCCTCCCGTGCAGGCGATGGTCGCTCTAGACCATCAGGCGGCCAACTCCGATTGACCACGTAAGAGTTACTACGCACTACCTGTGCCAAGGTGCGCAAAAAACCTGCAATTTACTCAAACTCGTTCGCGTTCAAGCATTTAGCGCGTTTCATCCGTTGCCTTGTTGTACAGTGGCAGCAGTGAACATTTACATTCAAATTTGCAAAAAGGTAACTTGTCGATACTCCGTCGGACGTAACTTGCAATGCTAGAACGATTGACTTGACCGGCCGACTGGCTCTGTCTCCGCAGCAGGTAGGGCCGATCACTTAGAGGCATCCGAAAAGTGTCGGGGACTGTCCCTATTTCGCCGGCGCTCGGGAGGCAGTCACCATTGTTCCAGGCGAAACTCGGCACCGATCCGGCGAAATGGGGACTGTCCCCCTCTCCCAGACACTTTTCGGATGGCCTCTTATTCAAGCTGGGAAGACTTGTGGGAGGGGTCTCCGACCCCGATGAGGCGTCGCATTTCAAGCCGTTCATAAGGTTCGAGCGAAATCGGCGTCGGAGACGCCTCCCACACCAGGAAGACCAGGATTTCTAGTGAGCGATCCGCAAACGATTTCCATCAATGCACCAGCGCTATCATTCGCACAGCCCTGAAAGCCTCTCGGCGTGCCACCCTTTGCGCAGGGTGGAGCTTTGGACGGCGCTTGGTTGCGATGCGTAAACGATTACGTTCTGATCCGTAGGTCGCCGGCGTCTAGCTCGGCCGGTTAGCCGCTCGCCGGTCGCGAACCCCAAAAGAACGACCCGCGGGAATCGTGGAATTGTCATTGCCCCTCGTTCGTTGAACGCGGACCCTGGCCAACCACCCAAGAGAGTGACTGCCGCGAGATAGCATTTCACGAAACTGCGACACGCTGCTAAAATAAGCCGCAAGCGATGGTACCATGAGACCCACGGGCGACCGACGTCGGCCCAAGCAAGTTGCCAAAAGTTCTGCGACGCTTCGATACCCGGCGGGACGGGCATCCGAATCGGAGGAAGCCGAGGCAGCAGAGAAAGACACCTTCTGTTCTCTCGGTTTCCTCCTGTTCCAAAATTCCTTGACGGCGATTCGCGTGATGGCGGAACTTGGCGCGTGTAACAGAACTTCTGTCTGCCTGCTTGGATCAGCCGCCGTTGGCCACTGACAGTGGTGAGGAGATCAATACGTATGAGCCGTAAGTCCATTTCGCGCATCGGGGCCTTCACGCTCGTTGAATTGCTGGTGGTGATCGCCATCATTGGCATCTTAGTCGCGCTCTTGTTACCCGCCATTCAAGCCGCGCGCGAGTCGGCCCGTCGCCAGCAATGCTCCAATCACCTCAAGCAACTTTCCCTGGCGGCGCTCAATCACCATGAATCGGCTGGCCATTTTCCCACTGGTGGTTGGGGATGGAAGTGGATCGGCGATCCCGACCGTGGCACCGGCCAGAACCAACCCGGCGGCTGGGTCTTTAACTTAATGCCGTTCACCGAAGAAGGCGTAAGCTACGCGGCCGCCTCCGATGGCAACCCGGACGTTGTCACGCCCAATCAACGCGCGGCCATCCGCGAAATCGTTGTGAAGCCGTTGCCTTTGATCATGTGTCCTTCGCGCAGAGCGGGCTCAGGTTCCAATGTGTTCCCTAAACCAGCCGACGGACTCTTCATTGCAAATAATAGCGCCCCGAACCCCGCATCGGGCAATGTGGCTGGCCGCAGTGACTATGCCATCAACGCTGGTTCTCAAAGCAACTGCGAGTTTGCTGACGGACCGAAGGGAACTTATGCAATCGTCCCAGTTTGGCGTTGGGAAACGGTTGGAACAACTGGCAAGATAAATAGGCAGCCTAGTTCGAACAAAAACTACGAAGATCAAAATGGCATCAGCTTCCAGCGCAGCGAAGTGGCGATTAAGCACATCACCGACGGAACCAGCAAAACCTATTTGATCGGTGAAAAACATATGGATCCGATCAATTACGACACCGGCAATGACGACGGCGATAACGAAACTTGGTGTACCGGCTATAACAACGACAATTTCCGTTGCACTGCCGCTGGTCCTTACCAGGATACCACGAGTGTGCCGAATGCCTGCTACTTCGGCAGCGTTCATTCCGCCGGCGTGTACATGGCCTGGTGCGATGGTCACGTTGAGCTCGTGAGCTACGGCGTCGACCCCAACGTCCATAAAGCGGCCGGCAGCCGCAACGGCGGTGAAAATTTCTAAGAGACTATCCGAAAAGTGTCGGGGACTGTCCCTATTTCGCCGGCGCCCGGCGGACAGTCACCATGGTTCCGGGCGAAACTCGGCACAGATCCGGCGAAATGGGGACTGTCCCCCTCTCCCTGACACTTTTCGGATCGCCTCTAAGACCTCCCACCCGACTTTGGAGAAACTTCTTCGAGCAACTGTCCCATTTTTCTGGAACAGTGCCCTGGGGAGTGATGGCTGACACAAGGTCCGATTTGAATGTCCGCGTTGAATAGAGTGATTTCCTTGTTAGAACGACTCCGTTGGCTGCCGTCCGCTTTGATCGCCTGTTCGCTGGCCGGTTGCTTATCGCGAGGCAAGCCAGAAGCGATTAATACTTCGTTCGTAAACCCGGCCGAAGCCGCCGCGAACGCTTTCCAACAATACGATCGCAACGCCGATGGCCGCCTCGACGCCGCGGAAATGGCTGCGTGCCCAGGCATTCTTGCCGCAAAAGCTGGTTACGATGCCAATAACGACGGCGTGATTACCAGCGAAGAGCTGACGTCTGCGCTTACAGCAATGTACGGCCGCGGGGTCGGCCTGACCCGCGTGACCTGTATCGTAACCAGCGGTGGTCGGCCGCTCAGCGGCGCCGAAGTGAAGTTCATCCCCGAGCCGTTCCTCGGCACCGGGATCCTGCCGGCCAACGGCACCAGCGACGCAAATGGCACCGCAACCGTCGCCATCCCCGACGAACAGTTGCCGGCCAATCAACGTGGCCTGCACAGCATGCAGCCGGGTATCTATCGCGTGGAAATCACCCACCCGAGCCTCAAACAACCAGCAAAACCGCAAGGTTGCGAAGTCAACCCGTCCGTCCGCGACGGCAACGTCATCACGATCAAGCTCTGAAATCACGCGGCTGCCACGGCTCAATCGTTCAGGCGCCGGATCTAATGAAAAGTAGCCACGCTCGCAGGGCCGAACGATATTCAATCTAGCCAATCGGTGTGGGAGGCGTCTCTGACGCGGCGCACTCGCTGCCACTCCGCCCGCGGCGATTACTAGAGCAAATTGCTAAAATGCGTAGCCGAGTTTCCTCAAGAAACCCGCTGCCAAAATGAAGATCGTCGGCACAAAAGAGAGCGAGATGCTCTAGCCCTCGCCCCCCTCATCCATCAAAACCGATTCCTGCAGCAGTTCGACTTCGCGTCGATTGTGGGAATCCAAATCGGCAACTAGTTCGCGCAGCTCGCGGCAAATCTCCTCAAAACGAGGCTCTTCCCACTCGGAAATCGAATTCAATTCGCCGACCACCACACGCAACCGCTCGCGAAAGAGCCCATGCTCCAGGGCCAAATGATCGACCTTTTCTTGGAAGTAGGGCTTCACTTCCGTGGCCTGAGCCATGTAACCGCCGTCTTCCTCGATGGAAACAATCCGCTCGAAGTGCCGCTGAAACGACTGCATCGTAAACTGCAAACTCGAGAGTTTTCGCGGCATGCTCACCGCCGGCGCCTGCCAGTTCAGCGTGACGAGCACCGCTTGCTTGATATGCTCAAACACCTGGTGCTCCATGCAGGCCGTGGAAACGCGGGTATCTTGCAGAGCGCTCATACAACTTCCTTCACCAGAAACTCAGCGAACACAAAACAGCTCGTCCGTTTTGTGGAAATCAGACCATCGTGGGCGCCGGCAACTTAACTGCGTGAGTCGTCGCCCACCCCTTCAAATAACGCCTTGGAATCGAGCCGCGGACCTTGGATGATAAGTAATCGTGAAATGGATTCCATGTCGGGCTGCCCAGACCTAATATACCGCGGCAATTTGAATTTACTAGCCGAGTTGCCGCACTTTATCTTCCGCACCAAGTTCTTCCTAGCAACCTGCGTACCACTTATGATCGCCAATGTCGCTTGGCATCAACACCAGCCTCACTCCTCATTGGATACCCGGCGACGACCCGCTTTGCGGTCCGCCGTCGCTCTCTTCTGGCGAAGGCGCGCTTCTTTCGCGGCTTTCGGGATGCGGGTTCGCTTACGTTTCTTAGGAACGGTGGCCGCTTTCAGCACCATTTCCCGCAGCTTTTCCAGGCAATCCTCAACGTTCCTGGCCTGGTCACGATAGCGCTGGCTGGTCAAAACCAACTCACCCCGATCGTTCATGCGTCGCCCAAACAGCGCATGTAGGCGGGTTTGAACTTGTTCGGGTATTGAAGGACTGGCCGATACCGACCATTTGAGCACCGCCTTCGACGCCACCTTATTGACGTTCTGCCCACCTGGCCCCGAGCTTCGCACAAAGGAAAAGCGCAGCTCCTGCCGAGAAATCGTTATCGCCGAATTGATGCGGAGGTCAGACGAGTCCGTCATGACACACTACTCGACACAAACGCGGGCACGAAACCCTCCAATGCGAACTGCGCGTGCTCCAGCAACGACCAATAATCGGTGGATTCGATCTCGGTCCCCATCAACTTGATATCATACGCTCCCGTGTAACCCGCGTCTTGCAGCGTGCCGATAATATCGCGCAGCGGTAGCAACCCGCGGCCCAAGGGGCAGCGCTCTTGTTCGAGACTCGGTTGCCCGCGGCAATCGCTCAAATGTACGATCCCCAGCCGCTTGGCAACCTGCTTCAAGTCCTCGCGGAAAAAGCCGCTCACCGGATAGTGATAGGTATCCAATGCGATTTTCAAGTACGGGCTTTCAAATTCGTCGAGCAGCGAAAGCGCCGATCGATTGTCGGTGAGAAATGTCCAGTTGCCCGCGCAGGCGGCCTGGATCGGCTCGATCGCAATCGGAACCTCCACGGCCGCGGCCAACGGCAGTAATTCCTCCAACGCCGTTCGCAACAGACGCCCCGCATGGCGGAACGTGTGGTTGTTGCGTCCCCCGGGATGAACCACGAGGCAGCCGGCTCGCATGCCCGCGGCCAACCGCAAGGCTTCCTGGGCATCCGCAATGTTCTCGGCAAACGTGCCTCCCTCGCCGCCCGTGAAACCCCCGGCCCATGCCAGGTGCGTCACCTCCAAGCCGCTGCCCGCCAGAACATCGATCGCGCGCTCCTCGCCGCAATCCCCGAGCTTGTGCCGCCAAACACCGATCGCGTTGTAGCCTGCCTCCCGATAATTCGCGACGTCCTCCTCGAACGACCAACGATAGGTCGTGATTTCGTTCATTGAAAACAACGTCATCGCGCCATTCTCCAGTGCCTTTGATTCTTGCCGACGTTTGGCTGCAAGAAGCAAGGCGGGAGTATGCGACATCGTCCAGCTTTAGTAAAGCGGAGTACCGTGATATGCGACAAAATCCCTTGGCTCGTCGGACACCTCGCTCCTGCTCGCAGGGGGGAGTAATACCCGTAAACCATTAGCGGATCGCCGCTTTTGGAGCGCCACCAGCAAAGCTAGCAGTTACGACTCGAGTCAATTCGCTTTTTTCTCGGCCCACAACTCAGAGGCTATCCGAAAATAGTCGGGGACTGTCCCTGTTTCGCCGGCGGGGGCAGTCACCATGGTTCCAGGCGAAACTCGGGACAGCCCCGGCGAAACCGGGACTGTCCCCCCTCTCCCAGACACTTTTCGGATAGCCTCTCAGTGGGCCGGAAGGCGTGCGCCCTGTGGGTGCGCTTCTCTTGCGGTCGTAGAACCCGCATCCATTCTCTCAGCGCGCCTCCCGAATCTGTGTTGAATGCCCCGCAGCGTTGTCGCCCCCGAGCCTAGGTCACGGGTGGCTATTTTTAGTATTCCACGGTCAATTGCCTGGAGCCTGCGAGTACGAGTCGATGGCGATTTCCGGCCGGTGGAGAACCCAAAACCGCCGGGATGAGCCGTATTGTTTTTTCAGGAATCATGCAAAAATCGGGATGTTGTTTCCACGCCCGCACCGTGGTGATCCACATCCGAGAATCTTATTGACATATTTCACTACCAAAACTGTTTTCGCATATTTTCCGGCGTTTTCTACGTCTCTGAGGGATGTCCCCCCTACCCCCGCGCCATCTGGGTGGGTGCCAACCCGTAGCAGGGCGATGATACCCCCCGTTGAAGACCAATCCGGCGTATTTACGATTTAGTTAGTTGTGTGGTTAGGTCACCCGTCACCGGAGGGGACACCATCGGCAAGGCAGTATGTTGTCGCCACTAAGTTTCGCGAGTTTTTTGCAGCGCGCCCACATTTAGTGTGACAATTACCTTGCCCAATGGACCCCCCAGACATGCGACACGAACCACATGACTCTTGGTATGGGTAGTCCACCCCATCGAACAAGTATTAATGTTTACCGTTTTAGTGTGAATTTGGCCGTCGCGGCCAGTAGGAGAACGTCAATCTCATGGCTATTGAAATTGTGATCGCAGACGACCACGAGGTCGTTCGGGCTGGTTTGAAAACGCTCTTAGCAGGAACCGACATCCAAATCGTTGCGGAAGCCACGGATGGCAATGCTGCTTTCAAGCTCGCGAATAAGCACCGGCCAAATTTAGTTTTGCTCGATGTCCGCATGCCAGAATGCGATGGTCTAAACTGCCTGGCACGCATCAAATTGGACCTGCCGAATGTGCCCGTCGTCATGTTCAGCGGCTTCGACAACCCAACGTACGTCGCTCGCGCCGTGGCGTTGGGTGCTGCCGGTTATCTCTTGAAGAGCGCGTCGCGGGACGAGATCATTAGCGCGATCCGCACCGCCGCTGCGGGCGAAACGATCTGGTCGCGTGAAGAACTTCGCCGCGTTACCGGCGCTTTGGCCGCGCCACGTAATGGTTCCAATGGCGATGTCCCGCTAACCAAGCGAGAGGGCGAGGTTCTCAAGCAGCTTGCCTTTGGCCTGACGAATAAGGAAATCGCCCAGTCCCTTGGCATCAGCTACGAGACGGTTAAGGAACACGTCCAGCACATCTTGCGAAAAGTCGGCGTTTCCGACCGTACGCAGGCGGCCGTTTGGGCCGTTCGCAAGAACTTGGTCTAGCACCTACCCGGTCGACCACGGCACTTGGCAGTTGAATGTTGGCGGCCAACATATTTGGCCCGCCATCGGGTTGTGTAACTGCGCAAAAAAGCGGGCCTCGAATGAGTCAGTTACGCAACTGACTCGACGTAGCGGTCAGGTGCAAGGCAACCGCTACGCCAATTCGCATTCGAGGCCCCGCGGGCCAGTACGTTAAGTCACCTTCCAGATGCCCTTGGTCGGACATCGGTAGATAGGTTCTTTCCTAGGCAGTTGACGTGCCAGAAGGTTCTTTTTCGCTGGAACGACTCCCATGATGGGTGGCGTAACTCGTTGTTCCATCGTCGCTTAGGGTGAGACGCATTAAACACAACGAAGTCTGTTAAATATCTTGGAATCGCCGCTCGTGGGCGGCCTGTTGCTCCGTATTACTCCCCTTTCAGCGGCAGTTATCGCTCCATTTCGCGGCGATTCCCAATTCAGCGACTAGGCATGTTGGCCGAACGACAGCGCGCATCAATTTGAGACCCGTCACGGGCTACTCACATCCTAAGTCGCACAGCTACAATAAGTTCCGTCGGCAATCGCAGCTTTTGGCAAACGTTCGTCGTTTCTTCCCGACAGAATTGCCCCATGACGGAACGATCCCAGTTCGAGACGCCAGCGGAAGTAGCTCGGATCGCTCATCCTCAGGCGACCTCGCGACGCGCGCTCCTAGTTTGCACAAACCGCCGTGCTGGTTCCGGCGCGCTTCACTCCCAAGTCGAAGGCATCATGAGCACGTTGGAAGAACGAGGATATCTTCTCCGCTGCGAACGAGACCTGGACGCGGTACACCGTGTTGCTCTTGACTTACAAACCTCAGGACAATTGCGCGCGGCAATTGCGATCGGCGGCGATGGCACCGCCTCCGCGGTTCGCGCACGCGTCCCCTTTGAGGTTCCGTTGTTGGTCGTTCCCATGGGAACAGAGAACCTCTTGGCGGGCCGATATCTGCACCAGTCACCGTCACCGGCGGCCGTTTTGGACGTTATCGAAAACGGCGTCGTTATCGAACTCGACTTGGGATGGGCGAACGACAAACCGTTTTTGTTGATGGTCAGCGCTGGTTTCGATGCCGAAGTAATTCGCACGCTTCACGAGAATCGGCGGGGCAACATCCGGCGCGCCACGTACTTCCTCCCAATCCTCGCGGCAATGAAGAGTTACACATTTTGCCCGATGCGGATATACTGGGACGCGGGCGAGAATTCGCAAGCGGACGCAACGCTTTGTCGCTGGCTCTTCGGGTTCAATCTGCCGTTGTATGCGTTAGGGCTGCCGATTGCCGCCGACGCGGTGGGTACCGACAGCCTGTTAAACGTGTGCGCATTCGAGCGAGGCTCCGTTTGGAGTATCGTGCGTTACCTATGGCATGTGACGCGGCAGACGCACCACCACCTGTCGGATGCCGTATCGCGGCAAACACGGCGGTTTCGCGTGGAGTCGGCCGGCGACACGGCAATTGCGTTCCAACTGGATGGCGATTTTGGCGGTACGCTTCCGGTAGATGTGAGAGTCGTTCCGAAGCAACTCCGCCTGCTGGTAAGTCAAGAAACCGCCGCGCGACTCGGCTTTACACCGCCGCTAAGCTCCCCGAACAAATCGTGAAGGCCCAGGCAGCTTCTTAGTGCGATGTGCGCTTAATGGAGCTGCTCCCGTTTTGGATTTCTTCCTTGCCAAATAATGCCAAATAACCCTGCTCAAATCGGGTCCTATCGCTGCGGCCGCGGTGAAAAACTGCTGGTGATTGCTGGGCCGTGCGTCATTGAGAATGAGGAATTAACACTCTCAATCGCTGATCGTCTGGCAGCAGAGACGCGCGATCTGCCGGTGCAGCTCGTGTTCAAGGCTTCATTTGATAAAGCCAATCGGACGAGCAAGAGTGCCTACCGCGGACCGGGAATGGAAGCTGGATTACGAATCCTGGCAAGGGTTTCCCATGCCACTGGCCTGCCCGTGACGACGGATATTCATGAATCCGACCAAGCGGCCGAGGCGGCCAGCGTATGTGCGCTGTTGCAAGTGCCGGCATTCCTTGCCAGGCAAACCGACCTGCTCTTGGCAGCCGCGGCGACGGGCCGGGCGATCCACGTCAAGAAGGGCCAGTTTTTGTCACCCAGCGATATGCGACATGTGGTGGACAAGCTCGCCAGTGCGGGTTGCAATAACATCTTACTGGGCGAACGTGGGACATTTTTTGGATATGGCCGGCTGGTAAACGACATGCGCGCCATTCCCCAAATGCAGTCGCTCGCCGTGCCCGTGATCTTTGATGCGACTCACAGCGTACAGGAACCAGGGGGGCTTGGCGGCGCCACCGGTGGTAATCGAGCGATGGTGGAACCGCTGGCTCGTGCCGCGATGGCGATCGGTGCGGACGGCCTGTTTTGCGAAACTCATCCCAATCCAGACCAGTCCCCCAGTGACGGCCCCAACATGATTCCCCTGAATGAATTTGGCCCCATGCTCCGTCGGCTGCTGGAAATCCGGCAAACCGTTGACCAACTGGCGCCGCCTTTCGGGAGCGCTTTGTGATGCCGCATCCTCCCTCGCGAACGGTCCGGCGGACGCACGAACGACCCGCTTGCATAATCCAGGCGCCATCGTTGATCGGCGCACGATGGCGGCGCCTGGCTTTGGCGGCCGTCGCGTTGGTGGTTCTGATTCCTGGATGCCGCCCGCAGGCGCCCACGGCGTCCAATCAGCAGTCTCAGCAGTCCCAATTGCGTCAAGTGAATCGGTCGGAAGCATTGCTCAAGGCGACGGCACAGGCCCTTTCCGACTTACCCGATGGCACCGATCTGGAAATGCACCCTCCGATTGTGGTGCTGGATTCTCGCAACAGTTCCGACCATCAAGACCTGTATGCGATTTGCGTCCCGAACCCGGCAATTCCGAGCAAACCAATCAACGTGTTGCACGTGGCGACGAACAATGGTCGCTTCAAAGGTCTCGGCGTCGGGCCGGGCGACCTGCTTAAGTTCTTCGTCATCGAAGATGAAACGGTCGATGAAGAGAGTCGGCAGACGGGGATGTCGCGCCAGAAAGCGATGAATCTAAAGGTCGCCCGAGTTTTGGACGACAACAACTTGTTAATCGAAGGTGCGCTCAGCCAAGTGGTCGCGGTTCCAGCGCGGCTGGAGGTTTGGCGGACGGTGGATGTTCGCCAGAAGGATGTGGTTCGCCGACTCGACGATTATGCAACGCGGCGGATTCCGGCTCTCGGTTGGGAGCCGGCGCCGGACGAAAAGGTCATTGCCCAAATCCACGATTGGCTGAATCAGTGGATTCGGCAATCGAATCCGCCAAGCGATTGGAAGCGTGAGCCGCTACTCGATTCGTTGCCGGAGGAGTTACGGGCGGATCAGGAGGTCAAGGCTGTACTTTCCGTCGAGAAACTGGCGGCCAAATCGTTCGAGCCGCACGAGAGTCGTATCGTCCAGGAAGCGGTGTGGCTGCGCGATATTTCCCGCTGGGCTCACGGCGAGGCGTTTGATGATGTCGGTCGCGCCAATGCCCTGTTTGATTGGACCGTGCGAAACATCCAACTCGAAAGCGAGGCGGATGCCGTGCCGCATCGACCGTGGCACACGCTGCTGTACGGACGCGGGTCTGCGGACCAACGGGCTTGGGTGTTTGCGGGGTTGTGCCGACAACAAGGTCTGAACGTGGTCCTGTTGGGCATTCCAGTCGCCAAACCGGCCAAGGGCACGGCCGATTCGGCGACGACTGCCGGCGGCACCTACTGGCTGGCCGCGTTGTGGGCGGACAACCGACTTTATCTCTTCGACCCGCGACTGGGCCTGCCCATTCCTGGCCCCGAGGGCAAGGGCGTCGCCACGCTGGAGCAAGTGAGCAAAGATGATGCTCTGTTGCGTAAGATGGATGTTGAAGGTTTTCCTTATCCCTTGACAACCGCTGTTTTCAAGGACGCACAAGTATGCATTGTGGCCGATCCATTTGCGCTGAGTCGGCGGGCGAGTCAACTTGAGGCGAGCCTCACGGGCGAAGATCATGTTGTGTTGTCCGCGAAGACCGGTGAACTAACTTCGCAGCTCACAGCGGTTCCGGGAATCACGAAGGTGGCACTCTGGGAAGTGCCGTTTCGCACGCTGCAAGGCCAGTTCACGTTGGGGAAAAGTGCGCGTACCAACGAGGCGCTCGCCTTTGAGCCGTTTGCGGTGCGGCCGACGTTGTGGAAGGCGCGCGTGCGGCATTTTCAGGGTCGTCGGAAGGCGGCCACGACCGCTGATTCGGAAGAGATCAACGATCACGAGGAAGCCGTGCGACTTTACATGAGCAAGAGCGTGCGGCCGACCGATCGTGAGATTGCCACGTCGCCGTCGGACGGCGAGCAGCGTGTCGAGCGGGCGGCGAAAACGAACGCGACGTATTGGTTGGGTCTCGTAACCTACGATGATGGCAAGTTCGACGTGGCGGCGAATTGGTTCCAGCGGCCGGAACTGACGAAGGCCGAATCGATTTGGGCGACAGGGGCCAAATATAATCTCGCGCGCAGCTGGGAAGCCGAGCAGAAGTACGAGGAGGCGGCGGCCATCTTGGAGAAGGACGGGGCGCCGCAGCAGCATGGCAACAAGTGGCGCGCGCGGGATTTGCGTTCGCGGCCAGTGGCGGCGAAGCGGGATTGATAGTTGATAGTTGATAGTTGTCCGTGGTTGGTCATTGGTCCTTCTGGCTAACAGCTAACGACTAATGCCTAACGACTAACAGCTTCTCAAAAAAATGATGGGCCCATTGGGGCGTCGGTCGTGGGATGTGCGGGCGTGCATGGTCCGCTGGTGGCGGACAGCGACGCGGTCACGACCGAGTTTCCACCCGTGCAAGTGCGGCTCTGCTCCGCGGGACCGGAATTAGGGCCTCGCATCGAGCACTGCTGGACAAGCCGGCAGTGGCACCCAATGGCACACTGGCAGAGCCAGTGGCGCGCAGGAGCAAGCTGGCGCGAGGCGGTTCCGGCGAGACGTCTGCTTTTGCAGTAGCTGCGTTCGCACGGTCATTTGTGAAGGCGACTCTAACACAAGTGGTGGTACAAAAGCAACGAAATAGTGAAAAAGTTTTCAGTAGCTGAAAATGCTGCGGTATTCGCGAGAATTCCGCCGGGGGCGGTGGGAGGGCGGGAGAATTGCGGACCCGAAGTGTAGCCACGCTCGCCAGAGCGTGGATTCTTAGATTGTCGCGCGTCCACCGTCTGGCGACGGTGGCTACGAAATTGGTTATGGCTTCAGGCCGAGTTTGAGTTTGGGCAGGGGCTTGCCGTGCTCGTCGGTGATTCGCAGGACGAAACCCCAGTCGCGGGTGTTGTTGCATACTTTTAGCAGAATGGGCGTCGTGCCGGCGGGAAGGGAGACGGGTACGGTTTCGCAGTCGAGGTAGATGCGTCCAGGGTCT
The DNA here is from genome assembly GCA_029781135.1 of Planctomycetota bacterium. Classification (GTDB taxonomy): domain Bacteria; phylum Planctomycetota; class Planctomycetia; order Pirellulales; family Lacipirellulaceae; genus JABDGM01. The sequence continues at coordinate 180,685 of JAKOXH010000031.1, forward strand.
GGCCATTCGCGGGCCAGTTTGCCGCCGACCCAGAGCTTCCAGTTGTCGTTACCGCCGACGCGCAATTGAACCTCGAGCGGCCGTTCGGTTGTGGCATAGCATAAGGCGTAGGCGCAGACCTCGTCGGAGGGCTGAAATTGTTTGGCCAAGTTTACCATCACGCTGCCGGGCGGGCAGTGATATTCGGTCCAGCGGGCCTTACCGTTGAGGCAATCGACCTCGGCGTTCAAATCGAGGCGTTGCTCGGGAGGGAAGGGGGTGGAAAAGCCTTGCTTATTCTTGTTGGCAAAGGGGCCGAGTAGAAGCCAAGCGGTTTGGGCGGGAAAAACCGCGGGCATGTCCACCGCTTCGCCCTTGAACACACGTTCGCCGGCCTGCCACATGGCGTTTCGCTCGGCAGCGATCGGGCTGGCGTCATAAACATTCTTGGGCATGATTTCGACCACCAGCGATTGGTGCGGGCCGATGAGGCCAGGCGCGAGTGCCAAGCTAAGCTCATCGCCGAAGTCGTGCGGTTTCAGGCTGCGCAGGTCTTGGGCCATGCGGACGTAATCGTCGTTGGTCGCCATGAGCCGCTCGCGGATGACCGGCAGGTATTCCGAGACCGGGGGCTGGCCGGGATACGACTTGTCGCTGCGGCCGAGCATGGTCTCGTAGGCATCGTGGGAGTAAACCCAGTTGTATTGCGAGCTGGCCATGAGCGACGCCGCGAAGGCTTGCCGGAACTCGGCCGGCGTAGGGGCGACGCCGTGGCCGTCGTCCGGGTCTTCGCCGAATGGCCATAAACCTTCGGCAATCGAGCACTTGTTCATCCAATACTCGCGGGCCTGTGGCGTGAGCAACGACTGCAGGATGTGGTTGTTCAGCCAGGCGTGGGCGAACATATAGCGAATGTTAGGCCGGCGATAGGTATATTCGGTGCAGAAGTGAACGCCGCCGGGGGCGTTGCGTTTAGCCGCTTCCTCGATCCACTCGATGTGGAACCAGGTTCCCAAGTGGTAGTACTGCTCCGGGAAAGTGAGAAACTTCGCTTCCGGGAAGGCATCGAAAACGGCAACGGCAATTTGGCGGGCGCGCTTGCGGATTTGTTTCACGAGGTCTTCGCGAGAGTAAGCTTTGTAATCGTAGCCTTCCCACTCGAAGCTGTACTGCTCGCCGATGTATTCGATGTCGATCGCCACGCCGGTGCAGCCGGAGGTTTTCGCGAACAAGGCATACTGGCGGAAGTTGTTTTCGATCTTCTGCCAGGCCAGGTCATCGAACCAATCGAAGGGGTGGCTGAAGGCGAGCGTGAGAAAGGTCTCAGCGTGGAGTTGTTTGCAGCGTTCGTTGGCTTTGCGGACCAGTTGCCAGTTCTTGTCGGAGCGGCCGATGGTCCAAGGTTCGCCGTCGGCACCCCAGACATCGGTCGACCATTCGGAAGCGACACCGGTGATGAAGAAGGCGTTGAAGCCCATCTGTACGAGCTTCTCGGCATCGTTCGTTAGCGCGGTCGGCGCAACGCTGTAGAGGATCGTGCGCGGCAGCGGCAGCGCGGGCACTTTCCCGTAGGTGATACCGGGCTCGGCCTGCTTGCCAGCGAATTTAGGGTAGTGATTCCGGCCAGGGCGGTAGAGGCTATCCTGAGTGAACGCGGTGCAACACACCAAGACGGACGCTACCGTAATCAAGGAACGTAGTAGTTTTTTGCCAAGTGATGATGATGCACGCATGTTCGATCTCCAACGGGATGTGATGCGGGCGATTGTATAGCAGTCCGCGGGCGACGGCTATGAGCGGCGACGCGGTTGGCGCGCCCGCTCAGTTCTTCAATCTAGCCAAACGATGTGGGAGGCGTCTCTGACGCCGATTTCGCGCGAACTTTGTGAACGGCTTGAAGTGCGACGCCTCATCGGGGTCGGAGACCTCTCCCACAAGCCTTCCCAGCTTCAATAAGTGATCGGCCCTGGACGCAGTTGGCGCGGCAATCGGTGCTGCCGCATAATGTGAAGCGAACCTGCTGTGGGGGCACTATTGGCTGGCCCGATCGTGGTGTGCGATTGTCGGAGCGTGCGACGGCAAGACCCCCTTCGCCACTCCGTAGTGGTATCCAGCCCTGGCCTTCGGCTGGGCTATCCGAGCGAGGCGATTCAGAAGATCGCTCAGGCAAATTGCCAATGAGTGAACGCGATTGAAGTGCAGCGTGGTAGGAGGGTAGCGGGTTGCGGGCCGAATTCCACAAAAATATTTGGCCGCTCAAGTCGTACTAGAGGCCCGAAAGAGGGTTTGCGAACAAGGCCCGGGCAAAAAAGGCACTGGCGGCGCCAGTGGCGCCCGGCATGGTGGCAGCGGCGTGGTGGTGGCGATGTGGTTGGGTTGACTGGCGGTAGATTCGGTCTGGCGACCGACGCTAAGGGACCGACACGACGGTTGTTCGCATGCGAGGTAATTGGATGGCGGCGATGAACGTGTGGTTGGGCTGGGTCTGGATAACGGCCGGATTGATTTCCGGAGCGGTGGTGGGGCTGTTCTTTTATGACCCGAATTGGCTGGGCGGCTACGGTGGCTGGCGACGGCGGATGGTGCGGCTGGGGCACATTTCGTTTTTGGGAACAGGGTTGCTAAATTTGGCGTTTGCGTTCACATTTGCGAAGGGGACAGGTCATACGCCGCCACCGATTGCCAGTTGGTTGCTGGCGGTGGGGGCGGTGACAATGCCGTTGGTGTGTTTTCTGGCGGCGTGGCGCGACGGCTGGCGGCATTTGTTCCCGATTCCGGTGGTGAGCCTGATTGGGGCCGGATTATCGGTCATATTGCAGGGATTGTTATGAGAATCGGCCTGATCGCGATGAGCGGCGTGCGGGCGTGCGATTCGGAGCTGATGGAAATTGGCCTGACGTTTCCCGGCGTCGTCGAGCGCAGCCAGGTGATTGCGGCATTGCCGAGCTTGGGACTATTGACGCTGGCGGGGATGACGCCCGTTGAGCACGATTGCCGTTACATCGAGGTGGAAGACATACGCAAGTTGAATGACTTGCCTACCGATTTTGACTTGGTGGCGATTTCAAGCTTTAGCGCGCAGATCTTTGAGGCGTACGAGTTGGCGGATCGGTATCGGGCCGTTGGCGCATCCGTCGTGCTCGGCGGACTGCACGTAAGCGTGCTGACCGAGGAAGCGCTTGCGCACGCCGATGCCGTAGTGGTCGGCGAGGGCGAATCCACGTGGCAGCGGGTGCTGCAGGATGCGGAACGTCGCACCTTGAAAGGTTGCTACCGGGCTACGGGGCAGTTCGACCTGTCTGAGTCGCCGATGCCGGCGTACGAATTGCTTGATCTCGGCAAATACACCCGGCTGACGGTGCAGGCGAGCCGAGGGTGTCCGCTGCGTTGCGACTTTTGTGCATCTTCAATCTTGATCGCGCCGACGTACCGCCAAAAGCCGGTCGAACGCGTCCTGGCGGAAATTGACCGTATTCGCGAGTTGTGGCGGCGGCCGTTCATCGAACTCGCCGACGACAACGCCTTCGTCAACAAGAAGTATTGGAAGCGGCTGCTGCCGGAACTGGCGGAGAGACGTATTCGCTGGTTTGCCGAGACCGACCTTTCCGTGTATGAAGATGATGAGTTGCTGACGATGATGCGGGCGAGCGGCTGCGTGCAAGTGTTGATCGGCTTTGAGAGCCCGACTCAGGGAGGCCTGCGGGGTTTGGAACTGCGGCACGATTGGAAGCGGCGATGGTGGCCGCATTACCAGGAGGCGATCCAGCGGATTCAATCGCATGGCATTCGCGTGAACGGTTGCTTTGTGCTGGGGTTGGATGGCCAGGGGGCGGAAGTGTTTGACGACGTGTACGACTTCGCCGTGGAATCGGAGTTGTTCGATGTGCAGATTACGCTGCAGACTCCGTTTCCGGGAACGCCGTTGTTGGAGCGGCTGCGGCGCGAAAACCGCATGGTGCACGATGGCCAGTGGCAGCGCTGCACGTTATTCGATGTGATGTTTACGCCGCAGCGCATGTCGGTCGAGGAATTACGCCGGGGCTTTCGCGAATTGGTGAAACGGCTGTACGCCGAGGACTTGGTGAAGTGGCGACGGGAGAATTTTAAGCGCAAGTATTTACGCACAATTTCGACCTGCGAGGAGGTGTTGGAATGAACATTCCCAAATGGATTACGCCCTTGTTTTTGGTCGCGGCGATTTATGACGGTGTGCTCGGCATTTTATTTTTGGCCGCGGCACCGTGGCTCTTTGCGAAGTTGAACGTGCCGCCGCCAAACCACATGGCGTACGTGCAGTTTCCAGCGGCATTGCTAATTATTTTTGCGATCATTTTCGTGAGAATTGCCCGGGATCCCGTGGGTAACCGGGGGCAGATCGTCTACGGAATCCTGCTCAAAGCGGCCTACTGCGGGTTGGCGTTTTACTATTGGGCGGCGACCGACATTCCCTGGATATGGAAACCGTTTGCGATCATTGACTTAGTGATGGGAGCGCTGTTCGTTGTGGCGTATTACGCGATTGCGAGCGGCAATCGTGCGGTTAGCGCTGAGGCGCGCTGAAGTTCAGGACATTTGGGGAGAGTGGTGGCGATGTGGTGGCAGCGGCGTGGTGGTGGCGATGTGGTTGGGTTGACTGGCGGTAGATTCGGTCTGGCGACCGACGCTAAGGGGCCGGTGTTAAGCGGAGGTCGGCGGGGGACAATTTGCGGTTGGCCCAGTAGTTGTCGTCGTGGAAGCCGAATTTGGTGGGGTGGTACTCGCCAACGAGGTCGACGCGGGCGCCTTGGGGCGGGATTTTATCTTCGAGGCCGGTGCACCAGTAGGCGGCGTTGACGAGGAGTCGGCGGGTGGCTTCGCTGACGAGGTCGGTCGCGGCACCGATGGTCGAGCAGAACGCGCGGCCCCGTTTGCCGCCGGGGAGCTCGTAGGTTTTGGCCCAGGCGATGGGCATCATGGGATTGTTTTTGGGGCCGGCGACGGCGGGGCCATCGTCGGGCCGCATGCCGTACATGGAGTCGTTCTCATCGAACGCGCCTTTGCGCGCGGTGACTTGGCCGAGGACGAGCGGTTGGGAATCGCCGGGGAGTGGCAGGCGGACGGCGTAGACATCGGTGGGACCCCAGATCGTGCCGTCCTGGATGCCACGCAGGATGGGGTGGTCGGCCGCCCCGGGGGCAATGATGCCGCGAGTGCTTTCGTTTTTGTGGTTGCCGTGGTGATTGACCCAGCGCTCGCCGAGCACGACGCGGCCGAAGCCGCCTTCCCATTCATTTTTCTCGCCGACGTAGGTATCGGCATAGTGTTCCCATTTGGAGCCCTGCGGCGGCATGAAGGCGTGCGTCGCGGTGCGGATGCCGAGGACAGGCTTGCCGGCCTTGATGTAGTCTTCGATGAGTTGCATCTGGTCGTCGGGGAGATCGCGGCGGCGGGTGAAGATGATCATGAGGTCGGCCGCCTTCAATGTTTTTAGGCCGGGGATGTTGTGGCGATTGTTGGGAGCGATGAAGCCGGTCTTCGGGTCGATCGCAAACAGCACGGTGCAATCGAAGCCGTGTTCGGTGGAGAGAATTTTGGCGAGCTGCGGCAGGGCTTCCTCGGAACGGTATTCTTCGTCGCCGGAGATGAGCACGATGATTTTTCCCTCGCCGGGACCGGAGTGGCCGTTGTAGTTCACCCACGGGTTGCCGGCCGCACAAGCCAGCGTCGTGGCGGGCAGTGCCATCAATAGAGTCGCCAGGAAAGTGGATTTTTGGCGCCGACGGGTAATGGTTTGGTTCATCGTGAGGCTCGTTATTGCTGGGAATGCTATCAAAACCACTCTCTAGGCACCCTCACGCCGGCCCTCTCCCAGAGGGAGAGGGAGATTTTGGTAGCGCTCGTTGGTACTGGGCTTTTCGCTAGGTTGTGACGTGTGTACCCTTCGCCACGATACGACGAAGGTGGTTCGCTGGGCAAGGTTTGGATTGAGAAACAATGTTGAATCCGCCGCCGAGAGCAACTCAACAAGTCTTGTTTCTGTGCTCGGGGAACTATTATCGGAGCCGATTTGCCGAGATCTATTTTAACTGGCAATCGGAGCGACGGGGACTGTTTTGGGTGGCGGAATCGCGCGGATTGGCGATCAACGCCTGGAATCACGGCCCGATTTCGCGGCACACGCTGGCCCGATTGCGAGCGCGCGGGATTGTGTCGACGTCTTGCGAACGATCTCCCGTAGCGCTTACGGCCGATGATTTGAAGGCGGCCGACCATGTGGTGGCGGTGAAGGAGTCGGAGCACCGGCCGCTTGTGGATGCCAATTTTCCGGCGTGGAGTAGCCGGGTGGAGTATTGGCACATCGACGACCTGGATTGTGCGCAGCCGAATATCGCACTACCGTATATCGAGCGCGAAGTGGAGCGGCTGATCGAGCGGCTGGTGCAGCCGCGAATGGCCGCGTGAGACAGGGCCGATCAGTTTTTCACATAGCACCCGAAGTGTGGCATGCTCTCGCGCAGCGTGAGCATGGAATCGCTCGAGAATCATGGCCACGTCGGGGTACCTCCGAGGCCATGCCACCCTGCCATAACTTCCCTAACCTAATAAACTGATTGGCCCTGCCGCGTGAGATACCGTGGTCGACCACCGGCGGCCGTATCGATAGAATGACATCAGGCAATGTGGCCGTGCCGACTACCGATACGTCCGTCCTTCGTCAGTATTTCACATTCCCCGCCGAGCCATGGGCATGGCATATGCATATCGTGCTGGACAGCTAGAAACGGGTTCGCGTGCAAGGCCCAGACAGCAGGAGCACGGGCAATGCCCGTGTGCCTATGAAAACATTGCATGCCCACGCCGAGTTGTGGGCATGGCACGTGCATGCGGTGCTGGACGGCTGCAACTAGGACTGCGTGCAAGGCCCCGGCGGTAGAAACACGGGCAGTGCCCGTGGCACCTAGAGCAGCACTGCTGGACAAGCCAGCAGTGGCACCCAATGTTAGCAAGCCGACCCTTGATGGAGCTTGTCATGACGACTCAAGAACAAATCGCGGCATTTTTAACAGGCAAACGGTTTGCGGTCGTGGGGGCGTCGCAGGATCGCGGAAAGTATGGCAACAAAGTTCTGCGCGTGTATATGCAGAACAATCGCGACGTTGTGCCGATCAACCCGACAGCGGCGGAAGTGGAAGGCCTCACGGCTTATCCGGACTTGGCTTCAGCGCCGGGGGAATTTGACGGTGTGTCGATTATCACGCCGCCAAAGGTCACGGAACGCGTCGTTGGCGATGCGCTGGCACGCGGCATCAAGAATATTTGGATGCAGCCAGGGGCGGAAAGTGCGAGTGCGATTGAGGCCGCGCGGGCCGCGGGGGCGAATGTCATTGCCGGTGGGCCGTGTATTCTCGTGGCATTGAGATATCACGAGTAATCTGGAAGTTATCTGTGGCGGCATGCCACCACATGGTGGACCTCTGTTTCATAGCTTGACACCGTACCGTACGGCATTAGGTTAAAGCCTACGGTGACCGACTGCTCCATGTTTGCCGCCGGCAGCATCGGAGCCGGTTCTTTCAGGTAACTGCGGATCGCAGATCATGAATTCAACGATACAACCGCAGCGCCGCGTGGCAATGACGCTGCTCGCGCATCCGGACGATGCTGAAATGCTTTGTGCTGGGACGCTGATTCGCTTGGCGGAAGCTGGGTGGGCGATTCACATTGCCACCGTGGCGGCGGGCGATTGCGGATCGGCGACGTTGGGACAGAAGGAGATTGCCGCGATTCGCTATAAGGAAGGCGTGGCGGCGGCGGGCAAGATCGACGCCAAGTATCATTGTCTCAACGAGCCGGATGTGCATGTGGCGTTTGATAAGGCGACCATCGCCAAAGTCATTGAACTCATGCGGCAGGTCGCGCCGACGCTGTTGTTTACGCATCCTAGGCACGATTACATGCTCGACCATGAGCAGGCTCATTTGTTGGCACGGGCAGGCGCTTTTAGCTATCCGATTCCCAACGCCACGAAACGGCCGCTCGTCGATGGCTCGGCAATCCCGTGGCTCTACTACTGCGACCCGGTGGGCGGGCGGGATCCGTACACCGACGAGCTGGTGAAGCCGACCACTTGCATCGATGTTTCGGGGCAGATCGAGCGGAAGATCGAGATGCTGGCTTGCCATGCGTCGCAGCGGGAATGGTTGCGGTCGCATCATGGCATGGATGAGTATATCGAAGCGATGAAACGATTTGGCAATGAACGGGGCCAGCAGATTGGTGTATCTTATGGCGAGGCGTTCGTCCAACATCGCGGGCACCCGTTTCCGGTGAATGATTTGTTGGCAGAGTTGTTCTGCAAATAGGAAGCTGGCAGGCTATTCAAAATAGATAATTAACCACAGAGACACGGAGAGCACGGAGGAAGAGATTTCAGACTGATGATCTGTGATTTATGATTTGGAAGACTACCAATGACCGATTTCCAAGATCCAATCGTCAATCATCAAATCATCAATCACAAATCTGTTCTCTGGGAACTCTGTGGCGCAGTAGACGTGGGCTGGGGTAAGACGAACTAAAGATATTTCAGTAGGAAGAACCTACGAACACAGAGATTACGCAAATGGCCAGACCCATTAGTAAAGTTGCACCCGATTGGTGGGATTACACGACGCTCGATACCGAGCTATTGGCCGATGCGGCCCGGTTGACGGCGGATGATTTGCTGCACCTCGCGCGGGATGGTTTCGAGGTCACGATTTACGACACGCTGGAGGAGTTCTTTTGTGCCGAGGCGCTCGAATATATCCGAGTGTGGCAGCAGGCGACGCCGGATAACCCGGTGGGGATTTGTGGGCCGATCGGGCCGACCGAGCAGTTACCACTGGTGGCGAGAATCGTCAACGCGCTCGATGTGAAACTTCACAACGCACATTTTTGGGGGATGGATGAATGGATCGAGAACGGCAAGCCCGTGCCGACAGACCACCCGCTTTCATTCGCGAAGGCGGACATGGAGTTGTGCTTCAACCGTATTCGGCCAGAGTTGCGGATGCCGGAGGCGAATATTCATTTTCCGACAGATCTGGAAGCGTATTCCAGGACGTACGACCAGGTGCGATGCTTGGTGATGCAGGGCGGGCAAGGGGAAGTGAAGCACTGGGCGTTCAACGACCCGCCGCGACGAACGGGCGAATGGAAGAACAATCCGCCGCCGCCGGGCAAGTATTTGCAGCTCAAGACGCGGATAACCGATTTGCATCCGATGACCGTGATTCAGAATGCACGCACTTCGGGTGGCGGCTACGTGCCGCAGGTGCCGACGCGCGCGGCGACGGTGGGGCCATTCGAAACGTGGAAGGCGGATACGGTGTCGATCTGGCATCCGGGGCATCACGACAATCCGTTTGGCATTCGGCTGACGGCCCTCATGATCAGCAAGCGGATACCGGATACGAGCGTGCCGATGTCGCTGCTGGCGGATCACCCGCATGTGAAGTTCAGTTATTACCGTGGGGGTATTGGGACGGTCGAAGCGGAGATGCATTAGAGGGGTCGGGAGTCAGGGGTCGGGGGTCAGGGTTTAGGGGTCAGGGCAATGAATATGCGAGTTGTTTTCTTCGTGCTGCTTGTATTCGCCGTGCTCCCAACGCATTGCGCTGGAGCCGATAGCAAGGCCGCTGAGGTTGCGAAATCGGTGGACGATGATGCGATTTCACCGCGGGAGGGTGTCATTCGGTTATTCGACGGCAAAACGCTGGGCGACTGCTATACGTGGTTGAAAGACACGCATTACCAAGATCCGCGGAAGGTTTTTAGTGTGGTGGATGGGATGATCCACGTCAGCGGCGATGGTTACGGCGGCCTGGTTACAAACAAGCGTTATCGCGATTACCACCTTGTGCTGGAATTCAAATTTGGCGAGCGCACCTGGCCGAATCGCGAAAAGGCCGCGCGGGATTCGGGGTTGCTCGTACACAGCAATGGCAAGGACGGCGGTTACGGCGGCATGTGGATGCCGTCGATCGAAGTGCAAATCATCGAGGGCGGCACGGGCGACTTTCTGGCCGTGAGCGGCCCCGACGTGGATGGCAAGCCAGTTCCGATGACGCTCACATGCAATACGGGCCGCGATCGCGACGGCGAGGTCATTTGGAAGGCCGATGGTCCGCGGGAGGTTTTCAAAGCGGGCAATTACAAGCGAATCAATTGGTACGGCCGCGATCCGGATTGGAAAGATGAGATTGGCTTTCGCGGTGCGCAAGATGTCGAAAGCCCGCACGGCAAGTGGACGCGAATCGATGTGTTTTGCGATGGGGGGCACATCGAAACGTTTGTGAATGGAACGAAAGTGAATGAGGCGTTCGACGTGACGCCGCGTGCCGGTCGACTTCAACTGCAAACGGAACTGGCTGAGATTGATTTTCGTCGTTGGGAATTGTGGCCGTTGGGAAAAGGGCCGAAGCCGGAGCCGGCGAAGTAGCGAGAAACGTAGCCGGCGTTAGCTCGCGACACAACGATTTCCAGGGCCCCCTCCCACCGGCCCTCTCCCGGAGAGGCTGTGATTTTATCTTGAGAGGGTGGCATGCCCTCGCTCGCGACAACATGCTCACGCGAATCGGTCTCGTGTTGCCGCGAGTGTGGGCATGCAGCGATTCGCGAGAGCATGCCACCCCAGATACTGCTTGCTTGTGTTCAAAAAAATCACAGCCTCGGAGGGAGAGGGAGTGCGATTGGCGTCGCTCCGTGGAACTCCACGCTGCGCTGAATTGCGGCGGCAAGCGGCGGGTGCCCTGGTGATGGTGCCCTGTTTATATTGGATAGCCGGGACTAACACGGGGTTTTCACCATGAAATTATTGCGCCTTGTTGTGCTGTTGACAATGATCGCCGGTTGCATTCTGCCGGTGCGGGCTGCTGAGCCGCTGCGGGCCGGCGTGGCGTTGGTCGAAATCACGCCGCCGGTGCCATTTCGGATGAGCGGCTATTTTTTTGAGCGGCTGAGCACCGGGACGAAAGATCCACTGTTTGCCCGAGCGGTCGTGTTTCAGCAGGGAAAGGAAACGGCGGCGCTCGTGTTTTGCGATTTGCTCGGTGTGCCGCGCGAGGTTTCGGCGGCGGCTCGGGAGAAGATCGGCAAGACGACTGGCATTCCGGTCGCCAATATCACGATCACGGGAACGCATACGCACACGGGGCCGTTGTATTTCACGGTGTTGAGCGATTACTTCCATGACCGCGCAGTGGCCAAGAATGGAACCGACCCGTACGATAGCGCGCCGTATCGTGCGACGTTAATCGAGAAGTTGGTGGAAGTTGTCTCGCAGGCGAAGGCAGCAGTTGCGCCGGTGAAACTGACATCCGGCTATGCCGTCGAGGATCGAATTGCATTTAATCGGCGATTCGTGATGAAAGATGGATCGGTCGGTTGGAACCCGGGGGCGAAGAATCCGAATATCGTACGGCCGGCGGGGCCGACGGACCCGCAAGTGGGAATCGTGCTGCTTTCATCGCTGGAAAAGGCCGAGCCGCAGGCGGCCATTGTTTCGTTTGCCATGCACCTCGATACGACGGGCGGCACCCTTTATTCGGCCGACTACGTGAAGTCGCTTTCGGATCGGTTACAGCGTGAGTTCGGGCCGAATTTCAAGACGCTGTTTGGAACGGGAACGTGCGGCAATATCAATCACATCGATGTCACCCGGCAGGAACAGCGCAAGGCGGATGCGCTCGGTGAACTGCTCGGCGACACCGTGGCGAAGGCGATTCAAGGTGGTGCGTTATCTTCTGGTCGCGAACCAGCGCTAGCGGTGCGGAGTACGAAGGTCATGGCACCGCTGCAAAAATATCGGCCGGATGAAATTGCCAAAGCCAAGGCCAATATGGAACGCGTCGGCGCGCGCGATTTCCCCTTCTTGGAAACGGTCGAAACGTGCAAGATCGTCGATATCGAACGGCTGAGGAAGTTTGGCGATGAAGTGCCATTAGAAGTCCAGGTATTTCGGCTGGATGGCGATACGGCCATCGTGATGCTGCCGGCAGAGGTCTTCGTCGAGTTGGGGTTGGCAATCAAGGCGGCGTCACCGTTCAAGACGACGCTGGTCGTCGAATTGGCGAACGACGACATTGCGTATATTCCAACGAAGCAAGCGTTTGCCGAAGGCAACTACGAGCCGACCAACTCACGTGTTGTGCGGGGCACCGGGGAGAAACTGGTGGAAGCGGCCACCACGTTGTTGAAGGAGTTGCATTGATGTGTGGGGCGTGCATTCGCATCGCGGCAGCGGCATTATTGGGTGCGGCGCGGCAGCTGAACTTCCGGCGATGCGTAGCATCGCGGCTAGTTGAGAGCCATTGTGGATCATCGAAGGCGTTGTTCTTGATCGGTGTGGTGTTGGTCAGCGCAAGTGCGGATGTGCGGGCCGCTGCGCCACCGGTCGGCGCGCCGGCTATGTCGCCCCAGGAATCGCTGCAGCAGATCGTGGTCGATCCAGGTTTGCGGGTGGAACTGGTGGCCTGCGAGCCGAACGTCATCGATCCGGTCGCGATGCGATTTGATGAAGATGGCCGCTTGTGGGTCGTGGAAATGCGCGAATATCCGACGGGGCCCACGAAGGAATTTCCGGCCACGTCGCGAATTTCAGTACTGCAAGATCGAGACGGCGATGGCTTCTATGAAACCGCGACGGTTTTCGCGGATGATCTCACGTTTGCAACCGGCGTGCAGCCTTGGAAGGGTGGCGTCTTCGTGACGATGGCCGGCCAGGTGGCCTACATGAAAGATACCAACGGCGACGGCAAAGCGGATGTTAAGGAAACGTGGTACACAGGTTTTGCCCAGTCGAACGAGCAGTTGCGCGCCAATCACCCAACGTTTAGTCTGGATGGCTATATCTACGTCGCGAACGGCCTGCGTGGTGGGACGATTGTCGATGCCCGCCAGCCGGGAGCGCCTGCGGTATCGATCAGCGGCATGGATTTTCGCTTCAATCCGTTGACCGGCGATTTTGGGGCGGTTTCGGGCGTGGGCCAATTTGGTTTGACGATCGACGACTACGGCAATCGGTTTGTGTGTACGAACCGCAACCCGGCAATTCACATCGTTCTTGAAGATCGCTTCCTCAAGAAGAATCCGCTGGTGGCGGTGCCAGCGGTCGCGACCGATGTGGCGAAGGCGGCAGCCGATTCGCGGGTGTTTCCGATCGGACGGTCATGGACGACTTCGAACTTGCATGCGGGGCAGTTCACGGCCGCGTGCGGAATTTGTGTGTATCGTGGCGATGCGTTGCCGCCGGATTATTACGGCAATGTGTTCACGTGCGAGCCGACAGGGCATCTGGTGCATCGCGAAATTATGAAGCCGATGGGGGCGACGTTTACATCTACAGCGGCGCGCGAGGGCGCGGAGTTTTTCGCGTCGCGCGATGAGTGGTGCTGCCCGGTGAACTTGGAGGTTGGTCCCGACGGCGGCATGTACGTGGTCGATATGTATCGCCAGATCATCGAGCATCCCGAGTGGATGCCAGAGGAACTTCGCAATCGGCCAAATCTGCGAGCGGGTAACGATCGTGGGCGAATTTACCGCGTCGTACCCAGGGGATTTCGCCGGCCGGCAGCACCGGCGCTTGCGACGGCCACGAGTACTACGCTCGTCGAGAAGCTGGAGAGCAGGAGTGCTTGGTGGCGGGAGACGGCGGCACGACTCTTGTTAGAACGGCAGGATAAATCAGTAGCAGCTGGCTTGCGCGAGTTAGCGATGAAGGGCAAATCGGTGGCCGCACGCATTGCGGCGATGCGTGTGCTAGCCGACTTTGACCTTGCCGATGACGAGTTCTTAGCCAAGCAATTGCAGGATGCGAATCCGCGGATTGTCGAGCAGGCGATTTACTTGGCGGAGCCGCGATTGGCGAATGCCGAGCAATTGAAGGCGCGCGTTGCAAAGTTAGCCAATCATGATGATACCCGAGTGAGATTGGCGGCGCTGCTTGCCGCCGCCGCTTTGCCGGCGGTTCCCCAGCACGCGAGTGACACGTGGGAGCAGGACGCGATGTTGATCGCGACGGGCGCGCGCGGGGGCGCGGTGTTGGATACGATGTTGGCCGATGCCGCCGCGTTGAAAACGCAGGTGGCGGATTCATCGGCGTTTGTTCGGCGCTTGGCGCAGCTAGCGGCGGCTTCCAAAGAGGGGGAACAGCGGGCGATGGCCATTGAGGCCTTGCTCCACAGTCCGCAGTTTGGCATGTCGGGGCTCACCGGCTTCTTGGAAGAAGTGACACGACAAGGCACATCGCTAGCGCAGTTGAAAGAGGGACTCGATGCTGGAACACGGCAGCGAATCGATGAGTTCATGGCCAACGCCAAGACCACTGCGTTCGCGACCGATCGCGCCGAAGGAGCGCGATGCGGAGCGATTGACTTGTTGGCAAATTCGACCGATACCGTGGAAGCACTGCTTCCCCTTGCGGCGAACGATGGGAACCAGAACGTTCAATTGCATGCGATTGCCGCCTTGGAACGAAGTAACCATCTTGAACCATGGAAGCAACTCTTGGCCAACTCGGCAAAGAGCACGCCGGCGGTGCAGCGAGCACTCGTCGACAGTGTGTTTGCCAGTGTGGAACGCACGTCGCTCATGCTCGACATGATTGAACATGGAGAGTTAAAGCCCACCGTGATCGATCTCATCCATGCGAAAATGTTACTGGGCCACAAGAACGCGAACATCCGCCAGCGGGCGGAGAAATTGTTGGCTGCGGCGATCCCGGCGGACCGCGAAAAGGCCTTAGCGACGTACCGTCCGGCGCTTGAATTGAAGGCGGATGCCCGACACGGCAAGGCCGTATTCGAAAAACGGTGTTCGATCTGCCATAAGATCGGAGATACCGGCGTGCAAGTTGCGCCGGATATTTCCGATTCACGGGAGAAAACGCCGATTCAAATTCTGACCGATGTCTTGCAGCCAAATCGAGCCGTCGATTCGAATTACTTCAGCTTTACGGCGACGACGACGGACGGACGAGTTCACACGGGGATCCTGGCCGCGGAATCATCGACGTCGATCACGCTCAAACAACAAGAGGGGAAGTCGGACACTCTACGGCGGAGTGAAATCGAAGAACTGCGGTGCGACGGCGTCTCGCTCATGCCGGAGGGTTTAGAGAAGGACATTCCGCCGCAGGACATGGCCGATTTGATTTCGTTTATCAAGAACTGGCGGTATCTGGACAATCCGTCGCAGGCGCCGGCAGCGGGGCGGTAATGGTGGTTCGTCTTTTGGCCGAGCCGCGCGAGAGTTTGCCCGGTTATTGTCGCTAATCGCCGTCATTCCGCGAGCCGAGCGGGTGAAGCAGCAGTCCCGATTCGGCGCGGCGGGACCGAAAATCTCGGCAATTTCTGTAGCAACCGTGTGCTAAATCGCGGCGTATAATTGATGTGATCATCCACGGATGGTGGCTGGGCGGTTTCCATGGGGAAAAGGGGTTCGTGGATGGGGGTGGAAACGCCATATTGCATTCGATTTCGACATCGCGATAGAGAATCTCCCAAGTAGTTGAGGCGAGACAGATGCGGGTCACTTTAATTATTGCCGTTCTGTTAGTCGGCGGCATCGCGGAACACGTGTGCGGACAAGGCATCGCCAGTCGCTACGCTGCGATGCTGCCGCCAGACGTGAACCAGGGATACGGGATTCGCGGTGCGGGCGGAGTACGAGCAAACAGCATTGCGGGTTCGGGCGGTTTGCGTGGTTCGAGTATTTTTGGCTCCGGTGGCATGGGCGGCTTTTATAGCGGCAGTCGTTTTGCCGGTATTACCGGACAAGCACCTTATGGAGGCGGAACACCGACCATGCCTGCGGCAGCCAGCCGCGCACCAAGTTCGTTGGGCGCGTCGGCATCCGCGTCGAAGCCGTTTTCGTCTTATAGTTCTCCGCCGACCGTCAGCCCGTACATGAATTTGTTTCGCGTCGATTTGAATGGCAACAACAACTTCAATTATTCGACGCTGGTACGGCCCCAGTTGCAGCAACAGCAAATGAACGAGCAACTGCAGCGGCAAAACCTGCAGAATTCGCGCCGCATCCAATCGATTGCGGCTCAAGCCGACTATAATCCCCAAGGCGCGAAGGACATGTATCCAACTGGCCACGAGACGGCGTTCAGTTACACGGGGCATTACTACCCGGCGACGCGGCCCCATGCCAAGCGACGCATTGCCCAGCAATAGCGGGAGTTTGGTGAGGTGCTGCCGCCTCTCCCACACGCGGGTCGCGTCGTGTAGCCTGTAGGTATGAAGGCGACACGACAAGTTGTTTCGCGACCGGTTTTTCCCATTGCGGCTTTAATGGCCGTATTTTACTATAGTGTAAGTGCTGGGGGCGAAGCAGGCTCGAAACTGGAGCGTTTGAAGTTCAACAATCCTGGGTTGGTCGTTGATCTGGGCGTTGGACTGTGGGCTTGGCCGATGCCCATGGATTACGACGGCGACGGGGATTTGGACCTCGTCGTATCTTGCCCCGATGTGCCATCCAACGGCACGTACTTCTTTGAAAACCCGGGCGGCGGCAAGCTGCCGGTGTTTCGGCCAGGTGTGCGCATCGAACGTGGGCTGACCAACGTGCAGGTGTCGTGCTTGAGCAAGACGCCACGTGTACTTGCGCCGGGCGTTGAATTTCGCGACTTCATTAGAAATGGGTATGCGCACAAGCACGACCTTTCGATACCGGCGGATTTTCATGTGGGCAAACTGCGGGCAAATCAATGGCGGTATGTGGATTTCGATGGCGACGGCGTGCTCGACCTTGTAATTGGCGTCGAAGACTGGAAAGGCTACGGCTGGGATAACGCCTTCAATGAGCGGGGAGAGTGGACGCACGAGCCGCTGCATGGGTACGTGTATTTGGCTCGCAACGAGGGCACGAATGATCGGCCGAGATATGCAGCTCCGGAGAAGCTTTTGGCAGGTGGCAAGGCGATTGATGTTTTCGGCATGCCGTCGCCGAATTTGGCGGATTTCGACGGCGATGGCGACCTCGACTTGCTATGCGGCGAATTCATCGATCGATTCATGTACTTTGAAAATCAGGGCACACGGCAAAAGCCGGTTTATGCGGCGGGGCGATTCTTGGTCGGCGAGAACGGACTATTACGGGTGCCGCTGTACATGCCGGTGACGACGGCGATCGACTGGGATGGCGACGGCGATGTGGATCTTGTGGTTGGCCAAGAGGATGGCCGCGTGATGCTGTTCGAGCACACCGGAAAAGTAATCGACGGTCTGCCGCGATTTGCCGAGCCGAAGTTCTTTCAGCAGGAAGCCGATAATTTGAAATTCGGCGCCCTGGCAACGCCGGCGAGCTTTGATTGGGACGGCGACGGCGACGAGGATTTAATTTGCGGCAACACGGCCGGGGAAATCGGCTTCCTTGAGAATCTGGATGGTGGGTGTCCGCCGAAATGGGCGAAGCCGCGACTGTTGGAAGCGGATGGTAAAGTGGTGCGCATTCAAGCGGGGCCGAACGGCTCGATTCAGGGGCCGTGCGAGGCCAAGTGGGGTTACACGTCGCCATGCGTTGCCGATTGGGACCAAGACGGGCTACCCGACATCATCGTGAACACGATTTGGGGACGTGTGCTGTGGTACCAGAACATCGGCACGCGGCAGCGACCCGCGTTGGCGGCCGCGCAGCCAATTGAAGTTGAATGGGGCGGCTCGGTGCCAAAGCCCGCGTGGAACTGGTGGACTCCACGGGGCACGGAATTGGTCGTGCAGTGGCGGACAACGCCGCAGGTTCTCGATTGGAACGGCGACGGGCTAATCGACCTTGTGATGATCGACCACGAAGGTTTTTTGGCGTTATTCGCGAGAATGCGTGATGCGGCGGGAAAGCTAAGGGTGAAGCCGCCGCAGCGGGTGTTCGTGGATTCGGCCGGTCGGCCGCTGCAATTGGCGACCCGCACTGCCGGGGGCAGTGGACGCCGCAAATTCTGGTTCGCCGACTGGAACGGCGACGGACTACGGGACTTGATTCTTGACGGTCAAAATGCGGAGTTCTTCCGCGGGAGCATTAACAAGTCGGCGGCGTATTGCTTCAACAATGAGGGTGCCGTGGATGCCTTGAAATTGGCTGGCCATTCGACGAGCCCCACCGTTGTGGATTGGAATCGGGACGGTGTTCCCGACCTGGTCATCGGCGCGGAGGATGGGCGATTCTATTATCTGGAGAATGCGAGAAAGAAGCCGACGACGCAGAATTGACGCAATACACTAGTGCTTTGTCACAGCAGGATTTTGGGATCGACGGGATCGGCGATTTCCGGGTAAGACATGGGAGATTTGTCTCCGAACCAAGGAGGGTTCCCATGCGCAAGCTGTACGTGGTCCGGCTGACCGAGGAAGAACGTCATCGGTGCGAAGATGTCGTCGACAAGCTCAGCGGCACGAGCCAGAAGGTGAAGCGAGCGAA
>JAKOXH010000034.1 GCA_029781135.1 Planctomycetota bacterium
AGCCGCCCGTGGTCCTTTAGTAGCTTTGCTTGCAATAACCATTCCAGCGACCACGTATGTACTTCATTACTACTGACGCTACAATTCGTCCTTGAACGCATGGCCTCCTCCTTGGAAATGAACTCGTTGACACAAGTCATTTACAAAAGGGGCCTTGCGTTCACCTATACCAACTCATCAGAACTTGGAACTACTGAATTATGCCATCCAACGAACGTTTGTTTTGGAGGGCCTAACGGCGAAAAATTGTTCGCGGCAAATCTCGGCCGCTGGCACATTGCTTCCATTGAGACGCAGTCGCCGCTGCCGTAATCCATTACGACGTCCGCGACCGGCCAAGAACCGCAAGCGTCAGTCTCGGCAACCAGTTTAGCCCGCGGGTTGCAGCCGAGCGGTGCGCGATTGCCCCGCGGGGACGCTCAACTTGAGAAGCGGCTTACGCGATTCAGAAGCGGTCGCTGTGTCGAAGCCTATCGCCTGAAGTGTGGCATTGCTCTTCCGCACGCGGCTGGCGCCATTCACGTTCGTCGTAACACCCGGCGCGAGCGATATTTGAAAGACTAGAGGCTCCGCCGCACGATTGGTGATTTCAACCTTCACCGATGTGGGATCGAACGTGTACCTCAAGCTGACTTCTTGATCGTGAAAGACGAGTTGATTCGGGCCAAGCTCCTCGACCTGATTTAAGTCGCGTGGGCCGAAGACGGTCGGAATCGTACTGCCACCGCCGCCGCCGAGATCATTCGAGATGAATTGCTCGCCACCGACACCCAAACTGCGGAGACTGCCGATGGCGTCTAGGTCCACTTCGTAACTGGGCGTCTTGACGGTGCGATGCGTCGGCACGTGTACGAACTCGACATCTTCGGGAGGGGAAGCGTCGGTGCGGAATGGGACGGCCGGCAGTCCGGTTGTGCTGACGAGATTGGCGTTGGGCACCGCGCCCCAAGCGAAACGCACATTTTTGGGCGAGGTGACCTCGGGAGCGGAAACCATCACCGTGTTAGGGGCCACGATCTGGCCGGTGGCGAAGCGATACTTCCCGTCGGTGCCAGCGAGTTGGAAGCCACGCACAATGTGCGATCCGTCGCGAGTTGCCAGCGCGGACCCATGCGTGTCAAAAACAACGCGAACTTCCGTGCCACTCACAACGTGAGATAAGTACTCGGGGCTGGTAGCGATCACATTTTCTCGATACACGTTGCCTCGCGCCACAATGGCCGCCCGCTGACCGAGAGGAATCTTTTCGCGAGGGTGCAAATCGGAGCCGTCATGCGTGTCGTAGCTGACGACGAGCGATACGCCAGGCGTGCGCTTTGCGACCCGTGCTTGTTGCTCGCGGATCCAAGTAAAAAAGTGTTCTTGAAAGGGTGCGTTGTATGCCGGAAGTTGGATCACGATGAATGGCAGATCGCGCTCATGGAACTCCCGTCGCCAAGCGAGGATCATCGTGTCGAGCAGTTTGCCGTAGATCACAGGTCGGTCGGAATTGCTCTCGCCCTGATACCAGAGGACGCCACGGATCGCCAGGGGGGTGAGTGGGCGGACCATTGCGTTGTAGTGTTCTGTCGGCTTGCCGAACATCGAATTGCCGAGATTGCCAGGGTCGAACGGTTTGAGATCGCCGGCCGGAATCCAAGCCTCGACCGTGGTACCGCCAAACGAACTGTCAATCAGACCAATGGGGACGCCACGGAGGGCCGGTGATTCGGCCAAGGAGGCGCCAAAGCCGAAGCCTACCGCGGAGAACTGTTGCGCGGCATCCGGGCTGACGGTCGCCCAATGGCCGGTTTGAGCGTCGCGAGGCTCGGCGGCAAAAAGTTTCGGCACGACGAGCAGGCGGATGAGAGGGTTCTTGCCGTGCGCGTTGGCGAATTCGGCGCCACCCGCCGCATCGCCCAGCGGCAGTTGCATGTTGCTTTGCCCCGAACAGAGCCAGACATCGCCGACGAGCACATTGGCCAGCGAAACCTTGCCGTCGCCACTGCGAATCACGAGGGATTGCGGGTGGGTATTCGCCGGCAGCGACTTGAGGCTGGCAAGCCAGTGGCCGGCAGAATCCGTGGTGCACGTAGCGTGTGTATCGCCGAATTGGACTTCGACCTTTGCGCCGGGGTCAGCAGTGCCCCAAATCGGTATTGGTTGGTCGCGCTGCAGCACCATGTTATCCGTAAGGACGGATGCGGGCGACAGCGCGGAACGCGCTGGCGTCGTCATCGCGGCGAGCAATAGCAGAGTGATGGCCGCGCAGCGTGTGGGGATGAAAACGAACACGAGACGAAAGTCAGCAGATTGCCAGAGGAGAAGTCGAACTACACGAATGAGCGAACTGGCAACTATCTTTGCACATGCGGTATGCGACGCCAAGCTGTCGCCGCTGGGAGAAACGGAGAAATGCCGCATCAATTACGATGGGTGACGAGGGGCGAGCGAGCCGTTATCCGTCGCCAATTTCTGATAGAATGCGGCGGAGGCGAATACCGCTCACGACAGCTTCCGGGAAGGACTTGTGATGGCGACGTCGCGTAGGAAGTTTCTTAAATTGGCGTGTGGTAGCGCGTTGGCTGCTGGACTCCACGACCGTGCGCGGCCCGCGCTCGCGGAGCCAGTCGAATCGTCGCGCGTCGCGGGTGTGCGCTTACTGGGCAGCCAGTTCCGCGACAATCCCATGAACTTGACCGGTCAGGATGGGGCGACGAGCGTCATGTTGCCCGCGGGCGGGTCGCTGTGGCTCTTCGGCGACACAATCGAGGGACCGTTTCAGACGATTCGTGGCTTGCCGCTCAAGGACAAGCTTTCGAACACAGGCGCTTTGGTACCGTCGCAGGACGTTCGCAACGGCATTCAAAGTTTTCGCTTCCTCACTGAAGGCGACGGCAAACGGGCTCGGCAACTGATTCCGTACATCGATGGTGAATCGCCGGCAGCGCAGCGGCTGTGGCCAATCCATGGCACCTGCGTTGGCGAAGATATTTATGTGTTCTACCACCGCATATCGCTCATCCCCGGGGTTGACGTGTTCGACAACTTCAAGCTCGACGGCATGGGCATCGCCCGTGCGAAGATCGAATCGATGACGTTCGAGCGACTGCGTGCGCCCGGTGGCTCCTACGAATTCTGGAAGGGCGATCAGCCGACTTACGGTGTGTTTGTTGAACAGCGCGATGGATATGTGTACCTGTGGGGCTCGCTGATGACGGGGATGTTTCTTGCCCGCACACGTCCCAGCGCGGTAGCCGACATAGGGACGTACGAGTACCTGATCGAGGCGCCGACAACGCACGAGCCCCAGCGCGAACCACGCTGGTCACGAACGTATGCGCCGACGGCATCGCTGTTCGATTCGGTTCCCAATGAGATGTCGGCGGCATACAACCGCTATCTTGATTGTTATGTCGCCATCCACTCGTATCTGCGCGAGAATCGGCTCGTCATGCGAACGGCGCCGTCGATCACTGGTCCCTGGAGCGCTGCCGAGGTTGTTTATCGACCCGCGCGGATCAAGGAGGACGATTTGATCTACGCGGCGAAGGAGCATCCAGAACTGGCGCGCGAGGGAGGTCGGATTATATATGTGACGTTTGTTAATTCGAGCACGTATGTGCCGCAACTCGTGGAACTCACACTCAAATAGCGTAATCGATTGATACCTGCGCAGCGAATGGCCGATGGCTCGTTTAAACCCGAGCCAACGGCGAGGCGAAGCGTCACGTTCCGTCGCCGTTGGCTCCGGGTTAAACAACTTTGAACGGCTAATCCCGGTGTGAACGAGCGCTGTGGAGTCACTCTTGGTAGTGAAAACTTACGCCCGCGGAATTGCTGGTGATATCGAGCAATCGACCATTGTGGCGCACGTTCAGTAGCTTTCCCTCGAAACCGCGAGCGACATCCGGCTTGTATAACTGCAAAGTTGCGTTGGCGTGTGGCTGAAAGCCAAACAGTGTTCCAATAATCATTTCGGCGAACGCCCCGCCACCGATACTCTCCCGCATGCAGGCACCCCGCATGGCGATGCGTACCGGGGCACCGCGCTGGCCGCGATTTTCGCCGTAATACTCGTGAGCCTGACCGTAGACGCCTTCGTTTAACGCGGCTTGTGTGTTGCGGAGGAACTCAACGGCAGGCTTCCAGTCGCCCAGCAGGCACATGCTTTCGGCCGTAAGCGCCGGCCAGGCATCGTAGGCTCCCATCGGACCGTGGTCGGGCCGGTCCGACTTGGCGGCCGCTTCATCCAACGGAGACATGGCCCGCATCCAGTGACCGTCGAGCAGTTCCCGTTTGACGAAGGCCACCATCTCCCGTTTCATTTGCGGCGTGAGGTCATTGTTCATGAATTTGCCGATGCAGACGAAGTCGTAGCAGTGACGCAGTTCGACTCGTTTGCCGTCGCGGTGCAGGGCGTACCACACGCCGTCGCCGGGCTTATACAAATCTAGCACCGCCTGCGCGAATTGGCTTGCCCATTCACGGAGTTGGGCCGCCCGCGCCGTGTTGCCGCGCTGCGCTTGCAGATCGGCCACGGCGCGCATCATCCACACATTGGCCGCGTTGAACGAGGGCACGCGATGCACGTAGGCCGGAGCACACTCGAGCAGGTTGCGATTCTCGCCGTAGTCGGCGAGCATCACACGCTTATCTTTTTGCAGTTCTTGCCAGTTGGTTGCGAGCGCATCCAAATGCTCGAGCACGGTGCGATCGCCGACCTTTTCATCCAGAAAGGCGACATCGTCCGTGCTGTTGATGTACTCGCTGACAAACGTGAAAATCGTGGAATCATTGGCGGCGTACCAACCATCCCATTGTTCGCCCGTCGCCATGTTAACCACCGGTCCGCGATGCGGGTCGCACGACAGAAAGATCTTGGCGTGCTGCTTCATGGCCCTGGGTTCGACGAGCGCAAACACCTTCGACCACATCGAGGTATCCCAGAAGAACACCACGCCCTTGTCGCGTTCGCCGCTGGTGACGAAGACGCGATCACATAATTTCATGTTCGTGCGATGCAGGACAAGTAGCGTGAGCAGGCTGCGATAGTAGATGTCGCGCAACTTCTCGTCGCTCGTGACCAGCGTCGGCAAGTGTCCGGAAAAGTGGTTGTTTCCGGGAGTAAACATGCCTTGCCAGCGTGCCGCCCAGCGCGACTTCACATCGTCCCAAGAGCGCGCGAAATGCTCCGCCCAATCGCGGCTCGTTGATATCAGGCTGGGATTGGGGAAGTCACCCGTGTTGCGGTCGTGCGCCATGACGAACCGCACGGTCTTCGATTCGCGTGCCGCGAGTTGCCACGACCAACTGGCGGTGACGACGTTGTCGCCCTCCGCGAGGCGGCTGGGCTTGTCGACCAGCGCCTGGGAGACCTCGAGCTGGCCTTGTTTAGCGGCGTAGTCTTGCGGCACGGTGTCGCCAAAGCCGTGCGACTTCGCTAACTTGGGATCATTGGCTCGATACGCGATGACCGGGCCATGCTGCGTGGGCAGTTGCTTGCCGGGAACGTCCAGGTCGAGGTCAACTTGTTTGGTGGATGGCAAGGTGTTCGTGACCTTGATTTCATAGAGCAGCCCAGGCCCTTCAAAGACCATGCGGACCGTGGTCTGGATTTCAAGGCCGTCCTGCTCGGTGCGCCGCACGGCCTGGTACGGATACCAGCGAAACTCGGTCGTCTCCAATTCTCGATGGTTGACGCGAAGTTGCACTAGGGGCAGCGAGATATAACGAAACCAACGCGGGCCGGTCGGCCAATCGAATAACTGGCCGTCCGGGTTGTAATTGACGCCGATCAAATCGGGCGCGCAAGCGGCCATGTCATGAAAGTTGTGCAACGACGGCATGTGCGCCATCGTTTCAACGACGAGCCAATTGGTGCCCAATTCTTCGAGCGTGGGAATTGCCGATGCGACTTTGGCGGCACTTGGCAATTCCGTACCGACCGCCTTGGACGCGGATTGCTGTCCAGGTGCGGAAGCGCTCGTCCAGAGTACGATCGCCAGCGTAGCCATTCGCGGCAAGTCGAAATACATAGACATGTCTGGTTGCCCTTACTCAGGTCGCGGTGGTGATTTCAAGAAGGCTTTGACGACTTTCACGGAGCCAGGGCCTTGATTGATGAGCCGGTAACTTCCGGCCGCCGCTGGCACGACGAACGTCTCCACGAAATTGAATCGCCCGCGCATGCCCTGCTGGGTTTCGATGACTACGCCCTGGCCCTCAACAACCATCAGGACATGCGGTGAGCCATTGGTACGGCCGACAACTTCGGTCGCGAAGTCGAAGCGATGGATGTCATAGAAATGTTCGTCATGCGTCGGCAAATGGACAAGTTGCCAATCGCCACCGCGGTCAAGCACTCTGGGGCGGCTGATCAGCTGGCGCGAGACCTCGTCGCCCTGACGACTGAATTGCAGATTCTCGAACGCGCGGTCGATGTTTAGGGGGCGTGGTCTGCCCTCCAGGTCCATGCGCAACCAATCGTACATTTTGAACGTGAAAATATAAGGCGTCGCACTGATCTCTAGTACGAGGTTATTTGCGCCCGAGCAATGAATTGTCCCGCTCGGGATCAAGAACAAATCGTGGCGGTGCGACGGGTGCGCCTGTACGAAGCACTCGACGTCGACAGGTGTTGATTCTCGAAAACTCCTTTCCAGCTCTGAACGAAATACATTCCGATCCACATCGGCTTGAAACCCAAGATAGACTTCGGCACCAGGCTGGCAATCGACGATGTAGTAGGTTTCGTCCTGGGTGAACGGTTCGCCAAAATGCTCGCGAATGTACTCTGGCCGCGGGTGACACTGTAGCGAGAGGTTGCCACCGTCGATCGTATCGAGAAAGTCGAAGCGAATGGGAAAATCAAACCCGAACCGACCTGCGCTGTCGCCGAGCACTTGCTCGCTTCGATAATACATCAGCCAGTCAAATGAAACTTCGCACGCAAGCCGGCCGTCGCAGAACGTGATTCCATTCTCTGGCGTGATCAGCTCGAACGACCAGGCGTAGTTGGGTTCGTTCCGCGGAAGTACGGATAGCTGACGCTTGAGCCATTGACCTCCCCACGGCCCTGGCTCGAACCAAGGACGCACGCGAAAGACGTTCCGACTCATGCGATCGAGCGCATCGCGCATCACGTCGCCAGAGATAATCGTCGGTTCGTCGGGGCGCTGTCCATCGACAAACCAATCCACGCGCCGCACAATTTCCGCTTTCCGTCGGTTTAGCGCAGGCCAATCCACAAAGTAAAATCGCTTATACTGCGCTCTGGCCGATTCCGACGAAGCGGCGCCGAGGTTTCGCACGGTTCCAGCTCGGGAGCGGTACTGCAATTCGTTCTTGGGCAGATCAACATAGACGAGCGGGCCTTCGCGTTCGACGAGGGACGCGCCACACCCGTAAACGACTGTCCGCTGGGGTTGCGGATTGCGGGCGATCTCGGCGAGCCGCTCACTATCAAAGAAGTCACTCAAAGAGCCTGGAAAGCGTGAACCAAACAACGGATCGTCACCGCCCAAATACGGCGTTACCAGTTCATCGATGTCGGCAGCAGTCTTCAATGCGTCGGACATGTCGATCCAGACGGGTACTGCGCCCAACTGCTCGAGCGCAGCGTGTAGCGACTTTTGGAATTCACTCCACAGGATACCCACGAATCCATCGATCCGAACGAAACGAACGTCCGCAATACAGCGTGCCAGAGCCGAGAATCCGAGTTGAATCGCCTCGGACGCTACCGGAAACGTTGGGTATAGCGCGTATTCCGAAGCGAGACCGGAATCCCATACGGCCGGAGTAAGATGCTGATTCGACTTACGAAAAGGAGCCATTGGGTAGGACTCATGGCTGATGATCATCGAGGCAATCGGTAATCGTCTTGGCAATGGGTGATATTACTGGTCCGCATGACGCTCAGCCCCGAGTGTGCCGCCTAATTGCGCTTGGAATTCGCCGTTGTTGAAAGTTGATCGAACGACCACCGAGGTCCGCTTCATCGTATCAACTTGTCGTTTTCGGTCAACGCAACTTGCGATATATGATGTATCCAATAATGCAAAAGGTGATTGCCGTTAGCCACAACATTTTGTATGCTTGTAAAATCAACAGACATACTCTCCACCGCCTTTGACTCAGAAAAAATATGGAAACGCTCGCTAGCTTAGGAGCGATCAGCCCAGGTAAGCCGCGTTCCCGACAAATCTACGAGTCGATTCGTGCCAGGATCGACAGCGGCGAACTGCGGCCCGGCGCAAAGCTACCGACAGAGCTGCAATTGATGCAACATTTTGCGGTGTCCCGCACCACGGTGTCACGGGCGTTACGGGACTTGGAACTACAGGGTTTGATCCGCCGCCGCCGCGGCTCGGGCACCTACGTTCGAGAGTTGACCTCGGCAACCGAACATCTCGATTTGGCGTTCTTCGTCCCCTGGGTAGAAACCGGTTCAGGGCTGCCGCATGTCGAGGGGTTAATCCATCAGCGTTTGGCCGATCTTGCCTCGCGGCGGCAATCGACGCTATTGCTCAAATGCCTCGCCGATGGCTCCAGCCTGGCGGAGCGAGCACTCCATGCGGCGCGAAGCTTGGCCGAATTGCGTATTGACGGCGTATTCTATTATCCGGCCGAGCTGCCAGGCGATCAGATGCAGCTCAACCGCAAAGTCGTTGATCTGCTTGTTGCGGCGGGCATCCGCGTCGTACTGATCGATCGAGATATTTTGTCCTTTCCTGGGCGGAGCGAGTTTACCCGCATTGGGTACGACAATCGTCGCGGCGGTGTAATGTTGACCGAGCATTTGATTCAAATGGGCTGCCAACGGATCGCCTTCGTCGGCATTCCGGAGGTTTCGACAGCGGTCGCCGATCGCTTAGCAGGATACTACGAGGCGCACCGGATGCGGGGATTGGATGTCGATCGGCAGCTCGTTCACATGGTCGACGAAGTTGACATCACCCGCGAGTTTTGCGAAACGTTGATTCGGCGCGTCAAACCGGATGCGATCATTTGCAAGATGGACCGTTTTGCGGCGCTGATTGGCCGACACCTCATGGCAATGGAAATACGGGTCGGGCAGGACATTAAATTGGCGGGATTCGACGACGACCCGATTGCGGAATTGCTGCCGGTGCCGCTGACGACGATCCGCCTGCCGGTGCAGTCGTTTGCTCAGGCGGCGTACGAAGCCATGTTGGATAATGTGACAGGCACCGACACGAATCCGCGTCAGATTGTCATTGATGCAGAACTAATCGTGCGAGGATCCACCGATCCCGACGCGATTGAACACTCTGGAATTGCGGACACTCCTACTGCCAACCGTGTCGAGTGGGCCGAGCGGATTGAAGGAAAGGCATCGTAATGGACAAGCAGGTTGTCATTGGTA
This sequence comes from Planctomycetota bacterium, assembly GCA_029781135.1. Taxonomy (GTDB): domain Bacteria; phylum Planctomycetota; class Planctomycetia; order Pirellulales; family Lacipirellulaceae; genus JABDGM01. Next base: position 9,371 of record JAKOXH010000034.1, read on the forward strand.
TCGACGGCGGTGGGACCCGGTTGAGAGCAGCGATTGCCACGGAGGATGGTAATTTATTGGGCCGAGGCGAAGCCGGCACTGGCAACTACCACGATGTCGGTGCCGACGTAGTGCGCGACAATATCGGTCAGGCGGTGGCGCAAGCCTGGAAGGCGGCGGGGCAGCCGCCGCGCCGAGCGGATGCGATGTTCCTTGGGCTGGGCAGCATCGTAACGCCAGAGGATCGTGCCGTCATTCGTGGAATTGTGCAAGAGTTGGGCATTGTTAGCGCTGAGCGGATCGGTGTGGATCATGATCTGCGCGTGGCGCTCGCGGGAGGTTTGGCTGGGCAACCAGGTATCGTGCTGATTGCGGGAACTGGTTCGTCGTGCTACGGCAGGAATGAACAAGGCCAAAATTGGCAAGCTGGGGGCTGGGGACCGATTTTGGATGATCCGGGTAGTAGCTATTGGCTTGGCCGCCAGGCAATGATTGCGGCCATCCGCGACTATGACGGTCGCGGCAGCAAGACTCGACTGCATCCTACTGTCGTTGAGGCACTAGGAATCGGCAGTATGCGAGAAATCTCGCGACGAGTTGAGTTGGAAGGGATGGCACGCAGTGAAATCGCCGCCCTTGCGCCTTTGGTGACGACCGCGGCGGCGGAGGGCGACGAGGTGGCTTGCTCGTTGATCGAGCGCGGAGCAGATCAGTTGGCACTCATGGTGGCCACGGTGGCCGAGCATGTTTCGTTCGCGACGTCGACGCCGCAAATCCCCGTTGTCATCACGGGCGGGCTGACGAGCGCCGGCAGTGTGTTTTTATCGCCGCTGCAACGGGCCATCCAGCGACGGGCCCCGGCGACATGCGTCGTCGAGGCACGGCTGCCGCCCGTGCTGGGCGGAGTGTTGTTGGCCTTGGAAATGATTGAAGCCCCCCTCTCGCCCCAGGTCATTGCTCAACTTGGTGCAAGTAGTTCGAGTGGTCAAGAAGCGTGCGTGGCGTGAAGGTTCGCTTGAATGCCGGTTCGCGCTCACTCGGGTTCAGGTAGATGATCGTACCACGTGAACTTGAGTACGATCACCGCGGCAATCGAGACGGCCGCCCAGGCTAGCGCGCTCACGTGCCAATGGCCGACGAGATACATGGGCGACATATAGGCGCCGAAAATCGCCAGGCAGGCCACGACCACGTTGAAAGCCGCATACCAGGCACTCTCTCCCGGGTCGTTCAAATCCGCGGCAGAGAGACCTGCCCGATCACGGATATGTCCCCACATTCCGAACGGGCGTACATTGCGATAGAACTCCACCAGCACGGCTTCTTCGGTTGGCGCCGACCAGTAGGTGCCGATGAGAGCCGCCAACAGCGAGATCGCGCAAAGAGCGGGAAACGTGAAATAAATGGGCGGCTCCACGTGCATCAGCGACAGGAACAGCAGCGGCATCGCGCCGGCCAACCCAACGAGTGTGCCAGCCGCGTAGCCGGTGCCATTAAACCTCCACCAGTACCAGCGGAGCACGTTGGGGATTACGAACGCCGCCCCAAGTGCCATCATAATCCAGTCCCAAACCTGACGGATCGAGCTGGCGTACATGCCGATCAAGGTTCCCACCACCACGATCAACAGCGTGGCGACGTAGCTCGCGCGGACCAGATGCCGTTCGTCGGCATGGGGACGAAATAGCGGCTGCCAAAGATCGCGCACAAGGTACGATGCCCCGGCGTTGACGGTGGCCGAAAAGGTCGACATGAAGGCGGCCACCAGGCCGGCGAGCACCAGCCCCAACATGCCCGATCCCAAATATCGCCCCAACACTTTCGGCATGACGATTTCCGCGTCGATGTGACCGCTCGCATCGATGATTTCGATGCCCGCCGCCATGGCCAACAGCGCGATTCCCATGACCATGGCCCAGCGAACGATGAGAAACGCACTCCAGGCGCCGCCGACTTTGGCGGCGTCGCGTGGGTCGCGGGTGGAGAGAAACATCTGGAAGTCGAACATTTGCCCTGGGCCGCCGAGGTTAAGCAGCAGGCCCTTAGTGACCCAGACCATCACGAGCAAGCCGAACATGTGGTATCCCTGATATCCGCCCGGCAAAGCCTCGGGGTGGTTCAACTGCCACTGGGGCCACAGGCTCGTGAAGCTGCCGCCGTCCACGGGCGTTACGGCGGCGAGCCTTTCGGGACTCAACTGCATGTAAGCGATGCCGGCGATGATCACGCTCGCCGTCATTAGGATCATGGTTTGCAGCACATGCGTGATGACGACTGCTTCCAAGCCACCGAGCAGCGTATAGATCGTGGTAATGGCAAACAGCCCGATGGCGAGCACGCGAACGTTCGTGCCTGGGTCCAAACCCGTTTGCACATATTCCGCGGCGAACTTGCCGACCCCTTCAAAGGCGTAGCTGATCAGGCCGACCAGCGTGACGACGGCCATCAAGGCGTAGGCGTAGCGGGCGGCGCGGCCGTCGGCACGGTCGCCAAAGCGGGTGATCATCCATTCGGCGCCGGTCATGACGCGCGAGCGGCGGACCCATTTTCCCATGTACGACATGAAAAACGCCGCCATCATGAAGCCCCACATCCAGTGGTTCCACACCGACTTCATGCCGAACAGATACACGAGCGCGACCATCCACATCGTGCCGCTGATGTCGTAGGTGGAGACGGAACCGCACATGGCCAGCGCGAGCCAGTGAATTTGGTTTCCGCCGAGGAAATAGCTATCGATATTCCGCGCGGCACGGCGCTGTTGCCACACGCCGATGCCGATCATGACCACGAAATAAACGACGATGATGACAGCGTCGAGTGTAGACACAGGGCTGGTTCACTTTCTGTAGTAAGAACTGGTCGCGACAAATGAGGTTCCGCCCGTCACGGGGTCGAACGGTTGAGCTTTACCCGCACGAACCGCGGGTAGTAGATCGTGGAACTGCCAAAAAGCTGTTCTAGTCTCTGCGTGTTCGAGGCATAGGTCAACGCCAACCCCTCGCACTTCAGTTCGGGGTGTGCCTTGGCCGCATAGAGCATCAGACCGGGCACGGCCGGGGTAAGTTCTGTCTCGCGGAGGCAGACCTGCAGCTCGGACCAGGGGCCGATGAGGCGCTCGGCGGTCCGCACGCAAATTGGCGAGACAGGAAAACCCGAGAACTGAAATTGTAAGTAACGACCCAGCTCGCGCGCGTGGAAAACCGAAAACTCCGTCTGGCCATTGTTGATGACTGGCACCGGCGGTTCGGTCAGGTTTGGCTGCGCGACCCAGCCGCGCTCTGCGCCGGCCCACCATTCCGGCAGCGACAAATCACCCACTGCCGCTGCTTCCCAACGCCAGCGGACCAGATAGACCTGGTGTTCCTTGCCACCGACGCTCAATGCCACCAGATAATCGCCATCGCGGACCACGGCCGCCGAACCGACCAGCACGCCGAATTGGTTTTGTGGCGCTTCGAGCCGCCGCAACCGCCATTGCTGGGGCGGGCGGCCCATGTTTTCGACCAGCGTGGCGGCCCAACCATCGGTTTCGAAGCCCATCGCGTGGGTTGGGTCCTTGGTCCACGACCGCATGAAGAATACCAGGAGCTTGCCGTTGACGAGTATACCACCCCCTGGCCAGAAGTAGTGAATCCCATCATCCGGGAAGAAGGACGCCAGCTTGCCGTCGGCACTGCGCCAAAAGGCCTTGAAGCCCGCCGTCGTCGGGTCGTAACCCGTTTGAATCCCCACGGAATTATGGACCATCGTTGTGCCGCGCCGCTTACCCGGCGTCGTCGGCGCAACAAAGCTGTCGCCGAAGAACCAGGCGATTCGTCCCTGACCGAGATCGAGCGAGTAGGCATCGTCACCGCCGAGCCAGGCGGGATCGCGGTGGAACAGTTTGTCGGCTTCCGGCCAAACTCCCGCCGACACGTTTAGCAATGGCTGCGGCTCTGCCCCCCGCGACCGCGGGCTGTCCACTTGAAACAAACAGCAACATGTGGCGAATGCGATTAGGATGCGGAGGAAAATCACCATGTCGACGCTCGCAAAGTGCGGCCAGCCTCCTTGCGGACAACGGCCTGTATTCTAATAGAAGTCGAATGGACGCTGCCAGCTTGGATCAATGTGGTCGGCGGATACTATCTCGGCGATGACATCTCGAGCGGTCGCCGAAAATGCTGCATCAATTAGCCGGCTCCTGGAAGTCACGCATGGGCCACACGAGCTCTGGGTGCTCGGGGGCCTCGATCGGTAGGTTGCTACGCACGCAAGTTCGCATTTCCGTCCGACCCACGCCGATTGAACGTCGGCGGTGCGGACGAATTGATATAGCATTGTCATTGCTGACCAAAGGTCGAGAAAAGTGAATGCCGGCGTTGAATTTCGTTGACCATGCTCGGGAATACTGCCAAAATAGTGGCAGCACTCATCCATGGATCGCGTGTGCCGGTTCGATCCAATGCGTGGCATGGTTCGACGATTAGCACCTGCTTTTGCTCCAGCGTTGAAGGCGGTTGGAATGGCCAGAATGCAAGTCACGTTGCGGCGCGCTTTCAGCGATGTCGGGGCCGCGAGTCAAGCGGCCCAACGAGATCGTCCGCCTCGGCTTGGCGGTCCTACCTCCCTGCATGGTTTCACGCTTGTCGAACTGTTGGTCGTGATCGCGATCATCGGCATCTTGGTCGCGTTGTTGTTGCCGGCGATACAGTCCGCCCGCGAAGCGGCGCGGCGTTCGCAGTGTCTCAACCATCTCAAGCAGATCGGCACAGGGTTTCTCCTGCACGAGAATGTGCACAAGATATTACCAGGAGCAGGAATATCGCCGTGGCATGTTGGCGATGCCATGCGCGGCCACGGCAAAAGGCAGACCGGTGGATGGATGTACAACATCTTGCCCTTCATTGAAGAGCAGGATGTTTACAATCTAACCAACGACGGCGATCCGGCGATTACTGCAAAACAGAAGGCGGCTGCCGTGGTCATGCAGAAGACGCCGATTACAATTTTCAATTGTCCTTCACGACGGCCAGCTCGACCACTTCCCTACACGCTGCCATCCGGTTGGCAACCGGTCAATTCCGACCCGATGCAAGTCGTCGTGCGCGGCGATTACGCCGCAAATGCGGGGGATGGCGAAGGGGGAATGAAATTCCCCGTCCGCGATGCCGGCGGCAAGATAACCGGTTACCAAGTGGTTTTGCCGCCGCTGGGTTATGCACTGTTGGATAATCCCAATCTATTTACGTTTCCAAATCAAAAGGACCAGTCCGGGATTAATTTTTTGGGAGCGGAAATTGCCATCAAGGATATTACGGATGGCACCAGCAATGTGTACATGGTGGGCGAGAAGTACGTGAACGCCGACCAGTATGAGTCGGACGGCCAGGCCGACGGCGGCGACAACCACAGTCTTTACCAGGGTTTCGATTGGGATATCAACCGCTGGGCAACCAAGGATTGGCCGGCCACGCAAGATCGGCCGGCGTTCGATGCCTTTCAAGGTTTTGGCGGGCCTCATGCAGGCGTGTGGCAAGCCGTGCTGTGCGATGGATCGGTCCGCGCCATTTCTTTCAGCATGGATAACATCATTCACATGCGGCTGGCCAATCGCTTTGACGGTGAACCCGCGACGGAATCTCCATAGGTGGTGTCCCAATTGGCTAGGCACTCGTGGTCTTTATGAATCGCGTCAAACACTTGTGGTTAGTTAGTTCGGCGCTCGCCGCGTGCGGGATAGGTTGCTCGCGTGGCCCAAGCCGCATTGTGCCTCCCGCAATTGATCCAGATCGGGCGGCGGCCGAGGCAATTCGCTTGTATGACGCAAACCAGAATGGTTCCTTGAGCGCCGCCGAACTGGCAAAATGCCCTGGAATTCTGGCTGAATTTAAGTCGTACGATACGGACGGAAACGGTGAAATCAGCAATGCGGAAATTGCCGCGCGAATTCGGGATTTGCGCCGACATGGTGTTGGTCTCACGCGGCTGAATTGCGACGTAACGGTGAACGGCCGTGGACTCACGGGCGCTACGGTTGCCTTCGAGCCAGAGCCGTATCTGGGCGGCGACATCAAGGCGGCAAGCGGGCTGACGGATGATCGCGGCGTGGCTCAAATGGCCGTCTCGACCGACGACCTGCCCGCCGACCAGCGGGATATCAGGGCCATCCATTACGGCACCTACAAAGTGCGGATTACCCATCCCACGGTCAAGCTGCCGGCTAAGTATAATACGGAAACGACGCTAGGGTACGAATCTCGGCCAGGCGATCCCTATGCCTCGTATGCTCTGAAGATCCCTTAAATACGGACTGGGGTCTCGTGGGGGGATTCGGTAAGGAAAACAATTAGCACCTGCTCAGTAGAAAACCAGGTCTTCCCGGTGTGGGAGGCGTCTCCGACGCCGATTCCGCTCGGGGGTTGAGAACGTCATCGGCCTCGGAGAGGCCTCCCACAGGTGGTTTTCCACTGAGCAGTTAGCACCCATTCATCACTTGAGGTAGCCCGATGAGACGTCGATTGAAACGCGAGAACAACTCGGAGCGGCAGAATTTTCACAACTTCGATTGCCGTCTGGCTGCTTATCTTGCGGCTGGCTCCTCGCTTACTGCGGTGATGGCTTCGAATGCCAGTGCGATCGTCGTGTCGAATTCGACGGTGCAGCCGTTTGGAATCAATCAGGAAGTCAACATTGACTTCAATGGGGATGGCCAAATCGATTACCAAATCGACCACGATCGCGTGAACCTGAATGGCGTGAACCTCGATTATCTGCAGCTGGACAAAAATGACGTCTCGAGCGCAGCAAATCCTTATCCGATCGACAACTTTGCCGTCTTTCCAACCAATGGCACTCCTGCAAACTCGGACCATGGTTACCTCACGAATGCGGGACCAGGAGAAAGCGGGTATTACCCGGCTGCGGTAACCGCGGGTACGGTGCTCGGCCCCAGCAGCAGCGGTGTTTGGGATTTTCAGGAAGGGGAGAATTTCCTCGGCTCGCACAAGATCATCCGAGCCAATCGCCTGATTGATGAAGACGCAACTCAAATCGATGCCGCGAACCCAAATCCACCCGCGGGTACCACCGGGGTATTTCCGCCACTCGGTACGCCGGGGTGGGTGGGCCTCGCCGGACAAACTCGCTATCTGGGTGTGCGTCTCGATCTCAACGATGCTGGTCATGCCGGTTTCAACAACGACAATTCACAATATTGGTACGGCTGGATCGGCGTTCGCATCACCAACGAAGCCGATGCGACCGGCGAGGTGACCGGCTGGGGTTACCAAAGTGAGCTCGGAATGCCGATCATGGCGGGCGAAACGGCCCCGGGTGTTCCCGGGGACTACAACGGCAACAACGTCGTGGATGCCGCCGATTACGTGTTGTGGCGAAACGGCGGCCCCTTGGCCAATGAAGTCGATACTCCGGGAACCGTGGATGCCGCCGATTACGCTGCTTGGCGAGTCCGATTTGGCAATACGTCCGGCAGTGGCACTTCCGTGCCGGCCGGGTTTGGGGCGCAAGTGCCGGAGCCTGGTTCCCTGCTACTGAGCATTTGTTCGAGTGTTGCTCTAATCGGCGTCTATTTGCTTCGCCGAGTCCGTGGGAAGTAAGGGATCTGCGAGCAAAGGCTCACAAACCGCCGCTACCGGCACATACAAAAACCTTTGAAATCAGTAGAGAATTTACTTGCGAAGAACTAATGCCGCACATAGGCTAGAATTCGGTTCAATAACTCGGACTTAGTCGATCCGCGACGACTGACTTCCGTTGTTTATCTGGTACGGCGAACTTTGTTACTGATTAGTTTTGTTCTGCTCGACATTTTGCGCAACTTCGGGTGTGCTTGGGAGGAGACTTAATGAAGATTCAGAAGACGACATCCAATTCTCTGCTGGCGTTCGACCGGCGATTGGCCGCTTACCTTTCCGCGGCCGGTGCGCTTGGCGTCACCATGGCGAACGATGCCCACGCCATCGTCGTTGGCAATAGTACGGTCCAGCCCTTTGGCATCAACGGCGAGGTGAATCTCGATTTCAACAAAGACGGCCAAACCGATTTTCAAATCGATCACGATCGCGTGAATTTGAACGGTGTGAACCTCGATTATTTGCAGATCGACAAGAACGATATCAATGGGGCGTCGAATCCCTTGGCGTTCGACCCCGGCCCGGACTGCTGTTTTCAGGCGACTCCCTTTTCCGATGGTGTTACTCCGCGCAATGATGCCAACGAAGCGGCGTATGTCATCACGGGCCCACAAGGTTCGTATCCAGCGGCTTTGACGGCTGGCACGCCGATTGGTCTGGCATCGACGTTCGATTTCCAGGAAGGCAATAACTTCCAAGGCGGCGGCAAATGGATTCGCGCGAATCGGCTGATCGACGAGGACGCGACGCAAATTGACCAAGTCCTTGGCGGTCAGCCCCCATCCGGCGTTTACCTGCCGACCAACGGTCCGAACTTTGTTGGCCTTGGTGGTGCGGTCCGCTATGTGGGCCTGAAAATGGATCTGAATAATACCGATCAGTTCAACTACGGCTGGGTTGGAATTCGCATTACAAACGAGGCCGATGCCACGGGCGAAGTCGTGGGGTACGCGTACGAAACGGCGCCTGGCGTGTCGATTCCGGCTGGCACGGTGCCTGAACCGAGTTCGCTGATCACGGCACTCATTGGTGCCCTTACCCTAGTCGGTTGTTTTCTGCGGCATCGATTTGGCCGCCGCTAAGGAGACCGCAGACTTCCGGGATGGAAGGGTAGCCCGTCTGCAACACTATTCGCACGGTGAACTTGATTCGGTACGCCACCTGATGGAATTGGGTTATGCCGATCCTGAGGTGGATGCCCTGCGCGCAACGGCGCGCCGCCAGCATTTGGAGGTGGAACTTCAAGCCGCTGACAAGTTGCAACGAGAAGGCGATTTGACGGGAGCTGTTCGTTTACTCAAACAGCTGGTGGAAGCCGACGCCGAGTGGATTACGCCACGGCAGAGACTTTTGGAAATCTACGTTCGCGAGCACGATTTTGCGGCAGCGGACTCGCACTTCGAGTGGCTGGCGGAACACGGGGTCGAACATCCGCGTATCGCGCTGGTTGGCGGGGCCATTGCGCTCGCAAGACGCGAGTTCGGCGAAGCGATTGAGGCACTAACGTACGTTGCATTCGTTGACCCCGACGCGCCAAGCGTTCATTCCCTGCTCGGAACGGCTTTTCGTCGAACTGGCCGATATCGCGATGCCGAAGCGGCGTTTCGGACCGCTCTTCAGCACAGTCCTCGCGATCCGATCGCGCTGGATGGTCTGGCGGTAATTCATATCGCTGAAAGCGAATTCGCGGAAGCCGCGTCCTACGCGCTACAGGCGCTCGAGTGCGATATGCAGGCATTTGCCGCGCATTATCACCTTGGCCTTGCGCTCGTCGGCATGGGACGGCTGGCCGAGGCCACGGCCGCATTTAGTACGGCTGCCCGGTTAATACCAACGCGCGCGGCGGCCTACTTTCAACTGGCGAAGATCAATAAATCGTCAGGCCAAACAGCGGCGAACTTCCGCAAACTAGCTCGCGAGGTGGTGCGTCAACAGAGAGCGGCGCGGCATCGCGAAGCGCGATGAGTTACGGCAGACGTCGTTCGTCATCCGCCGAGCGCGGTCCTCTAGTCGGAGTTGTGCTGCTGAATGGAACGCACCATTAATACGGTCGTGCGAACCGTTGTGCCCGCCAACTTACTCGTAAAGCTGCGCGTGTCCGTATAGTGGTCAAACGTCGTGAACGTAAATTCGCGCGCTCCGAGCGAACGCCCAGCACGCAGTGTTTCGAGTTTAAGCCAGACATTGGCCCAACCGCCGCGAAGCTGCGGATCGACGATGTTGGCATCGATGCATACCCGCTGCTTGGTAACTCGATGTGCGAGCAGGCAGCCCTTGATTTGATCATCGACTAATAGGACTCGCGAGTGCCGTGGTAGAAACGCGCCGACGCCTCGGCCGCGCAGTTTGCGATAAAGCTCGCCCCGATCTCCACCCAAATGATCCAGATGAAACTGCAACACCGCCGCCGGATTGACGCGATATAGCGGTACGATCGTCGCGCTGGCTGGAATTCGACCGGTTGCCCGCATGCGCTCGATCAGCGGCCCGAGCCGTGGCTCGAATTGGTCGACCGGCAGAACATGCTCCTCGACCGTATCAAGCGGCGTGAATCCGAGCCGTTGCCAACCTTCCAGCGCGGCGCTATCTTGATCAACGCGCTGAGCTGAGTATAACGCCGTGGCGGCAAATGCCTGGCGCGCCAGGTGTTCAAGGCCGGCCACGAGGGTTGTTCCCACGCCGTGTCGTCGACAGGGTGGAATGACCTCAATGGCAACTCCCGGTCCGAGGAGAGGCTGATTGCGACACGAACTTGTCATGGCGGCCGCACCAATCACCAGGTGCTGATGTCGGTCGATGGCCAATAAGCATGTCGCACTTTGCGACATTTTTGGAAGTAACATCCGAACCGCCCTGGCATCAGATTCTGCCGCAGCGCGCACTTCGAATCCGTAGCGACGAATGTCAAATTCCGTGGCCATGGCGCCATTGTATCACGTATCAGAGCCGATTTCGGCCCTTGGCGATCACGAGGCCAGGGCCGATCAGTTTTTCACATGGAGCCCGAAGTGTGGCATGCTCTCGCGAAGCGTGAGCATGGAATCGCTCGAGAAACATGGCCACGTCGGAGTACCTCCGAGGCCATGCCACCCGGCCACAACTTCCCTAACCTAATAAACTGATTGGCCCTGTATCCCGAGGCAGCGCTGTTCGGATTCTGCCTGGCCGCGGTGACTGGTTCGCCAACGTTGACCGGCAGGCCCAGAGTAATCCATAAAGTGGGGCTGAGGAAAGTTTTCTCAACCGGAAAACACGGACCGGAACATTTGATACTTCCGACGCCATCGTTTAGCAGCATCAGAAGAATGATGAAAAAAGACATCGATTACATTTGCAGTCCAGCCACCATCGTGTACGGTTGAATGGCAAATTTTCGTATTCCCACGAAGCCGCAGTTTTGCCACCAGACTCACGTCGGTTTGTCGCCACCATTGGCATCGCTGTTGATTCCCCGACTTAAGCCGGCGGTTTAGAGCATCTTGCTCTCTTTCGTGCCGACGATTTTCATTTTCGCCGCGGGTTTCTTGAGGAAACGCGGCTACGCATTTTGGTAATTTGCTCGAGAAAGGTCCATCATGAACAGACTCGTTGTCCTGCTGGCAGCGGTAGTAAACGCATCCAATACTACTGGTTGTAGTTGCAGCTGTTTCCGTCCCGCTCCAACAACGGCCATGATCGTAAGTCCAGCTCCGGCCTGTGCTCCTGTGGTTGCCAATCCTTGTAGTGTGCCGATGACGACTAACTTCGGCTGCGCGCCGGCAACCGGCTGCGGTAGCGCTGGCTGGTGACCTGGTTAAGCGATGCCGATGTGACAATAGATACAGTCGCCGCTAGATTTCCATCTGGAAGTAAGGCCTCGAATCGCTCTCGGCCGAGATCGGTCTGCCTGGGAACAAGAGTCCGGCAGGATGATTCCCCATCCTACGTTTGCGCGAAGCTGGCGATACTCGAGTTGGTTGAGCCAGCCGTTTCGCTCTGATTGAACCCGCATCGCAAATCCGCCGGCTGTTCCAACGGCAATATCCCCGCCGCGAATTTCAGTCGAACTCTTCGCGGCCGTGGCACTCATCCGGATCGTGACTGCTGCGCTATTCTGCGATCGGTTCCGGAGTTACCGCCTCGTACGGGTAAGTTTTCGTAAGTTCTTCGTGTCGAGACTTCGTGCCGGGCATGATTTCAAAGCGCGGGTTGAAGTCGATCATCGTCGAGGCGAGTTTCTTTAAGACGCTAACGTCACCTTGCACTTTCGCAGTGCCGTCCTTGATCTGTGCCTCGAGCGTCTTGGCCCCCATCATCGTTTGTTCCAAGTCGGAGCGTGGGATGGTGAGCGTGAGGTCGGGCTTTTCCGCCAGGTAGCCTTTAATGTTGGTGAGCGTGGCGTTCGACAATTCGATAAGGAACTTCTCGTCGTTATCTGGCGTGAGAAGATTTATGGTGAACCGCAGGCCTTCGGCTTTGCGGCTATCCATACGAATTCCCAGGAAATTAAGGAACAGCTCCGTGGACATCGCCCGAATCACGTCGGGACTGCTTGAGTTGGCAGTCTCGCCCTGCGGGATCCCCGAGCGGAGTTCATAGGCGGCCGCCAGGAAGCTGTTCCGCAGGCCGACGTTCTCCTGTTGGTATCCGATTTGTTCAAACGCGTCTGCCAACAAGTCCTTGGCAGGTTGGTTTTGCGGCTCGGCCTGCACGAGCTTGTTCACTAATTCCTGCACCAGAAGATACTTGCCTTGGCTTTGGAGTTCGCGGCCGCGGGCCAAGATTTTCGACGCCCCGCCCATCATCTCGACGAAGAGGGCGGCGGACTCGTGTTGTGGCGCAGGAATGAGGTTGACTGGGTTGCCGTCCCAGTATCCCAGGAAACGCTGGATGACGCCGCGGCAATTATTCTCGGGCGAGCCGTGATAGCCCCGGCAATGCCACTGCGAGAGTAGGCCCTTGGGCAGCTTATAGACGTTATGGATCTCATTGATGGTTACACCCTGATTGGCAAAGTGCAGCACCTGATTGTTCAGATGGGCGTACAAATCGCGCTGCGCCCGCAACACCTCTTGCACCCGATCGTTGCCCCACCGAGGCCAATGGTGCGAGGCGAACAAGACGTCGGCCTTCGTTCCGAAGCGGTGAAGCGATTCAGCGATATGCTTTGACCAATTGAGCGGATCACGGACCGGCGCGCCACGCAGGGTGTAGATATTGTGTTGCACCGCGGTGACGTTCTCGGCCATCCACAGCGCCTTCATATCGGGAAGGTATGTGTTCATTTCCCGGGGTGCTTCGGTGTTCGGTGTATTCTGGAACACCATCTTCACGCCGTCGACATCGAACTCTTCGAATGGCTCGGAGACGTAGCGGTTCGGCGCGATCAGTCCGACCGCGCCGGCAGATACGCCCTTTCCCAGGGCCATGTCGACGAACCCATGCGGGCCGGCTGGCAGTAGCAGGCCGTACTGGTAGAACAACCGCCGGTTCATGGCGTTGCCGGCGTACACATTTTCGGAGATCGTGTGATCCAGGAAGCCAGCCGGGGCGATGAGAGGGACCTTCCCCGAGCGCACATCCTTCTCCGCCACGATGCCACGGACGCCACCCCAATGATCTCCATGGGTGTGCGAATAGATTACGGCCGAGACGGGCAAACCCTCGCCGATATGCTCTTGGAGCAGCTTCCACGCAGCGCGGACCGGCTCGGCCGTTACCAGCGGATCAAACACGATCCAGCCCGTCTTGCCGCGAACGAACGTGATGTTGGAGAGGTCGAACCCACGCACCTGATAGATGCCAGGGATCACTTCGTAGAGACCGTAGTTGTTGTTTAGAACGGCCTGCCGGAGAAGCGAAGGGTGGATGCTGTCGAAGTCTTGTTGCTTTTCGAGGAACTGAAACCGCTCCATGTCCCAGGCCACGTGGCCGGCATCCGCCTTTATCTTGAGTTCTTTCATCGGAGCGATGAGGCCTTTTTTCTGCTCCTCGAAGTCTCGCTTGTCTGCGAACGGGAGCTCGTGCTTGGCCTTCTGCAGCACCTCCAACGTAAACTTCGAGGGTGCTTTCCCTTTAGGATGGAAGTGTCCTTTCAAGGGGGCTGGCTCTTGAGCAAGTGCCGTTCCTTCACCAAAGACCAGGTGGCCGGCAACTGCAAAGGCCGGAAGAGACTGCACAAATTGCCGCCGGGTTGTCATGGTTCACGCTCCCTAAGTAAAACTCGTATGGTTGTATCACGAGTAAGCTATGCGGTTAGCACAGCCAAAACGTATTGGCATGCGATCGGAATAGAAGACTTGGTCTTACGAAATCTTTGCCGCGCGCAATGGGTACTGATATTCTATTGAATTCGCGAAACGACGAGTCGAAAATCAGCGCAACAGAGCTAGGAATTCGGTGACATTTAGCTGTATTTCATTGCCCTTCACTCAGTGTCAAGCCCCACGGTGGGTGGTGTGATCCGCGCCGTCAACGTATTCCCGCAGACGTTCGTCTCACTTCCGCTTCAGAAATCAACGAAAGTCATACCCCTCTGCGAGCGTGGCCGCAACTCGATCGTTAGCTCGTATGCAGTAGTTCGCGACGGTTCGTGCGACTTCAGTTGATATGAACCGCTTTTCTGGACAAGGGATGCGCTTCTCGGCCGACCAGTTTTGTCGGTAGTCGAATTGCTTCAGCGGCTTCGAACGGACGCGGTCGCGTCGCGAAGCGGATCAATTCGTGGCGGCTGTCTTGACCGCCGCATCTTCAACGACGCGGAGAATCAGTTTGAAGCCGAAGTCGTCGCGCGGGACCGAGCGAAACGGTTTCAACGCATCCGCCCAAAATGCGTCGAGCTGCGGTGTGGGATCGAAATCGGCCACGGCGAAGCGACGACAAAAGACTCCTTTGCCCTGGTTTGCACCGATATCGAACGTAGCGGTCAGACGAAAGTAGCCGCATCCGGCGGGGGAAGCGACTGCGGATGTCTCGACGGGACCGCATTGATGATTAATCGCGACCTCTTGTCCGTGCCCGACGGTCGACGGTTCTGTTCCAACGCATAATAAGTTTACTCCACCCATCATCAAATTGGCGGTCGCAGGCCCTTGGGCGGCAACCCCTTCGTCGCAGGGCACACGATCTTGATCGGTTACTTGGAGAGTACCAACCACATGCCCGATCATTCCCAGGCGTGGCGGGCGAACGGCATCGCGAAGCGGAAGAATATCGAGATCCTGAGCAAAATCATAGTGGATCGTGGCATTTGCGGGTCGATAACCGGAACCGACGACGGCTGACCCACTCATGGTGACGATGATCGTGTTGGGCTCTGGCTGAGCGACAAGAATGGATCCGCCGCCAGTTTGCGCGCGTCCGCACTTGGCTGGCGTCACCTGCGCATGACGCGAGCGGAGCACAATTTGATAGGCCGGGCTCGTTGCCGGAGCTTGGGCGCGAGTTAATCGCGAGCCAATCAGGACTGCTGGCAATGCCGTAATCAGTAGCAGATAGCAACGCGTCATTGTGCTTGCGTTCTCCGCCCGTGGTGAAAAACCAATGAGCTGCCACAAAGCAGTCATTCGCGTAGTAGTCTCTTCGACGAGTACGATCCATTTCTTCCCATTTATCGGATTAGCCAACACCGGAACCGGCTGGCTCCGCGGTAATTGCGCCGTACAGGTGTTACACGTTGAACAAATGATGGACTAGTGCCGTTGGGGCTGTCGATATTACCGATAGTAGCGATTGCACCAATTGTGATGACGCGGAACCGAAAACACGGTAACCCGATTTAACCAAACGGGAATGTTTGCCGAATACGGGGAGGGATGTCTGTGCGCGGAGGGGCTGAAAAACTGTGGGCCGCTCTAGCCTGGCAGCTTCTGCTGACCGTATTCCTCAACGCCGGAATTGCGCAACAGCCCGGCGAACCGCCGTCCGTATCGCCGGCCACGAGGCTGCCGCCGGACGCGCCCGCGACGGCAGTTCCCTCGCTGGTATTTCCCGAGGGCTTCCCGAGTCTGCCGACCGCAACGCATGACGCGTCATCGATCGTGGCTGCGCCGTATCCGGTAACGCAATATGCGGAACTGCACTCGCCGAACAGCGATTACGGTTCCAATAGCGGCGATTCACACGCGGCCGACGATCCTACCGGCGTCTACGACTATCGCGTGCTTCCCTCGCTGTTGCCGGAGTACTATTACCGCGGCTCCTACTACGTGGAACCGGGAATGGGCGCTCGACCATTGGCCGACTACGCCCCGGCTGGGTACGAGCCACGCGACTATCAGGATTCGCCCGCGGTGCCCGAGTTTACTCCGCTCACGCCGCCGCCTCGGCCATCGCCCGCGGCAGCCAACACGTTTGTGACACGCGGCATGATGCCGGGTTCGTTTCTTGTGCCGGGGGCAAATACCTCATTTCGGCTGCGCGGGTTTGTGCGCCTGGCTGCAATGAATGACTTTGACCCCATTGGGAGTGCCGACTCGTTCGTAACGAACACGATCCCCGTACCCCAATCTGACGGCCAGAACTACAACATGAGCGCGCGGATGAGCCGCTTTGCGCTCGAATCGTGGACGCCAACCACGTTTCACGAGTGGAACGCCCACACGTTTATTGAAGGCGATTTTTTCAATGGCGCCCCGCAAGCCGCCGGCGGCGGCGGAAATCCCTTTCGATTGCGACACGCCTTCGTCGACTTTGGTTACTTTCGATTCGGCCAACAGAATTCGGTGTTCATGGATGGCAGCAACTGGCCCAGCCTGGTGGATTTCCAAGGACCAAACAGTTGGGTCAATCAGCGGCAACCCTCCGCGCGAATGACAATCCCCGTCACCGATCAATTGTACTGGGCAGCCAGTATCGAGCGCCCCTTCTCAGACATTACTACCAACGGTCTAGGCTCGAACGTGCAGCGTGTGCCGGACATCGCCACGCACTTGCGTTACGAAGGTGATGTCGGCCATGTCCAGGTTTCGGGTCTTGTGCGAACGATTGGCTACCAGCCGACCGGTGGTGACGTTACCGAGCAAACCGCGGCCGGCGTGAGCGGAAACGTCGTGGTTCACCCCTGGGCCATTCTGTTGGGTACCGATCCCGCGCGTGACCAGAACCCATCCGGCCTGACGCGCAGCCGGGTCTTGATGCAAGTCACCTGGGGGCCGGGGGTGGGCCGATATATTAACGACCTCGCTGGCCAAGGATTCGACGGACAGGTCGATCCGGTCTCGGGCCAGTTTGATTTGGCGGAAGCCACGGCCTGGAACGTGAGCTACGAGCATTGGTATAGCGAGAATTGGTTGTCGAACTTCACGTATGGAAATGTAATCGTCGACAACAACGCAGGTCAGTTGGGGACGACCTACGACGAGACGAAGTATTCAGCCGCCAGCCTGTGGTGGATACCACTGCCGCGCATGTCATTTGGCATCGAGTTTCTCTGGGGGCAGCGCCAAAACCTCAACGGGGAAGACGCCGATGCAAAGCGCTTGGGCGGCCTCTTTCAATACAACTTCTAATCGCTGGTGGCACCGCCCATCGTCGCAATTGCCACGAAGCGGCAACGCGACATTGGCGGTACTTCGTTGATCGCCTGACGGCTCCGCCATACCACACCAATCTGATTTCCGGCTGTGCCCCTATTTTGTGCGGATGGCGCGTTGCGATTGAAATGGTGATGGTCTACACTGGATTCCCGGCTGATTAGCGAATCCAACTATCGGCCATGGCTGGCGAAGTCTCTTCATGCCATTTCTTGGCGAACGGCTGATATGTTCGCAACGTGGTCGCGTTTGCTTTGTATTCGCATTTGGACTCGGAGACATCCATGACTCCTCAGCTGGCGGCCATTCTGGGATTGCTCTGCGCCGCGATTCTCATGTTCGCGATGAACAAGCCGCGGATGGATGCCGTGGCTTTGATCATGCTGGTTGTGCTGCCGTTCACGGGCGTGGTCACGATGAGCGAGGCGTTGGCTGGCTTCAGCGATCCAAACATCGTATTGATCGCCGCGCTGTTCGTGATGGGTGACGGTCTGGTGCGGACCGGCGTCGCTCGCCGCTTGGGCGATTGGCTGGCGGCATCGGCAGGGGGCAGCGAAACTCGTTTGGTGATCCTGCTGATGCTTGTCGTTTGTGGACTTGGCTCCACCATGAGCTCGACCGCCGTCACGGCTATTTTCATACCCGTCGTGCTGCGAATTGCGCAGGGCCTAGGCGCGTCGCCTACCGGTCTCATGATGCCGCTGAGCTTTGCCGCCTTGATTAGTGGTATGACGACCCTGATCGCAACGACACCCAACCTCATCGTGAATAGTGAGCTTATCCGCCACCTGAAAGAGCATGGGCAAAGCGATGCTGCCGGGCTTCATTTCTTCAGTTTCACCCCGATTGGCGTGCCTATTTTGCTGCTGGGCATCGGTTATATGCTGATCGCCCGTCGCTGGTTGTTGAAATCGGGTGTTGGCGAGAGCGTCGTTCGCGCGAGTCAGCCTAGCCTCCGCGATTGGGTGACGCAGTACAAGCTCGCCGCGCGCGAACATCGAGTGCGTATTACGGAGGGCTCGTCGATCGTTGGGAAAACTCTTGGCGAGTTGCGCCTGGGCGATTCTTCTGGCGCGACATTGGTAGCGCTCGAGCGCAACGGAAGGCTGCTGCAGCCGGAGGGAAACACCGAGCTGCGCGTGGGCGATGTCCTGTTCGTTGACTTGGTCGCCGAAGGCGCCGATGTTGCGGCACTTCGCCAACAGTACGCTTTGGAGGAGTTGCCGCTCAGCGGCGCCTATTTTGCCGATCTCTCACAGGAAATCGGCATGGCGGAAGTGATCGTTCCAGCGACTTCGGACCTGATTGGTAAGACTCTGGCGGAAGCCAGTCTTCAAAAGTCTTATGGAGTGACGGCGATTGGACTACGTCATGGACTGGAGGCCCAAGAAACAGGTTTGCAGAAGGAAGCACTCCGAGTTGGCGATACACTGCTCGTCATCGGACCTTGGGACTCGATCGGGCAATTGCAAACCGTCAATCGAGATTTGGTGGTTTTCAACCTTCCGATCGAATTGAAAGAAGTGCTGCCAGCTCCTGGAAAGGCCATTCAAGCAACGATTTCTCTCTTGTTGGTGGTCGGACTGATGATCAGTGGAATCGTGCCGAATGTACAAGCCGCGCTGATCGGCTGCCTGCTCATGGGGGTGTTAGGATGCGTCAATCTAAATAGCGCGTATCGCTCGATTGATTGGAAAACGCTGGTGCTGATTGTCGGGATGTTGCCATTTTCGATAGCCTTAGAGAGAACGGGTGGGGTCGAGATGGCAGCGAAGGCCTTGGTGACCCTAGTTGGCGAATCGGGCCATTACGCCGTGCTCGCCACCTTGTTTGCAATTACGTCGATGCTGGGGATGTTCATCTCGAATACGGCTACGGCCGTGTTGATGGCGCCCGTTGGGCTCACACTTGCGGAAGAACTTCACTTGTCGCCGTATCCCTTTGCCATGATCGTCGCGCTAGCCGCCTCGACGGCGTTCATGACTCCCGTCTCCTCACCCGTAAATACTCTGGTGGTCACGCCGGGCAATTACACGTTTGGCGACTTTGTGCGCATTGGTGTGCCATTCAGCTTGATTGTGTTGATCACAAGCGTGATACTTGTGCCGTGGCTGCTGCCGTTGTGACCGGCAACTGGGCGTCGGATTTGTCGAAAGGAAAACTTGAATGAATCAATCGAGTGCTGCCTCCAAGTCCGCGATGCAGAAAGTCTTGGATGTTGTGGAACGAGTCGGGAACAAGGTTCCCCACCCAGTGATCATTTTTCTGATCCTGATCGCGCTGGTCTTGCTGTTATCCCACATTCTGTTTCTGGCGGGAGCAAGCGTTTCCTATCAAGTCATCAATCCGGAAACGCACCAAGTTGAAACGGCGACCACGGTCGCAAGGAGTTTGTTAACGGCCAACGGTGTGCGCGACATGTATACCCGACTCGTGCCGAACTTCATGGGATTCACCGCGATCGGCCTGCTGATCGTCGCGATGGTCGGCGTAGGCGTGGCCGAGGAGTCGGGGCTCATCAATTCACTCATCCGTATGTTGGTGTCCGTCTCACCCGGGTGGGCATTGACTTATATTTTGTCGTTTGTCGGAATTGTCTCCAGCATCGCGTCGGACGCGGGCTATGTGGTGCTGATCCCGCTGGCTGGCGCCGCTTTCTTGAGCGTTGGCCGAAATCCGCTGGCCGGCCTGGCGCTCGGCTTTGCCGCGGTAGCTGGGGCCTTTAACGTGAATATGCTGATCAAGCCGCTCGATGCCGTGCTCACCGAAATCACCAACGACGCGATTCACATGGTTGATCCATCGCGGTCGATTGGCCTGACGGCCGGCCTCTGGTTCTCGATGGCGTCCGTGCCTTTTCTGGCAATCGTGATCGGATTGGTGACGAATCGCATCATTGAGCCTCGATTAGGCAAGTTCGACGCGGGAAAAATCGGTGATGGTAAACCTTCCCAGGAAGCTGCCGGGCTCTCGGCTGCCGAGTCTCGAGGGTTGCGGTTTGCGGCCCTGGGGCTTCTGGGAGTGTTGGTTGTTTTTGGCCTGCTGACAATACCCGCGGGAGCGCCGTTGCGAAATCCCGAGACAGGCTCACTGATCGGCAATTCGCCGTTCATGAATGCGCTCATCGTCCCGATCATGTTTTTGTTTTTGACGACCGGCATCGCCTATGGGATCGGCGCCAAGACGCTGACGAGCACGGGCGACGTGATCGCGGCCATGACCAAGGCCGTCTCTGGTCTGGGAGGCACGATTCTTCTGTTTCTGGTGATCAGCCAGTTCATTGCCTACTTCAACTACAGCAACATTCCGACCTTAATGGCGGTGAAGATGGCGGACGCGCTGAAATCCGCCAATATCGGTTCCATTTGGTTGTTGTTGGGTTTCATTCTGGTAGTGACGTTGCTGAATTTCGTGTTTACGCCGGCAATCGCCAAATGGGCCATCTTTGCTCCGGTGTTCGTACCGCTATTTGTACAACTGGCCATCGACCCGGCGGCCGTGTTGAGCGCCTATCGGGTCGGCGACTCACCCACGAACGCGCTCACGCCACTCAATGCTTACTTTGCCTTGGTCGTCGGGTTCGCGCAAAAGTACGATAAGAACGCGGGAATTGGCACGGTGGTCGCTTTGTTGTTACCCTATGCCCTTTGGATGACCGTTCTATGGATGGGGCTGTTTGCCGCCTGGTATTGGTTGGGACTTCCGTGGGGTCTAGCTTAACTACGCATGCGGGTTCGTCGCCTCCGATGGGCGGCATGTACTATTCAATGGAGATTCGGGACGATGAGCACGAAACAAATTCCCCTGGATGTTATGTCCGCGGAAGACCATTTGATGAAGTTCTTAGCGATTGATGGCGTGACGGGCCATGAAAAAGCTATTGCGAGTGCCGTATCAGCGGAATTGCAGGCGGTCGGTGTTCCAGCATCAGCCATTCGATTCGACGATGCAAACACGCGGATTCACCTACCGACCGAGACGGGAAATCTGATTGTCGAGTTGCCGGGGACGATCGCGGGCCCGCGTCTATTGTTCTCAACTCATCTTGATACCGTACCCCTTTGTGCCGGCGCGAAGCCGATTCGCAAAGGCGACCGGATTGTGACTGATGGCACCACTGCGCTGGGCGGAGATAACCGCACGGGCTGCGCCATATTGGTGTCGCTGGTCGAAACGCTGCTGAAGCATAAGCTGCCGCATCCGCCGCTGACATTACTGTTCACCGTGCGGGAGGAAAGTGGGCTGCACGGCGCCCGAGAATTGGATCCCAAGGAATTGGGTGGCGCGACAATGTGCTTTAATGTCGATGGCCGATTGGCCTCGGAATTGATCATAGGGGCAGTCGGTCAGGAGAATTGGGACGTCGAAATCAAGGGTAAGGCGTCACACGCCGGTGTTGCACCAGAAAAGGGCATTTCGGCGACTTTGGTGGGCGCGATCGGTCTGACCGAGGCACAACGTGCTGGCTGGTTTGGCAAAGTCGTTAAGCCGAATGGCAATGGCACCAGCAACGTCGGGATATTCGGCGGCAAGGAGGGACAGCCCGCCGGAGATGCGACGAACGTTGTGACCGACTATGTCCACATTCGCGGCGAAGCACGAAGTCCGGAGGCCGCCTTCGCCACGGCTATTTGCGAAGGTTACCGTGAAGCGTTCGCCAAGGCACAGCAGGAGGTAAAGGATTCCAACGGAGAGGTCGCGGAGGTCAAGTTCACAAGTAAGCCTTCGTATCCGCCCTTCAACCTAGCTGCCGATTCACCGGCGGTTGCGAGGGCGAAACGGGCCGTGGCATCGCTGGGTTTGGAGCCCACCACCATCTTTTCCAATGGCGGGCTGGACGCCAACTGGCTGGACAAGCACGGTGTTCCCACGGTCACGATTGGTGCCGGCCAATATGAAATCCATACGATCAAAGAGTACGTGGACCTCCCCGAGTTTGCGCAGGGTTGCAGATTGGCGGTGGCGCTCGCGACGTTGGGGGAATAATGGTGGCGCGATTCGTCATCCATGACTTCCAAGTTTCATGCTTCGCAAGTTCTCGCGGTTCATGCCGGCAAGGGATGCCGCCCGGCAAGATGGCGCTCTGACTTCGCCCCCAGCAACGATTATCGTTGGGACAACGGGGAAGAACGGATGTAGTAGAATGACACATGAAGAAACTTCGGAATTTAGCGTCGTATCCAGGATCGCAGCATGAAGGTGGTTTATCGTCGGATGCTGTTGGTTGGTTTCTATTTGGCATCGCTGGTGGCGGTCGCGATTGCGGCCGCGTTTGTCGGCAGGAACTTCACCGGCATGGGCCCCACGCCCACGCGAACTGCGTTCGCTGGTCGCCTCCCCAACACGGCCGACGGCAACCGACGTCGCTTCCAATTCTTCTATGCCACGAACCGTGATGTGGCGGACGCTGAGACCTTTGGTGCGCGCGGCAGCAAGTTGGGCACGGAAATTTCAGCCGGCACGTTCGATGTGCTCATCACCCCCGGGACGCCCATCAAGCCCTGGGTGTGGCTCGATACCGATTCCATCGAATGGGGTGGGCGCGAATCGCTGCCTCAAGCGGAAATGCAAACCCGCCTGCGGACCGCGGTGCAGGCCTCTCCTAACAAGTCGCTGCTCGTGATCGTGTGGGGATTTCGAGATTGGTTTCAGTCGGCGGCGCTCAAGACGGCCTACACCGCCTACGTGCTGGATATCAACACTCCCGTGATGCTGTTTGACTGGCCCGGCAACCAGGGAGAAGGGATGAGCGGCTATCGAGCTTCCGTGGAGGTAGCCACGAAGTCGGCGCCCGACCTTGGCCGCACGCTGGCACAGTTGAGCCGCGAAACGGGCGCCGAAAAAGTATGGCTCATGGGGAGTAGTCTTGGATGCCAGACTATCTGCGACGCCTTCGCCTGGCTGGAAACGCAACCGAAGTTGTTCGAGGGTTTACCGAAAATCGACCATGTCGTGCTCTCCGCACCCGACGTGTGTGCCGGGGCGTTCGACGACAAGTTCGCCGGGCGAATCAAAGCGCTTTCGCAGCACTTGACCGCGTATGTGAGCTCGAACGATCGGGCGCTCTTGATGAGCCACTGGCTAAATGGCGGCCGCCGATTAGGCCGGCTCGCTGAGATTACAACGCCGCCGGAAGAGCGGTCGGAGGCCTACCAGTTCGAGGAAGCCGACGAATTACTCGATTTACAGGCGAAAGGGCTCAAGGACTTGTGCATCGTGGATGCTACGCCCGTGAATCGCACTAGAAACCTGCACCATTTCTTTACGGACTCGCCAGAATTCTTTGACGACGTTTATCGCCAATTGCTGCAGCCCGAAAACTACGTGAGCCGGCGCTTGCATACCGTGCGGCCTGGAGACGACCGGCGGTATTGGATTCTATGGAACGATTGACGAACAACGCGTGCTTAGAGCATCTTGCTCTTTTTCGTGCCGACGATTTTCATTTTCGCAGCGGGTTTCTTGAGGAAACGCGGCTACGCATTCTGGTAATTTGCTCTAGCGTGCATCGCGCTTGCCTTGCGCTCGTCGATTGCGGGCAGCAGCGTTCTGTTGTACGCGCATCAGCCCACTCGCTTGGAGCCGCGATTGCTTAGCAGCGGAACGAGCACGAAGCTGTTTTCCTTTGGTGGTGCGCAGGCCTTGCAGTTCGCGGGCCGACGTTAACGCCGCCAGGCCCGTGCCGACCGGGGCACGTTTGCCACGCCCAGTCTTCCGTGTCTCAAGCGTTGGTTTCGACGGCCGCGTGGTGGCCAAGTCGGTTTCTGTAACCGCTTCCTCGGTGATCGCAACCGCGGGAGGTTTTGGCTTAACGGGCACGTCGGTCCCTGTTGTCTTGCGCCCACCCAGCGCCAATCGTTCTTCCTCTAACTCAGCGCGGATGTTCGCGCGGCCCGCTCGATGTGTGGCGGAGCGAGCTCGCGCGGGCAGTCGCTTCGGCGCCGGGCGGCCTTTATCGCCGGTGGACTCCAGAAGCGCTAATTGGGCTTCGAAACGAGAAAGTACCTCGGCAAATAACTGGGCCTTATCGGCGGAACGAACACTCGAATCGACCTGTCGCGCGCGGCGAGCCGTTTGCGTGGCACGCTGCTGCTTTTCGGCTTGGTCGCGCCATTTGTCGCGGAGTTTGCGCGCTCGGTCGGTTTTCTGCCGGATTTGCACCACCGAATACTTGCCAATTTCATTGCGCGTGCTGGCCTTCACCAGCGTCAGTTCGCCAGCCGTGCAGAGAGACTTCGCCTGAGCGAGTGTAAATGCCATGTCAAACTCCCGTTGGATAGGTCAAGGTAAAGGATCTCACGCCTGTTCCGAGGCAGCCGGCGGCTGTTCGAAAAGCCCGACCGACCGTGTCATCCGGAAGAGGAGCCAGAGCGTAATTCCGGCCACGAACAGTTCGCCAATTAGGGTGCAAAGATCGGCCAGCAGCGAAACAACATCAATCGCGGAAACCCATGCGGTTCGGTTGTCGACTTCCGTGCGAATGACGGGGACTCCCGCTTGCGGCGCATGCAAAAAGAGAATCAGGAGCCGCACCACTTCAATCAGTAATGTCAGAATCGAAACGGCAATACCGGCGGTGCTGGCAAACAGGCCCATCCACAGCGTGCGGGCAACCGCGGCCCAGGAGGGACAACGAGCGGGATCCGCGATCCGTTTTGCCAACCTGGTGTAGCCGTATAACCAAAGTGCCGTGAACGCCAAGATCGCTAGGCCGACCAAGGCAAGATAATCGGCGATATCGAAACCCAGCCGCGTGCCCGCCGCTGTTCCGAAGATGATATACAACAGCATTGCCAGTGGCAGCAGTCCCAAGAACAATTGGAACCAGAATCCGATCCATCCCGCTCGAGAGAAGCTCTTGGCAAGCGATTGCAAAGTCGAAGCCGCCATTTCTATCGCCGTCCTTCCGAATCGAAGTGAGTGATTGCTGGTCTAAGACACGCTTCCCGGTACCGGCGGCGGCACGTCTGCCGTGTGGCCACCGGCTTGGCCCAATGCTCGCGGCGCAGTGACCCCCATCGACATGTAAACCCCCACCAATTCCTCAAAGCCGCAGGCAACCGGCTCAATCCAAGTTGTGCGAACGCAAAGCAACGCCCCGCCAAACGGTACCGGAGCTGTGGGGATGATCACCATCAGGTATTCCTCATTTCCCAGGCGAACAGGTTCCGAAGTTGGCATGAGTGCGGGGATGGCAGCGCTGCGGTCACCCCCTAAGTAGCACATGACGGGCGTCATGCTTTGCCGCGAATCCTGCTTGCGATCGAACATGCTGGTCATCTGCTTGGAAGCGTCGTACACCGTCCCCAGAACGGGAATCCGGTGCAACGCCGAGTCCATTGTTTGGCGCCAGCCCCCGCCGGCGCCACTTTCAATCATGACCCCCAGGACGTACACCAAAATCAGAACGCCGATCAGCCCAATAATGTAGGCGGTCAGGTCGCAGGCCACAACCGACATCCCCGCGGAGGTCAGCACCTTGCCACACAGGCTGGCGGGCCCAGCCAGGTCATGCAGCAGTCTTATCAGCCAAACGAGTACCGCCAAAGTCAGTGCGAGGGGCAGAATTCCGACAACGCCGGTTAGAAAAGTCTGCGTGAGTCGTTCGGGACTATAGCGACCGCCACCAAAACCTGGCATCGTAGCGTCTCCGCGAAAGATCGAGTGAAACGAGTAGTAGTATACCAACCAATCGGTCTGCCGCGAAGTTGTCACTTCGCATCGCCGCGTCCACCGCAATACATCGTACGAGGGCTGGGAAATCGCGGCGCCTCTCAGCGATTCATTCGACGTCGTAAGTAGGCCCCAGCGCGACCGAGTTGAAGCTGCCACGCGCCGAACCACTCCGTAAGCGCGCGATAGAGTGATGCGCCCATCAATGTGCCCAAGGCAATCGAGACGAGAATGAACACCGTCGACAAGATTCCATCAAAACCGGCAACGCGGTCGCTGAGGATCCGCTTGACGCTCAATAATCCCAGTGCACCGGGAACGAGCAGCCAAAAGCTGGGCAGAAACGTCACCATCGCGGGTGGCCCATTGAAGCGAAGTTGGATCAAATAGCCAAGTGGCGTGGCCACGAGCATCCCGAAGAACCCACCAATTTCAGTGCCAAAAACATGGGCCGCCCAGCCTTGCACGGCAAACGTGAGTAGCAGAACCAACAGTAACCAGGGCAGGGAATTTCGCGGCGCGGAAAAATGCAGGCACACTCCAAATGCGAATACCACGACACCCAACCAGGGCATCCAGGTCGTCCAAATCGTGGCCGTCGTTTCCACATCCACATTCGCCAGATACTCCGGGCGATAGCCTACCAAGATCGTACCAGCGACAAGCCCAAATGCCAGCAGCACGAGTTGAACAGCGCCCGTGATGAGACGGCTGGAGCCGCTCACCATGTCGCCATACGCCAATTCAACCATGCCCAGTGTGAGCATAGCGCCGGGCAAAAACGTCACGAGCGGAGGAACAAGGGTCTGCAGCGGATCGAGCGGGATGCCATGCTTTACGGCCAGCAAAACAAGTGAGGCCACCAGTGCCGCCGCGACGACCGGCAACGGCACCGCGAGTAGCGGCCGCCCGCGATTGAAGGCTTTCAAAATGCCCACCAAGAGCCCGAGCAGTGCCGCCGCAACGAGGTTCAGCGGCGTTGACATCAGCACCAGGGCAAGGCCCAGCGACAGAATCGCATGGCCCAAAAGCGTGGCGACCATTCCAAACCGCGGGCTCATCCGCAGGATTCCGTTCAGGCGCGTTAGGCCATCCGCCGGTTCCACTTCACCTCGCTGTACGGCATCGCCTAGTTTGTAGACGTCGGCGACTTGGTCCAGCCGCAATGACTGCAAGGGCGCCTCCGCTATTGTGATGCGTTCCTCATTCCCATCGTGCAGGCTGATGAAGATCGCCGTCGGGAAGGCAACGACGCGCGACTGGCGCATGCCATAGGCCGACGCAGTGCGGCGCAAAACCAACTCGACTTTGGCGGTCTGTTCGCCGCAAGCGAGATACGCCTGCCCAAGTCGAAACAAGAACTCGAGGAGCGCGTCCAAATCACGAGCTGGCAATTCCGCTTTCATGACATCTCTTCCAAGTCCTCGCCGCCGGCATTAGGCCCGCTGAGGGGCGTATCACCGCGGCCCGAAGGGGATCTCAAGCAGATACCAACCGAAAAATAAGATCGACCAAGCCACAAACGTTGCGACCGCATAAGGCAGCATCATCGCCACTACCGTTCCTACACCGGCATCCTTTTGCCAGCGTTGGGCGAAACCAACCACCAGCGCGAAGTGCGGCAAGAGCGGGTTAATCACGTTGGGTGGGGAATCGCTCACCCGGTAAGCCGCCAAAACGACATCGGGCGAGGTTCCCAATTTCAAGAACAGCGGCACAAACACCGGTGCAAGAATGGCCCATTTGGGCAAGATATTGGGAACGGGGATACTCATCAGGAATCCGATCAAGAGAAACGCGCACAGTAAAGTCACACTGCTTAGATGCGCGTCCTTCAGCAAATCGGCGAGCTTTACCGCCAATACGGTTCCCAAGTTACTGTAATTGAAATAAGCCACGAACTGGCTAATTACGAAGAACAATAGCAAGAGCGGGCCCAAATCGGCGAGGGTCTTCGAAATGGCGTCGATCGCCTGGGAAGTGCTGGTGATCGTTCTTGCCCCGACGCCATAAGCCAATCCCGTCAGCAAGAAGGCCAACATGATCAGAAAGACCAGACTATCCATGAAAGGCGAGCGGCCAATGATCGCTCCCGATTCGGGGTTTCGCAGCGGCGCGCTTGCCGGCAGCGTCAGGTAGCAAATCGCGGCGGCAAAGGCGACCATAGTGATCAGTGCGTAGATGAGCCCGCGAGATTCTTCGTTGGACAAGCCTTCGCTATTGCTGGGCGGTGCGTCGCCCTCGTACTCGCCGAGTCGGGGTTCGACGATCCAGTTCGAGACGGCAGTGCAGACGATAATCAATACGACACTGGACGCAATGTTGAAGTACAAGTTCGCGGTAATGTCGATTGATTTTCCTGGGGCCACCAGATGAATGGCATCGTTGGTCATCTCCGCCAGAATGCCGTCGATCGGTTTCACCAGAACATTCGCGCCGAACGCCGCGGCAACTCCGGAAAAAGCCGCGGCCAGTCCGGCCAACGGATTTCTCCCCAAGCTGTGGAAGGCCGCCGCACCCAGCGGGATCAGGACCAGGTAACCGGCGTCCGAGGCGATGCTCGACAGGACCCCCAGCGTAATCACGATTGCGGTAATCGTGCTCGGCGGTGCGACCATCACGATTTTGCGAATGATCGCTTGAATCAAACCGGCACGCTCGGCGAGGCCGATCCCGATCATCGCTACGAGGATAATGCCAACCGGACCGAAATTGATGAAGTTCGGCACGACCGAAGTAAAGATGAAGCGGATTCCGTCGGCCGCGAGCAAACTCTTCACGGCCGTGGTCGTGGCTTCGGGCTGGTGTGTTTCCGCATTGATCACCTGATAGGTGACGGTTGTGCCCAACCACTGGAAAAGCTGCGAGATTGCCGCCACCAAGACGATCAGTGATGCAAACAGCACGGCTGGATGCGGCACTCGATTTCCGGCCCGCTCCACGAAATCCAACAGTCGCTGCAGAAATGTCTGGGGCGGTTCACTCGACTGACGCATCGGGACAGATCCTATCATGGGACCGCGGGACCGTGGCAAACAAAGAGGGTTGAGCCATCGGTAACAGTAATGTAACACATCGCGCCGGCAGTGGCTCTCCCGACGCCAATAATAAGTGTGCTAATTTCCAATTCGAGATAACATCTTCCAAGGAATCTCCGTCAGTTGGTCCCCAGTTGAAATTCGCGGCCGGCTTGATTCTAATCAAATGATGCGAAAACACACCGGCCATGTTTTCGCCGGCGGTTCCCTTTCCAACCGAGCAGGCGGGAGATGTTGATGTTTGGGGCTCACAAAGTATTGATTTGCGTGTGTGCCACGGTAACAAGCTTAGCCGCGGACGCTGTGGTGTATTCCCAACCAGCAGCAGCCGCTCGGAACGATGCCGACGCCGTGCGCGCCGCCTCGAAGGACTTCCAGAGGGCCGCTCGTCGCGGGGACGGCAACGCCTTACAGAAAATGTGGACGCCAGATGGCGAATACGTCGATCCGAATGGTCGCGTGGTGAAAGCCAGTGAGTTAATCAGTCGGCTGGCAACCGCGCCCCATGTTGACTCGGATCCAATTGCGGAATCGGCCTTGGAAACCAAGGTGCGATTCGTGACGCCCGACGTGGCGATCGAAAGCGGCAAACTGGATTGTCTGAACGCCCGCGACGGCGGATTGCTGGATCGGCGCTTCGCCGCACTGTGGGTTAAGCGTGACGGAAAATGGCTAATCGACAGCCTTTACGATTCCTTTGCCGACGAGCCGCCGTTCAACCAGCACCTGAAGCCACTCGAATTTCTGCTGGGGGAGTGGGTGGGCGCGAGCACCGATGCGGCGATCTTGGTGTCGTCGCGTTGGAGCGGCGACGGTAACTTCATCCTGCGAGAATTCGCCTTTGTGCGCGACGGAGGCGAAACGGTCCTCGGCACGCAGCGCATTGGATGGGATCCGGTCGGCGGCCGAATTAAATCATGGACTTTCGATTCTCAAGGTGGAACCGGCGAAGAAATCTGGCGACGCGACGGCCAGCGCTGGCTTGTGGATACCATCGATGTATCGCCCGATGGCAAGCAGGGGAAGACATCGTCCGTTTATTTGCCCGGGGGCGATCAAAGCTACACCTGGGAAGTTGCGGGCGCCGAAGTCGCCGGCATCAAATTGAAACCGCTGCGTGTAGAATTTCACCGCGCGGCCGGCAATAGATGAATAAGTTGAATTGGCCAATTATGGCCTTAGCGATAATCGCGTGGCAACTGCGGTTGGGAGATAATGTGATGCGTTGTCGATTCACGGGTATATTGACTATTGTCGCCACGCTTCTCACGTGGGGGTATCAAGGTCCGCCAGCTCGAGGTCAAGATGGAAAGACCAGTGGCCGGACGGTAGCCGAGACAAGTTCGCAAGATACGGCCCGCCGGCAAATCCTGGAGAGCGACCGTTGGCACCGCGCCGAGCGACAGCTCAACGAATGGCTGTCGGTGCAAAAGCTTTATACGCCAGAGGAAGTCACCGGCATGCGGGCAGACCTCGCGGCCCGAGTTGCGAAGATGTCGCCGCAGGAATTGGAGCACTTTCTCCACGATCTGGAAGAAAGACTGGCCGTCTTGGCAAGCCCCGAGGCAGAAGATGCCCGGCTGTGGCTGGGGCAATTCCTAGCAGTGGCCAGAAATCCCGAACAACAACTGGGGATCAGTCGGCCTGATATCCTCAATATGTCGGCGAGCCAGGTTCGCCAGAAACTGCAGCAGCTGCAACAAGTGAGGGATTCGCGGCTGCAGGCACAAGCAGCTTTCGATCGTACTCGCGAATTCCAAGGGCAAGCAGCGCGCGACGCGCAAGCAGCCAGACAGACGGCGCCGGTGGCCAATCGTTCCAACTGGCCGGCAAATACACCGCGGCCACGCAATCAAAACACACAGCGCCGCGATCCACTGCCGCCGCCGTTTCGTCCGCCCGTGTATACCGTCAGTCCGTGGGGCACGCCGATCATTTGGCATCCGTAAGGCCGCCGATAGCAGCACTGGCTTCTGCCTAGGTTTCACGACCCGACGCATCCGCACGCTTCGGAAATTTCCGCTGGCGTTAGGAAAGAGCCATGCGACTCGGGGAGCGACGAACCATGGCCAACTCCGGCGATCGAAGCTTCATTCGATTCTCGCCGGAGGCGCATTCAAATCGACTCGATAGAGGATCGTATATAACGCAGGCATCACGAGCAGGGTGAGCACGCAGGCGAAGGAAAGCCCGAACATGATGCACACTGCCATCGTGCCGAAGAACGGATCTTTCAAGAGCGGGATCGAACCCAGCACCGTTGTCAAGGCAACCATTAGTACGGGGCGGACTTTGCTCACACAACCATTCAGAATGGCTTCTCGCGGCGCCTTGCCGGCTTCGATCTCGGTATGAATTTTACTCAGTACCACGATCGAGTTCTTGATCTGTTCGCCCCCTAAACTGAGAACGCCCAAAAGGGCCATGAAGCCAAAGGGCTGCCCCGTGAGCAGGAGCCCGCCCGTAACTCCGATAATCGCCAGTGGCACGATCAGCCACACGAGTACCGTCGTGCGGATCGAGTTGAATAGCGCTACACATATCAGCACCATGATCGCCAGCGCGAACGGTAGCGGTTGGGCAAGTGCGGCGCGGGCTCTGCGGGAGTCTTCGAACTCACCGCCCCACTGTAAGGAATAGCCTGGCGGCAGTTGAATCTGCTCGATCGATGCGCGGACCCGATTGAAAAGTTGGCTAGGCAGGCCGGAGCGTGGGTCCGCATGCACCGTAAGCGTGGGAAAACGATCGCGGCGCATGACGATCGGATCTTCCCAGGCGACTTCGGTGCCTGAGGTTACCTGCGTCAACGGAATCATGCGT
This sequence comes from Planctomycetota bacterium, assembly GCA_029781135.1. Taxonomy (GTDB): domain Bacteria; phylum Planctomycetota; class Planctomycetia; order Pirellulales; family Lacipirellulaceae; genus JABDGM01. The sequence goes on from JAKOXH010000034.1 coordinate 41,030, forward strand.
CCGGCCACGGGACTCCAAATCTGCAGGCTATTGATTGCCCGCACGTCGTCGCGCTCATTGAGGGGCGGGCGAGCGACGATCGGAAGAAGGCGCGTTTCTTGCGGATAGACGCCCGATCCGGCCGTTCCGGGCTCTCGATAGAAGCCAACGACGCGACCTTCAAAACTCGTGGCAAGCGCCTCGGCCACCTCCACGCGCGTGATGCCGTTACGGCGCGCCTGCAATTCGAGTAAATCGGGCCGTATTACCTTCTCGCGCTCGCGCCAATCGTTGCGGACGCAAACGGCCCGACCATCGTCTTCAATGATCTTCTGTGCCTGGGCGCCGAGTTGCCGCAGAACAGCCGGGTCGGGACCTTGAAAGCGCGCTTGGATCCGACCGCCTTGTCCGGGACCCAGCAGGAATTTTTTGGCGACGGCATTGGCGTTCGGATACATTTCATCAAGGTGTTGCTGCACATCGGCGAGCAAGCCATCGATTTTACTTGAATCATCAACATCGATGAGGAATTGAACGAAAGCCCGGTTTTCCTTTTCCGGCGAGTAGACCAGCAAGAAACGGAGCCCACCGCCGCCGACGAACGAGGTGACGTGGGTAACGCCAGCTTGCTTGCGGATGTACTCTTCCACAGATTGGGCGAATGCTTCGGACTCGCGAATGTGTGTGCCGGCCGGCAGGAACACGTCCACCATGAACTGGGGACGGGTAGCCGGTGGAAAGAAGCTCTGATCGATTTTTGTGAAGCCATACAACGATAACGCAAAGAGCACGAGCGAGAGGGCAATCACAAGCCAGCGATAGGTCAGAGCGAGCTCAACCAGCCGGCGAAACTTGCGAAAGAAGAAGCTGCCGTAGGGATCGGCCGCGGAGGAGGGGCCGCCCGCAGCAAGCGGCTTGAACATCAAATAACTGAGCAGCGGCGTAATTGTGATCGACGACACCCAACTCAGGCTCAGCGATATGAAAATGACCCAGAAGAGCGAGTTGCAGTACTCGCCCGTTCGATCCTCCGAAAGACCGATGGCGGCAAAGGCGATAATGCCGATGGCCGTGGCACCAAACAGAGGCCACTGATTTTGGGCCACGACCTCGCGGACGACAGCCAACTTATCTTTGCCCGATTCAATGCCGACCTTGATGCCTTCGATGATGATGATCGCGTTGTCGGTCAACATGCACAACGCGATGATGAGCGCTCCAAGCGAGATGCGCTCCATTAACAAATCGCCCTTCAGGTACATCACGAAGAACGTTGCCATGATCGTCAGGAACAGCACGAGGCCGATAATCAGGCCGGTCTTTCGGCCCATGGCGATGAAGAGCACGACAAATACAATCGTCACGGCCTTGCCCAGATTGAACATAAAGTCGTTGGTTGCAAGGGTGACGGCCTCAGACTGAAAATTGATTTCACCGATCTCGATGCCGATGGGCTGTTGTTCCTTAAGCTCGGCGAATTTGCGACGAATCCCCTCCCCCATCGTGACGACATTCCCGCCTTGTACGGTGGAGATGCCAATACCAATGGCCGCTTTGCCGTCGTAGCGCAGTAATCTTCGCGGTGGATCCTGGTCGCCACGTTCGATGGTGGCCACATCGCGGAGGAAGAGCTGTCGCCCCGATTTGTCGGAGCCGATCACCAGCTCGAGCATGTCTTCTGCCGAACGGAAGCCACCTTGGGGATCAAGCGCGACGTGCTCTTCGCCGATGCGGATTCGACCACCATCGGCCGCCACATTGCGCGCTTGAAGCTTCGCATAGATCTGCTCCTCGTTGATGCCGAGCTGCGCCAACCGGTGTCGCGAAATCTCTAAAAACACAACTTCCTGCTGCTGGCCGAACAGCTCAACACTCTTCACGTTGGGCACGAGCAGCAATTCGCGGCGCAGAAACTCGGCGTAGCGGCGCAGCTCCGGCTGTGTGTAGCCTTCGCCGGTGACGGCCAGAAATACGCCATAAACGTCGCCGAAGTCATCGACGACGATCGACCGGCCGCGCACAGAGGGGGGCAACTGGGATTGCACGTCGCTGATCTTGCGCCGCAATTCGTCCCACACTTGGGGAATTCGTTCGCGATGGTAGCGATCCTGGATAACGGCGGTGACGGTTGACATGCCGCGCGAACTTTGCGACTCAACTCGCAGGAGCTGCCCGAGCTGCTGGCATGCGCTTTCGATCGGATTCGTGACTTCCTTCGCGACGTCTTCAGCGCTTGCGCCGGGATACGGAGTGACGATGAGCGCTTCCTTGATGGTAAACTCGGGGTCTTCCAGCCGGCCTATGTTGCGGTAGGCCACGATGCCCCCCAAGAGCACCAACAACATCGTCACGTACAGGACGCGGTCGTTGCGAACGGAGAGAACGCCGGGGTTCATCACTCAACCGCCTCCCAAAGCCTCGCCCAAATCGCGAACCTTCATGCCGTCGCGCAGGAAAGTCACCCCCGCCACGGCGATCCGGTCGCCGGATTGAAGTCCGGATAAAACTTCGACATTGCCGCCGGAGACGCTGCCAAGCTTGACCGGTCGGCGGGAGGCCACTTGATCGGCACCAATCACCCAAACGACTTGATCGCCGCTTTCCTGCTTCAGCACGGCGGAAATCGGCACGACGATATGCTCGTCAAGAATCCTTGCTCGGCGATACGTGACCGTCACCGACGCGGTCATCCCCGGCAGCGCACGCACGCCTTCGGGCGCCCTCATGGCGACTCGAACCTTGAAGGTTTGCGTGGTGGGATCGGCAACCTGGGAGATCTCGCGCAGTCGAACAGGAAACTGTACTCCGGGAGCTCCGCTTAGCTCGCCCACCATTTGCAGAATGTCGGCGGACTGTATGTCGGCGGCCATGACTGCTTCCGGCACATCAACCACGATTTCGACTTCCTCCACATCCTGCAACCGCACGATCGGCGCCTTGGCTTGCACGTTTTGGCCTTCTTCGACAAACCGTTGAGCAATGACGCCGGCGTAGGGAGCACGCAACGTGGTATCTTGCAGCTGTATGTTGGCTTCGACGACGCGGTTTTCAAGTCCGCGGACTTCCGCCTCTCTGGCAGCAATATCTTCCTCGCGGGCGATCGTCCCTTTCTCCGCCAACTGCATGGTCGACTTTAGGTCTTCGACCGCCACGTGATACGCGGTTTCGATCGCCTCGAAATCGGAACGCGTTATGACTCGGCTCTGGACTAGCGGGGTGGTGCGATCCAACTCCGCCCGCGCGTTTGCCAGCCGTGCTTGGGCGGCCCGCACTTGCGATTCGCGCCGCAATCGTTCTTCCGGTCTTTCGCCCGCTCGGAGCGAAGCCAGACCGGCACGTGACTGCTCGAGTTGGCCCTGCAACGCTTTGAGCCGGGCCTGGAATTCATCCTGCCGCAACTGGCCAATGACAGCGTCCTTCTCCAACTTCTGTCCTTCCTTCACCGGAAGTTTCACCAGCAAGCCGGGAACCTGAAAGGCCAATTCGACTCGGCGCGAGGCCTCGATTTTCCCGGGGAAAATCCTTAAGTGGGTGTCATCTCCCGCTTGAACGACCAAAGTCTTAACCGGTCGAACTAAATCGCCTACGGGGGCAGGCGACGCGGATGAACAACCGCTGCTAAAGACGACCACCGAGGAGAAAAGAAGAAGGGTGACACAAGCAGCCAGGAGGTGATCGTGATTCAATCTACGCATGAAAACCTCACCTTAGCGACATGCCCACATGCGAACGCACGCGAATTGTAGCTCGAACGCACGTAGTTGCCAATACATGAGCGGGAACAGGCAGGGCCGATCAGCTTTTCAATTCGGGTTTTCAATTCGGGCGGCTCGCCGCGCCAGGCACTTACGGCGCCGGCGAACTCAAGGATATAATGCGGTCGAGATTCGTCCCCGCCAGGCGACGCCAGCCGTTTTTCACGAGGGCCGTTCATGAAACTCTTTCTCGCGTGTGCTTCGTTGTTATTCTTGACGGCCGACACGACGACGGCTGCCGCGCGAATTTGGACGGACTCTACCGGCCGCTATACGCTTGAAGCCGAGTTGGTCGCGTCGAGCGACACGACCGTCGTGCTGAAACGAGCCGATCACGAACTCGTTGCCATGCCGATTGAAAAGCTCTCCGTCCAGGATCGCGAGTTTCTCAAGTCGCCGGCTGGCATCCCAGGCGCCGGCGAAGCATCCGGCGGTGAGCAGACTTGGAGCTTGCGCGATGGCACGCAGCTCGTCGGGCGGATCGTGGACTATGCATCGCGCGATTTGACAATTCAGCGGCGGCGCGGCCGGATCTATGCCAACGATCGGGCCTTCGACAATCTACCGGAATTTTACCAACGCCTGCTTCCCCAAATCGTCGCTCAACTCGAAGGCCTGCCACGCGCCGATCGCGGGTCGCTCGAAGCTTGGCTGATACGCCAGCGGGGCGCGGCACGGACCTTTCATTTGGATGGCGTGGTACTCGAAACGACAAACGGCGATGAGTATGCCGTGCCGTTCGAATTATTCTCCGAAGCCGACCTCAAATTACTAAAGCCTCGCTGGAACGATTGGCTTGCCGCCGAAAGAAATAAAGACTACACGGCGCAGGAGGATCGAGCGTTTCTCTTGCGCTCGTTGGCAGCGGCCCGGCAACGAGATCAGCAAGTTCAACGCGAAATTGCGCTGATGCAACTCAAGATGCAGGCCGTTGCGGCGGGCGTTACGTCGCTGTGGGAAGTAACGCTCTACCCAACCGCCGGCCACCGCGGTCCCCCGCTATGGGTCGTCGTTCCTGGCCGTGACAGTCGTCAAGCCACGGCCACGGCGCTGGAGCAAAATCCCGGATACATCGCTGGTCCCGTGCGCCGCATCGCTGGCTAGTGGGCACGCGATTGGTTCCCAATGCGCCGGTCCGATAACGGCCGAGGAAACATCGGAATTGGAAGTATGGATTCCCCAAACGCCACGTTTGTTTCCACCGGCAATTTGCCACCTGCGAAGCTTGTGGCCAAGCTAGTTGCCGAGGCTCACGAACGCTTCCGGCATGAGTCGGCGGGACGGAACGCACAGGTCTATCCGGCACTGGCTCGCGTGCCAAGCGAACTCTTCGGTATCTGCGTCGTTGGCACGAACGGAAAAGTGTTCGCGGTCGGCGACGGCGACCATGAGTTCACAATCATGAGCGTCTCGAAGCCGTTTGTCTTCGCCCTGGTGTGCGCGACTTTGGGGGCCAAAGTAGTGCACGAGAAAATTGGCGTGAACGCGACCGGCTTGCCGTTTAATTCCTTGTCGGCCGTGGAACGTGGCGACCAGGGTAAAACGAATCCCATGGTGAATGCCGGCGCGATTGCCACCACGAGCTTGGTGCCCGGGACGACTCGCGATGCAAAGTGGGCGTTCATTCACGACGGCTTGTCACGCTTTGCTGGACGCCCGCTGGCGATCAATGACGAAGTATATGCATCCGCGACGGAAACCAATTACCGCAACCAGGCCTTGGCGCGGCTGCTGCAAAGCTTTGATCGCATCTATCTCGATCCAGCCGAAGCCACCGATTTATACACGATGCAGTGCTCGCTAAATGTTTCCGCCCGAGACTTGGCGATTATGGGCGCAACGCTTGCTGACGGTGGGGTGAATCCACTCACCCGAGAGCAAGTCGTCGACGCTACAGTGTGTCATTACGTTCTCGCGGTGATGGCAACGGCCGGGCTCTATGAGACGTCCGGCGACTGGCTGTACGAAGTAGGACTTCCTGCCAAGAGTGGCATTGGTGGTGGGATCGTTGCCGTTTCGCCAGGAAAGGGCGGACTGGGAACGTTCGCCCCGCCTCTCGACACCGCGGGCAACAGCGTAAAGGGGCAACTCGTGGCAAAATTTTTGTCGCAACGTCTAGGCCTGGATTTGTTCGTGTCGAAGGCCGGAGCATAAATTACCAGCCTTGTGAGAAGTTTGACACCAACTGGTCCACCGTTTATTGTGGATAGGATCGGGACCCGCGTTCGCCAACACGCATCCCAATGTGATTTCAGATTGCCAGCCGAGACGTCTTTTCCAACAGTGAGATGCATTATGAGTTCGTTACTTCCCAGGCCCCAATACCCGTCGGCGGTTGAAGAACTTCAGGCTTTAAAAAAGCACTGGTACTGGTTCCTGGCCCTGGGGATTGCGATGTTAGCGATCGGCACTTTCGCCGTTAGCACGGCGTGTATCGTGAGCGTCACGATCACGGTCACTTGGTTTTTTGGTTTTCTCATTCTGGGTGGCGGGATCGCGCAAATCGCCAGTGCATTTACGGTTGGTCGCTGGAGTGGCACATTGGTACATTTGTTGATCGGTCTGTTGTACGTAGTCGTCGGTCTCATGATCATTGACGAACCGGCCGACAGTGCTGTGCGCCTGACGTTAATGCTCGCCTTGTTTATGATCATCAGCGGCATCTTTCGCATCGCGTCGTCATTGATCGAGCGCTATCCCGGTTGGGGCTGGGTGCTGTTCAACGGTACGATTACACTGCTGTTAGGATTGCTGATTAAGAAGCAATGGCCCCTTTCTGGATTATGGGTCATCGGTCTATTTGCCGGCATCGATCTAATCCTCAATGGCTGGGCCTGGATCATGCTAGCGATAACCGCCCACCGCGCTCCGGTGGTTGCCGGTCCCAGCGGAGACTAATGCCGATTCCGCGGGTTGAGCAATCGTCTGCCGATACTCCCGTGGAATTTTGAGCCGCGCCGCGGTATCCCGTTGATCGACGCCGTTCCCTCGATCAAACGTTCCGCTGGCGGGCGACGGAAACGTCCTGATGCGGCGTTCGCCGAGCGGGCCTACGATGCCGAAGAGAAAATCCGCGTGCCGATGTTTGCGTCACTTAATCTCCTAGGCAAATCCCCAGCGCGCGAGCTGTTCGTGCGAAAGCGCCTTCCGGACTCACGGTCTTGAGTCGTCCGACCGCTTCGCTGATTGGAATCGCGGTAATCTGCGTGCCCTGAAAGGCCACCATCGTGCCAAAGTCCTTGGCGGCGATCAGTTCAACGGCATGGGCCCCGAAAATTGAGCACAGCGCTCGGTCGAAGCTCGTCGGCGTGCCACCGCGCTGAAGGTGCCCGAGAACACACACGCGTGTTTCCTTGTTCAACTTGGCCTCGATCTGCCGAGCGACCACGCCACCGATCCCGCCCAATCGCGCCTCGCGACTGTTCGGCGCGGAAGCTGCTGTGATAAACTCACCGTCGCATTCCCGAGCACCTTCGGCGACAACGACGATGCTGAAATGTCGGCCGCGTTTTTCGCGCTCCTGGATGGCGGTACAAATACGGTCATAGTGGAACGGAATCTCGGGAATCAGAATCACGTCGGCTCCGCCCGCGACTCCGGCGTACAGGGCAATCCATCCGGCGTAGCGGCCCATCACTTCCAGAACCATGACCCGGCGATGGCTTTCGGCGGTCGTATGCAGGCGGTCGATTGCGTCCGTAGCGCAGGCGACCGCGGAATCGAAACCGAACGTCCACAGCGTGCCTTCCAAGTCATTGTCAATCGTTTTCGGGACGCCGACGATGGGAATCCCGTACTCGTAAAATTGTTGAGCGATGCTGAGCGAGCCGTCTCCGCCAATCGTCACGAGTGCCGACAGACCTAGTTCCGCCATTCCGTCCTTGACTCGTGCCAGCAATTCCACTGGAAGTTGGCGGTGTTCACCATGCCCGACTTTGGCCGTGAACTGTCCTTGATTTGCCGTTCCCAAAATCGTGCCCCCGCGAACCAACAATCCACTGAGCGCTTGGTAGTCGAGCGAGCGATAGTTCCCCGGCGCGAGTAAGCCATCGTAGCCCCCTATGATGCCAATAGTTTCCCAACTGCGGCGAGCAGCAGCCTTGGCGACCGACCGAATGACGGCATTTAGGCCGGGACAATCACCCCCGCCGGTGACGACACCAATTCTCATCGTGCTAACTCCTCGGGTTCAAGATCACCACGGCTCATGTTCGATCCTCACCTCTCGAGGCGGATGCCCCATTCGACTATCTGGGATAGGCACCGAGAGCGCGTTCGGCGCGTTTTCGCATGCCAAACTTCAAGCACGACTTGAGCAACACAGCCGCCGATTACGCACTTTTTTCATTGGTCACTCGACACTGCCGACTAGGGGACTTGGCGAATCTGCATGGGCTTCCCCGATCCTATCGGAAACTCCTCGGCCGCCGCCCATGCTGAATTTACCGTAGTGGACCGACGATAGTCGATCTAGCGGTCGCCCCGTTTGGCAGGGTTGCAAGCATTGTACCACCTAATGCAAGCGTGCAAATCGAGAGCTATGTCATCCGCTCTGGAAAATCGAACAGCCCCCGGCTCTTTGCGTGACTCGCGAAGTCTGGCGCGGAATTATTCCACGCTCACGCTCATCATGCTGGCGATTGCCGCGTATTCAGGCTGCTGTTACGTACCTGGGGGCCGTTGCCGTGATTGGTGGAACAACGGCTTTAAGGTGGGGCCGAACTATTCGCGGCCGGCCGCGCCGGTGGCCTCGCAATGGATCGACTATGCGAATCCTCGCGTGCGCGGCGACGAAAATCAATTGTGCGAGTGGTGGACGGTGTTCAACGACGCCACCCTCAACCGGTTGATGCAGACGGCCTATCAGCAGAACCTCACGCTGCGTGTTGCCGGCGCGCGCATTCTCGAAGCGCGTGCGCAATTGGGCATTGCCCAGGGCAACTTGTTTCCGCAATCACAATCGGCGTTTGCCGACTACACGCGCGTGAAATTGAGTGACAAAGTCGCCAACCCAGCGCCGGCCATCTGGTTTTCGGATTGGGACGCCGGGTTGGCAGCTTCCTGGGAATTAGATTTTTGGGGTCGCTTCCGCCGCGCGGTCGAAGCCGCTGACGCCGAACTCGATGCCTCCGTCGAAGACTACGACGACGTGCTGGTCGTGTTGCTCTCCGACGTCGCGGCCAATTATGTTCAATATCGCACGTTTGAACAGCGGCTGGCGTATGCCCGAGCGAATGTCGATGTTCAACGCCGTTCGGTGCAGTTAGCCACGGATAAATTTCAAGGTGGCGCCACGACCGAGCGGGACCAACGCCAAGCCGAACAGGTTCTCGCCCAAACCGAGGCCCTGATCCCGACACTGGAAATCGGCAAGCGACAAGCGGCCAATCGCCTGTGCGTACTCTTAGGCATGCCGCCGACCGATATGGATACGATCCTTGGCAAAGGTGCGGGCGTTCCGGTCACACCGTCCGAAGTCATCGTGGGCGTCCCGGCGGATCTCATTCGCCGGCGGCCCGATGTCCGCCGCGCCGAACGACAGGTCGCCGCGCAGTGTGCACGAATCGGGATTGCCGTCAGCGATTTCTATCCGCACGTTAGTCTGGTCGGCACAATCGGTGTCGAGGCGGAACAGTTCGGCGATCTATTCAAAACACCAGGAAGCATGATTGGCTCGATTGGTCCCGGTATTCACTGGGACATCTTGAATTATGGCCGATTGGTGAACAATGTGCGCGTTCAAGATGCGCGGTTTCAGGCATTGGCTTATGCCTATCAAGATCGCGTGCTGACCGCTGGCCGTGAAGCCGAAGATGCGATGGTCGTTTTCCTGCGCTCTCAGGAGCAAACGCGTTACTTAAATGACAGCGTGACGGCTGCTGCACGCACGGTGGATATTACGCGTGAACAATACACGCAAGGCGAAGTTGATTTCACGCCCGTGTTCTTGTTCGAGAGTATCCTCACCCAACAGCAGGATCAATTGGCGGCGTCCCAAGGCGAAATCGCGCTCGGCTTGATTGCCGTGTATCGCGCGCTCGGCGGCGGTTGGCAAATTCGACTGGATGGCGCGACCAACGGCAGCGACATAATTCAACCGCCAGCCTGGGAAGGCGAAGCCATTCCTGCTCCGCAATCCCAAGGCGGCGAGTCTTCAACTTTGTGGAATGACTCGATTACAGCTCAGCTCACGGCGCACGAGGCGAACATCCACGGGGAACGGCCCACATTGCCGGTGTCGGCCGCGACCAAAACTTCGAACCCCCAGGGCGCAAGCTGATGCGGTTTTATCTGCTGGCGTTCACGTTTTACGCTGTGACAGTGGCACTTGCGCAGGGAGTTCTTGCCGCAGAGACGATATCATCCTCCTCATCATGGGATGCGTGCTCTCCCACGGCGTTGGTCTGCCCACAGACACTATTGCGTGGATGCTGTCCTGTGTATTGCTCTAAGCCGCTGCCTGGCCTGCCGAGTTGGTGCTATTGCCCAGGCGCCAATGACTACTGCCGTAAGCCCGCGCCATGTGTGCCGTGTTTTCGCGATTCGAATTGCTGCGACGACTACTGTTGCAAGCCGTGCCCCGATGTGTGCCGCCCACTATCTGCGCACTATCTCACATGTGCGGTCGGAAGTGGTGACTGCGAGTGTTCAAACCCGGGTGTACATCGATCATACCGGGCGGTAGAGGCGACTGTGGGAACTACGGTAGATATCGACCGTGAACTGCATGCGGCTCAGCACTGACGGCCGTTCATCGCCATTTAGGCGGCCTGGTCCCCACCGTTAGAGTACTGGAAACCAAGTATTTTCACTTCCACGCCGCCGCACCACTCCGTGTTGCTTGTTTCGGTTTGGCCCGGACATCAGAATAAAAGGGGAGAGTCGCTTAACGCGGGAATTGAGCGAAGTACATTCAGGCAGCGCTCTCGTTTTGGAAAAGTGTGCCTGATCCCGAGTTGCCATAGGCAGCCAAGGGGCGATTCTGCAGTTTTCATTCTTCCTTTGTTCCGGTCCTCCGCGAGCCCATTCAGTTGGAACATCTCTCATGCGAACCAAATTCGCGTCGATTTCGGTGCTGATTGCCGCGCTATTTGTAGCGTCCGCGGGTTGCGAAGCGCCGCCACCCGCCGCGCTACCGGCCGCCCCCAAAGTCTCGGTGATGCAACCCGCGCAGCGCGAGCTATCCGATCAGGAAGAGTTCAACGGCTGGATGCAGGCCGATAAGTCGGTGGAAGTGCGGTCACGGGTCCGCGGCCATATTGTGAAAGTGAGTTTTACGGATGGCCAGTTCGTGAAAAAGGGAGATCTACTTTTCGAACTCGACCCGCGCCCCTACGAAGCGGAAATCGGCAAGGCGAGCGACAGCCTCAAAGTGTTCCAGGCGCAGAAAACGGCCGCCGACAAAGAAGAGACTCGGCTACGGCTGCTGCAAACGAAAGGTGGCGCGAGCGTGCAACAGGTCGAGAAGGCCGAGGCCGATGCCCTGGCGCTCGCCGCGCAAATCAGCGCGACCCAAAATGAAATTGATCGGGCCAAACTCGATCTGGAGTATTCGCGCATCACGGCGGATATCGATGGCCGCGTCGGGAAAGCCGAACTCACCGAAGGTAATCTCGTCAACGCGGGCGGAAGTGATCCGCTGCTCACGACGATTGTCTCGGTCGATCCAGTCCGGATCTTCTTCAACGTCGATGAACGTTCCATGCTGCGCTATGCCAAAGGGGTGGGCGCCCGTGGCGGCAGTCTCACTGACCTGCTGGCGACGCTGAAGGATCAGCAAGCGAAGTTCGCGTTCGCGTTAGATGGTGAAACCGGGTTCACACATGAAGCCATGCTGCGATTCGGCGATAACCGCGTCGATTCCAGTACCGGCACGGTGCAACTTTACGGCGTGGTTCCGAACAAACAAGGCATGTTCGTTCCCGGTTCTCGCGTACGGGTGCGCCTCACGATTGGTAAACCCTACACCGCCACGCTTGTTCCGGATACGGCGATCCTCTCCGACCAAGACAAACGTTACGTGCTGATCGTGGAGAATGGCACGGTGAAGCGACGCAATGTTTCGCTGGGGGCGGTTACCGACGACGGCCTGCGGGCGATTCGGCCGGCCGATACGCTGGCAACTGGCGAAGACCCGGCCAAGTGGCAAGTGATCGTCGATAACTTGCAGCGCGCGCGGCTCAATTACCCGGTGGAAATCGTAGCGCCTGGCGCCACGGTCGCCGAGAAGAAATGAGCCGAGAGAAGATGGGAGAGGACGGAATTCTTGCGAATTCGGCTACGCTGGCAGGTAATACTTCAATCGCTTACGAACGACGATGATTTCACATTTCTTTATAGACCGACCAATCTTCGCGACGGTGCTCTCGGTCGTGATCGTCATCGTCGGCGTCGTCGCGGTAACGCAGTTGCCCGTTGCTCAATATCCCGATGTGGCGCCACCCACCGTGCAGGTGACGGCAACCTATCCCGGGGCCAACGCGCGCACCACCGCCGACAACGTGGCCACCCCCATCGAGCAGGAAGTGAACGGCGTCGAGCGGATGCTCTATATGGCCTCGAAGTGCACGAACGATGGACAGATGAACCTCGACGTAACGTTCGAACTCGGCACTAATCTCGATACGGCACAAGTGCTGGTACAGAACCGGGTGGCCGTGGCTCAGGCCAAGCTGCCGGAGGAAGTCAAACGTATCGGCGTTACCACGAAGAAAAAATCGCCCAGCATTTTGCTGTGCGTGAACCTCGTTTCGGAAACGCGTCCCGACGGTAGTTACTATTACGATCAACTCTATCTCAGTAACTTCGCCACGCTGAGCGTCAAAGACGACCTGGCTCGCATCAACGGCGTCGGCGATGTGGCTTTTCTGGGGCCGCGCGATTACAGCATGCGGGTGTGGCTTGATCCCGATAAGTTGGCCGCCCGCGATCTCACCGCCAGCGACGTGATCAACGCGGTGCGCGAGCAGAATCGTCAGGTTGCAGCCGGTCGATTGGGTCAGCCGCCGGTGCCCGCGGCCGACTCCGTGAAGTTCCAACTTCCCATCAACACCGCAGGCCGCTTGAGCACCGAGGAACAGTTCGAAAATATCGTGCTCAAGACCAGTGCGGAGGGCGGCGTTGTGTACTTTAAGGACGTCGTCCGCGATGCCCGCAAGGACAGCGACGGCAAGACGTTGGAAAAAGGCATCGAGCTCGGCGCCAAGAACTACGACGTCAACAGTTATTTAGATGGCCATCCCTCGGCCACGCTCGCCATCTTCCAACTTCCCGGTTCGAACGCCCTCGATACGGCCGCGGCCATTCGCGCCAAAATGGAGGAACTCAAGGCCCGGTTCCCACAAGGTGTCGATTACCGCATTCACTACGACACCACGGTGTTCGTGTCCGAATCGATCATGAGCGTGGTCCACACGCTCATTGAAGCGTTCGTCTTGGTGTTCATCGTCGTGCTTGTGTTCCTGCAAAACTGGCGGGCAACGATCATTCCGATGGTCGCCGTGCCGGTGTCACTCGTGGGCACATTCGCGGTGATGGCGCTGTTGGGCTTCTCGCTCAACAACCTGTCGCTTTTTGGGCTGGTGCTCGCAATCGGTATCGTGGTGGACGATGCAATCGTCGTGGTAGAGAACGTCGAACGCTGGCTGGCGGAAGGGATGTCGCCCCGCGACGCGGCCCGCAAGGCTATGGACGAAGTGACCGGCCCGGTCATTGCCATCGCCCTCGTGCTGTGTGCCGTGTTCGTGCCCACGGCGTTCATGGCTGGCATCAGCGGCCAGTTCTACCGGCAGTTTGCCTTGACGATCGCCGCGTCAACGATCATTAGTGCGTTCAATTCGCTGACGCTCAGCCCGGCACTCGCGGCGCTCTTATTGAAACCGCACGGTCATGGTGAACATGGCCACACGCAGCAGGAAGCACTACCGCGAGCCGGTATCGCGATCATCGGTGGACTCATCGCCTTTGAATTCTTGCAGACTCCGGTGGCGCACCTGTTGGGTATTGAAATTGGTGGCCACGGCGCCGCGGAAGCAGCTGTGCACGTCGATATCGGCAAACTCTGGGCCTTGCGGATTGGCCTGTTTATTGCCGGCGCGATTGTGGGCTGGCTCGCAAGCTTCGCGGTTAACAAGTTGCTGGGCGCGTTCTTTCGCGGCTTCAACTGGTTCTTCGATGTCGCGATCAATATCTACGGCAGATTAGTGGCGGGCCTACTCCGGATCAGTGTGGTGGCCTTACTCGTGTATGCCGGCTTGATGGCGATGACGGTCCTAGGCTTTCGCGCGGTGCCGGTTGGGTTCATTCCGGAACAAGACAAGGGTTACCTGGTACTCAACGCACAACTGCCCGATGGGGCAGCGCTCGATCGCACCGATGCGGTGGTCCGCGAAATGAGCAAGCTCGCCCGCGAGGACGACGGCGTGGCGCACACGCTCGATTTGCCTGGCTACTCCGCCGTGTTGGGCACGAACATTAGCAACGTCGGCGGCATGTTCGTCATTCTCAAACCCTTCGAGGAGCGGGCCGGCAAGCCGGAACTGAGTGCCCCGGAGGTCATCAAGCGCCTGCGGCAGAAGTTCAATGCGATCACGGCCGCCCGCGTGGGCGTGTTCGGTGCACCGCCGGTCGAAGGCTTGGGGTCAACGGGCGGTTTTAAGTTGCAGGTGCAAGATCGCCGCAGTGCCGGTTTACGCGCGCTGCAGGGTGCCGTCGAGAGTGTTGCTGACGAAGGGAACCGCGACCCACGCTTGGTCGGCCTGTTTAGTAGTTTCAGCGTCACACAGCCGCAGTTGTATGTGAAGATCGATGAAGAGAAGGCCAAAACGCAGCAGATCAAGCTGCAGGACATCGACGCCACACTGCAGGCGTACCTCGGTTCCTTTTACGTCAATGACTTCTTCTTCCAGAACCGCAACTGGCAGGTGAACCTGCAGGCGGCGCCACGCTACCGGATGAAGATCGAGGACATCGGCAACCTCGAGGTTCGCAACGGCAAGGGGCAACGGGTGCCGCTACGAACGCTAATCGATGTGAAGTACGATAGCGGCCCGGCGATCGTGAATCACTACAATCTGTATCCCTCGGCGGAGCTCAACGGCAGCACCGCGCCGGGCGTGAGTTCGGGTCAAGCGATCAGTATTATGGATAATGTCGCCGTCACCACGTTGCCCGACACGATGGGCTACGAATGGACGGAACTGACCTATCAGCAAATTTTAGCCAGTAAAGACCTGCTCACGAAATTGGCGTTTCCGCTCGCGGTCGTGTTCGTGTTCCTGGTGCTATCGGCACAGTATGAGAGTTGGTCGCTGCCGCTATCGATCATTCTCATCGTGCCGATGTGCTTGTTGGCGGCGATCGTCGGTATCTACCTCGCGAGCCTCAACAATGACATTTTCACGCAGATTGGTTTGGTGGTCTTGATCGGCCTGGCGGCCAAGAATGCGATTCTCATCGTGGAGTTTGCCAAGCAACTGCAAGATCAAGGCAAAGGTCGCTTCGAAGCAACCGTGGAAGCCTGCCGGTTGCGGCTACGACCGATTCTGATGACGTCCTTTGCTTTCATTCTCGGTGTGGTGCCACTCGTGCTGGCCAAGGGGGCTGGTGCCGAGATGCGGCGGACCCTAGGCATCGCCGTTTTCAGTGGCATGTTGGGTGTCACCGCGTTTGGCATCTTCTTCACCCCGGTATTCTATTCCGTCGTGCGTTGGTTTAGCGAGCGGACGCCGAAGGCCAAACCTCACGACTAAGGAATACCAGAGGTCGATTTCGGTGTGGTCCGAGTGGGTAACGATAAACTCTTCCAACAGCCGTTCGCTGGCGACCAGGAGTGCCGACGCGATCTCCTGCGGCGGGAGTTTCTACTCCTTCGGCTCAGGCTGAATTGTTGCATGCATTCCCTCGGTATGAACAAAATCCCCGCATGACTTATCGCTCAGTTGCCAAGACCAGGTGAACTCCGCGTTAACGTCCCACGCTAACAGGCGGCGTTGACGAATGCCAATGTTCAGCGACGGCAAGACAGCGGAATACAGAACTCGAGTTTGTGGGGAGCAGGTCGATCTCTTCGCGCCGGGTGGCAACACCTGCGATGGATTGCGTCTTTAGCACCACGAGTTATGATAGGCAACGGTAGTCTTGCTCTATGCGTGTTGTCGCCGGATAGTGCTTGTCGAAGCTGAATCGCGCCGATTCTCGTGGGGCACACTTATCAGTAATCAAGGGCTCTCGCCATGAATATCAAGTCCGTTGTTTCAATGTGTACCGCGTCGATGGCCCTTTTGATGGCCGGGGCCTCACTCCACGGACAGAACACTGTTGATTCCAACAAGAAACCAGCGCCGCGATATCCGCATATCAACACTTCCATTTGGTATGAAGTTGACCCACATTGGCCGCAAAAGCCTGCCGACTTCGTATGGAAAGCGATGCCCGGCGTCGCTGTGGATCGGAAAGACCAGGTATGGGCCTTTACGCGCTCGACGCCGCCGGTGCAGGTATATAGCGCCGATGGCCGCTTGGTTCGCGCTTGGGGCCAAGATACGATCAAGACTGCCCACCATATCAAGATTGACCGCGAGGAAAACGTGTGGATTGCGGACATCGGAAACCACGTGGTTCGCAAGTTCTCACCGGTGGGGCAGGTACTACTGACGCTTGGCACGGTCGGCCAGCCGGGTGATGACAAAACACACCTCAATCAACCCACCGACATGGCCATTGCCGCGAATGGCGACGTTTTCGTGTCGGACGGTTACGGAAATAACCGAATTGTGCAATTCAATGCGCGGGGACAATTCGTACGGCAATGGGGCAGCTTAGGCTCGGGGCCAAACCAGTTCAGTATACCTCACGCAATCGCCATCGACTCGACGGGCCGCCTGTACGTCGCGGATCGGAACAACGTGCGCGTGCAAGTGTACGATCAAAGGGGAACGCTCCTCGACAGTTGGCGGAATCTGATCGTTCCCTGGGGATTCTGGGTCACAACGCAGGATGAAATTTGGGTCTGCGGTGTCTCACCCATGCCGTGGCGCGAAGACCCCGCGTATCCCGGCGCGCCGCTGAGTTGCCCACCCAAGGACCAGATCCTGATGAAATTCAATACTCAAGGGAAGTTGCTGCAACTCTGGACGATACCCAAGGGCGTTGATAAACACGAACAGCCTGGGGATGTCAATTGGATCCACGCCCTGGCCGTGGATTCCTTGGGCAACATCTACGTGGGCGATATTGTTGGTCAACGATTGCAGAAGTTCATAGTCCACCAACCTCCGACAGCAGGTTCACCCTAGTGCGGCCAGTTGAAAAATAAATAAGGGCGTACGGCTTCAAGACGGCTACTACCTTAAACTGCGCCACGTTCCTCGCTGCTCGTGTTTTTTGGACTATCGATATTTTGGTACTGCTCGCGGAGTAACTATGAAACCATTGGATCTTAACCGCCGGACATTCTTGCGTTCTTTGGGATTCGGTCTTACGGCTGTTGGACTAGGCGCGGCCGCACCACGCCGCCTGCTGGCAGCGAAATCGAAGCATAGCCTGAAGAAAGCGGTCAAATACGCGATGATTCAAGTGCCCAAGGCCTCGATTGAAGACAAGCTGAACCTCGTCAAAGAATTGGGCTTTCAGGGAGTCGAGATGGACAGTCCGAGCGATATCGACTTTGCTGAGGCCGCCCAAGCGAGCAAGAACACCGGGGTCAAAATCCACGGCATCATCGATTCCAAGCATTGGAAGATTCGCCTGTCCGATCCCGATCCAGCTGTACGAGCTCAGGGACTGGAAATTTTGAAGCAGGCACTCAAGGATGCTCGTGTGGTCGGGGCCGACACGGTACTGCTGGTACCGGGCCAAGTGACCAACCCAAATACCGAGAACTATGACCAGTGCTATTCTCGCAGCCAAGCGGAAATTCGCAAGGCGATCCCGCTGGCCGAAGAACTTAAGGTGAAAATTGCGATCGAAGTCGTCTGGAATGATTTTATCACCACACCTCAACAATTTGTGCAGTACATCGATGACTTCAAGAATCCGATGGTCGGTGGCTATTTTGACTGCAGTAACATGGTGAAGTATGGTGTGCCGCCGGCCGATTGGATCCGGGCCCTGGGCAAGCGAATGCTCAAGTTCGATTTCAAAGGCTACAGCCACACCAAACAATGGGTGCCGATCGGTGAAGGCGATGAAGACTGGCCGGCCATCCTCCAGGCCCTGGACGACATCGAGTACCATGGCTGGGCCACCGCGGAAGTCAGCGGCGGCGGGCGCGAACAATTGAAAGAAGTGGCAGCGCGAATGAACAAGTGCTTGCAGTTGGAGTGATGACCAGCCAACCCGGTGATTGTGCGCCATTTGCAGAGCTACCATCACGAAGCGATTCCCATCATTTTGCCGGGCCGAGTTTCAATTGGAATGCCGGTGCGGTCGCTGCGAGACTTGGCGATGAATGAGAGTGAAGCAATTCGCTATCTCCGTGAGATCCGCTTGATCTCGGATGAGCCAGCCCGAGCAACGTCCTTAGCTGGGGGCGTGTCCAGCGATATCTACCTTATCGAGACGACGAGCGTTCGCTTGGTGCTCAAGCAAGCGGTAGCGCGGCTTCGCGTTCAAGATGATTGGTATTGTGACCCGGCCCGGTGTCTCAATGAATTTGATGCCATCAGTTATGCTCGGTCTTTGTTTTCAGAAGCTGTTCCCCAGACTGTGCACGTTGACCGCGAGCGACTGTTATTCGTCATGGAATACGTTGGAGACGGCTTTAGCCCTTGGAAGCACCAATTGTTGAGCGGCATGATTGAACCGCGCCTTGCCGAACTTGCCGGCCGGTTGTTGGCAACGCTTCATTCAGCCAGTTGGCGGAACGACAAAGTCGCCCAACGCTTCGACGGCCAGGCGTGGTTTTATAGCCTCCGCATTGAACCCTACTTACTCAAAGCGGCCGAAAGAAATCCTACGCTGAGCTTGATCCTTCAAAAGGAGGCGCAAGGCCTGCAGCAAACCCGGCTGGCGCTCATCCATGGGGATTGGAGTTCCAAGAACATGCTGACTGATGGCCAGAGAATCGTCGTGCTCGATTGGGAAGTTGCCTGCTTCGCCGATCCTGCTTTCGATGTGGCGTTCTTCATGAATCTGATTTACCTAAAGTCACTTTACAATCGCAAGTATTCGGATGATTATTTTCGACTCATCAACGCATTCTTGGCCACGTACCAGCGGTTGAATCCATATTATGATGGCGATCTAGAACGGCGGATCATTCGCCTCACACTCATGCTCATGCTGGCCCGCATCGATGGTAAATCACCGGTCGAGTACATCACGGAGTTGCACGACCGAGACCTGGTTCGGTACTTCGTCCGCCATGCCTTGCTGCGGGAAGTCAGCACGCCGGCGGATCTCGAACAGCACTGGCGCGACGCCTTACATCAATTATGAATATCCAAGACGTAGATGCACTCCAGGTGTTCGACTCGCGCGGAAACCCTACCGTCGAGGCCTGTGTAACGCTCGCCGATGGCAGCCGCGGTTCGGCGATCGTGCCGGCCGGGGCCTCCACCGGTCGCTACGAAGCCTGTGAACTGCGCGACGGCGATGTAAACCATTTTGGCGGAAAGTCGGTCGAGCGGGCAGTCGAGAACGTGCGGCGCGAGATCGCGCCAGGGCTTCAAGACCACGATGTATTTGATCAAGCCGCGATCGATTCGTGTCTCATCGAACTCGATGGGACACCGAATAAATCGCGTCTTGGCGCCAACGCCATTCTGGCTGTCTCGATGGCATGTTGCGTGGCGGCTGCAAATAGCCGTCGTCAGCCGCTGTTTGAGTATCTGGGCAACGGACAAGGCGTACTACTGCCTTTACCTGAAATTCAAATCATCGGTGGTGGAATTCATGCTGGGCGGGCGATCGACATCCAAGATTATCTCGTAATTGCCGTCGGCGCTTCGAGCTACCGACAGGCGCTCGAAGTGACCTACAACGTCTATCAAGCCACTGCCGACATATTGCGACGCAGGAACCTGCCACTCGGCGTTGCCGATGAAGGAGGCTTTTGGCCAGTCGTACGTTCGAATGAGGCACCGCTAGAAATCTTGCTGGCAGCAATCGAAAACGCGGGTTACATTCCTGGCAAAGACGTAGCGCTCTCCCTCGACTTTGCCGCCAGTAACTTTTATCACGAGGGGCGTTACCAACTCGCCGCTGACCATCGCACCTATTCCACACCAGAGTTTGTCGAGCTTGTACTAAGTTGGTTACGTCAGTATCCGATTGTCTCGATCGAAGATCCGCTGGCCGAGGATGATTGGGACGGTTGGCAACAGCTAGCCCGCCAATTGGGACCAGGAATTCAATTGATTGGTGATGACCTTTTCGTAACCAATGTCAGTAGAATCCGGCGGGGCCACGACCAGCGGCTGGCCAATGCCGTACTCATCAAACTCAATCAAGTCGGTACCGTGACGGAAACCGTATCCGCGATTCAGGCCACGCTGCAGAGCGGCTGGCGACCCGTCGTGTCCGCCCGATCCGGTGAAACTGAAGACACTTTTATTGCCCACTTGGCGGTGGCGACAAACGCCGGACAGATCAAAGTCGGATCGTTTACTCGCGGCGAACGAATGGCCAAGTGGAATGAACTTCTGCGTATCGAAAGGCTGCTAGGAAGTTCAGCAAAGTACATTGGGGCCGGCATTCTCCAAGGCGCAACGGACGCGAATGTGCCCTGATCAGTTCATACATCGTCTTCCTCATTCGATGAATCGGATCGATCTAGAGGGGAAAGTCGATGGAATGCCAAACGGGATGGTCGAATTGCTTTTGCTCCTCGCCCTTGATGCCGCGCGCAATATCCGGCCAGGTGGCGGCATGCTGGAAGATCCGGTGATCTCGGGCGGCGTTGTCATCTCCGGGGTGTGATGCAGAGAGGCGAGTTCTCGCGGCGACCATTGGCGAGCGACCAAAAATGCGGAGACGAACGACTTTGCGGCCTGTAACATCCGCGATTGTTTCCGATACGTCCAATTTCTGCTGGAAGAGTTCGGTGGTACCTGTCTAACATGGAGATTCACCACCAGTTCGGGGTATTGAATTCAATGGTTCTTAATTGAATTTCTCCACTCCTTCCGACGAGTCACACAGCTGACTTGCGGTGGCAGATTTTGGTTTTGGTTGATCATGTCACTTCGAGCCGACGTTCGTTTAGTTTCAATTTACTGAAGCAGGATTCAACGCCGCCGGCCTTGGGTGCGCCCTAGTCAAGCATGAGTATTTAGAAAGCGAAGGTGTCCCGATGATGCGTTGGATCGTCGGCGCGAGTATGCAATTGCGCGTGCTTGTGGCTGTAATTGCTGCCATGTTATTGGTGCTCGGCATTTCGACGCTTCGACAAATGCCGGTCGACGTGCTGCCTGAATTTGCGCGGCCTTACGTGGAGATACAAACGGAATCGTTGGGGCTTTCGGCGGAAGAAGTCGAACAGCTCATCACGGTGCCGATGGAACAGGACCTGCTTAACGGGTTGCCGTGGCTAAGTTCGATTCGTTCGGAGTCGTTGCCAGGGCTGTCGTCGGTGGTCTTGGTGTTTGATGCCGGCACCGATTTGATGCGTGCCCGGCAGATGGTATCTGAGCGACTGACTCAGGCGGTCGCCATGCCGCACGTTTCCAAGCCGCCTACCATGCTGCAACCGTTGTCGGCGACGAATCGAGTCATGATCATCGGCTTGTCGTCGAGCACCCTTTCGCCGATTCAAATGTCGGTGCTTGCTCGGTGGACAATTCAGCCCCGCCTCATGGGTGTGCCGGGCGTGGCCAATGTCTCGATTTGGGGACAGCGAGATCGTCAACTGCAGGTGCAAGTCGATCCCCAGCGTCTGCATGACAACAATGTCACCTTACTGCAAGTTTTGGAGACAACCGGTAACGCGCTGTGGGTTTCATCTCTTTCGTTCGTGGAGGCCTCGACACCAGGTACCGGTGGGTTTATCGACACGGCCAATCAGCGACTCGGAATTCGACACATCTTGCCGATCGTTTCTCCCAAGGAACTGGCGCAGGTCCCGATTGAAGACTCGAAGGCTCGGTTGGCCGACGTGGCGAGTGTTGTGGAAAACCATCAGCCGCTCATTGGCGACGCCCTCACCAAGGACGGGCAAGGATTACTGCTCGTCGTGGAGAAATTTCCCGGTGCCAATACGCTGGACGTGACTCACGGAGTCGAAGAGGCGCTGGGAGAAATGGCGCCAGGTTTGGCCGGAATTACGATCGACAAAGACATCTTTCGACCCGCGGATTACATCGAAACGGCCGTCAGCAACTTGGGAACGGCGATGCTTGCCGGTTTCATTTTGCTGGCGATCGTGTTGTTTGCGCTCTTCTACGATTTGCGGACGACGCTGATCAGCCTGCTGGCCATTCCGCTCTCGCTCGTGGCCGCAGGCTTGGTGTTGTATTACATGGGAGCGACGTTCAACGTGCTCGTGCTGACGGGGTTCGTGGCCGCGACCGCCGTGGTCGTTTACGACGCCATCATCGATTTGGAGCATGTCCAACGAAAGATGCGCGGCCGTGCCGACCGCAGTTTGAAAGTCGCCGCGACGCTGATTCTCGATGCCTCGCACGAAGCGCGCAGTGCGACTGTATACGCAGCGCTTATCGTACTGCTGGCCGTCACGCCGACCTTCTTTCTAGGAGGTACATCCGGGGCGTTCTTTCGACCCTTGGCGGTTGCGTATTCGCTGGCCATCGTCGCTTCGTTGGTCGTTTCGCTGACCGTGACTCCGGCGCTGTGCCTGATGTTCCTGCCGCGCGATTCGGTGGACCGTCGCGAATCGTCTCTCGTACGCTGGTTCCGGCAACGCTACGAATCACTTCTTGGTCATTCAATTCGACACGGCCGATTGACGATGGCCATGGTTGGCATCCTGACGGCAATTGCGCTGGCTGCCATTCCTTTTCTTAGCCGTCAGCCGCTGCCCTCGTTCAAGGAACTCAGCATGTTGATTCGGTTGCGGGCGGCGCCCGGTACATCGCAGCCTGAAATGACGCGCATCACAGGCCGAATGGGCAAGGAGTTGCGGAAACTCGACGGCATTCGTAACGTGGGGGCGCACATCGGCCGCGCCGTGTTAGGCGACCAGGTCGTCGACGTGAATTCGTCCGAGCTGTGGGTCAGCATCGACCCCAAGGCCGACTACGACAAGACGATCCACGCGATCGAACGGGTCGTCGACGGTTACCCTGGTCTCGGCTACAGCGTGCAAACGTATCTCCGTACGAAGAGTGGCGATATTGTCCCCCAACCAGAAGATAAAATCATCGTTCGGGTCTACGGCGATCGGTACGATGTCCTGACGTCGACGGCCAACGATGTTAAGAATGCGATTCGGGGCGTCAAAGGTATTGACGAATTGCGAGTGAAAGCGCCGACCAAGGAAGCCACGCTCGAAACCGAGGTCGATCTAGCCGCGGCGCAGCAGCACGGATTGAAGCCTGGCGACGTCCGGCGTGCGGCCGCTACCCTGCTCTCGGGCATTCAAGTCGGCAGTTTGTACGAAGATCAGAAGGTCTTCGACGTGGTCGTTTGGAGCACGCCGCGAACTCGCCACAGCGTGAGCAACATTCACGATCTGATGATCGATGCGCCGGGCGGCACGCGAGTGCGATTGGGCGATGTTGCCAAGATTCGGGTCGTGCCGGCCGCGAGCGTTATTCGGCACGATGGCGTCAAGCGCTACGTCGACGTCGTGGCGGAAGTCAAAAACGGCGAACTGGCGGCGGTAGCGACCGACATCAACCGCCGCCTGAAAGATATTAAGTACCCGCTCGAATACTATGCCCGAGTGCTGGAAGATTACGCCGTGCCGCAAGAGGCGAGAACCCACTTGGTTGTGTTGGTCCTTACCGCAGCGGCGGGTGTGCTCTTCTTATTGCAGTCGGCGTATGGAAGCTGGAAGCTGGCCGCGATTTCGTGCCTGGCGTTTCCAGCGGCGCTCATCGGCGGGATGTTTGCCGCCATCTTCACGGGCGGCGCCGTGATGACCCTAGGTACCCTCGCCGGTTTGTTAGCGGTATTCTCGTTTTCAGTTTGCAGTAGCATTACGCTGATCAAGCATTACCAACGGCTCACGGCGGTCCCGGCATCTGACGCGGACGATTCGAGGCGGCCCCATTTTCAACTGCCTCTTGATTCGTCAGGCCGATTCAGTTCGGTCGGCGGTGACCAAGGCAATGGTGCTGGCTTTGGGCCGGGACTTGTTCAGCATGGCGCGGCCGAACGACTAAGTCCGATTCTAGCAACCTCGCTCGCGACGGCGGCGCTGCTCACACCTGTTTTATTTCTCGGGGACGCTCCCGGTCTGGAGATCCTCCGACCGATGGTGATCGTGATTCTCGGTGGTCTCGTCACTTCCACCCTCTTCACGCTCTTCGGCGTACCGGCATTGTTCTTGTTGTTTGGTCCGGGGCGCGGTTCCGACCTCGACGACCTCACACTCACCATGACCGATGAGGAGTTGCGCGCGGCCCTAGCTCAAGCATACGTCACGGGTCCGCGACTTCCTTCCACCACACAAAACTGAATTGAGGATTACTATATGAGAACTCGTCACTGGATCATGGCCGCGTTGGTGGCCGGCAGTTTGCCGCTGGCGTCGTGTAAGAAAACGGAAACGGCAGAGGAAGAGATCGAGTCGCCTGCCAAAGTCGAGCATTTGGCAGGCGACCAGCCGGCTCGAATTACGCTGACCGAGGATGCCGTCAAACGCATCGATCTAAAGACGTCGCCGATCGCGGAAGCGGACGAGCAAGGTGCGAAAACGAAAACGATGCCCTACTCGGCCTTGCTCTACGACACGCAAGGAGATACGTGGATCTATGCGAATCCCCAGCCGCTCACGTACGTCCGCGAGCACGTCCAAGTCAAACGTATCGACGGCGACCAGGCAATTCTCGCCCAAGGTCCGGCGGTGGGAACCCAAATAGTCAGCGTGGGAGCCGCCGAGTTGTACGGCTCGGAACAAGAGTTCGAGGAAGAATGATCCTTCGATAAGGTCGCTCGCGATGATCCGCTCAATTGTCGGAACAAGTTTGAAACTACGCTACATTATTTGTCTGCTGGCGGCAGGCATGATGGTGTACGGCATGACGCAACTACGCCGGATGCCCGTCGATGTGTTTCCGGAGTTTGCGCCGCCGCGTGTGGAGATTCAAACAGCCTGCAATGGTCTATCGGCCGAGGAAGCAGAATCGTTCGTATCGGTGCCGCTCGAGCAAGCGCTCAACGGCGTCGACGGCCTCGACATCATGCGCTCCAAAAGCGTCCCCGACCTGTCATCGATTGAGATGTACTTCAAGCCGGGTACCGACGAATTGCGGGCCCGCCAGCTGGTCCAGGAACGGATGCAAACCGTGATCCCGTCGCTGCCCACCTGGGCCGCGCCGCCCGTGATGATGCCGCCCGTTTCCGTCACCGGCCGCTTCATGAAGATCGGCATTTCGTCGGAGACGATGTCGCTCACCGACATGTCGATGGTTGCGTATTGGACGATTCGCGCCCGCATCATGCAGGTGCCGGGCGTCGCCAATGTGGCGATCTGGGGCGAGCGAATTAAGCTCCCGCAAGTCCAAATCGATCCGAAACGGATGGCGCAGCACAACGTGACCGTCGACGACGTGATGGAAGTCACCGCCAATGCGTTGGACGTCGGGCTGCTGCAATTTTCACAAGGCGCCGTGATCGGAACGGGCGGCTTTGTCGATACGCCGAATCAACGCTTGCACATTCGCCCCGTTTCGTCCATTATCTCCGCCGCCGAATTAGGCCAGGTGCCGGTCCACAACCGCAAGAAGGCGGACGGCACGCCGCTGGTGCTCAACGACGTGGCGAATGTGGTGATTCATACCTGGCCGCTGATCGGCGATGCCGTGATCGACGGCAAGACCGGCTTGCTGCTGATCGTGGAAAAGTATCCGTGGGCCAACACACTCGAAGCCACGCGGGGCGTGGAAGAGGCTTTGCGGGAAATTCAAATTGGCTTGCCCGGTCTCAAGATCGATCCAACCATCTTCCGCCCCGCGGATTTCATCGAAGTTGCCTTCCACAATCTCCAGCGGGCGCTGGTCCTCGGTTGCATCCTGGTAATGCTAATTATTGCCGCGTTCTTATTCGAATGGCGTACGGCGCTAATTAGTTTGCTGGCGATTCCGCTGTCGCTCATGGCCGGAGTCTTAGTTCTCTATTATACCGGCTCGACACTCAACACGATGATTCTGGCCGGGTTTGTCATTGCCATCGGCGTGGTCGTCGATGATGCAATTATCGATGTCGAGAACATCGTGCGCCGACTACGCGAACACCGTAAAGCCGGTGATACCGCATCCACCGCCCGCATCATTCTCGATGCCTCGCTCGAAGTCCGTCAGGCGATCATTCACGCCACGCTGATCGATGTCGTGGTCTTGATTCCCATTTTCTTTATTGGCGGGTTATCGGGAGCGTTCTTCCAGCCGCTGGCCGTGTCGTACGGACTGGCCGTCATGGCCTCGATGCTCGTGGCGCTTACCGTTACGCCGGCGCTCTGTTACATCTTGCTGCACAACGTCCCCATCGAGCACCGCGAACCAGTCTTCGTGCGCTGGCTCCATCGCCTCTACGAGCCAGTACTGGCGCGCATCATTCGTCGGCCTGCCCCGGTTTTCGCCGTCACCGCGATCGTGATGCTGGTGGGCTTCGCCGTATTGCCTTTGCTCGGCGAGTCGTTATTCCCCGAATTCAAGGAACGCGACTTCCTCTCCCATTGCATCACGAAGCCGGGAACGTCGGTGCAGGAAGAACGGCGCATTGCCACCCAAGTAGGCAATGAAGTGCGGGCGATCGAAGGCGTTCGCAATTTCGGCACGCACATCGGCATGGCCCTGCTGGCCGACGAAGTTTGCGGCGTGAATTTTGGTGAAAACTGGCTCAGTATTTCGCCCGATGCCGACTACGATGAGACGCTGGACAAGATCAAAGCCGTCGTGTACGCCCACCCCGGCTTGTTCCGCAACGTGGAAACGTACCTCAACGAGCGCATCGATGAAGTCCTGACGGGCACCAGCGAAACGTTTGTTGTCCGCATCTACGGCCCCGATCTCAAACAGATCCACTCGTTGGCGGATAACGTGGAGGAAGCACTGAAGGATATTCCCGGAATTGCCAACCTGCACATTCAGCTTCAGTCGGAAGTGCCGCAAATCCAGGTGGTCGTGGATCTGCAGAAAGCGCTGAAAGTCGGCCTGAAGCCTGGCGACGTTCGCCGGGCCGCCGCCACACTGTTGTCTGGCGAAGAAGTCGGCGATATCTTCTTGGACGGCAAAGCCTACGACGTCAATGTCTGGAGCACGCCCGAATCCCGGCATAGCGTTGATGACGTACGGAACCTACCGATCGATACGCCGAGCGGCGGACACGTGAAACTAGCCGACGTGGCCGATGTCGCCATCCGCCCGGCGCAGAGCGTCATCTATCGTGAAAACGCCTCGCGGCGGATCGATGTCAGCGCCAACGTCGAAGCCGCCGATCTGGGCGCGGTCATGACTGAAGTCCAAAACCGGTTGGACAAGATCAAGTATCCCCTCGGCTATCACGCCGAGGTCTTCGGCGAATATGCCGAACGCCAGGCCGCCCAACGGCGCATGCTGCTCTTCGCCATCGGCGGTGGTGTCGGCGTGTTTCTGATCCTGCTGGCCTCCTTTCACAACACGCGGCTGGCCATTCTCGGTTTCCTGACGCTGCCATCGGCCCTGGTCGGCGGCTTGTTGGCCGCTTACTTCACCGGGCATGTCATCTCGTTGGGATCGCTCGTCGGATTCCTAACCGTCTTCGGCATCGCCGCCCGCAACAAGATCATGCTGATTAACCACTACCAACACTTGGAAGCCTACGAGGGCGAGGTCTTCGGGCCGCGCCTTGCCCTGCGTGGCGCGATAGAACGCCTCTCGCCGATTCTCATGACCGCTCTGGCGACGGGACTGGCGCTGGTGCCCCTCGTAATCGCCGGCGACATTCCCGGGCACGAAATCGAGTACCCCATGGCCATCGTCATTCTCGGCGGCATGGTGACCTCGACGCTCTTGAATCTCTTCGTCGTGCCGTCATTGTACCTCCAATTCGGAGCATCCGACGAGAACGCGGGCACCGGAACCGCTCATGTAACAACCGCTCGTGTAGTGCCCAGCTTGACCTCTTAAGCAAGCAAGTGCCCTGTCTTCAAAGCGCTTCGTATCGTTCTGGGCGTTCACCGCCCTTTGGATAGCATCCCCGTTCTCGCGGCGACGAACAGAAACGGGCCAAGTCTACGCGGTTCCTGCGCGCTTACAATCGCTTCGCATAAAACGCCACGGATGGCGACCGACAAATCCGCGATAACTGATAAACGGCGAACTGCTTTACTAATACAAGCGTAGGATTCGCGAGTTCTCGTCAACTCAGCTTCGACAGCACTGCCTGCTTCTGCCGACGATTGCTGAGTAGAAGTTAGGCATAGTACAGCACTTGGCATTAAACTTTGCGGACGACGAGGACTTTGCAATGGACGTGAAGTTTTCCGCTGTCGGCCGGTGTCTAGCGATCGCAGTTTTACTTCTGAGCAGCGGACGATCGTACGCCGGTTCACCCCCGCTCATTACCGACGACCCGGAAACCCCAGGTTATAAGGGCTGGGAAATCAATATCACCTCAAGCCTCGAACATGCACGCGACGGCACGGAGATGCAGAATCCACTGTTCGACATCAATTATGGACTAACCAGCGACCGCGACCAACTGAAGGTTGAATTCGCCGTATTGTCCGTCGATCCAAGAGGCGCCGATAATGAATGGGGCATCAGCGATTTGCTGGTCGGCTACAAGTACCGATTTCTCGACGAAGATGAAGGAATTGGTTGGGCGGTTTCGTTTTATCCGCAAGTGTCTAGCCCCACCGGTGACGAGGGCCGTGGGATCGGGAGCGGACAAAGCGAAATGCTGTTCCCGTTCGAATTTCAAAAGAGTTTTCTCGACCACAAGATGTGGGTAAATCCGGAGATTGGCTACAACATCGTCTTTGGCGACGGTCGCTTCGATCGCTGGAAAATCGGTTTGGCAACTGGCTATGAATACGAAAGCGGACTTGAATTGGAAGGCGAGGTTGGCGCCTTCGTTTATCCAAACAACGGCGAGCCCGATGATCCTTTCTTCAATCTCGGCTTCCAGTACCCGCTGAACAAAAACATTGTGCTGCTGGGCTCGGCGGGCCGCAGCTTTCGTTCAGCGCACGACGGCGTACCTGATTTCTTTTGCTTACTAGGCGTCCAGATTCTGCTCGGGGCCGCCGCGGATGAAGAGAATCCAGCCCACGAGGAAGGCGGCGACAAGAAGGACGGCGATAAAAAGGACGACGACTCGGCCGGCGACCGCGATACCGCCGGCTTGAATTACCCGCGTGGTGGTGCCGCCGGTTCGCGAAGTGCCTTCCAACCATACCTGGTAAATCCTGCTGCCTATTGAAGCAAGAACTTTCCGGACGGCCTCCTACCATTCGTACGTCCACTGCATCAGAAAGGCATCCGCCGAGTTACCGGTGCCGCCTTGGGTTACTTGATAGTCGATCGCGTGGGAGTACTCGAAGGCCACGCGCATCCCTTCCAAAACCCACTCGCCGATGCCGATCGAGAAGCGTCTCTCCGGCACGAAGCCCACGCGTTCGGGCGCAGGCGTGGCTGGGTCGATGATTCGTGTTACTCCCGCCAGGTCCTGACTTTCGGAATATCCGATGGCAAGATAAGTTCCCTGTGCGCCAATGGTTTCGACGGTCGGATTCCAGTCAAATTGATAGTTGAGCGCAACTTGCCACGCACTGGGCGTGATGGCGACCGGGTTTCCCGCGTCGTCGATGAATTGCGCTTGTCCGATCGCGCTGTTCCATTCGACTACCAAGCCATAGGGACCGACGCTCGACCTAACGTGGGCGGCCATTCCCGGCACAAAGCCAATCTGGTCCAAAAAATGTCGGTATTCGAACTGGAGGAAATTGCTATCGAAGACCGAGCTGTTCGCGTCGACATCGCATTCGATGTTCCAGGGAAGACGGCCATTACTTAAAGCGCCCTTGGTGCGGTAGCCCAACCGGCCCCCCATTTGCTCGATTCGATTGGAGTCGTTGACCCCCCGCAGCGTGTTGCCATTGTAAAAGTAAATCGCCCCCACGAATGGCGCCTGCGACTTGCTCGGCGTTGCCACAGGTTTCTTAGGTTTCTCGTACGGGCCGCAATATGGCCAAACTGAACTGGCCACGCTGCGGACCAGAGGGTTGAACAACATTGGCCGCGGGGCAATGGGGGGAACGGAATAGGGCGAAACCGGCGCCGGGGGCGGAGGAGTTGGCAACTCGAAGCCGAACATCACAAAATCTTCTTGCGTCTGAAAGACCTCGACGGTGAGCGGGTCGGTAATCGTCAAAACGTCGGTCACGGGATCGCCCGTCGAGATGCCAAACGGCACGAAGTCGCGGCCCGTCGTAATATAGAAGGGGTACTTCTCAACATTGCCAATTGTGATTATGCCGCGCCGTACAACGAAGCGATCAACACCCACGGCGTCGCCTTCACTTGTGGGAAACAGGAAGTCGTCGCCTTGAAAGTACTCAATGTAGAGGCTGGCACTACTCCAGGTATTCATCTGAATGTCGAAGTCCAACTCCGCGGTATCCAAGACAATGTCGCTCTCGGAGTTGTTCTGAAAATCAGACTGCCAAAATGTCAATGTTTCTAGCGTTCCGCCGAACGTTACGGTGTCGGTGATATTCGAAGCTCGTTCGGCAAACGACTGTCGAATGATCGTGCGCGTGGCATCCTCCTGAGCGATGCGCGACTTTTCCAGTGCATCGAGTCGTTTGGTAAGCTCGCCAACTTGCTCCGTGATCGTCAGGTCGCGGTCGTGCGAATCCAACAGAGGTTGTGGTATCTCCTCTGGTGGCTTCAAGTACGGTGGCACGGGAATTGTCGCTGCATCACCAGACGGTAGTTCCCCTTCCGTCGTCGCTATTCCGGATGTGCTGTTTTCCACAAAAGCAAGATCATTTGATGCTGCCTGTGGCGAGTCCACGAAACTGCTGCCTGCCAAGATCCAGCCCAGGTCGGTTCCGGCGCCTTCGGCCCGCACGCCCGCCCCCAAGGCGTTACAAATCACGAGCGCTAAGACTATCCAGCAACAGTAGGCACCCGTCCGAACACGAAAACCGGTGCCGCGCGCATCGAAAAAGAACTGGTCGGCAGCCAACCGGTTGTGAAGGTCGAATCGGCGCATGAAACGGATATTCGGCTGGGACGTTCTGTGCGGCTTCCACGCGATATGCCGATAGCACCGCATATATGCTTATTTCGGCTATCCGTATTCCGCCGAACCAAGCGATCCATTACCGGCGGCGCATTCTAGTTCGGCGTTACAATCGGTCTCTTTTAACGTAATTCAAGTGGCCCGAATCGCTCGCCGCTTTGCTCCGCCGAACCGCTGATTTGACCGCTAGCGTCACGGGCCGTAACCGGCAGAATCGGCAGGACCATTACAGTCGATAGCAGCCTGATTCCGTGGCGGCCCACCGGACGCAATCACCGGTTGGTGGGGCAGAGCGCCCAGCGAGGAGGGCCTTATTTTCGGAAGGCCTCGACGGGCTCAAGATATGCGGCGCGCATGGCTGGATACGCGCCGGCCAGCAAGCCGATCCCGCCGCCGATGACCGGTGCCAGGAATGGAGCCCACGGGTCGAGCACGGGCGTCCACACCTCATAGGCCGAGACGGCAATCACGATCATCACACCCAAACTCGCCCCCAAGATTCCGCCAATCACTCCCATCGTACCGCTTTCGAGCAGAAACTGCTCCGCGATGTGACGGCGCGTAGCCCCGATCGCTCGTCGCAGTCCGATCTCTCCCGTGCGTTCCATAACCGAGACGAGCGTGATGTTGGCGATTCCAATCGCTCCCACGATCAGCGATAAGGCACCTAGCAACAGGAACATGATGTTCACGTCGCTCTGCACCTCGTCGCGCAATCGGCGTGGCTCTTGCGGAACCTCGATCTTTAGGGTGCGGGGAGCGTCGGGGCGCAGGGCCGCTCGAGTCTGTGACGCGATGAGGTACGCCGCCCCAACCTTGGTTTCGATCACCACGGTCCCTGGGCCGCCAAGTTTAAAATCCTGACGAGCCGTTCCCTCGGGAATGATGACGGAACTTAGTAATTCCGGCTTGCGGGCGACATCGCGCAGAACGCCAATTACTAAATATAACTGGTCGCCGATATGAATCGCGGGAAGTTGCTGCAACCCGTTAATTCCCAGGCGACGCGCGGCATCGGGGCCTAGCACCGCGACGCGATCTGCCCGCTCGGAATGTCCAGCGTCGGGAACTCGTCCCGCTGCCAGATTCGCTCGAACCGCCCGAAATAATCCCGGCGAAGCAGCGTAAACACTTATCTTGAACGCCGTTTGGCGCGACGGGTCGACCACGGGAGAAGCACTGACCAACGCGTCGCGGGCATCGACTTCACTCATATTCCCCACGGCCACGACACCGTTCAAGCGGCGTAGTCGCTCGGGCGCATCCCAGGGAATCGCATTGGGGGCGACGATTCCCGCCGCCCCGGGGCGCGCCGTCACGAACAACTCGGTGGCCGCAACCTGATCGAATTGACTTACGATGCGATTGCCCGCCGTCCGCGACAAGCCGAGCGTGGCCACCAGCGCCGTCAACCCAATCACTACTCCCATCACGGTGAGCATTGTTCTTCCCGGGCGGGCAAACATGCCGGCCAGCGATTCGTTCAGCAAGTCTCGAATACTGATGCCCGAACGGGCAACCTTGGCGCCGCTTGTCTTTGGCGGCGGCGATGGTGCAGGCAACAATTTGGCGTCGGTTGCGGTGATGTCCGTGAGCTTGCCGTCGATGATGTGCACGCGACGACTGGCCCGATTCGCGACGTTTTCATCGTGCGTTACGACGATCAAGGTGAGGCCTTCGTCGTTCAGTTTCTTGAAAAGATCGAGCAAATTTGCCGAAGTCCTCGAGTCCAAGTTGCCGGTGGGTTCATCGCACAGCAGGATGCTCGGCGAGCCGACGAGCGCCCGCGCAATCGCCACACGCTGCTGCTCGCCACCGGAAAGCTTGCTCGGCAAGAAACCGATGCGATGGCCCAGCCCAACCCGTTCGATGGCGGCTCGGGCGCGGGCCTCGCGGTGCCGCGCCGTTTGTTTGCGGTAGACCTCG
Source organism: Planctomycetota bacterium (assembly GCA_029781135.1). Classification (GTDB taxonomy): domain Bacteria; phylum Planctomycetota; class Planctomycetia; order Pirellulales; family Lacipirellulaceae; genus JABDGM01. The sequence goes on from JAKOXH010000034.1 coordinate 74,044, forward strand.
CCCAGCATTACATTTTCCAAAACAGTCCGGTACGGCAGCAGGTGGAATGACTGAAACACGAAGCCGATGCGCTGACTCCGCAAACCAGCACGCTGGCCGTCCGAAAGTTCGGCGGTGTCGATGCCGTCGAGCAGATAGGTGCCGCTCGTCGCACGGTCCAAACAGCCGAGTACATTCAAGAGGGTCGATTTGCCTGCCCCAGACGGCCCTGTAATCGAAATCCATTCACCGCTCTTCAGCGCCAGATCGACATCCACGAGCGCGTGAACCGCGGGTTCGCTGCCGTAAGTCTTCCCGACCTTGCGGAGCTCCACGACGCAATGTGAGTCGACGGTCTCTCCGGGAATGGTCATGGCTGTTTTTCAGCGCGATTGAGACTCTCAATGAAATCGTTGCCGATGACGACCATCTGCCCTGGCTCCAGAGATCCGGACTTCGGTTTCACTTCGACGAAGCCTTCAGCCGCCATCCCTGGCTCGACCGTCACGTAATTCAACGCTCCATCCTTCGATACTTGCACACGACTCGTGCCGTCCGCCGCAAGCGACAAAGCGCTAACCGGTACGGCGAGCACCGCTCCAGCGGTCGACTTAATCGGCAGCGTGAGCCGCAGGGAAAAACCCTGCAATTGCGTCGGCGTCTCTGCGACGCGCACGGCGAAATAGAAGTGATAACCATCGACTCCGCGCGTGCCCGGCGTCGCCGCGACTTGATCCACGACACCTTGGGCCTTGAGTCCTAAGGAAGGTTCGTCAATGGAAACCTCCATTCCCGGTTTCACCAGAGCGGCTTTGTCCAGCGGCAACGACGAGTCGATTACGATTTGATTGTCGGTCACCGACAAGATCGGCCCATTCGAGGAGCTGCCGACTACTCCCATGACTTGTTCCACGCGAACCGGCAGTACCGGGACAAAAACAAGCTCATCCAGCGGAACCGATACCCCAATTTTTCGGACCGTATTTTGCCATTCGGCTCGCGCCTGTTGTTCGCGCTCGCCTGTCAGTTGAACATCGAACTGGGCCACTTTCTGGGCCTCGACGGCCGACCGGACAGCGACTTCGCCCTCGAGCTTTGCCGACTCGACCGCTGCCTGAGCAATACTCACTTTTGCATCGGCCGCAATTCGAGCCATTTGCAGCGATTTGGGATCCAAGGCAATTAATGCCTGATCGGCGATCTTCGTCGACACATCCGCCTTTGCTGTCCGTTCCCCGAGACTGGCTTTCGTGCGCGCATTCTTTACCGCCAATTCGGCGCCGGCCGCAGCGGTGGTTGCTAATAACTTATTCTTGATGGCATCCCCCAGCGCCGCTTCCAGCACGCGCGCCTTCGCTTGTTGTTCCGGCGTGGGACCAAATGGCTCAAAGCCTTTGGCTCGGTACCACGCGGCAACCCCCGCGCCTGTCTTATTATCATAGACCCCATCCACTTCGCCGGGGTCGAATCCCAGCCGCTGCAGCGCCTGTTCGAGCTGCCGAACGTCATCGCCCGACGTACCCGGCGTAAAGTCTCGATACGCTGGCGCTTTCCCTTGCAGGGCCAGAACTGGACGGCCCGATGCTGTGAACACAACATCGCCTTCCTTGATTTGCGTATTCACAAGCGGCAGCGTCGTGATCAGCTCGGCCGAGTTCGACTTGAGCAGCGAAGGCGCCAGCGCAATCGCCAGCGGCGTGCCAAAGCGCGCGGTGCCGCGGGTTACGATTTCCGAACTTAAGACCCTCTTTTCAACGGGCACGAGAATGGGCGAAGGCGTTGGTGGGGCGGTGCGCGCCGCCGCCTCAGCCGGAGATACGATCCCTTGTCCGGCCAGCCACGCCCCGCCAGCGGCCGCAAGAACAATGGCAAGAATTAAGCATAAGGTAATGACACGACTCTTACTCATAACTGAACGTTTGCCAAATGGCGATGCGACCATTACTTGACTTGACGGGCGTACATCTCCTTTTCGATCTGTTCCTCGATGGGATCAAACAACTCCTTCTGCAGTTTGGTACTGAGCTTCGCTACCTTGCGTTCATATTCTTGTAGTTTCTTCAACGACGAAAGCTGCTCCGACGACAGCTTATCCAGCGGCGGCGCGCCGCCGCCCAAGATGGTATCGAGCCGCTTCTTGACGTCGACATCCACTTCATCAGGATGGTTGTAATCGAACCCAGCTTCGCGCATACTCTCCGCGTACTTCCGCAGGGCAGCCTTCATGCGCGGATCCTTGTTGATTATTTCGGTTAAGGGATTGACGTACGTGGCCCTTATTTGCTCAGGCTTGAAAACCTGCTGGATTGCCTTAAGCGTACAACCCCCACAACGGGAAAAGTTCTCGGCTTCCAGGGAAACGGCAAAAGTCGCATCAATGTTCTCACCGAGCAACGTACGGTTGTAAGCCGCCTGGTCGGCGGACGACAACTTCTTGAAGATTTCGATGTTCTGTTCCCCGAGGCCGATCCGTCCGGGGCAATAGCCCTCGTTCAATTGTGGTGCCTGACCGGTGTAAAGCGTGGCGATACCGAAACCATATTGCTCGACGAATTCCGATTCGTCCATGCCGGGCATTGCTTTATCGGCAATCATACCGCGATGGATCGTTCTGAAATCGGCGGGCACATATTCGAAACCTTGTTTGCGCATGCAGTCCGCAATCAACGCTTCCACCTTTTCAACCGATTGCACAAGTTCCTTCTCCGTCAAACCGAATTCCTCGGTCCCCGGACGACCGGCCTGGGCCAGTGCACTGCCGACGAACCCCGAGCCGCCAAGCACCAGGGCGATCGCCAACCGATAAGCCACGTTCATTGAGTTCTCCTTCTCTGCGAGCAAAATATGATTCCCTTGCCGTTGTTGGCGTGAACTACCAGCGGATTACTTGGAAGAGTTGATCGGCTTGGTCAGCGCGTAGACGTCCTTGCTCACTTCGTATCCGTGTTTATCGAGTTTTAACGCGGCCTCACGGGCCTTCGCCATCTCGTCGGCGCTAATCCGTTCGACTTTCACCAAGTCCAGCTTTTCCTGGTCGGTCTTCTTCCCACGCCAGTCGACGTGGACGACGCCGACTCCCTTGGCATAGAACTTAAGATGGTGGGCTCCTTCTGTCTCCTGATTCGATTCATCGATCACAACGATATTGTTGAAATTGCCGGTCGGTACTTTCACCTTTTGGCCAACCTGATACACCAACGCGTGGTCGGTGTACTCAACCGATGGCGCCCAACCTTCGGAGTAGGTCATGCCCAACTTCGGATCCTTCTTCATGATGATCCCAGCGTGTCCATCTTTGCAGCCATGGATCCAACTCGACTGCTTGACGAACTTCTGGTTGTCGTATTCCTCCGGATATTCGCCGAGCAACCACACGTCGCCCTTATTATCCTGAGCCAGGAACATGATTTCTGCTTCCTCCAACTCCTTATCAACGAAATCGCGTTCCCAACACACAACCGTTCTTACGCCGGCAATCTCTTTGACCAAATCCGTAACCACGGTCACGATGGAATGAGGTTCCTCTTGCCCTTCCTCATCAACCGCGTATCCATCCCAAACGTACCGCATCCCCGGTTTGAGCGGGTACCATTCGTTATTGATGTCCGTCGAGCGTCCAAATGTCGCGGGGTCAAGTGGCAATAGGTCTTGTTTCCCGTCGCCTTCAGCAAGAACTTGTGACGTTAGCCCTAACAGGCAACTTGTCACGGCCAAGATCGTTACGCACCTACTTCCTAAGTTCATAATGTCCGATACTCCTGCAACGCGTTTAAGTTGGAGACCGCTACGAGAAATAAAGACAAACCGCCTCGAAACACTTCGCATCGGATGCCACTCGGACCCGACCGCGATTCGGCCAGGCGAAATTACGATCATTTTTCGTAGGGCCTCATCCAGTCCGCGAGATATTGGACCCAAGACCAGTAATTCCGCGCGATTCGCATCCGCCCCCCCATCTATGGTAGCTTCGCCGACCGGCAATCGCAAATTCCCGCTCCCGTCGCGTTCGAGGCGACAAATCCACAAGACGCGGTAGTGACAGTCGATTCGATAAAATGGCTATTTCCTTAAAGCGGCGGGGGACTCCGGTGTAGCGATGTAAATGGGGTATTGCCGCGGCGATCTGCCTCGTGGTCGAACGCAACGGACCGAGCGGCGCGATCCTCGTTTCCTGCCCTTATCGGCTGACCGCAAATTTGCCCCTAATAATATAGTCGCCAGCCAGCATCTGCTCCCAAGCATTAGAATGCTAGGTGGAATGGCGAGTCTTGTGGCACGTTTGCGGACCGAAATCTGCGGTCTCAACGGCAGTGCGCCGAACGCCCGCGTCCATGATCACAGCGACCGGGCGAGCTCGAATGGAAGGTCGGCTTTCCTTGGAGGCATCAAGAGTATTCAGAACCTGGGTGATCAGACTGGCACGATGTCCTCCGGGCAATACCGTGGATTCACTTTTCAGCGACTGCCCGATCTTCCGTCGACCATACATCGACTTCCGGTCCGCCACTAGCGACCAGCGCTTTGCCGTCGGAGCGGAAACGCAGCGCATGGATACCTGCCCAGTGCCGATGGAGTTCGCACAATTTCTGGTTTGTTACGAGGTCCCACAGCGTGACGTTGGAATCGTTTCCGCCGGAGGCCAAGGTACGGCCATCGGGGGAAAAGGCCAGGGCCCAGACACGGGATTTCTGCCCGGCGAGGCGGCCGATCTGTATTCCAGTCGCCACATCCCATAACTTGATGCCGCGGTCGGTGTTACCGGTGGCGAGCCGCCTGCCGTCCGGTGAAAAACAGAGGGCATCGCAGTCTTCCATCGCGGTCTGGTCTACAGAACGCGGTGCGGAATGGGCAAAGTCCCAGAGCATAATCCGCCCTGGTTGTTCGCAATAGGCGACCAATTGACCGTCGGGCGAAAACATTGGGCTCCCCATCGGACCGTTTCCGCCATCGATTCGCGCCAGCCGGGAATTCGTCGCCACGTCCCAGATCTCAAGAGCACCACGATCGCTTGTCGCCGCGAGCCGCTGGCCATCGTCAGATAACGCAATCGGGCCCAGGGTGAATCGTATAGGCCCCACGGTTCGGGTTGGGCCAGTCTGGTCCAAGTGGCCGCAACGAACGATCCCCAGCTGGCGAAATCCGACTGCCCAGAGATCGGCCGCTTGAGCGACCGCACACGCAACAGTTTCCGTTTCCGCCGGCGATGTCTTCTGCCAAGTAGCGTTGTACGCCGCGGCGTTGTCGAGCACCCGCGGATGTGGCAACAACCGATAAAGGCAGGCATTGGAAGGAGCTACATTCTGAGCAAGCGCGAGCACGCGCCCAGCCGGATCGACAGCGATGTCGCACACGATACCGCCGATTCCCCCCGACGCGATGAGCTTGGGGCTGCCAGGTTCGCCACGCAGGTTGCCGTTGCCGTCATACGTCGCGATTGAAATGCCGTAATCAACGTGCCCACCGGCCACGATCGTCCCGTGCGGACCGAGGGCGAGCGCACACGAAAGATCGACGGGGCCTTTACGTGATGGGCTGATCGCGGGTAGCGGTGGCACGGGGGCGCGGCCCGAACTACCGAAGCTGGAGTCGATCCGGCCATCAGCCGTCAGGCGGACTAAGGCAAAGGAGGTGGCATCGTTCTCCTTCGTCGCGGAATTAACCAGTATTTTGCCGTCGGGAAGAACCAGGAGACGGTTCGCCACACAATAGCTCAATTCCGGATAGACGAGCGTGACACCGTCCACGCCAAACGACTTGTCCAGTTCGCCGGTCGGTAACAGGCGTACGACAACACTTTGGACTCGATCACCCCCCTTCTGAAAACCGGCAGCGAGAATTTTGCCGTCGGGCTGGAGCGCCATGTGCCAAGCCCCGGAACTACCCGCGAGCGGTATGACTCGTCCGCCAGTTCCAAACGTGGTATCTGGTTCTCCCGTCGCTCCCAGCAAGCGAAAAACAGCTAAGCATTGACGATGCTCCGGCAGATAGGCAGCCCCCGCCAGCAGCAGCTTCCCGTCCGGTTGGACAGCCAAACTCGCATAGCCTCCGAGGGGCGCCCCCTTAAACGTAGCGTCCAAGCGCCCATCGGGTTGAAAACGCCAAACGGCGCCAAACGGCACACCTTGTGGTGAATTCCAATTGCCAGACACCACGAGCTTGCCATCGGCAAGTACGCTGATGCCATTCGCGTCGAGATCGCCCGGTTGCACACTGAAACCGCCTTGGCCAAAGGATTCGTCGAGTCGACCATCCTTGTCGAAGCGGGCAACGAACAACGCCACGCCATCTTTTTCGCTGATCCTTTGCCCTGCGGTAATGATCTTTCCATCCGCCAGCAAGAGACAACGATGGGGCATCAATTGGGTATGAGGAACGGCTTGCCCAATTGCCCCTCGTTGGCCAAACGCCAGATCGAACAAATCACTCGCCGGATAGCAGCCGTCGTCCGGGATGCGCTCGAGGGGCGCTCCCGCGCGTGCCTGCCGCCATTCCGGTCCGCCACCACTGAGTTTCTCATCCAACTGGAGCCCTTGGGCAGTGAAATAGCCAATTTCATCGGTTCCATCGTGATCCCAATCACCGGCAACAACACGCTGGGGTAATTCCGTGATGGCGACAGTACGAGTCGGCACACTTGGCTCTAGCTTGTCGAGATTACAGTACAGCCGAAAGACCTGGTCCCGATAAAGGGCAACATCGCATTTGCCGTCTCCATTCCAATCTCCGACCAGAGGTTCGTCTACTGGCGAACCGATTGAAAAAGTGCGGGTGGCGCCGTTGGCGAACCGAATGGTCCAAACGCCGTCGACATACTCGCAGGCATCGGCGTGGCCATCGCCATCGAAGTCACGCTCAAAAAAGTGAGGGGATGCCAATTCGGCGGGATGCGAATTATCTTGCAGGTTGATTGCCAAACCATTTCGCCAGCCGCTGTGAATCGCGATTGGAGTGCCAGCATGATCGAACCGCAGCGCAGCCAGAATGGCGTTTGGAATCTGATACGGCGTATGGCTACGGTCACCGTGTGCGTTCCAAATGCGGATGGTCTGGTCTTCGCCCGCCGTGGCGATGTGCTGGCCATCCGGCGAAAAGCAAATACTCCACACGCGACCTTCGTGGCCATCGAATGTCCGCTCTACGTTCCCCGTCTCCAAGTTAACCTGTCGTATGGCGCCATTCCGCCCGGCCACTACAGCCAATTTAGTTTGTGGAGCTACAGCCACGTCGTGCAGCCAGGCGGGATGCGGCGGCAGGGCTCGTACTGGCTCGACCGTGAGCGTGCGCTCGTCCTCCCATTTAGGCAAGTTCCAGATCCGCAACGTGCCGTCCTCGCGCCCCGCCGAAACAAGGCCGCGATCGTGGTCAAACAGCGCCAGCGCCCGGACGCACGAGGGATGTCCCTTGAGAACACCTAATAGTCTCGGCGAACTTATTTGCCATACGCGAATCGGTCCGTCATCGCTCGCGGTGAATAGGGTACTTCCATCGGCCGAGAACTGGACCGCGCGCACATAGTCCCAAGGGCCGGTGATCGGGGCCAGCGGCGTCCAATCCTCGGTGCGAAATAACTGGACGTTTCGCATTACGCCGCCTAGCGCCACGATCCGACGATCGGGCGAGGCAACCACGGAATAGAGGTGGTGAGCGACATTCACGACCTCGCGTGCGAGCTTGTGCGCGGTCGTATCCCACAAGAGTAACCGACCGTCGTTGCCCGCGGACAGGAGTTGCTGATCCGAGAGAAAGCAGAGCGAATTCACTTCATCCGTATGCCCCACGAGCGTCGCGGCCAACGCCCCCGTCTCGGCATTCCAAAGGCGCACGCTGTGGTCCTTCGACGCGCTGGCAAGTAGTTTTCCATCGGCCGAATAGCGGACACACAGGACATCGCTGGTATGCCCCGTGAGAATACGTTCTTCTTCGTGCGTCTTGGCCCACAAATGGTGCCAGGCGAATTCACGTAGATCCCCCTCGCCCTGCCGGGGAATCCAGTGGGCCAACAACTCCCGGGCCAAGGTCGGTTCATTCGCTTCCCAGGCCGTCGCGGCCCGGGCGACTTCGCTCGTGTAAAGTAATCGCCGCGACGCCAATTCACTGCGGGCGACGGCGGCCTCGCTCTCCTCTGCTCGCACGCGCCGCTCTTCGGCCAACGCCAGCGCCGAGCGCGTTCGCGCCGTCGTGACCCAGCCTCCTACCGAGAGTACCCCCAGGGCGATCATCGCAATGAGGGCTGCCGCCGAGGCAGCTGGATGGCGCCGACTCCACTTCATGGTTCGCTCGGCCCAACCTGGCGGTCGGGCCACGGTGGGCTCTCCCGCCAGATAGCGGCGTAGGTCCTGTGCCAACCCCACGGCCGTTTGATACCGGTGAGCGGGATTCTTGGCGAGGCACTTCAGGGCAATCGCTTCCAGGTCACGCGGTATGTCGGGTCGCAGCTTGCGCGGTGGCACCGGCTCCGTCGCAATGAGCTGGCGCAGCGTGTCGATTTCGGTCTGGCCACGATACGGCGCGACGCCTGCCAAGAGTTCGTAAAGGACGGCCCCCAAGCCATACACATCCGTGCGATTATCGAGTTCATTGACGCGGCCTTCGACCTGCTCGGGCGCCATGTAGGCCGGCGTCCCGAGGATGATCCCCGTTCGCGTGCGGTCGTCGCTGGTTTGCTCGAGCAATTTGGCCAGGCCAAAGTCGGTAAGTTTGGGGGACCAGACGGCCACCGGCGCGTCGCCCGCGCTCTCGGCCATTAACACGTTGCTCGGCTTAATGTCGCGATGCAAGACACCGCGGCTGTGGGCATGCTGAACGGCCTCCGTCAACGCCAACATCAGCACGGCTGCATCCCGCGGCGCGACACGATCGTAGCGCGCTTCCAGCCACTCGGCGAGCGTCGGTCCCGGGCAATACTCCGACGCCAAATAACAGAGTCCATCGTCCTCACCAACTTCCAGCAGCGTCGCCACATTCGGATGGTTGAGCCGCGCGGCGGCCTCCGCCTCGCGAAGAAAGCGCGGACGCATTTCATGATCGAGCAATGAATCGGCGCGGGGAACCTTGAGCGCCACGGAGCGGCCCAATTGGGGATCGCGGGCCAGGTACACAATCCCCAGGCCGCCACGGCCCAGTTCGCGCTCAATCGTGAAGCGGCCGATTTGGTGGGGCCGCGTGTGGCTGGCGGTAGGTTTACTGTTTCCCGCCTCCAAGGGAATGATCTGGCGGGCCTGATGCAGCGCGTCGAGCCAGGCCTTCTCGACCTGCCAATCGGCCGCCAATTGCGGTTCACTATCGACGACGGACTCGTCGATCGGCGGAGCGGGCGCCCCGGCTTCCAGGGCTTCGTCGTAATCCGCCATCAGACGGATCAAGAGGTCATCGCGGCGATTGGCGTCCGGTGAACTCATTACGATAGTTTCGTAAATTCAAGCCGCAACCGCTGCACGGCACGTCCCCACAATTTGCGTACCGAATCGGGCGTGCCCTGCATTTTCGTGGCGATTTCGACGAACGACTGACGCTCCCAAGTGCGCAGAATCAAGACCTCTTGCATGGCTTCTGGCAAGCGACTCAGCGCTTCCTGCAAACGAACGACATTGGCGGTCGTGAAGAAGCTCGGCTTCTCGGTGGCACTGGGACCACTTGCGATTCCGCCAGCGGCCACCATTTCCAATCCTACTTCACGACGGACGTTTCGCTTCAACGTGTGGCGGTAGCTCCGCGCTTGGTTCGCCAGCCGATGGTTGAGAATTCCCACCAGCCAGGCAAGCAGCTCCTGTTCGGTCGTACCGCGAAATTGGCAAAAGTCCTTCTGTGCCTCCACGAACGTATCTTGAACCAAATCCGAGGCGCCCCCCTTCGGCCGAAGATCGGAATCGAGCGTCTTCTGGGCGCTGAACAGCAAGTATTTGTGACAACCTTCCAGCAGCTGCCCCAGCGCCATCGCGGAGCCCGTGCGTGCGTGCGCAATCAAATGGCTGACATCAACTGGCGACGAGCGACCGTCGCCAGAGTCTCGCCTGGCAACCTGTGTTGGGACAATATCCATAAGAACGCTTTCCGGCCAGACCGGACACGGATGGGAGAAAAGTCAGCTTCCGAGTCTACCATTCCGTACACCGAATCTCAAGAAATTGCCCGAATTTGCAACTATTGAAGTTTTTCAAAAACTTCCTGTCCGGTTTTCATCGGAATAGTTCCCCATAGATAGCTGGGATTGCACGGGCAAGTCCTGCGCAAGGCATTCTCAAGCAATGTTTGAATGAACTCCCCGCGAGGCGCGCCGCCCCATCGAGATCCCATTTCCTTCCAGCGGGCGGATTATGTCTTTATGGAATCAACCTCCGGCGATCGAGATCATGTATCCCTCGAGAAAACCGCGATCGAAACGCGGGAAGTTGTCAAGAAAGCCGTGGAAGCGGGTAGGGCCAGTCAATGATTCATACTGGGCAATGGGTGGCACGCCCAGAGGCTCGGCGATGGGCGTGGAATCAGCCGGCACGCCGGGGAAGCGCGCCGTCCGCGCCGCCGCCAGGCCTTGGTGGTCGTCGCTCACGATCAAGCGTACACCATGCATCCCGCGCTCTTGCAGGCTGGCGAGAAACTCGCGCCAATGCACTTCCGCTTCCGAGAGCGAGACGCTGAGGCCGACGATCGTGCGGCGGCCGTCGGGCGTGATCCCCACGGCCACCAACAGCGCGCACGACACCACGCTGCCGCCGACGCGGATTTTTTCGTAGCGCGCGTCCCAAACGAGGTGCTCGATCTGCGCGAGCCCCGCTCCAGCGCCGAGGGGTAGAAGGACACGCCACGCGTCTTGGGCACCGCCAACTCGAGTTCGCCGACACGCGTCTTGAGCCGCTTCTGTTTGAACCCGTTGGCATAGCCCAGGCGCAGCGGCGAACGCTCGTACGGCGCCGCGCCGAGCGCCGCAGTCCGTTCCAGTTGCGTCGCCTCGTTCACCAGAATCTCCACGGCACGTGTTAATCCGCCGAAACCGTGTTCTACCAGCACGTCCATTACCGCTTTCCAACATCGCCGGCGGATCTTCCGCTGTTGGCGGCGGCGGCTCAATACATTACGTTCATGCTTGCGGGTCATGTGTCCGTCTTCTTTGGGGTTTTTGTTGATACCCAAGAAAACCACGCCTGGCCCGCCTCTTCCAAGATCAACTCTCGCTACAGCGACAGTACTGACCGCAGCGCCACGCCCAGCAAGCCTTTACAGAACAAATGGTACGCTATCCGCTTCCGCCCGGAGAGCGACGAGGCACTAGTGCTTTGTCACAGCAGGATTTTGGGATCGACGGGATCGGCGATTTCCGGGTAAGACATGGGAGATTTGTCTCCGAACCAAGGAGGGTTCCCATGCGCAAGCTGTACGTGGTCCGGCTGACCGAGGAAGAACGTCATCGGTGCGAAGATGTCGTCGACAAGCTCAGCGGCACGAGCCAGAAGGTGAAGCGAGCGAA
>JAKOXH010000036.1 GCA_029781135.1 Planctomycetota bacterium
TTCGCTCGCTTCACCTTCTGGCTCGTGCCGCTGAGCTTGTCGACGACATCTTCGCACCGATGACGTTCTTCCTCGGTCAGCCGGACCACGTACAGCTTGCGCATGGGAACCCTCCTTGGTTCGGAGACAAATCTCCCATGTCTTACCCGGAAATCGCCGATCCCGTCGATCCCAAAATCCTGCTGTGACAAAGCACTAGAGTTCAGTCGCATTCTCGGCCAGCAACCGCGTCTTGGTTTTTCTCGGGCCACGAACCAGGAAGTTTCGGTTTGGCGATTGGGCACGTTCGTGGAACAAGCGCGGTAGTTCAAGGCAAGGCAACTCCAAACGGCGCACGCGGCGCGTTCGCGCTGCGGCATTCTCATCTCATTGGGTTTGGAAGCGATTCACAGCGGGCCATTCACCCTGTGATTAGGAGTTGCGTAATGAAACGTCGTCAGCAGGCCGCTTTAGTTGCGGTCGCACTGGGAATGTTCTTGAATTGTGGCGAGCGCGTTCACGCGTTGCCGTTCCTGCCCGCGATTACAAAAGGTACGATCGCGATTCAGTTGCAGCCGGTGGCCACCGGCCTCGGTGCGCCAGATTACGGCGTCAGCCCGCCGGGCGATACCTCGCGGCTATTCGTGTTGGATCAGAAGGGCTTGGTGCGCGTGATTCAGAATGGCAGCTTGCTTTCGGGAAACGCGCTCGACATTCAGAATCTCGTGCAAATCGCCCCGGTCGGCACGGGGCCGATGAACCCGGCTAATGCCAACGATGAACGCGGACTTCTCGGCCTGGCCTTTCACCCCGGCTTTAGTGACCCGGCCAGTCCTGGTTACAGAACGCTTTACACCTATACCAGCGAAGCGCTGGGCGCAGGCCCAACGTACGTGGCTCCGAACGGAGCGGTACAAAACTATAGGAATATCGTTTCTGAATGGAAGATGTCGGCGGCCGACCCAAATGTCGTCGACCCCGCGTCGCGACGAGAAATCATCTCGTTTGGCAAGAATGCCGGTAATCACAACGGGGGCACGATTACTTTTGGCCCCGATGGTTATCTGTACCTGGGCCTAGGCGATGGTGGCAATGCCAACGACGTAGGTCCGAGCCACGTCGAACCGGGCGGCAATGCGCAGAACCTGACAGTACCCTTGGGTAAAATGTTCCGGATTGACCCGCTGAATCCAGCGTTGAACCCAGCAAGTGCCAACCCGATCAGCGGCAACGGCCAATATCGCATCCCCACGTCGAATCCGTTTCAGGCTGCTGGCCAAGTGCCGGAAATTTTCGCGTACGGTTTCCGCAATCCGTACCGGTTCTCGTTCGATACGCTGACGGGCGACCTGATTGTGGCCGATGTGGGCCAAAATACGATCGAGGAAGTTGATCGAGTCACTCTGGGCGGTAATTATGGCTGGGCCGTTAAGGAAGGGACGTTCTTGTTCAATCGCAGCACGGGCGCTGTGGGGGCGAATAGTCCCGGAAGTCCCGCCGGCTTGATCGATCCGATTTCCGGGCCGCTCGGCACGTTGGAATACGACCACGGCGATGGGATTTCCATTACCGGCGGCTTCGTGTATCGCGGCACCGACATCCCGCAACTCTTCGGCAAGTACGTGTTTGGCGACTTGGCGCTTACTCCGGCAGCAAATGGCAACCCGCGGATCGACGGGCGGTTGTTCTACGCCGATTTGCAGGCCGGCACGATCAACGAATTCCTGATTCCACAGTTTGTGAATGACAAGCTGCCCAATGGACTAACGGTCCACGGATTCGGCCGAGATGGCAGCGGCGAGCTCTATGCGATTGTCACCAATACGGCCGCCAACGGCACCGGGGGCATCGTATACAAAATTGTGGGTGTGCCCGAACCGGCGTCAGCCGCGCTGCTGCTGTTGGCGGCTGCGGGTTTGGCGACATTCCGCAAGCGGGCTAGCTAGATTCACCATCAGCAGTTGACTTCGCAGTCCAGGCCGCGCGCGATCCACAATTTGCAGAAACGACAATCGTATTCGGGTCGCGCCGGCCGCTGCGAACCTGTCTCGCGTCAGCCTTTGGCTGCTGGTAGCTTCGTCGGCTCGATATGCACTACAACATCCATGATGTTGTGGTTGGACGCCACGAGCGCGTCCTTCACGCGGTGAGAAATCGTGTGCCCGTCGCGCACGGAGATATCGCCCGGAACTTCCACGTGGATGTCGACCCACATGGCCAGGCCGGTCTTTCGCACGCGGCACATGTCGATCCCGGCCACGCCCTCGACTTTTCTCGCGATTTCGCGAATGTCTTCCACGACGTGATCGGGCAGCGAGACGTCCATGATCTCGCGCCAACTGGTGCGCAGCAAGTTCGCACCGTTGAACGCGATCACGCCGGCGGCGAAAAGCGCGGCCCAATCGTCGGCACTTTCGTAGCCTTTTCCCATCACCAGCGCGACGGTGATGCCCACGAATGCCGCGAGTGACGTCAAGGAATCGCTGCGGTGGTGCCAGGCATCGGTCCGCATCGCGTTGCTCGATATCGACTCGCCTTTGCGAACCAAGTAGCGAAACAGCGTTTCTTTCGAGACGACCACGAGCAAGAGCACGGCCAACGTAAATGGCGCCGGGGCGTGGTGAGGCAGCCGAATTTCGCGGATGCTTTGAATGGCGATGCCGATCGCCGTTGCCAATAACGCCGTGGCAATCACCAACGCAGCGACTGGTTCGATTTTGCCGTAACCATAGGGATATCGCTCGTCGGGCGGTTGAGCGGCAATCTTGAGACTGCCCGCCACGACGATGCCACTCACGACATCGAGCATCGACTCGACGCCATCGGCCAAGAGCGCGTACGAATTGCCCAAAATGCCGGCGAGAACCTTGATCGCCCCCAGCACGACGCTCACCACGACGCCGCCGAGGCTCGCGCGGATGCCACTCGCGGCGAACGAGCTCAGGTTCTTCCGTGAAGGATGAGTTTGGCTGGGAAGTTGCGACATCTATAGGTGGTACCCGCAAACGGAGTTTCAGCGGACGGCACTCAACCTGTGCAGCGAAATATCAATCGGCTCGTCCTACTCTTCTTCCTCTTTGATCTTCGCCTTGGCGACAATCTGCTGCTGCACGTTCGGCGGCACGACTTCATAGCGTGAGAAGTCCATCGTGTAGCTGCCTTGGCCGCCGGTCATTGAGGATAGCGTGCGAGCGTACGTCATTACTTCGGCGAGTGGCGCGGTGGCTTCGACCGTCGTCATGCCGCCGCCGGCCGAGTCCATGCCCACCATTTGGCCACGGCGGCCGGAGAGATCGCTCGAAACATCACCCACCTTATCGACCGGCACCGTAATCGCGAGCTTCACGATTGGTTCCAACAAGCTGGGCCGCGATTCGCGGAACGTGTTGGCGAACGCCTGGCGTGCCGCGATGCGGAACGCCGTTTCATTGGAATCGACCGGATGGTCCTTACCGAAATGCACTTCCACGCAAATGTTCTGCACGGGGTAGCCGGCCACCACGCCCGAGGCCATCTTTTCCAAAAAGCCCTTTTCAATCGCCGGCATGAAGTTGCCGGGAATCGTACCGCCGACCACCGTATCGACGAACAGGAAATTGTATTTGGGGTGGTGGTGCATGTTCTTCAAATGCGGGAAGCGTTCCTTAGTCGCAAACTCCTCTGGTTTCACGCCCTCCGGAAACGGGTACATCCGCACGTGTACTTCACCGAACTGGCCTGAACCACCGGACTGCTTCTTGTGCCGGTAGCTGCCATCACCGTTCGCTTGGATCGTCTCCCGATACGGAATCTTCGGCTCATGCGTTTCCACTTCCACTTTATCCCGCCGCTTCAAGCGTTCGCGGAGCAGCGTGAGGTGAAGTTCGCTCATGCCAGTGAGCACCATTTCCTTGGTTTCCTGGTCGTGCTCCAGGTGGACTGTGCTATCTTCCTCGGTGATCTTGTGCAGCGCACCGGAGAGCTTGGTTTCATCGCCGCGGGCCTTGGGCGAAACGGCGAGGCCGACCATTGGCGTGGGGAAAACAATTGGCGGCAACTCGAAGTCGCCCAGCGACGTGCCTGTGTGCAGATCTTCGGTCTTGGCGATGGCCACAATATCGCCGGCGGTCGCCTCGTCGATCGCTTGCGTCTTCTCGCCTTGCACCGAAAGCAGCGGCCCAATTTTGACGCCCTTCCGCACGCGGGAAACGTGAATCGTGCTATCTTTCTTTAGCGTGCCGGCAAAAATGCGAATGAAACTCAAGCGCTGTACGAACGGGTCGATACGCGTCTTAAAGACCTGGGCCGCCAAGGGTTCGGCAGGATCGCATTTGAGCGTGACTTCGCCGTCTTCCTTCTTGGCCTTGCGCTCAATCGCATTGGGCGGCAGCGCGTCTTGAACGAGCACCGTCAGCAGTTCGTCGATTCCGACACCCGATTTCGTGCACACGCACACGATCGGCACGAGCGAGCCCTGCCGCACGGCTTCACCGCACAACCGTTCGACATCGGCCTTCGACGGCATTTCGCCTTCGAGATACTTTTCCATCACCGCCTCATCGGCCTCGACGATCGTTTCGATCGCCGTTTCGTGGAGGGCCGTCACGTCCATTAGCGCACCCGCCGTGTCGGCGGGTACATCGAGCGTACTCACCACACGTTTTAGCTCGTGCCCATGACCAACGGGCACGTTGAACAATACGCATTGATGGCCAAACACCTCGCGAATCGTTTCCACGAGCGACGGGAAATCGATGTTGTCGGCATCGAGTTTCGTGATGCAAATGATGCGGGCCAAACCGGCATCGCCGGCTTCCTGCCACACCCGCCGTGTGTTCACCTTGATGCCGGCGTGCGCGTCGATCGTAATGAGGGCCGTCTCAACGGCATGGAGTGCACCAACCGTCTGGCCAATGAGGTCCGGGTAGCCGGGCGTATCGATCACGTTGAACCGCTTGCCGGCGTGATCGAAATGGACAATCGAGGCTTCAATCGAGTGCTTGTGATGCTTCTCTTCTTCATCGAAGTCGCAGATGCTGGTGCCGTTGTCGACGCTGGGCTGGCTCGTCACCGCACCCGTTTTGACCAGCAGATTATCGACTAGCGTCGTCTTGCCCGATGAACCGTGTCCACAAACCGCGATATTGCGAAAATCCTCGACTCTTCTGGCCATGATCACTCCCTAGCGCCCCGTGGGGCGCGAAATTATTCCACGTGAAAACATAATCCGCCAACGCTGCCAATAACACGGCGGCTGCCTGCGTTGGCGAGCGGCGGCGTGCAACAGGCAACCTTGGCGGCTGGTATCATTGCGTTAATGGGTTTTGCTGAGAGGTTCACCTTTCGCCACGCGAATGGCTTCCGCGAGCGACAAAGTTCCCTCGTACAACGCGCGGCCAATAATGCAGCCGGCCAATCCAGCTGCCGCGAGCCGCGCGACATCTTCGAGTGTCGTTACGCCCCCTGAGGCGACAATCGGTACATCGACGGCCGCCTGCATTTCGGCCATGGCCGCCACGTTCGGGCCCGCCATCATGCCATCGGTGGCGATATCCGTGTAGATGATGGCCGCCAAGGGTTCATTCGCAAACTGGCGTGCCAATTCGATTGCCGCCACATTACTGGTGTTGAGCCAGCCATCCGTGGCCGCCCGGCCATCGCGGGCATCGATTCCCAGTACCAATTTTCCCGGATACTTATGGCAGGCACTGCGGAACCACTCCGGATCGGTGAGCGCCGAGGTGCCGATCACCAGCCGCGTTAAACCGAAACCAAGCAACTCTTGCACCGACTGTTCGTCACGGATCCCGCCGCCCAATTCACATTCGATTTTGACCGCCTCGAGGATCTCCTGCACGCTCGGCAAATTGACCGGCAGGCCTTCGCGCGCCCCTTCGAGGTCGACGATGTGCAGGTGCGTCGCCCCTTGATCGGCAAATTGCCGGGCAGCCGTCACGGGGTCGAGCGCAAAGATAGTCTCTTGCTGGTAGTCGCCCTGCCGCAGCCGGACGCATTTGCCTCCCCGCAGATCAATGGCTGGCCAAACTTGCATGACGAAATGAGTTCCGAAAAAGACGCCGCCGAATTCGTCCGGGTGTCCGGGAATCTTAAACCCGGAATATGCCATAACGGCGGCGCATTTTCAAGTGGCAACATGGCCGGCCCCCGCGCGCAAGTGGTTGCCGCGTAGACAACTTGCGGAGAATCACGGACGCGCGCGATCAGGCCAGTTCCGCGAAGTTCTTCAGCACCCGCAATCCGGCCGCCTGGCTCTTCTCCGGGTGGAACTGAACGGCATACATGTTCTCGTGCCAAATGCTGGAACAGAACGGCCGTGCGTAGTCGGTTTCGGTCGCCACCACTGCGGCATCATTGGGGGCGACGTAGTAGGAATGGACAAAGTAGAAGTACGCGCCCTCCTCGACACCCTCAAAAATCGGCGGCCGGCGACGGAAGGCGAGCTGATTCCAGCCCATGTGGGGAACTTTGAACCCGGCCGGCAACTCAAACTTGATTACCTTGCCCGGCACGACGCCCAAGCCGTCGTATTCACCGTCTTCAAAGCTCTTTTCAAACAGTAGTTGCAGCCCCAAGCAGATTCCGAGAAACGGCTTGCCCTGTTCGATCGCGACACGGATCGGCGTGATCAATTCGCGCTGCCGCAGGGCGACAATCGCATCCCGAAAGGCACCGACGCCCGGCAGGACGATCTTCGACGCCTTCGCGAGCACGGCCGGATCGCTCGTGATCGTCGCCGCGTGTCCCACCCGCTCGAACGCCTTCTGCACGCTGCGCAGGTTCCCCATTTCGTAATCAACAATGGCAATCATCGGGTGAGGGTCGAGGGTTGAGGGTTGAGGGTTGATGCTCGACAATCCAACATCTAGCATCGGCAGATTGGTCCTGCCGTGCAATCCCCTAGCGCCGCATCGTCTCGGGGTAGATGACCACCTCGACGCGGCGGTTTCGGGCCCGCCCAGCCTCGGTGCCGTTCGAAACGACGGGGTGGCTACCGCCGTGGCCCACCACAAAAAGCTGCCGCGTCGGCATTCCGCCGATGCGGGTGAGGCCATCGTACACTGCCATCGCCTGGGCGATCGCCAGGTGCTGATCGGTCGGGTATTGGGGGGAAGTCATCGGGCTGCCGTCGGTGTGGCCTTCGACGCCAATCAACTGCTGGGGATAGTTCTGTGTGAGGTCAGCAGCCACCGTTTTCAATAATCCCTCGGCTCCCGGCTTCAATTGAGCGGTGCCAAAATTAAACAATTGGTCGTCCGGCAGTTCGATGCGAATCACATCCCCATCCTGCCGCACATTGATGCCCGGCATGTTGGTGATCGTCAAACTCCGCAGCAGCGTATTGTTGGCCCGAATTTCTGCTTGGGCGTGCGTTTGCATACTCGCGGCCATCGCCGAGGTGCGTCCGCGCAACTGGTCGTTGTCGGTTTGCATCGCGACGAGCCGGTCGGTCGTGTCCTTCAGTTGGGCCTGAGTGGCCCGCACCTGCTCTTCGAGAATTTGCGATTGCTGCTTCGCCTGAGCGAGCAGCGACTGCAGTTCTTGATTGTCGTGATCGAGCGTGGCTGCGCGCTGCTGATACTGCTGCGTTTGCTGCGCGATGGCCGTCTGCTGCTGCGGTGAGAGTGTGACGCCTGCCTGTTGCCCGTATGGTGAGGCCGAGTATTGGTTGCATCCAGCCGCGACCGCGAGCGCTGCGGAAAGCGCGAACGTGATAACAGTCCGTTGATCCAACGCATGTGACACGGCCACGGTATCCTGTCGCGGCGGTATGGTCGAACAAAGAGCGGCGAACAATAGCAACTGGTAGCATGGGCGACAACCCCGCTGCCCGCCACTGCTATCAACGGAGATTCCGCCAATACAGGTTCGTTTTCGCTTGCGGTTTAGCTAGCAGTCGCGGCCACACCCACTCGCGACGGATACACACCGTAAAACCGCCGAATGAAGTTCCGATGCCACCGCTGCGGCTTATGCGGTTCCCAGCCGAGCCGGGTCATCAGCCGATCGGATAGTCGCATGTTCGCGGCGTCACAAACAATTGCATCCGTCTGCTTAATTTCGGCGATGGCATCCAAGGCCAGCAATGCTGCCCGAAACGTGCGATAGCTGGTTCCCTCCGTCGAGATCACGTAACGCAGGGCGAGAAAGTTGGGCATTCGCCGCGGCTGGTTGTAATACAACAGGCACCGGTCAGCCTGTCCTTTCGCATGATACTTTAGTCCTTGCGGCCACAACTCGGGCAGCGAGGCTAATTTCGGCCATGCTCTTAGATGGACGGCAGTGAATTGGCCGCCGGCCGTTTCGATAACGCCGTAGCGCCACGCGCGCAACCGATCGCATTCGCTGCCCAAGTCACCGATTGTTTCGCGTAGCCACGCCATGCCGAACTCCTGGGCAAGTATAGCTTGCTAATCCGCATCCATCCGCCCGAATAAGAACTCCTTGATCACGCGCCAAATCGCCAGCATGAAGCCGAGAAGAGCCAGACAGATCACGAGCGCGGCCGGCACGAGAGGACCGGGTTCAAACAGCGGCTGCGCCCACATCCAGATTGCCGCCCAATCGACCACCACCGCGGCAGTTCCCAAACACAAGAACGGCCCGTAGGGAATGACATCATCACGCCGCAAAATGAATTGGCCGATGCCGACGAGCAAACCGGCAAATGGCGCCAAGAAGAAGGCGATGAGGCACGCCTGCCAGCCAAGGAACGTGCCGATCATCATCATGAGCGTGACGTCGCCGAAGCCCATGGCCTCGCGCCGTAGCGCCGCCGTGCCGATGAGCCGCACGGCCCACACGAGCCCGCCGCTACCCACCAGCCCGATGAGTGCCGTCAGCAACCCCGCCCAGCGCTCGCTCCCCAACAGCCAGACGGCGGCAATTACCACCGTACCTTCAACTAACAGTACGAGCAACGGCCCGCGAGCAAATTCCCGCCGCACGCGCAAATAAATTAGCTGCAGCGCAAGCAGCGGTCCACGTCGTCCGCGCCAAATTCGCGGCGCGAGCGCAAAGCACCACAGCCAATAGCAACCGAGCGCGACAGCCAACGAAGGCCACTGGCGCGGAGCGCCCCACGTCGGCGGCCAATCGCGCGGGGCAACCGCCGTCGTCGGCTCGAGCCATAAGGTGCCTCCATTGGGCCCCATTGCTGGCACGCCGTTGACCAGAACAAGTTTCTGTGCCGGAGGTCCATTAGGTTGCGGCTGCCCAGCGCGCTCAGCCACATTTGGCAGCAGCGACATCGGCACCGCCACGGCCAGCGCCAAGCCAAGTAGCGTGCCGGGAATCGTGATCGCATCGGGAATGATCTTCTCATCGATATCAATGAACGAAGCCGCCAGCATCAAGCACAACAAAATCGCATGACTGATGAACTGCCAATGGACGGCCCAAAGCGGCGGCACGATCGCCACGCCAAAGAGCTGGCCGCGAACTAGCGCCAGTCGCTCGATTTCCCACCAATATAGTGCCGCGAGCGCGGCCCCCAGGGCAATCTCGAGGAGCAGCGGCCGCACCCAGAACCGCGGCCCGTGTACCGCCGATTCGCGTCTAAGGCCAAACCACCCAAGAATCGGGACGCGATCAAGCGTGCTCCGGATGCGTCCACCAACTTCTCCCCGCCACCAAGGTGAAATTGGTCGCGGCGTCCAGGCCAGGCTGTAGATGGCCCAATTCACCCGCGAGCCAAGACTCGCGCCGGCAATGAATACAATGATCAAACGAACGGCCAACGGAAGCATTGCACCATCCATGCGAATTGCCGCGGGTTACAGCCGAGCGGCAATCTCATCCGCCACCTGGGCCACTGTTTTTCCCTCAGTATTCACGATCAGCGTAGCACATTCCCGGTACAGCGGCATACGCTGGTTTAGGAGCTTCTCGATTTCGGTGCGCCCGCCAGTGGATGTCAAGTTCGGCCGCCGGCTAGCTGTCGCTTCATCGGCTGCGAGCCGTGCCACGATCGAATCGACGCTGGCCGTCAGCCACACCACCGGCCCCGCGCTACGAATCGCGCTGCGGTTTGAAACCCGCAGAACGGCTCCGCCTCCTAGCGCTACGATTGACCCCGCCCTGCTACTCAATTCCTCAATAACCGCTGCTTCCAGATCGCGAAACGCCGCCTCGCCATCATCGCCGAAAATTTCGGCGATCGACTTCCCCGCCCGTTGCTCGATCACATCATCGGCATCGAGCCAATCGCATTTCAGCCGCGCCGCCAACTCTCGTGCGACCGACGTTTTACCCGTGCCGCGGTAGCCGATCAAGAAAACAGGCGAACTGGTGGTGTGCATGATGTTCGTCCTGCTCGCGGCGGCAGCGGAAGCAGCCTCGCCGTCCCCGCACAAATGGAGCTAGCGGTTCAATACTTCACGGGACCAATCGCGCGCTTGAGCGTCTCACGCATCAGCCCCTCCGGCGCTTCCTGGCCCGTAAACAGCAAGTACTGTAGCGCCGCCTGCCGGATGAACATTTCGACGCCCGTAACAATCCGGCAACCATGCGACGCGGCCTCCTTTAAGAGCAACGTCGACTCGGGGTTATAAACCGTATCGAATACGACCATCGTCGGCTTGATATTCGCCTTGCTGAACGGCGATTCATCGACATTCGGGTGCATGCCGACCGGCGTACAATTCACCACGATATCCGTCGGCACGTGCCGAGCTTGCCACTCCACGCATTTGCCGCCGAACGTATCGGCCAAGACTTGTGCCCGCGATCGAGTCCGACTCGCAATGGTTGTCTTTGCGCCGCGGCGCTGCAAACCGTACATCACGGCTCGGGCGACGCCACCTGCGCCCAGCACCAACACTTTTTTGTCATGCAGCGGGCTCGGCGTACCCGGCAGGGCCGCGCCGCCCAAGGCATGCTCTAAGCAGTCGATCGCCGCCTTGTAATCGGTGTTGTAACCGAGCACTTCCTCATCCTTGAACAGCACCGTATTTACCGCTCCAATGCCTTTCACCGCGGGATCGACTTTCGTCAAAAACTTGGCGATCGCTTCCTTGTGCGGAATGGTGACGCTGAGGCCTTTAATACCGAGACGATTTGAATCCTCCATGAACTGGCCCAGCCCATCGAACGGCACGCGGAACGGCACGTAAACGGCATTGATACCCGCTTCGCCGAACGCCGCATTGTGAATTTGCGGACTTAAACTGTGCCCGACGGGGTCGGCCACCACGCCGTAAACCGCCGTATCGGGCTTAATCTTGTTGTGCCGATACACATTTACCATTTGATCGTAGCTCAACTGCCCCGGCGCCAGCGCCCGCTCATGATGGAACGTTGCGTAGGTGAATGGCGCGCCGAACTTCGGCCCCAGAATTCGCGACGGCGTGCCAATATCTCCCATGCACATGCCGATCGTGGGGCAATCGCTCTCCTGCATCATTTCCAGAATGCGCAAATTATCGTGCGGCTGGTTGGCCATCGTCGCGATCTTCACGATGTCGGCATCCAAGGCCTTCATCTTGGCGTGCAACTCGCGCAAATGATCCGGTGTGTTGCGGAAATTGTGGTGGCTGATAATTCGCTTCGTCTTGCCGAACCGCGGAATCTGGCCGGCGATGTCGTCTTCCAAGTCGATATATTCCACGCCGTTGGCAATCGCTTCGCGGAGCATGATCATGCGCGCGTCTTCGCTGCCTGTGTACTTTCCGCCATCTTGTTCGCGGCGCACCGTCACCACCGTCGCGCAGGGTCGGTCCTTGAGCAACCGCTGGATATTCACTCGCGAGCTAATGTAATCGAGGCGCAACTCGACTAGCTGCGCCCCCTGCTCCACCAGGTGCGCATGCTCAGCCAGCATGTGCTTGTGACGACTTCGGCCAATACTGACGCAAATCATTGG
The DNA here is from genome assembly GCA_029781135.1 of Planctomycetota bacterium. GTDB lineage: Bacteria > Planctomycetota > Planctomycetia > Pirellulales > Lacipirellulaceae > JABDGM01. The sequence continues at coordinate 11,840 of JAKOXH010000036.1, forward strand.
GAAGGGGTCAGGGGTCAGGGGTCAGGGGACAGAAAATAGCGATTGATGCAATAATGGGAAATGGGAGTGGCAAATTGAATCCGTTCCCCTGCGAAATCAAATATCTTACATCTTAAATCTTACATCATTTCCCTTTTTAACTCATATCATTCTATTGTGTCCTCCCCACCCTTCCGCATCAAATCCTCTTGAACTGCCGGTCCAAATCCTCGCGGGTGAAGATCAGGGCCGTGGGCCGGCCGTGCGGGCAATGATGCTGGTCCTGCGCCAAATGCCGCTGGGTGAGCAAGGCGTCGATCTCCTCGGGCGAAAGCCGGTCGCCGAATTTTACGGCCGCCTTGCAGGCGATCATGTGCAATAGCTCATCGATCAGATCCCGGGTTTCCGGCTGCCGTCCGCCGCCCAAAAGCTTGTCCACGATCTCACGGAGCACCTCGGCCGGGCTGAGGTTCGCGAGCATCGCGGGGTAGCTGGAAACGAGTACCGTCTCCCCGCCAAAGGGCTGAATCTCGACGCCCAGCGTGGCGAGTACGTCGGCATGTTCGAGGGCCGCGGCGGCCTCGGTCGCCGTCAAATCCACCGGTTCGGGCACGAGCAACTTCTGCGATTCCATCGCCCCCGCCAATACCTTCTCGCGGATCTGCTCGTACAGAATCCGCTCGTGCAGTGCGTGCTGGTCGATGACTTCCAAGCCGATTTCAGTTTCCACGACCAAATAGCGGTCGTGCACTTGGAGCGCATTCTGCATCGCTGCGAGACCTCGCGGTGCCGGCAGCCGGTCGTGAACCGCGTCGAAACGCACGTCCGCGTGAGTCGCCGAAAGGGTGCCGCTGCCAGCGGACCCAGAATCATCGGCCGTAGGCTCCGCTGGGCCGACGTTCGGTCTGGCCACGCCGCTCCCAACATCAACCGTTGCCCGCCTCGGCTCATCGAGCGAGTGCAACCGCAACGGCTCATGGGGTCGATAAGGCGGAACGCGCGACTCCGTGACCTGCGGAAACGTAATCGACGACTGCTGCGCCACCTGCCGCCCCAATTGTTCTTTCGCCCAGTTCACTAGTTCACTGGGACCGGCAGAAGCGTCATCGGTTCCAATTGGACCCATGCCCGCTGCGCTCGACGCACTCCCGCGAGCCTGCAAATCGGTCGACAGAAACTTGGTCCGCAGAGTGCCTAAAAGCAAACTGTACAGCCGACCCGAATCCTGAAACCGCACTTCCTGTTTGGTCGGATGGACATTTACATCCACCAGTTCCGCCGGCATCTCCAGCCGCAAAAAACAAATCGGCTGCCGGCCGGTGAGCATCAAACCGCGGTAGGCTTCTCCCAGCGCATGTTGCAGTGCTCGATCGCGAATTGCCCGGCCGTTGAGGAACAAGTACTGCATCCGAGCCGTTGCCCGGCTATGCATGGGGTTGGCGACAAATCCGCTCAGCGATACGCCATCGTTGGAACTATGCACTTCGATAAGATCATTCGCCAACTCATCGCCAAAGAACGCGGCGATTCGCCCCCGGATGCTCGGCACGGGCGGCAGGTCATGCATCATCCTGCCATTGTGCGAGAGCGTGAAATGCACCTGCGGGTGGGCAAGTGCTAGCCGGGTGAGGGCTTCGACCGAATGGCCCATCTCTGTTTGGGCGGACCGCATGAACTTGTGCCGCACGGGCGTGTTGAAAAACAGGTTCCGCACTTCGATCGTCGTGCCAATCGGACAGCCGATCGGCGCGGCCGGGTTTGCCACCCCGCCGACTACTTCCAACTCCGCGCCGCTATCCGCCTCCGCCGTGCGACTGCGAATCACCAGCCGGCTGACTTCGGCGATCGACGCCAATGCCTCGCCGCGAAAACCCAGCGTCCTAACCGAAAATAAATCGTCGGCCGAGCGAATCTTGCTCGTGGCGTGGCTGGCAATCGCGAGCGGCAGTTCATCGGCCACAATTCCGCAGCCGTTATCGGCCACGCGAATCACCTCGCTGCCGCCTTTCTCCAGCGACACATCGATTCGTGTGGCCCCCGCGTCGACCGAATTCTCGAGCAACTCCTTCAACACGCTCGCCGGCCGCTCGATCACCTCCCCCGCGGCGATCTTATTCACCACACTCGGCGTTAATTGTTGAATACGCGGCATGGCGACAATTTACCTGATGGCGGCCGTAACGGATCTCACGCCAAGGCGCCAAGGCGCAAAGAACCTAATCACAAACTCGAACCGCGGATCGACGCAGTGTTTCAAAATTGGCATAAAGAGAGAAGTTGATTGCAAACATGATCCTTAGCGCCTTAGCGCCTTGGCGTGAGACTTTTACGAAAGCCCATACTCCTTGATCTTCCGATAGAGCGTCCGCTCGCCGATACCGAGCATCTTCGCCGCCTCTTCCCGGTTGCCCCCCGTGACCTTCAATGTCTCCCCAATAAACAGCGACTCGATTTCCGACATCGACTTGCCCACCAACGCATGCAACCCCTCATCCGGCGAAGCCGCTTCAGCGGCCGGGCCCACCGGCGCCAGTTCCGCCGGCAGGTCATCCAAATCGAGGACCTCATCGATATCCACGACCACCATGCTCTCGACCACGTTCCGCAACTGCCGCACGTTCCCGGGCCAATCGAACGCCAACAGTCGCCGTCGCGCCGCCGTCGAAATGCCACGAATGTTTTTCTGATGCCGTTTGGAATGCTCCTTGATGAAATACTCCATCAGCAGCGGAATATCTTCGCGCCGCTCGGCCAGCCGCGGCAAATCAATCGTCACCACCTTCAGCCGGTGATACAAATCCTCGCGAAACGCCCCGCTCGCGATGGCCTTTTCCAAATCGCGGTTCGTCGCCGAGAGAATCCGCACGTTCACACGTACTGGTTCATTGGAGCCCACCCGCGTGATCTCGCCGCTTTCGAGCACCCGCAGCAGTTTGATCTGCGTGGGAATCGGCATGTCGCCGACTTCGTCGAGAAACAGCGTCCCGCCATCGGCGTACTCGAACTTCCCCTGCCGATCGCTCGACGCATCGGTAAATGCCCCGCGCACATGCCCGAACAGCTCGCTCTCCAAAATGTGCTCGCTGAGCGCGGCACAATTGAGCGGCACGAACGGCCGCTTCTTGCGCGGGCTGTTCTGGTGGATCGCCTTGGCCACCAATTCCTTGCCTGTGCCCGTTTCGCCTTGAATGAGCACGGTGGCATCCGTCGGTGCGATTCGCTGGAGCCGCATCACGACATCGTGCATTTGCGGGCTATTGCCGATGACGCCCTCGAAGCCAAACCGCTCGTCGAGCCGGCGGTGCAATTCGGCATTCGCTCGTCGCAAATATTGGCTACGGGCCGCGTTCTCAACAACCGCCCGCAACTGCTTCAAATCGAGCGGCTTGAGCAAATAGTTGAATGCCCCCCGCTGCATCGCCTTGACCGCCGATTCAATCGTGCCATGACCGGTGACCAGCACGACTTCCGCATCTGGCTGCAATTCCTTGCATTTGGCCAACACTTCCAGCCCGCCCAAATCGGGCATCTTCAGATCGGTCACGACGATTTCGAACGGCGTCGATTCGAGCAGCGAAAAGGCCTCGCGCCCGCCACCGGCCACCGTACAAGCGAAGCCCACGCTCCGCAGACTATCCGCCATTGCCTCAGCGTGCGCAACGTCGTTATCGACAACCAGCACCTGGATCGGTGGCCCGGGACTCGCGGCAGTGGCAGCTTTGGGTGGCATGCAACGATGATAGGCCCCTGCGCGGCCTCGGAAAAGGGGCGACGTGATTCGAGCAATGTACTCGGTACTGAGTACGCGGTATTCGACTTCAACCCGTCCGCAACGACGTCGATAGTCGGAATCGAGCTACTTACGTCTCCTTGCCGACCAACCGTGCCGGCACCGGCAACTCGATCGTGAACTGCGTGCCATGGCCCACTTCACTCTGCACGCCGATTCGACCGCCGTGGGCCGCAATGATCTTTTGGGTCGTCGGCAGGCCGAGTCCAGAACCGCTCGGCTTCGTCGAATAGAACGCCTCGAACATCCGCGATGCCGTGCGGTCGTCCATCCCAACACCCGAATCGATCAAATAGACGACAACCACGTCACGTTCGGCCGCCGTGCGAACGACGAGCTGCCCGCCGTCCGGCATGGCCTGTTTGGCATTGATGATCAAGTTCAACAGCGCTTGCCGAAACGCCTCGCGATCGAGCATTACGTGCGGCAAATCCGGGTCGAGATACCGCACCACCTCGACGCCCGCTTCCCGCGCCTCGGGCGCGAAAAACTCGAGCACATCTTCGATCTGATGATTCAGATCCGTCGGCTCAAGCTGTAGCCGCCGCACCTTGGCGAAGCTGAGAAAATCGTCGAGCAGCGACTGCAGTCGCTGGCATTCACGACGCACGACGTCGACCCGCTTGAGCGCCCGCCGAGCCGCCGGTGTTTCCGATTCACCCAAATCCTCCGCCAACAACTCCATGTTGAGCCGAATGGTCGAAAGCGGATTCTTGATTTCGTGCGCCAAACCGCCGGCCAGCCGCGCGATCTCGGTGTACTGATCCATCAGCCGCTGCACGGTCGCGGCCGAATCGTCGAGCGGAGGCTCCAACTTCGGTTCTCGGCTCGACATATCAGCACACATAAACGCGAAAAAGGAGACCCGGACACGAGGAGACGTGCGAGAATTACAGTGCCTGACGCCCTGAAATCTCCTTGTCTCCCCCTCTCCTTGTCTCCTTGTCTTTTTTATTTACTAACGTCGAATCGTGAGGCCGATCACTACGCTCCTTCGCCGTTCGATTCGGCGTTATCCAGCTCGCGGAGCGCCGCCTTGCGACTTAGCTTCACGCGATCCTGTTCGTCGACGGCGATGACCTTGACCATCATCGTGTCGCCCACGCGGCACACATCCGCCACGCTGGAAACATATTCCTCAGCCAATTCGCTGATGTGGCAGAGGCCATCCTTGCCGGGCAAGATTTCGACGAACGCACCAAAGTCCTTGACGCTGGTTACGGTGCCCTCGTAAATCCGGCCAACTTGCACGCTGGCCGTCATCGCCTCGACTCGACCGAGCGCCCGCTTGACCGAGGTTTCGTCCTCGCCGGCGATCATCACCGTGCCGTCTTCCTCGACATCGATCGTGACGCCCTCTTCTTCCTGGATGCCGCGGATGGTCTTGCCGCCCGGGCCGATGAGCAGACCGATCTTCTCCGGATCGATCTTCGTGCGGGCCAATCGCGGTGCATTCGGCGAAGTGTTCGGTCGCGGTCGTGGAATCGCCGACAACATCGATCGCAGAATCTCGATGCGGGCTTCACGCGATTGGGCCAGCGTTGCCCGGACGATTTCCTCGCTAATACCGCCGATCTTCAGGTCAAGCTGAATGCCCGTGATGCCGTTTTGCGTGCCGGCGATCTTGAAATCCATGTCGCCGTAGTGGTCTTCGTCGCCGATGATATCGGTAAGCAGCACCCATTTGTCGCCGTCCTTCACCAAGCCGGTTGAAATACCGGCGACCGGATTCGTGATCGGCACGCCCGCGGCCATCAGACCCAGCGTCGCGCCGCAGACGCTCGCCATCGAGCTTGAGCCGTTCGATTCCAAAATGTCGGAAATCACGCGAATCGTGTAGGGGAACTCCTCGTGATCGGGCAGCACGGGGTTCACGCTCCGCTCGGCCAACATGCCGTGACCAATCTCGCGACGGCCTGGCCCGCGAATCGGCCGGCACTCACCGACCGAAAACGGCGGGAAGTTATAATCCAGCATGAACCGCTTCGAGTATTCCTCGAACAGTCCATCCACCCGCTGTTCATCCCGTCCCGTGCCCAAAGTCACCGTAACGAGTGCCTGGGTTTCGCCCCGTTGGAAGAGGGCCGAGCCGTGCACACAGGGCAGCAGATCGACTTCGCAGGTAATCTGCCGCAGCGTTTTGTTGTCGCGGCCGTCCGAGCGGGTACCGCCCAAGATGAGATCGCGCACCACTCGCCGTTCGAGATCGTGCCAGGCCTTTTGGAAGGCTTCCAGGGCTGGCGCGCCTTCCGCCGTCGGGCTGGGAATGATTTCCAGGAGTGCCTGAGACTTCAACTGCGCAACTGCTTCCGCACGAGCGTGCTTGCCTTCGGTGCGTTTGGCTTCCTTGAGGCGATCGTACATCGTGTTCTTGAGCCGCTCATACAGCCCGTCCTTGGGCGGCGACACGAATTCGGCCTTTTTCACACTCACCTTCTTGGCCAATTCATCCTGCAGGTCGCACAGCTCGCGGACGTACTTGTGGGCCTCAGCCAGCGCTTCGAGCATCCGGTCTTCCGGCAGTTCGCGGGAGAAGCCTTCGATCATGAGGATCGCATCGCGCGTGCCAGAAACGATGAGATCAAGCTCACTGACCTCCAATTCGTCGTGCGTCGGGAACGGCACGAATTGGCCATCCACCAGCCCCAGGCGGACGGCTCCCAACGGTCCCAGAAATGGTAACGGCGAAATGCAGAGGGCGGCGGAAGCTCCGTTCATCGCCAGCACGTCGCCATCGGTCTGGCGATCGCTCGCCATGACGAAGTTCATGACCTGAACCTCGTCGTTGAAACCTTCGGTAAACATCGGCCGAATCGGCCGATCAATCAGCCGCGCGGTCAAAGTTTCCTTGGTTGTGGGGCGTCCTTCCCGCTTGAGAAAACCACCCGGAAATTTGCCCGCCGCCGCCTGCCGTTCGCGGTAATCGCAGGTGAGGGGAAAATAGTCCATCCCCGGTCGTGCTGGCCCCGAGGCCACCGCACTTAAAGTGACAGTCTTTCCATATTGCACCAAACAACTACCGGCCGCTTGTTTCGCGAGCGCGCCCGTCTCAATGCTGAATACGCCCTTGCCAATTTGCCGTTCCACTCGAATTCGCTGTAACATTCTCTTCCTTCGTTGATAAAGATGCCCGCGATCAGCGCGACATCGTGATGAAATACGTGCTTTCACATCGCGGAAGGATGAGAGATAAAACGCAAGCGCGCTCAATGAAAACGCCCACGCTTCATCCCTCACCCCAGATCGTGATGAGGCACACACGCTCGACAGCGCAAATACCGGTGGCCAGTTCCAGCTAAGAGATGCGCCGCAGGCCGTCCGAAATGCCGATAAGAATGGCGAAGCACAAACAAAATTGCGGCGCTCATGCTGCCGCCCACTTCACCCGATCGTGCGCTGCCAAAAAAACAGCATGGCACCCAAACACGAGTGCCATTACGACGATCTACTTGCGGATTTCCAAACGTTGCAACAGTTCGAGATACTTCTCGGGATTGATCCGCTTCACATAATCCAGCAAGCGGCGCCGCCGACTGACCATCCCCAACAAACCACGCCGGCTGGCGTAGTCCTTGGAGTGCAATTTCAAATGTTCGGTCATCTGGGCGATCCGATTGGTGAGCAGCGCAATCTGGATTTCCGGGGAGCCTGAATCCGAGGCTCCACGGCCAAATTCACCCTTCAGTTGTTGTTTCCGCTCTTTTGTAAGTTGCATAACGGTTCCCGTATCACCCAGCCGACGGCTGAGTCATCTCGTTCTGATGCGCTGCGCACCCCCCGTGCCGCGCCATCTTCCCGTGGCACCAGCGACCGGGTTGTCCTGCCTAAGCTAACACCAACTCCTTAAAACACTTGCGCGACCCAGCACCCAGACCGATCAGTTCGGCCCCGAAGCGCCACAGGCACGCGCGACAAACTCTTGTGATACTATTCGCTGCTTAAACATCTGAGTTTACCGATGCCGCCGCCATTTGCAACCGCAAATTGGCCGAGCAACGCAATGAAATCCCCACGATCGGCCGGATTCGCCTCAATCCCTGCTCCCTAATCACCAGGAAACGACGGCCAAAACCGTCGATTTGCCCCTGGCCGCCTGTTCGCCGGTATCGGCCGGTCTCAATCACCGTCCAGCCGGTTCGCCTGCGCGCGATGCACTCGCATCTCGATATCGTAGGCCACCTCCCGCACGCTGCCGTCGCAAAACGCCATGTTCAGCGAATCCGCGTGGGCGCTGCCAAATGCGAAGCAGCCGGCGAATAGGGCCGGGCCGTCCGCCGGCCCATCCTGCCGCGGCTGATACGCCTCCACCGGCCAGCGCGACTTCGGGTTCCACGCCACGCGGTGGTTGTCCCATTCGAAGCCCGCCCACGCCGATTGATTGTCGCCCATCACAACCCCAAAAATGGTTCTCACAGCAAGCATCTAACATCCCACATCCAGCATCCGTGCTCGCCGCTCATCGCTCATCGCTCGTCGCTAATTGCCCCTCACATAAACGGCAGTCGTCTTTTCGCCCGCTCACGCCACTCGGCATCTCGCTCTGTTCGAATTTCATAATCAGCATCGAATTCATTGTCACAAGTATCGTATTTCGACCGTGAGTTTGCATTGTGATTAATTGACAGGAATCGCAAGCCCGATTTCAACTCAACACGAAAACGAATTCCAACTAGAATGACAATTGCAGAAATATTAAGGCCGATCCACGTATTGCGTGACCAATTGCGCACATCAAGCACGCTAACAAGCCAGCCTGATAGCGAAGGTATCATCCGTGAAATGAGCGCCACAATCACAAGTGCTCCCACAAGTAACTCCGGCCAGGGCAAGCCAATTCGGCCGCGTGAATCGTTTCGCATGGTCACATCACATCAATCTGGTAAAAATGGCTACACGACACGCAATCGCTCTCACGACCCAAAATCTAAGACCAGTGACCATCGTGGCGACTCAAGCAAACTTGGTCGCACGGGCCTGTATCCGCTTCGCTACAATGTAAACTACAAGTAGCAACAGTCCGGCGAGCATTGTGCATGCGCGTCGTCGCCATACGGACTCTGGTTTCAAACTGCCGATTCCTTGTGCCTCCAGTGAGAAAACATCGAGTGGAACCGGGTCCCAGCTTACAGACTGGGTTTTGTACTCATGCGAGTGTGCATTGCCAGATGCTTTTGCAACCTTTTCGAGTTGGTACGAGGGGATGCAGCCAAATCGGGTGAAATCATAGTTCTTGTCGGATAGCGATGAAAAGGTGAAGACGCCGTTCGTTGAATTCGACGATTCGTAGTGGACGGCGACGCCGTGAGCGACGTCACGCACCGTCGTCGACTGCGTCGTATTTGGGGGGGATTGCCACAGCGATTCAATTTCCAATCGAAATCCATCGGGCGACAGAACGATTTTTGAAGGCTCAATATCGACCGCGACTACTTGGAGAGCCGCATCGCCAATCTCGGCAGCAAGTCTCTTGCCGAGCGTCGCATCGGCACGCGCAATCCCACCTGAGCGCGCTGCCGCCTGAACAAAAAAGTTGCCGCCAAACAAATCCCACCCTTCTTCAAAACTTCCCCAGTTGCGAATTACGAGCGGAGCGTTTTCAGACTCCGCCCCCAAGGATATGTACCCGTTGGGTGCGAGAACCATTCGATAACGCATACCGACTTTGGAGGAATTGCTCGATTCAACAATTTTGGTATCCATGCGAAAGTATTTGTTGTCTCGAGACCAGTACTCGATTTCCGTAACGTCTCGCGCGGTACCCTGAGCGTTTTTAATTATATGCGTTTCGGTCAGAACGAAATGCACATTACCGTAAACATCGTCTCGAACTTTTTGGCAAGCGCTAACGAACGCCTTGATTGCCGTTCGCTGTCTATCATCCAATGGTATGTAGCGAGGTTCGTCTGCGGGAATTGATTGTGACATTGATTCAACTACGCTGCACATTAGGAAAGTGGCAATAATTCGCCGGGCGTCAACGATTGACGCCGCCCGCCGAATTATACCGTCCATAATTAAAATGAACTGCAATTGCAATTGAGCCTGCCGAGGCATGAAGACACGGTCGAGCCAACGAGACATCAACGAGATCAGCAGCTTGCCAAAAGGCCGGCTTCGCGAAAAGGGACGATCCGACGGGATCAGAAAGTCCTGCAAGGGCGCCCCCCACAGCTTGGCCAATTGGAAAAAAGTGAAAAGCCCTGGCCGAATCCTCGTGAATTCAACCACATTTCCAACTACTGAAAACTTTTCCACTATTTGCTTGATTTTGTGCCACGACCTGTGCTACAGTCGCACTCACAAATGACCGTGCGGGCGCGGCGACTGCCAAGCAGACGTCTCGCCGGGATCGTGTCAGTTGGCGACCTCTCGGATCGGAGCCGCAGCGCGGCCACCACCGCGGAAACCTCCGCCAGCCGGGCACCCCGGTCCCGCGGCGCAGTACCTCGCTCGCACGGGTGGAAAGTCGGTCGCAGCTCGTTGCCGTCCGCCTTCAGGCGGATCATGCGCGTCCGCTCACCCAGGACCGACGCCCCAATGGGCCCATCATTTTTTTGAGAAGCTGTTAGTCGTTAGTCGTTAGCTGTTAGTCGTTAGCCAGAAGGACCAACATCCGCTATCCATTATCCAACATCCCCAGCAGCTACGCCGGCTTGGTGCCCCGTGGAATATCGCGGAGCCGCACCACGTCCCAGGCCAGGCCGACTTTTTCCATGAACAGAATCATGTAATACGTTACGTCGATTTCCCACCAGCGATGCCCCTGCGCGGCCACTCGTTGGTAAGCATGGTGATTGTTGTGCCACCCCTCGCCGAAGGCCAGTAGGCCCACCCACCATAGGTTTCGGCTGTCGTCCGTGGTTTCATAGCGGCGATATCCCCACATGTGCGTCACCGAGTTAATCATCCAGGTGACGTGCAGCACGTACACCATGCGGACGCCCAGCCCCCACAGCACCATCGACACACCGGCTCGCCAGCCCCCCAGGCCGATACCGGTGCCAAAAAACCCGATTGCAAATAGCACGATGCCAGTGACGATGTGCGAGGGCAAAAATAGATGGTGGATCACCACCATGACTTTGTCTTTGAGCATATCTGGGGCGTACTTCTTGACGAGGTCTTTATGCCACCGCTGGCCGAAATTGGGCATGAACCAGAGCATGTGGCTCCACCACTTGCCATCGCGCGGCGAATGGGGATCTCCGACTTTGTCGCTGAAACAATGATGCTTGCGATGGTTGGCCACCCACGTGAGAGCCGACCCTTCGCCCGAGAGGCCCCCCAAAAATGCCAGGAGCCAGCGTACGGGTTTATAAGTCTGGAAGGCACCGTGCGTCAGGCAGCGGTGGTACCCCATGCACACACCCACAGCCCCTGTCAGAACAATCAAGATTGCACAAGCGATAACCGCCTGCCAACTGAAGTAGAATGGCGCCACGAGCGCCAAAGCATGGACAATGACTATCCAAAGCACGACCGGCCAATCGATGCCCTGCCGCAGTAGTTCTGCCGCCCCGGCCCCCCGCGTAGCATCGTCTTTCAGCGCTGTTGAGTAATCCACAAGCGCATCGTCTTCGCCATCCGCCGGCAACAGTCTACGGGCATGGTTTTCCGATGTGTTCCGACTTAACAGTGCCAGAGAATCTTGGTCATTCATATTGATGTTCTGCCGTATTTATAGTCTTGTCCGAATTCAATACATAGTTGGTGCCGGAGTTTATTGATACACCGTATCAATAACGAGGCTTCATCATCATAGGCCCATCCACCATAGCAAGCTACCCCAAAGCTGGTCTTTGCGATGAGCCAAGCGGCTTTCCTCGTGTCCTGCCAAGTTGTGGACGTACCATCATTACGCAACGCGGCCCCTATAGGTTATTCGACACGATCGGCAATTCCTTGAGCCACAGGGAAGCTTCAATCGGTTGGCCCTCATGGATCGAAAACCGCACCGCCCCCGTATCGCGGGTATAAAAGAGTCTGGCGCCGGCTTGCTCGTAAGTTCTTGCCACTTGGGTGATATCGTCATTTCCGCCCCCGCTGATAACTGCCCATTCCGGCGAGCTCCATGCCGCGAAACCCGGCGGATCGCTCCGACGACTCCCGTGATGGGGCGTGAGCACGATATCGCAGTCGATCGGCAATTCAGCCAGCAAATCATCCAATCCCGGCGATTCCAAATCGCCCGGCAACAGGATCTTCCTTCCGTCAAATTCCACCAGCGCCACCACACTATTCGCGTTATCCGGTCCGATAATTCCTTTTTCCGGTGGATGCAGAATATCGATCGTCAAGCGCGGCGCAAGTTTCAGCCTGTTTCCCGACCATACCTCGTGAATCGGCACGCCACGCCGCTCGATCGCATCCCGCAGTGCTTGGGTGCCGCGGGCGGTATTCGCCTCACCGATCAAATTGAACATGACCGGTGAAACGTAAATTGCGCCCACCCGAAACCGCTCGAGCAGTCCAGGCACGGCGTTGTAGTGATCGGTGTCCGCATGCGAAAGGATAATCCCATCGATATGCGTGATGCCCTCGGACCACAAGTACGAGGCGATCGATTGCGTGACATACTCGGGCGCGCCCATGGAACCGGCGTCGTAAAGCACCGTTTCACCGTTCGGTCCGCGCATAACCACGCAAGCGCCGTGGCCGACAGCGACAAATGAACACTCAAGCCCATGACGCGTCGCGGCATGAATGATTGGTGGAAGTGTGCCGACAACGATCCACATCGCAAGTGCCGCCACCTGGTAGCGCACGGGCGGAATCGCCCGCTCAGCCAGAACGACCACGAATAGTCCCAGGTAAAACACGGCTACCCACCACCACGCTGGCCCCGGCGACCAAAAGTGGCCGTACGGAAACACATCCGCCCAATGCACGAGCGTTTCCAGCACGGCCAGCGACCAACTGCAAATGGCGCCACAGATCGCGCCCGTCCAAGGCAGTAGCCAACCCGTCACCACCATGACGAAACCGCTCCACATGGCCACGGTAACGAGTGGCCACACCGCCAAACTCGCTGGTATGGCGATTGGCGACACCACATGAAACGTGTAAAGCACCAGCGGCAATGTCACGAGCCAGACTGCAAATGACGTAATCAACAGGCCCCAACTCCAGATCCTAACCCTGTCTGCTGCCCGCCAATACCAACGCCGCGACTTCCTCACCAATTCATCCAGCGGGTCGCCTTCAACGGCTCGCAGCCACCGCAGATTTCCCACGCCAATTAGCGCGGCAACTGCCAAAAAGCTCAGCTGCGGCCCCGCTCGAAACAGGTCACTGGGATTCAGCGTGGCCACCACCAATGCGGCGGCAAATAGCGAGTTGAACGCCAGTGTTTGCCTGCCAGTCCAAATCGCCGTGCAGGCCAGCACTCCCAATACGGCAGCTCTTACCACCGGCGGCTGGGCCTCGGCCAACAGGGTGTAACCCAGGACCACCGCCACGATCAGGCACAGTCCGACCCGACGCGGCAGCCACCCCAATTGCGACATCAGCAATAATCCGACGGCCAGTATCGCGACGTTCATGCCGGACACAACGAGCACATGAATGGTCCCAGTTTCGAGGTACGGTTCGGTTTCTTCAAACGGAAGTCCCTCGCGCGCGCCCAGCAAGATCGCCGCCGCCAACCCTGCCCGTTGCGGTCCAACGAGCGTTCGCACCAGTCGTTTGGCGCGGTTTTGCAGGGCATCCAAAAGATATGCCGGGCTCCAGTGCGTGCCGGCCGAAATCCGCGTCACGCTTTCCGGCGCCGAACTGCGAATGCGCGTTAGTCGATGCTCGGACCGCGCATGGGCCGCAAAGTCAAACTCGCCAGGATTCAGCGGCGGCGAAACCCGCGCGAGTTGACCGAAAATTCGCAGCCGGTCGCCGGTCCGAATCCACAGCGTGTGACCAACGACCGAAAGTTGGCACAAGCCGCTCAGCGGTCTCCAATTTCGGCCATCGCGAATGCCGACGAGATTCACCGACAACCGGCTTTGCTCGGTGCCGGGGATTGCCCGCAGGGGCGTCGGCCGCGGGGCCGCGACACGTTCTGCCGACTCACACGCAATCGCCTCAACACACGCCGGCCGACTCTCGGTGCCTGCGAATCGCGCGGCCTCGGCACCGTCGAATAGAAACCAATTCCAGTGGTGCCAGCCCGCCGCGGCAAACGCCAACGACATCAGCAAGAACCCGCCGGAAATCCGCTCCCGTCGGCGTTGCCACGCGACATACCACAAAACCAGCCCGAGACCGCTAACCAACCACCACAGCACCACCCAACCGGACGCCCCCAGCCACCCGACGGCCGTTGCCAGAAACGGCGGCGGCAAGTAGCGATCGCCAATCATCCCGGCTGCCGCGGCCAGAAAAACCCAGACAAGCGGCTGGTACGTGGACGGCGAGTTGTGATCACGCATCGCGAGCCATGTCGCACCCGTTCCGGGCCGTGTCGGTCGATTGGCTCGCCGCGCAGATTCCATGCGGCGGATTATACCACGCCGTCGTCTCCTAGCATCACGGTTTCCAGCGATTCAAAGGCATCATCGACCGACTCCGGATCACTCGCCGACAGCTGGCCAACGGCGGCGCCATCGATTACCGCGACTTCGTCGGCTCCACTTTCCGCCAGCCAGGCTAATAGTGCTTGATCGCTGGAAACGGCCGCAAATGCCGCCGGCCGATAGGCAGGACGCGAATTCAATTGCGAATTTGAACTTCCGGAAAGCTGCGTATCAAGCCCCCAGTTGGCCGAACTTGCCGTGGTTGAGATCGCATTGCCGATGTTAGCCGTCGCCCATGCATCGGATGCCGTTGCCGCGAGCGAGCTAGAAAGCGCGAGTGCCGACGACCCGCTGCCCACCAGCGTCGTTGCGCCGAAGTTCGAACGCCATACGGGATAGTCCGCGGCATCCACCGTACCATTGCCATTTCCGTCGGCACCATCGTAGGGTGCGGAAACGGTTGTCCCCAATTTCTTCCGCCACAGCACGAAATCGGCCGCATCGACAACGTTGGAACGATTGTAATCGCCGGCTAATAACGCTGCTTGAGAGCCGAAGTTGACGTTCAGCACGCTCGTTTGGGGAGCGACCGTCACCGTCCATTTTGAGGCTGACCACGTGGCGCCGGGAATGCTGGTTGGATTCGGGGCGATTTCGTTCCGGCCACTTTGCAGCACTTCGCGAACCGTTTGCAGACCAGCCGGCAAATCAGCAAATGTGTATTTTCCGTCTTGATCCGTCACCCGCGAGGTTTCTCCGGAGGTGATCTTTAACGACCAACTGTTGAGCGTGCCTTCGTCCGCATAAGCGGTGTCGCGAATCTGCAGAATCCAGGTACCCGACACGTCCTCACCAATGAAATCGCTCAACAAGCCCTCGGGACGCCACGTTCCATGGTACGGAACATCGGCGATCCCCAAGGTGGCAATCGATCGGCTGGCCGAGTCGGACAACGTGACATTACTCAGATTGTTATACTGATCGCCAACCTGTGTAAACAATTCGACTTGCCGCCCCGACGGACTCAGCAGATAGGCGTCGAGATCGCCGATAAAGCTATGCGTGATGTCGAGCGTCAATTCCAGGTTGTAGACCGTCCCCGACGCATTTATCGTGATCGGCGCATTCACCACCGAGAAATCTAAAATCGGCTGCGGTAATCCCGTGGCGTTGTAGACCGTGGGAGTTGACGCGACGTCGAACGCCCCGTTGCCATTGGCATCCAAATATACGGTCCAACCCGGCAACCCGGCTTCGGAGGCATCACGCGCCCCGTTGCCATTGGCGTCGTCAAACACGACGCCTTCCAGCGAACCATGTTGAACGGGCGGGATCCAATTGCCGAAATCGGCGCCCACCACATCGGCACCGCTACGAACTGTGATCGGCGCTGGGGCCACCGATTGTTTCCACCCAAGCATGGTCTGTTGGGTGGTAAATTGCTCGCGAACAATGTACTGGCCCGCGCGCAGGTCGGTGAACGAATAATTACCGTTTGCGTCCGTCATTTGGTTTGGCTCCAAATAGCGGCCCGCAAACGTGATCGAAATTGACCAGCTTTTCAGCACGCCGGTATCGCCCGTGGCGTCGTCGGTGATCTCCAATGTCCATTTGCCGGCCGAAACCTCCCCATCAAACGCGCTGAGTGGATTCTGCGGGCGGAAAGTGCCCGTGAATGGCGCAGCAGCGGCGGCGATCGATGTGGCGGCCTCGTCATCCAAAGTGGTGTTGCGGAAATTATCGCCCGAGCCCCCCAAATCGCCAAACAACTTCACACGCGTACCCGCTGGGCTGACCAAAGTGAGATTCAAATCCGCGTCGTAGGTGTGATCGATGTCAAAGGTCACGTTGACATCCGTAATAATATCCGCCTCAGTGACGACCAGGTCGTTCTTGACAGTCGCATAATCCGCCAAATCCTGCGGCACGTTTGGGGCGCTTGTCGCCGACACTCGATCGAGCGTTCTGTTGAGTTGGCCGTCGTTGTTGAGGTCCAGGTAAATCCGCCAGTCGGCCAGGCTCGGCTCGCTCGACTGATGGATTTTATCGCCGTTCGCGTCTTGCCATTTTTGGCCAGAAAGCGAGCCCACCTTGGTCGTGGTAATCGCCAGTCCTGCTACCCCGGCGGGGGCCCCATTGGCGCCCTGAACGTTAATCGTAATCACGCCGCTGGGGTCGGAAACGACCAGCAAAGAATACGTGGTCAAGTCGTTCGTACCCGGCGTGCTGTCATTGACCTGCATACCGTCGGCCGCCACGACTTGCGTGAAGTCGTACACCTGCTGCACGCCGTTCCAGGTGCCGCCGATTACCGTCACGTGGTTCTGGATGCTGGTGCTGGCATGGCCGAAAACATAAATCTGATAAACCGTGTCGGGCGTCAGTTGACTCCACTCAAAAGTGAGCGTGTCGGTCGTCGTCGTGAGGTAGCCCCCCAACTTATCTAAGGGAATACCGTGCTGAGGCAGGTTGGAGGGCGTGATTGGATTCGCGCTTGCCACACTATTAATCGTGGTGCCCGTCGAACTAACCGTCAACTGATACGGTACGGTAGAACCACTTTCACTTTTCAAGTTAGTCAACACTGCAGGCGAACTGCCGCCCGTATAGGTATTCCAATTCTGTGGATGTGTATTACTAGTTGCGTCGAAATCAACGCCCACCACCAGATTTCTTTTTTGCGTGCCCTTGATGCTGTAATAGCCCAAACTGCCGTAGTTCGTATAGCCCCAATCCGATAGGTCAGCGGGCAGCGGTGGGTCGGGCGGATTGCCCTCGGCTTTGTAGGGTCCGGGATGGAACGTGGGGTCAACGAACGTAATTGGCCGACTCCCGCCTTGCACGGAAACATAATACGTTCCCGGCTGCAATGCGAGATCCGTGAACTGCGCGTTCAGGGCGTCGATCGAATCGCTGGTCGCGACCACGGTTCCCGTCGAGTCATAGACCTTCGCCAGGACGTCCAAGTTCGGCCCGTTATGAAAGGGCTCGATGTCCAGGCTGACCAGCTCACCGAGTCCTTCCACGGTGAATGAGAAGAAGTCGACGTCGGTATTTTGTTCAATGATCCCTTCCGCGTCGAATAATCTCACATCGGAATCCACGGTCGACGGATCGACAACGACGTCAGCGGCCGTAAGTGTCGTATTACCGTGGTCATCGGGACGGTAGCCAAATCCATTATTGCCGACAATGACCGCCAAGTCATCTTGTAACGGGCTGGTGCCTTCCTTATTGTTCGTGGCGTTGAAATAGTCGCCCTTGCTCCACTGGGTAATATTTTTTCCATAACCGACGCCCATAATGGGCGCCCAAGCCGTTGCGCCGGAACCATGGCCCGCGTAATACTCAACGTAAAGCTTAACTAAGTCGTCCGGTGGATCTGCCTTGGTGTTCTGGTAGAAGCGAAACTGCCCATCGTGAACCAGGCCGAGCGAATGTCCGGTCTCGTGCGACACGGCTTCCGCAATATCCGCCGCATGTACGTAGTCAGCGGCAAACACGAAATTCGGCGTGTCGCTATTCCAGGTGAATGAGCCGATATACGACACGCCGCCGGCAGTGATCGGCAATGCTGGATCGAACCAGTCGTTTTCGTGTCCGCCGATGACGACCCGTTGCCCCCAGTGATCGTCGCTGCCGCCCGTATTCCGCAGCGCTTCAATGCCTGGGTCTTGCGTGGTCACATCCACGTTGAACGGCCGAAAGTCCTCGGAAACGCGTTCCCAAATGTTCTGGATATTCAACCGCTCGGTGGACGAAAACGTGTTATAATTGCCATCCAAGTCGTATGGCGTGGTGATGATATTGGGAAGGCTAAAATCAGTGTTCCATTGTGTGTTCTGGGTCGAAAATCCCTGAAAGTCCAGATAGATGACTTTCGTCGCGCTGGGTAAGCTATGCAGTAAGAACGTATCTTCGAGCGGAAAAGGAGCTTGCTCGAGTAAAGTGCCGGCAGCTAATGTTCCTTGTTCTTGCGGCGGAGGTGCGCTGACCGCGATCGTCGGCGTTTGCTGAACTCCGCTTGACCCGGTCGAGAGATTCGCGACGGCGGCATTACCGGCCATGACCCCAAGGTCGAATACTCCGGAGTCGGCTGGCCATGTCGTGGCGGATAGCAGGCAACGATCCTCAAGCCGTTCGACCCAGAACGACCCTCGTGCATGCTTGTTGGTGGAATGCCGCTTTGCTGATTGATGGGGGGTCCGTCGCCGCGCAAACCGATTGTGGTGCCTTCTTCGAATCATAGTAGTCCCGCACGCCCCCCTGCCTGTTCCTGCCGCAACCTATTGCGGCCCCAAGTATAGTTACCAGTTTAGTTGTAAAATTCACGATCCGCAAGCAAATTGGCTTGCTAAAACGCATAACCTGCCCGCTCCTGTCGTAGACCACGATTCAATGTAATTCGCGGGAAAACCAGGGGTTGGATCGCTACTGGCAAACAGCGCGTTACCCCTCTCGTGCTCGCCGTTATTGGCAAACCCGTTCTTGGTTGGCAGAGGCAATTCAGTGGCTTTCTGCGTTGATTTGGAACAGCGGCGGCGTACACAGCGTATCGATCTTATGGCCGACATTCCGGTGCTTTTTTGCGCTCTCGGCTCTGGCACCTTGAGGCCGATGCTTGCGCCGTCGCAGGCAGCCTGCTATACTCCCACATCCTATATCCCCCACCACTTGCGGCCGTAGTTCGTCGCCCGTATCAAGATGGAGCTTTTCATGCCCCGCTTAGACGTATGCTTCCGTCCTAAGACTCTGTGGTTTGCCACGGTTTGTGTTTTCGCCATTGGTTGCGGTAAGCCATCCGCGACGACCATGGCACCCCCTCAATCAAAGACCGCGACGCCCCCCCCAAGCCAAGCGCCATCATCGACGCTTCCGTCTGCCATTCCATCAAAGCCTGAAGTCAACTCGACGACCTCGCCAGTGAGCGGAGCTTCTTCTAAAGAAGCGGCCGAAAACCAAACGCCGCCGCCATCATCCACTTCTAAGTCCGAAGCCAACGGGGGAGCTAAAATTCCACTGATTCCGCGCGAAGTCCTCTTCGGCAATCCGAAGCGTGCTCAGGCCCGCCTCAGTCACGATGGCAAATGGATCAGCTTCCAAGCGCCGGTGAATGGCGTCCTTAATATTTGGGTTGCCCCGGCCGATGATCTCTCCAAGGCTCAAGCGGTTACGGAAGAAAAAGTCCGCCCCATTCCCACGCACAGTTGGGCCTACGACAACAAGCACATCCTCTACATCCAAGATAAGAACGGCGACGAAAACTTCCACCTTTACGCCACCAACGTCGAAACTCGCGAAACGAAAGACCTCACGCCGATTAAAGGCGTGCGAGCGAAAATCCAGGAAGTCAGCGAGAAGTTTCCCAACGAAATGCTGGTTGGTCTCAACGACCGTGACGAGCGCTACCACGACATCTGGCGCATCAACATTCAGTCTGGTGAAAAACAGCTAGCGCAGCAGAATCCCGGCGTGGCCGGCTTTCTCACGGATGATGACTTCGTAATCCGCATGGCGATGAACTACACGCCCGCCGGCGGCACCGTCCTGCAAGTGCCGGAAAAGGCGGGCGACACCAGCAAGTGGAAGAATTTTCTCGAATTTGGCCCGGAAGACGCCATGACCAGCGGCCCGGCCGGCTTCGACAAAACTGGCCAAATCCTTTATCTCGAAGATAGTCGCAACCGCAACACGGCCGGCCTCTTCGCGATGGACCTCAAAACGGGCGAATCCAAGCTCTTGGCCGAAGATCCCCGCGCCGACATCAGCGGCGTCTTGGCCCATCCCACCGAGAAAAATATTCAGGCTGTCTCGTTCACCTACGCCCGCACCGAGTGGAAAATTCTCGACCCGGCGGTCGCCCCCGACATCGAATTTCTCAAGAAATTCCAGGACGGCGACTTCCTCGTCACCAGCCGCACGCTCGACGATTCCCAGTGGACCGTCGCCTATATCCTCGATAACGGCCCCGTGAAGTTCTACCGCTACGTGCGGACGCCCGAACGCAAAATGGTCTTCCTGTTCAACAATCGCGACGACCTCGGCGAATACCCGCTCGTGAAGATGCACGACCGGATCATCAAATCGCGCGACGGCCTCGATCTCGTTTCATATCTCTCGCTACCGCCCGGCACCGACCCCGATGGCGACGGCATCCCCAATCATCCCGTTCCGATGGTCCTCGATGTCCACGGCGGACCCTGGGCCCGCGACGATTGGGGCTTCAACAGCACGCATCAATGGCTAGCCAATCGTGGCTATGCCGTGCTCAACGTGAATTACCGCGGCTCAACCGGCTTCGGTAAGAACTTCATCAACGCCTCGAACGGCCAGTGGTCGCTCAAAATGCACGACGACTTGCTCGATGCCGTGAAATGGGCGGTCGATCAGAAGATCGCCGACAAAGACAAAGTCGCCATCATGGGCGGCAGCTACGGCGGTTACGCCACGCTCGTCGGCCTCACCTTCACACCGGACCTCTTTGCTTGCGGCGTCGATATCGTCGGCCCATCGAGCCTCGTGACGCTCCTGAAAAACGTACCGCCTTACTGGATGCCCTTCATGCCCGTGATGAAAATTCGCGTCGGCGACGTCAATTCCGAGCCCGGTCGAGCTGAATTGCTGAAGCGCTCGCCGCTGTCACTGGTCGACAAAATCAAGCGTCCGCTCCTCATCGGCCAGGGCGCGAACGACCCCCGCGTGAAACGTGCCGAGGCCGACCAAATCGTGAAGGCCATGACTGAAAAGAAGATCCCGGTCACGTATGTTCTCTACCCCGACGAAGGCCACGGCTTCCACCGTCCGGAGAATAACACGTCGTTCAACGCGGTCACCGAAGCGTTCCTATCCAAACAACTGGGCGGCCGCTTCCAACCCATCGGCGACGATTTCAAAGGCGCGACGATCACCGTCCCCACCGGCGCCGACCAGGTCCCCGGCCTCGAAGAAGCCCTCGCCAAACAACCAAAACCGGAACCGCCGAAATCCGAAACGAAGTAATGAGGATACGCTGGCACCTCGTTCCCACGCTCTGCGTGGGAACGCCAATGTAGTCCTCTCGCTCCGCGAGAGGAATTTCATCACGCGGAGAGGCTGTGATTTTATCGTGACCAGGGTGGCATGCCCTCACTCGCGACAACATGCTCACGCGAATCGGTCTCGTTTTGCCGCGAGTGTGGGCATGCTGCGATTCGCGAGAGCATGCCACCCCAGATACTGCTTGCTCGAGTTCAAAAAAATCACAGCCTCGGAGCATGATGTCTACATTGAAGCGCATCCCCCTTGCGTAATCCCCGTTACCAGTCATAATGCGGGTATGTCGCGATTCGCCTACGATTACTTTTGGTTTACCTTTACCTGCCTGGGTAGCGGGACCGGAGGTTGTGCGTAAGCGACAAACCAACTCAAAACACCGGACCCCGAGACCCAGACGCCTGGCTCTCGGGGTTTTTTGTTTTTAGGCGTAAGGTGTAAGTCGTTAGGCATTAGGCAGTCATTGCCCGGCCTTTCACTTACGGCTTACGACTTACACCTTATACCTCACAAGGAGTCTCTCATGATCGTCGTCATGCGTCGTAATGCCCCCGAACAGGATATCCAGCACATGATCAAGCAGGTCGAGTCGCTCGGCCTGAAGCCCACGGTCCTGCGTGGCACCGAGCGGACCGTGATCGCCGCCATCGGCGACGAGCGAAACGCCCCGGCCGGCATCCTCGAAAGCGGCCCCAGCGTCGATGAAGTGCTGCCCGTTCTTGCCCCCTACAAAATCGCTAGCCTGGAAACGAAGGCGGAGCCCACGGTCGTGCGTGCCGGCAGTCTTACCGTCGGCGGCGGGCGCCTTGGCGTCATCGCCGGCCCCTGCTCGGTGGAAAGCGAAGAGCAGATCGTCGCCAGTGCCCATGCGATCAAGAAATCCGGCGCCACGGCTCTCCGCGGCGGCGCGTTCAAGCCCCGCACCAGCCCCTACAGCTTCCAAGGCCTTAAGGAAGAGGGCCTCAAACTTCTCGCCACGGCCCGCGCCGAAACCGGCCTCGCCGTCGTCACCGAGGTCGTCGCCGCCGAGGACATCGACGTCGTTTCCGAATACGCCGACGTCCTGCAAGTCGGTGCCCGTAACATGCAAAACTACCGCCTGCTCGAAGCCTGCGGCCGCACCCATCGACCGGTTCTGCTCAAGCGTGGCCCGAGCGCGACGATCGAAGAACTCCTGCTCGCGGCCGAGTACATCCTCGACGCCGGCAACCAGCAGGTGATGCTGTGCGAACGTGGCATCCGCACGTTCGAGGCCCACACCCGCTTCACGCTGCCGCTCGCGACGGTGCCCTACCTGCACGCCAAGACGCACCTGCCGGTGGTCGTCGATCCCAGTCACGGCACCGGCCACACGCCGCTCGTCGCCGCCATGGCCCGCGCGGCCATCGCCGCCGGTGCCGACGGTATCATCGTCGAGGTACACCCGAACCCGGAAAAAGCGCTCAGCGACGGCTACCAGTCGATGACGTTCCCCCAATTCGACGACATGATGACCGGCTGCCGCAAAGTCGCCGCCGCGATGGATATGCAGATATGAACGCGTCCATGAACACGTGATCGCCCCGCGTTAAATGCCATGCATCGCATTTAGCCGCCGGTCAATGACCGGCGGCAATCTCAACAATCCAAAGAATGATTTGTCCGCAGATGGCGCAGATTACCGCAGATGGATTTCACGATCACCCGCAAGGTAGAACCCGGCTCATTTCCATTCCGCTTTTTATCTGTGCTCATCCGCGCCATCTGCGGACTAAAACCTCTCCCTCCACCATTTGGCGTCGTTGGCGGTTCCGTCCATCCGGCCGCCCCCTTATCACGAATCTGGAACCCGGCTTGTTCAGCCCGCCGATATTAGAGATACAGCCTGCCCATTGACTTTGTATATAATGAATTGGCTGTTGCATACTGATTCGCACAAACTAATTTCAAGACGTGGAAGTGGCCAGCGACCTGCATGCCTGAGTTCCTTAACGTTGATCCGGGCGAATTGCATCTTCCGCCGAGTCGTTCGCAGGGAGCCGATCCCGCGAAACTCGCACGACAGATTGCCAAATATGGTAATTCGCTGGATGGCATGCCGCCCCTACAAATCACTCGTGGAAAGGACGGGCATTTGAGAATTAACGATGGCGTGACTCGAGCCACGCGAGCGGCTAAGTTGCGCCCTGGAGAACTAATCGAAGCGGAAATCATACACACGCTTCCGCGTCTCGACGTCACCAAGACTCCCCAAGTCAAGGACATGCTGCCATGAAAACATCCAATAGCGAACAACTGCTCGATACCTTAATGGAACTGCAATCCCGCTATCCAAATTGGCGTTTCGGCCAACTCGTCGCCAATGTTTCGGACTGGGCGAATCAAAACGTCTGGGACATCGAAGATACCGATCTTCTTGCCGCCGCCGAGGAACACTTGGAAACTCTTTCCCAGCACAACGAGAAGACCGGCGCCTGACCATCGCCGGCTTGTCCCACGAATACTCGGCTATCCCGGCAATTATCGCTTACACATCACAAATCCGGAACCCTTGTTCCATGCTCGCCATAGCATCTGGCCGCTTGGGGATGAACTCTTGCCCCAAATAACCTTCGTACCCGGTTTTTAAGATCCCGCGCACGATGGCCGCGTAATTGAGTTCCTGGGTCTCGTCGATCTCGTTCCGTCCTGGATTGCCGCCCGTGTGGAAGTGGCCGAACGCTTCCTTGTTCGCCTGGATCGTGCGGATGACGTCCCCCTCCATGATCTGCATGTGGTAGATGTCGTACAGCAACTTGAACCGCGGCGAACCGACCGCATTCACCAGCTTGACGCCCCAGGGCGACCGGTCGCACATGTAATCCTTATGGTCGACCTTGCTGTTGAGGAGCTCCATGATGATCGTCACCTTCTTCTGCTCCGCGAAGCCGACGACCCGCTTGAGCCCCTCGGCACAATTGGCCAGGCCCTCCTCGTCCGACATCCCGCGCCGATTGCCCGAGAACACTATCACATTCGGCAGACCATTTGCGGCCGCAATCTCGATATGTTCCCGCACCGATTTTTCTAGCCGGTCGTGATTCTCCTTCCGATTGAACCCGTCCGGGATGGTGCAGGCCCCGCTCAGCACGGCACACGTCAGGCCGAGCGGCTTCACGACCTCGACCTCCTTCGGCGACAAGAGTTCGATCGACCGATACCCAATCCGTTTCGCCTCGGCCGCCAACTTTTCGAGCGGCGTCTTGCTGTAGCACCAGCGGCAAACGGATTGTTTGATGTTGCCGTTCACCTTCGCGGTCTCCCCGGCCCGGACCCACGCCACCGACTGCGTAAACGCCGCCGCAGCCCCAATTCCCGCCGCCTTCACCAATGTCCGCCGATCAACGCCTTGAGAATCACGCATGGTATGCTCCGAATAATACAGATGCTGGTTGCACGGGCGTTCGCCCGCTTGCCGCTATTCAGCATATCGTGTCGATCATCGCGGCGCAAGGAAGGCGCGCGATCCCACCGCGAATTCAGCAAAAGACGGCCGCGAGCAGAGCAACTGACGTACGTTCGACAGCGACAAACGGCACAAGACTATCGTTTTTCCACCGTCTCGAGGCGTTGCACCAAGAACCGGTGAACTTCCGGTGATGCCCGCACAATCAGCCGGCCACTGGGCTCATCGACCTGCATCCGCACATTGTCGGCTTGATCCGCCTTGTTCGGGCGCTCTGCGATCGCTTTCTTCAGCGAGTCGGCAAACGCAGCGCTCGCCGCCCATTGAGCTTTAGGGATCGCGTAGAACTCGACGCGCTCGATGCGTGAGACTGCATCGCGGCTGGTGATTTGTAGTGTTTGGCCATCGACGGCCCACCACGCCAACCCGAGCGGTTCGAGCACGCCATCCAGCGCTTCACCCCACGGCCGATTGTTGACGGAGCACGCCAATGGAGATGCGGGCTCCAAATTCACATCGGCAAGCGCCGCCCAATCGACCAAAACGGTAAGCCCGGTCAGCTCGTGCAGTTCTCGGGCAAAATCCGCCAACCGCATCCACGGCAAATACGTAAACGTCGTCGGTAGCTGCAACTTGGTGGAAAGCTTTGCGTACGGCGAATCAACGGTCAGCAACTCGGTCGGGTACTTGCTCCGCAACGACCGGCCGCGCGCCAATCGCAGCCGCTCGCAGAAGATGAGCGCCTCGCGTCGGATCGAAAGCGTCTGATCGATATGCAACACGCCACCGTCAACAGTAATGGTGCCCTTCCCGCCGCCGGCCTTCCACGAACGGGGCGCGACGAATTGCTCGATCAGCTTGGCAATGGAACTTGCATCGCCCTCGCTGACGAGATCCTTCAGATCAAAGTCCACCGAGCGCTGTTCCGCGGTACCAACCAACGCCACGTTCAAGCGGCCGTGCGATTCGTCGAGCTCCAAGCGGTTTTCAGTGAGCTTTTCGCGAAGAACCTGCTCGACCGGCACGTCTGCAACGTTCACGGAAACAGTGGAACGCGGTGACTGGCCGTTGAGCTCGAGCACGCGCGGGTCCAAGGTGATCGGCGTTCCGGCCAGTTCACCCAACGTATCCACGAATTTGGCCAACGCCACATCATTGAATTGCAGGGATTTGACTTTGGTCGCCAAACGCTGCGACGCATTGAGGGGTTGCGTTGCTGGTGGAATCGCCGGACCACGCCGCACTTGGATCGCCGCGTTCGCGATCGCTAGCGGAGCATCTTCCGCGGGCGCTGATTTTTCCCCAGCGGCTTGCGAAGCAGTTTCCGCAGTAGCCTCGGTCGGAATTGATCCCGGAGAGACCGCCGAAGGCTTATCGCTCGTACCAGTGTTATGAGGCGTAGAGAGACTCAGATGCTCCGGATCGAAATCGAGCGGATCGAATTTCAATACGTGGTTCGATCCACCGGTACTCGCGACTGTCGACGGGGCATCCAGTCGTTGCGATGGCATGGCCGGTTTCGCGGTCGCTGCGGCAGTCGGCGGGGGATTGATCGCGGCCGACGGATTCGCTGGTTTCGCCGGCGCACTAGGTGGAGTCGGTGCTGCGGCGATCGGGGGTTTCTGACCGGATGGAGCTGCGGCCGCAGAGGGCCCAGCGGCAACTGCCACCTTTTCTGTGGCGAGCTTTGGCTTCGGATCGACGGCTACGGTTTTCGGCGAAGTTGCGTTATTCGATCCGAAACTCGCTGGAGCGGATGGCTTTGCGTCGGGCTTCGTTTCTGCCGGCTCTGGGGCGGCAGGCATAATGGGCTTTGCCGCGATCGTCGCCGTCGGTGCGGTCGGTTGCTCGTGGCTGCTTGGCCAAAGGGCGAACGTCACACCAGCAACTACCAGCGCGGCAGCCCCCCCTGCTAACCACCAAACGACGGACGATACGCCACCTGATGCTGCCTCAAATTGGACCGGAAGTGCCTCTTCGACGGGCACTCTCGCCGGCGCTGGCTCCAGCGGTACATCGAACGCGAAATCCGTGGGAACAACCGTGCTTGCTGATGTGGACAGAGTGAACGCAGGTTCGGCAGTCGTGGGCGATGCAGTCGGCGCAGAAGGATTGGAATTGGGAGCTGTCGAACCGCCCACATCCCAGCCCGCTGGCGGCACGATTGCCACCATGCTGCCACACTTCGGGCAGGCATGAATTTGGCCAATGGCTTCGGGATCGCGCACCTTCAGCCGCGAGCGGCACGTTTCACAGATGACGCGAAAGGGTTCCACGATGCGGAGGCTATCAAGGTTGAAATGACGACGTGCGACTGGTCGGCGATCGGGTGGCTGGGGTCGAGCGCGGCGAGCCCCCAGCCACCCCCTTCAAACCGCGTTTTGAAACAATGCCTTGTACTCTTCAACTTCGCGAAATTGGGCGGTATTATTGCTTTCTCTATCATACCACGTTAGAGCAACGCGGAATCATTGCTTTTCGGCTTGAAATACGGCCGGCAGTTCGTCGTGCCGTTCCGCCACGCGGGCGCGCGTGGTCACAACGATTTGTTCGGTTTTGTCGGGTGCTTGCCCCACGATATACACCAGCTTTTGCCGCGGATCATGCGGCCCCGTGGCGGCTTTGTCGGGGTTCGCCAGCCGCAGGATTGCGACCAGAATCTCGGCCGCGGGCTTGTTCGACACATCGATGCCGAACGACTGATTCTTCGTGATTCCATCGGCCTGTAGGTCGGCACCGCGAATCACGATGGGCACGCCGATATCCTGCGACAACTGTTCCAACGCCGATTCCAGCGTGTCCCGTGCGAATTTGAGCGACGTCACCTTGTTCAAGCCGCTCTTGCCGGCGGTCGCTTCGGCGTCTTGTGATACCGTCGGCTTGGTTCCTTCCGCGATTGTGGATGCGCCGCTCGTCGCCTCGGCCAACGTCAGTTCGCTGGCCATTAGCAGGTTATGACCCGCGGCTGGCGGTAAGTAACACCGCAACACCGCCTGGCCCTTTTCATATCCGCACCGCGTGTACGCCGAGAGTTTTCTCGCCATCGCCGGCAGCCGTTCGACGAGCTGCTTGCCATACGGCCGCGGCTTCAGCTGGGAAACAAACGATTCGAGTTTGTCGGGAATTTGCTGAACTCGTTCCTCAAGAATGCGTGCCGCCTTTTCCGGCGACGTTTCCAATGTCGGCGTCGCGATGACTTCGGCGAAGAAGTTAGCATCCCAATGGGCGCTCAATGCGATGCCGCTGAACTCGTCGCCAAAAAACCAGAACAGCGCGCTGCGCAGCGGAGCCACTTCGCCCGCGAAGACGTTTTGGCCCTCGGAAAAGAGTACATTGGGCGCGAGCACGACGGTGAAACTGCGATTTGAATCGGTGCTGGCCAGCAAGCGCTCGATGTCTCGGCGTAGCGCGGGCGGCTGACCGGCGAGGTCGATGATGTCGCCAATCGATTCCTCGGGGGTGACAACGAGAATGTTCTTGGTTTGGACTGCCGGCAAGAAGTACGCTATGCCGCCCGCGGCAAGATAGGTCGATTCCTTGTACGTTTTCCTTGTCGCGCTCGGCAGCCTGGTGAGCACTCGCGCGTCATTGATCGTCTGCGAAGCATGAACGACGAATGTATTTCGCCACCTGCCATCGCTTGTCGGCTGGCTGCCGATGACAAGTTGCTCGATGGCATCGGGAGATAGTGGAATGACGCGGTCTATATTGGCCGAGATTTGTTGGCCGATCGGCCCCAGCGCCTGAACGACCATTCTTCCTTCAAGATTTCGAAGCAGGGCGGCCGGCCGAATCGCCATAATGACTTGGGCCCCTGGCGCCAAATAGGCTAAATCAAGCGGGCGACCGTCGGTCGGTGAAACCCACAGGGTCTTGCCATCGTCGTCAATCACAGAAACCGAAGATTCGGCCGGATGTTTGGGGTGAGATTGAATTGTCTCGGTTGGCGCCGTCTTATTGCTGGCTTCCGGTTCTTTGTTGGTAGTGCCTAGCGGGGATTTGAAGAACGAACTCTGAACGGCAATGAGAACCGCTGCGATGACCACGGCGGACACGCCAATTAGTGGCCAGATGTTCGACCGATACGATTTGTCTCGCGGATCGGCCGTGGGCTGCTTAACGGGCAATGGTGCGTCGGATTTCATACGAGTCGTAAAAATACATGCCAACTTCGGGATTGGACAAACCATCCTGCATTACGATCTAGTCCTCCCACAATCCTGACGCTCACACCCGCGTTGCAGCGTAAGTTAAAGCTGCACGCCGCGGCAGGCTACGGGCTCGTCTCTGAGTTTACGGCGTGTTGGGCCGCGCGGCCAGCGTCGCAGCGGCTTGTGTCTGGCGGTTGAAGTACCTACGATCCGCTATGTGCGAGGTATGTTTAAGTAGCGAGCGCCATTGAAGCCTGTTCAGCAATAGTTGCGAGGAGCGAGTGGCGAGATGTGAGATTCTCGATCCTCGCGCCTCGCCGCTCGCCGCTCGCGCCTTACCAGCCGACTCAACCCACGAACCACTAACTCCATCATGCGATCCTTCGAAGCCACCAAGCAGTACTTTCAACGAGCGGCCGACGAGTTGGAGCTTGCCGAGAGTCTCCGCACCTACCTCATGATGCCGCGGCGTGAACTGCAGGTGCAGATTCCCGTTGAAATGGACAACGGCGAGCTGCGGTCGCTCGTCGGCTATCGCGTGCAACACAATCGGGCGCGCGGGCCGATGAAGGGCGGGCTGCGGTTTCACCCCGAGGTCGATCTCGATGAAGTCCGCAGCCTGGCGTCGCTGATGACTTGGAAGACGGCAGTCGTGAACATTCCTTACGGCGGTGCGAAGGGGGGCATCGCGATCGATGTGTCGAAGCTCAGTGCGCGCGAGCTCGAACGCATTACGCGGAAGTTCATCGACGAGATTCACGAGATGATCGGACCCGATTCCGATATTCCCGCGCCCGATATGGGGACCGACCATCGCGTGATGGCCTGGATCATGGACCAGTACAACAAATACCACGGCTTCAACCCAGGCGTGGTAACGGGGAAGCCGGTGGAGTTTTACGGCATTCCGGGCCGTGAAGAAGCGACCGGCCGCGGCGTGGGGCTGTTGACCATTAAGCTGCTCGGGCGATTGGGCCGCAAGGCGGTGGGCACGCGGGTCGCCATCCAAGGTTTCGGCAACGTCGGCAGCCATACGGCGAAATTTCTCGCCGAAGCCGAGTGCAAAGTCGTGGCGATCAGCGATTCGACGGGCGCGTATTATCGTGCCGATGGAATCGATGTGCCGAAAGCGTTGCGGCACGCGATCGAGCACGAGCGATTGCTGCGCGGTTTTGCGGATGCTGAACACATTTCCAACGAGCAGTTGTTGGAACTCGATGTCGACATACTAATTCCGGCCGCGGTCGGCGGTGTTGTCACGGCCGCGAACGCTGGTCGCGTGAAAGCACCGGTTGTTATCGAGGCGGCTAACTCGCCGGTGGATGCGGAAGCCGATGCGATCTTGGACGCGAACGGAAAAATCGTGCTGCCCGACGTGTTGGCGAACGCCGGCGGCGTGACCGTCAGCTATTTCGAGTGGGTCCAGAATCGGCAGTACTACCAGTGGAGCCTCGACCGCGTGCGGCAGGAACTCGATAAGACGCTCACCAACGCGTTCGAGCACACCTGGACGATGGCCCGCGAACGGAAGGTGTCGCTCCGCACGGCGGCCTTCATGCTGGGCATCGACCGCGTGGCCCGCGCGGCAACGCTGGGGGGAATTAGCTGATTGGTCCAAAACGTTGGAAAAATAGCGCGATCCTTCGCGAAGAGCCTTTTATTTTCCACTGATGTTACTCTCCTGCGACTTCAAGAATATGTTCGCGGAGCGCATCGGACACGAAGAAACCCAGCTCGTCGACCAAACGTTCGATGAGCGGGCGGAGCTCGGTAACCATGCCTTTCGACTTCGCTTCCAGCAAAATGCCTAAAGTACCGAGTGGCCGAATGCCCATGCGTTCGGCGACATGCCGCCCGTCGAGTTCGTCGATCAGGAGTGCGTCGACGTTGAGTTCTACAGCCAATGTCAATGCCTCGGCTTCGCCGCGTTGGAGTGTCTGCAAGAACTGCCTGACCTGATTTTGGTCTTTCGGACTCCGCACATCGACAAAATCGTACTTTGAAAGATCGACTTGCCGATACCGCGCAGAGGCCGCCGCCAGCTCCCGCTGCACGGCGGTTGGGACGATGATGTCGCCGTATAGTTCTTCCAAAACGGGCAGCAGTTCCAGGAAGTGCAATGCGCGAATCGGTGAAGTGTCACTGACAACGATCACTGGAGCCGGCCCAATTCGCGAAGTGTCTTGAGATCGGATTGAAACTCTTCCAGCGTCATTCGATAGATCGGGATTCGACGTTGGTTAAGTTCGTCTTCAAACTCCACGCGCGTCATCCCCGCCAGTTGCGCCGCGGGCCAAAGGGCGAGCTTGCCGGTATCGAACAAGTGGCAGGCGAACTCGACGCGAGCTTCCTGCTCCGTCAGGCCAGCCTGCTTGAGAACTTCATCGGAAAGTGTGAGTGGCATGTTTCGCTGCTCTCGTGGAGGGCGTTGTCTACCATAATTATCGGCTGCGAATTGCTTATCGACAAGCAAGTTGGACGACCAACACCACATCACGCCAATAAAAGGTGCGCTATACGCTATATGGGCCTGTGGGAGGCGTCTCCCGACGCCGATGGTGCTGTCCAATGGAGCACGAAATCGGCCTCAGAGGGGCCTCCCACAGCTCATTGGCTGTGCAGACATCAATACCAGGCGGCCTATTCAGCCAACCAATTCCACGAGCGATTTCGCGGTTTCGCTGATGATTGCAGCCGCCTGCTTCACTTGCTCGCTGCTCACGTCGAGATGGGTGACGGCACGGATGCGTTGCGGCGCGGTGGCGTTGGTCCATACGCCTTCGTCGCGCAAGCGGGCGACGAACGACGCGGCGGTGCCGAGTTCCGGATCGACCTCGAAGATGAGAATGTTCGTGTCGATGACTTCCGGGTCGAGTCGCAGACCGGGCGTGTTGCGGATTGCGTCGGCCAGAATGCGGGCGTTGGCGTGATCTTCCGCTAGTCGCTCGATGTTGTGCTCGAGGGCGTAAAGCGCGCCGGCGGCGATGATACCGGCTTGCCGCATGCCGCCGCCCAAAACCTTGCGATGGCGCCGCGCCCGGCGGATGAGATCGGCCGGGCCGCAAAGTGCCGAGCCGACGGGCGCACCCAAGCCCTTCGAAAAGCAGACGCTGACCGTATCGAAATGGCTGGCCCAATCGGCGGCCGAAATCCCGGACGCGACCACGGCGTTGAAGAGCCGCGCGCCATCGAGGTGGCGGGCGAGGCCGTTATCGGCCGCCCAGCCGCAAATCTCCGCGACGGCATCGTATGGCTGAATCCGCCCTGCCCCGCGATTGTGCGTGTTCTCCAAGCACACCAGCCGCGTGCGCACGCAATGGTCATTCTCGGGTTGGATGCGGCCGAGGAGTTGCTCGACCTGCAACACACCGTACTCGCCTTCGATCGATCGCGCCGCGATGCCGAACAGCTGCGCGTACGCTCCTTGTTCATAACACAGAATGTGGCAGTTCGCCTCGCACAGGAATTCGTCGCCGGCTTGGCAGTGCAATCGAATGCCGATCTGGTTGCTCATCGTTCCCGAGGGGACGTAAATGGCCGCTTCCTTGCCGAGGAGTTCGGCCACGTGCGCTTCGAGATGCAGCACGGTGGGGTCGTCGCCGAACACATCGTCGCCCACCTCCGCGGCGGCCATCGCGGCACGCATCGCGGGCGAGGGGCGAGTCACGGTATCGCTACGAAGGTCGATGGGAAGCTGCATTTCGGGTTTTCAGCGGGGGCGATTGTGGGGAGAATGAACGGGACGAAACATTATCGCCGGTTCGCGTGGGACGGACAATCATGTCCGTCGCAAAAGAACTTGGGAACGCTAATCTTCGCTTATCTTCACTAATCCAGATTAGAGCCGATTAGCGAAGATTAGTATTCCAATTGATGGCCGAATGGAGACTGAACTCTCCCGGCTCGTTTAACTCGGAGCCAACGGCGACGGTTTGCGACGATTCGCCTCGCCGCTGGCTCGGGGTTAAACGCAATTCCGTTCGCATTTACGCACGTCATAAAGTGGGCACTGCCCACCAATGATGGCAAGTGTTGACATTGATCGTGGTGGGCGGTGCCCTACTCATGGCGTTGAAGATACTTCAAATTGATACACGGCAGGCCGGTTCGCAAGCGGCGATTACGGCGTTGCGCGCGAAGCTGGCACCGAGTGGCGATGTAGTCAGTGAGGCGGGGCGGCGGAAGACGATCGAGGTTTTTGGTGAGCCACTGACGCCGACGCAAGTCATTGAGCGGATTTGCGCCGACGTGCGGACGCAGGGCCTCGAGGCGGTGCTGCACTATTCGGCCAAGCTGGATGGCAAGCAGCTATCGGCCGAAACATTGCGTGTGCCCGCCGATGACTTGGCCGCAGCCCATGCCGCGGCGGACCGCGAGTTTCTGGAAACGATCCGCCGGATTCGCGAAAACATCCTGCGGTTCCAAACGGCCATTTTGCATCGCGATGTGGAAGTGGCCGGACCGAGGGGCAGCCGGTTGAGTCAGCGGTACTTGCCGCTCGAACGCGTGGGGATTTGCGTGCCGGGCGGGGCGGCCGCGTATCCGTCGACCGTGCTGATGACGGCCGTGCCAGCCCAAGCGGCCGGCGTCGAGCAGATCGCGGTGGTTTCGCCGCCGACACCGAACGGCGCGTACAATCGCGATGTGCTGGCCACCTGCCACGAACTCGGAATTCGCGAAGTGTACCGGATGGGTGGTGCCCAGGCCGTGGCGGCGCTGGCGTTTGGCGTCGAAGGGTTAGCGGGCGGGCCGTTGGTAAAGGTCGATAAGATCGTCGGGCCAGGCAACCAGTTCGTGGCATTGGCCAAAAAGCTGGTCTTTGGCGACGTGGACATCGACTCGATCGCCGGGCCAAGTGAAGTGGTTGTCATTGCCGACGAGACCACGCGGCCCGATTTCGCGGCGGCCGATCTCATTGCCCAGGCCGAACATGCACCGGGTTCCAGTGTCCTGATCTCGTGGCATGAGCCGACGCTCAAGGCCGTGGTCGGCGAGTTGGATAAGCAATCGGCGGCGGTCGAACGGGCGGAAGTTGCCCGCCAATCGCTCGAAGCGTTTGGAGCGCTGATCCTGGTGAAGAACCGGACCGAAGCGGCGGAACTCGCCAACACGCTGGCGACGGAGCATTTGCATATCGCATGCGCGGAGCCGGAAGAAATGCTGAGTAAGATTCGCAATGCGGGCGCCGTGTTCCTTGGGCAATACAGCCCGGTGGCGCTCGGCGATTATGTGGCCGGACCCTCGCACGTACTGCCAACCGGCGCAACCGCCCGGTTCGCCAGCGGCCTGTCGTCGAACGATTTCCTGCGATCCAACAGCGTGATTCAGTTCACGCAGGAAGGGCTGGAAGCCGTGGCGAAAGACGCACTTCACATGGCTGCCCGCGAAGGACTCACGGCGCATGGAGCCAGTGTGGCGATACGACGAAAGGATTTTGCGAGCACTCCCGGCGATGCGTAGCATCGCGGCTATTTCTGGCCTTCGACCCTCAACCCTCGACCTTCAACCTTCCATGCCTTCCGTTCGCCCCAACATTGCTGAAATGAAAGGTTACACGCCCGGCGAGCAGCCGCAGGGTGTGGAGAAGTTCATCAAGCTAAATACGAATGAAAATCCATACCAATGTTCGCCGAAGGTGAAGGCGGCGATCGGGCGGGTCGTGCAGGCGGGGCTGCAGAAGTATCCCGATCCGCTGGCCACGTCGTTTCGGATGCGGGCCGGCGAGCTGCTCGGCGTCGACCCCGATTGGATCCTCTGCG
Organism: Planctomycetota bacterium; assembly: GCA_029781135.1. Lineage (GTDB taxonomy): Bacteria > Planctomycetota > Planctomycetia > Pirellulales > Lacipirellulaceae > JABDGM01. Next base: position 46,480 of record JAKOXH010000036.1, read on the forward strand.
GCAACGGCAGCGACGACATTCTCACGATCGTCACGCGGGCGTTCGTTGGCACGAGCGATATGGTCCGCTTCGCCAACCCGAGCTATCTGCTGTACCACACGCTGGCCGAACTGCAGGGGGCGGCGTGCGACATCGTGAATTACAACGCCGATTGGTCGCTGCCGGCCGAATTTGGTCAGGGCAATGATTGGCTGCGGCTCGTGTATTTGGCGAACCCCAACAGCCCCTCGGGCACGATGCTGGAACCGAAGACGGTCGCCGCGCTGGCCGAGAGTCTGCCCTGCCCGTTGCTGGTTGACGAGGCGTACGTCGACTTTGCCGCTACGAACTGCCTCGCGCTTGTGGCCGAGAACGAGAAGGTGATGGTCGCCCGGACGCTGAGCAAATCGTACGCGCTGGCGGGTCTGCGGTTCGGTTACCTGGTGGCTCAGCCGCAGGTGATTCACGAACTGCAGAAGGTGAAGGACTCGTACAATTGCGATGCTCTCTCCATCGCCGGGGCCACCGCGGCGATTGACGATCAAGAGTGGCTGGCCGAAACACGGGCAACGATTCTCGCCACGCGGGCGCGCATGACTGAGGCACTCCGCGAGCTTGGTTTCACCGTCATCGACTCGCAGGCGAATTTCGTGTGGTGTACGCACGAGAGCACACCGGCCGAGGAACTGTATCGGGAACTCAAGCAGTCGGGAGTGCTGGTCCGGTACATGCTCTACGCCGGCTGGGGTGACGGCTTGCGAATCAGCGTCGGTACCGATGAACAAGTCGATGCGTGCCTTGCTCTACTGCGTGGGTTGGTCTGATCGCGCTCGTAAATGCTGGCGCGGAAATGCCGTTGCGGACTGGTGATTTTAGGCCTTGGGTCTAAAGGGTGCCATGCTCTCGCGAAACTGAGACATGCCCACGCTCGCGTCGGAGTGTAATAGTTTCGCGTGAGCATGCCGGCGCGAGCGAGGGCATGCCATACCCGACGCTGGCACGTGACATCGGCCTCAGAGAGGCCTCCCACAGCCCCACTATCGGGCCCCCCACAGCCCCACTGTCGGCCCTTCCATAGCCCCCTTGTCGGCCCTTCCACAGCCCATTGTCGGCAACGATTTCGGCAACGCTATCGTTTCATGTGTCACACTGCGTAATCTGCGCAAAGAAATCGAATCGCAACGACGGTTGTGGTGCGATGCGACCGCGACAACCGATGCAAACCATACGGACCGTATTACCGGTCTGCGCGGCATGTTTGGTACAGGCCGAACGGCCGCAACCGCCGACTTAGCAGGCTGCCGGTTGACGGTCTGCCGCTCGGGCAATGGGGGGACGCTGGCGTGCATCCAGATATTCGACGACAAGCAGTTGCGTTTGGGACCGTTGCCTGGATGGCATTTCTGGGCACGATCAGCGCCGTCGCTCAATCAACCGTGACGTTAACGAGTGGCCAAATTCTGGAGCCGGCCGTTTATCAGGGACCTGAATTGGGAGCCCAAACAGGCACCTCCGCCGCGCAGGGCGCGATCGCACCGAGCGATGCCTCGGGGAATCCTTTGCGGATGGCCTTGCAAGCTCCACCGCCCGTGCCACCGCAAAACATTCAGTTGGCGCCGGCCGCGCCTGGTGCGTCGAAGGCATCAGTTCCCATGGGAACCGAACGGTCGCAGATAACGACTCCGGTGCAGTCGCCCGCAAATCAACCGCTGTTGGATAGCAGGGCGACCACCGAAGAACAACTGCCCACCGGTGCCGACGAGCGAAATCCCGACAATTACGGCCTGCCCCACGAGCATGTGAAGCCATACGGTGGCGGCCACCCCGGAGATTGGTCGTGGGGCTGCGGCGGCTCGCCGTATCGCGATGGCCCCGGCCTGTGCGACAACTACAAAGTCGGCCCGCGCTGGCACGTGACGGTAGATGGGTTGGTGATGTCGCGAGACACGACGGACTTAATCGCATTAGCTGCCGCTATGCCAGGTAGTTTTCCCGCGGACGCACCTTCGGGCATTCCGGAGGGGGTCGATCCCGCGTTCGAGAATTTCAGTTACGGCCCTGGAGGGAGAGTTACGTTCGCCAGCCAAGTCTCGCGGTGCGTGGGCTACGATTTACAGGCGGTCTACGAGGGCATCAATGATTGGAATGCGTCGATCGTGTACCCCAAAGAGGCGATCGATGTTCCCCCCTTGGTCATTCCTCCCGAGCCCGACACGGAACCGGGAGCACCATTTCCAGAAGGTTTTCAGCAGCGCAGTTTGCACTACCGTTCGGATTTGAATTCCGGTGAACTGAATTTCCTCACGAACATTACGCCCGAGTGGCGGCCGGTTTTCGGTGTTCGTTTTATTCGCTTGGACGATGAAATCAGCGACACGCTGAATCAAGAAGTTCAAGTGCCATTGCCCGGGCCGCGGACCGAGACCGGTTCCGGGGGCGGCATCCCGGCGCAGGTTACGGTCAATGATCCCATCGGCCCAACATCGGAAACCGATCGCATCAACCTGTTCCATATCCAAAACAACTTGATGGGTTTTCAAATTGGGCTGATGCACGACACAATTCAGCTCAACAATCGGTTTGCATTCGAAGGTTTCGTCAATAGCGGCGTGTATTACAACAAAGTCAAGTACAGCAACGTGATGGGTGTGTACACAACGCAGACGTTTGCCGATAACACGCGTTCAACGGCCGTCACCGATGCTCGCGTGGACACTTCGAACATCGTGAATAACGACACACGGGACTACGCGGAAATCTCGTACGTTTCGGAAGCATCACTCACGGGCGTGTGCCGGCTCAATAAGTGCTGGGCGCTGCGCGGCGGCTACCAAGTGCTGTGGATCAACAATCTACATACTGCCGACAACGCCTATCTTGGCAATCCGGACGAAACGAGCAGCATGTTCTTTCACGGTTGGCACGCGGGTGTGGAATGCCGGCGCTAGTTCAATCGCAGCCAGTATTCGCGGAAGGCTCGCAACCGCGGCAGTGACTCTTGGTCTTTCGCGCGACGGGCAGCTTCCTTGCTGGCAATGATGTCGTCGATGTGACAAACGGGAAAGCTCCCGATTTTCCCAAGAACAAATACCGCACGTCGTGCCGCGCGAAGGCGTCGCGAATCTCCTCGGCCTGCCTGTACTCAAACGCGCCCATAGCCTAGCCAATTCGGGAGATACTGTTCGCACCACTGGCGGTAGTCGGCCATCGTGTCGAATGCCCGATAGGGGACATCATCCAGGACCGGCTTATAGGTCTTAATAAAGGCGTAGCGAAACCGTTCCTTGAGCGGTCGCCGCGCCGCGGCTTCGAATTCTTCCAGCCACTCGCGCGGAATGGAAGGCGCCGTCGTCGCGATTGAATCTGGGGCCATTTTCGATCTCCGCGGAAAACGTGGCGCAGCATGCCGACCACATTCGGACTATACTGAAATTATACTTTAAGGTAGGCCTTTTTCGCAGGGCAGGTTGGAGCGCTGGCGTTCACTTTCGGGGTTTAATTACGCCCATGCATCGCGTGCTGCTACTGGGGGCCGGGAAGATCGGCCGGATGATTGCCCGGTTTCTCATGGACTCGGGCGACTACGACGTGCTCGTCGGCGACGTGAGCGACGCGGCTCTGGAGCGGATCGCGCGGCTCACCGGCGCGCAGGTGCGGCCGGTCGATGCCACGAACGCCGCCGACTTGAAAACCGCGCTCGCAGGTCGGCAGACCGTGCTCTCGGCGCTCAGCTTTCATCACAACCCGGCGGTGGCGCGGGCGGCGCTGGCGGCTGGGGCCAGCTATTTCGATCTCACCGAGGATGTGGCCACAAGCGATGCCGTGGCGGCGATTGCCGAACAGGCGGCCGATGGCCAGGTGTTCATGCCGCAATGTGGGCTAGCGCCGGGGTTCATCTCGATCGCGGCGAATGATCTCATCCATTGGTTCGAGCGCGTGGAAACGATTCGGATGCGCGTCGGTGCGCTGCCGCAGTTCCCGACGGGCGAGCTGAAATACAACCTCACGTGGTCGACCGACGGTCTCATCAACGAGTACTGCAATCCGTGCGAGGCGATCCACGGCGGCCGGCGGGTCGATCTGTTGCCGCTGGAGGGACTTGAACATTTCTCCCTTGATGGCGTGCGCTACGAAGCGTTCAACACGAGTGGTGGTTTGGGCACCATGTGCGACTCGCTCGCCGGCAAGGTGCGCGAACTCAACTACAAGACGGTGCGTTACGTCGGGCATCGCGACGCGATGAAGCTGCTTGTCGATGAGCTGCGATTAGGCGAACATCGGGAGCAGTTCAAGGAGATCCTCGAACGAGCGATTCCCGTGACATTCCAGGACGTCGTGGTTACATTTTGCACCGTCACCGGCTGGCGGAAGGGGCTGCTGGTCCAAAAAAGCGATGCCCGTAAGATTTATCACCAGCAAATCGGCGACGAAATGTGGAGCGCGATCCAAATTACGACCGCGGCCGGCATCTGTGCCGTGCTCGATCTGCACGTCGCGGGGCATTTGCCACGCCGCGGTTTGCTCCGCCAGGAACAAGTCACGATGCAGGAGTTTCTGGGAAATCGTTTCGGCCGCTATTACGACTCGCGCATGGCGACGCGGTTCAGTGCCGTGGCCGTGGGCGAGGAAGATTAAGTTTCCCTTCTCTCCTTGGGAGAGCGCCAGGGTGAGGGTTTCTTTTCTTGGGGACGACTGTATGTGGAAAGGTCTGACTCCAATCGTTTAACCCGGAGCCAACGGCGACGGAGCACGATGTTTTGCCTCGCCGCTGGCTCGGCGTTAAACGAGCCGTAAGTTATCGACTGTGCCGCCATCAAATACGATCGGTGGGCGGCGCCCACCCTACGAAATGCATCCTGAACTTAAAGACGCACTGGAATCGTTGAAAATCGCGGGAGTGCCATCGGCAGTTCAAATCGGCGCGCAGCGCAATCCCGGGGTGGGGTGGTCGCACTCGGTTCGCTCACCGATCGACGGCAGCGAACTTGCACAATTCAACCTGGCAACTGCCCAGCAGGCCAATGAGGCAGTGGATGCCGCAGCACGCGTGTTTCCGCAATGGCGCGATGTGCCGGCCCCCAAGCGTGGCGAATTCGTGCGGCGACTCGGCATCGCGTTTCGCGAGCGGCAACAAGCGCTGGCCACATTGATCACTTGGGAAGTTGGTAAGATCCTGCCCGAAGCTCGCGGCGAGGTGCAGGAAATCATCGATATCTGCGACTTTGCGGTCGGTCTCAGCCGGCAACTTTACGGCAAGACAATTGCCAGCGAGCGCCCCGGCCATCGGTTGGCCGAATATTGGCATCCACTCGGGCCGGTGGGCGTGATTTCGGCGTTCAATTTCCCGGTGGCGGTTTGGGCCTGGAACGCTATGATCGGCCTCGTCTGCGGCGACCCGATCGTGTGGAAGCCCTCGGAAAAGGCACCGCTGTGCGCGATCGCCTGCCAGAGGATCGTGCAGGACGTGGCCCGCGTGATGTCGTTGCCGGCGGAGGTTTCCAGCCTGGTGATCGGCGGTGCCGACGTTGGACAAGCAATCGCTGCCTCGCGGCAACTACCACTAGTATCTGCCACAGGCAGCACGTCGATGGGCCGCGCCGTCGCCCAAACGGTAGCGGCCCGGCTAGGCCGCAGTTTACTCGAACTCGGCGGCAACAATGGCATGATCGTGACGCCCTCGGCCGATTTGCAACTGGCCGTTCGCTCGATCGTGTTCGCCGCGGCCGGCACGTGCGGTCAGCGATGCACGACGCTACGCCGGCTTATCGCTCACGAGTCGATTGCCGATGAATTGCGCGATCGACTTCTCAATGTCTACAAGCAACTCATCATTGGTGACCCCACGAAAGATGGCGTTTTGGTCGGGCCGATCATTGATGAACGGGCGTTCCATGCCATGGAAGCCGCACTGGCCGCCGCTCGCGCGCAAGGCGACGTGGTTCACGGTGGCGGGCGCGTGACGAACGGTGTTCCCGCCGGCGGCTACTACGTGCGGCCGGCCTTGGTTGAGATTAACGCCGACGCCCCAATCATCCAGCAGGAAACGTTCGCGCCGATCCTGTATCTCATGCGTTACCGCGCGTTCGACGACGCGGTTCGCATTCATAATAGCGTGCCGCAGGGCCTTTCGTCGGCGATCCTCACACGCGACGTGCAAGAAGCCGAACGCTTCGTATCGGCGGCCGGCTCGGATTGCGGCATCGTCAACGTAAACGTCGGCACCAGCGGCGCCGAAATCGGCGGCGCGTTCGGCGGCGAAAAGGAAACCGGCGGCGGCCGTGAATCGGGCAGCGACTCCTGGAAAGCGTACATGCGCCGCGTCACTAGCACGGTCAACTATTCCGACGACCTGCCGCTGGCCCAGGGGATTCGGTTCGAGGTGTGACGGCAGTTCAAGACGCGATTCACGTCGGCTCTATACGTTGGGCTCAACCGTCGCCGCTTCATAGCCGGCCACGAAATAGCGTTGGCCTTTCTTAACTATGCGATGTCCCTCGGCCGCAAGGCGCACCCGCAGGTTCTTGATGCCCTCGAAATCTTAAATCACAAATCATCAATCGCAAATCTCTTCCTCCATGTCCTCTGTCCCCTCCGTGGTGAATCCCTACGGTTCATACCCCAAATTCGGGCTCAGCCAGCGTTCGACCTCGGCCACGGTCATGCCTTTGCGTCGAGCATAATCCTCGACCTGATCGCGGGCGATCCGGTCGACGGCGAAATAGCGGGCCTGGGGATGGGCAAAATATAGCCCCGAAACGCTAGCCGCCGGGTGCATGGCAAAGTTCTCCGTCAGCCGGATGCCGGTCGCTTGTTCCGCATCGAGCAGGTTGAATAACGTGCGCTTTTCCGTGTGGTCGGGTTGTGCCGGGTAGCCAGGCGCCGGGCGAATGCCGCGATACTTCTCGTTGATCAGCTCGTCATTCGACAGCTTCTCCTCGCGGCCAAATCCCCAGTCGCGGCGAACCTGGGCGTGCAGCGCCTCGGCAAACGCCTCAGCCAGCCGGTCGGCCAACGCCTTTACGAGAATGGCATTGTAGTCGTCGTGATCGCGTTCGAAATGGGCGACCAGTTCGTCGGCCCCAATGCCCGCGGTAACGGCGAAGGCGCCGATATAATCTTGCCGGCCGCTGTCGACCGGCGCGATAAAGTCGGCCAACGAGCAAAACGCCGACTGGCCCTTGCGTTCCCACTGTTGGCGGAGCGCATGGAATCGGCAGCGTTCTTCGCGACGCGCGTCGTCGCCATACACGATGATATCATCGCCGTCGCTGGCCGCTGGAAAGAACCCATACGTGCCGCGCGCGGTCAGTAGCTTTTCGTCGATGATTCGGTCGAGCAGCGCGTTCGCATCCTCGAACAGCTTGCGGGCCGTTTCGCCGACGGCCGGATCGTCGAAGATCCGCGGGTACTTGCCCTTCAGTTCCCAAGTGAGGAAGAACGGCGACCAATCGATGAAGTCGCGTAATGACTTGAGCGGGGCGTTATCGAATTGCCGCGTCCACACGAATTCGGGCTGCGGGATGTCGATGGTCGCCCAGTCGGTTTTGAATCGTCGTGCGAGTGCTTCCGCGTATGGCACGAGCTTCACCTCTTGCCGCTTTGCATGCGAAGCGACGAGTTGTTTCTGTAGTTCGCGGTTTTCGGCAGCGAGCAGCGGCCGGGCTTCGGGGTTGATGAGCTTTTCGACGACTCCCACGCTCCGCGAGGCATCGAGCACGTGGATGACTTCCGATTTGTACGCAGGAGCGATCTTTACCGCCGTATGCTTAGCGCTCGTCGTCGCCCCGCCAATCAACAGCGGCAGCTTCATGCCAGCCCGCTGCATTTCGCGGCCGACGTGGACCATTTCATCGAGGCTGGGCGTGATGAGGCCCGAGAGGCCGATGACATCGACATTCTCCTTGCGGGCCGTCTCCAAGATGGTTTCGCAGGCCACCATCACGCCGAGGTCGATCACCTGGAAGTTGTTGCAGCCGAGCACGACGCCGACGATATTCTTGCCGATGTCGTGTACATCGCCTTTCACCGTGGCCAACAGGACCTTTGCCCGTGGTTTGCCGGCGGTACCGGACGCGGCTTTTTCCGCTTCCATGAATGGCGTGAGGTACGCGACGGCCTTTTTCATCACGCGGGCACTCTTCACCACCTGCGGCAGGAACATTTTGCCGGCGCCGAACAGGTCGCCGACGATGCTCATACCGTCCATGAGAGGGCCTTCGATGATTGCCAGGCAACTCGGATACTTCTGCCGAGCTTCCTCCGTATCCTCGTCGATATATTTCACAATTCCTTTCAGCAGCGCGTGCTTGAGTCGCTCTTCGACTGGCTCCTTCCGCCAGGCTTCATCGGCCGCGGCAGCTTGGCCGCCCTGCCCTTTGATCGTGTCGGCATACTCGACCAGCCGCTCGGTGGCATCGGAACGGCGGTTGAGAATGACATCCTCCACAAGCTCCTTCAGCTTGGGTTCGATGTCTTCATACACCGCCAATTGGCCGGCGTTCACAATGCCCATATCCAAACCGGCCTGAATGGCATGGTACAAGAACACGGCATGGATCGCTTCGCGCACCACATCATTCCCGCGGAATGAGAAGGACACATTCGAAACGCCGCCAGAAATGTGGGCACCGGGGCAGGCCGCTTTGATGCGCGGAATCGACTGAATGTAATCGACGGCGTAGTTGTTGTGCTCCTCGATACCCGTCGCCACCGTGAGGATATTCGGGTCGAAGATGATGTCTTCCGGTGGAAACCCGAGTTTGCTCGTGAGCAGGTCGTATGCACGCTTGCAGATACGCACTTTGTCGTCGACCCCAACGGCCTGCCCCTGCTCGTCGAAGGCCATCACCACGACGGCCGCACCATACCAGCGGCACAATTGGGCTCGTCGCAAGAATTCCTCTTCGCCGTCTTTCAAACTGATCGAATTGACGATCGGCTTGCCCTGTAGCGACTTGAGGCCGGCTTCGATGACTGACCACTTGCTGCTATCGACCATCGTCGGCACGGCGGCCACATCGTGCTCGTCGGCGATGAGCCGCAGGAACTTGGTCATCACGGCTTCGCCATCGAGCAGCGCTTCATCCATGTTGATGTCGATGACGTTCGCCCCGCCGATCACCTGTTGATGGGCGATTTCGACCGCTTCTTCGTACTTTTCTTCCTTAACCAGCCGTGCAAACTTCCGCGAACCCGTCACATTGGTGCGTTCGCCGATCATGACGAAGTTGTTGTCGGGCCGAAGCGTGAAGGGTTGCGTGCCGCTGAGCCGCAAGTATGGCGGCGGCGAGTTCCGTTTGTGTGGCTTAACATTGCGGACGGCTTCGCCGATCGCGCGGATATGGTCGGGCGTCGTGCCGCAACAGCCGCCGACGATGTTTACCCAGCCGCGTTCGGCAAACTCACCCACCATCCGTGCCATTTCAGCAGGACCGAGGTCGAACTGGCCCATTTCGTTGGGCAAACCGGCGTTCGGATGGCAACTAATCCACCGCGAGGCCACCTGCTGCAACGTTTCGATGTGTGGCCGCATGGGCACCGGGCCGAGCGCACAGTTCATGCCGACCGAGAGCATGGGGAAGTGGGCGATGGCGTTCCAAAACGCCTCGACTTCCTGCCCAGAAACGAACGTCCGACCACCTTCGCCGAACGTACCGGAAACCATCACCGGCACGCGGACTTCGTGCTCTTCGAAATAACGTGAAATTGCGTAGAGGCATGACTTGAGATTCAGCGTATCGATGACCGTTTCCGGCAGCAGGATGTCGACGCCCGCTTCGACGAGCGCCGCCACCTGCTCGTAGTACGACTCGGCCATCGCGTCGAATGTCGTCGCGCGGTAACTGGCATCATCAACCTTGGTTGAAATCGCCATTTGCTTGGCCGTTGGGCCGATGGAGGCCGCGACGAATCGAGGCTTCTCCGGCGTGCGATCGTTGAACTCCTCACAGGCACGTCGAGCACATGCCACGGCCGCCACGTTGATTTCGCGCATCACTTCGGCCGGCAGTTCGAATTCCTCCATGCCGATGGGGCTGGCGCCGAACGTGTTCGTTTCGATGATATCGGCCCCGGCCGCCAGGTACGCCCGATGGATCGCCGTCACCTCGTTCGGGTGCGTGAGGCACAGAATATCGGCGAAGTTCTTGAGATCCTTATGATGCTTGGCAAACCGCTCGCCACGAACGCCCCGCTCATCCAGCCTCAAGGCCTGGACCTGGGTCCCCATCGCACCATCGAGCAAGAGAATCCGCTCGGCGAGGAGCGATTCGAGCAAGTCAGTTTTGTCAGTCACGGTTTTCAAATTCAGAGGTTTCCGTAGCGAGGATCGACAAAAGCGGGTGCCACTGGCTCTGCCAGTGTCTGATTAATCGTCTTATCAATGCGAACGTGACGAGTTATACACCATGCAGACGGTGAGCTGTGTCATGACAAACGCGGTTGGCACGAGCTTGTGGCCAAATCACGCCTGCTGGTAAGCAAGAGCAGCCACATGATGCAAGGTTCAGGCTAAGAGGCACTGGCAGAGCCAGTGGCACCCTTGCCAGCCGACCATGATACATGATAGGCCGTAACGCAGTTCGATGACAGCGGTTAACATCCTCTTGAACTGCTGCAGCGGTATCTGGCATGTAGTGTCGTTGCGACCATCGGTGGCGACTACGGGGCAACGAGAGTATTTGCTACACTGTTACCATGCGGCTGCTGATCAAGAACGCACACGTTGTACTGCCGGACGGAATTGAACGAGTTGCCGTCATCGTCGAAGGCTCGAAGATCGCCGAGATCGATCCGGCGCCGCAGCTGCGCGTCGATGAAACGGTGGATGCGGCCGGGTTGCACCTATTACCGGGAGTCATCGACGACCAGGTCCACTTTCGCGAGCCGGGCCTGACGCACAAGGAAGATCTGGCAACTGCTAGCCGGGCTTGCGCGAAGGGTGGCGTCACGACGTTTCTTGAGATGCCCAATACCGTTCCGGCCACAACGACGCAGGAGCGGCTGGACGAAAAACTCAGGCTCGCTGCCGAAAAGTCGCTGGTAAATTACGGGTTCTACATCGGCGCGACGCCCAATAACATCGCGGACCTCCGCCACGCCCAGCGCACGCCGGGGATCAAGATTTTCATCGGTTCCAGCACCGGCGACTTGTTGGTCGATGAGCAGGCGACATTGGAACGGATTTTCGCGGAAACGACGCTGCCGATCACGGCTCATTGCGAGGACGAAACAACGGTTCGCACCAATGCGGCTCGCTTGGCTGGCACGCAGGATGTGGCCGATCACTCGCGCATCCGCGATCATCAGGCGGCAATCATCGCCGCGCAGCGAGCCATTGATTTGGCGTTCCGCCACCGCCATCGGTTTCATGTGCTGCATGTCTCGACAGCGGCGGAAACGGAATTGCTGGCGGATCATCGCAATTTGCTCACGGGCGAAGCGTGCCCCCATCATTTGCTGTTCAACACCGGCGACTATGCCCGACTCGGTACGCTCGTGCAAATGAACCCGTCGCTCAAAACACGCGACGACAGCGAAGCCCTATGGCGTGCGCTGGCCGACGGTCGTTTACAAGTGATCGCTACTGACCATGCACCGCATACGCTCGAGGAAAAACAGCGGCCCTACCCTGCATCGCCTTCCGGTTTGCCGGCCGTCGAGAACTCGCTCGCGCTCATGCTCAACGAGGTCAACCAAGGACGTTGCTCGTTGCAACAAGTGGTTCACTGGTTATGCGATGCCCCGGCCCGCGTTTGGGATATTTTTGGCAAAGGCCGGATTGAAGTCGGGTATGATGCGGACCTCGTGCTCGTCGACCTCAATCGCTCACAAGAAGTTCGCAATGAACAGCAAGTTACCAAATGCGGTTGGAGCCCGTGGCACGGTGTAAAGCTCACGGGCTGGCCGGTCCGCACCTGGGTCATGGGTCACGAGGTATTCAATGACGGCCGATTCAACACTGATCGCCGCGGTCAAGAAGCCCAGTTTGACCATGCCCGCGGCGGCTACTGGGCAACGAACGAATGACGAATGGGGAGTGCGGAATGGAGAATGGGGAATTGGGAATGGGGAATGGGGAATTGTAACTGTCTGCCCAGGCGATCCTAAACCCCGAACCCCGAACCCCGACCCCTAACCCCTGACCCCTGACCCCTCCTCCCATGCTCCATCTTCAATGCGAAACTCCGGCACGCTGGCTGGAACAGGTCGATCGCGACCTGCCGGCAATCCTCATCGATCACGCCCATTGCGAGAAGAAGGCGGCCGGCACGGCACTCAATCTCATCTTCGCGTACGTGGAAGATATCGAGCTGTGCCGCGAAATGACGCTCATCGTTAACGAAGAGCTGGAGCACTTTCACATGGTGCTGGAACTGCTCGCAAAACGTGGTATCCGCTTCCGTCGGCTCAAGCCCTCGTCCTACGGCCGCGAACTTAATGACTTGGTGCGGAAGCAAGAACCGCAAAAGGCGGTTGACCGGTTACTCGTTGCCGGCCTGATCGAAGCCCGGTCATGCGAACGATTCAACGTGCTGGCAGCCCATCTGAAAGATCAGGAACTGGCTGAGTTCTATCGCTCGCTCTTCGAATCGGAAGCGCGTCATCACACGACGTACACGCGGCTGGCCAAGCACTTCGCCCCGGAACCAGTCGTCATGGCGCGGCTCGATGAGCTCGCCGCCGCCGAGGCAGCAATCATCACTCGCGGCGAGGAACTACCACGGGTGCATAGTTGAGGAGTGAGTTGTGAGGAGCGAGTTGTGAGGAGCGAGGAGCGAGAATTGATGCGTGGAACTCCAGTAAATGCCAGCCATCTTCAGCCATAGGGTAATTCTGCAACTCGCGCCTCGCGCCTCGAAACTCGCGCCTCTTCACCATCCCGGCCCATCCAGATCAATCTCCCCCTCTGGCCAACTGCCCGTGGCGGGGTAGCGCATCGGCACCGGATCCCACCACGGTGTTGCCGTGCGGTCGTCGGCTAGCGAGTTGCAAAAGTGGTTCGTGGCAACGGTGGCCCCCAGCTTTTCATAAAATGGCCGCACTTCCTCCTTCGTTTGGAAGAGCGAGAATGGAAAAACGCCATCATCCACGAGCTTGAATGCCGCTTCCACCACCGTACGGCCCAAACTCTTGCCACGCACCTCCGGCACGGTAAACACGCGGCACAGGGCGAGCACTTTGAGCTTCCCCAACTTGGTGCGAATCGTGCGTGGGTCCGCCTGCGAGTGGGCTACGATTCGGCCGCCCTCACGGATGATAAACGACCGAGGATACTCGGCCTCCGGTCCCACATAGTTGTGCCAGCGCCCGTAAATATCGGCCGTTCGCGTGTCGACGGTCCGCCCTGGCCGGGGCCAAATCGCCACCAAATGGGTCGCCAGTTCGCGCGCTTGCGGTTCGGTGATCGTGCGGTGGTCGAGGATTTCTAAATCCATACTTGCCGTCCTTTGTGGGGGAATCGCTTGAGCTTTCGCGGCCCACGGCGTATCGTAATGGTTCACTCGCCCCCACGATACTCGGAGTTTCCCTCATGGCGGAAAACATAAACCCGAATGTCCACCAATCGACACGCCGTCAATTCGTGCAAGCCGGCATTGGCTTGGGCACGGCCGGGCTGGCGGCACTTGGAGCGATCGATAAACTCATCGCCGCCGATACATCGGCCGCCGGTGCATCTGCCGCAGGCGTCATCAAGCCGGGGAACACCATTTTGTTCCAGGGCGATTCGATCACCGACGCTGGCCGCAAACGCGATGTCGCCGATGCCAATTCCTCCACGGCCATGGGCGACGGCTACGCCTGGTTCGCCGCGTCGCAAATGCTCGTCGACTCGCCGAGCGCGAACTTGAAGTTCTTCAATCGCGGCGTAAGTGGCAACAAGGTGTATCAACTTACCGAGCGCTGGCAGGCCGATTGCCTCGATCTCAAGCCCGATGTAATGAGCATTCTCATCGGCGTCAACGACTATTGGCACACCAAGTCGTTTGGCTACAAGGCCACGGTCGAAACGTACGAGCACGATTTACACTCTCTCTTGAAACGCACGAAGGACGCCCTTCCCAACATCAAATTTATTGTTTGCGAGCCGTTCTTGCTGGAATGCGGCAACGTAAAATCCGATTGGGTGCCGGAGTTTGCAGCCTATCGTAAAGCAGCGCGCAGACTCGCGGAAGAAATGCAGGCTGTGTTCGTGCCGTTCCAATCGATGTTCGATATCGCGGTAAAGATAGCACCGCCGGCAACTTGGGCCGGCGACGGCGTTCACCCCTCGGCTGCCGGCGCCGCTCTCATGGCGCATTGGTGGCTAAAGACGGTGGGCGCGCCGTAGATTCTTGCTGGCCATTCGGTCCGGCCTACTGCAGTTTGTGGGTGCCACTGCTGGCTTGACCAGCAGTGAAACCCGAGCCTCAGCGCTAAGTTGCTCGGCGCGCCGGCAGTGGCATTCGCCGAGGTTGCGACAGACGTTATCGTGCGGCAAGCGAGCGGTTGCCACACCGCTATCAGCTATCTCTGCCCGCAGTGCCTTGATAAGGTTGGCGGGCATGCTGGAGCGTTTGTCACGTGCCTTTGAGAGATGCCGATAATCAAGATTAGCTGCTCTCTAATCCTACTCTGTGACGCAGCCGGCCCAGTTGATTCACCGGCATCTCCGAAGGACCCGTATGCGACCGTCCCGCACGCACGCACGTACCGCACTTCAATTCGAACGCCTCGAAGAACGGCTGCAAATGAGTGCCAGCCTTGGCTCGCTCGAGCCGATGGCGCTGCCAACACTCAATTCGGCGAAGAAGAAGCCGGTCGGCTATTCGTACCCCGTCGGCATGACGCCGGACATGGTGCGGACGGCCTATGGCTTCGACGACGTGAGCTTCAATGGCATCGTTGGCGATGGCACCGGGCAAACGATTGCCATCATTTCTGCTTACCATAACCCCAACCTGGTCAACGACCTCAAGGTATTCGATCAAACTTTCGGTCTGTCCGACCCTCCGACGTTCAAAATCGTCAATCAAGATGGCGGGACCAAGCTCCCCAAGAACAATAAGAGTTGGGGATCGGAAACTGCCCTTGATGTTGAATGGGCACATGCGATTGCCCCCGGCGCCAGTATCTTGCTGGTGGAGGCCAAAAACGCTTCGAGTTTCGGCCAGGCGATCGATTATGCCCGGCACGTGCCCGGCGTCTCGGTAATTTCCGTGAGCGCCGCCGGCAATGAATACAAGAATGAAGCGTATGCCGACGGCTTGTTCACGACACCGCTTGGCCACGCCGGTGAGACGTTTGTTTTCGCGGCAGGCGACGACGGCACCGGGGCCGAGTACCCGTCGGCGTCTCCCAATGTCTTGAGCGTGGGCGGCACATCGCTTGACGTTTACGGAGACGGCGAGTGGTTCGGCGAAGCGGTTTGGAGCGGCGGTGGCGGCGGATTAAGCAAGTACGAAGGCATTCCCAGCTACCAGAACGGCTTGGGACTCACGTCGCGCGGCACACCCGATGTCGCTTACAACGGCGACCCCGAGACGGGCTTTGCCGTGTACGACAGCTACGGCAGCGGTGGCTGGATGCAATTCGGCGGCACCAGCGCCGGCACGCCGCAATGGGCGGCCCTGCTTGCCATCGCCAACCAAGGCCGCGCGCTCACGGGCAAGGGCTCCCTTGCGAACGCTCAAGCCGTCCTGTATGCGATGCCCTCCGCCGACTTCCACGACATTACCTCTGGCAGTAACGGCATTTCGGCCCAGAGCGGTTACGACCTGGCGACGGGGCTTGGCTCACCCATTGCCGACCGGCTCATCGCGGACCTGGTCGCGTACAACGGCTCGACCGATTTCACCGTGACGCCCTTGCCAACCGCTCCTTCCGCGAAGTCGTCGAAGCAGTCGGCGTTCTACCCGTTGAACCCAGCGGATAACCAAGTTGTGGGCGGCGTCGCGTTCGCCGACGGCTCGGCCGCGTCCCACTATCAGTTGATATCTAGCAACTTCAGCACAAAGCTCGGCATGGCAAATCAGAGTCTCTCGGCGCGCACATTGCTTAATAGTAGTCGTTTGAGTGCCGCAACAATGAATACCGATTCGAATGCGGTCGATAGCGCCTTGGAGAATCACGGCACCACGGGCGAGGCAACGCCCGCGCTCCGCAAACTGCGCGGAAAGACTTCCACCACGCTGGCGACGGTCTTTGACGCCGACAGCGCCACCGTTGCAGATATCGATTCCTATTTCGCCACGCTCGCACGCGCGGCGGCGTAATCGTCAGAATCAGTCCCACACAAATCGCTCGTCGAATTCCACGCCGTATTTATTGCAGATTTGGCGGAACTCGTCTTGAAATGTTGTACGGCGATGATGCTCGCGCTGGTTCATGATGTACGTTCGAAGATCACTCAATTGTGATTGCCCGATGGAAAATGCACCGTAACCATTCTGCCAGGCGAATTCGGCATAACGTTCGCCCTTCGACTTCATCCACTTTGAAGAATCCGGCTTGATCTCCTGCACGAGTTTGCTGACTGCAATCGTCCGCGACAGCGAGCATGCGATATGAACGTGATCGTCGGCCGCGCCGATTGCGTGCGACGGGCATTCCAGCGTACGGCAAGCCGTAGCCAAGTATATTACCAATTCCGTTTCAATATCTGTGTCGATCCAAGGTTGCCGATGCTTGGTGCTAAACACGATGTGCAGCAAGATGTTGGATAATGACTGAGCCATTGGTGACCACCTCGAAATTCGACATCGACGATATTGTCCAATTTGCCCCAATTCCACAACGGCCTGAAAGGCCGCGCTATGATAGCCCAGGGCGAAGCCCTGGGAAAAGGACGCGATAATATATTTAGCCCTGTAAGGGCGCGCTGAACGCGGGGTACGCCGGGTATTCGGTCCCAACGATTAGCGCGCCCTTACAGGGCTTTCGTATTCGATACAATCTCTAATCCCAGGGCGGCGGCGCGGCTCGCTTCACTCGCCGGTCCTTGCCCTGGGCTATCCCAGCGCGCCCCTACGGGGCGATTCGATTGGTCCCAGTCGGATCAACCATCGAAAGCACAACACTATTCCGTAGGGTTGACTTTCGGCCTGAAAGGCCGCGCTATGATAGCCCAGGGCGAAGCCCTGGGAAAAGGACGCGATAATATATTTAGCCCTGTAAGGGCGCGCTGAACGCATGGTACGCCGGGTATTCGGTCCCAATGATTAGCGCGCCCTTACAGGGCTTCCCTATGCGATACGGTCTCTAATCCCAGGGCGGCGGCCCGGCTCGCGTGGCTCGCCGGGCCTTGCCCTGGGCTATCGCAGCGCGCCCCTACGGGGCGTAACTCGGTCGTGCGGAAATCGCGATTACCATTACCACTCAAGGTCGCCAATCAATGTCGCGGTACCCTACAGCGCCTCGCACACCAGATCGCCCACTTGGCTCGTGGTGTAGCCCATCTTGCCGGCGGCTTGGCTCTTCATCTTGGTGCCGGTCACTTTCATGATCGCGTCCATCACGCGCTTGGCGGCCTTCGCTTCGCCCAGTTGGTCGAGCAGCATGCTCACGGCGTTGATCGCGGCAATCGGGTTGATTTTGCCCGTGCCGGTGTACTTCGGCGCGCTGCCGCCCATCGGTTCGAACATGCTGACGCCTTCGGGGTTGATGTTGCCGCCGGCCGCCACGCCCATGCCGCCTTGGATGATGCCCGAAAGGTCGGTGATGATGTCGCCGAACATGTTCGTCGTGACGATCACGTCGTAGAACTCAGGGTTCTTCACGATCCACATGCAGCAGGCATCGACGTGGTTGTAGTCGGTCTGCACATCGGGGTATTCGGCCGCCACTTCCTTGAACGTCCGCCACCACAAATCGTGGCCAATCGTGAGGACGTTCGTCTTGGCGACGAGGGTGAGCTTCTTGCCCTTCGGATTGTTGCGTTTGCGCGTGAGCTCGAACGCCCAGCGAATGCACCGCTCGCAGCCACGGCGAGTATAAATGGCCATCTGCGTGGCCACTTCGTGCGGCGTGCCTTTGTGCATGAACCCGCCGGCGCCGCAGTACAAATCCTCGGTGTTCTCGCGCACGACGATGAAGTCGATGTCGTTGACGCCCTTATCGCGCAGCGGCGTTTCCACGCCCGGGAACAACTTCACCGGCCGCAAGTTGATGTATTGATCAAGCCCGAACCGCAGGTCGAGCAGTAGCTTGCGCTCCAAAATGCCCGGGGCGACATCCGGATGCCCCACCGCGCCGAGCAGGATCGCGTCGAACTTCCGCAGTTGGTCGAGCCCATCATCCGGCAAGGCAGCGCCGGTCTTGAGGAGACGATCGCCGCCCCAATCCAGGTGCGTGAGCTCGAATTGCAGCTTCTCCAGCTTGGCAACGGCCTGCAGAACCTTTACACCCTCGTCGGCCACTTCCGGACCTGTACCGTCACCACCAATTACCGCGATCTTGCGTGCTTTGCTCATTTTCGTTGCGATGCCTTATGTGAATTGGGATTGTGTATTTGTTTCCACCGCGAAGGCACGACGAACACAACGCGAGGAGGCAGGATGCGGGATGCAGGGGGCAGGGAAAATCAAGCCATAATCCGACGCCTCAAAACAGCCGGTTCCAGCATAAGTCGACGTCGTGAACGTCATGCCGTCGTGGTCAAAAACTGATTAACTAACGAACCCGCAATTTTAGCAGAAAAAGCGCGGCCTCAGTAGGGTGCCGTGGCCGCGTCTCTTCGAGACGCGAATTGCGAGTTCCGGAGAAACTCGCCTACGTGACGATTCTTTCCGCAAGAATTGCTGCCGGTCGACCGCCCATCGGAGTGATCAATAGCGTTGCAGTATTTGACCCGCACAGTTTCAATTTGTGGCGGAATTCTTCCGGGTCGATATCAACGCCACGTTTCTTGATTTCAAGCTGGCCGATATTGAGCGATCGAAAGTGCTGCGCGAGTTTTTCGACTCGCATCGGCAGTACATCACTTACTTGAAAACAGGCCAGAGCCGCGTCGTTGATGGGGTGCGTGCCCGTCAAATAAGTGGGGCCGCCGCCAAGTGCCGATAGGGTATGTTCGCGAGCGAGCGTGCCGATGAGTCGTGCGGCGGTGACTGCTGGGTCGACGTCGAAGACGTACTCCAGAACGTCCGTTGCAATTGGCATTGGTTGGTTCGCTTTGCCCGTGATCGTGCGGTACTCAAAGCCGGGGGCGGGGACGCCCCGGCTCGCTGGACCCCGGCTCGCTGGGCGGGTGATGATCGTTGCGCGGCGTTGGCCGGGCGTTACGGCCAAGCTGCCGTGCCATGCGACGAGTTGTTTGCACTCGCGATCGCGGCTGATCCATTCCAGTTCGCAACACTCAGCCCATGCGTTCGGCACTTCCGTAGCTGGCGCGAGTTTGACGGCCCCATTGGGCACACTTTCCATAAGTCGCTCAATTATCGCGCGGTTCGGCTCGCACCAATCGAGCGACGTCGTGCGCCGTCCGCCCGGTCGCCGGTCGGGGTCGATGTGCCAGGCATCCACGGTTCGCACGTCAAAATCGGCAATGTCGACCGCCTGGACCATGACGCCGGCATTAACGGTCGCAAAATGTGCGGTGACTGGATCGCGCTCGACTCCGACGGCCATCCCGCCGCGCGAAAACGCCATAAGATCGCCGCCAACGCCGCAACAAAGATCGGCAATGTTAACAACACCGTTACCGCTCTCGGAGTCGCTCTGAGCGGGTCGCGTTGAACTCTGGACGCTTACGCTTCCGGCTCGCCGTTCAAAAGATCGTGACGCCTTGTACACTGCGACCCATTCGTCGGTAGCTTGTTCCAGGCCGATGCGCGTAAAGAACATTCGTTGGGGATGGGTAAACTTTGCCGCCGCCCGGCGCCGAAGTTCCGCCTGTTCGAGTAGCAGATGGGTTCGTTCCGCTGAGAAACTCGCGCGCAGGTGAGTGGCAATCGCATGAAGTGGCCGGGCATCTTCGGCAAGTTCGGCCAAGATCGCCCCTGCCGCGGCACTGGTCAGCCACTCGATATCGGCAAGTTCGTTACAGAGTGGTTTTGTCATGGCGAGGCAATGGATTCATGCTGATAGTGCCGAAATCGATTTTGGGAGGCTCCGTAGGTCAGGCTTTAGCCTGACCGCCCAGTAGCACTGAACCATTTGCCGGTAAGGCTAAAGACCGGTCAGGCTAAAGCCTGACCTACGTGCATGAAATGGCATCTCGACCCCTCATCATAGCTTCGCTGCTTGGGGCCTCGGTAGGCGTACCCTATGTGGCTTCGCGTGCGACGCAAGGGCCCGCCAAGCCGGGCGCAACGTCAACGCCGAATGCAATCGCCGCGCCGGGAGCCACAACCGCGATGGTCCCGCAAATCACGTCCACATCGATCCCCACAACTTCCGCAGCGTTACTTTCCCCTTCGCCGGTTCCAGCGGCACAACCGACATCGTTGACACCGCCCATCACCACGGCACAGCCAATCGCGACTTATCCACTTGCATCGCCGCAAGTTCGTCTGCTCCCTCCCGTAACATCGGCCGCCGCGGCGACATACGCCCTGACCCCGATGGCCCCGCAAAACGGCGCGCAGTTTGCCAGCGTGTCGCAGGTTCTGCGGTTCGACGTGACGAAAGATTGGGTTTGCCGCACGTGGCCCCGCAAATCGACCGGCCCCACCGATGTCGGCCTGTTCGCCATTCGCGTGCCGCTGGTGATGGGAACGCAGATGTCGTCGCTGGTCGGTGCCTTAACGTACTATTTCAACGCTCAAGATCAGGTCGAGCATATTTCGTTTCGTGGCCGCACGGGCGACGCGATCCCCTTGGTGCAGTACTTGACGCAAACGTATCAATTCCAACCCGTGGTTTCGCCAACGGGGGAAAAGATATTCCAGGTCGCGAGCGACAATGGATTACACAGCGAGCTGCGCCTGCATCCCGAAGCGGTGCTCGATGCGAACCTGCCGCAGCAAAGCATCGTTGTCGAACTTGAGCTTGCGCGACCGGGGTCTCAGCGCGTGCTGCCTCCTCACGGACCAGCCCTGCAAATCCCCCAGGTCGACAATACCGCTGCGGCAGCCACGCCGCTAGCGCAGCCTCCATCCGCGCCGACCGCTGCGGCGGCCAATACCGCCGCACCGACAGCGGCGGCAACCTCGGGTGGATACTGGAACCAAGTACGATACGCGACGCAGGACGAACAAACTCCGATGTTCGATAGGCGCTGGCCGGAGTAGCCCGGGCGATGAATAGTTCCCATTTTGTCCGAGCGCCTCCGCCATGGCCGCAGTTTTGGGGCACGGTGCCAATTTGCGACCTGATGGGTATATTGGGCACATGCCGCATGAAGCCCCAGAAATCTTGCGTTGCCCCGCTGGACGTTGCTCGGAAGCTCTGGCGCTCGTACTCTGCGACCTGGTGCCCAGTGAGCGGCGTCATTTTGCGAGTTCATTGTGCAACTCGAATTCAGTAGCTGACGCGCAGGAACCGTTGTTCGTTGCGGTTCGCGAGGGAAATCTCTGCGGTGCTGCTTGGGGACAGCGGCAGACCGGTAATTACGCGATCTTTTGGCCGCCGCAACTTACGGCGGGCGAACCGGCCCAAACCGCGTTTTCCTTAGCCGAAGCCGTTATTCGCGATCTCGATGCGGCAAGCGTCGATTTAGTTCAATCGCTGCTGGCTGATCCAACCGACGAGTTAACAACCGTTTTGCAGCAGGTCGGCTTTGAGCACTCGGCAGACTTGTTGTATCTCACGTGCGAAGCCGCTCGGTTTCCCATCGCGGCACCAGCTCCATGTGAGATTGCATTTTCAGAATATGCAGAGGCTGAGCAAGACCGCTTGGCAGGCGTCATTGAACGCTCGTACGAGAACTCGAAGGATTGTGCAGCACTCGACGGCGCTCGCGGCATTTATGACGTCATCCGCGGCTACCACGCCACCGGCATTTTTCGACCGCAGAATTGGTTATTCGTTCGCTACGAGAACCAGGATGTCGGCGTCCTCTTGCTGGCCGACCATCATCCGGCACGACACTGGGAGCTCATGTACATGGGCCTGATGCCGCCGTGGCGCGGTCGCGGTTGGGGGCGGCAAATTGCGCGGTATGCGCAGTGGTTGGCCCGCGGCGCGAATGTGGAGCGAATTCTCGTTGCGGTCGATGCGGCGAATCAACCGGCCATCGATGTTTATCGCAACACGGGCTTTGAAATCTGGGATCGCCGCGCCGTTTTCCTGCGATTTCCACTGGGAAAAAGCAAAGAATTCCACGCTTAAAGGCAAACCGCCAAGGACGCCAAGAACGCTGCGTTTGAATTCGATTGCATGAAGTTCGTCGTATCCCCTTGGCGCACTTGGCGTTCTTGGCAGTTTCGTAGGCTACTTACCCAACGACGAACACGCGCGGAACAACTCACAACCAACAACCAAACATCTTTTCCACGCCGACCTGGAGACCGCCGGAAGGAAATTTTCACGATGTCCCTCGGCCGCAACCTCAACGCAAACCGGTAGTTCGCGCGCGTCTTCCAAAGTTCGTCGAGCACCTTTTGAAACTACTTCCGAGAGCCCCTTTGACAGCGGTGCTAGCAGGCGTAGAATCGGCTCCTCACGGCGAATGAGTCGCGACGAGTGACACGCGATTTTTCGCTGAAAGAGGGTTGCAAAAACTATCGCGGTGCGACTTGGGCGGAGTTCGCTGTTGGTAAGCGACTCGGCCCACCAGTCGGCCTTTTCTCCAGTTTCGCGCAGGGGTTTCCTAAGTGCTTGGCGGCACCCACGCCGCCAATTCGTCGCTACGAAGGCGGCGAAGCGCTCAGGCTATGCGCCGATGGAGCCAACAGGAAGTTGTCATGGAAGATCGAGCGGTCGCGGACGCATTGTCGACGCAATTGGCCGAACGAATCGGCCGCAAGAGGTTCGACCTGTGGTTCAAGCAGCAGGCGAGTATCGCCACCTGTGGCGAACGGCTTACGATCTGCGCCGTGAACGCTTTTGTGCGGGATTGGATTCGCGCCCACTTTGCGGACGACGTTCGCGACTGTTGGCAAGTTCTGGTGGGACCGGCCGGGAGTGTGGAATTTGAATTCAAAGCCTCAGCTGCGGCTGCCGACGAGGCTCAGGCGTGTGGTGACTGCGTTGCTTCAAGCGCTATCGCCGCTGGGTGGTTGAAGCAGCAGTCAAACTCTGCGCGGCCAGTTGCAGCGGTCGCGGTTGCGCCATCCTCCGGTGCCGCCGCTGCACAACAACGCAAAAGCAGCCTTACGAGTTTTGTCGTCGGACCGAGCAACGAATATGCATTTCGTTCGGCCGAGCTAACGGCCCGCGGTCGGCAGCAAGCCTCGCCGCTGCTCTTCATTGGTTCGACGGGCGTTGGCAAGACACATTTGCTGCGCGCCATCGTGCAGGATTATCGCAGCCTCGTTCGGGCGTCGGCACTCTACCTCACGGCAGAGCAATTTACGACGAGTTTTGTGGAGGCGGTTCGCGGCAGCGGCTTGCCCAGCTTTCGGCAGAAATGTCGAGGGGTGCAACTGCTGGCCATCGACGATGTGCAATTCTTCGCCGGCAAGCGGCGCACGCTCGAAGAGCTGCTGTATACGCTCGATACCCTCGCCCACGATGGTCGCCAGATCGTTCTGTCGAGCGATCGCGGCCTGGCCGAACTTCGTTCGCTCGGCGGCGAGCTAGTTTCGCGGCTTTCAGGTGGGTTGACGTGCGAACTGGCTGCACCCGAGTTCGCCACGCGTTTAGGCATCGCTCGCCAAATCGCCGGTGAACTAGATCTAAATGTGGGGGACGACGTGGCCGCGCTCATCGCCACGCAAATCCATGCTGGTGCCCGCGAACTCCGCGGTGCACTGCTTCGTCTTCAGGCGATGAGTGCCGCCGATAGTCAGCCGATCGATCGCGCCCTTGCCGAACGCTGCCTTGCCGAGTTGGCCCGCCATAACACGCGCTCAGTTCGGCTGGCCGACGTGGAAAAGGTCGTCTGCAATGCGTTCGGCGTCGAGCCTGCTCAACTGCGTTCCGACCGCAAGGGCCGCACGATTTCGGCGCCGCGCATGCTCGCCATGTGGCTGGCCCGCAAATATACCCGCGCCGCACTGAGCGAGATCGGCGCGTTCTTCGGCCGCAATAGCCACAGCACCGTCATCTCGGCCCAGCGCCGCATCGAAAAGATGATTGCGGACGATACGCGGATCGAGATGGCCCATCAATCGTGCCACGTCGACGAAGCGATCCGCCGCTTGGAAACGGCGCTACGCACGGCGTAAGGTGCGAGAGGCAAGATGTGAGTTGCGAGCGTCGAGCAAGAGCGTAGCCACCGTCGCCAGACGGTGGAAGCGCCCACCCCGATGGTCCACGCTCTGGCGAGCGTGGCTACTGTGGGAGGCGTCTCCGACGCCGATGACGCTATCCAATGCAACACGTCATCGGCCTCAGAGAGGCCTCCCACAGACTCTTGATTGCACATGTCTCAGCGGATTAAGTCCGCTTCACAATCACGTTACCGCGGCCTTCGAGCGTGCTGCCCCAAACGAGCTGAACCACTCAGCCGGCATCATTCCGAGACCAGCAATCGCCAGTTGCGTGGCGCCAAATGCCAACAGCCACATGGCAATGCTGCTGCCGGAATTGCCGTAGGCGTGCAGACCGACGCCGTAGGCGTTCACGCCGAAGTACGACCAGGTCGTGACGATGTTGCCGAGCACCGCCAGCGTGGCCAGGCCGCGTCCTTTCACCATCGCACCCCAACGGGCGTGCAGTACCAAAGCGTTCCACAACACGATCATGAGCGCGCCGTTCTCTTTCGGATCCCAACCCCAGAACCGGCCCCAGGAATCATCGGCCCACAAGCCGCCGAGCACGGTGCCAATGAAGCTGAAGAAGATTGCAAAGCACAACGTGCCGTAGAGCGTTCGCAGCACTTTGTGGCGCGCATCGTCGTCGAGCACCGGGAACACGTACCCAAACATGATGTAGATAATTCCCCAGGCCCCGGCCGCGTACGTGCCGGCGTAACCGAGGTTGATCGTCACCACGTGCGTGGCCAGCCAGAACTGCGTATCGAGTACGGCTTGTAGCACGATGAACGTATCGCCATCGAGAGACAAGTTGTACGCCAAGAAGAGCGACAGAAAACCAATGACCGCCGCCACGATATTCCCCAGGCCCAGCCGGTAGATTGACTCGAAGATCAGCGACATGAGCACCACGGCCCAGCCAATGAAAATAGCAGTCGAATAAAGATTGGTAATCGGCGGCCGGCCGGAAATGTAAATTCGTGCGACAAGCGCAAACGTATGCAGTGCGAACGTCAGCCACAACAGCCAAATCGAACTTTTGCGCAACGGCTGCGTCCAGCCAATCCAGGAAAAGATGCCGAAAACGAACGCGATGAGATACAGCACCATCGCGTAATAGAACGGGCTGAACTGATTGAAAAACACCTCGAAATCGGACTTGGCCTGCGACATGATCTCGGCCTTCGCCACGCCCGAGCTGGCCAATAACGGGGCATTTTGTTCGAGCGAGCGCTCGTACTTGCCAAGAATGTCTCGGTAGGAAATCAATTGCTGGTTGAACGTGGCCACATCGTCGCGGGCATATGCGGCGAGCATCTCCGAAAGCACGGCCGTCGCAGGGTTCAGAGGCTGGTTCAAGGCTTTGTTGCGCATGTAATCCAAGTCGGCCTGCATGAGGATCGACCAACTGGCGTCGGCGGCCGTCGGCGGCACCACGTGTGGGGCACCCGCCTCGTTCAATTGCGCGATCAGCGCTTGCGCACGTTGAAAACTCTCGGCGATCTGCTTCTCGTCGGCCACCAGCGGCGGCGATCGGAACGACATGACCAGGACTTCGTAAAATTGCGTCTTCCGTGCCAATTCGAGCACTTTCGCCTGATACAACGAGCGGCTCTTCTCGGGTGTCTGCGCCGCAAGGCGAACCTGCGTTTGAAACTCCGAGCCATCGGCCACGTTCGCCGCCGCCGATTTCTTCTTCATGATCTCGGTGTACGAATACCGCCGGAAGCCGGGGCGAAACTTGAGATCGAGCGCCGCGAGCAAATCGAGATTGTCGATCGCAAACACTTGATGGTCATTTGCTCCGTCTTTACTTGAAATCACATCGAGCAGCCAACGAATCGCCGGCAGCTTGCCCGTTACCGTGCCATCGGCTTCGTTCCAAATGCCCCATTCCTGGTGGCTGGACAACACCTGCAAACTATTGCGGGCCAGCGTATCGAACGGTTTGACCCGCCCTTCGTACACGAGCGGCAGTTTGCCGAATTCGTAAATCTGGGCTTCGCTCGGCGTCGACTCCGGCATGTGCGATTTGCCGACCAGGTAGCCCGCGAAAAGCAGAACCACCAGCGTCGGGAACCATTTGGCGAACGTCGGCCAGCGCGTCGGCTGAGCACCGCCCACCAATTCGTTCTTCTTGCGCCGGCGCTCGCCGCGACCGGATTCTTGGTGGGCGGTGCCCACCCTACTCTCTTGCTCCATTCCTTCGTTGCGACGACGCTGAAATCGCACCAACATCGTGCCGAAGTGGGCCATCATGGCGATCGACACCAACATGCAGCCCACGTAGGGCGTCATCCAACTCGGATTTGTAACCACTTGCAAAACGGTGCCCGAGGGGTTGCCGCTGCTCATATCCGTGAGCCAGCTTTGCTGATAGAGCGTCGTCCCGGCATACCGCAGCGGGTTGTTCATCCAAATCGAAACATCGCGGTCGACATTACTTTGCGGATCCTTGAAGTTCACGAGCGACGAATAGTTTTTCGCCGTCTTCGTGCCGACGTAATGCGACATGTCGAACTTCTTGAGCGTCACCGAGAACGGATGGTAAATCCGCTTGAACCGCAGGGCGATGTCGTACTTCTTCCCATCCGCTACGACCGTCTGCTCGGTGACGCGCCGTTCGTTATCGGCAAACTGCTGCGAGACGAGATACGTGCCCAGCGAGCTTCCCGTCTTCTTCGAGAACAGTTCGACGTACGCGGATGGCACGTCGATCTTATCGGCCGAATCGCCGACGCCCGTCGCCCCGGCTTCCGGGTCCGCAATACGAGCGGTTCCCAAACCAGCCGTGGCCGGATTCGTTTCACCAGGAGCCGGCATCCGCAACTCCGAATTTTGCAGCCAGCGGAGCACCTGGATCGTAAACGGCAATGCCGGGTCATCGATTCGCTGGCCGCTGCCGACGTTCGCAACGAGCGTTTCCCGCGGCACGACGGTCACCTGGTCATGATCGCCCGGCGAATGATCGACCACGGAAAGCTCCGACGTACGGATATCGCTCGAATAACTTGTTGTCGCTCCGTTTGGAATCGCCATCTGCGATTCCACGGCCGCTACGGCGGTGAACAGTTCGGTCAGCATGATGAGGCCGATTCCGCCGTGCAGCAGCACGATGCCCGCCCGTTTGCGAAAAACCATATAGCAACCAGCCAGCAGCACCAGGCCCGGCGCCGTGGCTTTCGCGAGTTGCCACAAAATGCGAATGCCCGAGTTGTCGAGCCGTGCATCGGGATGCGTTAAGAGGTACACGGTGAGCCCAGCCAACAGGACGACTGTGACTATCGCGAGCCACCATTCGACCGACTTAAATCGCTCGCTCTTGCCCCAGAAGATGAGGCCATAGACGCCAGCCAAGGAGATCGCCGCCAACGACGCCCGCAGAGTCTGCCAGATCCAATCACAGAAGCTCGCCGAAAGCTCGCTTTCGACACCTTGGTTCGTGCCGCTTTGAATGACGAGAAACGTGAGCAGAATTCCCACGGCGATGGTCGCCAGGCCGCCCCACAGACGCTTGCCGGCGGCCGCTATCCTGAACCGCACGGCGTGAGCCGCCAAGAGATTGATGAATAGCAATAGCCCTAGCGTCTTGCCGCCGAGAAAGTAGAAGCCGTTCCGCAGGTTCCACTCCACGCTAGGAAAGAAGAGCTGCACAAGGCGTTCGAAAACTTGCAGGTCGACCTTAGCAAACCACACGCGAAAATACGTGTCGTTGACGACCTTCCAAACGTCTTGGTCCTTCTGGGCCAGCGTCCCGAGCAGGATCAAAATGATCGACAGGGCAAACAGTGCCACCGTCAAACGGAGCGACGCCAACACCGTGAGCGCGCTTTTGAGCGAAAATTGTTGCGATGCCTTTGCTTGGGAGCGGGATTCGGTCGTTGGATAAGCTCCGCGGGGCGCGGCAAGTTCACTCGTGGCCATTATTTGCTCCCGGCTGCGGCGCCAAAGTGCACCGACTTCAAAAAGTTCTTGAACGCTTCCTCTTGGGCGGCGACAATCCCGCGCTCACCCTTCAATTTGAAAAACCACACCTGGTCGCCCGTCGTGACCATCGCCGCGAGAATGGCCTGACCGCCTGGCGGCTGGCCGGCCGCATCGGGCAGCACGCGCACATACGTGGCGGGCTTGCCGTCGACTTCGGTTTTCTCAGTTACTTTCGGCAAATCGCCGGCCGTTGCCGGCTGCATGCCCACCGCAGCCCGCCACATGTTCAAATTCTGTAGCGGGTCGTCGATCGCCGAATCCTTGATGATGGGAAAATTACTCAGCGTGACGAGGCCGCCTTTCTCGCCGCCATCGCCAATCGTGAACGCGGCTCGCCGCATGCCACCCGCGGCCTCGGGCTTCCAATCGGCTGGTGCCGTGAACTTCGGCAGAGCCGCACTTTCAACTGCTGGTGGCGCATCGTGCGGTGACGCACCATGCGGTGAGGCCGCCGGCGGCATTCCCGCTGCCCCCCCATCGATTGGCGGATGACCCGCCGGCATTTCCGACTTGCCGGCTCTCGGCAACATCGGCGCCGCGCCCGCTGCTCCACCGGCAAACGGCGGCATCATGCCCGCCGCGCCCGCCCGGCCACGCAGGTCGACAATCGTCATCGGCGTATCACCGATTTTGATTTCACGCGAGTTCTCGCCGACATGTGCGGCATCAACTTCTGGTAATTGCAGTTGCTTGCGCCAACGATTCACGTTGCCCAACATTGCCTCCGCCGTAGCCGACCACGGCAGCGGCTCTGAGATTGCAACCTCTAATGGTTTGCCTTCCCCGGGAATCTCCAGCGTGGCCAGCCGCATCGCTTTGGCTGCTCCCTCTTTCCAACCGGCGGGAACTTGCCACTTGGGTTTGCCGTCTTCGCCCACGCGAATGGCTGCGAAGAATTCGTTGATCTCCTTTTCGTGTTTGCCGACGGCCGCGATCGGCCCGACCACTTTGAAGAAGTACGCTTGACCAGCCACGGGCAGAATCGCAGCGATCATGCGATCGCTGGGCTCGCCCGAAGTTGCGGCTGGAGCAGCGGGAGCGGCGGCCTCTTGGGCAACAGGTGCCGACTCCTTCGGGGCCGAATAACTGCGGATCGGTTCGGTCTTGTAACACCCACTAGTAACCAACGAAGCGACCACAGCGCCCAACCACATTGTTCGTGAGCGCGGATATTTGATATTCACCATGAAACCTGTGCGGTCCAAGGACCGCTAAGAATGAGAAATTAGGCGGGGGCGGCGTACACCAATAGACAGCGACGCACGTCAACGTCGAGTTTGCCGCTACTACGAATTATAACGGAAGTGTCATGGCGTGGTAACGCGGGATTTTCTACCTTGCCACGCTCGCCTCGCGGCAAATGATTCTCAAAAACAAAAGAACCGACGATCCCGTTCAAATCGGGGTAACAGCTCAACCGTGAGGAGTGGGATCGATAGGTGTAGCGGAATTCGTGAGAATTCCGCAGGGCCGCCGCGAGGTAATTCGGGGGAATTCTTACGAATTCCGCTACCGCGACTTCAATCGGTCAAACTCTTACAAAACGGGCCACTCAGCGGCCTAAGAACGGATTCAGCACTTCCAACAGCCAGCTATTGATGGTGCTGACTTCGTTCCAGCTCCACATGTTGCGGAGCAGGTCGAACGTCATCATGCCGCACAAGGCCAACAGCACCATGCAGCTGGAAAGGCCCAGTACGTTCCAAAGCGAAAATGGCATATCCACGGTTGCCGCAGTGGCCACTGGTGCCGTGCCTGGAGTAAGCCCACCCAGCGCGAATTCCTCGCCCATCATGCCATGTTCACCCAACCCGCTTGGCAGCGGCGCACCAGCGGCACTTTCTTCCGACAATTCGTCCAGTGCGATGACCTGCGAGCTGTCCTTTTCTTCATCGGCATCTTCTTCGCCGAGGGGCGTCAATTGGAAGTCTTCGCCGATCTTGGATTCCGGGCCACTGCCACCCAAAGGCTCAAGCGACACATCGTCCGAAGAAATGGAGCCGAGGTCGAGCGACGAACCGATTGGCGCCGAACCGCTCAAATCGAGCGGTACTTCATCCAGTGCGAGGCCGCTATCCGACGGTGCAATAATGTTGATGCCGCTGCTCTCGCCGGACAGCGTTACATCGCTACCGCTGCCTTCGCCGAGCACTTCGTCATCGTCATCCAATTCGAGGGCCGACAAACCGGAAAGGCCAACACCGCTGGCAGCGCTGCCCGATTTCACATCCGAGCCGCCGACAGCAACATCGCTATCGATGGGCGCTAATCCCAAATCGCTCAGTCCCGTCAGGGAGCTCGGCTGCTTCTTTTCTTGCTTGTCAGAACTCTTCGCGGCCGATTTAGCCTTGGCCACGTCTTCGGGCGAGAGAATCCGGCTCGACTCCGCTTCGAGATCGACTTCCAGTTCTTCGAGGCCTGCGAAATTGCCAGAAGGGCTCGGTAAATCGAGCGATATTTCATCGCCTGCCAGTAAAGACCCTGAATCCCCGGCCAGCTTCACATCACTTTTCGCAGTGCCTTTGTCGAGCGGCGACAGATCCAAGTCGGCGTCCAAATCGAGTTCGGCCTTACCGATAATCGTGCTGGGCGGCCGTCGCACAACGCTACCCAATTCAGCATCGCTCAGCAGAATCGAATCTTTATTAACATCGATCGAGTCATCATCGAGCGCGAGGGCATCATCGGAACCTTCATCCAAGCCTGCGACCGTCGGTTCATCGACATCTTCAAGACTGATGTCGCTCGCGGAGCTTGCCTCCAGTTCCTCATGCGAGGAAGCCAGATCATCCACCGTTTCTAACGACAAATCGCTGGCGCCTGGGTCGAGTTGGGGCAAGCCGTCTGCTTCTAACTTGTCAATATCTTCACTGCGGAATTTCCAGCTTGCACCATCCCGGTACGCACGCACCTTGCCGGCTTCGCGTAACTGGTTCAGCCGATCTTTCGAGATGCTGAGTTGTTTGGCGGCGTCGTCTAAGCTGGTGAACTTTTGTGCCATCGAATCCCTCGCGGTGCCGCGTCCCGCTGCCGGCCAATGCCAATTCAGCACGCGAGGTCTTCGCGGCTCAACTCAGCGCTTCAGGCCGTTGCGGATATCTTGCGGCAGCGGTTTGCCACTATTGTATTCAATCATTTGCAAGTCCCAGCTAATGTTGCGCACACTCTTCGGCGTGATTTCGCCGGAGTTACGGTCCACATGATAGACCGCCATCACCCGTTGCCGCGAATCAATCACGGTGACCGTTAGCGGCTGTCCTTCGATCGCCGTAACGTGCGTGAACAATTCGCCGTTGCTAGCTCGGGTGGGCGAGTCGATCGCTTGGCCGTAAGCAGGTTCGGAGGAACTCCGCCCTACTAGTGCCCCAACTACCAGACTTGCTCCCAACAAGGCACCCACGAACGATAGTCGCATAGGATCCTCCGCAGGCTGCTATCGCAGCCAGGTTGATGGATCCGGTGCCTCTAGCTTCTATTCTAAAAGCACCGCATCCCGATTCAAGCTAAATCCATCCCAGGTCAGCAGTTAGAACGCGAGTGGCCAAACTGACGATAATACCGAGTCTGCGGCCTGCCACTCTCAAGAGCGTAGAATGCTGCGAAGGTGGGTTTCAGAGACTGCAAATCGCCGTTAAGCTACTGCCAGTTCACTACTTACGCCCTTACGTGGGCGGCAAAGTCTAGTGTGGCGGAGTGCGGAGCACAAGGCCGCAGTGACGCGACGTTGTGCCGCGATTTATATGCCGAGATTAAGTAGGAAGCGTCGCTTTGAACGCGGTCTTCCAGCCCAAACGTCCGCCAATTTGCCTCGAAGTACTCTTGTTCCGAAATCGATCCCCGCCATGCCTCCTGACTCCCAAGATGTTGCTGAACGCCTCAAATTCGCGGTTGCAATCGCCCAGGAGGCCGGCGATATCACGCTGAAGTACTTTCGGCGTGACGACCTGAAAGTCGATCGGAAATCCGACGCGTCGCCCGTCACGATCGCCGATCGAGAGGCCGAGCAGTATCTCCGCGAACGGATCGCCAAGCGCTACCCCGGCGATGCAATTTTCGGCGAGGAGTTCGGCCATCAATCGGGCTCGACCGTTTACACATGGACGCTCGATCCAATCGACGGCACGAAATCGTTTATCCACGGCATCCCACTTTATTCCAACCTCGTGGCCGTGCTTCAAAACGACAATCCGCTGATCGGCGTCATCAACGTCCCCGCACTCGGTGAATCCGTTTATGCCGCAAAAGGCACGGGTTGCTGGTACATCGCGAGGGGCACTGCCGAGCCTCGGCCCGCCCACGTTTCGAAAATCGCCCGCCTTGCCGACAGCTTATTCGTCACTTCCGAAGTGCAGAATTTTGAAAAGCTCCGCAAGCAAGACACCCTCGACGTATTCATCAAGTTGCAACAAGCCGCGCGACTAACGCGCACCTGGGGAGACGCCTACGGCTACCTCATGGTTGCAACCGGCCGGGCCGAATTGATGATCGACCCGGAAATGTCCCTGTGGGATTCGGCCCCACTGCAAACGGTTATTGAAGAAGCCGGCGGCTGCTTCTGTGACTGGCAGGGCAACCCCACGATCCACTCGGGCGAATCCATTGCCACCAATAGGCTGATTACCGAGGAAGTCCTCGCCTTCACCCGCGGACGCTAATTTTCGCCCGAAAACTGGCATGGTTGCCCGTTGCTCAACTCCTGAAATCCGCTATACTTACGGATTCTTCGCAATCAGCAAGACGTTTTGATTTGAGCTAAATAGAGGTGAGCGATGGCTCGGCAGTGCAGTGTTTGTGGCAAGGGCGCGCAGCTTGGCAATCAAGTGACGACCCGCGGTAAGAAGAAGTACTTGGGCGGCGTCGGCACCAAAGTCACCGGCATTAGCCGTCGGAAATTCAAGCCGAATTTGCAGCGCGTGAATGTCTCCACGCCCACCGGCAGTCATAGGTCGGTGCTCGTTTGCGTGCAGTGCATCCGTAGTGGCGGCGTCACGAAGATCGTGCGCAGTGCCCCGTTCAAGGTTCCCCACGAACACGCGAAGGCGAAGTAGCCGCGATTTAGCCGACCCGTCTCAGGTCGGCGAACGCCTCAATTTTCAGATTCGTTTCACGCCCGGCCGAGACGGCCGGGCTATTTCGTGTCATCAATGAGTATCTGTCGGCGAGACATCGAGAAAGTCGCCCTGCTCGGTCGCCTGCAGCTGTCCGACGAGGAACTCGCCACGATGACCGCCGAACTCGGCAAGATCGTGGGTTACGTCGACCAACTTGCCGAGGTCAATACCGAGGGTGTTGAGCCGATGGCCCATGCCATCGAAGTCGCCAACGTCTTCCGCCGCGACGAAGTCGCCGCCGGCTTGCCCAGGGAGGAAGCTCTGTCGAACGCTCCCCACCACGATGATCGTGGCTATCTCGTCCCCGCCGTCCTGGGCGACTAATTCTTGCGCAATGACTTGCCCCGGCGGTCGTTTCCCACATCGCTTGCGGTTTAGCTCAATTTCCCGCGCGACGCCCACGTTTTGGGGCGTTCTCCCGACGTGTTTTTTTGTTACATTACCAAAGGTTTTCACCGCCGTCCGCATGCGTCGCGCTCTCAATGGTTCTCACCGATCTCTCCGCCGCCGAACATCTGCGTAACCTAGAGTCAGGTTCGATTTCCTCGGTCGAACTTACGCAGGCCTACCTCGACCGCATCGAAGCCGTTGAGAAGAAGGTCGACGCGTTCCTGCGGATTGACGGTGATCGCGCTCTGCAGCAAGCCGCCGAAGTCGACGCCAAGCATGCCAAACGCCAACCCCTCGGCCGCCTCGCCGGCCTGCCCATCGCGATCAAAGACATCCTTTGTGAACGCGGCCAAACCACCACGTGCGCATCGCGGATGCTCGAACACTTCCGCCCGCCCTACGATGCCACCGCCATTACTCGGCTGCGTGCCGCCGATGCCGTCTTCCTCGGCCGCACGAATATGGACGAATTCGCCATGGGTGGCTCGACCGAAAGTTCCGCGTACAAAGTTACGCGAAATCCGTGGGACCTTGAACGCTCGCCCGGCGGATCGAGCGGTGGGTCCGCGGCCGCGGTCGCTGCCGGCATGGCCCCGTTCGCCATCGGCACCGATACGGGCGGCTCGATCCGCCAACCCGCCGGCCTTTGCGGCGTCGTTGGCATGAAGCCGACCTATGGCCGTGTGAGCCGTTACGGCCTCGTTGCCTACGCGAGCAGCCTCGATCAGATCGGTGCATTCGGCCAGTCCGTCGAAGACGCGGCGTTGCTGCTCGAATCCATCGCCGGCCACGACCCCCGCGACAGCACCTCGCTCAATGTACCCGTTCCGCCCTATTCGCAAACAGTGAACAAACCGCTTGCCAACGTCCGCATCGGTTGGGTGCGCGAGCATTTTGGTCCCGGGCTCGATAGTGAAGTGGAAGCCGCCATCCGCGCCGCGCTCGAAGTGTACAAATCACTCGGCGCGACGCTCCACGAAATTTCGCTGCCCCATAGCAAATACGCCGTCGCCACATACTACGTGATCGCTCCCAGTGAGGCGTCGAGCAATCTCGCACGCTACGACGGCGTCCACTTCGGTTATCGCACCGATGAAAATGAAATGCTGGCCGAGTTGGCGGCCGATCGCAAACGGCTTGAGACGGGCGGCGATAAAATCGGCCTCGACCGCCTCGATTCCGCACTGGTGCGCATGTATCGCCGCACGCGGGCGGAAGGATTCGGACCGGAAGTCAAGCGCCGCATCATGCTCGGCACCTACGCCCTGAGCGCCGGCTACTACGATGCCTATTATCTCAAGGCACTGAAAGTCCGCCGTCTCATACGGCAAGATTTTGATCAGGCATTCGCAAAGGTCGATTTGATCGCCGGGCCAATCACGCCAGCCCCTGCGTTCAAAATCGGCGAAATGGCCGGCGACCCGCTGGCACTTTACTTGGTCGACATCTACACCGTGAGCGCCAACCTCGCCGGCATTCCCGGCTTGTGCCTGCCCTGCGGCCAGTCCAAAACGGGCCTGCCGATCGGCCTGCAATTGCAGGCCCCGGCTCTCGAAGAAGACCGCCTCCTCCGCGGCGCCCGCATGTACGAACAAGCAACCCACTGGCACAAGAACCGCGCGATGATTTGAGTATGGAAATGACTTTCGACCTACAGCAAAACGCAAGACAAGGAGACAAGGAGACAGGGAGACAAGGAGAGATTGCAGAATCGCGCTTCTCCTTGTCTCCAAGTCTCCTTGTCTCCGTGTCGATTGCCGTCGCTGCCAAAGCCCGCAGAAGCTGCGCATGACCGAACTCTACACCACCATCATCGGCCTGGAAGTTCACGTTCAGCTTGCGACCGCCAGCAAGTTGTTCTGCGGTTGCAGCACGCGCTTTGGCGCCGAGCCGAACACGCAAACCTGCCCTGTTTGCACCGGCCTACCCGGCACGCTGCCGGTGATGAATCGCCACGCGTTCGAACTGGCGCTCCAAACGGCCGTCGCTCTCAACTGCGAAATCCCCGCATTCACCAAGTGGGACCGCAAACAATACTACTATCCGGACCTGCCGAAAAACTATCAGATCAGCCAATACGATCTGCCGATGTCGCAGCACGGCCATCTCGATATCAGCGACCCCAAGGGCGGCTTCGAACCGAAGCGCGTGCGTATTCTGCGGGCCCACTTGGAAGAAGACGCCGGTAAGAGCCTGCATGATGAAATCGCCGGGAAAGGCGATAGCCTCATCGACCTCAATCGCACCGGCACGCCGCTGTTGGAAATTGTTTCCGAGCCCGACATGCGGAGCTCGCTCGAAGCGAAGACATTCCTCAACGAGTTGAAGCTGCTTCTCACCTACATCGGCGTCTCTGATTGCAACATGCAAGAAGGCAGCCTCCGCGTCGATGCGAATGTCAACCTGCACATCGATACTCCACAAGGCAAAGTCGCCACACCGATCGTCGAAATCAAGAACATGAACAGTTTCCGCGCGGTTGAGCGGGCCCTCGATTACGAAGCCCAGCGGCAGTGGCGCGAATGGCAGGAGACGAAACGCAAGTTGGGCGACGCCCCTAAGCAAACGCGCGGCTGGGACGATGTCGCCGGCGTTACCCGCGGCCAGCGCAGCAAGGAAGAATCGAGCGACTACCGCTACTTCCCCGATCCGGACCTCGTGCCCGTGACGACAACCTCGACGGAGGTCGATTCGATTCGCCAATCGCTCGGCGAACTCCCTGCCACGCTGCGAAATCGGTTGGAGACCGACTTCAGCCTCTCGGCCTACGACGCCGACGTGCTCATCAAGCAAGGTCGCCCCATCGTCGATTACTACTTCGTCGTCGCTGAAGAATCCGGCGACACCAAAGCCGCCGCCAACTGGGTCACGCAAGACATCCTGCGGACGCTCAAGGATTTAAATACGACAATCGACGCCATCCCGGTGCCAGCCGCCGCCCTTGCCGATTTAATCCGCAAAATAAAATCGGGCGATGTCCCCAGTCCGCGGGCCCGCGAAGTGTTCCAAGCGATGGTCGAAAACCGCTGCGATGTAGCCGCGGCCATGGAAAAACTCGGCATCGCCGCCGTCGATGAATCAGAACTCTTCGCGCTGTGCCAGAAGCTCCTCGCGGCCAATCCGAAAACGATCGCCGACGTCCGGGCAGGCAAAGTCCAAGCCATCGGGGCGATCATCGGCCAGGCAAAAAAACAAAATCCGAACGTCGATCCAACCCGTATCCGCGAAATCTGCCTACAATTGATCGAAGCCGCTCCCTGATGTGGTATGATGTGGCACCCAACGGCACAACGAACGATGTGAGAATGACCAATGACCAAGCACCAATGACCAAGATCAAGGCAGTCTGCCGCGTCGCTTGGTCATTGGGATTTGGTCATTGGTCATTGCCATGTCGCGCTCGTCGTGCCCTTGAGATGAACTAATCGGACCTGTCTTTTCTCGAATCGCTAACCTTCCGCAGTGAGTCTTCGCCATGGCAGACGACGTGCGACCGCCGGCAATCATCACGCTCACCACCGACTTCGGCAACGGCAGCCGCTACGTGGCCGCCATGAAGGGCGTCATTCTTTCGATCAATTCCCGCGCCCAGATCGTCGATATTTCTCATGCCGTGCCGCCGCGCGATATCCGGGCCGGCGCGATCGCCCTCGCCGAAACGGCCTGCTGGTTTCCACCGGGCACCGTTCATGTGGTTGTGGTTGATCCCGGCGTCGGCAGCAAACGCCGCATTATTTATGCCGAGATGTGTGGCCAACACTTCATCGGCCCCGATAACGGCGTCCTCAGTCGCTTGGCCATCGCCCAGCGACCCGTTAAGATGTTCTGCGTCGACGATCCGCAGTACTGGAACCGCGAAGTTTCGCGCACGTTTCACGGTCGCGATATCATGTCGCCGGTGGCCGCGAGGCTCAGTTTAGGGCTGGCGCCCGAAAAACTCGGACCGCCAATCCAACAACTCGTGGAACTTCAATGGGCGGAGGTTCAGCAAGTGCCCAATCGCATCGCGGGCGAAGTGATCGAGGTCGACTCGTTCGGCAACCTCATTACAAACATCACGCGGGCCATGCTCGCGGGCGTGCCGCGCGGCGACTCCGTAATCATCACCTGCCAGGAACATGAAACCCAGGGAATTTTCGCCACGTTCGGCGACCAGCCGCCC
Organism: Planctomycetota bacterium; assembly: GCA_029781135.1. Taxonomy (GTDB): domain Bacteria; phylum Planctomycetota; class Planctomycetia; order Pirellulales; family Lacipirellulaceae; genus JABDGM01. Next base: position 84,387 of record JAKOXH010000036.1, read on the forward strand.
ATGACATTCATGGCCCACGTCGGCTCGACCGGACGCCTCGAACTGGCGGTCGTCGACGAAAACGCCTCCGCCATGCTCGGCATCAAAGTCGGCGCTCCCGTTTGCGTTTCCTGGTGATGTGACTGACTCGTTCCCGCGCTCCGCGTGGGAACGCCGACCCGGCCGCTCGGCGGCCATACTCCGCACACCGCACCAGAAAGATATGATGCCGCACGTTCCCACGCAGAGCGTGGGAACGAGAATTACGCTGTTGCGGTTTAGCTCAATCATCCAACCATGCCCTCTCCCGCCGACCTTCGCCACTGGGACCGCCACCACCATTGGCATGCGTTCACGCAAATGGCCGAGTACGAGCCGCTTGTCATCGCGCGCGCCGAGGGCTGCCGCTTGATCGACATCGATGGCCGCGAATATCTCGATGGCGCTAGCAGCATGTGGTGCAACGTCCACGGCCACAATCACCCGCGGATCAACGCCGCCATCCGCGCCCAGCTCGACCGCGTCGCCCATTGCACCGCACTCGGCATGGGCAGCGATACCTCCGCTCACCTCGCCAAGCGCCTCGCCGACATCGCTCCTGGCGACCTGGAACACGTCTTCTTTTCGAGCGACGGTTCCTCCGCGGTCGAAGTCGCGCTCAAGATGGCCTTTCAATATTGGCGACAGTGCGAATCGCCGCAGCCCGAAAAGACCAAATACATCGCCCTGGGGGAAGCCTATCATGGCGACACGCTCGGCAGCGCCAGCGTCAGCGGCATCGCCCGGTTTCATGCGCTGTTCAAACCGCTCCTCTTCGAAGTCCTCCGCGGCCCCCTACCCGACCCACGCAACGCGCCGCCACATAGCCGCCCCGTCTCGGGTCGGCATCTTGCACCGGCAAATACCGTTGAAGTGATCGATGCCTCCCGCCCGGCCGAGGCGGCCGGGCTGTCTTCGCGGGCGAGCGCAGCCTGTGACTATTTCCTTGGCGAAATCGAATTCCTGCTGAAGTCACATCACCACGAAGTCGCCGCCCTAGTCGTCGAGCCCATCGTGCAGTGTGCCGCGGGCATGGTGATGCACCCGCCCGGCTTCCTCCGGGGCCTCCGCGAACTCACTCGCAAATACAATGTGCTCCTCATTGCCGACGAAATCGCCGTCGGCTTCGGCCGCACCGGCACGATGTTCGCCTGCGAGCAGGAATCCGTCGTTCCCGATTTCCTCTGCCTGGGAAAGGGCCTCTCCGGCGGCTATCTGCCGCTGGCCGCCACACTCACGAACGACGCCGTTTATCATGCCTTTCTCGGAGGCTTCCATACGGGCCGCACGCTCCACCACGGCCACACGTTCAGTGGCAATCCACTCGCTTGTGCGGCCGGAATTGCCTCCCTCGATGTGTTTGAAGAGGAACAAACGCTCGCCAGGTTGCCTGACAAGATTGAGCGCCTCAGCGAGCATCTTTGCCGTATAGCCGAACATCCGCACGTTGCCACCACGCGGCAACGCGGTCTCATCGGTGCCTTGGAACTCACCCCCAATAAACGAACCGGCGAGCCTTACCCGGCGATAGAACGCCGCGCTTGGCGCGTGTGCCGCGAAACGCTGGCCCGTGGCGTTTGGCTCCGCCCGCTGGCCGATGTCCTCTACTTGATGCCGCCGCTGGCGATTTCTCTTGTAGGACTTGATAAGATAATGGGCGTCCTTTTACAAGCAATCGATCTGGTTACCAAAAATGGCGACGCATAGCGAATCATTGTGAGCGCACTCCGCTACCTGCTGCTGCAAATGCGCAACGCGGACGACCCAATGGCCGCCCAAGAGGTTCGCTGTTTTGCCAAAGCATTAACGTGCGACCCATCTTCGATTGAAGTTCTCGATCTACTGAGTACCGCGCCCTCACGTGCTAAAATTGACCAGGTCGATATGCTGCTGCTCGGCGGCAGTGGCCATCACTCCGCGGCCAGCGAATCCGCCGAACCAAGCCGCCTGGCGTCCCAATGCCAATGGCTCGATCGCACGCTCGATTGCCTTCGCGAAATCCACCGTTTTGCCAAACCGACTTTCGCCTCCTGCTGGGGCTTTCAGGCGATGGCCCGTGCCCTGGGCGGCAAGTGCATTCACGACCCGGCGAACGCCGAACTGGGCACTGTAGAAATCTCACTCACGGACGCCGGCCGCGCGGACCCAATTTTGGGCAGCATGCCATTAACATTCCTAGCACAAGGCGGTCACGAGGATCACGTCGTCGCGCTGCCATCTGACGCCGTGCTGCTCGCCTCCTCCGCCGTAATATCTGAGCAAGCCTTCCGTTTCATCGACCGACCCATTTACTGCACCCAGTTTCACCCAGAACTTGATCGCGGTTCGTTTCTTGAACGTGTCGCCGCCTACCCCGAATATGTCGAGCGCATTGCCGGCATCACGTACGACCACTTCACCCTTCGCGTCCAAGAAGTCCCCGAGGCCAACACGCTCCTCCGCCGCTTCGTTGCCCACGTGTTTGAATAGGCTTGGTCACACGACTGGGCGACGCACATGCAATGACCAATGACAGTAGTTCCAAGTTTGCCTTACGGTGACCACTCGACGTAAGGCATTGATCCATCGTGGTATAGGCTTTGAATCTCGTGAACGATCCAGTCCAACATGCGTTTGAAGCGGAGTCGTTCCAAGCGGAGGGTTACGGCATCGCCGCAACCGTCCGCCAGTCGAGTGAGGTGCATCCAAACCCAGATGTTGC
>JAKOXH010000041.1 GCA_029781135.1 Planctomycetota bacterium
GGCTGCTCGATCTCAAGTTGTCCCAGGCCGGTGGTGAGCTTGCGCGAGTGGTGATAGCCATTGCGAACCACCTGGCGATGACCGTTCTCGTCGGTCAGCTCGGCGTGCTCGTCGATCCACTGGGCAACTTCGGCTTCAATGGCCGCGGCTAGCATCTGCTGGGCTCCTGCTCGGAGAATCTCGGTCAACACGTCACGAGAACCGGGGACTGGAAACTCAATCGTAGTACTGGTACTCTCAGCCATGGTGGCGTACTCCTCGGGTTGAAGGTATTGAACACACCAAAATCAAACCCAAGTACGCCGCCTTCTTCAAGCCTCCTCATCCACAGGATTCTGTTATATCCCCCGAATAATCTTTCTAGTTTACAGCTAGATTCCCAGACTTACGAATAGCAAGAAGTCGTTTGCGGAAAGTGATGACGCCATTCAGGAACGGGTCCTACAAATAGCAATTCCGTTTTGGGGTGAATTATTGGCGTGCGTCACACGATTTGAGTTATGATATTTGCTGTCGGATCCTTCGCTGTGCTGGCTGCTTCCCGCCGCGCGACCGATTGGCCAGGTGGAATTCGTACCCACTGGCGATTCCCGACTTCCATTTCATGCTGGGCGGAGCCAGTAAGCTCTGGATTCTCAAAGACGGGCGAAGACTCTCGGCCTCTCTCACTCAGTGGTTTCGTTAACAAGTCAGCTGATTCTCATCCAACGGTGGTTCCATCGGATGCTCCGGCCATGCTGTTCGCTGTAGCCAACTTGGTGCCAACGAGGATCGTGATCGGATAGGCAAAGCGAAAATCGCCACCACGGTGATGAACGCCAATACCAAGATTGTCGGCACCTACATCCGCCTTGAATATTGCTCGTACTTGATTCGCATTGCCTGGCTTGGGAAAAGACGCGGACAGCAGCTGTTCAAGTCCCAACTCGAATAGATAGCCGGCTCGCTGGACGTGCCGAAGCCCGACCGCTTGAAATAGATCGTGCAATTCGGACTCGGTCAGCACGTGAACGTGCGATGGGTCGCGTAGTTTCTCCATCTGGTCGTAGGCCACGATCTTGTCGGCTGGCAAGACCAGATCGGCCACCGCGACTCGGCCACCAGGTTTGCAGACCCGAACCATTTCAGCCAGCACGCCGGCTGGGTGAAGGAAGTGGTGAAAGCTGTAACGTGTAAGTACAACATCAAACGTACTTGGCGCGAATGGCAGTCGCGTCACATCGCCCACGTGCCACGTCAGATTCAATAATCCCTGTTCGGCTTGCAGCAACCGGGCCTGCTCAATCATCTCCGGCGTAAGATCAATACCTGTGGCGTGTTTGGCAAGGTGCGCGGCAGGACGTGTGATTGCTCCGGCCCCACAAGCGATATCCAGAATTTCGGCGCTCTCGGTAACGCCGGCCACATCCATAAGCAATTGCGTTGCCGCCGCGTGGCCAGGAAGCTGGGCGAAATAGGCAGCCTGCTTGCTGAACTGCTCGATTATGGTCTGCTCGTGTTGGGCCGACGTATCCATCACCGATTGCACCTGCTCTCAAAAGGGCTCAATTCATTCATCCGGACCACGCCAGAACCAATCGAGATGGCATTCATTATATAGGTCCCGGGCTTGCAGCCCAACTAAAGTTCTCGGTGGAGGCGGTGCCGAAATGAGGTGTGTGAACCGTCATGTCATCGCTGTGTGGCGGAGCGTGGCCCCATTTCCAATGGCTTCGTCGAGCTGGTGAACTATGGGACGTGGCGGGATAATTTCGGCCGGACGATCGACGGCGGAATGGCTGGGGCCAATGTTGGCGGGGCTACCCATGCGCCCAAGCCATCCTCCCTACTGCTTACAGCGTTAGCTGTTGTTGGTCTGGCCAGATGTTATCGCGGCAGAAGACCGGTCGATCTTCTGGACTCCATTCCTGCTCAGGCCCGTGGGACGTGGAGTAATTTCACATCGCCTGTCACCCTGGCGGGGCCGGTCTACCATGACCGATTGCTCCCAATCGCGCGGTTCGCTCGACTCTCAGACACGCAGCGAAACCATGATGAGAGGAACCGTATGCGCTAATGCGTGCACGTACGGATTTGTGGGAGCCCCGGGGCGGTGACGTCTTGGGGCCAACCGGTCCTTTGCGACCTGCCTCGACCGAATCATTCAAGCACAACCAAACCAGGAGAAGCCCTATACCAATGCGCGCAACTTGACGGACACTACTCCTTGTCTAGTTTTTGCTGCGTCCCCAAATCGTCATCGAGAAGACCTTTTGGATTGGCTCAGGGGAGGCTGCATAGCTGATCAAATAGCCGACGATAATCGTCGGTACGCAGCCGGTTACGGCGTACCAGATAAACGAGACGTGATTACGTAGCAGGAATGCCACGACAAATCCGGCAATTGCGCCGAGAATTGCGCCAGTTGAATTGGCGCGTAGAGAAAACATGCCCAGTAAAAACATTCCTAGGAGTGGTCCGCTGAAGAAACCAATCACGGCTGCAGCGACTTCAACGACGGAACCCATTTGTGCGAAATGCACCGCGACGGCGGAAAGCGTAACTAAGACGCCCCAGACGAAGGTCACCCAGCGGGCCGTCGTCAAGGACAATTCACCAAAGGCGGGCCGCGATTCTCGCAATCGTTGGATAAAGTCGACGCAGGTGACCGTGCTCAGCGAATTCAAACCTGAGGAAAACACGGACATCGTGGCGGCGAACAAACTGGCAAACACCAAGCCTGCGAGGCTCGATGGCAGTACGTTGCGGATAAAGTGTGGCATGACGAAGTTCTGCACATCGCCCCCCGACGAGGTAACTAGCTGGTTAAGCGACGACAGGAGGGTCGCATTTTTGGGGTCGTGGTAGAACGCGAAGAAGGCAAAGCCAAGAAAGAAGAGCAACAGCGATACTGGTATTTGAATGAGCGAGCAGAAAATCAATGAGTTGGTCATGGACCGCGCCGAGCCAGCTGCAATGTAACGTTGCACGAGGACCTGATCGCTGCCGTACGCACCAACCTGGCTAACAAGCAGCCCCAGGAAAATTCCCCACACGGTCAATTCTTTCCAGAAGCTTGGATTGAGAAAATTGGCATCGAAGGAGAAGAGCTTTGTGTGCCCAGCTTCGGCGGCGACGTTCCAGATGTGGAGCACGTCGCCGCTAAAGTGCCACAGTACGACACCTGCCATGGCAAAAATCCCGCCGACGAGCACGAAAAACTGCATGACATCCGTCCACAGCACAGCCTTCATGCCACCGAAAACAGTGTAGAGCGTCGTCAGGCCGCCGATAATGATGACGCACCCCCAAACAGGCCAGCCGACAATTTGATTAAGTGCGAGGGAAATGGCATAGATCGCCACACTCATGTGCGAGGCGCGCTGCAACGAGAAGACAGCCGACGCAAACAGGCGACACTTGAGATCAAAACGGCGCTCGAGGTATTCATATATGGTGAACGCCTGAATCCGCGCCAGGAACGGCACGAAGAGATAGGCGACAATGACTGCCATAATTGGCATCATGAACGTGCTCATGGGGTAGCGCAAGTCGTTGCGATAGGTCCATCCAGGCGTGCCGATATAGGAAATGGCCGATAGGTCGCAGGCGAGCAGCGAGATGCCGACGGCCCACCACGGGGCTGCGCGCTCGGCCAAAAAATATCCGGTCAAGTTCTTTTGCTTGAGCGCAAACGACAGACCTAATCCGAGCGTTGCCAGGATATACCCGGCCAACACCAGGTAACCGCTCAAACCGAAACTGCCAGGCACAATATTGTCCTCTCAAGCTAGGTGTGGGTCGATTAATAGTCGAGCGATGGCAAAAGACCGACGGTCGCTATCCCTGGTGAGTCTTGCCGTCGCTGGTCACGAAAGACCAGGTCGCGAATTCTGGCTGCATGCGACGGCCTGGCCAAAGGATCGATTCCGCGATTTCGTTGGCTGTGCTGCGGCTCTGCAGCTGAGTGATCGCTGGGCCAATGGAACCGCCGGTCTCGCCAACGCGATGACAGCTCAGGCAGCCAAGCTTTGTCGAACTGAAAACGCCGAGCCCGCGACGCGCGTCTCCTGCCGTGCGGGCGCGGTCGACGATTTGCTGAACAAGTTGCGGGTCGTACGGAAGTGCCGTGCCTTGGCAAATCGGCGCACCTCCCGGCTCTGCCGCCGTAGTGGCAGGAGCCGTTTCAACGCCGAGGACGGCGGGCCCTGGCAGCAAAGCGATCAGCAATAATATCGTGCCGTGCTGTCTCATCGCTCATTTCAGCACAAAACGTTGCCCATCGTCTATTGTAGTAAGTCGGAGCCCGCATCCGCGGTTGCATGGATTAAGATGAAGTCGACGATCGGCGTAGGATCTTTCAGACTGTGTGGGTGGTGGCCGACGCCGCGTTTTTCGATCACCTTGATCTCGCCGCCGAGCTGTTCATAGCGCTTGGCCACGAGGCCTGTGTTTTCTTCAAATGGCACGGCTTCGTCGTCCATGCCGCAGACGTGCAGCAATGGAATCTTAGCTTTGGCGAGGGGCGCCAGGTTATCGACAGGATTGCCTTCGTATTGCAACGCTTTCTGCTCAGTGAGGCCATAAACTCTCAACAGGGCGTCCCAATCGGCATCGAAACGCTTGCCTCGCCCTCGACCGGCGGGCCAGCTTCTAAAGTCGCAAACGGGCGCATCGTTGTAGATGCATGCGACTTTCGTAGGATTGCGAGCGGCCCAGTTCAACGAATACAAACCGCCGCGGCTGAATCCCTCGAGGACGGCCTTGCGAGATAAATGATGCTTGGTTATGAGTTCATCGTAAAAGCGATCGAGGTGATCGAGAGCGACCGGGGCACCGTACATGTTTTGGACGTCCATATAAGCGACGTGGTAGCCTTTGCTTAACAGTGCGAGATCGGCCTGCGGCTCGTGGCCAAAGAATTCCATACGCCAAATCCAAGGTCGGCCTTTTGCCGCAGTATGTGGCGCGACGAGAATGCACGGTCGGCCATCGACCTTGAAATCAGACCGGCTGTAGCCTTCCCAAGTTGAACTCGCGGGCGCCTTTAAGTTTTCCTCCGCCCCTACCCGCGCAACGGAGGCTTGCCACGCCGCTGCAATCATCAAGCCGATCGATAGCACTCTGCTCGGTAAATTCCAGGAAATTGCCATGAAGAGATGGGTGGGCCGGGGTTAGTTCGACACTTGCCGCATTGCTCGGTGAATGGCTTGTAGCGTGAATTCAAGTTCTGTTTCGCCGTGCATGGCGCCGATGTACCAACGCGCATCTGGTAATAAATAGATACCCTCGTTCAACAGGGCAAGGCGGAAGCGTTCGTAGCGCGGTGCGTCGACGGCCAGGACGTCGCGGTAGGTCCTTGGCGCTTCCGCGAGTCCAAAATGCACGCTGAACACCGAGCCCAGCCCGACGGTCACAAGCGGCAAGCCGTTAGTGGTCGCTTCGCGCTCGATTGCTTCGCGTATCGAAATGCCGCATCGATGCATTTGGTCGTAGACTCCCGGCCTGCTCAGTTCATTGATCGTGGCGATTGCGGCGGCGAGGTTTATCGGGCTTCCGTTGTAAGTGCCAGCATGAATCGTGCGGCCGTCGTCGAGCGTGCTGAAAGCGGCCGCTCGTCCACCAACCGCTGAGAGAGTAAAACCGCCAGCGAGCGCTTTTGCGTACACGCTCAAATCAGGTTCCACGCCGAAATACTCACGTGCGCCGCCCAGCGCGATACGAAACCCAGTAATAACTTCGTCGAAGATGGAGACGGCGCCATGTTGCCGACAAAGTTGAACGAGTGCGTCCAGATAACCACTTGAGGGCAGGCATCCGCCGCCGTTGACGAGGAGCGGTTCCGTGATGACGCAGGCGATCTCTTGCGGAAAATTGTGGAACGCCGTTTCGAGCGCGCTCACATCGTTCCAAGGAAGGACCATTGTCTCTGAGAATTCCGCATGGGGCTGGCCGCCGCAGTTAGAGAGCGGCTGGCAAGCATCCGAGGGCTTGACGCGGTAGCTTACGAGGACGTTGTTCAGCCAACCATGATAGTGTCCTTCGAACTTCATGATTTTGCTTCGCCCGGTGAACGCGCGAGCCAGCCGAATGGCGGCCTGGATTGCTTCGGTCCCCGTGTTGGAAAACATGACGCGCTCGACACCGGGCAACAGGCCGGCCAAAAGCTCCGCGAGTTCAATCTCCCCGCGATGCTGCGCGCCAAACGTATAGCCACGGGAGAGCTGATCGCGAACGGCGGCATTAATCGCCGGGTGGTTGTTGCCGAGGATCAGCGGTCCCCAGCCAAGCGTATAGTCGAGCAGCTTGTGGCCATCGACGTCGAAGAAATAGGGACCATCGCCGCGTTCGAAAAACAACGGCGCGGGTGGGATGTTTCTGCGCAAGCCGCTAGAAACCCCCATGGCCAGTGAACTTCGCGCGCGCTTGTGAAGTGCCGCCGATTCCGCGAAACAGAAGGTTTCTTGGCCACAAGTGCTCACAATCGGACTCGCTTCCTCGGGCGCTTCTTCGCTTTAGGCGCATCGATTGAGTTCCGCGTTTGGAAGGAAGCGGCAATTTCGTCGACCGTGGTGCAGACCGCAGCAACCAGCAAGCGCAGTTGCTTTCCCGCTGCTCGGGCCGTCGGAACACTGATGCTTACCGCGGCAACTGGTACGTCCGCTTCGAGGATAGCGGCGCCAATGCATGTGACACCAACGTCCGTCTCGTCGACTTCGACCGCGTATCCCTCGCGTGCGACTTGATCGAGAATTGCCATTAAGCTCTTGCGATCGGCGCGCGTGCGGGGCGTATTCGTCTCGAGTTGGGCGAGTTCAAGTAGCGACTCTCGTTCTTCCGGCGCAAGGCGGGCGGCAATTGCCCTCCCCAAAGCCGTGGAGTGAAATGGATCGACTGAATTGGGCGTTGCCACGCGGCGGAGCGGTTGGGGGCTCTCCAGCACCCGTAGGTAGATCACGCGATCGCTTCGCAAGACGCCAAGGTTCACGGTTTCAAGCGTTCGCTCGTGCAGTTGCTTGAGATGCGGTTCGGCAACCGCAAGCAGATCTTGAATAGCCCCGTTGCAGACCAGGCGCTGTACCTTTCTCGATTGCCGGTAGATACCGCCTGGAGCGCGCTCGAGGTAGCCAAGTTTCGTCAATGTTTTCAGGATGCGGTGGGCAGTGGGCTTGGAGAGCCCGACCTCCGCGGCAAGCGCGGCAAGCAAACGGCCGTTGGGATCGAGCGCGGTTGCTTCGAGCAAGCCGAGCCCTTTGACAAGGGAGGTTGATTCCATTAATGTTGAATCTACAATTCCATATTACGAAACGCAAGTGGATTTCCAGATGACTCCGAATGCGATCGTGGGAGGCAATCTCCCGAGAAGCCCGCTGCCGTACAGCCCCGCGATACGCGTGGGACCGTGGGTTTTCGTTTCCGGGCAGGCTGCGACCGACGACGAAGGCAAAATCGTGGCGGGGAGTTTTGCGGAGGAGTTTGAGCGCTCAATTAAGAACTTGGAGCGGGTGTTGACGGCCGCGGGACTCACGCTGAAGGACGTTGTGCAAGTCCGCTCCTATGTGGGACTGCAGGCTGATCTGGTGGAATACAACGAGCTCTATCGCAAGTGGTTCCGTACGCCGTTTCCTGCTCGAACCACGCTCATCGGCTGCCTCGGCGATATTCTCAGGTTTGAGATCGATGTGGTTGCATTCGACGCCAATGCGAGTTGAGGGCCGGCTTGAAAAAACGCGTGGGCATCATCGCGTTGCTGCAGGAGTCGAACACGTTTTTGACTCAACGGACAACGCTCGCGCATTTTGAGCAGGATACGCTGGCAGTCGGCGACGGGGTGCGGCAGCAGTTTCGCGACGTCCACCATGAGGTTGGCGGGTTCTTTGCGGCGCTGGAGGCGGGCAGTTATGAGGCGGTGCCGATCTTCGCGGCCCGCGCGATGCCGTTCGGTGTGATGACGGGGGAGACGCTGATCGCTCTGATGCAAATGATGCGCGATGAATTGCAGCGTGCCGGACCGCTGGATGGCGTATTGGTGGCGCCGCATGGAGCAACCGTTAGCGAAAAGATTCTCGATGTCGACGGCTATTGGTTGAGCGAGGTTCGATCGGCTGTGGGAGCCAATTGCCCAATCATAGGAACGATCGATCCGCATGCGAATTTGTCGCCGACAATGGTCAACGCTTCCGACGCACTGATTGCATATCGAACGAATCCGCACATCGATCAATGGCAGCGCGGTTTCGAGGCGGGTGAGTTGATGTGCGACACGCTGAGCGACAAGGTTTGGCCCACGCAAGCCGCTGCGTTTCCGCCGCTGGCGATAAACATCGAGTGCCAGAACCCGGATGAGGCTCCGTGCCGCGCTGTCTTTCAAGCAGCGGAAGAATCGCGATCGATGCCAAGCGTTCTTTCCGCTAGTATTTGCTTAGGGTTCCCTTATGCCGACGTCCCAGAGATGGGTGCTGCCGCGCTGGTCGTTACCGACCGGGATTGCGCCCATTCAGCGAAATTGGCCAGTCAGTTGGGAACACGGCTATGGGACGCCCGCGAGCAGTATGTGCCCGAGCTGTTGAGCATTGATGACGCGCTCGATGCGTTCGAAGGACTGGCGCGGGCTGAAACGCACAATGCATCAGTCTGCATGCTTGATATGGGCGACAATGTTGGCGCCGGTTCGCCAGCGGATGGCACGTACCTCGCAATTGCGATTCAACGGCGCAAGATTTCGAACGCATTCGTGTGCATCAGCGATCCGAGTGCGGTTTCGGAGGTCAGGTCGGCATCGATCGGTGACCAGTTCATCCTATCGGTCGGCGGAAAAACAGACGCGGCTTGTGGACCGCCCCTGGTCGCGAACTTTACACTGCTTGGGATCTATGATGGGAAGTTCGGCGAATCGCAAGCGCGACACGGAGGTAAGACGACATACGATCAAGGCCGAACGGCCGTTTTGCGTACCGACGAAGGGCTGACAGTGATGGTCACGTCGACAAGAATGGCGCCCTGGAGTCTCGAACAATTACGGTCGTGTGGCCTTGATCCCAAGTCGTTCCGAATCCTGGTTGCGAAAGGCGTGCACTCGCCAGTCGAAGCTTACAGAGAAGTCTGTGGCCGGTTTTTCCGCGTGAATACGCCTGGGCCTACCAGTGCCGATCTCAGCGCGTTCAGTTATCGGGAGCGCAGGCGACCAATGTATCCATTTGAGCCGCAGGCCACCTGGTCTGCCAACCGATGGCCATGATGCCCGGACTTAGCAAATGAGCCTCGAGAGCATTGAAATCCGCGGACAATCGTCCGGCCCGCGATTGCTGATCGTTGCCGGCGTTCACGGCGACGAATACGAGCCGATGGTCGCGGTTCGCGCGTTGGCGTCGGACTTGATGGACAAGTTGTTGCAGGGCACTGTCACGCTCGTGCCGATCGTCAATCAGCCGGCCTACTCGCTTGGCGCGCGAACCGCCAACGATCAGCGGGACCTGGCGCGAACTTGTCCGGGTAACTCGAACGGCACGATCACCGAGCGTATCGCCGCTGAGCTTAGCTCGCTCATCCGCTACGCCGACTACTTCCTCGACCTGCACACAGGCGGTATGCGGCTCAAGCTGCTGCCATTAAGCGGGTACATGCTCCATGCCGATCCGGCCGTTTTAAACAAACAGCGCGCGATGGCCGAGGCGTTCAACTTGCCGATTATCTGGGGGACGACGCCGCAACTCGAGGGCCGCTCGCTGTCGGTGGCGAGAGACGCGAATGTACCTGCAATCTATGCGGAACACGGCGGAGGCACAGGTTTTGATCTTGCGGTCGTAGCTGACTACCGTCGCGGATGTTTGAACGTGATGAGGTCGCTGGGAATGGCCGAGTCGTCTCCGCTCGCGTCGGCCGTAGTCCACCGCGTGGAAGACGGTCGCCCTGAGTCTGGCCACCTGTAAATCTGCCACCCAGCGTCAGTCGACGGTGTTTTCATGGCGTCGGTTGACCTTGGACAGCGCGTTCAGCAGCACGAACAAATCGGCCGTGTCTTCAACGCCGAGAACGGCGACACAGTGCCGGTGTTGGCAGCGTTGAGCGGAATTGTGCTGATGTTACACGTCGCGCCGCGTGTGCAAAAAGGAACGGGACTGGCCGTCGTTCTGCCGGTTCCGTAACTTGTGAATGTGAGTCGAAACAGTTTACCTCTCTGCAACTAGAACGACGCGAAGTCGACTGTCGGGCAATCGCGGCCTTGAACCATTCGCTCAACACTCGCCAAGTCCTTGAAAGCTGAGCCGGTGATAATGCACGCGATCGGCGCGTCGCGATCGATGTCGCCACGTTGGACGGCATTCAGCGCGCCGCAAACAGAAACTGCCGCGGCCGGCTCGCAGAAGATGCCTTCCTCCTTTGCCAGGCGCGACTGGATCTGCCACACCGACTCGTCATCAACGATGTGACCCGTGCCACCCGATTCTCGGCTTGCGCGGATTAGCTCATTTCCGTCGATTACCGAGGGGACTTGCAAGCCGGAGATGCTCGTCAGACATTCGACGGCGCAAGCGAGCGAGTCGCCGTTGCGCAACGATGAAGCGATGGTGTCATTGCCTCGTGGTTGCACGACATGAACGGCCGGCGACGGCAATTCGGGGGTAACGCGCTCGCGCCAGTCGGCGAAGCCGCGAGCTATGGCGAGTGCGAGGCCGCCTCCGCCCGCAGGCACGAATAAGTGTTTGAATGGAACGCCGTTCGCGACCGCGAACTCAGCAAGCTCATAGCTGATCGTTTGCACGCCCTGCATCGCTAGCGGGCAAAAGCGATAAGCCGTGATCTGGAGAGCCGAGTCGGGTTGCTCGCCACGAGATTCCAGCAGCTCGCATGCTCGACGCGTTATCTCGGGGTCTAGGCCAAAACCGCGGATGCGTTTTAACCGCGCCCCGTAAGCAAGCATTTGCAGCAACTTACCGGCCGGCGCCGTTTCGACGATGGCAATCTCGCAGGCGAGTTCTGCCGCGGCGCTGTAAGCAGCCAGCGCTGCACCGGAATTGCCGCTGGAAGTGGCGATGCACTTCGTTTTTCCGTTGGCCAGCATCAGCGAAACGGCCACGGCGGCAAACCGGTCCTTATACGATCCGGTCGGATTCGCAGCTTCGAGCTTGAAGTGCAGGTTTCCGATACCTGCTTCGAGGCCAATCCGTTTCGACCGGAGAACGGGCGTTCTGCCTTCACCTAATGAGAGCCGATGCTCGGAAGCAACGGCCGGCAGCCATTCGGCATAGTCCCATACGCTCATCGCTTGGGTGCCTCGAAGTTTCGTTGGGCCAATGCCGTGGGAAAATGATGTCGCGACCAGCCAGCGTCGAACGTGATCGTCGTGCCGGTCAGAAAGCTGGCATCTTTACTGGCAGCCCACACGACTAGATTGGCGACTTCATCGGGCGTCCCAAACCGGCCCAGCATCGTCATCGACTCGCCGTACTCGCGCAGCTCGTCGCTGGAACGTTGACTATTCGACAGGTCACGGCTTAGATCCGTATCGATGGGGCCCGGACTGATGTTAACGACCCGCACGCCATATGGGCCGTAGAGAGCCGCGAGATCGTAAGTCAATGATTCCAGCGCGCCTTTACAGGCTACATATGCGGGCGCGAATCCTGCGGCTTGATGAGCCATCATGCTGCCAATATTGATGATCACACCGCCGCCTTGAGTTTCCATGCGCTGCGCGGCATCGCGGGCTAAGAAGGCGGGAGCGGTCAGGCACACCCGAATCGTCCGCTCCCAAGACTCGAGGCTGATCTCTCGCATCGTCATCGTCTCGCGCCATGCAGCGTTATTGACGAGCAGGTCTACGCTACCGAACCGTTGGCATACCCGATCAACCAACGAATGGACAAAAGTCATCTCGGCCAGATCGCCGACGATGTGGTGAGAGCTTCCTGAGACATTTTGCATGCCGATTTGCTGCCGCTCAAGACCGTCGCGGTCGTGATCGACCAAAGCTACGCTATAGTTCTCGGCCAAGAGTCGTTTCGCGATGGCAGCGCCGATGCCTTTGGCAGCTCCGGTGACGATCGCGACGGGAGGGCTCGACATGGGAGACTCAATTCAGCGCGTGAGTACCGTTAACGCGAACTTTGTGGCCGCTCTCCACCGATTTTAACGCGGCGACATTGATTTCAAAGCTGTGTTGAGCTTCAGCGACAGTACATGTGACCGGGCGATTGCCGGCTACCGCGTCAAGAAACAAAGCGGCCTGGTTGAGAAAGAGATCATCGCGCTCGCGAATCGGCGCGTCGTGCCAGGTCCAGTCGGAATCGGTCTGGCGGATGAGTCCGTATCGCTGCAAATGGAGGTCAATTCGAGCAGTCGCACGATCTCCGTTGATGTGCACCGTCACTTCGTATGGCGCCATAAACTGGTTGACGGCGATCGACACCATGACTCGCTCGTGGTTTGCTCGAGCGACCAGATGGGCTGTATCTTCGACAGTGACGTTGGGCAAAACCTGGTGTGCTGCGTCGCAGAAGACCCAATCAAATCGGCCGACGAAGTAGTGGGCTAAGTCAAACAGATGGGTCGCCGCATCCTGGATCGCTCCGCCGCCTGTTTCGCGGCGCGCGTAGTACGTGCTTGCGTACGCGGGACGATGTTTAGGAAAGGGTGAGCCAGTGACGACTGTGAGTTGATAGACGTCGCCTAACTCACCCTCCTCGATCCAATGTTTCACATTGCGAACTGCCGGATGAGCCCGATAGGTGTACGCGACTCCCACGGTCTTGTCGCGTACGGCGTGCACCAGCGGATCTGCGTCGATTGATGGAGTGGTGAGGGGCTTCTCGATCAGGATCGCCGTAGTGTTGGCGAGCAATTGCAGCGAATGGTCGATGTGCAAATGGGCCGGCGTGCAGACGACAGCGGCATCCCATTCTCGTTCAGTCGCAGCGCTAAGCGAGCTGAATGCAGTTCGAACGCTATAGCGCTCAGCGACTTCGATCCGGCGGACGTCATTTGGTTCGCACAACGCGACATCGACACCCGGCTGCTGTTGAAAGCATCGCAAGTGACGTTCGCCGATCGAACCGGCACCCACAATGAGAGTCTTCAAAGACACGTCCAACCTCCGTCAACCATGAGGTTCGCGCCGGTGACGTAGTTCGACGCGTCAGAAGCCAAAAAAACAACGGCGCCTTGCAAGTCCTCTGCTCCAAGCATTCGCCCGATTGGAACGCGGCGCTCGTACGCTTCAACAAACGACGCGGGTTGATTGTCCAGATAGCCACCCGGACTGATGCAATTAGTGCGCACGCCATTTCGCGAATAGAGACTGGCCAAGTAGCGCGTGAAATTGACCATTCCGGCTTTGAGGAAATTGTAGCTAGGCGGCTGCTTCATATCGGTGCCAGCGTAGAGCGGGAAGTCGTTGGCCGCGACACCATATATGCTGGAGATATTGATGATCGACCCTCGTCCGCGTTGCAGCATGCCAGGAATGAATCGCTGGCAGATCCGAAACAGGCCCACAAAATCTCCGGCCGCCGCATCGCGCAAATTCTCGACGGTTTGCTCGGCAAACGAGCCAACGTGCCCAGTTCGCGCGACAGCGCTGTTGACGAGAATATCCAGCCGACCGAACCGCGAATCGACTTCGTCGCCCAGTCGGTCGATGGTGGTCGGATCTGAGATGTCGAGCTGCATGCCACACGCGCCGAGGCCACGGGCTTTCAGCTCGGTGGCAAAGCTCTCGTTTCGTTCTCGTGACCGCGATGCAGTGATGACTGTCGCACCCGCCTCGGCCAAAGCTTCACTGATGCTTCGACCGAAGAGCGGTCCGGCACCCGCAGTAACGAGAGCAACTCGTCCGTCGAGTCGAAATCGGTCGAGCACGGTCATATCGATTAATCTGCCAAGCTCGGGTCGTGGTAAGTGCTCATCAAGGGTGGCTGCGAGCCACTTCTCCGGCTGCGACCAGTTCCGTTACTACAGCGGTGGATACAATTCGCTCTCGTTCAACTGCGCCCAAAGTGCGATGGAACAATCCATGAAATACACCGGGAATGCCGCGCGCATTCATCATGACGGTATAGGCTGCCATCACGTTGCTGGCTTGGAGCAAAACGTCGCGAAGCTGGTTTAATTTAGCCTGGTATTTGGTGGCGCGGCACCAATCTGCCTCAGCTGCGGCCCGCAGAATCTCATTGACCCAATGCGGCGCAATCGAAAACATACCGTCGAGGTGCTTTAGAATGCCGTCGCGCAGCAAGCTATCCAACTTGTCCGGTGCGGACACAATGATGCGGAATTTGCTACCGAATTGCTGCATTAGCTCAAGCGCGAATTCAAGCCGACCGGAGATCTTGGCACCGTGGATATTTGGATGCCGGGCAACGGTGTGATAAGTCTCCATTTCGGGACTCGTGCCCGTCAGCGCCGGCAAGTCGTAAAGGTAAACCGGGACCGGCGAGCAGTCGGCCAGCGCCACAAAATACTCGCCTAACTGCTGCTGAGTGAATTTGAACAAGTAGGGCGTGAGAACCACCACACCATCGATTTTGTACTGCGTTACGAGTTCAATGCGATCGCGTGTCCGTGCGAAGCCCGTATCGCCGACGCCGACGAGAAGTTCGCCCGTTCGCCATCGGTCACACGCGGTCGAGACGAGCGATCGATAAGTACTGTCGCGAAGCATTTGCATCACGCCCATGGATCCGGCTACTAGGATTCGCTCAATGCCTGCCGATGCTTGATCGGCCAATTGCCGCTCAAGCCCTTCGTCGTGCAGTGTTTCATCGGCGTCGAGAGGCGTACCGATCGCCGTGATGATTTCAGCGTCGTTCAATTCCACTTTGTTTTTTCCAAAGCTTTTCGAGTGCCGGCCTCATCGCATTGCTAAGGTGGACGAAGCCCAAGTCGGTGACATGCGAACCGTCGACCGTATCTTCCCCATCGTCAGCCAGCAATTTGTCACCCGGCAGATATCCGATATTTTGATCGCCTCCCGCAACAAGCGATTCATACGCCGCGCGTAGGGCGGAACGTGCCGCTGAGTGTTGTGTCTGCTTCGCCGGGACCAGAAATGCATCGGCGAATGTACGATCTTCGACAAGCAGTATGGGCGTTGTGGGACGCGTTTCGCGGACCCGTTTGACAAACGGCGGCGTGCGCTGAGCGACCATCTCAGGTGTCATATTGGGAACGCAATCCACGACAATTGCCGCGGCATCGATTTCAGTAATCAGTGCCGCAAGTTCAAGGTCCATGGTACCGTTGCTGGAGAATCCCAAGTTGACGATCGGACGATCGAAGCGACGTCCCAATATCGCAGCGTACGTCATTCCCGGTCGCGACGCACATCCGCCTTGGGTTATCGACGTGCCATAGAATACGATTGGCTTTGCCGTGGCAGCCGGACGAGGCTCTGTTTTGCGCAATGATGCCGATTTCGGAATTCCGATCTCGAGACTTGTAACGCCGTTATACAACGGCAAGTACAGCAGGTAGTCGCGTTCGCCAGCCGATAGCCCCTCGGCGATTTTGGCGGTCGTCGTCTGGCTTTCGGGAACCCCGGTACCTAACCAATGCCAGCGGCCACCCTCGGTCTTCACATACAAGTCCAAGCCGCTCACGCCCGTGGCGGGCATGTGCTGCATCGCGAGGCTATCGCTCCGCAGCGACCATCGTGCGCGTATTTCCTGTGCGTTGGTCGTGAATCGAACGCACAAACCGGAAGTATCGCCGGCGAGTTCCCAAATTCTTTGTCGTACCGCGCCCTTCGCCTTTCGCGGCAGCCGATTGTACGGTGATTCCAAGTCAGACCAGGCCTGACCTTCGACGCCGAGCGTTCGGACATCGTGGTAGAGAATTCCAACATCGGCGGATGATTCGGCGCGCGCCGAATCAAGTTCAGCAGCGTCGCCCGAATTTGCCATTCTTCCCGATACGATAATTGTCACAATCACGAGCACATATAGTCTTCTAATCTTTGTTCGCATCGCGAATTAGTTGCGGTAAGACTCGGCAGCACCCGTATCGCCCATGGAATTCAGTACTTTTTTCAAACCCTCGATATTCTGCCGTAATCCTTCTTCGGCATCGAGGTGCTCGCGATGGTGGATGACACCGATCGGCCCGCGATAGCCGCTCGCAATTACAACTTGCATCATCTGCCGTTCATATTCTCCCGAACCGATCGGCATGATAAGCGGGTCGCCGGTCGATTTCATCCCATTCAAGTTCAGGCACAACAAATATGGCTTCATCTCGGCGAGTGCTTGCGGAAAATCTTTGATGTGACCATGTCCGTGATGAAAGTTGTAGACGATACCGACGTGGTCCGCGTGATCGTGCTCGCGCAAATATCGGCACACGGAAACCAGGTTATTGGGCTCGCCGCCCCAATCGCCATGAGCATACAAGCCAAACTTCAGCCCCAACTTCCGAGTCTTCTCAACCAGCGGCTCAAGCGACCGTGCCGACGCTTCATTTTTCGCCTGCTGCGTGGGGGCTTCCGGCGACGGCGCGAGCATCCAAATCTGAGGATGGATGTCGTACTTCCGGATGAGAGGTTCGATGCTTGGATGCCATCCCCAAAATGCGAAGAACTCGATTCCATGCTTCTTGCACTCGATAATTTCATCTTCGAATGTCGGTACGTGCGGTTCGCGCCAATCGTACGCCAATTTTGAGAATCCAAGGCGATTGAGCATCTCGGCGCGTTCGGACGGCCCACGCTTCATGGCATCGAAAGGCACGATACACCAGGCGACCAGGTTTTTTCGCCCGAAAACGTTCGCTTCGGGCAATGCTTCATCGCCTCTGGAATCCATTGCCAAAACGCAGTTCAAGCAAAGGACCGTTGCCAGACCGCTCATCACATTTCGGAACGTCGCTAGTTTGAAACGGCGATTGAACGAATAGCGGCGCGGAGCAATGCAATCAACGTTTGGGCAACCTCGCCTGGTTGAGACTGAACATCTGGTAGGCCTTGCAAGCGTTAAGATCATTGACGCGACGCCTAAAGCGAGGAACCCAGCTTTCCGCTCATTTCCAGGTGGGATGCCATGCGCGCAATTGCGTCGTGTAAACGTCCGTCCACCAGCAAGCGGTGTATTTCGCGATGATCCTTGACGGTAATTTCAAAATTTTGACGCAGTTCCGCGATATCAAGTGACTTTGGCAATCGATGAGGTAATATTGCCCGGCCATACATTGATATGAGATGGCGATTTCCCGCTAGCTCGACTAGCTTTTCGTGAAAGCGACGATCCGCTTCGACGAACCCGAGCCACATTCCGGCTTCTACGAGCTGCTGCATGGTGTCGCATATTTCGCCTAACGGAGCCAGCTCCTCTTCCGTGAGGCCGCGCGCATGAATAAGTCTCATCGCGCCGATTTCGAGTACGAAACGCGCTTCAAACACGTCGGCCTGATCATGCTCATCTAGAACGGGCGTGAAGAAACCGCCCCGATCTCCGCGACGTAAAGCCCCCTCATGCGAAAGCAATGTGAGGGCTTCGCGAACCGCAGAACGATGCGTCTTAAGTCGTTTTGCCCATTCAACTTCGCCCAGCCGGGCGCCGTCTGGCAGCTGGGCAGACATGAGAAGCCATTTAAATTGCTGGTAGCAGCGTTCGCTCGACGCTAATCGCCGACCGTTAGTCTCGCTCTTATTAGCCGTTTTGGCGCTCATGCTTTCAATATTAGCCGTATCGTGGTGCCAAAGTCAAGCGGATTTTGTAATCAGAACAGCCGATATTATATGCTCTGATTGAGCGAAGAGCTGCGTCTTGAGATTGAGAAGTTGCCAACGAACAGCGGAGATTTGCCAGGATTTAATGAGTTTCGGCTACCGCGGCGCTTGGTCGCCAGATTGTCCCACTTACAGCAAATATTTTGTGGTCAAAAAGCCATCATAACTGTTGACAAATAAATTCTTGTAGGTTAATTTGACCGTCGTTACATCACGTTCGGCATTCACGCGACGGAATGGAAGTCATGCAGACGATTGATTTTTGTCGGTCATTCATTCGGTGGCGGGTTGATTCGTTACTGCAGCCCGCTGTCACTGTTACACACGTTCCTCCCACGACGCTGAACAACGTGCGCATCAACATCGAGTGCCGCTGCGAACTCATTGAGCGGCTTAGTGGTGAATCGAACGTCTTTGTTCTGGGAGCGTCGTGTAAGACGGAACGCGTCGGAGCTAAGCGCAATTGTTGGCTCGAACCAAACGCAGATTTTTGCATGGTTGCTTCCGAAAACGAATTCTTGATCTTAAAGAGCTGGCAACGAAATGGATTGCTTCTGGAAAAACATCCCGAGGCCCTTGGCGTTCCGCAGGAAAGGCAGTCGGGTCGCTGTGGTGATGTATTTGCTGATTTTCGCATCCAATATCGCTCGGCACGTGGGCGCTCGTTGAATTCTCTGAGCGATATCATCAGCGCAGTGAAGGGTGACCATCCGATCGTATCTCGAACGGAGTATAACGACGGCGACTTCCGCGTAGTCATCGATCATCCAGTCAAAACGATTAATTATTCCGAGCGTGAACACGTATTTCAGACGGACACGGGGCCAATCTTACTTCCCGATCTCACGTCCAACCGACTTGACTGCATTAGTCGTCTGATCGAGTGTTTTGACCTAGCGTATTCAGCATTTAATTCACGAGATTGGGCAGAGTTTATCGTGAATGCGCCAACGCCGGTTGGCGACGGAATAACGGTCAACCACTATTCTCGGACGCGAAGGATAGAGCCTGCGCAAAACGTTTTGATTGAATTACTGGAAGAAGCTCGAGGCAAAGAACATGACATAGTGGTTGACCGCAAAATTCGAACGGATGGCGCCGAACTGGCTGGAAGGTCCGGCGTCTAGCTTTGCGTTAATAGTTAGATGGTTAGTAACGATTGGAAGCCGTGGAGTTGGAACGACAAAGAAGAGCCGTAGTTGAATTGACAGTCAAGTTCCTTTCAATTCGTGGAGCTAGCAGCAGCTATCTTCAGCTTTACACGACAATGGAGCACTTCCCATGCGCAAGAAACGAAACCAACTTTTACTAGTTATTATCGTAAGCTTTCCTTGGTTCATGCCGAAAGACGTACGCGCAGATTTGGCCTTTCAAGACAATTACGAGAGCTGGTCGATCGACGCGCGGCCGGATCAGCCGGGCGTCACTGATCAGGCGCATTGGTCGTATGTTTCTACGGGCCAAACGACGGACGGTCACACAGTCCAAGCGAATCCGCTTGTGGATGCCAAAAACAGCAGTGCGCAGGTACTGAGAAGTCTTCGCGATAGCACACCAGCCGAGCGGGCCTTTATTGATCTGACTTCCGCACAAGCCGACCGACTGGCAGCTGGAGAGTTGCTGACCGTAACATTTAAGCATTATCAACCCGATGCATTGCGACCCTCAATTGCATTCGGGGTCTATCAAAACTCCAACCACGATTTTACGGAGAACTCCATTGACCTTGAATTCCTGCAAAACCGGGAGGTGAAGGACTACAAGGATTCCATTAACAACTTCGAATCCACCGGGCTCTTCGGCACAGCCGACTGGGATGACATCAAGGTCGTTGTGAATTTCATAACTGACACATGGACGGTCAGCGTTAACGGCGTCTCTTCGGGCGATTTGACATTTCGAAATGGTGGCGACTACACGACGGCCCGGAGCCTAATCTTCTCGCCCTGCTGCGGCCATGAGACCGGTTTCACCGACGATCTCAAGGTTTACATCGGGGCGCTGGGCGTCCCCGCTGATTTCAACAACAACAGCGTCGTCGACGCCGCCGACTATGTTCTGTGGCGTAATGGTGGACCACTACAAAACGAAATTAGCGACGTAGGGACGGTAAGCTCGCAAGACTACACCGATTGGCGGGCGCGATTCGGCAAAACCAGCGGCGCCGGCTCGGCCCTAGGTACTGCTGCCGTTCCGGAACCAGCTTCCGCGGCGCTGGCGCTGCTTTCGGCATTGATGATATTTGCGCGGCCTCGATCGGCTCGTGGCCGACCGGGACTGATGGATTGACTGGCGATCTCTGGCATGTAATGGGCGAATGGATTGAATCGAACGCGGTGGAAGACGTGGAGTTGGATTGCGGGAACAAGAGCGGCGGCAAGGCAAATTATGTAGCGGTAATTATTTGAACTTTGAGCTCAGCACTCGCTGATTCGCAGTTCTAACCAGCAGAGTACTCTCACGTGAGAATGAGAATAAGAACAAATCGACTTACGTTGGCAATCATCGTGTCGACTATTTGGGCAACATCGCGTGCGGCGACAGCGGATCTCGTATTTCAAGACAATTACGAATCGTGGCCCATCGGCGCTGTTCCAGACCAACCGGGTGTGACTGATCAGGCGCATTGGTCATATGTATCGACGGTATTGCCCACCGGTACCCCGCGCGGGCATTCGATTCAAGC
Source organism: Planctomycetota bacterium (assembly GCA_029781135.1). Taxonomy (GTDB): domain Bacteria; phylum Planctomycetota; class Planctomycetia; order Pirellulales; family Lacipirellulaceae; genus JABDGM01. The sequence continues at coordinate 20,385 of JAKOXH010000041.1, forward strand.
GAATCCGCTGGTTGACGCCAAGAATCCCAGCGCACGAGTTTTGGAGAGCATACGCGACACCTCGCAAGCAGAACACGCTTATCTCGATTTGACTCCCGATCAGCAAACGCGACTGGCGAACGGTGAATTGCTCACGGTTCAGTTTAAGCACTATCAGCCTTCCACCACTCGCCCGTCGATCGCGTTTGCCGTCTATCAAAACTCCAATCACGACGGCACCGAAAATTCTATTGACCTTGAGTTTCGGGAAAACCGTGGGGTGTTTGACTACAAGGACTCGCTGGGAAATTTTCAATGGACCGGGCTTGCCGGCACGGCCGATTGGGATGACGTGAAGGTCGTCATGAATTTCACGACAGACACTTGGACAGTCACACTTAACGGCGTATCTTCCGGCGACCTGACATTCCGCAACGACGGCGATTATTCGACAGCCGCCAGCCTGTTGTTCAACGCATCTACTGGCCATGAAACCGGGTATACCGATGACTTCAAAGTATATATCGGTGCTGTGCCGATCGGTGTGCCCGGTGACTACAACAACAATGGCGTGGTCGACGCGGCGGACTATGTATTGTGGCGTAATGGCGGTCCTCTGCAAAACGAAGTGGACGCCCCCGGAACAGTTAACTCCGCTGACTACACCGCTTGGCGCGCGAGATTCGGCAATACCAGCGGCGCCGGCTCGGCCGTGGGGCCTGCTGCCGTGCCCGAGCCGGGCAACCTGTGTGTCACATTCGTGACTGCATTGATTGTTTCGATTGCAATGTTCGGACGTTCCAAGAGTTGAGGTATCGTGTCCAGGAAGGATTGGAGTTTCTTGTTGCAACCTCTTTGTGGAGAAGTCTTATGATGTCGATTCGAAATGTGTTGATGTTGCTCGCTGCCTCGCTTTTTGTATTTGTTGGGTCTCGTAGTGTTAATGCCGACCTTGCCTTTTACGACTCCTTTGAAACGGGAACGATCGGCACCAATCCGACGACGCCGACACTGGGTCTTCCTTGGACAACGGTAGGCGCAACCGATAACAACACCGTGCAAGCGAATCCGCTGGTATCGGTGGCCAACAGCAGCGCTCAAGTGCTGCAAGTGAACCGTGCCCAAGGCGCGCCGGCCGGCCGCGAATTCTTCGACCTGACTCCTGCGCAGACCGCTCAGACGGCTGCCGGCGAGTTACTCACACTTCAGTTCAAGCACTACCAGCCCGATCCAGCTCGTCCTTCGATCGCCCTGCTCACTTACGAAAACGCGCTTCATAACTTCACTGAGAACCAAATCGATCTCGAGTTCCTGGGTGGCCGCGCGCTGAAGTACTACAGCAACGCGATCAACAATTTTATCGATACAGGGCTGGTCGGGACATCCGGTTGGGATAACGTCGAAGTTGTCATCGATTACACGACGGACAAGTGGTCTGTCAGCCTGAACGGCGGCACGCCCGTGAGCAATTTGCCGTTCGTCACTGGCGGCGGATTCACGCAGTTTGCCAGTGCTCTCTTTGGTCCGTCTACCAGCCCGGTCACTGGTTACGTAGACGACGTCACAGTTTATGTTGGGGCAGTCCCCGAGCCGTCGAGCATCCTGTTGGTATCGCTGGCGGGCATTGCCGTTGTCACTTCATGCCGGCGGAGGCAGCAGTCGAAGTAAACTGAATTGTGAATCGTCCTATTTGGAGTGAGTTTACGTCGCGCGCGCCGTCGGCGCGAAAAGGTCAAGGTATTGCAAGGGTGATAGCCATGAGTAGAAAACCTGGATTTACTCTGGTCGAGTTGCTAGTCGTAATCGCCATCATTGGAATCTTGGTGGCTCTGCTACTGCCGGCGATTCAAGCCGCCCGAGAAGCCGCACGGCGCGCGCAATGCGTAAACAATCTCAAACAACAGGCGATTGCTTGTCAGATGTTTCACGACGCGAAGAAAGTGTTTCCCGACGGGGGTGGGGAATCCGGAATCATCACGTGGGCGTGGGGGGCCCTCATTCTGCCTTACGCCGAGGAAGCGAACGCGCAGAACCTGATCAACTTTGAGGCAGGATTCAATTCGCCTGTTAATCGACAGGCAAATCGCACGTTGTTTCCTATGTATCAATGTCCATCCTCGCCGCCGAATACATTGGTCACTGCGACCGTCAACATTCCTGGCGAACAAGATGCGGCGTCGACCAACTACCTGGCCGTGGGAACGCACCGATTGCATCCGGTAAAAGGTCCAGACTACGGACAGGGTATCGATTTCTACGGGTCGGGCGTGATGTTCAACAATGCGAAAACAAAAATCAAGGACGTTACCGACGGCACGAGCCAAACCTTGCTGCTCTGCGAAGTGAACGTGATGCCAGACGACCCACTAATACGCGACAGCAGTTTTGGCGCTTACTGCCCAGGAGGAAACTGCGAGCTGGGTAAGATCTGGGCGGCGTGGGGCACGGCAACTAGCTACTTCGGAATCAATTCGCACGTTGGCGCCGGAAAGCCCTCGGCGTACTTGGACGGCAGCATCGATTGTTTCCACCCACAGGGCGCGAATTTTGCATTTACGGATGGGCATGAGGAGTTTCTCAGTTCGAGTATTGATCAGAACGTGCTTGTCGCGCTGACAACTCGGGCAGGTGGCGAAGTGATAGGTGGTTATTAAAATGTCGGTGACATTTGCCAATCGGACGGAGGTAGTGTTTGGCTGGTGCCGAGCCGGCGGACCGAGACGGATGCTCAAAGCCACATTGGTTGTGACAGTGCTTGGCCTTGTGTCGGGCTGTAACCGTGCGGATCGCTATCCAGTTTCAGGCAATGTCACCGTGAACGGCGCGAAAGCTGAATCGGGCCGAGTGTTTTTAGTGCCCGTCGAAGGTGCGAACGGTCCACGTGTGGCCGCACGAATCAGCGACGGTGTATATTCGTTTAATTCCGACGGGGGTCTCGCTCCTGGAAAGTATCGGGTCGAGCTAGACGCATTGCGGAAAACTGGCCGCAAGACGAAGGCCCGGCTTGTAGGCGGCGAGATGGCCGAAGTCGACGAAACCGAACAATTGGCGCCTGCGGCCTATCGCGGAGAGGAGTCGCCGCTTCTCGTAGACGTCCCCGGCCCTGCGGCTGGTAAAATCGATATCACGATTTCGTCGAAATGAACGATCACATTGAATTCGCGCCGTCGAGAATGACCAGTCTTCCATTTACATCAACCATGCTCAGCTTACCAAAGTCGGATTGTGCCTGCATTGCTTTGCTCGCGATCGTTGCGCTGTGGGGCGAGCGAGCGTCTGCGGAAGGAGCTCACCAGGCAGCCGAACAGCAGGTCCATTCGCCCTACAATGTCGGCACGCGTGCCGAGCTTTTCACCGACACGTTGCTCGTCCGTGACTCGGAAAACGTAGCGTTTACGTTCCATCAAGGTAAAAAGTCGGCGGCGAACCCATTGCTCACGGCCGATCGACTCTGGGAAGGCTGGCGACTTGAGATTTTTGGCAGCGTGATCTTTGACGACGAGGAAAACATTTACAAAATGTGGTACATCGGGGAGTCGGCCGAGGACTTCCCGGATTACGCGACTCTCTATGCGACCAGCAAAGACGGTATTCGCTGGGAGAAGCCGCTCGTTGGAACGGTGAAGTCGCGCCGCGGTGGAGAAACGAATGCGGTGGCCGACGGTTACATTCTTGCCAGTGTGATGAAAGACAAATCGGCTGCGGATGCAAACCGCCGCTATAGGATGATCTGCTGGAAACAGCGGCCACCCTACGGCGCTCATGTGCTGGTTTCACCTGACGGCCTTCATTGGACGCAGATCACCGAGAAGCCCATCTGTGCTTCGGCGGACGTCATCACCGCCTTTTACGATCGTTTACGTCAGCAGTATGCGGCCTTCCCGAAGATCAACACGGTTGTGCGCGGATTGGATCGACGATGTTTCGGATTAATCACGAGCAAGGATCTGACAAATTGGACAGGCCCGCAACTCGTTCTAACGCCCGATGCACGGGACGATGCGGGGGCACTTGCCCGTATCGAAAAGGTTCGTCCGATTCTCGATCGCCCCGATGACCCAGCGCTGATGCGCACAGAGTTCTATGGCATGGGCTTCTACCAAGCCGAGAATTGTACAATCGCATTCCCTTGGGTCTTAACGGTCAATGCGAACAATCGGTACAACTCAAATCAGGAAGGTCCGGTCGAGATTCAATTCGCAAGTTCGCGAGACCTTCGGCATTGGGACCGACCGTTTCGCACACCTGCGATTTCGATTGGAGAGCTTGGCAAGTGGGATGCGTCGTGCGATATGACGTCAGCCGAAGCGGTTCGCGTCGGCGACGAGATTCGCCTGTATTACTCGGGCGGTAACTATACCCATGGAACTCCAGTGCTGTTCCACGACAAACTTCCGGACACCGGCGCATCGACTGGGCGCAAGACGAAGTACACATCGAGCATTGGAATGGTCAGCTGGGGGCTGGACCGGTTCGTATCCGCCGATGGTCCCGTCGAAGGCGGCATCTTGACGACTGTGCCCATCATTTATGCTGGCGATTATCTAGAAATTAACGGGCGCACGAAGGCCGGTGGTAAGATCGTGGTCGACATGCTAGATGCGGCCGGGCGGCCGCTGGATCGCCTCACTGGATCCCACCCGTTTTCCGGCGACGATTTTCGTCATAGGGTTCGTTGGGCTAAGGGTGATGTGAAGTCGTTTATCGGCAAGCCGGTCTGCCTCCGCTTCCATTTACACGATGCCGAGTTATTTAGCTTTGCGTTTCGCGCGTCAGGCCAGGGGCTTGCCGACCAAAAATCGCAGTCAGCAGGCGATCAAAATTGATTCACCGCTTTCGGAGTGATGCCAATTGGCTTCGCCGACGATGGAGTTGCATCATTGCCAGAGCTTAACTTTGTTCGCCGGCATTTCCTCGTCGCGGTCGGCGCCCACTTGTTGTTGATACTATCGGCACTCGGCAGCGAACCGTCGGCGCCAACTAAAACGCTTGCCCGACTGATCGAAGGCCGACCAACAAAGATCGTTTGCATCGGCGATAGCGTCACCGGGGTCTACTATCACACAGGTGGCCGGCGAGCTTACCCCGAATTGCTCGCAATTGCGCTCCAGCGACAATTTCCGCAGAGTGAAGTATGTGTCGTTAATGCTGGAGTCAGTGGAACGACGGCTGCGGATGGACTAGTGCGGCTCGAGCGCGACGTGCTGATGCACCAGCCCGACCTGGTCACGATAATGTTCGGATTGAACGACATGGCAGCGTATTCCACGGATAAGTTCCGAGACAATCTGGCCCGGCTCATCGAACGCTGCCGAGGGGCTGGAAGCGAAGTCTTCCTTTGCACGCCAAATGCAGTGGAAGAAACTAAAGCACGGCCAATTTCCAAACTCGCCGAATATGTCGGCGTTGTTCGCGCGCTGGGCAACGAACATCAGGTGCCGGTAGTTGATATCTGCCAGGCATTCGAAGAAGTTCGTAGAAAAGATGCCGCGGAGTTCAGCCTGCTGTTAAGCGATCCTATCCATCCGAATATGGATGGTCACAAACTGACGGCATCCGTACTCGCGCAGGCGATCTCGGGACGCGGCATTTCTCTTGCGGACGAGCCGTCACCATTTCCCTCACTACCCCACACTCTTTCGCTATTGCGCGCGGGGAAGCGGGTTCGATTGCTCGCTATGCCGCCACTGGACTCGATATTGCCCGCGGCGGTGAAAACGATGATTCCCACTGCCGAAATTGACGTCACATCTTGGGATGTAAATGGTAAGTCGCTTGCGGAAATCGAAGCAGATGCGGAGCGGGTACGCGGGGCTCGTGCCGATTTGGTGGGGGTAGCCGTCCCCTGGGTGCCCCGCCTTGAACTCGAGCTTGAATTCGCCCGGACGTACGGTGGAATATTGAATCGCTCGCTGAGTTTTGGCAAACAGGAATGGGACGTACTTGTGGTGCCGCCATCGGTGACGCGCGCGGTTGCCAGCGCTGACCAACAGCGGCAAGATCGACTGGTCCGGCGGTTGATTCGCGCCCAAGACCTGCCAGTCCTCGAGCAACCCAGCGACGGAAGAAACTCACTCGACGTTGTCGCAGCATGGCTCAAGGGACAATTGGTGCTGAAGGAATTGAGCGAGAAGGCGACTCGGATTCAAGTGGTAAACGGTGGTCGATCGCAATGAAGCACCGGATTTATTTAGTTGCGGGTGTTAACGCGTGCATACTGGCCGCGCAGGCAGCGTTCGCCGCGAGTGTAGAGGTCTCGTATCCATTCCAAGGAGTCGAGCGATACCATATTCAGACCAGCGTGCCGCGATTGGTCGACATCAATCTTCTCAAGATTGATCCGACGGCCGCAGGAATCGACTTCTATGTATCTCCTTCGAATGGCGCATTGCCAGGCGAAACGACCACGCAAACGACTCGCAGCTTCGTCGCGCAGTATGGCATGCAAATCGGAATCAACGGAGACTTCTATTCGTTTGATCCGAGCGCACCGTATACCGACCTCGCGGGGCTGGCGGTTTCCGATGGCAACGCCTATTCGCAGTTTTACGCCAACTTTCCCGCGCTTAACATTACGGCCGACAATCAGCTGAGCATCGTGACGGCGTTGCCAGAGAATCAGTCGTTCGTTCCTCCCTTTAATAGCGGGTACGTCCCCACCCCGAGCGTTCGCCTCCACAACGCTGTGGCCGGGAATGATTACATCGTGACAAACGGCATGAACACCGCAACTTGGGCAGACGGTCTCAATCCGCGGACAGCCGCCGGCATTACAACGGATGGCAAACTTTTCCTCATGACCGTTGACGGACGGAATAGTGGTCACAGCCTCGGTTTGACGACGTCGGAGGTCGCGGATGTGATGATCGGCTATGGGGCGAAGTTCGCTTTGAATCTCGACGGCGGCGGATCGTCCACCATGGTGTTCGCAGACTCGACACCGCGCGTGATCAACATTCCGGTCGGGGTCAACAATGTACCCGGAAGCGAACGAAGTGTTGGCAACAACTTCGGTTTGCGGGCGCTTTCGTATTTGCAGCCACAAGCGACGAAATACATCTATGCTGATTTTGAGCGCAACGATTTGGGGGCGTTTTCATCGCCGCTTACCGCCTCCGTGAGCACGCAAGGAATCAATGCGTCGGCGTCGGCGAACATCGCCATGACGGGCATCGCCCACAATAGCACCTGGTCGCAACGGCTGATCATCGCCGACGACTCGGCGATAAACAGTCCCACGGAGAATCCTGGGGGCGGTTGGTTCGTACGCGAGGTTGCGGATGCGTCGCTAATTCGAAACGTCGTGCGGGCATCCGATGGTTATGTTGGCTTCTGGGCGCTTACGACCACGCCTGGAATTGCGACGTCTCTGGCAATCGATAACGCCAATGGTACGTTACTTGGCCGCAGTCTCCGAACATCACTAATTGCCGATGGCAAGTGGCACCTCTACGAATGGAACCTCGACGACAGCTCACAGTGGGAGGCTTGGCTGCAAGGAAGTGGTGTCCTCGATCCCCGCGGTTTCATGGTCGACTCACTTCTGTTTTTTGGACCAGCAACCAATGCAGTGATCAACATTGACAATATCTCGCACAACGCTGGTGGCAGCCTTTCCGAAGTTCCTGAACCGACCGCGTCGGCGCTGAGATTGATACTGGGTGCGAGTCTTATGTGCACGCGGTTTTCATCGGCCAAACGTAGCCGCGCTATCGTCTGTGCCCTTGCGGCTTTACTTTGGACGGCATCGCCAATCGGGGCGAGCGGGGCTGAGTTGCCGGCTGTTTCCAATCGGCAGCCCGTGCCAACGCCACACTTCCCTGACACATTGCACACTGTCGTTTGGCGGAATTGGGGATTGGTGACACCGGAGAGAATTGCCGATGTGCTGGGCACTGAACCGGCCCAAGTGGTCGAGATCGCGACGTCCATGGGACTACCGCAGTCGGCGCCAGTTCCGCCCGAAATGGAGGAGCGCGGATACATTACAATCCTCCGCCGTAACTGGCATCTTTTGCCTTACGACCAACTGCTGAGACTACTCAACATCTCTGCAGATGAGCTCGCGTTTCGCTTGCGCGAAGATGACTTCCTGTATGAGAAACTTGGTTCGCTTAAGCCGCAGTGCACCGTTGTGTCCTACCACGAGCCAAATGAAACCGCCCGCCAGCGAGTGGCGGAAATCCGCGATGTCGTTCACCGTCATTTCGCCGACGAGCTTGTCCATCCAGCGGAGCCTCGGTTCAGCTTTGTTGCCACGTTCGATAGCGCTTTGCCACAACCGGCGGCACCGAAATCGGACCGAGACGGACTGCGATTCATCTATTCATACTTTGCAATGTTCGGAGATCCGCTGCTAAACCCACAGCTAGACCCATACCCCGACGGCCTGCTCCAGCAGCTTCAGGCAAACGGCGTTAACGGCGTGTGGCTACACACCGTGCTGCGGCAACTCGCGCCAGGGGGCGACGAATTTCCAGAATTCGGCCAGGGCCACGAGGAGCGCATGGCCAACCTGCGAAAACTCGTAGCGCGGGCCAAGCGTTTCGGGATTGATGTCTATCTTTATGTGAATGAGCCGCGTGCGATGCCTCGCGAATTCTTTGCGGATCGGCTCGAAATGGCGGGTGTGCGCGAAGGCACGTACACGGCGATGTGCACAAGCGATCCCCGCGTGCGGCGCTGGATTACGGACTCGCTGGCCTACATATTCGAAGAAGTCCCCGATCTCGGCGGTGTCTTCGCGATAACGGCGTCGGAAAACCTCACTTCCTGCGCTTCGCACCACCATCGTGAGCCTTGCCCACGGTGCAGCAAGCGGACCGACCCTGAAATCATAGCGGAGGTTGTCCGGTCGATTGAAGAAGGCGTGCATCGATCGGCGCCCAAGGCAAAGGTGATCGCGTACGACTGGGCCTGGAATCAAAATCAGGATGCGAGCGACACGATTGCACTGTTGCCTTCGTCTGTCTACGTGATGTCTGTCAGCGAGTGGTCGCTTCCAATCAATCGCGGCGGCGTGCCTCTGTCGGTCGGCGAGTACTCGATATCGGCCGTTGGTCCTGGACCGCGGGCGACGAAGCATTGGAACGCCGCCAAGCAGCATGGCCTAAAAACAATCGCCAAGGTGCAATTCAACAACTCCTGGGAGCTGGCGTCGATTCCGTATCTGCCCGTTCTCAATCTCGTCGGTGAACACTGCGAACATCTTGCAAAGTCGAACATTGATGGCATGATGCTGAGTTGGAGCCTGGGTGGCTATCCATCACCGAATCTAGAATTGGCCCACGAAATCGCGGACCACAAGGAGTCAAACATCCAGACTTTGATCCACGCGCTCGCGGAGCGACACTATGGTCCAAAGGCATCGGCACGGGTCTGCAGCGCTTGGGGCAAGTTCAGCACTGCATTCAGGGAGTACCCCTATTCGGGCGAAGTCCTGTATTTTGCGCCGCAACAAATGGGGCCAGCCAACTTGCTCTATGAGAAGCCAACGGGCTACGCGGCCAGCATGGTTGGAATTCCGTATGATGATCTCAACCGCTGGCGCGGGCCTTACCCGGTTGAAACGTTTGTCGGTCAGTTTCAGAAAGTGGCCGACGGCTGGGCGGACGGACTCCCTGATCTAAGAGCGGCAGTCGCGAATGTGCCGCCTGAGAAGCAACGGGAAGCAGCTGCTGACCTGCGTGTCGCCGCTGCCGCCCAGCTTCATTTTGCAAGCACCGCGAATCAAGCGCGGTTCATCGTTGCGCGCGATGAGTTGGTCGCGGCTACTCCCGCACGGCGAGTTGAATTGCGGAATGCGATTCGCGACATCCTCGACCGAGAGATCAAACTCGCGCATGACCTTTTCGAATTGTCGGCCGCCGATTCACGCCTCGGTTATGAGGCCTCAAACCACTATTTTTATGTACCTTTCGATCTGGTGGAAAAGGTCGTGGCCTGCGAATACCTGAAAACTCGCTTCAACGCGGAGCGTTCCGAGCAAGGTAAGTGAACGAGATGGCGGCAAGTCCATTGACAGGCTTGATGCTGATCACGCTGGCGGGTGTTGCCACGGCATGCTTTTACGCGCCGTTCAAGCGCGTGCGCGGGTGGACGTGGGAATTGTCCTGGCTGGTGTTTGGTGTGATCAGTTGGATCGTTTGCCCTTGGCTGGCTGCCTGGCTGACGGTGCCCCAGCTGGGCGCAGTCCTCTCCTCGACACCGCCAATGGCGCTATTCCTCACGTATTTGTTTGGTGCGATGTGGGGAGTCGGCAGCTTGACCAATGGCCTGGCGCTCCGCTACTTGGGCATGTCGCTCGGGTGGGCCATTCCGCTCGGCCTTTGCGCAGCGCTAGGCACGCTCATTCCACCAGCCGTCGGCGGCACTTTTCACGAGCTGGTCATAAGCCACTCCGGTCAGATGACACTGGCGAGCGTTGCCGTCGGACTTCTAGGCATCGTAATCTGCGCGGTCGCTGGTGCCCTTAAAGATCGAGATCTGTCGGCGGAGCAAAAGCAGGATTCAGTCAGTGAATTCAATCTTGGTCGCGGGTTGTGGTTGTCAGTTTTCTCTGGGGCGATGAGTGCGTGTATGGCCTTCGGCATCGCGCGCGGCAAGCCGATCGCGGAAGCGGCGCTCCGCCATGGAACACCTGACCTTTGGCAAAACACACCATTGTTTGCAGTGCTGCTCGTGGGCGGCTTCACGACGAATTGCGTTTGGTGCCTCGGCCTGTTGGTGCGCAACCGCAACGCTGGTCAGCAAACGCAGCGAAATACTGCGCCGCTTGTAGCGAACTGCCTGCTCTGCATCATTGCTGGCTCACTCTGGTACATGCAGTCGCTCTTTTACGGCATGGGCGAAACCAAAATGGGTCACTACCGCTTTGCCGCATGGTCGGTGCTGATGGTTTGCATTATTGTCTTCAGCAATTTGTGGGGCTTGGCCTTTCGCGAGTGGAACGGGACCAGCGCTGCGACCAAACGATGGCTAATCGCTGGGCTTGTCGTCCTTGCGATCTCGGCCTTCATGACCAGCTATGGCAGCTACCTGACCGGCACGGAAGTTTCATGAGACTGGTTTCTACGGAGGGGCACCTTATGTTTGTACCGGTTCGCATCGGCGTAGTGGGTTTCGGAAATTTTGGTCGACTCCACGCGCAAACGACTAGCGCGCTCAGCGAAGCCGAACTGGTTGCCATCGTGGACGAGCGGCCTCAGGCCGTCGATGCTGCCCGCGAATGCCTTCCGCACGTCCCTGCCTGGACCGATATCGACGAGGCACTTGCAAAGAGTGATGCGGAAGCTTGGATTGTCGCGAGTTCGACGGCGTCCCATGTCTCCAGCGCGAAGAAGCTTTTGACTAGCGGTGCATATGTTCTCGTCGAGAAGCCGATTTCCGAAGATCTGGCTGAGGCGGAAAGTTTGGCGCCTCTGGTTTCAAGCAACTCGGCGAACTTCATGGCTGGGCACATCGTCCTATTCAACAGTGAATTTCGACAACTGCTCGATGAGGTACAGCGGCGCGCGCCAATCGCGTACATCGACGCTGTGCGACATCGCCCGGCAACTACGATGCAGCTTTTCGCCGGCGAGAGCCCGTATCACCTGACGATGGTCCACGACTTGTACTGTGTGCTGGCGCTGACGAATGGCGTGGAGCCCTGCACTTTCTCCGCGCAATCGCGTTACACGAAGGATGGCATGTGTGACCTGGCGCTGGCTCAATTGCAATGGAAAAACGGTGCGATCGCGTCCCTCGCCGCGTCGTTTCTGACTCCCGGTGGAATGGCCGGTGACGGATTCGATCGGCTGGAAGTCTTTGGCCGTGGCTGGAGCGCCCGTATTCATCCCAATCCGCGACCGATCGAGATTTGGGACGAGCGCGCACATTGGCCGTCGGCGCTAGAGATACGCACGTCGACAACGAGTCCCAGCGGCATGCTGGCGGAAGAGTTGCGGTGTTTCTGCCGCGTCGTTCGGGGTATCGAGCCCGTGCCGAGCGGGGCCAGGTATTCCGATGCACTGCAAGTGCAGCGCTGGCTGGACAAACTGAATTCAATGCGAAGTAACTCTCAGCAGGAGAACTTACGTTGCTGACCGAATCGACGCGACACGCCGACTTTCCGTCGCTGGACCGAATGATCTATCTCAACACGGCGGCTGAAGGGATTCCGCCGCGCGCAGTGAATCTAGCGCTCCAGCAGTATGCGGCTGATAAAGCACAGGGAATGGACGGAAGACCACTACACGAAGCACAGTGGAACGACTTGCGCCGAATCGCGGGCCAAATGCTCGGCGTGAGCGACCACAGAATTGGCATCTGCTCCAGCGCGTCCGAGGCGTTCAATCTGGCGGCGGCTTCACTTCGCGTCACCGACAACGATGAAGTGATCATCAACGAACTCGACTTTCCTGCGGGCGTAACACCATGGCTGCCGCCGATCAGTCCAGCAAAAACAAGGCTGTGGCGGTCGCGGGGTGGTGCGCTCGACGTCGACGACTTGGCTTCGCTATTGAGCCCTCAGACGCGAGTTGTTTCGCTGTCGCTTGTGAGCTTTTACAACGGCTTTCGCGCGCCGCTCAGCAATGTGGTCGACGTCGTTCGCCGCTCGTCAGATGCGTCCCTCATTGTGGACGTGACCCAAGCGCTCGGTCGTATCCCGATCGATGTTTCGGGTGTCGATTTAGTTATAAGTTCCACGTACAAATGGATACTGGGCATTCACGGCGGGGCTCTCGTCGGCCTGCCCCGTAGTGAGCATCTGTGGACTGTGCCTTTAGGTGGTTGGTTCAATCTGCAAAACGCGTTCGCTTCCGATCGGTTTGAATGTGCCGTCCCCAAAGTTGGCGCCGCAAGTTTCTGCACGGGGATGCCGAATTACGCTGCCGTTTATGCAAACCGAGCCGCGCTGGAATACATCCGGGGCGTCGGAGTTGGCGACATTGACACTTACGCGAGTCCGCTGATGCAGGCGTGCCTTGAAGGCCTGAAGACGCTCGACGTCGAGTTGCTTACCCCCAGCGGTGCCGGTTGTTTGGCCGGTATTATTGCATTTCGCCATTCTCGCTCCGAACATGTCCAAGCATACCTGCACGAGCGCAATATTCACATTATGCATAACGCTGGGCGATTGCGCGTCGCAGTGCATGGCTACAACACACTGGCCGAAGTAGAACAGTTTCTATCCACACTTTACGAGGCGCTGCGTCATAGCTGAATGCAATGCGGGAGAATCTGTTCCGAAATTGACGCTGGCGGGTCCCATCGACGCTCACGTGCACGTTTGGACAACCGACGTCGAACGTTACCCGCTTGTTGCTGGATTTACATCGTCTCAAATGTCGCCGACTCGCTTCACGCCAGAAGACCTATTCGCACTCAGCGAAAAACTGGGAGTAAAGCGGACGGTACTCATCCAAATGGTGTTCTACGGCAACGACAACAGCTATATGCTCGACTGCATCCGAAAATATCCCGGCACTTTTGCCGACATCGCACTGGTCGATGAGCACGGCCCGGACCCATCCGGCAAAATGAGGCAGTTAAGAAAACTCGGAGTTCGTGGAATACGCATCGTGCCGCCGCACTGGGGCGCGACTGGCTGGCTGGACGGCTTAGGCATGCAGAAGATGTGGGCTACAGCCGCCGATTGCGGGATGGCAATGTGTTGTCTCGTGAATCCGGAGGATCTGCCAGCAGTGGAACGAATGTGTCATCGATATCCGGACACGCGCGTTGTGATCGATCACTGCGCGAGAATCGGCGGCGATGGTGAGTTTCGCCGGGCCAACGTGGATCAATTATGTGATTTGGCACAGCACCGCAACACGTTCACGAAGCTGTCCGCGTTTTATTTCCTGGGCGCGAAGCATCAGCCGTACGTAGATCTGTTGCCGATGATTCGCCCACTCGTTGACGCGTACGGTCCGGATCGCCTGATGTGGGCCACGGACTGCCCGTTTCAAGTCGTGCCGCCGCACACCTACGCAGCGTCTTTGGAACTAATCCGTGATCGCCTCGATTTTGTCACGGCCGTCGATCGCGACCAGATCCTCGAGCAAACGGCAGAGCGGTTATTCTTCACATGACGAGTACCAAGGAACGCGTGACGCCCATTCTCTGCGACCTGATAGCCCTGCCCACGGTCAATCCAATGGGGCGGCCATATCGTGGTCCAGCAATCGAGCGGTCCGTTGTGGAATACTTGGAAGAGTTGTTTTCACCATATGCCGTTGCGATGCGAAGAATGGCTTGCAGTGAGATTCATGAGAGCCAAAGGCTCGCTCGTAGCCATGGCACTTTCTCTTCTCGAGCTGTTGGAATCTGGCGCAGAGCCGCCTCAATCGATCTGGTTGCTGGCCGCCGGCGATGAGGAGTACGGCCAAACCGGCATCAAGCACTTTCTTCAAACACAAGATTTGCCAATTGGCAGGGCAATATTTGGCGAGCCTACAGAATGTGTACCGATCGTGCAGCACAAGGGAACGATTCGCTGGGACCTCACCGTTCATGGCCGAAGCGCCCATACTTCACAACCCGCGCTTGGTCACAACGCCATTCTCGATGCCGTGAGAGTGATTGCCCATCTAAATGCCTACGAGCGCGATTTACAAGAGCATTACACCAATCCGTTGATGAGCGGTCCAACGTTAACGGTAACGATGATCCATGGTGGGCGAACTCGGAATGTCGTGCCGGATGAGTGCACGCTGGCGATTGATTTTCGAGTGTTGCCGGGTATGGACAACCAGGTCGCAATCGATGGATTGTTCTCGAGCCTCGCGAAGCTCGGCATTGCCATTACCCATCAAGACTTTCAATGCTTTGCTCCAGCCTTGAGTACGCCGCTTGATCATTCCTTTGTGCGCTGCGTGACCTCAATCGCTGAGGACGTGTTGCAGCGGTCTGTACTTCCTGCTGGCGTACCTTACGGTAGCGACGCTGGCTGGCTGTCCGGTCGCGTTCCCGCGACGGTATTGGGCCCCGGAAACATTAATGTGGCACACGCCGCGGATGAGTTCGTCGAGATTCAGCAAGTGACCGACTGTACCACTATATATGACCACATGTTGCGAGCCGATGGTCAACGTGCCAGCGCTGTTGCCGGGCGAAATTGTCCCACCGCTATTGACGGTCACTGCGCCGCCGGCCGCCCCAGTGCCCTGCAAAGTGCCGCCGACGTTCACATTCATAGTGCCCAAGGTAGAGCCGTTGACCGCCAGCGTTCCGCCGTCGATCCTTGTGCCACCCGTGTAGGTGTTGGCTCCACTGAGGGTGAGGGTTCCGGTTCCTTGTTTGACAAGCGAAGCCCTTGAGTTGCCATTTAGTCCACCATCGACGATGTTGCCAGAAACGGTGGTATCGGTGTTGAGGCTTCCGCACGTCAGCGTCGAGAGTCCGAGTTGAAACCGTCCTGATCCTTCGATCGAGCCAACCGTGAGTGAAAAAAGGAAACTGCTGTCAAACGTGCCGCCCGAGTTCGCCACGATACGGGCTGAGCCACCGCTCGAACCTCCTACGAATTCGATCAGTCCGCCGGCGCCACCATTGCTTCCCCCATTGGTGATCACTGTGGCGCTACTGGCGGACGATCCAGAATCAAACAGTGTGGTCGCGCCGTTGGCGCCGTTGGCGGAGCCGCCGTTGGCCACTATTGTGGCACTCCCCCCTGTCCCAAAGAAATGATTGAGCCCGGCGCCACCACCTATGATCGCACTTCCATTCGCGGTAACCAGCGAGTTGCCTGCGGACGATCCGCTATCGAATAAAGTAATCGCGCCCTGAGCGGCGTTTGTGATTCCAGGGTTAGCAGTAATCGTCGCACTACCAGCATCCGAGTGCCCGCCGAAATAGACGAAGCCGCCGCCGGCGCCGCTGGCCGTGCCGCCGTTGGACACGATCGTTGCGCTGCCGGCGCTGGCGATACCCGACGAGCTAAAGACGACTTTGCTGAACGCGGTCCTGCCGCCGGCGGCGCCACTTACGGCGCCGCCATTGTTGACGATCGTCGCGTTCCCGGCGGTTGCCCCTAGATCGAAATCGGTCTCGCCGCCGAAGCCAGCGCTCGCTGTCGTGTTAGCGCCGTAGTTGGAGATGGCGCCGTGGTCAGCAGTCGATCCGCTGACGAATACTGTATGTCCCGCATCCGAATTCTTTGTCGATGAGGCGCCAGTGCCGTTATTGGTGATGGTGGCATGGTCGGCGCCGGTGCCGCTGTTGAAGTATGTGTAACCACCCCCATTATTGCCACCAGAAACAATCGCTGCATTGTTGATAATGCTGGACGTGCCGGTGGTCGAGCTATTGAAGAACTGTGTGACGCCACCGTTGGGAAGTGTGCCGCCTGTGCCGCCGCCATTGACGATGTGGGCGTTCGTACCGGCCGACGAATTATCGTAAAAGTCCGTTTCTCCGCCGAACGCGCCGTTCGAGCCTGTGGCGCCGAGATTGGTGATGGATGCGGAACCGGCCGTTGTGCTGTTGTGAAACTCGGTTCGACCGCCGCCGCTCCCTTGTTGCTGTTGTCCGCCCCGATTTGAGATAACGGAGTTTCCGGCGCTGGAAGTATCATAAAACAGCGTGTAGGCAGTCCCTGCGCCACCTAATGCATCCAAGTTTGAAATGCTGGCGGCGCTGGCGCTCGATGTGTTGTGAAACTGCGTCTGCCCGCCCGAGGAATTGGTGACTGTGGCGTTCCCGCCGCTGGCACCGTTCATGAAAGTGGCTAACCCACCGGTATTGACAACTAAACTCGCGCCGCCAGCCGTGGCGACGTTTTCGAAATCGGCAATGCCGCCGTTGACCGTGATGGTTGCCTGATCGGCAGTCGCGGAATCGATCCATTTGTTGAGCGAACGGCTGTTCACGTCCGTATTGATAGTAATGGATGCGGTGCCGCTTCGTGACGAATCTTTGAATTCCGTAAGACCAGGCAGTCCACTATTGCTTCCTCCATTGGTGACGAGCGTCGCCGCGCCCGCAGTGGCATCGCCGCTGAAGACCGTCAGCCCACCGAGCGCATAACGCAGCACGCAGCACGCCGCCGTCGCTGCCGCTGTCGGTCCCGCCGCCGGCTGTGATGATCGCGTGGCCAGCCGACGAACCGCCATTGAACAGAGCCTGCGCACTCGTTCCAGCATAGCGACTGGGTGCACCCTGCACCGCGACGGTCGCGTGGTCAGCTGTCGTACCGCTGTTGAAGACCAAGGTCGCGCCGTTGCCGCCGCTGGCGACGGTGCCCGTCGCGCCGCTGATTGTATAGCTGCCAGTCCCAGCGGCAGTGTTATTATCTGAAAACTGGATCAGGCCACCACTGGTGTTGGCGTTCGCAGAACCGGCATCAGCAAATGTTCCGTTTCCGGCGCTCTCGCCGTTGACGAAACTCAACGTGGCTCCAGCGGCAATTGTGCTGCCAGTACTGGAAAAAGTGTGACCATTGATTGTTAGTACGCCGGCATTGACGGCCGTCGTACCAGTATAAGTTGTTGGTCCAATAATCGTCATCGTGCCCGCGCCGTTCTTGGTTATTCCGCCATTCAAAATTGTGCCGGATATGAGTAAGTCTTGGGCGCCCGGTCCATGATTGACCATAAATGTCCGAATTGCTGCATTGAGGTCGGTTTGTGTGCTAATTGCTGCAAAGTTTTGGTTGGAATCAGAAATGGCGGAGACGTTGCCGCCAAGTTGCAGTTTCCCATTTGCCGTCCCGCTAATCGTGCCGCCGCTCATGCTTAAATTGGATGCAGTGATCGTTCCCGTCCCAACCGTCACATTGCCGCTAATTACCGCTATCGAGCCAACGCTCTCGCTGAAACCATTTAGATCGAGCAGGCCATCGCTGCTGACTGTGAGAACGGAAGAATTGTTAATTTGGCCGTTGGCGAGCAACTTCAAACTGGCGGTGTTCGCCCCGCCGTTGGAATCGCCGATATTGAATGGCCCGGCAGTGGTTATGCTGCCGCCAAATACGCTGGCATCGTGGGCAATCACCATATTTGCACCATTCGAGACCGACATTGAACTGCCAAGGGATCCCAGCAGCGGGCCATCGAACTCCAACGAACCTGCTTGCACGTTGATGGCTCCCGAACTATTAAACACAAAGTTTTCTCCACCAATATTCGTCTTGCCGGTGCCAGTGTTCATTGTAAACGTGCCGTAGTTATTAAAGGTTCCCGTTCCGCCGTTGTGGCCAAGCGTGCGATTGTTCTGCGCGATGAAACTCCCGTAGTTATTGAACACCGCGCCATTGGAAAAATTCACATCGCTATTGCCGACTGTCCATGTGGCGATGTAGCCCACATGATTGTTCACTGTCGCGTTGTCCAAGTTCCGGGCGGAATCACCCACCATGGCGATGTCACCATTGGCATTCACGATGGCTTGGCCACCAATCGTGGATGCATTGTTGTTAGCCGGCGTACCCCAAGTAAAAGTGTCCCACGGCGTCACACCGGCCGGCCCAGAGAGCGTTGCCCCGCTGCCGATGTCCAATTTTTGAATGTAGGGGATCGGCTGGTTGAGGGTCACAATGCCGCCGTTGATCGTCGCATCGTACAGCGTCACAGTGGTCGAGGAGTTCAGCGGATAATTTGGACTGCTCGACCACCGGCTGGTATCCGTCCAATTGCCTGTCGATCCGTTCCAGACCGCATTCACGTCCGCCGGAGCGGCGGCCGGCGAAATCGTGAAGCCGTTTGGCAACGAGTACGTCTGGAAATTCAGATAAGCATTTTGCGGCGAGCCGGGGTTGTAGTGGATGTTGAGCCTGCTTCCAGTGATGGAAGCGATCTGCGAAACGCCGTCGCCTAAGATCAGTTCGCGAGTGTAGAGCGAGCCGATACCGGCCGTCGTGATCGTAGCGCCACTCGGCACGACAAAAATGGCCGTGGCGAAGTTGTTGATGAATCCGGCGTTCCCCCGACCCATTTCGGCTTCGCTCCACGTAAGCTGATGCGGGCCTATGGCGTTGAAGCCGATCTGCGCTAAATGAGTATCCCAAACTGTGTTTTGGGTGCTGTTATTGATGAGGTTACCACGGACGTTGAACACTTCGCCCAAGCCGCCCGCCAATGCCCCGCTTGGGCCGACCGTAAGATTCTGGTAGCTATACGAAACCGCGCGCAACTGGCGCGGCAAGTTCAAAACGCAAATGCCAAGCAGTAGAGCAACCGCCAGCTTGCGAAACCACACATGCGATGGATTCTTCACCGTTATCGCGCCCTCCGAGGAGGGTTTGATGTCCTCGCCGAAAAATGGTTGTTTGGAAGAGTATGTCGAACCGAGTGCCCTTCGACTACGTCCGTCGGTTGCGCGTCCATGCTTGATTTATCGAGCGCCATTCGCTTAACAGCCCTCCGCCGCGCGGCTGATACAAACTGGTCTGCTGGAGAGCCTTCTGGCGTGTGGCCGGCCGCGACGCGATTCACCACATCGAGTTGCAGCAGTACCTCGGGATCGCAGGCCGATTGCTCGAATGCCGCCTGCCGCGCAAGATCTGATGCGGGGAAGCGCCGGGTCGGCTCGCTCGACGGGAGATCAGCGGCAAATAAAACGGCCCCGGCCAAATTCAACGTGGCGGATGCGGGACTATTCGCGGCGGCGGCGACAGTTAAACTTGGCAGCGTCGGTGGACTGGCAGCCGTTTCACCAAAGTGCGTACGCCAAATGCTGTCATCGATTGGCGCGCCGTCCGTTTTGCGAGAGAGCACATAATCGGCCGCATCGACGCGGCCATCACCATTGCCGTCGCCGGGAAGATTTGTCGCCGGGGTGACGGTTCCCTGTCCCGCGGCCGACACAACCAACGTATAGCTGCTGGCGTTCGAGCCATCGTCGAAGCCCAACGTGTAACTTCCTGCTTCGCTGAGCACGATGCCGTGAAACACGTGCTGCCCCTGATCCGCCACGGCGAACGGCTCGTAATTCGAGCTCAAGTAATGGCCGGTCGTTTGGTTGTAGGCGTACCACTCCACCTGGTTGGTGTAATTTGTCAGCGGGTTGCCGCCGGCGTCCTGGGCAATGATCGCGAAATCGAACGTCTGGCCCGCTTGAACCGTATTGGGATCGCCAGCCGCTCGGGCAAATTGCGCGTAGGCCACGGGAATCGGGTGGTTGGCAATGGCGATGTTGCCAGCCGAATCATATACATCCAGACTATCTTGCGGCCGGTTCCCCAAGCTATAAATCGTGTTGAACAGCCGCAGAACGCTGTCAACATCGCTCGTGGGTTCCATGAGCACGATGCCCGCCCGAGTATACACCGTAATGTTGTTCTGTGCTGAGGGGCTGGCGCCCAGCAGCCGTGCTGTGCCATCGAGCGTGATGGTGCCCGCGCTTGTCCTGGTCAAGTCGGCGTTCACCGAGCCGCCAGGTAAATCGATCAGCACGCCGTCCTGAGCGCGATAATCGCTGATCATTGCGGACAGTCCGATCGTTTGATCGGTCACGGCAAGATTGCCATTGCCGCCAATCGTGTAACTGTGGCCGGCGAAACTCAGAAACCTAACGAGCGTCGGACTGTATTCACCGTAATGCGCGCTGGTGAAGTTGAACCCGACATTGGTATTGGCCAATTGGGTGTAGCTCGGAGTTACTAAACCATTGCTCGTCAACCGCCCGCCAAGGTACAGTTTGAAGTCGCCGTCAAAGGCCAGGTGGTTTGGCGCGCCCGGAGTTACTCCGGCAATGCTCGCCAGATCGCGCGCGCCTGACCGATTCTTGACATCGACTTCCATCAATCCGAGCGGCGTGCTTTCCACATCGAACTGGTCGCCTGCGGCAAGCTTGATGGTCGCGACATAAGAGAGGCCACTGAAAGTCAATCGCGGTGTAAAGGACAGATTGGTGTCCCAGCCCGTAAGGCTGCTGTCCGTCATTACGAAATTGCCAGGTGCGGTGCTGGTTGAGTTATCGACCGTCAGGATCGCGTTGGCCACCGATACGTTGCCGTAGATGGGTGCTAGCGTGCCAGCGCCGATTGTAACGGTAGTGTTTGTTGTGCCCGCCCCGTCGATCAGCACCGCTCCATTATCGCTCAAAGCCAAGAGCAGGATGTTGTTCGTGGCGAGCGTCCCTAGCGCGTTCACCTGCAGAGCCGTGGTCAGACCATACGAAGCATCGATATTCACTTGATTCGGCGCGCCGAACGGCGCCGCCGAAATGTTCAGGTTTATCGAATCGGTACTTGTCATTCCCTTAAAGACGACGTCTGGATCGCCCGCCGCTTGTACGAGAAATCCATACGCCCCGAAGGGTCCGTAGCCGATGGCGCTGATCGTTGAACCACCTGTTCGAACCGGCGTCGTCAGCGACGAGCGCTCGCTGTAACCCGAGGAACGGTCAGGCGCGTCAAAGATGATTGTGCCCGCTGCTCCACTAAGATCGCCGATGTTCGTGGTCCCGCCGTGCTGCGTGATCGTCAACCTGTCCGCTGCACCTAATCCAAACACGCTTGCGTTCGTGCCGCCGACGTGGTCGTCGGTGACGAATATGCCATAACGCGTTATTTTCTGATTGGTGTTGTTGGGATCGGGAATTTCCTTGCTGGCGCGGCCGACCAATTCGACGGGGACACCATCTGTAGCAGACGGCGTATCTAGCGTAATCGCCCGCGCCTCGGACGAGGCGGGCAGATTGACCGTCACCTCTTCAACATTGATGGCGCCAATCGTGATAGTCGGACTCTGTTGTCCGTCAATCATCAGTTGTGAGATATTAGGAAGTTGGTCGTAACTGCGACGGCCATCGGAATCCGACATTTGCACAAGCAGATTGCTGCCGCTTGTAGTCGCGCTGATTTCAGTCGTGGTTGGTGCAGCAACGATCTTTAGCGTGTTATAGGCATTTGTCGAACTGGTAAAACTGATGCCGCTGCGGCATGCTGGGTCGACAATCAGGTTATCACCGGCATTATCGACAACCGAATTGAAGCCGCTGCCGAGAATCAGCATGTCCTTTCCCGGGCCGCCGACGAGAGTGTTGCCGCCAGTTCCGCCCCAGAGCGTGCTGTCAAGCTGACCAGCGGTTAATTGCGCAGTGCCACTTCCGGCGTAAGTCAGATAAGGCGTGTCCTTGGCTGATATGGCCGCTGTCACTGGAGTCGAATGGATCCGGGGCCTTAAACATCGAGTCCTAGCTGAGCCAACTCACGTTCGGCTCGCTCGGCGCGTAGTTCCTCGTCGTTCTGGGGTTGGGAAGTTGGCTGGAAATGTTTTGTTGAGTTGTTGGCCAGGGCCGTCCGCTCTTCACACCAGGCACGAAAAGCAGTCCTCGTTGTCACCCGTGCGGAGCCGATGAGCACGCTCGGCAAACGAATGTGCTGCACGCCCTTCATGGCCCACCGCCAGGTCGTGCTGGGCGACACATTCTCTTGTCGGGCCAGCTCGGTAAGCGTTAGTCGTTCGGCGGGCGGTGCTTCCAAAACCGCGGTGATACTCGCAGTCATGGTCTGCTCTTCTTGTTGATTCTGAGTCATTGACCGAAGTCGCCAGGGATCCTCATCCGGCAACACATGGACTGCTCGCCAGATGCCTCTTTCCTACCGTCCCGCCAACAGCGCGCAAGAACTGCGCAACAAGAAAAAGGGCGTTCGCGAGAGATATAACCGAATGTTGTGTTCTATGAGGAGATGAAAAGGCGGCGTATCCTGCTGGTGATTTGAATTTTTATTTCACAAGCGGCCCGACGAGGGCAACGGAGGATACGCCATGCGACAGGTTACGACAGAAGAGCTTGCCAGTCCAGCAGCCACGCTTGATCGTGAGGTGCTTGAATTCCGATCGCAGTTCGGTCAAT
>JAKOXH010000072.1 GCA_029781135.1 Planctomycetota bacterium
CTCGCCGCCGCCGGCTACAACCTCCGCAAGCTGTTGCGGTGGATTGTGCTTGCGCCCATTTTCTGGCTCTGGTGCCGGCTCACTGCTACGATTGTCACTCAAGTCACACCACAATCTCGTCTCGATGTGCTTGAACCCGTGCCCGTGGGAACCCCAAAATCACGATCACCCCGACCGAAGCGTATTTTTCAGGGACGACTAGTTACGAAACGGTGAAGGAACACGTGCAGCATATTCTGCAGAAGATCGGGGTGGCCGATCGCACGCAGGCGGCCGTGTGGGCGGTGCGGCAGAATCTCGTGTAACGTGCCAGGGAATTTCCTACGAGCAGCGTCCGCGGATTTGTTGCCCTCTTCCTCCGGCAGCGCCGCTAAGTTCCGGCCCGGTCTTTGCCCAGCGGCTTGGTCACGGTTTTGGCCGTAACGATGCCGCAGCGGGATCGAGAGACAGGCCGTCCGCGTCGTGAATGACGCCGAGTTCCTTGTCGATTTCGATGGCGACGGGGTCTGGTCCCGCGGCTCCTTGGCGTTCACGGAACTGCTTGCGGAGCCACCAGTAGCCGCTGTTCCAAGAATAATTGATGTGGCCGTGCGGTTTGCCGGTGACGGTGCTAATCGATTCGTGAAACGCCGGGGCGTGAGCAAGTTCGGCTTGGATGCGGGTGATGAGCGCGGCATCGGTTTCGGCGGGCGGGAGGCCATGGACTGCGGCGAGCAGGTGATTGGCGGCGTCGTTCAAGAACCAAGAGCCGCCAAATACGTACGACCCCGAATGACCGGGCAGCAAGCCACCATCGGCAAGCGAAATTACACGCAGGCCATATGGCGACGAGACTTTTTGAGACGTGCGCCAGTGGGTTAGCACTTGTGCGTCTTCCAGCAGCTTCTTGCCGAACACGGCGTAGGTCAGCGCGGCACCGTACAGGGTGTCTTGCCCGATGTATTGACTTTGCTTGATGCTCGTAGGGAAATAGCCGCCTTTTGCATAGAACATGCGCCGATACCCAGCAATGGCACGTTCAATATCCTCGGTTGTGACCGGTAGGCCGAGTTCACGGGCTGCTAAGAGCGCACCGCAGTGAAAACCCTGGTTGCTGACAGGGGCATCATCATCGTCGTACTCCAACACGTCCATGTACGTCTTCCAGCCTTTGGGTTTGGGAGCGCCAGGGAGTGGCGGCGGGTAGAAGACGCCGTCCTTTTCATGTTTGCGGATGAACTTGTAGGCGGCTTCGACCAGTTGCGCATTCGGCGAATGACCGAGCCGTTTGGCGAGTGCCGACCAGATGAGATAGTACTGCGCGTTGTCTTCGTACGTGATTCGATTGAGGAACACACTGTCGAGCGATTCGACGAGCTTATCGGCGTCGTCCAACGCGACCGCCTGCCAAAAGGCGTCGCTGACCCATTGTTTCCAGCCATAGCCGATGCCGGAGATGAAGATGTATTTGCCCTGCTCCTTTTCGTTACGCAACAGGTTGCGGCGGATATTGAAATAGGCGGTGTTGCGCAGGATGGCTTCTAGTGCGGAAGAATTCCACCCTTTCGCTTGGGCCACGGCCAAATGGGTTGCCAGTTGCGCGTCGTAGTGTGAAGCTGCGGCACTCGTGAAGACCCACGTCTGGAAGCGACGCGTTTCACCAGCGGCGAGCGCCTGCCAGCCATCGATGGCGCCCACGTAAGCGTCCCGTGCGTCGTTGACGATCCGCAGCTCGTGGGCGGCTCGACCATCGCCACACATCACGGCCAGCCGATGGGCGCTGGGATCAATTTCAACGAGGCAGCGGTTTTCCCAAAGACCGGGTGAATCGGCCAGCACGCCGATCACGCGGTGGGAATCGCGCGACATGGCCACGGGAATCGATTCGCCGCGGATGTCGGGATATTCTGGCTCGCCGCCCAGTGAATCGCAAATGACGGGGTGCTGCTCTTCGCGCGAAAAGGATGCATACGTTCCCTGATTGCTGGGCGAAAGGCTCCACTTGGCTGCAAATTTGGCCGGTTCGCGTGCGGAAACAACGAGCGTTCGGCGCAAGAGATTGCGGCCGACTGGCTCGAGTTCGAGTCGAAAAGACAGTGGCCCGATGTCGGTGGGGCCCAATTCAACGACTTTCCCGTGGTCACGCTTTTCGCGGAAGGGGAGGGGCCGAAATTCTTTATCTGCCGGTGTGCGGAGTTCCAAGCCGGCGGGGGCGTTGGAATCTATTTTGCCAACAACTTCATCTTTCTGCAGAATTTCCACGGTCCAAATGCCAGCCACTTGCTTAAGGCGGGGAATCAAACCCGTTGCTTGGGAGTCTGGTGCTGCCGAAGCAATGGATGCAAATTGAGTCAGTAGCGACAGCTTCAGCAGAGCGACCAACGATTTGTGTCGTTTAAGATGACGCATAGGTGAATCCCACTGGCCAGATTGATAGCCCGACGGTTGTTACTGAAGAATTCGCAGTGAATGAACGCGTGGGAGGCGTCTCCCGACGCCGATGACGCTTTCCATTGTCGCACGCAATCGGCCTCGGAGCGGCCTCCCACAGCTCATTGGCTGCGCCGGCCTCAACAGTCCACACCAGTTGAGGCTATTTTACAGGGTCTTCAAGTAGTTCTATATAGAGTGGAGCGAATAAACCTCCGCTGCGAGACTCCCGTTCAAAGACCAGTGCCCGTTGGTGGTACGGGCCCGGCCAGCCTGGTCCGTGTCGTTCGGCAATTGCTTTTTGAACGCGTTCTGAAGTTAATTCGTTGGCAAGCGTATTGGCGACCTCGATTGTGAGTGTAAAATCGCGCTCGTCGCCTGGCACGTGGATGTCCAAGGACAGCGGTGGCCAAAGGATATCGCCCACCTGCTGATCATTCACCCGAACCCGTGCCGCGTAATCGACCTTTTCCAAGTGAAGGCGAAAATCGCGGCTCTTCCAATCCGCCGGAAGGTGCACCTGACGGCGATAGGCGACGACGCCTGAGAAATCCGGACCCACCAAGGAGTTCCAGCTTCCTAGCGCCAGCGGTTGAAAAACCGTATCCGTGAGCTTCTTAACTTCGTAATTGTGTTGGCCGACGGAATGCTGTTGTATCGCGCGAGCCTCCCAGTTGTCCTGCAATTCGAGCCGCTTGATTGAAGATCGTATTGCCAACGTTTTCGTGGGTTCGCCAAATAAAAAGATTCTCGATTCACCACCGCCGATCACAATCGGTAGGCGGCAAGTCGTTGATTGACGTTCAATATTTGCGATGGATTTGAGCGTGCCTTCGCATAGATCAACCTCGGCGGGATCTCCCTCCAATTGGCTTGCCGCATGGCCGGTGTACGGAGACGCGCCCTCGTTAAAGAGCATCAGCACGCCGCCGCCGGGCCAGCGACGGATATGGCAGCGAATGTCAGTTGCTCTTGGCGTTAGCTCAACGGTGGGCCGAAGTTTTTCGGCCGCGGTAGCAACATTTTGAAGATTGTCTGCGTGAACGACCGTGCCGCCGCTGCGTTCCAGTTCCGCCAGTCGTTCGCGACTTCGCGGCAGCATGTGTTCGGTGGCACCGACGACGACCGCGCGGTACTTCATTGCGCCCGCGTGTAACAAGCCATCGCTTACTTTTGTATGGGGATCGGCCAGCAGGTCATCATCGATGACATCAAAATCGCATTGCCGCGCGAAGAGTCGTTGGGCGAGCGCGTCGTGCGTGGCAGCCGCGGGTGAATCAGCGCCAGTGGCCCACAAATCGCGCACGGGATAGTAAAGTGCCGTGTCGATCGCGGGCTCACCGCAAGCGAGAAGATAGCCGAGCCGCGCCACGTAACGATGGAACCTTGGCAAGTAGTTCCAGAGCGGATTGACGGGGCCAAAATGCGGCCGCTCACCCAGCATGTGATGTTCTTCCGTGGTTAATGGGTAACATCCGGCGACGAACAGATTCAGCCCGCGGACGTATTGATAATCGACCAGCCATTTCATTTGGGCAGGTGTCAGGCCGTTGCCATACACGCAGAATGATTCGGTGAGCGCGAGTGCCGTGCCGTTCTGATGGGCAGCGGAGGATGCAAACTTGGGGAAGTGGTGATTTCGTTGACCGGGAAAAACTTGCCGCCAGATAACGTCGACGCCGGGAACATCTAGGGCGCGCAGTTGCCGCATCACGTGGCCGAAACCATATTTCACGGCACCGAGAGTTTCATCTTCACCGCCGAGGTGACCGCCTTGGGCGAGGCCGCCGCTGTTGCGACACCAGATACGGAGGCGGTCAAAATACGCTTCCCGAAAGCGCTGCGAAAAGAAATCGAAGGCGTCGATGCGGGTTTGGGCATCGATTTTAGAAAGTTCGGACGGCGATTTTGCTGCGAACGCCGTTGGCAATCGTTCGGCAAGGGAATAACCGTAGCGATTGGCAAATATCATTTCACCGTCATTGGTCCACGGTATTTCCCGCCCGTCGCGAACGGCGGGGAATGATGGTTCGTCGGTGAATACCAGCTGGATCGTCTTGCCAAAATGATTACCAACCGCGGCGCGATAGCGCGCATGAGTCAGCGTAATAAAGGTTTCGGTGGCAGTGGGGTTCAGCATGTCCGGTCGGCCAGAAATTGACTGCAACTTCCAGCGATTCTGAGCATCGACCCGCAGGACCTTGACACACAGATCGGGTCGAGCGGCAACGACCCGGCCGGCCGCCTGACCCGATGGCCAACCACCCTCGTCGTACAACCAATAGTTCATTCCCAGTCGTTCCGCTTCGCCGACCGCGATCTTAACGCGCTCGAAATATTCTGGCGATAAATAGTCGACATCCATGCGATTGGCGGTCGAATCGGGACGGAATTCCTTGGGCATGGGCAGCACGCAAACGCCTTTGGCATCGTGCTGTGCCATGTCTTGCAATTGCGACTTTAGGACGTCGGGGCTAAGCGGACCGTTCCAAAGCCAAAAGTACGCTGGCCAAAAAATTGGCTCGGGGTTTCGGAATTCGTCGGAATTGAATTGTCGCGGGCGAACGAGCCTGGGGACAGTGTCTTGGCCGCGGACGTACTCGAATTGGCGGACACAAATAATTGCACAAGCGACGTAGATAGATATCTTTCGACACATGGGTAGTTAGACGATGTGGCTAGTGCGTGTTTCAACCGTGAGCTCCCGCGGGCGGCAATTTTGCCGCCGCCAACAGTGCAAGGAGTGATTTATTAGTGCGTATTTTGAGTGAATGCCGATGTTGCCCCGGGCCTGAATCGCTCACTGCTGTCCAAGGGGAAGTGACGCTGGTATTTTGGCTCATGCGAAGTGAACCGTAAAGCTACTCCCGAATACGCCGTATCGCCCCCCATCCAAATTTCGGGTAGTTATTATGCCAATCGAGTGGTGGCAATGATCGACACTTTCATTTACGCTGAAGGCTCTGAATATAGAACCTCGAAGATGCAACATGCTGCTGCGACGAATTCAACAATTGGCGTCGATAACCGCCGTATTGTGTTGTGGTTCGCTTTCGCTTGCGGAAGTTTACGGCGAATCACAATCGACCTTGTCGCCGCGGCCGCCGTGGTCGACTTCGCGGATCATTGGTTCGCCAGAGCCGCCGCCGCCCTATACGACTGAGCCAGCGCTCACGCAGGTTACGTGGAAGAACCCGGTTTTTATCATTCGCGAACCGGGGAGCGAATGGTTATTCGTGGTGGAATGGCCGCAGCCTCGCCCGGCAGAAGACGCTGCCAAGAAATCGGTCGCTGGTGCAAAGCCGCGATCGGCGCTCGCACCTGCACGCATTACCCGAGTGCTGGATCAACCTGGGGCAAAACGCACGGAGCCGTTCTTGGAATTGCCGGAACGGGCAATTTACAGTTTGGCGTTTCATCCGCGTTACCAGCAGAATGGCCAAATATTTATCTGTAGTAAGACGCACCCGGAAGGCGGCACGAGCCTCAATATCTTGTCGCGATTCAAGGTGAATCACGACGATTTTGCCCGAGAAAGCAAAACGCCGCCGTGTGACCCGGCCAGTGAAGAGCGCATTGTCGAGTGGCCTTCCGATGGCCACGATGGCGGGGCCGTGGTCTTTGGGCACGATGGTATGCTCTATGTTTCCGTCGGCGACGGCAGTGCGGATTCCGACGACAAGTTATCGGCGCAAGATGCCAGCAGTATCTTGGGGAAGATACTCAGGATCGACGTCGATCGCCCAACGCCCGGTAAGAAATACGCGATACCGCCGGACAATCCATTTATCCGCACGCCAGGGGCTCGTGGAGAGATTTGGTCGCTTGGGCATCGCAATCCGTGGCGAATGACCGTGGACGCCAAGACAGGCGGCCTGTGGGTTGGCAACAACGGCCAGGACTTGTGGGAGTTTGCCCATCTGATCCAACGGGGCGATAACTGCGGCTGGAGCGTGTACGAAGGCAGCCACCCATTCTATCTGAACCGCGAGCGCGGGCCGGGGCGACTGGCCCCACCCACAATCGAACACGATCACAGCGTCTTCCGATCGCTCACCGGCGGCGTTGTATACTACGGCAAACGCTATCCCAGCTTGAATGGGATGTACATTTACGGCGATTACTCGACGGGCGTGATTTGGGCAGCCCGCCACGACGGCAAGCGGGTTGTTGAGAACAAAGAATTGGCTAGGACTAAGCTCGACATCGTCGCGTTTGGAGTGAGTCACCAAGATGAGCTATTCATTGCGGATTACGCCGGCGGGATCAGCCGGCTTATCGAATCGCCACCGAGTAATTCGCATCTTGAATTTCCCCGCAAATTGAGCGAAACGGGACTATTTGCTTCCGTGGCCGAGCATCGTCCAGCCGCTGGTGTGGTGCCCTACGAGGTGACGGTTCCAGGATGGGCGGACGGAGCCGTCGTTGAGCGGTTTGTAGCGCTGCCACAAGATGGACGCGCGCAACGGCCCTCGCCAGACCAAACGGAGTTTTCCGAGGGTGCGGTGCTCGTGCAAACACTGTCGCTTCCGCCGAAGGATGGTAAACCGGCGCGGCGGCTTGAAACGCGCATTCTCACGAAACAGGTCGATGTCTGGGCTGGCTATTCGTATTTATGGAACGAGGTGCAAGATGACGCATCGCTCGTTGCGCCCGAGGGAACGGAGCTAAAGCTAAGTGGCGAAAACCAACCAGCGAATGACAAACAGCCCGCGCCGACCACGTGGAAAGTGCCGAGCCGGGCCGATTGCATGTCGTGCCACAGTCGGGCAGCCGGTTTCGTGCTGGGTTTCAAAGAAATGCAGTTGGATCGAGAGCACAATTATGGCACGCACCGGCTGAATCAATTGGTGGCGCTAGAGCAACTAGGTGTGCTGGAACCGAAGCCGGCGCCGGCGTCGCCGCCGGTTGAACAACCTCGCTTGGTGAATCCTTATGATGCCGCGCAGCCGCTCGAGCAGCGTGTGCGAAGCTACTTACACGCGAATTGTTCCGTGTGCCATGTGGCGGCGGGCGGCGGAAATTCGCGGATGATATTGAACATCGAGCAGCCCAAAGACCAAATGCAGCTCATCGGGGCCTTTCCCCAGCATCAGTCGTTTGGGGTGCTCGCCGCGTTATTAGTTGCCCCGGGCGAGCCGAAGCGGTCGGTTTTGTACCATCGCGTTTCTCATCGCGGGCCAGGCCAAATGCCACCGCGCGGGACGTACGTTGTCGACCAAGCGGCCGTGCAGATGTTTGGCGAATGGATCAGCCAGTTGCCACCGACGAGAAAGTTCGTTCGCGCCTGGACGGTCGACGATGTCGTGGCGATTCTTGGCAAAGTGGATCACGGCCGATCGCACAAGAAAGGTTCGCAACTGTTTCACGAGTTAGGATGTATTCAATGCCATCGCATGGCCGGTAGCGGAGGCGGCATCGGGCCGGACTTGAGTCGAGTTATCCCCGAGCGAAAACCGCACGAGGTTATTGAATCGATTATCGAACCGTCGAAGAAAGTCGCTCCTGATTTCGCGGCGACCGTGATCGAAACGGTTCACGGCCACACGGTGGAAGGATTCATCGCCCAGGAAGATGATCGAAAACTGGTGTTGTCACCGGCCGATCCTTGGGCCGAGCCGGTGACGATTCTCAAGCAAGATATTGAGAAGCGGTCGTTTTCCATGCAGTCGGCGATGCCGGCCGGGTTGCTGAACACACTCGACGAGTCGGAGGTTCTCGACCTGCTTGCTTTTGTGCTGGCCATCGGTGATCCGCAACATGCCGCGTTCGTGCACTGACGGCGAGTCATTAGGCGAAAACCTATAGAAGGCTGCGCTGTAAATGATCGTGTGGGAGGCGTCTCCGGACGCCGATGACGCTGTCTATTGCGGCGCGTAATCGGCCTCGGAGAGGCCTCCCACAGCCCTCTTGCTGTGCAGGCCTCAGTAAAAGAGTTAGACGCTTCCCCCCGCGTAGGACTATACGCAATCATTCTGAATGCAGGTTAGAATGCTCGCGCACGCTGTCGGCGTGCAGAATTTCGATTCCAAGACCACCCGGTGCGAGGTTTTGCCATGGGGCAGGTATCGCTGGGAATCAATCTGGAGTTCGTCCGGACGACGGATAAGCCGTTCGAGTGGGGCGTCGAGACAGCCGCTCGGTTGGGTTACGACTACGTCGAACCCATGGTGCATTGGGGACGTGAACTGCTGAGCGAGGCAGGGTATTTTCACAGCGTTTCGATGCTGGATGATCCGTACCGCATCAAACGGGCTTGTGAGCGGTTTGGTGTGCGGCTCTCTGGCCTTTCGGGCCATTGTCCCCTGTGCAAACCGGAGATCAGCACCGAGTACTTGAAGCAGGCGATTCGCTTTGCTCACGAGGCCGGAGCGCCGGTCGTCAATACGGACGAAGGCCCCAAGCCAGCGTGGACGACGTGCGAGGAAGACCACACGCTGATGCGCTATGTGCTGCAGGAGGCAGCGGCCGTGGCCGAGCCGCGTGGCATTCTCATTGGGCTGGAGCCGCATCAGCAGTACAGCAAGACGCCGGCCGGGTTGCGGCGGATTTGCGATTTGGTGGACTCGCCGGCGATCGGCGTCAATTTCGATACGGGCAACAGTTTTTTGGCGGGCGAGGATCCAATTGCCTGGCTGGCATCGGTGGCCAATCGGCTGGTTCATCTGCATGCCAAGGATATTTCCTGCGAGCAGGCCGATGCGGAACGGGGCAAAGTCACGGGCACGCCGGTCGGTTGTGCGTGCGGCGAAGGCGTGGTCGATTGGGCGGCCGTGGTGAAAATCTGCCGCCAGTGCCCACGAGACATTGTGTTGAGTGTGGAGTGCGGCACGGTTCCACAAGCGGAACGGAGTATTGCTCACTTGCGAGAGGTGTTGAAACGAAGCAGTTAACTCACGCTTCATCTAATTGTCCCAGTGAATCCCAAATGAACAGGTGGTTGCGATGACAGAACCAGGTGAAACGAATCGGCGTTCATTTCTTCGTTTGGCGGCGGCAACCGGGGCATCCGCGGTGCTGACGCCACACACTTCGGCACGGGCCGCGGCGTCGCGCAGTGCCAATGAGCGAATTGGGGTGGGCTTCATCGGCACCGGTGGGCGCAGTCGCGCCCACCAAGACATCGTGCTGAAATTCAAGGAGCAGGGCATCGCCGAGCCCGTTGCCGTGTGCGACGTGTACCGTCCGCGCATGGAGGAAGCGGCGAAGCATTGTGGTGATGTGAAGCAGTATTCTGAGCACGAGAAGCTGCTTGCGGATCCAAATGTGGACGTGGTGTGCGTGGCGACGCCCGATCGCCTGCACGCTCCGCTGACGATTGATGCGTTGCGGGCCGGCAAGGATGTGTACTGCGAAAAGCCGCTCACGCATTGGTCGCAGTTCGAGCTGGCGAAGAAGGTGGCGGCGACTGCGACCGAGACGAGCAAACTCGTGCAAGTCGGTACGCAGCACATGGCGGATGACAACTATCCGGAGATCATCCGTCTGATTCACGATGGCGTGATCGGTAAGCCCGTTCATGTGACGTGCGGATATTTTCGCCGGGGAGATTGGGGCGAGCGGATGCCGATTCCCGATCCGGCCGCCAAGCCCGGCCCCGATTTGAATTGGGAGCGTTTTTTGGGCGATGCACCCAAGGTGGATTATTCGGTTTCTCGGTTCTTCCAGTGGCGGATGTATTGGGATTACGCCGGTGGCCCGGCGACCGATCTGTTGGTCCATACGTTCACGCCGATCTTCTGCATCCTGGAATTGGATTATCCGGAACGCGTGCTCGGCGGCGGGGGGAATTTCCAGTACGATCGCGAAGTGCCCGATCAGTGCAACATCCTGGCCGATTACAAAGGCGGGCCGAGCGTCGTCATGATGAACTCGCTATCGAACCATGTGACGGCCGAAACGATGATTCGCGGCACGGACGGCATCATCAAATGGTCGATGCTGCAGGGCGATCCGAAGCAAGATTACGGCGTTCGTATCGTGCCGTTCGCCAAAGGCAAGGAAGAGATTCACATTGCCTGGAAGGGGCAGGGCGATACGAGCAAGCTGTGGCTCGACTTGCTCGACTGCATGAAAACGCGGAAGCAGCCCAAGTGCAACATCGAGATGGCGGTGCGCGTGCAGGCCCCGCTTTCGATGGGAATCATTTCGCATCGTGAAAACCGCGTCGTGAAGTTCGATCGCAAAACGAATGGTTTCCAAATGGCGTAACCATGACAATCAATTGGCTCAAGGCTGTAATATTCGTCGGTTCGTTGGCCGCAGTGGTGGCATTTTTTCCGGTCGCTGGTGCGGCGGACGAAACGAAATCGGCCACGCGGCATTGGATCCAGCAAGATCATTCGTTGGCCCTTGCCGAGAACGATGCCGTCATTTGGCGTTTCAATTACGGCGAGGATCAGACGAAGCCGAATTTCTTTCCGCTGGGCTTGCCGGGGGGGCAGTCGTTGGTGGTCGATCGCCCGGCCGATCATCCTTGGCATCATGGTTTTTGGTTTTCGTGGAAGTTCATCAACGGCGTGAACTTTTGGGAGCCAGATCCCAAGACCAAGCGGCCGGCGGGTCGCACGAGTTGGTCGGAGGTCAGCGTTGCTCCGCGGCAAGATCTTTCAGCGCTCATTTCAATGAAACTCGATTATTCGGTTGATGGGAAGGAACCTATACTAACTGAAGATCGAACGATTGAAGTCACGGCTCCCGACAAGTCGGGCCAATATGTACTGGATTGGAAGTCGACGTTTCGGGCCGGCAAGGGGGACGTCGAATTGGCATGCGTGCCGATCCCACCCGCGAAAGACGGCGTGCGCTGGGGCGGGTACGCGGGTCTGTCGGTGCGCTTTGCCAAGGAACTGGCCGACCGCGAAGCCTGTTCGGCCGAAGGCCCAGTGACGTTCGACGAGGGCATCTACCGCGGGCAAAGCAATGCCATGGATTACTCAGGGAGCCGTGATGGTAAGGTCGCCGGGATTGCCATCCTCGATCATCCGACGAATCCACGCCATCCGGCCGATTGGTACCTCATCCGCTCGGAGATGAGCTATATCAACGCAGCGCTCCTGTCGAAAAAGCCGTTGCCCCTGAAGGCGGGCGAACAATTGGCATTGCGCTACCGTGTCATCGTGCATCCGAATCGCTGGGATGCCGCCCGGCTGAAGGCCGAGTTTGCGAAATTTGCCAAACCCTGACAGCAGCACCACAGAGTATTCTGTCTTGTCAGCTTCGAAAAATTCCGAAGGTGAGTCGGCTGAGGTCGTCTACAGCACTTTGTCTTTGTGCTGATAACTAATGTGGGCTCTGGCCGTCGGCGATATATTATGCTTCATGACAGCTCGCTCAGTTTTCACCGTTGAACTGCCCACGATCGCGCCTCGCCAGTTGATTGATGTGCGGGTGAGGCAAGTCGAACTGTACCTGTTGCCCGTGACGACGCGAGTGCCGCTCAAATTTGGCCATGAGACGCTCACTAGTGTTACGTGCGCCCGCGTAAGGGTGCTTGTTGAAGATGGCCACGGCCGCACCGCGGTTGGTTGGGGCGAAACGCCGCTGAGCGTGCAATGGTCGTGGCCCGGTGCGTTGTCCTACGCGGATCGATATGCGGCGATGGTCGAGTTTTGCCAAAGGTTGGCGAAGGCTTGGTATGAATTCAAATTTTGGGGTCATCCGCTGGAAATTGGTGAAGCGTTTCAGCGCGACGCGCTTCCGAAATTGGTGGATGAAGTGAATCGCCTTCAGCCAGCGGAGCGGCACTTGCCGCTGTTAGCAGCCCTGGTTTGCTGTTCGGCGTGTGATATCGCGCTACACGATGCCTACGGCAATGTGCATGGAGTGCCCGCATATCGAACTTACAGCGCGGATTGGATGAACCATGATCTGGCGGAATTCTTAGTTTCTGCCGACGAGAAGGAATTCGGTTTTCGGGGACGTTACCCGGCCGATTTCCTCAACGTCGCCCCGCCCCAGCGATTGCCGGTATGGCATTTGGTGGGTGGGCTTGATCCGCTGGATCCGAGTGAGTTGACCGGCAATGAGCCCGATGATGGTTATCCTGTGTTATTGAGCGATTGGATTGAGCGCGATGGTTTGTATTGCCTCAAAGTGAAATTGCGCGGCAACGATGCGGATTGGGATTACGATCGTTTGGTGCGAGTGGGCCAAATAGGATTGTCGCAGGGCGTGCGGTTTCTGTCGGCCGATTTCAATTGCACTGTCCGAGAGCCTGACTATGTGAATGAAATCTTGGATCGTCTCGCGCGGGAAGAGCCTGCGATCTTCGCGGCAATACTGTATGTGGAACAGCCGTTCGCTTACGACCTGGAAGCAAACCAGATGGATGTTCGTAGCGTTGCCGCGCGCAAACCACTTTTCATGGATGAAAGTGCGCACAACTGGCAATTCGTACGGTTAGGGCAATCGCTCGGTTGGAATGGCGTGGCATTGAAAACGTGCAAGACGCAAACTGGCGCGAACCTGTCGCTATGCTGGGCACGGGCGCATGGAATGCAACTGATGGTGCAAGACCTGACCAACCCGATGCTGGCCCAGATTCCACATGTTCTGCTCGCCGCACACGCCGCTACGATCATGGGCGTGGAATCGAACGCGATGCAGTTCTATCCGGAAGCGTCGGTCGCCGAGGCGCGCGTGCACCCTGGTTTGTACTCTCGGCGTGGCGGTGAGTTGGATTTGACGACGATCCAAGGGCCAGGGTTTGGCTACCGCGTGAACGAAATTGAGCGCCTATTGCCGGCACCGGTGGTCAAGTGCGAATGACTACGCCACCACCATTTATGGCGTATCAGACTGCTAAATGCGCGGGTGCCACTGCTGGCTTGCCCAGCGGTGCGGCGCTGGTACCCGGGTCCCACTGCTGGACGAGCCAGCAGTGGCACAACTTATCAACCTGAGTCACTACAAATCCGTGTTGTCACGCATGCGGCTGGTCGAGATCCGTGAGTTCTCGCCTGGGGCGAATCAGTAGCACGACGAAGATGGAAACGATTGCCACGCTCGCGAACGCGCCAAATATCTGGCTGAGCGGGACTTTGTTATCGCGCAAAATACCGAAACCCCAGTCGGCGAGGCCGCCGCAGCCGATGCTGACGAAGTTCATGATTCCATAGCCGGTGGCTCGCAAATGGGGCCGCACAATTTGCGAGAGAATCGGCATGTTATTGCAATCGAAGAATCCCCAGCCCAAACCGAAGAGTGAGAGCGACGCGACCGCCAGCAACAAACTCGGCGAGAATCCCATGCCGAACATCGCGGGGACCATTAAGCTCATGCCCACCGCGCTAGCGTAGATCCGTCCCTTCATGCTGTTGTGCATCCAACGATCGGCGAGCCAGCCGCCAAGAACAGCGCCGAAGACGGCTGCTATTTGCCAAAAGAATGTGGCGGCGACACCGGCGGAACCTTGGCTGATCTTAAATTCCTCTTTCAGAATAGCGGGCATCCAGTCGCGCACTACCCAACCGGCAAGCCCGGGCAACGTGAAGTACGTTATGAGTAGAAGGAACGACGGATTCGATACAAGTTCCAGCAACGATTGAAATGCGGAAGTTTGCTCCTGATCGTCCCGCCGCAAATTGGCTGCTTCTGGCTGAGGTGCGCTGCGCAAGAAAAGGGTTAGCGGCAAGGAATACAGAATTCCGAACACGCCGCAGACCGTGAATGCGAAACGCCAACCGAGCTGGGGCGAATCGGCAACGAAGCCGCCAAAACCGCCCAGAATAACGCCGAAATACTGTGCTGTTTGGTGCAAGCCCACGGCTCGCGAACGCGTGTGGCCAATATGGTAATCGGTGATCAAAGCTAAAGCCGCCGGCATATAGAATGCTTCGCTGATGCCCATGAGCGAACGCGTCCAAAGAAGTTGGTCGAACGTGGTCGCATGGCCCGTCGCCCAGGTAATCGCTGACCAGATCAGCAAGCTCGTGCAGATTACATAACGCCGGCTAAAGCGATCGGCCACGTAGCCGCCGATCAGGCTGCACGCGGCATACACCCATTTGAACTGCCCCAGCATGAGCCCCCAATGTTCGTCCGATTCGATGCTCGGGATATCGGCCATCACCGAGTACTTCATCGAAGCGAGCATTTGCCGGTCGAGGTAATTCAAGAGCGCGACCGGCATGAGCAGCACGACAACGAGCCAGGCGGTACGAGAAATGGTTGATGAGGTCGTGGACACGCGGTTACTCCATAAACTCAAGCCAAGCAGGGCTTGCTTTCGGGTAGAAAGTTGTCATTTCTCATTTCCATTATCGTAACAGCTTCACCTCACCGTGACGACGAACACTTGGTTGAATTCACCTTGCTTGTTGGGAACGTGCCTTACATAGGCAATCTGGCGGCCATCGGGTGAGAAAACACAGGCTTCAGGCCGGGGGGCACGCGCGTCCTCGGTGCGTGGTGTTAATCGCGTTGTGTTTCCAGTTTCCGTGTCGGTGACGAACACGCTGTTATCAGCGGCATAAGCGATTCGTTTTCCATCCGGGCTCCAACTGAAGGTTGAGCCCACGTCGAACGCGTTGTGCGTGAGCTGTCGCGGTTCGCCGCCATTTGGTGAGATCATCCAGATCTGCGAGACGCCACTATCATCGCGCATGAGAAATGCGATGCGCGAGCCATCCGGTGAGCTGCGCAGCCAGTGCCGTGTGCCTTGCAATCCGGGGTATTTGCGACTGGCGGTAAACGTGAGCCGACGCTGAACAACGCCACGCGGCGGGGCAGGGCGGGTTGTCGAAGATCCCGCAAGCGGGCCGTTTTCACCAGGTTGCGTGAGATCGTCAGGAAGATCGACGACGAACACTTCAGAAATATTTTCGCCCTTCGCGGTTAGCACGTTTCCTTGGAACGCGAGCGCGCGCCGCTGTCGCGTGCCGTCGGGGCGGAGGTAGCCATTGACGCCGATCCACGCGTCTTCAAACGCCTTGGAAATATCGTCGGAACCGGGGCGAGGCTTATCGACGGTGCGCGTCACGAGCACCGAAAAGGCGGTGCCATCGTGATTTCGCGGATGATCGTGGCGCACCTGCACCGCGTGCCCCGGAACGCTAACGCCGACATTACGCTGGTTCTTTTCATGGGGTTCACTCGTTGCGGCCGCATCCAGCGCGGCCAGCGTGTGATCCTCGTAGGTGTAACTCACCCACTTGCCGGCACCATCGAACACATGGACGTGCGATCCGCCGCGCAATGCACCGGGGGTGAAGGGAGGCGTCAGATCGCGGGCGTCGAGGGGAATGGCTACATTGGGTTTGTCGATGTCAACCATCACGCCTTGGCGGTGATACGGTCCGTACTGCCAATCGATTGTGGGGTTCTCGGGGCCGTGAATGAACGCGACGCGCTTTTCAACAGGGTTGAAGGTCGCCACGCCGCAATGAGCGCCGTTGTGGGAACGATACACTTCACGCACTTCGCGCGTGTCGACATTGACGATTTCAATGGTGCTGCCATCGAACTTCTCGCCGGCTGGGTCGGAGCGTGTGTCGTAAACGAGCCAACGACTATCGGACGACCATGCATTGATATTGGTCAAGATGTGATTCTTCGGCGCGTCGGTAATTTGCGTCTCGATGTGTTGTTCCGAATTTGGCATAGGGCTTTTTGCAAGGCTCGATGTTAAGGGGCCAAAGCTAACGCTGCTGGCTATCACTGTCACCAATAATCGACACCAACCGGCGGCGTAGAGTTTTGGCTTCGGCCGAATCGTCGGCGCTTTTTCAAACCCCACTGGCAGAGGGAGTCTGTGAGCCACTCGGCGGCGAAATGCAGCATTCGTCATGGTTTGCTCGATTGGTTTTCCTGCCGTACGGTGGACACTTACCAGCCACAACGTGTAATCTACATCGAATTGAAGCGAGACGGAATCTGCCGCTGTTTGGCGGACCGCTTTTTGGTTGGTCACGGCGATCGGCAGTGGCCGAATTGATGTTTGAGTTCCGCATTGCGAAAGAGCGAGCGGCTCAACGCGCATTTGCAGGCAGGAGTATATCCATGGCTCAAAACAAGAAAGTTCAGCTCGTTGCCAGTGGTGATTTGCGATTATCGGCGAATCAAAACTGCTGGGCCGCCCAGCAGGACATGGAAAAGCGATTGACGGCAGCCGTGGCTGCGGCAGGCTATGAAGTTGAACGAGCCCATTCATATAAGGCCGATGAAAAGCACGGTTTCATCGCTTCCCAGCGTGAAGGGATCGAGGTCTTCAAGAAGATCGACCCCACCGCGCCGCTCATCGTGGCGGAAGCGGTGTGGCAGTACTCGCATCATGTGCTGGCAGGACTGACGACACATCGTGGGCCGATCCTCACGGTCGCGAATTGGTCGGGGCAATGGCCGGGTTTGGTCGGCATGCTGAATCTCAATGGCTCGCTGACAAAAGCAGAGGTCGAGCACTCGACGTTGTGGAGTGAGGATTTCACGGACGACTACTTCAAGGGGAAGCTCCGCGACTGGCTGACAACCGGCAAGTGCACGCACGATTTGAAGCACGCAAAACCAATCGATCAGGTGAAGCTCGACCCGGCAGCGGCCGAATTGGGGAAGGAACTTGCGGCGCAGTTGGTACGCGAGAAGGCCATCATGGGCGTCTTCGACGAAGGCTGCATGGGGATGTTCAACGCCATCGTGCCCGACCATTTGCTGCATCGCACCGGCGTTTTCAAGGAACGGTTGAGCCAGTCGGCGCTCTATTACGAAACGCTGCAGACTTCCGATGGGGAAGCGGATGCCGTGAGAAAGTGGATGGAAGACCGCGGCATGAAGTTCCATACGGGCCCGAAGCACGAAACTGATCTCACCGACAAGCAAATCTTGCTACAGTGCAAAATGTACATCGCGGCGGTAAGAATTGCCGATGATTTCGGTTGCGATCTCATCGGCATCCAATATCAGCAAGGGCTCAAGGATTTGTTGCCGGCCAGCGATTTGGTGGAAGGCACACTCAACAATAGCGATCGGCCGCCGGTGCGGAGTCGCGATGGCAAGCGCGTGCTGTTCGAAGGTCAGCCGGTCGTGCATTTCAACGAGGTGGACGAATGCGCCGGACTCGATGCGTTGCTCACGAATCGCGTGCAAAAAGCACGGCAACAGCCTGTGGAAACGACGCTCCACGACATTCGCTGGGGCGACCGCGACCAATCGGGCACGGTAAAGGACTATGTCTGGGTGTTTCTCATTAGCGGTGCCGCCCCGCCGGCGCATTTTACGGGCGGCTGGGCGGGTGCCGATGGTTGGCGGCAGCCCGCAATGTACTTCCCGAGCGGCGGCAGCACGCTGCGCGGCGTTTCGAAGCCGGGCGAGATCGTGTGGTCGCGAATTTTCATCGAGCGCGATGCGATTTGCATGGATTGCGGCCGCGGGCACGTCGTTGAGCTGCCGAGCGAAGAAACCGAACGCCGCTGGCGAGCGACGACGCCGCAGTGGCCGATCATGCATGGCGTGCTGCACGGCGTTTCTCGCGATGCTTTGATGGCCAAACATAAGAGCAACCACATTCAAGTGGTGTATAGCAACGATGCCAAAGCCGCCGATTTCACGCTGCATGCCAAAGCCGCGATGGCTCGGGAATTGGGTATCAAGGTGAATTTCTGCGGCGTGGGATGATTGGGGGATCAGATCCCGTTGCACTTCGATGGTACGAGCTTACCCCCGTATAGTCTGGACGTGGAGGTATCCATCGCGATGTTTCGTCGGGACGTGGCAGCCAACGTCGTAGCATCCCATTAACTGCGGTGCGCCAGTTCCCCCTGCGTGTCGGCCCTTGTTAGAATGGAGGCTTGCAGCGTTCGGCAATCACTATTCCTAATGCTTATTGGAATTCAACGATGAGCTTGCCGGGTCACAATCGAGGGGCATCCGTGATCCGTCGCATGACGTTCTGCATATTGCCGCTGACTTGGGGCACTCGTCTTCTGGCTGGCGACATCGAATTCAACCGCGATATTCGTCCGATCCTGTCGAGCAAGTGCCTGGCGTGTCACGGGCCGGATTCCGCCAAGCGGGAAGCGAATCTGCGGCTGGATGTCGAGGCGAGTGCCAAGGCTGACCACGATGGAAAAACGGCCATCATCGGCGGCGATTTGGATCATAGCGAATTGGTGCAGCGCGTTACGTCGAAGGACGACGATGAACGAATGCCGCCGGCCGATAGTGGCAAGAAGCTCAAGCCGGAGGAGATCGAGCTGCTCACGCGATGGATTGCCGACGGGGCGAAGTGGTCGCTCCCGTGGACGTATGTGCCACCGGTCAAACACGAGCCGCCGATGGTTAAGGACTCAACTTGGTCGCTGAATGCGATTGACCATTTTATTC
The DNA here is from genome assembly GCA_029781135.1 of Planctomycetota bacterium. Taxonomy (GTDB): domain Bacteria; phylum Planctomycetota; class Planctomycetia; order Pirellulales; family Lacipirellulaceae; genus JABDGM01. The sequence goes on from JAKOXH010000072.1 coordinate 18,727, forward strand.
TGGCACGCCTAGAAGCGGCAGGCGTGAAACCATCGCCGGAGGCCGATAAGAGAACTCTCATTCGTCGGCTCTATGTTGATCTGACCGGTTTGCCGCCAGCGCCGGAAGAAGTCGACGAATTCTTGGCCGATCAGCGTCCCGAAGCGTATGAGGAATTAGTGGATCGGCTGTTGGCGTCGCCGCATTATGGCGAGCGGATGGCATCTTATTGGCTCGATCTCGTGCGGTATGCCGACACGGTCGGTTACCACGGCGACCAGGAACATCGTATATCGCCCTACCGCGATTACGTGATCAACGCGCTCAACGCCGACATGCCGTTCGACCAATTTACGCGCGAGCAATTGGCGGGTGATCTGCTGCCGAATCCGACGGTCGCGCAGAAAGTGGCGACAGGCTACAACCGCGTGCTGCAAACGTCGCACGAAGGGGGTGTGCAGCCGAAGGAGTATCTGGCCATCTACGCCGCCGACCACGTTCGCAACGTATCGGCCGTGTGGATGGGGGCGACGATGGGATGCGCTCAATGCCACGACCACAAATATGACCCATACACGATGCGGGATTTTTACTCGATGGCGGCGTTTTTTGCCGATGTCGACGAGGCGCAGCATTTCAAGAACGGCGACAATAACTCGCCGACCAATCGCGCGCCTGAGCTGGAACTTCTTACGCCAGCGGAACAGGCCACGCTTCAGTCGCTCGCTGAGCGTGCGGCATTATTGAAGAAACGCGCGCAACACGCGAAAGATTCGCACGCATCGTCTCAGAAGGTGTTGCACGATGAGCTTACAGCTTGCGATGCCAAGATCGATGACATCCATAAGCACGCACGGCGGACGATGATCACGGTGGCGATTGAGCCGCGTGTGATGCGCGTCTTGCCCCGTGGCAATTGGATGGACGATAGCGGTGAAGTTGTGACGCCGGCAATCCCGGCGTTTTTGGGCGCGCTCGACACGGGCGGACGGCGGGCCACGCGGCTCGATTTGGCCAACTGGCTAGTTGATCCTAAGGCTGGCGTCGGGGGGCTCACGGCCCGCGTCATGGCCAATCGCTATTGGTATCTGCTATTCGGTCGAGGAATCGCTGCCCAACTCGATGACTTTGGCGGACAGGGCGAAGCGCCGGACAACGCCGAGTTGCTCGATTATCTGGCCCAGGAGTACATTGACAGCGGTTGGGACACGAAGCACATGCTGAAGCTCATCGTGATGAGCCGCACTTACCGGCAGTCATCCATCGGTTCTGACGAGCTGCGGCAAAAAGACCCGTTGAACAAACTGGTGGCGCGGCAGGGACGTTTTCGGTTTTCGGCCGAGGGAGTGCGCGACGCGGCCTTGTCGATCAGCGGATTATTGGTGCCGACGATTGGCGGGCCGAGCGTTCATCCGTATCAGCCGGCCGGATACTATCGCCATCTGAATTTTCCCGAGCGCGAATATGTAGCGGATACGGATGATGGCCAGTGGCGGCGGGCCGTGTATGTGCATTGGCAGCGGCAGTTCTTGCACCCAATGTTGAAGGCATTCGATGCTCCAACGCGGGAAGAGTGTACGGCCCAGCGGCCGCGTTCGAATACTTCGCCGGCCGCGCTGGTGCTGCTGAATGATCCATCATTCGTTGAGGCGGCTCGCGCGTTGGCGGCACGAATTCTGCAAGAGGGCGGACCGACCACCAAGGATCGCGTGAACTTTGCGTTCCGTCAGGCGGTTTCGCGCGATGCCGATGAGGCGGAACAGAAGATTTTGGACGAACTGTTGGTGAAGAGTCTCGACTTCTATAGTGGCCACCAAGATGCCGCGAATCAGTTGTTGAGCGTTGGTATTTCCAAATCGCCGAGCGGGCTGGATAAGACTGAATTGGCTGCCTGGACGCTGGTCGCCCGCTCTGTGCTCAACATGAGTGAGACAATTACGCGAAATTGATGACATAGTTTGCAGCGACGTTGCCATTACGCAATCGAAGAAGATACAAAGCTGGCGCATTTGCTCAGGTGGAGAGCTGCGATGCAACAACGAGATTTTGAATTGCTCGCCGGAGCGATCAAACGGCGAACGTTCCTGTGGCAGCTTGGCGTGAGCGTGGGGGCTGCCGCACTTTCGACCATGCTCGGCCGCGATTTGTCGGCCGCAGGCAAAGTGCCGGTTTCTGGGTATCGTGGGCTGCCAGGGCTTCCGAGTTTGCCGGTGAAGGCCAAGCGGGTGATTTTCCTATGCATGGCGGGCGGACCTTCGCACCTGGAAACGTTTGACAACAAGGTGAAGCTGGCTGAATTGCACGGTCAGCCGATGCCCGAGTCGTTTACCAAGGGACAGCCGATTGCGCAGTTGCAGGGGCAAGAGCTGCGGGCGTACGCGCCGATTTTCAAGTTCAGCCGCTGCGGACAGAGCGGCCAATCGATCAGCGATCTACTGCCATGGCATCAGAAGATGGCGGATGACATTTGCATTGTCCGCTCGATGGTCACCGAGCAGATCAATCATGACCCGGCCCACACGTTCATGAATTGCGGCACGGCGATCAGTGGCCGGCCTTCGATGGGAGCCTGGATCACCTACGGCTTAGGCGCGGAAACCGAGGACTTGCCGGGGTTTGTCGTGCTGACGAGCGTTGGCGGGCGAGTGCCCGATCAGCCGATCGCGAGTCGCCAGTGGAGTTCGGGATTCCTGCCGAGCCAGTTTCAGGGCGTGGAATTCAGCTCGCACGGCGAGCCGGTTTCGTATGTGAGCAACCCCGCCGGCGTGCCGGACGTCTTGCAGCGTGCAAACATCGATGCGGTCCAGCAACTTGATCAGCATCGGAACGCATTGCTGAACGACCCCGAGATTCGCACGCGCATCACCGCGTATGAAACGGCGTACCGAATGCAGTCATCAGTTCCTAAATTGATGGACATGTCCGATGAGCCGTCGCATGTCCTCGAACTTTACGGCGGCAAGCCGGGCGATGGCTCGTTCGCTTCCAATTGCTTGCTGGCGCGTCGGTTGGCCGAGCGGGGCGTACGCTTCATTCATCTCTATCATCGCGGCTGGGATCATCACGGTAATTTGGAACGCGACATCAAGAAGTGCGCCGAGTGCACCGATCGAGCGGCCTACGCCTTGATCACCGATTTGAAGCAGCGCGGCATGCTTGAGGACACGCTTGTCATTTGGGGCGGGGAGTTCGGACGCACGCCCATGGTGCAACTGAAGGGCGGGGCACCAGGTCGCGATCACCATATTAAAGGTTTTTCGATGTGGCTCGCCGGCGGCGGCATCCGACCGGGAATCTCGTACGGCAACACCGATGAGCTCGGTTATCATGCGGTGGAGGACGTTGTGCACATCCGCGACCTGCACGCCACGATGCTGCACTTGCTGGGCATCGATCATCAGCGGCTTACGTATCCCTTCCAGGGCCTGAATATGCGGCTCACGGGTGTCCTGCCCACGACGGTCGTGAAGGGTATTCTAGCCTGACCCGGCGTCACGCTTGTTGGCTACTCGGCTTTCAAGCTGGTGGCTGAAGTTCCACCTCTACGACGCAGAAGTTGATTGTAACTGATCGTATTTAGGAGCGACTTGACGCCGCTGTTCGCACCATTCGGCGTTCTTTGATCGCCGCGAGTTCTTCACATAATCCGCCCGCGTTTGTCGTGGCACGCGCTTCGCTAATGGGACAAGTAATTCGAAAACTTGCCGAACTGAGAGGCGATGCATGGTACGTCAATTACGAGTCACAATGATCGTTGCTGCGTTTTGGCTAATGTTCTATGAGTCGGCGTGGTCTATTGCCCAATCGGCACCGCAAAGTGACCAAGATAAGCCGATTGCTGCGCCCGATCTCACCTTGCGTCCAGGTCAATCACCGTCGCTGGGCGCAGTCACTGCCCAATCTTCTTCAAATAACCAGGCGACCGACCCAGCGGCGGAAGCCGTTGCCGTTCGCGAGGTTCGCCTGGAACGACCGGAACAGCAGATCACCGAACATGACCGGTCGCCGATGTTCGATAGCACGAAGCCGGCACCGCTTAGTAGTGTTCTGCAAAGCCAAGCTAAGAGTGGGCGTATTACCGGCTTCGATTTCGCGCGAGACCCGCTGAACGCGGACAAACCATTCACAACGTTTGATGAAGTGATGAAGAAAGAAGCGGCTGCCAAACCGCAAGTCATGGCCGCCCAGCGCAAATTGCTCGAATCGCGATACAATTTGGAGCCACGATTCGATCCTCGGGCGAAGATGTCGCGGGGAAAACCAATTGCCGTCGGTCCGACGGCGCGGCTGCCGTCGGGAGTCACCTGGGAAGGTCTGGCGAAAATGTCGCCTAAGGAAATCAAGGGGCGGAACCTCTTTCCGTATCCATCACTTCCTCATCCCCTTCAGGCTAACGGCGGACAGGTTTTTCCGAAAATGCAAGTCGACATGTTTCCGCGGCTCGAGCGGTTCGATGTCGACTTCGATATTCCGGAGGCCTTTCTGCCCGAATTTCCTCCAGCGATATTTCTCCAGCAACGGCCCGAGTTGGGAGACGTTTCTCGCGGGCAGGTGGTATCGCTGGCGAACTTTCGACAATTGTTTAAGGAGATCATGACACCGGTGCAGTTAGAAGGGCTACGGATGTTGCTGACGCCCCTGCCGCAGGAGGAATTTAATCTCACCGACGACCGCAAGTCGGCACATCCTCAGCAGGGCGTCGCCTGTTTCGATTGCCATGTGAATGGCCATACGACGGGACAATTTCATTTGAGTCCCGATATTCGGCCGCAGGACCGGCGCTTCCGGCTCGACACCGTCAGTCTGCGTGGCTTGTTCAATCAGCAGATTCACGGTTCGAAGCGGAGCCTGCGGTCGGTGGAAGACTTCACGGAATTTGAGCAGCGGACCGCTTATTTCAACGGCGACCCGATCCGGGCCATGAAGAAGGGCTTTCAAGAGTTGCCGCGGAGCATCGTTCCTCACATGGCTCAAGCGCAAAACATGCTAGATTTTCCGCCGGCGCCGAAGCTGAATCGCTTGGGGAGATTGGATCGGTCCAAAGCAACGGAGCAAGAACTTGCCGGCGAGCACCTATTCAACGGCAAAGCACAATGCGCAACGTGCCATCCGGCGCCGTTCTACCTCGACGACAAGATGCACGATTTGCACTTGGAGGAATTTCTCAACGAACCAGGTGATGGGCCGATCAAGACGTTCACGCTGCGCGGTATTAAGGAAAGTCCGCCTTACCTGCATGACGGGCGATGTCTGACACTGGAAGATACCACCGAGTTCTTCAACATCGTGTTGAACTTGCAGCTTACTACAGAAGAAAAGGCGGCGCTCAATGCGTTCCTACGTGTCTTGTAGTGGCGCTTCGACCGAATTCAAGTGACCGGTTGTTTCAACAGTAATAAGAGCATGACCACGGGGGTTTTCGTGCGAATGCTGTGGGGGAGCTGGGCTGCCATGTGGATCCAGGCGCCGGAGCGTATGTCGTGCTCATCGGTTCCCAACGTCACGCGCGCTTCGCCTTGGAGAAAATGCATAATGGCAGGAGTCGAGGCCGTATGTTCGGAAAGCTCCTGACCTTGCGCAAAGCCGAACAGTACGACTTTTAGCCGCTCGTCTTGATAAATCGTACGGCTCAATGTACCGTCGGAGGGTGGCTCGACTTCCACGGCAAGATTCGGAAGCAACAAGTAGGGCGTCGTCATGGCTGCATCCTCCTTTTCCGAGACGCGAAGTTCACGGCAAGCGCGGTCGGTAATAATCGCGGGGAGAGTGAATTTACGCGCGGCGCGTGTTTCACCCGCCCGTGTGGTCGTCGAAAATCGGTCTTTTTTGCTAATTCTACACCTTGACGTATAGATATCAAGCCCGCTAGAGTGCGGACTTACGGGAAGCCCGTTCTGATGTATCGATATGAGGAGTTCTATGAAACGGTTATGGCTTGCATTTGCCTTGGTGATGATCGTGTCTTTCACGGTGCTGAGTTGGGTCGGTACCCGAATTTACCAGGAAATGCCGCCGATTCCTGATAAGGTCGTCACGACCGACGGAACGACAGTCATCAACAACGACCAGGTCGCCGCGGGGCAAAACGTATGGCAAACGCTCGGCGGCATGGAACTCGGCTCGGTTTGGGGCCACGGCAGCTACGTCGCACCCGATTGGACGGCCGATTGGCTCCACCGCGAGGCGATGTTTATTCTCAACCGCTGGGCTCGTGATGAGTTTAAGACGGACTTTGATCACCTCGATCCGGAGCGCAAAGCACAACTCACGGGACGCCTGAGCGAACAGTTGCGGGCCAACACGTACGATGCCGCGTCGGGCACAATCAAGATTTCGCCGCTGCGGGCCGAGGCGTTTCAAGAAAACGTGCGGCATTACACCGAGGTTTTTTCCCAGGGCAGCGTCCCGTACGCGATACCGGCGGGTGCTCTGACCGATGAGACGCGGCTCCGCAATCTTTCGGCCTTCTTCTTCTGGACGGCTTGGTCGGCGGTAACGGATCGGCCCGGCCAGGACATGAGCTATACGAACAATTGGCCGTTTGAACCGCTGGTTGGGAATCGAGCCACCGGTGATACCGTCGTTTGGACGGGCGTGAGCATCATCATGCTGCTCGCGGGAATCGCCGCGATGGCCTGGTGGCACGCGTCGGCTCGCCATGAGGAAGGGCCGAGTGAGCCGCCATCTACTGATCCGCTGCAGCGTTGGGCGGCGACGCCCTCGCAGAAGGCGACGATCAAGTACTTCTGGGTCGTGGCAGCGCTGATTCTCGTGCAAATGTTGTTGGGCGTCGTCGTTGCCCACTACGGAGTCGAGGGCAATAGCTTTTATGGTATTCCATTAGCGAAGTGGCTGCCTTATTCCGTCGCGCGCACCTGGCATGTGCAAATGGGATTGTTCTGGATTGCCACGGCCTGGTTAGCGGCGGGGCTATTTATTGGCCCGTTGGTAAGTGAACAGGAACCGAAAGGCCAACGGTTGGGCGTCAATATCTTGTTTGGTGCATTGTTGGTGGTCGTCGCAGGTTCACTGACGGGTGAGTGGCTGAGCATCAACAACAAAATGTCCTCCGATCTCGTTGCTTTCTATTTTGGTCACCAGGGTTACGAATACGTTGACCTCGGCCGCGTTTGGCAAATTGCCCTCATGGCGGGACTGTTATTGTGGCTGGTGCTGATGATTCGGGCACTCTGGCCAGCACTACGCAAGGCGGGCGAGCAAAAGCAACTCGTGCTGCTACTGACCGTAGCCACTGCCGCAATCGCCTTGTTTTATGGTGCCGGCTTAACTTGGGGACGTCACACCCATCTTTCCATCGTCGAATACTGGCGCTGGTGGGTGGTGCATTTGTGGGTGGAAGGCTTTTTCGAGGTATTTGCCACCACGGTAATTGCGTTTGTGTTCATGCGACTTAATTTGATTCGTCCCAAAATGGCCGCCGCGGCCGCGCTGCTTTCGGCCACCATCTTCCTTTCGGGCGGGATCATTGGTACGTGCCATCACCTGTACTTCTCGGGCACACCCACCGTGGCCTTGGCGTGGGGATCGGTGTTCAGCGCCTTGGAAGTTGTTCCCCTGGCGCTCGTGGGATTTGACGCAATGGACGATTTACGTCGTTCGCGCGCTTCGATTTGGGTTCAACGCTACAAGTGGCCGATCTATTTCTTCGTCGCCGTGGCATTTTGGAACATGGTCGGTGCGGGCCTGTTTGGTTTCACAATCAACCCGCCGATCGCGCTCTACTACATGCAAGGTTTGAACACGACGCCGCTGCACGGTCACTCGGCACTGTTCGGTGTCTATGGCATGCTCGGCATTGGGCTCATGCTCACATGCCTGCGGGTGTTGATCCCTGGCGTGCCATGGAAAGATGGCTTGCTGCGGTTTTCGTTCTGGGCACTCAATGGCGGCCTGATGGCCATGTGCGTGTTGAGTTTGCTTCCCGTGGGTCTCATGCAAACGTGGGCCTCGGTCGAGCATGGTTATTGGTACGCCCGTAGCAGTGACTTCATGCAGACGCCGATGATGCAGAACCTACGTTGGATGCGCGTGCCGGGCGACACGTTGTTCTTCCTCGGCGCGGTTGCTCTCGTCGTGTTCGTCGCCGGCCTGGCTACGGGCCGATCGTTCCAACAATCGGACGAATGACTCGCGCCGAAATAGTTGGCGAAACTCTCGGACAACCAGGGTTTGTCGGAAAACAAATAGTCGCTGGGCGCTAGCCCACGGTTGTGGGCACCAAACCGGCCGCTAGCGCGGTTGGGCTGATCCCAAATCCGCGTTTTCCGACAATACCTAAAGATGAGAGCCGAGGCCCACGGGCATTGCCGCGGGCAAGCGATGAAGGCCGTCGCGAGGTTCGAACAGTTCGGCCAGGCGGGGTAAGAACTCAGAATTTGCCGCAGGTGTGAACTGCGGCGAGTTCAACTCGGCACCATTGATCGTCGGCAGGTGACTGCCGACCAAGGCGGCGTGGATGAGCGCGATGCCTGGGTTCGTTAAGTCCTGCAATGATAGGCACATTTGGTGCTGATGTGTCCAGGCGGCGCACACGAGCAGCATGCTGTGGCCCTTGCACGTCTTCAGCGCGATGCCGTTGTAACCTTGTTGTTCTGCCTCGGTAAGCGAATTGAGGTTTGTCAGTCCCTCGTCAAGCAACACAGGCTTCAATCGGGAAACGGCTCGCCAATCGTGCGGATGTTTGTGAATGTCGCGGCTTGTCGGTTGCTCCAGATATTGAAGCGATTGGAAAGCTCCAGTATCTGTGGCCTGCAATCGCTGGAGGTATTCCAACACGCTTTCGGCGGTCGGATTACCCTCGTTGGAGTCAACGGTAATCCGCGGTTTATCAACTCCTGCCGCCAAAACGGCTCGATAGGCGTCGACCGTTCGCGACACGTCGGCCTGATCATCTCGGCCCGTCAATTTAAGCTTAAAGCAAAGGTAGCCGCGCTGACGGATTGCGTTCGCCAGTTCGCGATGAAGTTGATCGGTGTCGCTGACGATGTACCAGGCAGGAAGTGTGTGACGTGGCGGCTGAAGCATCGCACGGATCGCACGGCATGCGCCGCCATCGCGAAAGTATTTGTCGGCGGTTGGAACCGCTACGTTGCCTTCATAGAGATCGAAAGCGGATCGATTCAGCGCGCGGCCCACGGCATCGTGAAGGGCCGCATCGAACGGACTGGCACACATCGCATGAGCCAGTATCGGTGCACTGTGCGGAAATACGGCCATGTTGCGAGCAATCTCGTGCAACTGCAGCCCCACTTCGATTGGATGCAATGCAACGTCGCGAAAATGAGTCGGCAACTCATTGGCCAGTCGCTCGCACAAGCCGCGCAAGGTTTTGTCTCGCTCGTCGTGCGTTAGCGACGCATCCGGCCATGCCCAAAGATGACTCAGATAGACGGTTCCTCGACCGATGGCACGGCGTCCTTCGACCTCGACGGTCATCGCCGCCGACGCCTGAGTTACGTCCCGGATAGTTCCCGAACTCAAATGCAGCGGCCGAACGAGCGGCTGCATCTGAAACGTCACATGGGCGTCAACGATTGAAAGCATTAGGCGTACCTAGGATGAATGGCGCGCACCATAGCCGAACACAATTCCCTTGGTTGCAGACATGCCGGTAGTTTCGCGAACCCATAGTTGAAGAAACGGTGCTCCCAGTGCATCATAGTGACGTTGATAGATTCACGCACTAGCTCCAAGGAATTTGCGAGCAATGGAAAGATACTCACGACGATCATTCATGAATCTGGCGGCCGGCGCTTCAATGTACGCAGTTGCCAATCGTTCCATCGGAACCCCGGCGGCGGTGGCGAAATCTCCAAAGGCCCAGATCGCGATCACACTCGATTTGGAAATGGCACGCAACTTTCCGAATTGGGAAGATACGCATTGGGACTACGAGAAAGGGAATTTGAACCAGGCGGCCAAGGAGTATGCCGTTCAAGCGTGTCGAAGGGTGAAGGCACGTGGTGGGGTGATCCACACGTTCGTCGTGGGCCAAGTGTTGGAACAAGAGAATGTCGATTGGCTTAAGGAAATCGCCAGCGAGGGGCACCCGATCGGCAACCACACCTACGATCATGTTTATCTGCTGGCCCAAACAAGCGATGAATTGCAGTATCGATTTCGCCGCGCACCGTGGCTCATTGCCGGGCAGCCAATCGCCGAGGTCATCCGCAACAATATTCGCATGACGACTGTCGCCCTGAAGGAACGCATTGGTATTGTGCCGAGTGGATTTCGCACTCCCGGTGGATTTGCGACGGGGCTCACGGGTCGCGAAGACCTGCAGCGGATGCTGCTTGACCTAGGCTTCAAATGGTGCAGTGGCAAATACCCCGCACATGCCGGGATGGAAGATCTGCACGGCACTGGTCGCAAGCCGTCGCAGGCGGCCGTGGACAACATCTTGGCGGGCCAGGCAGAAGCGCAGCCGTTTAAGTATCCGACGGGGCTCGTCGACGTGCCGATGAGCCCGATCAGTGATATTGGCGCTTTTCGTAATGGCCGCTGGCAGCTCGATGATTTCCTCGATGTCACCCGGCGGTCATTGGAAATGGTCATTGAGCGCGGTTGGGCGTTTGATTTTCTTGCCCATCCGTCTTGCCTCGGTGTCGTCGACCCGCAATTCAAAACGATCGACCTCATTTGCGATTTGGTGGAGAAGGCGAAAGGGAAAGCCGAGATTGTTTCGCTGGATGTACTTGCGAAACGGGCGCTGGCGTAATAGCGACATAGTTAAACGTCCATCAAAGCGCAGCCATAAGAAAAGTAGCTCATGACGTTTCGCGTTCTGGTTACCGTTGTTTTCATCGTCGCCGCTGGTCTTGCCACACGATTGTGGGCGCAGGGCTATGCTCCCCAAGAGGCCGTAAAGCACATCACCGTGGCAGAAGGACTGAAGGCGACGGTCTTCGCCAGTGAGCCTGAAGTCCGGCAGGCGATCTTCGTCAAATGCGATCCGCGGGGCCGACTGTGGACGATTCAATATTTGCAGTATCCGAACCCGGCCGGCTTGCAGCGTGTGAAAGTCGATCGCTGGTCGCGAACCGTTTATGACCGTGTTCCGGAGCCGCCGCCACGAGGGCCGCGCGGCGCCGACCGCATCACGATTCTCACCGATACCGACGGCGACGGGCGTGCTGACCAATTCAAGGACTTCGTCGATGGCTTGAATTTGGTGACCGGCGTGGAGTTTGGTTACGGCGGCGTGTTTGTGCTCAATCCGCCCTATCTTTTGTTTTATCCCGATGCGAACCATGATGACGTCCCCGACGGCGATCCGCGGGTCCTGCTCAGCGGTTTTGGCATGGAAGACGCGCAGGCCATGTCGAGCCATCTCACGTGGGGTCCGGACGGTTGGCTTTACGGCGTCAACGGAAGTACTACGACGTGCCACATTCAAGGTTATGAGTTTCAGCAAGGCGTATGGCGTTATCATCCAGTGTCGCATGCGTTCGAGCTGTTCTGCGAAGGCGGCTCGAATTGCTACGGCCTGACGTTCGACGCCAATGGCCAGCTCTATTATTCGACGAATGGCGGGCCGTTCGTGCATGCCGAGCAAGGTGCGTATTACTACAAGTCCTTCGGCAAACATGGGCCGCTGCACAACTTGTTCGCGTATGGGTACTTTCCGGAGTTAGACCACGATCAAGTTCCCGGTGGTCCGCCGACCGGCGGCACGGTTTACCTTGCCGATGCGTTTCCTAAATCGCTCCGCAACACGTTCATCGCCGGCAATTTCTTGGGGCACACGGTTTCGTCGTGGAAGGTGGAACCGGTCGGCAGCACCGTGCGTGCCAGGCTGAATGGCACCGTGTTCGACGCGCACGACACGTGGTGCGGGCCGACGGATGTGTGCCTGAGCCCAGACGGCTCGTTATACGTCAGCGATTTTTTTGATCAACGCACGGCACATCCGGATCCCGACGCAAATTGGGATCGTTCCAATGGGCGCATTTACAAGATTTCCGCGGTCGATGCCAAACCCGCTGACGCGATCGACATTTCGCATCTGACGAGCCATCAGTTGGTGAGTTTACTATCGCATCCGAATCATTGGTATGCGTACCGTGCGCGGGCCGAGCTTGCCGAGCGCCGTGATGCGTCTGTAGTTGCCGAGTTGAAAAACATTATCGCCGCGACTGCCGATAACCGCTTGCTGCTCGAAGCACTTTGGGCTTTGCACGTGACGTCAGGAATCGATGATGAACTCGCACTGCGGCTACTCGATCATCCCTATCCTTTTGTGCGCTATTGGGCGACTCGCCTGATCGGCGACCGCAAGGCGGCGCCGCCCGCACTTGTGAAACAATTTGTCCGCATGGCGGCAAGCGAGCCAAGTGCTGTGGTACGGGGACAACTAGCGGCAACGGCCCGGCGTTTGCCGGCCTCCGACGGGCTGCAGATTGTTGCATCATTGTTGAATGGTTTTCCACAGGAAAATGATCCTCGCGTGCCGTTGCTAATCTGGTGGGCGATCGAGAGCCGGACAATGTCGGATACAGACCTTGTCATCAAGACGTTTTGTAACGATACGATGTGGCACAACCCGGCGGCCCGCGAGAACAACTTGCGGCTTGTGCGCCGCTACGCGGCGGAGGGATCGCCCGCCGGTTATGCCGCATGTGCACGAATGCTGAACTTGGTCCCTGCCGAATTTCGAGCGGCGGCTATCGACCAGTTACGCGTTGGATTGGCGGAACGCGCGGTCGGCCTGCAAACGATTGGCCAAGGCGGTTTTCTCACTGGGCAAGCCGCGGATGCCGATGATGCCAAACCAGAACGACGGAGTTTTCAGCCGATCGACGGTGAACTTAAGGAACTCATTCAAAACGCTTGGACGACTGGGCCGCGTGATGCCCAACACATCGAACTCGCATTACGCGGCGGCGTTGACGAAGCGCATTCGGCTTTAACTGCCTTGGCGTTTGGGTCGGATGTCGACGAGAAGCAGCGCGTCGACGCCATCGGGTTGTTGCGGGAATTCAGCGGGAGCGACGACGCATTAGCGCTGCTTAAACTGATTGACGGGAAGAGTTCGGATGCCGTTAAGCTAGCCGTGCTCGGCGTCGTGGCATCGTTCGACCGCCCTGAGATCGCACAGACTTTGATCACCGCTTATCCGCGGTTGACGCCGCCGCTGCAGCAACGAGTGCGCGATGTGCTTTTTGAGCGACCGAATTCAGCGGTCGCGTTTCTCCAGTTGGTAGACGGTTCAAAGATCGATTGTAATTCCGTTCCTGTGGACCAATTACGGCGCTTGGCGCTTCTGAAGCACCCGGAGATCGATGAGTTGGTGCGAAAGCATTGGGGCAACATTGGCCCGGGTTCCGCGGAGGAAAAGCTGGCCACGATACGCCGCCTGAACAACGACTTGCGGGCCGGCACGGGCGATATCGTGGCCGGCAAGGTCGTGTTCCAGAAGACGTGCGGCATTTGCCACCAACTTAATGGCGAGGGTAACAAAATTGGGCCGGATTTGACGATCGCAAATCGTGCCGATCGAATGGCCTTGTTGGGTAACATCGTGGATCCGAGCGCGGTGATCCGCCGCGAGTTTCTGAACTACATTGTCGTGACGACATCGGGCCGCGTGGTTACGGGTGTTATTTGCGATCAAGACGGTGCATCGATCACCGTTGTCGACGCCAACAATCAGCGAACAAAAATGCGCCGCGACGAAATCGATGAGTTGAAGGTGGCCGAGACCTCTTTGATGCCCGAACGTGTATTGGATCCGTTGACGCCGCAGCAATTGCGCGACTTGTTCGCGTATCTTCAGGACAAAGCGGTGCCGCAGAAAGGCAATTAACGATGATGGGATATTCAAGGCGAATTTGCAGGCCGGTAGTGTGTGGGCTCATTGTTGCTGCGACGTGTTTACAATGTGGTTCAAACTGCCAGGCAGAAGAGAAACCTTCGCGGCGATACGAAAATAGGCTCACATCCATTGAGAATCCGCAGGCGCTACTCAACGACTTTCCGAAGTTCGTTCAGCCGATTCAAGAAGCGCAGCGGTTCGAAGCGCCCGCCATTCTCGACGAGGCCGGGGCCAACCTGGCGGTACGTGCGTGGCGATTTTCGTACAACGCCCGCGGTATCATCGAAATGCCGAATCGAATTGTCGCGGCCGATACGGCGGTTATTTGTGTGCATCCGTGGGGAATTGATGATCGCCACGGCTGGATTACGCCCGAGCCGGCCGGCGTGGCCGATTTCTGCACACCGACGAAAAACCATCTGGCCTGGGAGCACACGCGAGCGGTCATCGAGCCGTTTCTGCAACGCCTGCGGCCGAAGGTGGGCCTCGTGATGTACAGCCTGCGTGGGGCCGAGCACCCCGTGCACACGAAGCTTTATCGTTCGATTCGCAAGCAGCCGACGGCGGCTGAACGCGAGGAAGGCAAGCGTGAATTGCAGGAGATCATGCGGAGATTCGACTTTCACGGCCAGGCATTACCCCAAAAGCTTACGCTTTCGAGCCAATCGCCAGTGAAAGATTATTTTCAGCAGTTTCCTGGGCTGGATGCGGGCCCTAAGTACGATAACGTGGGCTTTTGGGACCTGCCGATACCGATCACAGATGCCATTACCGTGATGCCCGATGATTACGTGTATTATGACGAAGACGGCTACCCGGCACTGCGCGATTTTCTCAAGCGGCAGCACGTGCGCCACATCTTGCTCGTGGGTTACGCGACCGATATGTGCTTTTGTTTGACGACGGCAGGTTACAACAATTTGTCGAAGGACTTCAACGTGTTCCTGGTCGGCGATGCAACGCTGGCCACATTTCCGGCAAACGACACGCCGAAGTACGCGACGAATGCGCACATATCGTTTGCATCGCTGAACCAACTGATCACACAGTGTTCTTGGGTGCGGTTGAACCATTCGGCGACGGCTGGGAAATAAGTGCGCACGACGGGCATCGCTTTGAATTGTCTTCTCGGCTGTATTGCGAATCGCAATTACAACTAATTGCTCGCCCCAGGTATCGACGCTACGATAGCAGTTCCGAAACATTCGTTCGACACCGGGGAGTTACGTGCATGCCGTCGATTGCCGTTGTTGTTGACATTCAAGATGAAAGCGGTTTGGCGGCGGCTCAGCAGTTGGCAGGTTCGTCTCTCGTCGGCGGAGTCGCCATTGCAGGTGCTTTTCCAGCGGCCGTGAGCTCAAGCGACAAAGTTCACCAATTGAACGTCGGCGATCTTCGATCACGCGAGGCGGCCGTTGCGGCGTTGCGCTGGTTCGAGAAATCCTCCGCGTCGCACCTGTTATGGCTGTTATCTACGCGTTGCGAAATCAATGAACGCGGTTTGCAGCGTTTATTGCAGGTTGCTCAAGATACAGACGCGGCCATTGTCTACTCGGATTATCATGAACGTAAAGCCGACGGGGCGGTGGCTGCGCATCCGCTGATTGATTGTCAGCCCGGCAGCATCCGCGACGATTTTGATTTTGGCCACTTGGTGCTGTTGAGCCGCAATGCAACGAAAGGCATTGCGGACGCGCTGGCGGCGGAGCGAGCGGCCAGCGACTTTGGCGGTTGGTACGACCTGCGGCTTCGCGTGAGCGAGCGCGGTGCCGTCGTGCGCTTGCCTGAACCAACGTATTTTGTTTCGGCCGCAGCGGAACGGAGCGAAGGCGAGGCCCATTTCAAATATGTCGATCCACGCAATCGCAACTATCAAATTGAAATGGAACATATTGCGACGGCCCATCTCAAGCGGGTTGGCGCGTGGTTGCCGCCGCCAACGGGTCAGCCGGTGGCCGATAAACTGCGCTTTCCGGTGGAGGCAAGTGTCGTCATCCCCGTGCGGAACCGAGTTCGCACGGTTGCGGACGCCGTGAAAAGTGCGCTATCGCAACAAGCAGACTTTCCTTTCAACGTGATCGTCATCGACAACGCATCCACCGATGGCACCACGCAACTGCTCGCAGAACTTGCCGCCGGCGAAGCGCGGCTTGTCCACATTGTGCCGATGCGCAAGTACTTGGGCATCGGTGGATGTTGGAATGAGGCCGTGTTTTCCGAGCAATGTGGGCGATATGCCATCCAACTGGATAGCGACGACCTCTATTCCAGCCCCAATGTCCTCCAACGCATCGTCGATGAATTCCGTGCCAGCGATTACGCGATGGTGATTGGCTCTTACACGATTGTGAATTTCAATTTGGAGCAGATTCCGCCCGGACTCATTGATCATCGCGAGTGGACGCCCGAAAACGGGCACAACAATGCCTTGCGGATTGCGGGGCTAGGCGCGCCACGAGCTTTCCATGTGCCGACCCTCAGAACGCTGGGGTTGCCGAACGTCAGTTTTGGCGAGGACTATGCGATCGCGTTGCGGCTTAGTCGGCAGTATCGGATCGGTCGAATCTACGATTCGCTCTACTGGTGCCGACGTTGGGAAGGCAATTCAGATCATGCCTTGCCGCTCGAAACGCAAAATCGGTACGCGTTGTATAAGGATCGCTTGCGCTCGATCGAAATTGCGGCCCGCCAAGAACAGAATAAATCTCCATGAGTTGGCAGCGCATCCTTCAAGTTGATCCAGGCGAAAGCGTGCCGTTGCGGCAGCGAATTCAACTGCTATTCGAACAGCAGCGCGATACTTGGCCCGCTCTGCGCGAAGGCGAAGCGGCCCTGCACCAGCTTCACAAAAAAACGCTCACGCTGGATGGAAGATCGATCGTTGTCCAGGCGAATCCGGCACGGCGACGCTCGACCTTGGCAAAGACGGATGCTAAATCGGTGGCTGCTCGGCCGTGTTTTTTGTGCCCGCAGAACATGCCGGTCGAGGAGCGTGGGGTGGCGTTCGAGGATATGGTCGTCCTGCCGAACCCATTTCCCGTGCTCCCGATGCACTGCACAATTGCCGCGCTTGAACATCGGCCACAGAATATTGCCGGTAAATTGGGGGTGTTTCTGCGGCTGGCGAAATCGATTGGGCCTGAGTTGATTGCGCTCTACAATGGCCCGCGTTGCGGTGCCTCGGCCCCCGACCATTTTCATTTTCAGGCGGTTAGCGCGGGCGAGATTCCTCTACTACGTGAACTCGCCGAGTTACCTCATGGCAGTCTGGTGCGGCCGTACGCCAGCTTCGGCCGGGGCATGTTCCTGTTCCGAGGCTCAAATGCCACATCGATTGAAATCGCCATCGAACGCTGCATTGCGGAACTGCGTGATCTCGATCAATCGCACGAAGAACCGATGTTCAACTTAATGGCGCGCTACCAGCCACAGCGGTGCACGGTTGCTCTATTTCCCCGCACAACCCATCGACCTGCCCGTTTCTTTGCTGAAGGATCGGCTCGACTGGCGGTCAGTCCGGCGGTGGTAGAAATGTGCGGCATTTTCGTTACGGCGGAGCCTGACGATTTTCCCAAAGTAATAGCCGAGACGGCTCACGCTATTTACGCTGAAGTAACAGTCCCAATCGCACGTGTCTCGGAAATGGCCGCTCGCATCGCGGCGTCGGGCAACGACTTGTTGTGACATCCGAGTTTGTGTGAAGACATTAGAAACCAGCATGTTTATTCGTTGAGGTTTTCATGTGGCAGTACCTTAGCACTTCGTCTTCGCTCGTCTGCAACCGAATTTCGGCCTGGGTTTTACTGCTCACTTTGCTATGCTCGGTCATCAACAACGAGCCGCGGGCCCGTGCCGATGCGGTGGACCGGCTCCGCCCCGAAAAGCTACAAGCTCTCCATGAAGCCATTGAATCGCTTAAAGCGCAGAGACACGAAGTAAGTCTTAACAGCGGTTTTGAAGACGTGCGGACCGTCATCCACGCGCACTCGGGTTTTTCGCACGATAGCCGGGCAACGATTGATGAAATTCTCGTCGGCGCCAAGGAAGCGGGCGTGCGGGTGATCATGTTCAGCGAGCACCCGTCGAACAAATACAACTACTTTGTCGACGGTCACCGTGGCACAAAGCAAGGCGTGTTGCTCATTCCCGGTGCCGAGACGGGCGGGTTTCTCGCTTACCCCCGGACCGATATTCAAAGCCGCAAGACCGACTCGCCCCAAGCGTTTGCCGATCTTGTACGCTCAACTGGTGGACTCGTTTTTTTATCGCATCTTGAAGAACGAATGGACTGGGAGATCGCCAACCTCACGGGCACTGAGATCTACAACACACATGCCGACGTGAAGAACGAAACGCGATTCATGAAGTCGCTGTATTCGCCGCTGACGATGATCAGCTTGGCGAATTCAATTAAGCAATATCCGCAGGAGGTGTTTGGCGCGCTCGGCGACTACCCGGCCGACTATTTGCAGCGCTATGATCAGCTATGCCAGAAGGCACGGCTCACTGGCGTGGCCGCCAACGATTCGCATCACAACCAGGTGTTTCGAATCAAGGTGGTCGCTGGCGGCGCGGTTCAACTTGAAGATGCTTTGGGGGAGGTGATTGCCAAGCTCGATCCAGAAAAATTCTTGCCGATCAAGCTCCTGTCTGCCGGTAAGAAGCCGGGCGACGTCATCTTCGAACTTGATCTCGATCCGTACGGACGCAGTTTTCGTCATGTAAGTACGCATCTGCTGCTGACCGAAGTGAATGAACAGGCGGTTTGGAATGCCCTCTCTACTGGTCGTGCTTACGTGGCTTTCGATTGGTTGGCCGATCCAACGGGTTTTGTGTATCAAGCCGAACTCGGAAAACAAACCTGGCAGGTGGGCAGTGAGGTGCCTCTACAGACTGGATTGCAACTCCATGCCCAATCGCCCTATGCCGGCCCCTTTCGGTTGATTCGCGATGGTAAGGAAGTCGGCTGTGCTCAAGGAACTGAGTTTTCATATGCCGTACATGCCCCAGGCGTCTATCGCCTGGAGGTGTGGCTTACGCTGGCGGGCGAGGAGCGGCCGTGGATTCTATCGAATCCCATTTACGTCCGTGCGAAGTGATAGCAGTGAATTCCACGGATGCGGGAAAAATTGGTTGAAAAGACGTAGGCGGTGGCTTAGCTACCGGACTAAAATTGATGGAGCGGCTTCGCTCCGCTCAGGCGCTGCGGGTCTGCCCCTAGTTTGTCCCACCTTGCCATAAGAATAAGGACTACTGCAAATGCGACGAGTTCTAATTGTCCATCGCCTTCTTGTTGCCGCCGTTACGGCAGTCGTATCGTTCACGATGGTGGTCAGTTCGTATGCCGAAACGCTCGGACGCGAGGGGGCGGGTTGGCTTGAAAAGGTGGATGGCTATCTCGTCTTGCATCTCAAGGGCACGCCGTATGAGATGGGTGTTCAACATGGGAAGCTGTTGCGTAATCACGTCCGCGAGAACATGAAGTTCCTTCTCGAAACAAAAGCCGATGAATCGGTGATCGAAGCGGGCCCACTCAAGGTGACGCCGAAGAGCATCTTGCCAACTATCGTGAAGATTCAGAAGCCGTTCGTACCCGAAAAGTATTGGGAAGAAATGCGCGGGCTGGCGGATGGTGCTGGCCTGAAGGTGGAAGATGTGCAGATCGCAAATTTCATCCCCGAGTTGTTCCACTGCAGCGGTTTTGCCGTGATGAACTCGGCCACGGTTGATGGCACGCTTTATCACGGTCGCGTACTCGATTACGGCGTCGATATGAAGCTGCAGGATCATGCCGTGTTGATTGTTGAGGAGCCGACTGGCGGCATTCCTTTTGCGAACGTCAGCTATGCGGGATTCATCGGCTCCGTGACGGGCATGAACGCCGATCATGTGTCGATTGGCGAAATGGGCGGCAAGGGCCTGGGCGCGTGGCAAGGTACTCCGATGTCGCTCCTGGTTCGCGAGGTTCTGGAAACCGCGCACGATTTGGACGCGGCCGTCGAAGTATTTCGCAGCCACAAGCGCACCTGCGAGTATTACTATGTCATCGCCGACGGCAAGACGAATCGCGCGGTCGGGATTGAAGCCACCCCGGAGAAGTTATTGACCATTGGGCCGGGCGAATCGCATCCGCGGCTGCCCAAACCAGTTCACGATGCAGTGCTCCTCTCGGCGGGGACGCGCTACGATGAATTGGTGAAGCGCGTTGAAGCTCAAAAAGGCAAGCTAGATGCCGAGTCGGCCCGCCATTTGATGGATCGGCCCGTGGCGATGAAATCGAACTTGCACGATGCGCTGTTCGAGCCACGCAGTACACGGATGTGGGTTGCCAATGCTAGTTCAGCCGGCGAACCGGCAGCCAATCAGGAATACCATGCATTTCAGCTTTCGGAATTGCTAAAGCGGCACCCCGATGCCGTTGCTGCGGTTGAGGGCAACTAAGTTCTTCGGCAACTTCGAAGTACAGAGCAAGCGCGAAATTGGGCCGCTCTTTTGCGGTGAGAGCGCGAGTTGCGGGAGTCGATTAAGTCGCGGCAAGCGCCGGCTGTCGTACAGTTACCGCTTCAGATAGGCCGACTTCGACGCACACTGGCCCAATCATCGAATCGAACGGCAGCATGATGGGTGTGCAATTCGACGGGAATCCGATCGAGTGATTCTTACCGCAGATTACGCTGGGCAAGCCGACGCTCAACTGAAACTGCTCAAGTTGCGACTTGGCCGCACCGGCAATCATATTGGCGATTTCGCCCACCGCATCGACAACCTCGCAGTTCAGTCCATCAGGACGTTCCGACAGCATGATCTCGGTCGCCGCGATCGCGGTATCGCGCCCCAGGCTGACAACGACCATTCCTTGGCATTTTCCGGTCAGCCCAATCAATCCACTAACCTCATATTCCGGAACGTGGTTCGTTTTGAGCGATGGTTGGCCACGCGTTAATTCGCATCCCAACATCGTGCGGAAGACTGACGTTGTGGCATGGATGAACGGATTGACGAGCTCGACTTTCATGATCTAACTTCCTCGAAAAGAAACGACACCGTTACGGGGAAGTTACTCGTCAATCGTACTTCCCCGCGGCAAACCGATTCCCCGTTCCATAGCAACAACGTGTCTTGTTAAGCCTTGGCGTACTTTTCCAATTTGGCTTGGAGAGCATCTTGGGTGAACGGCTTGGTCAGGTAGTCCGTAATCCCAGCTTGAATGGCTTCGACAACCCGGCCTTTTTCCGCTTCGGTGGTGATCATGAAGATCGGCACTTTCGAGCCCAACGCGCGAACGTCGCGGGTCAAATCGAGGCCCGACTTGTTCGGCATGTTCCAATCAGTCAGGATCAGGCCGACGTCGCCGCCTTGGAATACTCTGAGCGCTTCCGCGCCGTCACCGGCTTCAACCGTATCGCGGAAGCCAGCCGCATTCAGTGCGCGAATTACGATTTTGCGCATCGTGCCCGAATCATCGACAACCAAGACTTTCGTGCTCATTGTGTGCTCCGTTCGCTGCGGAAAACCAATCGGCAAATACCGTCGTGTTTTTTTTGCGCGGCGAATTGTCTATCGTTTGTAGTTAGTGCTTCCTCGCAAATTCAATTCTTCGCCGCGACGCCCATCAACGCTCATCCGTCGCCTTCCGTACTTTTGGCAAAACCACGCCGTTGTCGGTCAAGCGTTTCCAATTCGCGATCCAATACGTCCAGCACTTCATCGACGGGCTGCGAGTAGTCGAGCGCATCGATATTTGAAAGTGTAGTTTCCAATTGGGCCGCGAACATCTCGACCGAGCTCAATGTTTGTCCCGGCGCTACGGATTGTGACGCTTCGTCGGGTTGTTCGCGGTGCAGGCATTCTTCAAATTGCCCGTACCATGCTCGAACGAACGATTTCAGCCGAGTCGCGGCTTGCTGCGCTAGGGTGATATCCTGCGCAGCCCGGCAGTAGTGAACCCGTTCGGAAACGTCGCGTAACTGGGCGGCGAAATCATTCCACAGCGCGGCAAGTGTCGGCTGTTGTGACGGGTTGGTCGCTGCCGACTGGCGGGGACTTGCTTCAGCGGTTCCGGATGTTGCCGATTCGGCGACTTTCAGCTCAGCAGTCGTCTCGCCATTGGCGACAGCACGGGGGGCTGCCGGTGTGGGCTCAGGTTCATTTTCTTGGTTAAGGCGACTGCCGCGAGTTGGTATTGCCACCGGCGACAAGTACTTTGCCAATGCCATCCCTAACAGGAGATTGGTAATTGCCACAAACGAGACGTAACCAATCATGGAATACCTCTCACGTCATCGATGCCGGTCGCGGTTTCACGGCTTCAACCAGTCGTCTGCATAAACAGTCGCACGCGGAATGGGCCCGCGTCGCATACGAGGCCCACGTCTTCAACCAGTTCGGCACCGGGAATTTCCAGTCCCAAATCCCGGCCTGCCACGACCGTCGGCAGCGACAGGAACAGCGGCCCTGGCAGCAGACTCTTGAGGTTTCCGCCGATCATGTTCGTCAACTCGGCCGCGACATCGCGAATATCATCGCTCGTCACGTCGGCAAGGTTCATTTGCAGCATGTTGGCGGCGGTGACCCGGGCGACCTCCGAAGTCAAGCCCAGTACGACACTCATTGACTTCGGGCCACCGATGTGAATCGTGCCGAGCACCGTCTCCTGGCAAGCGGCCGGGTTATCACCGGCTCGGAACACTTCCATGCCTAGCATGGACGTGAAGATCGACTGAACAATTTGTTCGATGTGACTGTCGTACGTTGTTTCCATGCGAAGAAATCCCTGAAAGCTGAATTTACTTAAGGCGATAAAATACACTTTGGCTGACTTCAACGCGTTCGAACGACGTGTCGAGCCCGATGGTTGTTTCCGCTGCTCCGAGGAACAGGACCGCGTGAGGCGACATAATTTGCCGTACCTTGCGCAGTATTTCTCGCTTGGTATCCGGCGAGAAATAGATCAGCACGTTCCGTAAGAAGACGATATCCATCCGTGGGAGGGGGGGCCAACGCTCGATCAAGTTGAGCTTCGTAAAACTCGTATTCGAGCGAATTTCTGGCTTAATCTGCCAAGTCATTCCCTCGCGCTCGAAGTATTTCAGCAATAATGGCGCGGGAAGGCCCCGGTTTACCTCGATCTGAGAGAACTTGCCGGCGCGGGCGCGGCTCAGAACTTCTTCGGATAGGTCGGTGCCCACGAGATGCACATTCCACGTATTCAAGTTCGAAAAGTGCTCGCGAATCAGCATCGCGACGGAGTAGAGTTCTTGCCCCGTAGAACAGGCAGCCGACCAAATGTTGAGGGCTTTCTTAGCTTCGCGCAGTTGGCACATTTCGGGAAGAATCGTCGTGCGCAGCGCTGTGAACGGGTGCGTGTCGCGATAGAAGCTCGTTTCATTGGTCGTCATCGCTTCGACCAATTTGCGTTCCAATTCGGGTTGGCGCTTTACGCGAACGCCTTGGATGAATTCATTGGTCGAGGCAAACCCATTCTGTTTCGCCAACGGCAGCAGCCGCGCTTCGATCAGGTAGCTCTTGCTGGCTTCAAGCTCGATCGCCGAACGTTCGCGCACCATCGTGCAAACGAAAGTGATGGCATCGGGTGTAAGTGTGGCAATGGTCATGTGCAACCCAGCAAGAGGCAACTCACTAGCAAACTACATCTGTCCAGTTGTCGCCGGAATTCCGGCGGCAACGACACGATTCACATTGCCGAACACCGAGGCCGTCGTCGGCGACGTGGTTTCAAACAAACGGCGCCCGAGGGAGGTCAGTCGAACAACCTCGCCGGCAATGGAGTTAAGCGGCAATACCTGGTTGGCCAGGCCTGCTTCGGCGACTGCCCGAGGCATTCCCCAGACGACGGAACTTGGTTCATCTTGGGCGATGATCGTTCCGCCACCATGCGCGATGTGTTCGCCGCCGCGCATGCCGTCTTGCCCCATGCCGGTAAGCACAACCGCGAGGCTGCCAGCTCCGTAGACATCGGCAACCGAACGAAACAGCACATCGACCGCCGGCCGGCACGAATTTTCTGGCGGGCCTTGATGCAGGATGGTTTTCACGGCCACGCCGTCACGTCGCAGTTCCATGTGGTGGTCACCGGGAGCGATATACACCTGGCCGGGTTGCAGCGTTTCGCCACCCGCCGCTTCGTGAATGGTGAGCGGCGAATCTTGGTTGAGTCGAGCCGCCAAATGCTTTGTGAAAATCGGCGGCATGTGCTGGACGATCACCACGGGCACGGGCAGCGTAGCGGGAAGTGCCTTGAGGACATTGCCCAGAGCCTGTGGTCCGCCGGTCGATGAGCCAATCGCCAGAATGTCGTAAGTGCGTCGCGAGCGGGCGACTTGAACCCTTGCAGTTTCGGCGGGTAACCCGACCCGCGAAACTGCGGGCGTCGCTGGCCGCTTCAGCGGGCAAAGTGCTTTGATCTTGGGTAGCAGCTGATCCTTTACACACTGCACACCCGCGGTCACACTGCCGACGTTCGCCGGTTTGGTAACGTAATCGGTGGCACCGCGAGCGAGGGCATCCAGCGTCGCCGTCGCTCCGCGCGAGGTCAGCGTGCTGAACATAATCACGGGTAATTTGGGATAGGTCTTACGCAGTTCGGATAGCGTGGCCAATCCGTCCAGCTCCGGCATTTCGATGTCGAGCGTGACGAGATCAGGATTGATCTGCGGTAGTTTGGCGAGAGCCAGACGGCCATTGGAAGCAATGCCCGCAACTTCGATCTCTGGATCGTCGTTGAGGATGTCAGTCAGCAGTCGGCGGATGACCACCGAGTCGTCGACGACGAGTACGCGAATTTTTTTCATGGTGTTTGCCTTATTTACGGCGAGTGCGACTCAACATCGTCCCATCAATCGTGACAATGCGGTCAATGCGTTGCTGCAATCTTTACACAGCAACCAACGACTTTCGGTTACCACTTGTCATCACTACACAACACCAACCAACTTCAATTTGTCGATCAGGCCGTCTTTGACGAACGGCTTCATCAAGTACTCATCGGCCCCGGCGCTCAGTGCGCGTAGCATTTGTTCCGGTTCGGTTTCGGTCGTGACCATCAAAATGACCATGCCCGAAAAACGAGCGTCGCGACGAACCGCCTTGATGAACTCCAGGCCATCCATTTCCGGCATGTTCCAGTCGACCAGAATTACGTCGGGCCGCGGTTCATTCTGGAGCTTCTCCAGCGCCTGCTTCCCGTGGCAAGCATCGTAGGTTTCGAAACCGAGTTCGGTGAGAATCTCACCCTCGATGCGGCGGATGGGGCGCGAGTCATCGACGATTAAAGCGCGCATAGCAAAGTCCCGAATCCAAGTTGGTTCCGTACGATCCGCTCCTGTGGCCCGGACGTGCCATTGGTCGGTTCGTTAATTCAAAAAGCTTAGGTTATAAACCGCAATGCAAGCGGTTGACCGAGGCCATTTCTACCGCGGTCAACCGCCGCTGCGGCGTGCGGTAGTACGTTAAACGGCCAACGAATGGGTTGAACCCTGGCCAGCGCCGAGCTTCTGGAGATCGGCGGCCATGCGGGCTAGTTCGCTCGCCGCTTGCTGCGAGTTCGTGGCGCCTTGCGTCGTGTTCTGCGCCGCTTGGGCCACCGCCGTAATGTTCTGGGCGATTTCCGCCGTTCCCTTGGCGGCTTCGCTCACATTCCGGCTCATCTCGGTCGCCGTGGCGGTCTGTTCTTCCACCGCGCTGGCGATCGTGTTCGAGATGTCGTTGATCTGAGCGATGACTTGGCTAATTTGCTGGATCGAATCGACCGCGCCCTTGGTGTCAGTCTGGATCGTCTCGATCTTGCGGCCAATGTCCTCGGTCGCGCGGGCAGTTTCCTTCGCCAATTCCTTGACCTCGTTGGCTACCACCGCGAAGCCCTTGCCGGCCTCGCCAGCCCGCGCCGCTTCGATCGTCGCGTTGAGGGCGAGCAAATTGGTCTGCTCGGCAATCGACGTGATGACCTTGATCACGTTGCCGATCTCAACGCTGCTTTCACCTAACTTGGCGATCTGGGCATTGGCCGATTCCGCGGTCGTAACGGCCTGCTGCGCCACTCGAGCCGATTCGATCGCGTTCTTGGCGATCTCACGGATGGCCGAATTCATTTCCTCGACGCCGGTCGAGACCGTCTGCACGTTCTTGCTGACCTGCTCGGAAGCGGCTGACACAACGTTCGCTTGCGACGAAGTCTCTTCGGCGTTCGACGCCATCTGGGTGCTCACGGCCGTCAATTCCTCGGCCGACGAACCCAACGTACAAGCGCTGGTGTTCACCTGTTCGAGAATGTGGGCCATCTCCGCCGCCTTCTGCGCGTCGCGCTCGGCATTGGCCTTGATGTCCTGCTCCATCTTGATTTTGGCCGTAACGACTTGCCAGGTGACCATCGCACCCAGATAGTTCTTGTTCTGGTCGAAGATCGGGCTGGCCATGAGGTCAAGAGTTTCATTGCCGAGCTGGAACTGCGCGCTGTGGGGCAGATTTGTCGGATCGGCCAACAGCCGTCGCTGATGTTCGGGCTGCTTGTGGAAGATATCGATCGACTGACCGACAACTTGATCGGCCCGGATGGGCAGTAGACGCTCAATACCTTTCAGCGTTTTGAACGACGACGGATTGACATAGCGGATGATGAAGTCGCGATCGGCAAACATCACGTTGATGGGGGCTTGCTCCATCATCGAGCTGACGCGGGCCGCTTCCGTCCGCGATTTCATGGCGTCGGTAATGTCGCTCGCGTACTTTACGACCTTGACCAGCTTACCGCTGACGTCCGGAATTGGGTTGTAAGAAGCTTGAATCCAAAGTTCTTGGCCGCCTTTGCCAAAACGCTGAAACTCACCTGGCACGTTCTCGCCCCGATTGAGGCGAGCCCAAAGATCGCGATACTCGGCCGAGTTGCGATGATTCTCCGACACGAACATGCTGTGATGGTGGCCCTTGATCTCGTCCAGCGTGTAGCCCACCATCTTCAGGAAGTTATCATTGGCCCACACGATCTTACCATCTATCGTGAATTCGATTACGGCCTGGGCTTTGCCAATGGCTTCCAGCTTGGAGTCGTTATCGACGTTCTTCTCTTCCTGCTGCTGAACGGAACGGCGCAACCATAAGGTGATGCCGACAATAAGGAGGGTGGATAGAAAAGCGATTCCTGCCTGATACCAGTACGAGCTTATGACGGTACGATGGGCCGTCTGTTCGTCGGATGCTGCGTCTTTAGTGGCTAGAGCCACGACCTTGTCGATGGAAGCGTGGTGTTCGGCATATAGCGGTGGCAGTTTGATATCCACGATTTCCCGGGCGGCCTTGGCGTCCTTTTTCTCGACGGCCGGTATGAGCTCGTTTTCGATCATGGCGAAGAATCGCTCTGCTGGCTTGCGGGAGACCGAAGTCAATTCTCGTTTGAGTTGCCCATCCTCAAGTTGAATCTGCCAATATTCTTGCCGAGCCTCATAGTCCGCTTTCAACGATTTGAATTTATTGCGGAGCGTTTCAAGCTCTTCGGGCGACCTCACATCGGGCAGAGCGTGCGCAACCAGGTAGGTTTCAACGATGAATTCTGGTGGCGGCAGCACATCGGCCAGCAGGTCCTTATCATCGATGACTTCGTGGTACTTCGCGCCCTCGATCTTGACCATGTTTAGCAAGACATTGCACACGAGGCCATAAATCAATAGGCCGACAAGGCCGGTTCCCGCGAGCAAATACAGCTTCGTCATCATACTCCCGCGTTTGGCATTCGTTTTCATGGCAAGGCTCCTAAGAATGAGTTCGTGTTTACGGCGATTGATGGGAATCGCTAAGCACTCTTGCTCAGCGGTTCTTGGTTGTTAACTTCAACGGCTGCGTATGTGTTAAGCACGAGCATCAGTCGTTCGTCGAGTTTGTAAGTGCCTTCCACCAGCGTTCGGGCCGCGCCTCGCAGCGTCTCCGGTGGTGGTTCAAATCGGTCGACCGGCACTTCGATCACATCGCCAATTTCGTCGACCAACAGGCTCACCGCGTCGTCACCCGTGCGGACGACGACGTTCATCGGCAATTTGCCGGTTTGGCGATCGGGCAAGCCCAACCGGCGGCGCAAATCGATGGCGGTAACGATCCGGCCGCGCAAGTTGATCAGCCCGCTCACTACCGACGAAGCCAGCGGCACGCGGGTCATCTCCTGATAACGGATCACTTCCTGGACCTGCCGCACTTCGACGCCGAAGTACTGACCGTCCAACAGAAACGTGCAGTATTGTTTGGTTTCGCTCATGATCGTTAGAATTCTGAAACGGCTTGTTTGTGTTTACCGTCTCCCTTTGCATGAGGGAGGGAAAGGATCATACAGCCAAGTGATGGTCGCCTTTCCGTAGGTCAAACAACTTCGGCGCCACGCGGCGAATGATCTTGGGCAGGTTCAGTAGGTCCGTCACGCGCTGCTGGATGACGGCCGACGCCAGCAACTCCTCGCAAACCGATTCACGCGTAACCGTAATCTCCGCGTCTGTAATGTCGGCAACGCGGTCGACCACGAAGCCGAGGCTGTGTTCGCCTTCGCTGTAGACGACGATCTGCAGGGGCTGCGTGGGATCGTCATTCGACGGGATGCCCAGGACATCGGCCAGGCGAACCAGCGGCATGATATGGCCGCGGTACTGGACCACCTCGTGGTGAGCCGACTTCTCGATGTTCTCGCGCGGAATTTCTTCCAACCGAGCGACTAACGAAATGGGCATCGCGATCTGCCGGTCGCCCACTGCCAACAGCAGCATGGTTTGCCGGTTCTTCGTGTCGTCGTTCGAAGCTTTCTCAGTGTCGGTGATGGCACGATCACGATGCTCGGCTACTACATGGGCTTTTTGAGCGGCGCCCATCACATCGAGAATCAAGGCCACCTTGCCGTCGCCCATGATGGTCGCGCCGGCATACGCAGCAATACCTTTGAGCTGTTTGCTGAGCGGTTTGACGACGATTTCTTCGGTGTCGTTGATCGAGTCGACTACCAGCCCAAATTGTCGGTCTTCGGCCCGCAGAACCACGATATTCGTGGCTTTCGTGCCGACAACGGAGTGTTCCAGTTCGTTCAACAACTTGACGACCTCGCCGGACAACTCGTCGACGGCCTGCAATCCTGTCTCAGCCTTGGCAACGTCCCCTTTCTCGCGAAGCTGGATGACGCTGCCGACCGCGTTATGCATTTCTGAATGCAATTTTTCCAGGCGTTGGACGGCCGCGAAGTGACCATAATCCCGCATTCCTTCGCTATACAACCATTTGCCCAAAGCGCATGAGCGGAACGACACGGCTTCGTCAAACGTCAGGCTTTCGTCGCCTTTCAGGTAGTTGCGTAACCGAGTCTTCCACGCCAGGTGTTTTCCCTTCGCGACCACAAAGTCGAGATTCAAAGCGCCCGACGGCGCGGTGGCGTGCCCTGCCGCAGGCGATTCGCCATTGGTTGATGTCGAATTGAGTACCTCGCGAAGATAGACCAGCGGCAGTAGTTGTCCACGTAGCCGGTACACTGGCGCCCCATGAATGTTTTCAATTCTCTTGCGCGCGTGCTCACCTTCGAGGCGCACAAGCTCGAGCAGACTTACCTGGGGAATCGCATAGCGGTCGCCGCCGCAAGTTACAACAAGTGCGGGAATAATTGCGAGGGTGAGTGGGATCTTGATTTTGACTGTGGTGCCTTCGCCCATGCGACTCTGCAAATCGAGCGTCCCGCCGATCCGTTCAATGTTCGTTTTGACGACATCCATGCCCACCCCGCGCCCGGAAACCGGTGTCACCTTTTCCGCTGTCGAAAAACCGGGCAGCAGGATCAGGTTCGACGCTTCTCGCTCCGACATCCGCGCAGCTGCTTCTGGCGTAACGAGGCCACGCTCGACGGCTTTTTTGCGAATTCGCTCAAAGTTCAGGCCGGCGCCGTCGTCGCTAATCTCGATATTCACTTGACCGCCTTCGTGGTAGGCGCGCAATGTCAGGCAACCTTCTGCCAGTTTGCCGGCAGCAAGACGCACTTCCGGCGCTTCGACGCCATGATCTACGGAGTTGCGTACTAAGTGGGTCAGCGGGTCTTTGATTGACTCGATAATGGTCTTATCGAGTTCAGTCTCCTTACCCTCCATTTCGATCCGCACTTGCTTGCCCAACTGTGCCGATAAGTCGCGGACGACTCGCGGGAACTTGGACCACACGTTGCCGATCGGCTGCATCCGCGTCTTCATAACGCTTTCCTGCAACTCGGTCGTAATGAGGTTGAGCCGTTGGGCCGTGCTGGCAAAATTCGAGTCTTTTTGTTTACTCGTGTATTGGAGAATTTGGTTGCGGGCCAGCACGAGTTCGCCGACACGTGTCATTAGTTTGTCGAGTAACTCGACATCCACGCGGATCGTGCTCTCACCAGCCGGTACGTTGGACCTGTCGCCGCTATTCGTGGTCGATGCGCTCGTCGCACCTGGTGTTTCTGCAGCCGCGACGGGCTTCGTTGGTTGGGCAGCCAATGCACCTGGCTTGTGCGACGCGACCGGTGCGGAAGCACGAGTTTCTGGGGCGGCTCCCTTAACGGGAGCACTTGGAGCTTCCACCGTGTCGCTAGAGGGTGTTGCCACAGTTTCAATCCCAGCCTGATCGGCCTGCCACAGCATTTCGATAACGACGTCAGGACTCAGCGCAGATGTGTTGCCCGTTGATTCAACCATCGCTAAACCCTCGCGACATTTGTCGCTGGTGGCCAAGAGCGCGTTGCAGATCGTGCGATTGAACGTTCGTTCGCCGCTCCGCACTTTGCCCAATAAGTCTTCGGCCACATGGGCCAGGTGCTCGAGTTCCGCGAGTCCTAAGAATCCAGCGCCGCCCTTGATCGTGTGCATCGTTCGGAAGATGTTGCGTACGAGTTGGTTGGCATTCGGATCTTGTTCAAGTTGCATCAAGTCGCGGTCCATTTGGTCGAGATTCTCGTCGCACTCGATCAGGAATTCGCGGACCGTATCGCTAAGCGGCACGTTGATGGCTGCGGAACTGAGGGCGGCGCTTGGGTCTCCTTCCTCGGGAACCGAGACTCTCGTTGGAACCGACGCGTCTGGCGCTGTTGGGGAAACGACAGGCGATCCCATGGATTGAACTTTCCGCCCATCGGTTGCACCGGTGGAAATAGGAACCACTGGCTCTTCCGGAACTGCGACGACACCTGGGCGGAACCGCTGTAACTCGGCGACAAATGGCGCAACATCCGCCTCGTTGGATTTCTCGACTTCATCGATCAATCCCTTCATGAAGTCGGACGCTCGCAGAATGGTCGAAATGAGTTCCGTCGTGGGAATCATCTCACGATTGCGGAGGTTGTTGAGAATCTCTTCCAGGCCGTGAGCAAGCGTACCGATTCGATCAAGGCCCAAGAACCCAGCCGCACCTTTGATCGAATGCATGGTCCGAAACACCGAGTTGACGAGATCCGTATCGACGTTGGCCCCTTGCGCTTCGATCGATAGCATTTGGGCTTCGACATTGGCCAGACCTTCTTGCGATTCGACGACGAATTCCGCTACCAATTCCTTGTCTGCAATATCCATGTTCGCTACTCCGCCCGTGCGGTGTTCGAGGTTTATCCAAGGCCACCGGCGACTATTTCTGCTTCGAGCGGCTGCCGCCCGCGGGCCCTCGTCGCAGTCCCGATGTCACTTGAAGTGTCGTCTGGCGTCCGCCCACAAGTCATCAACGGTGGGAGCATCCAAGGCGCCGGCTAAAAATGGCTAACAGCGCCAAATCGCCTGCCAGCTCGCCGAACCCATTCAGGCAGTCAATCGCAGCGTTGTCCCATTGCAGGGTGGTCCATCGAGAAAATGTAGGATAGAATTCCGTTCGCGGCGGCTGTGATTTCTGCCATTCCCGTAGGCTGGCCGGCGCACTCGTAGTTGTGAGGGCAAGACGCACGTACATTTGAGCGGGAAGTGCCAAGAATATGGCGGGCCGGATGTAACAATTGCTTCGCATGAACCACCTGGTAGGGCGGGTGCGCGATCCCTTATTGGCTGCATGTCCGGGCGTTCAAGTGGCCTTGCACCCATTTGCCATACGCTAAGCGAGCGTCGAAAAGTGCTTGGCGGCCCAGTTTCTCATGCTTGGATACCAGCAAACTTGGCGAACGCCACGATTCCGGGCCGCATCAGAGGTGTGCGGAATCGCACACTATTTCGGAGCGTGTGCCCAAATCGCACGCTTCAAGTCCCTTGGGCGGGCGTTCGTAAACCACGCTTTTGCGGGAGAAATCCGCGCCCGGTGCATCCGGCGAGCGATTGCCACATAATTGGCATGTACATTGCGTTCCCCTTGCCAACCGCCCATCTCAGCGGCCAACTCCGTCTCAAATCGCCCCCTCTATAACGTGTGTGGTTCATGTTTCTGAAGAATATAAACTCTCTCCTCGCTTCCTTCGCTTGCATCGCCGTGTACGCTGGATGCGCAAAGACCGCGACCGACAAGCCAGCCGCTCCCGATACGAGCTTGGTGGCAACTTCGCCGGTGGCAGCCCCGGCCGCAACATCGCCTTCGCCAATTGCTGCCTCGCCACAAGTTAAGGACAAGGCGCTGGCGACCACGGATAACGCAACCCTAACTCCAGCTCCGCATAAGCGCGCGCCCGAGGAATTGCCCAAGCCCGTGGCGTTAACGCCGGAAGACTGGCCACAATACCGCGGCGCCAATCGCGATGGCATTTCCCAAGCAACGGGCCTCGCCCACAAGCTCCCAGCGGACGGGCCACGTATTGTCTGGCAAACCACGGTCGGGCAGGGCTACTCGGCCCCATCGGTCGTCGCCGGCAACGTCTATCTCGATGACTACGACGAGAAACAAGACGAATGGATGGTCCGCTGCTTAGCGCTAGCCGATGGCAAAGAACTGTGGCGATACAAAGTCAAGAAGAACATCCGACCTAATCACGGCATTACGCGTTCGGCGCCTGCCACCGATGGCGCATACGTAATCTCGATCGACCCAAAATGCGAAGTGCATTGCTTGGATGCTCGGAACGGCGAGCTATTGTGGAAGAAATTCCTACCGACGGATTACGGTACGCAAATCCCGCCTTGGTACAATGGGCAATGCCCGCTGATTGAGGGCGACCGAGTCGTAATCGCGACCGGTGGACGAGCCGTGATGACTGCCTTGAAAAAAGAAACCGGTGAGAAAATCTGGGAGACCGAGAACAAGGACGAATTCTTGCTCTCGCATTCATCAATCATGCCGATTGAGGTGGATGGCGTGAAACAGTACACGTACACTACGCTTAAAGGTGCCGTTGGTGTCGATGCACAATCCGGCAAGCAGCTCTGGTACTTCCCCTGGAAATTCAACACGGCGGTTTGCAGCATGCCATTGCCGCTCGGCGGCGGTAAGTTCCTACTCACGGCCGGCTATCACGCCCAAACGGTCGTCTGCCAGGTAACGCACAGTGGTAACGAATGGACGGCCAAAGAGGTGGCCAGCTTGCCGCCGCCAACCGCCGGGTGGAACTCGGAAGTTCACACGCCGATCTTCTACAAGGATCGCATTTATGGAATCGGCAAGAAGCAACGTGGCTTGTGGACCTGCCTTGATCAACAAGGCAAGGAACTGTGGACGAGCGATCATCATGCCGCGTTCGAACTGGGGGGCTACGTGTTGGCCGACGGCATGTTCATCGTCGTCGAGGGCACCACGGGGACGGTTCGTTTGCTCAACGCAAACGCCGATCACTACGAGGAGCTGGGCAGTTTTCAGTTGCTCACCGGGCCAGACGCCTGGGCACCGCCAGTGGTTTCCCACGGTCGGCTGCTAGTACGAGACATGGCGAAGCTGATTTGCGTCGACATCTCAGCTGACGCCGCCAACAGTACCACCCCAAAAACAGCCGCGGTAACAGTGCCAGTCAAATAGCCAACCGGTCGTCATTCCCCATGAAGTTACGACACATTCAAACCCTGAGCGGCAAAGGCGAGCGGCCCGAGCAATTTCATGTCCGCTTGGCGGGCGTTGCTGTCGACAGCGAGAATTGCGTTTTGGCTGTGGGAGACCGAGAGGTCAAGCGGTTCAACCCTGACGGCCGCTTCGATACATCGTTCCCCACCCCAGACGCCGGCTGGTCGGTCGCCGCGGAAGGCGAATCGATTTGGGTCGGCATGCAGGGGAAAATCAGTCACTTCGATCGGCAAGGCAAGTTGCTCAATACGATCGACGATGCGAGTCGCCTGGGTATGGTTAGCGGCTTGGCGGTGAAGGGCAGTGTGCTCGTCGCCGCGGATACAACCCACCGCACGATCCATTCGTATCACGATGCGATTTGGCAACGAGAAATCGGTCGCGAGGCGAACACTCGCGGCTTCATGATCCCGAACGGCGTTCTCGACATCTCGCTGGAAGCCGCTAGCGACACCTTCCTGGTCGCTCACTCGCAGAAGCACCGCGTCGAGCGTTATCGTTTGACGGGCGAGTTGGTCGACAAATTTGGCCGGTTTGGTGCTGAGAATCCAGCAGATTTCGGCGGTTGCTGCAACCCCACGAACGTATCGGCGCTGCCCGCGGGCTTCATTGCCGTGAGCGAAAAGGCCCCGCCGCTTTTGAAGGTTTATACGGCCGATGGAAAATTTGTATCACAGATGGTCGGCGTATTCGATTTGAACGCCAAGAACATCGACTTGGCCGCCGATCGCCGCGGCCGGTTGTACGCGACCGACCCCGTGCGATGTACGATCGAAGTATTTGAACAACAGGCCACGAGCACATGAGCGGGCGATTCCCATGAGCGATACAAATCGGCGCGAGTTTCTGCAGCGAACTGGGCAAGCCGCCTGTGCGGTGGCCCTTGGCAGCACGGCCATTGTTCTCGGGCGTCGCGCGTGCGCGGGTGATTCGTGGGCGATCGCGCCCAACAAGTGTATCAATATTCGCCTGGGGGTGACGGGCGCCGACAAAGTCTGTGAAGCATGTGCTACCAGCTGTGTGTTGCCGCTTTCCGCCGTACGCGCCGTCAATGAGCATTCGCTTTGCGGTCGGTGCTGTATTTGCCCAGCGTATTTCGACGTCCGCAGTTCGATGGGCCCCGATGGCCTGCCGACCAAAAAAGTATGCCCACGCGACGCGATCAAGCGAACCGTCATCGGCGATGTGGATGCAAACGATCCGCTCAACAACTTCTACGAATACACGATTGATGAGGAATTGTGCAATGGCTGTGGGCGCTGCGTGATGGAATGCAAAGACCCTGCCGGTTTGGGTTCCATTCGACTAGAGGTGCGTTACGATCGTTGCCTCCACTGCAATCAGTGCACAATCGCCACCCATTGCCCGGAAGATGCATACACCCGCGTGGGACCGCAGCCGCGGCCGGCAATTGCCTTGGAAGGGGAAGCAGGGTGAATGCCGGGCGATCATCAAATTGTCGTGATCGCGGCGTCTCGGCCGACCACGAACGCAAATTCGGCGCGATCGTCACGCTGCTCACGCATTGCTTTGTGATCAGTGTGCTTGCGGTGGCAATGCTGGTGTTGGGGGAATCCACGGCTTACGCCAAAGTCGATTACTCACGGCCCGTCAACGCCGCGCCAAAGCAACAAGACATCGGTAAGACGTACCAAGTACCGCCCGTACAACGCGTTCCGCCACGATCGCTATGGATTTATGGCTTGGATGTGTTACTGCTCGCGGTTGGCCTCGTCGTCGCCGCACTGGTGGCGCATCGTTGGCGGCGGCGGTGGATGGCCGTGGCGATCTCCATCTTCTCGATTGCCTACTTCGGTTTCTATCGCCAAGGCTGCGTTTGCCCGGTCGGCTCCGTGCAAAACGTCACGGCGTCATTCGTTGATTCATCGCTTGCGGTGCCGCTCGTCGTCTTATTGTTCTTTTTGTTGCCGCTGATCGCGGCCTTGTTTGTGGGCCGCGTCTTTTGTGGCGGCCTTTGTCCCCTGGGTGCGATACAAGACATCGTCGTACTCAGGCCGGTGCAATTGCCGCCCGCGGTCGATCATTGGGGCGGGAAGTTCAAGTACGTTTACCTGGTGCTCGCGATTTGGTTTGCCGCGCAACCGGCCGCCACACGCGATTTCGTCATTTGCAGGTTTGACCCGTTCATCGGCTTCTTCCGGTTGAACGGCACTGCGTGGTTGCTATCGATTGGCGCCGCATTCCTCCTCGTCGGCACCGTTGTTGGCCGACCGTATTGCCGGTTTCTTTGTCCCTACGGTGGCCTCTTGGCAATCGTTGCCCGTTTCTCATTTTGGCCCGTCCGAATCACGCCCGATGAAGAACTCGACTGCGGCCTGTGTGCGGAAAGCTGTCCGTTCGGGGCTGTCAAGAATCTTCGTGCCGACCGCATGACCTGCCTAGCGTGTACCCGCTGTTTCGCGCATTGCCCGCGGCAACAGTACCAGTGGGGTGATATCGAACTCATTGAGGTTGAGCAGTTAGTCGAAGCCCATCGCGAAAAGTCGCTGGCGACCTCGAAGCCCGCTGCATCAACTCCTGTATGAAAATCGTCATTCGTAAGTCGCCCCGTTCCCTCGCGCTGCTGCTTTCCGCGGTAGCGCTCGTGATCGCGACCGCAGTTTTGGCGATTGATTTTTCGGTGCGATTCACCACGGCGAGCGAGCAGGCAAAGCGATTGCGAACGGCCGAAGAGGCCGCTCGGAACGATCCCGCCGCAACCGAGGCATTCAACCTCGAAGTAACACAACAGACTGCCCAATCACTCGCCCGCACGCGCAGGCAAAGAGCCGCTGGTATCGCCTTATTGACGGCTGCCGGAATATGCGTCGCCTTGGTGAAATGGCGGAAACCCAAGAAGCCGCCGCTGCCCACCACGGTCATCAACACGGTCGCTCGGCAAGTATCTAACAATGGTAGTGCGTCGTCCGCAGAACAACCGCCGCACGTCGAGTTCGCGCCTCCGCCCATCGACCTCGCACCGATTGAGCCGATTGTCACACGAATCGGTCGCGAACAGCGCCATTTGATACCGCTGCTTCACGCGATCGATCACGAGTATCACTATTTGCCGCCGTCGGCACTCTCGCAATTGGCCGATTTAACTGGCATTCCCCGGCCGCAAATTGCGGAGGTTGCCACGTTCTATTCGAGATTCCGCACGCGACCTCGCGGCAAACACCTGGTGCAGGTCTGTCGCGGCACGGCCTGCCACGTCTACGGGGCCGACCTCATTCTGGAAGAAACTCGCCGGCTGTTGAATATCCCGCCAGGTTCCGATACCGATCTGGAAGGTAATGCCACCCTTGAAGTCGTCGGCTGTCTGGGCTGCTGCACGCTCGCGCCGGTCGTGCGCGTGGACGACCGGGTCGTCGGCCATACGGAGGTGCAGGCTTTGCCTTCGGTTGTCGATTGGAGCGGCCCGGCCTCCGTGCGCGAAGACGGGGATCAAATGCTCTCGGCGACGGCATCCCAGGGAGCTTCCAACGGACGTGCCGAAGAGAATAACAAATTCGTCTCCTACGAAATTCGAGTTGGTTTGGGGTCATGCTGTGTCGCCGGCGGCAGCCGCGATGTGCTAGAGAGTCTCCAGCGAGAACTCAAGGCACAGCGACTCAACGCAACCATCAAGCAAGTCGGTTGCGTCGGCATCTGCCATCTGACTCCGCTTGTGGAAGTCGTCCGGCCCAATGCCGAGCCGATTGTAGCGACCAAAGCAACGCCCGCAGACGTCCGCCGAATCGTGCGCTCGCTACCTCCGAACGTGCCGTGGCGAAAGCGCTGGCGCAGCAGCGTCACGAATCTATGGCAACCTGCTCCATCGGCCGATATGGCCATCACGCCGTGCGACATCATTCCGACGAGTGATCTTCGCGTGCGCCGCTTCATCGATCCA
This sequence comes from Planctomycetota bacterium, assembly GCA_029781135.1. Lineage (GTDB taxonomy): Bacteria > Planctomycetota > Planctomycetia > Pirellulales > Lacipirellulaceae > JABDGM01. The sequence continues at coordinate 56,379 of JAKOXH010000072.1, forward strand.
CAGATCCGTATTGTCACCGAACACAGCGGCGTGATGGATCCCACAAGCCTTGAGGAATATCGTGCGCGCGATGGTTTTGTCGCGCTAAACCGTGTACTTCAAGAACATGAGCCTGCATCGATTCTCGATGCGGTCGAACGTAGCGGGCTCCGTGGTCGGGGTGGCGCGGGTTTTCCGACGGCGACCAAGTGGCGCAGGCTCCAGCAAGCAATCGGCGAAAAGTTCCTTGTCTGCAACGGCGATGAAGGCGACCCCGGCGCCTTCATGGACCGCATGATCATGGAGTCTTACGCTTACCGCGTTTTGGAAGGCATGGCGATCGCCGCCTATGCCCTCGGCGTTGCGCGAGCGTATATCTACGTCCGCCACGAATACCCGCTGGCCGTTCGCCGATTGCGAAACGCAATCGAGCGGATGACGAGCGAAAACCTGCTCGGCGACCACATCCTTGGCCATGATTTCTCGCTGCATGTCGAAATCGTCGAGGGCGGCGGCGCATTCGTGTGTGGCGAGGAAACGGCGCTGCTGCAATCGATCATGGGGCATCGCGGCACTCCGCAACTGCGGCCGCCATATCCCGTCGAAAGTGGTTTGTGGGGTCGTCCCACACTGGTCAATAATGCGGAGACGCTCGCCAACGTGCCGTGGATCGTACGCAACGGCCCCGAACGTTTCGCCGCTTATGGTACCGCGACCAGCAAGGGTACCAAAGTGTTTTCACTGGCAGGGAAGGTCCGCCGCGGCGGACTGATCGAAGTGCCGATGGGCATGACGATCCGTCAGGTTGTGGAAGAAATTGGCGGCAACGTGGCCGACGGCAAGCGGTTCAAAGCGGTACAAATCGGCGGTCCCTCCGGCGGCTGCATCCCTGCGTCACTCGCGGAGACGCCAATCGATTATGAAAGCCTGCGGCAGGTCGGGGCCATCATGGGTTCCGGCGGACTCATCGTGCTCGATGACGATGACTGCATGGTCGATATCGCTCGCTATTTTCTTGAGTTCACGCAGCGCGAATCGTGCGGCCATTGCACGTTCTGCCGCGTTGGTACGCGCAAACTGCTCGACGTGCTGGAACGCCTGTGCGCTGGTCATGGCAAACGCGGCGATCTCAAGGAGATCGAGGCACTCTGTCACTCGACCACGATGGGTAGCTTGTGCGGCCTGGGCAAAACGGCACCCAACCCAGTGCTCACAACGCTGCGCTACTTCCGCGACGAATACGAAGCACACCTTGCCGGCCGCTGCCCAGCCGGCCGCTGCAAAGCGCTCATTCGATACGATGTGACGCGAGATTGCACCGGTTGCACGATTTGCGCCCAAAAATGCCCGGTTGGTGCAATCGCGGCAACGCCCTATCGCCAACACTGGATTGACCCGGCAATCTGCACTCGTTGTGACGTCTGCCGCACGAGCTGCCCAGAGGACGCGATTCGAGTGGTATGATGGTTCAACTCTGGATCGACAATACGAGCGTGGAAGTTGCCGAAGGGACAACCATCCTCGCGGCGGCGCGGCAGCTTTCGATCGATATTCCCGCGCTCTGCCATCTGGATGGCCACTCGTCGAACAATTCGTGCATGTGCTGTTTGGTGCGTGTCGATGGTGCCAGCAACGTGGTGCCGGCGTGCGGCACGAAAGTCGGCCACGGCATGCGAGTGGAATCGGAAACGGCCGAGATTCACGAACTCCGCCGCACGGGTTTGGAACTGTTGCTCGCCGATCATGCGGGCGATTGCCACGCGCCGTGCGAGCATACCTGCCCCGCGCGAATGGACATCCCCGACATGCTCCATTACGTGGCGGCCGGCGATTATCGCACGGCAATTGAAGTGGTGAAGCGTGATATCGCCTTGCCCGCCATTTTGGGACGCGTCTGCCCCGATGTTTGCGAAGCCGCCTGCCGCCGCGGTCAGCACGATAGCCCCGCCGCGATCTGCCAGATCAAGCAATTTGTCGCTGATCGTGATCTCGAATCAGAATCGCCCTATCGGCCGGTCACTGCCCCAGCAAGTGGCAAACGCGTGGCCATCGTGGGCGGCGGGCCAACGGGCCTAACGGCTGCTTACCACCTCACGCAATTTGGCCACGCCTGTACGCTCATCGAGCAGCACGATGAGCTCGGCGGACGGCTGCGTCACGAATTTTCCGACGCCGAACTGCCGCGCGAAGTGCTTAAGGCTGAGGCCGAAATCACATTGGCCCAAACCGCCGAGCGCCGTTTGGGCCGGCGACTTGGTGAAGATATCACACTAGACGAACTCGTGGCGGAATTCGATGCCGTGCTGCTTGCCACCGGGCGCGGCAAGCCCGCTTGGCTGGAGAGCGCAAACATTCGTGCGACGGCGAGCGGTATCGGCGTCGATGGTCACACGCGGATGACGTCGCGCACCAGCGTCTTCGCGGCCGGCAACGCCGTGCGGACGTACAAGTTAGTAGTGCAATCGGTGGCCGAGGGCAAACTGGCGGCGCAATGCATTAACGCTTGGTTACGCGAATTGCCGATGCCCGATCGTCACCAAGCCTACGAAACGCGCCTCACCCGTCTGACAACGGGTGAAATGTGCGATTTTTGCGCCGGCTATCCCGACACACCACGCGTGCCCGACCGCACGATTGCCAAGAATCTCACGGAAGATCAAGCACGCCACGAAGCCGAACGCTGCCTGGAATGCGATTGCCCAGCGCTGGATTCATGCCGTTTGCATTACTACGCCGCACTCTATCAATGCGACGCGCGCCGCTTCCACGGCAGCGATCGCCGCTTCGAAGGCCGCATCGTCGATGGCCGTGTCGCTTTGGAACCTGGTAAATGCATTCTATGTGGCATTTGCATTCAACTCGCCCGCGAAGCCAGCGACGCCATCGGCCTCGCCTTCTTAGGACGTAGCGTCGGCATGCGAATCGGCCCACCGCCTGGCATCACGCTCTCCCGGGCGCTCGGTTCGGCCGCCGAATCGTCGGCCAGAGCATGCCCGACGGGTGCCATTACGATTAAACGGTAGCAGCATGTTCTATGTGCCCAGTTGCCGCGCGGGCAGAGGTAACGTCCTAGATATTGCGCACATTTGAGGAGGGCAGTCCCTGTCTGGTAGAAGTTTTGGTGTTGTGATCAGAACCTTTACCAGGACAAGGAGACTGCCGGATGGCCAGTGTAACAGGAAGTGTAATTCGGGTCGACGAACAAGAGTTGCGTGGGCATTTAGACGAGGTGGTGCGGGCGAGCGTCGAGGAGACACTGAACTCGATGCTAGACGCGGAAGCAGACCGGCTGTGTCAAGCGAAGCGTTACGAGCGCACGGCAGAGCGTGTTGACACCCGAGCCGGCAGTTACGAACGCAAGCTCGTAACGAAGGCCGGCGAGGTAAAGCTGAAGGTACCACGGCTGCGGAGTCTGCCATTTGAGACACAGATCATCGAGCGTTACCGTCGACGTGAATCAAGCGTCGAGGAAGCTCTGATGGAGATGTACCTGGCGGGAGTGAGTGTGCGGCGGGTGGAAGACATTACCGAAGCTCTGTGGGGCACGCGGGTTTCGCCGAGCACGGTGAGCGAGCTCAATCAACAGCTCTACGAGCGGATTGAAGCTTGGCGGAATCAGCCGATTGAGGGCCGATTCGCTTACGTGTACCTGGATGGCATTTGGCTGAAGCGATCCTGGGGCGGCGAAGTGAAGAACGTGGCGGTGCTGGTGGCGATCGGCGTGGACCAGGACGGCTATCGCCAGATTCTGGGCGTGGTGGAAGGTGCGAAGGAAGATGCCGAGAGCTGGCGGCAGTTCCTGCGGCACCTCAAGGAGCGTGGACTCGATGGCATCGAGCTCTTCATCAGCGATAAGTGCTTGGGACTCGTAGAATCGCTGGCTGAGTTCTACCCGGAAGCTGCATGGCAGAGATGCATGGTGCATTGGTTCCGCAACGTGCTCAGGGTGATCCCCACCGGAAAGGCGCGTGAGGTCATCGCAATGCTCAAGGCGATTCACGCGCAAGAGGATCGCTACGCGGCCGAGAAGAAGGCGGCCGACGTCGTTGTCAAGCTCCAGGAGATGAAGCTGGCCAAGGCCGCCAAGATCGTTGAGGAGGGCGTTGCCGAAACGCTCAGCTACATGGCCTTCCCACGCGAGCACTGGACGCGGATTCGCACGAACAATCCGCTGGAGCGAATCATGCGGGAGATCCGCCGCCGGACTCGGGTCGTGGGCGCCTTCCCCGACGGCACGAGCGCGCTGATGCTAGTGGCGGCCCGGCTGCGGTACGTGGCCGGCACGCGCTGGGGCACTCGGAAGTACCTCGACGTGACGCGACTCACGGAGCACGAGCTCGACGAAAAATTCAAAACTCGCGCAACAAAATGGAGAGTTTACTCTAACCCAATAATTGAACTAACGGATGCAGCCGCGCAAGACCTTTGAAGGGTCTTGCGGGCTGCTCCCCTACCAGACCA
>JAKOXH010000002.1 GCA_029781135.1 Planctomycetota bacterium
TGGTACAGCACGGCGCGGATGAGGTCGCGCTGTTCACGCCAGTTGGTATGACTGCGGAAGAAATCATGACGTCCATCACTCGGATCGCCCAATATCATCGCTAATCGTTCCGTGAGGTCCTTCATGGCCGGTATCACACATTTTAGCCATTACCATAGTACCAACTCTAGAGTTTGCGGCTCTGCATGAAGGAAATGACCATCCGGATTCCGGCTGCCCCATCAATGATCAACGACGACGCACCAGGGCGTTGGCGGGCACTTGTTAAGCTCGCCGCGGCGATGTTGTTAGCGATGACAACCTGGTTCTCTGCGACCGCAGTTTTGCCTCAAATGCAGGCTGACTGGGGCATGTCGACAAATGTTTCATCGTTCTTAGCCATTGCGGTCCAAGTCGGGTTCGTTATCGGGGCGGTGTCATTCGCCCTACTTAATATTGTCGACGTCGTCCCTCCACGGCGGCTCATGCTGGTGGGCGCTCTGTGTGCTGCGAGCGCTAACGCGCTACTCGTGTTCAGCCATGGACCAGCAACGGCTTTACCATTCCGCTTTGCCACGGGGCTCTTCCTCGCTGCTGTGTATCCATCGGGGCTGAAGTCGGTAGCGACATGGTTTCGACGAAGTCGAGGAACGGCGCTCGGTATTATGGTCGGAGCCCTCACTCTAGGTTCCGCGGCGCCGCATCTCGTCAACGGACTCGGCGGCGTGCGTTGGCAGATCGTGATCCTGGTTACCTCGATGCTTACACTTGCCGGAGGACTTGCAGCCGAGTTCATTGCGACCGACGGACCGTTTCCGTTCCCACGGCCCGTGCTGGATTTTCGACAGACGGGCCAGGCATTCAAAGACCGGGGCCTTCGCCTGGCAACCATCGGTTATTTCGGCCATATGTGGGAGTTGTACGCTATGTGGGCGTGGACGGGGACGTTCTTTAGGGACACCTTGCACCGCCACGGCTGGAGCGAAGTGCATGAAGCCGCGGCAATAATCACCTTCGCAGTAATCGCGATCGGTGCGTTGGGCTGCTGGGTGGGAGGCATCATGGGAGATCGTTGGGGACGCACGCGAACAACGGCATTGGCCATGACCACCTCCGGCACCTGCGCAGTGGCAATCGGTCTGAGTAGAGACGGGCCGCTGATCCTGGTGCTCACGATGGCACTACTGTGGGGATTCTCCGTGGTTGCGGACTCCGCGCAGTTCTCGACAATGGCGACAGAACTCGCTCACCCTAGTTACGTGGGGACTGCAGTGACAGTTCAGTTGGCGGTCGGTTTCATGCTTACCGTCCCAACAATATGGCTCGTTCCTATATTGCAGGATGAGCTGAGTTGGCGATGGGCATTTGCCTTCCTGGCGGCTGGCCCCGTACTAGGAGTAGCTTCGATGCTTCAGTTGTTGCGATCACCGGATTCTCAGCGTATCGCGGCCGGTCGCGGCTAACATCTCGTCATGCATCTTCCGTTACTCGGCCGTGGCGACACACTCCAGTTTCATTTCTCTCGCTGCCTCCTCATTGA
>JAKOXH010000006.1 GCA_029781135.1 Planctomycetota bacterium
ACGTTTTCTGAATTGCGAAGTAAGCGGCAGGTTATCGCCAAGTGTTATGAAACGCGAGCGTTCGGCGTTCTAGAAGACGTTGACGGCGTGGCTGCCATTCTCGACAGGGCAACGAATGTCTACCACGCGACGATCATGGAACAGTTGGGGCGACTCAGAGTTGACGGCATTGTCAGCGATGAGGAAGTGATTGCGGCCGCACGGTGGGTTTCCTCCATGCTGCAATCCGAACCGACATTCACGGTCAGGCGAGCCGTCGCCCTGATTCGACTGCTCCGGGATGAAGTGAAAGGCCGCTGGGCGCTCTTCGGTATCGAACATCACGAACCCGATAAATTGTTGCCGTTGCTTCTCACCGATTGCATGGAGGTCGGCGACGATGACTGAGACCGCGACGCTGGAGTACGAAGCCCGCAACCTCATTCGCCATGGCCTGCCCATAGTGGTCTGCGATGGCAAGGTACCAATCGGCGGCAAGGATTGGCACCGGAAGCCAGTGACCGAAAACAATCTGGCCAACTTGCTAGGGCAAGCGGCGAATCCCGCCATCGGCCTGAAGCTGGGCACGTTCATCGACATCGAGGCCGACAGCGCTGAAGAGGAACAGCTCTTCGCCAAGTTGTTCGCTGGCTGCGAGCCGCCGCTCACGCCAACGTACCAGAGCACGCGCGGCAAGCACCGTATCTATCAGAGCGACAAGCGGCTGGCGGACATCGGCCGGGCCGTGGTGAATTTTAGCAACGGCAACGGCGCGAAGCTCGGCATTCGCATCGGCGCGAACGGCAAGGCGGCGCAATCCGTCATTCCCCCGTCGCCTGGTCGCACCTGGCTAGTGAGTTGGGATGATTGCGAACCAGCGGCGCTGCCGGACGTGGTTATCAGTCGCATTCTGTCAGCGGCGAATCACAAGGCGACACCGAAGCCGAGCACCGCATCGGCCAATGGGCACGTGAACACGGCGGCGCTGGCGGCCATGCTGAAACACAAGGCGGACGATAACGAAGCCGATGGCAGCAAGCGGCTATTCGCCATCGCGTGCCGTGCCGTGGAACATGATCTATCCGATGCGGTGGCAATCAGCACGATCCGCCAGTACGAACAGAAACACCCATTTCCGAAAACGTACACCGATGGCGAAATTCTGGATCGGCTGCGCGATGCGGAGAAGAAAACCGAACGCGGTTCGGCCATTGTCATTGCCAATTATGAAGTGGTCGAGGTCGAAGGCGAGAACGGCGAAAAGAAAACCGTCAACGTGCCGCTGACCATGAATGACATCATCGACACGATCAACGAGCGCATGGGAGATTGGCCCCGGCGCGTCGATAACATGCTCTTCGTCGATGATCCACGGCATGGGCTGGATTACTTCGACCGGCGCACAACGGCTGGTTTGTTCGGCTGGCTGCGACGGCATTGCAAAGTGACCTGGACCACCGGCGGCAGCATGGTATCGCAGCCGGAATTGTTCGCGGAAATGGAGCGGACGGCGCGGAGGTATATCGCAATCGAGTTATTACCCCACGAGCCGCCAGTAGACGGCATCTACTATCGCGGCGAAGCTCCTAAGCCGGGCACCGGTTCGCACCTGCGCAAACTACTTGACCGATTCCGCCCCGAAACCACCATCGACCGCGACTTGATCCAAGCGGCGTTTATGACTCCGGCTTGGGGCGGCCTCCCTGGTTGTCGGCCCGCGTTCGTGGTGACGAGCGACGATGGGCGTGGCCTGGGGAAGTCGAAAGTGGCTGAGGCGGTTGGCTACCTCTATGGTGGTTTCTTCGATGTCAGCGCGGGCGAGGACATCCAGCAGTTAAAAACGCGCATGCTTACGCCAGCGGCGCGAACGAAAAGAATCGCGCTGCTCGATAACGTGAAAACTCTGCGCCTCAGTTGGGCGGAGTTGGAAGCGCTCATTACCAGCCCGGTGATAAGTGGCAAGCAACACTATGTCGGCGAAGGCCAGCGGCCAAATTTGCTGACGTGGTTTATTACGCTCAACGGCGTGAGCATGGCCACCGATATGGCGCAACGATCCGTCATCATCAAGGTGGTGCGCGGCAAGAATGATGGGCCGTGGTGGGAACAGACGCGCCAATTCATCGACCAGCACCGCGATAAGATCATGGGCGACGTGATCGGCGCATTGCGTGCCGAGCCGTACCCGCTGGCGGAGTTCACCCGTTGGGCGACTTGGGAGCAGCACGTATTGTGTCGGCTGCCTGAGCCGGGCGAAGCTCAACGGCTGATCTTGGAGCGGCAAGGCGAAGCCGATTGCGAGTTGGACGAAATCGGCATTATCGAGGAGTTCTTTGCCGAGCAGCTACACAAGCTCCAATACGATCCAAACACCGCACAAGTGCGTATCCCCGTGGCCGTCGCGGCGCGGTGGTTTGGTTGGGCGGTAGGCGAGCCGACAAAAACGGCGGCAGCATCCAAGCGATTGCACCAAATGGCGGCGGAAGGTCAGGCGAAACGGATTGCGCCCGATTCTACGCGGACCTATGGGCGTTGCTTTATCTGGACCGGAGAACGAGCCGACGTGGTGGGGCAAGCCATCGCCAATGACCTGCAAGACCGCATCGCTCGCATGATGGATTCGCGGGACGCTTAGGACGCTTAGGACGGTTAGGACACTATGTTGCAAATACGCGAGGGCAAACCCATGACATACGTGATTACCACAAAGGAAAACAACCGTCCTAACCGTCCTAACTGTCAGGACGACGGGCAGCATGGCGAACCGGATCGGCGCGATGACGAAGCGCTCGAGGAGTTCAATCGGGCATTGCAGCAAGCCATCAACGCCGTGGATTGGAGCCAGCCGTTTTGAGAATAAATAAAGACAGTGATGTCAAAATGCTGTTCGCTGTGGCGGTGGACGTATGGACAGAGAAAAGAACCCATCCCCCCACAGGTACTACTCCGCCATAGGTCCCGATTCCCCAACTGGAAAAGCCACGAATATAGGTAATTTGTTTTCCTGACCAACAAACGCCATGCAACTAACCGCTGACCAACGCCGCATTCTCGTAGCCATCCACGCGATAACCGCCAAGATTGCCGCCCAAGAACATTTGCCTTGGTGGGGGCCGCATGAGATTGAGGAATACAACGCTGACGTTCGCTACGGGCCGCTGTGGTCGCCGCAAATGTGGTTTCCTGAAGTTGATACCAACGCTGAGGCCGTGCGGCTGACTCGCGTCCTGAAGCGTCTGGAGGCCGCTGGGCTGGTTTACACCTTCCGGCGCCATGGCCGCAAATGCACCCATGTTCGTTTGAGCACTGAAGGCGAAGCACTCGCCAGAAAATTAACCCCGGCCACCCCGGCCACACTTTGAAAGGAAGTTATGGCTGCAATTGCCACCAAATTGAAACCCAAGGCGAAAGCCGATATTGCCGCGCTTCCCAACGGATTGGTGATCGAAGACCGTTTCGTCCATGACGACGCCGGCCGGGAGCACGCCGACCGAATCAACGCCGCAGCGGCCGACTTGTTCGACACGATTACGGAGCTGCAAGACCACCGGGCCGAGCTACTTGCCGGCGTTTGGGAAATGCCGCTTCGCGCCCTCATCGCCAATGGCGAGGAGTTCCAGCGGGATAAGGCCGAGTTACTCGGGCGCATCCGCGAGCACTTGACGCGATTGCAGCAAGTTTTGCCGTCGCTGGTTCCCGGTTGCCGTCGCGCTGTCGATGAAGCCGAGCAAGCCTACGGCCGTTGCATCGACGAATTGGAAGAAACATTCCGGGCATCGGGCATTGACGAATCCAGTTTGCCGGGTGGTGAGTTTGCCGCCAGCAACCCCGAAGGCGCCCGCGAGCTATTCCGTAAGCGGCTGCAATCCGAGCCGCCAGCACTAACGCGCATGGGAGCGTGGAACAAGGCGAAAGAAAACTTGGCCGTTCTCCAAAGCATGTTGCCGCGGAAGGCATCGACGGAATGGGCCGCGACTTACTTGAAGTTCCCGGCCGTCGCCAGCGACTTGCCACATTTTGTATATAAGTTATTCGCCTAATGGCGAGAGAGGAAAATTAGCTATGTCAATTACGACTTACGACTCAGCACAATGCCGCGCGATCAAGGTCGGCCGCATTGTGCAAATGTGGGGGCTAACCGGCCGGGCGTTATCCGAAGGCAATAACTCGCTAATCGAAGAATTGGCGGATTTGGCCCCCAACGATCCCGATAGTTGCGATCAACCGCTGGCGGCAATCGGAGAGGGAAGTTTGCCACGTGCTCGGCAGATTGCATCGCAGTTGCCGCAGACGGCCGCGATCGAGGATTACCTGCACGCTACCGAACAAGGCAACCCGCATTGGTGCAGTTATTGATGACCAGTTACGGCCGCTTCTCCTGGCGGCCAGCGACAGCCCCACGTATTCCGCCCTGTCGAACCAAGCAACGCTTTAGAAAGCGGCGTTGTTTGCGGAGGGGCGGCGGGCTGTCGCGAATACACCCATAACCAGAAAGGTAGAACATGAACAGCGATTTTCCATTAGGCCGCAAAGGATTGGCCAATTTTTTTAAGTTCAAGCCGGGACAAGGTAAGTCATTCGGCGTCCCAGACGAAAACCAACTAACCCCGCAGCAAGCCGACCGCGTGCGTCAACTGGTTGCCTCGATTCAGCAACGTAAACCCTTGATGAAGCGGAAGCCGGTAATCACGCCAGCCTTGCCGAGCGGCGCGCGTAGTTACTCGGTGGCGGAAGTGGGCCGCATGATGCAAACCGATATTCGCACGTCGATGATTCGGCGGGCCTAACGCTTTCCACGACCCCACCCCGTCGCGTGTTGTGCTACTAAGCAGGCGGCGGGAGTGGGGGTTTTCACCATGACCACAAAAACACGTACTACCACCGATTCCGACATCCGCCAAGTAATCATCGACCACGGCTTTGCCGACTGTTCGATTGTCAGGCAGTACGTTAAAGACCGTTTTGAGAACCACGGCACCGACGGCGTATGGTATGTGCTCGCGGTGCCTAGTGCCGATGGCACCTGGAATGTTTGGGGCCGACGCCGCACGCTGGTTGAGCTGTTGGCACTGGCGGAACGCGGGCCGCTGTTTTTGAGGTGAACGCCTACGCGGCGATTTAACGCACACTTACGCGAAAGGTATCAACAGTCAAGGCAACCCGCTGGAACGCCACACAAGCGATTCTGTGCGACCGAATTTGCGACCATGACCACGAAAACAACCAGGGCCGAAAATGGGGTTTGCACCGCCTTAGCCAACCACGGCGACGGGACGTTTGGGAAGTGGTGCGTGGAACGGTGCGGGATGACGACACAAACGGCGCGCAATTACATCGCAGTGATTGAGGTATTCGGGGCACAGAAACAGCTTGTTTGCAAAAGCCTTTTGCAATCTTTTACCGCCGAAGCTCTCTACTACCTCTCCCGCGACACCACCCCGGAGGAAGCCATCCGTGATGCGTTGAAGCTGGCCAAAAAAGGCGAACGGGTTGAAGCGGTTGTCCGCGATGACCCCGAAGCTCTGGCCGCGTGGCGGGAGGCGATGAAGTTGCAACCGGGCCCAAAGGATAGTTCGGTTGACAATGTAACCCGAACTAAAGCGGACAAGGGCAACAGCCGTTCCTACACGGTCTCCCGCCTGCAAAAGCAGCGGCCGGATTTGTTCGAGCGGGTGAAGGCGGGGGAGTTGTCGGAAACACCTGAAAACTAAGCGAAAACTGAGTGCTAGCACCGGAGTGCTAGCAAGCGTAAACTAACCCGTACTTGAAATCTGAGGTTGACAATCTAACCGACCACGCCGGCTGGCGTGCGTCACCCGTAAGGCACGCAAGGTAGCTCAACCCTACCTAAGTAACGCCAGCCGGCACCTTATACCACCAAGCCCCGTGGGCAGCGGGGCGATTTATCGAGGGTATACGATGGCATCACTTTCAACCGACAAGCAAGGTAATCGCACGATCGAATTCAGCGGGCCTGATGGCAGTCGGCAGCGAATCCGACTTGGCAAGATGCCCAAGCGGGACGCGGTGAAGATCAAGGGGCATATCGAGAACCTGTTGATCGCGAAGCGGAGCGGCAACAGCATCGACAACGCGGCCGCGGATTGGCTGGCCACAACCGACGGCAAGCTACATGGCCGGCTGGCGAAGTTGGGGCTCGTTACTCCGCGCGTGATCGAACAGGCGTCGGAACCGGAGTCGGAACCAACCGGGCCGCTGCTGGGGGACTTCACTTCCGTCTACATCAATGGACGAGTAAAGATTAAACCGGGAACCAGGATCAACCTCGAGCGCTGCCGTCGTGCATTGGTTGAATACTTCGGCGCCAACCAGCCAATGAAGCTAGTCACCGCAGGCGATGCCGACGATTTTCGCGAGCACTTGAACACCACGTTAGCAGAAAACACCGTGCGGCGAATCTGTGGCCGCGCCAAGCAGATATTCCGAGCGGCAGTACGCAAGAAGTTGTTAGCCGAGTCACCGTTCGCCGATATGAAGGCGGTGAGCGTGACGGCCAATAAGAGCCGGGAATACTTCATCACACGCGAGCAAGCGGCCGCTGTGCTGGATGCCTGCCCAAACACGCAATGGAAGCTGCTGTTCGCCCTGGCACGCTACGGTGGCCTACGCTGCCCCTCAGAGCACTTGGAACTCCGGCTGGGAGGATATTGACTGGGAACGCTCTAGGATTCGCGTGAAGAGCCCCAAGACGGAAGCCCACGAAGGGCACGAAGAGCGGATCATGCCACTCTTCCCCGAATTGCGGCCATATCTGCAAACGGCGTGGGATGAATTGGTGGCCGACTTCGATCCCAAGATCAGCAGGATCAGCGATCAGCCGATTGTGACGCTCTGCCGGGATGGGAACACGAACCTACGCACCCAAATGCAGCGGATCATTCGCAAGGCTGGGCTTACACCGTGGCCCAAGCTGTTCGTGAATCTCAGAGCCACCCGGGCGACGGAATTAGCCAAAGAGCATCCTGCCCATGTCGCGGCCGCATGGCTCGGGCATAGCGTGAAAGTTGCCACCAAACATTACTGGCAAGTTACCGATGCCGACTTCGCCAAAGCCGTGGGGGGAAATCCGGGGTATACGGATGCGGCAACGGGCGGCAACAGCGTCATGACGAGCACTTCCGATGATAGCACTAGGGAAGATAGGCAAGGAATACAGCCGGTTGCCCCCCTATGCACACTCATGAACGGATATACAGTGACCCCGACGGGACTCGAACCCGTGTTACCGGCGTGAAAGGCCGGTGTCCTAGACCGCTAGACGACGGGGCCAGTGCAAACCATCATGCGCCGCGGGAATCTGCACTCCGCGGAGCTCCTCACGGCGGTTGAAATACCCGCCGAATGAAACGAGTAGATTATCAGAATCTGTCTGAGCTGTACATGGTGATGCCGACTGGCCTAAAAGATATGTGGCAAGGCAGTACGGAAACGGCGGATTGCCTCAGTCGATGCAAAGAAAGCGGTAGTCCTGGCGCCGCGAAATAGGCGGCTGCCATTCCCACGATGCGGGAATAGAAGGCAGTAGAAACTGCTACAAGCGAGATTGAGTACAGCTGAATTGGTGAGAGGCAGCCGCAAGCCAACAATCAAATCAGAAAACGGCACTTGCCGTTGCGTGCCTGTTGGAAATCGTGTCGTTTACGGCGAAGTACTGGAACCGCCTTGCGGGGCGATGGACGATTCTTCCGCCTTGGGTTGATTCCGGCGGATGGCCTCATACACCTCATTGCGGTGGACCGGCACCTCTTTCGGGGCCTCGACGCCAAGGCGAACCTTATCGCCGCGGATTTCTACAACGACGATCGTAATATCATCGTTGATGATAATACTCTCATTCTTTTTCCGTGACAGAACTAACATGCTCGATTCCTTCCAGAGGCACGCCCGACATTTGAGATTTGTTGCGACGAACATTCCTGCATCCGAGGCCCGCGGCCCCTTGACAAACACGGATGCGGCTGTCCTTCGCAGACGACCCCTTCAATCCACTCTACGTGGTGCCGGGGGCTAGTCAAGGAAACAGGCGGGACAAAATCGCGGTTTTCGCTCGTTCCAGCGGCGTTTGGCATGAGATTTGGTATACCCGGCCAGAGACGAGGACCAATACGCTGCTCGGAGCCTCCCGCAACTGGCGAACGAGAAAATGTTGTAACCATATAATTCATAAGGAGTTATTGCACCCAATCGACGCGACAGTCGAATCGCGTTGGTGCCGGAGATTCCGGTCCAGTTGCACGGGGGAATCCGTGCCTGCCGCGTTTAACAATTCCACCGTTTTCACCCCAAGTGGCTAAGAAAACATGACATTTTGGCTCCTTGGGCGGAGCCCTTTGGTTTCGGGGCCGATCGTAAAGCAGATTCGGCTCTGGGTGAGGAAATCGCGGTGACTCGATGCGTTTGATCGGTCCCACGAATGAAACAGCGAGGGATTGGAAGTGATCGATACCCGCGACATTCACCAGGATGGAACTGAGATCATATTTGTCAAAACGAATTCAATGCGTACAGTGATTTGGAAAACAGAGCGTTTCGATGCGATCGTTTCGCAAACGTATCGGCAAGCGTCCACGTGTGAAATTCTGCGAAACGCGAATCGGTTAGCCCGTTGCGAATCATGCTCGGTTCGCTCTATAATCGTGGCCAAATAACCGTGCTTCAGATGGCTCGATTTCTTGTGGCATTATGTCCACTGGGGTGGGGTCTAGCCTGATATTCCGCTACCGCTCAACTTGCTAGGAAGAACGCGGCTCGATGATCAACGAGATGAAGGCTGTTTGGCCCTGGCTGGGCAATGTCGTGGAAGCGGTTTATACCGTGGCTCACGGCATGTGGGTCACGTTTCGAACATCGATTAAGACGTATCGTCCGGAACGCAAGACGTTTACCGAGCACTTTGAATATCCCGAACTGCCGGTGCCGGTTGCGCCGCGCTATCGTGGCTTCCATCGCTTCGATCTTACCACCTGCATCGCTTGCGACCAGTGTGCCAAAGCCTGCCCGGTCGATTGCATTTACATTGGCAAGGAGCGGGTTGAGAACGGCAAAGGCTTTAAGGTTACTGGCTACACCATTGATTACACCAAGTGCATGTTTTGCGCGTTGTGCGTTGAACCTTGCCCAGTCGATTGCATTTTCATGGGGGCCACGCACGATATGAGCTGCTACAGTCGCGATGGCTGCATCGTCGACTTCTCGCGGCTGCCGCTGGAAGTAGCCTGGGGCAGGGCGACGCTCAACCCCACGGCCGTTGCCGACGCCAAAGTCATTACCGCACCCATACACGGCGGGCCAAATCAATAGAATAGATAGTTGATAGTGGATAGTTGTTAGTTGCAAAACCACAGCACGACGATCCGCCGATTTGCGACTATCAACTAACAACTATCAACTAACAACTAACAACGATCACTCATGGCCACCCCAACTGCCATCGCAGCCTATGCTGCTTTGTTCGCCCTGACCGGCTTTCTGTTTCTATTTGCCAACTTGGTGCTCGGCTGGCTGGTGCGGCCGAGAATGCCCAACGTAGAGAAATTGGAAATCTACGAGTGTGGCGAGCCGACGATCGGCTCGAGCTTTGTGCAGTTCGACTTGCGGTTCTACGTCGTGGCATTGTTGTTCATCATCTTCGATGTGGAAGTGGCGTTCTTCTTTCCTTGGGCGGCGGTCTTTGGGAAAGCCACACAACTAGCGGGCGGGGCGCCTACCGCTGTGGCGGCGAATGCGGAAGCCAGCGTTTCCTATGATCTTGTCGGCAAGGCGAATGCGGCCCGATTGCGGGAACTTGGCTTACGCAATGTGCCGGTTGCCGTGAAAGATAGCAGCGAATTGCAGGCGGCGGCCCGCAGCATCGCCCGTATGTCGTTTGTCGATATCGACGTCTTTTTCGGCGTTCTTTTGGTCGGCTTCGCCTACGTTTGGAAGCGAGGCGACCTCGACTGGGTGCGGGCCCTCACGCGCGAACGTCCGCAGCCAGCCCATCGTCCGCCCGTGCCGCGGGCAATCGAACGGAGCCAGTCGATCCTCTCGGCGTAAACTGAAATACTGAGCAGCAGAGGTGCATCCACTGAACTTGCTTGAACCATCGTTAATGAGTTTTCCATGGCAGGCCCTTCATTCGTTGACCAACTGAAATCGAAGTTCGGCGCCAAAATCGCCGGCGCTAATCTTGAGAATATCGATCCTTGGATTGAGGTGACGCCTGATGGGTTATTGGAAGTGTGCCGTCATTTGCGGAACGAACCTTCCTTGGCCTTCGACTATTTGAGCTGCATCTCAGGCGTCGATTACCTCCAGACCGATGAAAAGAAGGCGGCGAAAAGCGAGTGGCAACCGCATACCGAGGTGGTCTATCACCTCTACAGCATGAAGCACAAGCACAGCTTGGTGCTCAAAGTTATTTTGCCGCGTTGGAAAGACAATCAACCGGGCGACTTGCCGCAGTTGCCCAGTGTTTCCGGACTTTGGAGCACGGCCGATTGGCACGAGCGGGAAGTCTACGATCTTTCCGGCGTGTTTTTCATCGGTCACCCGAATTTGCGGCGTATCCTGTGCCCGGAAGATTGGGTCGGCCATCCGCTCCGCAAGGATTACGAAATGCCGCTCGAGTATCATGGAATCCGGGGCAGGTAGCTTACTTGCGGCCAATGGCAGCAAAACGCCTCGAGGTCCAAACCATGTCAAACAATTCACTTACCTCAATTCCGCCCGATCTACGGGAAGCAATCGAATCGTTCGTTGAGATCGCCGTCGATCGGCGGCTCGAGGAAATACTTGGCGATCCAGACGCAGGTTTAGAGGTCAACGAGGAATTGCATCGCAGGTTGCAGCAACAACGGCAAAGGGTGGCGAATGGGGATCGCGGCCGCTCATTGAATGACCTTGTGCGCGGGACGGATTCATAATTGTGAATGAGTACGAAGTTCGTTTCATCGATGCGGCGGCTGATGAATTTCAGCGACTCGACGCCGTCGTTCAGCGGCGGCTCGTTCGTCGCCTGAATTGGTTGAAGGTGAACCTGGACGCGATCACTCCCGAACCTTTGACTGGCGGATTTTCCGGCCTGTTTAAGTTGCGTGCCGGCGACTATCGAGCCATTTATGAATTGGTGCGAGAAGAGCGCATCATCATGGTTCATATGGTGGGCCATCGCAAGGATATTTATCGGAGACAATGAAGCCATGCATGCCACGGTGGAAGACCCGCGCATCATCGAGTTCGACGTTCGCACCGACGAAATGCTCGTCAACATGGGCCCTCAGCACCCCAGCACGCACGGCGTATTGCGGCTCGTGCTGCGGACCGATGGTGAAATCGTGTCCGAGGTCGTGCCGCATATCGGCTACCTGCATCGCTGCGCGGAAAAGATCGGTGAGAACCTCACGCCGCGGCAGTGGATCCCCTACACCGACCGGATGGACTATCTGGCCGGTATGAACATGAACCTCGGCTGGGCGCTCACCATCGAAAAGCTGATGGGTTACCGCGTGCCGGAGCGCGGCCGACACTTGCGCGTGCTCATTTCCGAACTGAACCGCATCGCCAGCCATTTGGTCGCAATGGGGGCCTACGGCCTCGACCTTGGTACATTCAGCCCGTTTCTCTACGCCTTCCGCGAGCGCGAGAAAATCCTCGACTTATTCGAGGCCGCCTGCGGCGCTCGGCTCACGTATAGCTACATCACGCCCGGCGGCGCCACAGCCGATCTGCCGCGAGGTTGGCTGCAAAAGTGCGAGGAATTCCTCGACCAATTCATGCCGATTATCGAGGAGTATCACACGCTGCTTACCACTAATTCAATTTTCGTTAAGCGAACGGCCGGTATCGGCGTAATGTCGCCGCAAATGGCGATCGACTTTGGCACAAGCGGCCCGGTGCTCCGCGGCAGTGGAGTCGATCACGACATGCGGCGTGACGGCGAGGAAATCTACACGTCGATGTACGACGGCTATGCCTTTGAAGTCGTATGCGAGCGCAATGGGCACTACCCGCGCGATCACAAGTATCCGCCCGTGCCGCATGAGGCCGTGCTCGGCGACTGCTGGCACCGGTTCTACGTGCGGATGCTCGAGGTCGTGCAGAGCGTCGATTTATGTCGGCAGGCAATTGACCGTTACAGCATGTCCACCGGTAGCCACGGCGAGCCAATGAAACTCACCGCGAAACTGCCCAAGGGCGAGTGCTACCTGGAAACCGAAGCCCCCAAGGGCCAGATGGGCTTTTACATCGTTAGCTCGGGCGATTCGATTCCGTGGCGGACCCGCGCTCGTAGCAGCAGTTTCTGCAATCTGTCGGTCACGAATGCGCTGTGCCGCGGCTGCCTGATTGCCGATATTCCGGCCATCGTCGGTTCGCTCGATATCGTGATGGGCGAAATCGACCGGTAAGCGCTTCTCCCTCTCCCTTTGGGAGAGGGCCGGGGTGAGGGTTCACAAGGGGACGGCATCCATCACTTCGCCTTAACCGCCGCCATATCGCCTTCAACCATCAGCTTCACGAGTCCTTCGAACGTCACGGTCGGCTTCCAGCCCAGTTTCTTGCGCGCGTAACTGGCGTCTCCCAGCATAAGATCGACTTCGGCCGGGCGGAAGTAACGTGGATCGATCCGTACTCGTTCTTTGCCATCCGCATCGACACCAGCTTCCTTGAGCCCCTCGCCGCGCCACTTGATCGGCAAGCCGGCCAACTCGAATGCCAACTCGCAGAACTCGCGCACCGAGTGCGATTCACCCGTGGCAATCACATAGTCATCGGGTTCAGGGGCTTGCATCATCATCCACATCGCCTGCACGTAGTCGGCCGCGTATCCCCAGTCGCGCCGCGCCGCCAGATTGCCCAAGTAGAGGCAGTCCTGCAGGCCGGCCCGAATCCGCGCCACGGCCCGCGTGATTTTTCGCGTGACAAATGTCTCGCCGCGCCGCGGCGATTCATGATTGAACATAATGCCGTTCACCGCGAACAGACCATACGACTCGCGATAATTCCGCGTCGCGGCAAACGCGAACGCTTTGGCACAGGCATACGGGCTACGCGGGTAAAACGGCGTGCGCTCTGTCTGTGGCGTCTCCACCGCCTTCCCGTACATTTCCGACGACGATGCCTGATAGAACCGGCATTGAAGGTCGCTCTCGCGAATCGCTTCGAGCAGCCGTATGCAGCCGAGCCCTGTGATTTCCGACGTGTATTCGGGGATATCAAAGCTTACGCGCACATGCGATTGAGCACCCAGGTTATAAATCTCATCAGGGCGAATCGTCTTCACCAACTGATCGAGCGACGAACCATCGGCCAGATCCCCATACTCCAACCGTAAGCGTACATCATCATCGTGCGGGTCTTGATAGATGTGATCGATGCGGGCCGTGTTGAACGACGACGACCGCCGCACCATGCCATGCACTTCGTACCCCTTGCCGAGCAGCAACTCGGCCAGGTACGAACCGTCCTGCCCGGTGATGCCCGTTACCAGCGCCCGCTTGCCGTTCTTCGGTGGATAAGAAATCTTTGTCACGCGAATAGTTTATTGAATCGAAGGACGCACGCAAAGGCGCCAAGGCGCAAATAGAACCAGCAGTCGCCCGCGGCTGCCCGGATAGACTCGAATACGGGAGAAGACCATCTGCGAAAATCTCCGACATCGGCGGATTAATCACTGCATACGGGATCACCAGCAAGGCAACATGGGGATCGGGTACGAATCCGTCTGCGAGAGGAACTCCAAATCATTACGTCTCGCCGTGTGGCCCACCTCGGAGCAGGCACTACTTATGTCTCTTTGCGCCTTCGCGCCTTTGCGTGAGTCGCACAATATCACTTCCCTGGCTCAGGCACCTGAAGTTCCGCGCGCAGCCGCTCAAGTTCGGCGGTCATTTCAGCCTGCTCTTTCACGTACTCCGGTTTGCCGTACACGTTTACCAGTTCGTGCGGGTCCTTTTCCAAATCGTACAATTCCCACTCGCCTAATGTGTAAAAATGAATCAACTTGGTCCGCCCGTTCGTCACGCCCTCGTGTTTGGCAACGTGGTGGTCGGCATCCTTATCCTCGTAAAAGTGGTAATAAAACGACTTTCGCCAAACCGCCGGCACGTCGCCCTTTAATAGCGGCGCGAAGCTGCGCCCCTGCATTTCTGGCGGGATACCGGCCCCCGCGGCCTCGAGAAAAGTCTCCGCGAAGTCGACGTTCGATACGATATGGTCTTCGACCGTGCCGGGCCGCGTCGTGCCGGGCCACCGCACGACGAGCGGCGTACGCAGCGATTCCTCGTACATAAACCGCTTGTCGAACCAGCCGTGCTCGCCGAGGTAAAAACCTTGGTCGCTCGTGTAAACGACAATCGTGTTTTTCGCCAACCCCTGGTCGTCGAGATACTTCAGCAACTTGCCGACGCTGTCGTCGACCGATTCGACGCAGGCCAAGTAATCCTTCAGATACAGTTGGTACAGCCACCGCGTGCGGTCAGCATTTTGAGCTTTGGCCGCCTTAAACTCTTCCCAACGCGGGTCAATGAATTTTTCCCACGCGGCACGCGCGGGGTCATCCATCCGTTTGAAGAGAAACTCGCGGGCTGGGCTCGATTTCGCTCGAATTTTTACGTCCGTCGCCAGCGCCATCTGGCTAATTCGCATATCGGCCTTATGGGCCGCCGTGCCGCGCGTGGCATAATCATCAAATAGTGTGGCGGGTTCCGAAAACTTCCTATCGCGCCAAGCGGCCAGTTTTGCCGGCGACGGCTCCCACGGCCGGTGCGGCGCCTTGTGCTGCACCATCAGGGCGAACGGTCGCTGCCGATCGCGCTTGTGTTCGAGCCAATCGAGCGCCTCATCCGTGATGATTTCCGTCACGTATCCCGGCATCGATCGCCGACCGGCCGCCGTGATGAAGTCTGGCCGATAATACTGGCCTTGCCCCGGCAGAATTTCCCAGTAATCGAAGCCGGTCGGATCGGTCACCAGGTGCCACTTGCCGACAATGGCCGTTTGATATCCGACTTGCTGAAGCAACTTTGGAAATGTTACTTGGCTGCCGTCAAATTTGCCCCGCACGTTGTCGTAAAAACCATTCTTGTGGCTGTACTTCCCGGTGAGAATGCAAGCTCGGCTGGGGCCGCACAACGAATTGGTCACATAACAGCGGTCGAACCGCACGCCCTCTTTTGCGATCCGATCGATATTCGGCGTTTGGTTCAATCCGCCGCCATAGCAACTCACCGCCGGATAGGCATGGTCGTCGCTCATGATGAACAAAATATTCGGCCGCCGCGGCTCGGCAAACGTGGCAGTCGCAAATAGAAATGCGACGAGATATATCCAGCCACCATTTCGGATCGCGGATTGCGGATTGCGGATTCGCCAATTCATAGGGCGCTTGCGACTCCAATCCGAAATCCGAATTCCCGAATCCGCAATCAAAAACTGCCGCTGGAGGGAGTTGAACCCCCACCCACTTACGTGGACATGGACCTGAACCATGCGCGTCTGCCAATTCCGCCACAGCGGCGCGGTGACGCAATTGTAGCATCAACCGGTCTCATTGGCCAAGCGGTCATCAGTAGGTCGGGCTTTAGCCTGACCGTAGTAGTAGGGTGGGCACCGTCCACCAAGGCGCTGCATCTTGTGGTGGGCGGTGCCCACCCTACTGAGTCCTCAGCACTGCCACTTATCCGGCCATGCGCCAACAAAAAAACCGCTGCAGCGGAACACTCCCCTGCAGCGGCAAAATTTTTCAAATTGAATCCTTGCCCAGTCACCTACTACGGATTATCGACTTCACGTCCGTTGCGGGTGATCAAGTGCAAGTACACGTTCTTATCGACGCTGTCGTTGACAGATTCGGTGTGGGCATCGGCATAACCGTGAATGACGATACCCGGGTGCCGGCTACTGGGGCCCCAAACGCGAACCGTCTTCCCCTGAATTGTCTGACCACCGTGTGGATTGGCAATATGGTAGTACTTATTAACGGCTGTGGTATCCGACTTGGTATCGCCCTTGTTCAAGGCCGAATCGCAAGTGGTGCCGTCTTTGCAAATCCAGGTGATCACGCTTGTCGCACTTCCGGCGGGCGGCGTTGAACCGACGGGCGGCACACCTTGCGGCCAGGCACCCACCACGTACGAGGCAAAACCGCTATACCAGGAAGTCGACGCTTCTTCGCGGCTTTCGGCCACCATGGCGGTCTTCGACGTGCCATCGGAAATGCTCTGCATGCCGAGACCGATCTTCTGCACCTTGCCGCCGACATAACCCGGAAACGGCAACGCGCCGTTGCCGCAATACGCGCCCGACTTGCAGTCCTTGCCGAGCGCAGCGCCAGCACTGGCGGGCAGCCCGCTCTCCAACTGACCTGCCGCCGTATAGTGGGTCGAGGCCAAGGCCATGTAATTGCCCGAGGCCGTCTTATTCGCGCCACCGGTGGCGGCCCAGTTCGGGAAGCCACTGCCACTTCCCACGCTCACTTCCTCATCACCCGGGAAACTGGGGCAAACCAGCGTCCCAATTTTGGTGTCGAAGAGATACTTATTCGTGGTCGCATTGGGGGCGGTGCCGGGCTGCTCGGTAGCGCCGCTTGCGCCCGAGGCGAAGGCCGCATCGTCCAGCTTGCCAATGCGATTAGTACCCGCCGTCTGAATCAACTTATCGTAGACCGTGCTTTCTTCCATGAAGGGCAGCAACTGCACGATCCAGCTGTAGCCGTCACCATTTTGGCCAGGCTGCCAATAAATGGTCCCGCCACTTGCCCCTTGAGTGCCCAGCGCACCGTACTTCGTGTCCACTTTGCTGGGATTGGATGCCGGCGCCGAAGTCGCTTGCGAGAATGGCGCCGTCGAAGCCAGCGGGAAACCCTTCTTCGTATCATGATGATTCTGTAGCGCCGTAAGCAATTGCTTGATATTGTTCAAGCACTGGTTACGACGAGCCGCTTCACGCGCGGCCTGAATGGCGGGCAGCAAAAGTGCCACCAAGATGCCGATGATCGCGATGACCACCAGCAGTTCGACGAGGGTGAAACCTCGTCTCGGAGTGCGAGATGCATCCATAAGAGAACCTCCTAGTAAAAAAATGAAACAAAAATGAGGATGAAACAGAAAAATCGCCGACCGAACGCGGTCGACGCTCTTCGTCGTCACCTACAAGCAAAAAAGTTCAATAACAAAAATGACCGGCGCGCGACGAGTTCGCCCTATCCACCATCGGCGCTTCGCAGAGCCGCCCTCTTTCAATTTCTCCGCCGGGCCTCTTCCCCAGCGCGCCAGGCAAATAGAGAACCGGCTGAGTTTATATCCAAAGTCTATTCTGGTGCCGGGCTTGCTGTCAATCAATATCCGCTGATTTAGGCCCTCTTTCCCCGAGATTGACGGTGCCGGCGGCCCCGCATCGTTGGCCGACGTTCGGACCGATCAACGGCTTTCCGCCCATTCCCCCTCCCCAGCTTACCAGCGGCATTCTCCGCGCCACATACCCTACTTGACGCTTCCACTTACGCCGTCAGAATTCCTAATTACCCGGTGAGCTCGGACTGTTCTCTGCCGGCAAATAGCATAACGCCAAAACTGGGCGATTTCCGTGGGTATCAACGTTACTATCGTTCTCGGAGCGACCAGCGCGGGGAAAGCGCTTGAACTACTGAATCGCTATCATCAATCCTCCAGCGGGGGGGCCGGCGAGGCGGCAGGCCGCCGCCCCAGAGTCTGGCTCGCCCCCACGACTCGCACGGCTGCAACCATCCGGGAACGATTGGCCCGTCTGGAAGGCGCGTGCCTCGGCCCCGGAGTCACGACGTTCGACGGACTCTCGCGCACGGTGATCCAGGCCGCGAACCAACGCATCCGCGCTCTGTCTTCTGCAATGCAACGTGAGCTGCTGCGGCGCACGGTTGCCGATGCCACCAAAAATGGCCAGCTCATCGCCTATGGCACTGCCGCCCAGCAGCCAGGTTTCATCGCCTTGCTGGCAACGCACTTTACGGAATTACGGCAGCGGGGCATCGCTTCGTCCGCGTATGCGCGCGTCGCCCAACGCGGACAATCTCGGCAACAAGAATTAGCTCATCTATTCGCGAGCTACAACGCGCTGCTGAACGCCCACCAATTATTTGACAGCGCGGGCGGCCACGCGATCGCCACGGCGTTATTGGCGACCGGCGCATGTGCGCCATTCAACCAACTCGATGTCTTGGCCGTCGACGGCTTCACGGACTTCACCACGGCCGAGCTTGACCTCTTGCAACAACTGGCTGGCGGTGCAAAACAGACGATCATCTCCCTCATCGTGGACACGCACGCGGTGAGTCGCGACTTTTTCACGAAGACATCGGCTACGCTGGCCGAGTTGCGCCGCCGCTTCCCGAAGTTGGAAGTCGTCGCCTTGCCGCGGCACACCGCCACAAACACCGCCATTGCTTACTGCGCCGACCAGGTGTTTTGTCATCCCCAGCCGACGCCGCCGGCACAGGTGATCCAGCACCTGTCCACGATCGAAATCGTCGCCGCCTCCAGCGAGCACGATGAGATCACGCAAATCGCCCGCCGCATCAAGTCGTTGCTCGTAGCGAGAGCGACCCCGACCGGAATGTCAACGAAGACTCCGGTTCCGGCAGATGATGTCCTGGTGGTTTTCCGCTCCGTGGGCGAAGTGGCGGCCCGCGTCGAAGAGGTCTTCGCTCGTTATGGCATTCCGTATTCAATCGAAACTCGGCCACGCCTGGCTCGCTCCGCCCTGTATCGCACCCTTCGCGGCCTATTGCACCTGGCTACCGACGATTGGCCGTTCCGCCGGTTGGTGGCCGTGGTCGCGAACCGGATGCTTGCCGGGATGGATGAATCGGCCCGCCGGGCCGCCGATTGGTTAATTCGCGACCTGCAAATTGCCAGCGGCCGACAAAAGTTGATGGCTGCCGTGACCGACTTGGCGGCACAACATCAGCGGGCAAGTGAACTCGGCGAGCACCAGCAGCGGAGAGCGGCCGCGGCCGCATTGGCTTTGCCGTCACTGCAGCAATTGGCCGACGCACTCGACCAACTACCGCACGCCGCGACGGCCACCGCTTGGGTTGAGGCCCTACAAGTGCTGTGTTGCAGCCTCGGTGTATCGCTGGGCGCGCTTCCGGACGAATCCGGTGCGGGTGCCGCGAATCTGGCGGCTTGGAACGCCCTTGCGAATCAGCTCTTGTCCCTCGAGCGCCTGGATAACTGGCTGAAAACGCCGCCGCGCGTTCGCAGTCGCCAAGAAGTTGCGGCGCTGCTAGCCGATGTCGCCGCCCACGAGCCACTACCGCGATCGCACGATGAAGTGGGCCGCGTGCGCGTTCTCTCTGCGCAAACGGCCCGCACCGAATCCGTTCGCCACTTGTTCCTGGCGGGCATGTCGGAGCAAGCGTTTCCGGCGGGCGTTCCATCGGGCCGATTGGCCAGTGAAGATGACTACCGTTTCCTGGCAAATGCCGCTCATCAAAATAATGGCGGCATGCCTCGAACGCGCGATACCGCCTCCGCTGCCAGCGCACACGCCCACGACGAAATGCTGCTGTTCTACGAAATGATCACGCGCGCCCAGGAAACGCTCACCATCAGCTATCCGGCAATGGACGACAAAGCGCAGGAGTTGCCACCGAGCCCCTATGTCGTCGAGTTGCAGCGAATCTTCCGCGGTAGCGAGCAACACATTCGTGTCATGAAATCGCAATTATCCCCGGTTCCTCGCGTGGCCGCGTCTCTCCAAGACGCGGATTGCCTCGGAACTGTCGACGGCATTTATAGCGTCGCCGATTGGCGAATCAATGCTGCCGCCACCGCGGTCACAGCGGATCGCGACTGCCAATTGCTCGCCGGATTGCTCACGTGCGATGCCACGAAACCACTGGCCCAAGCCATCGACGCGGGCCTGCGCGTCGTCCATGCCCGCGCCCACGGCGATTCGCACGGCCCTTACGAGGGCGTACTGATTAGCCCCGCCATCACCAAGCGATTGCGCGATCGCTTCGGCAAACGACACACCTGGAGCCCCAGCCAGTTCGAAACCTACGCGGCTTGCCCGTACAAGTTTTTCTTGAAGACGGTCCTCGGCCTCGAACCGCTCGGCGACCTTACGCTCGAAACCGACTTCGCTCGCCGCGGCAGCTTGCTGCACCATGTTCTGGCGGCGTTTCACCGCAAGTTCAGTGAATCACCCAGCGACTGGTCTGCCATTTGGCACGATAACGAGCGCTTTACGGCGGAACTTAAACGTGCGCTCGGTGGCGCGTTTGCCGGCACGCCGCCAGATGGAATCGAGGCCGCGCTGCTGGAACTCGATCGACGGCAAATCGACAAATGGACCGACGTGTATCGAGAACAATATGAGGCCTACGATAATTCCTGGACGAAACTCGATGAGCGGCCGCGACCGACCCATTTCGAGCTGCGCTTCGGCCGCAAACACGCCAGCGAGGAAGGCTATGAAGATCCCAACTCGGTCGACAATTCTTTTCAGCTCGATATCGGCCGCGAGATAATTCACATTGCCGGTCGAATCGATCGGATCGATGTCGGTCGTGTCGGCGGACAGACCGTGTTCAATGTCATCGACTACAAGTCGGGAAAACGCCCCACGCTGACGGCCGAAAAGATTGAATCGGGCGAGCGCTTGCAGCCGGCGCTGTATGTGATGGCCGCTCAAGCCTTGGTATTTCGCGGCGACAAGGCCACGCCGCTCTGGGCTGGCTACTGGTCACTCAAGAACGGCGTGACGACACGCAAAGGTTTTTCGCTGCATTGCTCCGCGGAACCTGGCAAGATTTCGTCCGATTGGGAGGAACTGCAGCCGAAGGTGATTGCCCGCATCGCCGAAATCGTGCGATCGGCACGACGCGGCGATTTTCCGGTGAATAGCGCTGATGCGAATTGCACCAATCTATGCGAGTTCAGAACGGTGTGCCGTATCGGCCACGTCCGCAGCGTGGGCAAGGTGTGGACGCCACCAGCCAGCGATGCGTAGCATCGCGGCTAACCATCCACTATCCACTATCACCTAACGACTAACGACTAACGACCAACGACTATCCAACATGCCTTCCGCTACACTGACGACCGAGCAACAACTCGCACTCGCCACCCGCGACGTATCGGTCTCGCTTTCTGCCGGCGCCGGTTGCGGCAAGACGCACGTGCTGACCGAGCGGTTCCTGTCGCATCTCGACCCTACGCCGGCCGGCGACGGAACATCCACCGAGCTGCGGCAGCTCATCGCGATTACGTTTACCGATGCGGCGGCTCGCGAAATGCGTTCCCGCATCCGCGCCGCATGCTATGAGCGACTTGAGGCACCGGGTCTTTCGCAGGATGAGCAAACCGCGTGGCTGGGGCTGCTGCGCGAAATCGATGGCGCGCGGGTGAGCACGATTCACGCGTTTTGCGCGGCGTTGTTGCGATCCCACGCGACCGAGGCAGGTCTCGATCCCACATTTGGCGTCCTGGAACAGGGCGAAGCCGATGTATTGCTGCAAGAAGTGTTAGATGATGTTCTCCGCCGCCGACTGGCAATTCACGATCCGCTTACGCTCGACCTCGCCGCGGAGTGTGGCAATCTGGCCCACTTCAAGCAGCGCATCGCACTGCTCGTTGAACGGCGGCACGTCGC
Source organism: Planctomycetota bacterium (assembly GCA_029781135.1). Taxonomy (GTDB): domain Bacteria; phylum Planctomycetota; class Planctomycetia; order Pirellulales; family Lacipirellulaceae; genus JABDGM01. The sequence continues at coordinate 21,613 of JAKOXH010000006.1, forward strand.
GGCCTTTCAACGTTGGCTCGTCGACGACGATCAGTGGGCGGACACCGCCCATCATTTGGTGGCCGTTTGGAAAGAGGTTTACGATCAAGAAGCGTTCCACATGGCGGTGCAGGATGTTGCCGAACGTGCGCCGCTCAGCGAAATGCGGCGACTGCTGGCCAAAGCTTCACCGACTGCGGCCAATACAAAGTTCCCAGCCGCAATCGCAACACTGACCGAGTTGCTCGCCCGGTTGCAATCATCGCCCAAAAGTATCACCAAGGCCGACCTCAAAACAATCGCGACCCATGCGTATGTGCAAGGCTTCTGCAAGAAAGAAGATTGGCTCACGGTCGATGATTTCGAAGCGTACAAGGCGGTCTGCACGAAGCTGCGCGACGTTATCGGCAAGTGCGAACCGCCCGATTGGAATCCTGACGGCGCGCTCGCGGCGGCCCTGCTCGGACTCAAATTCTTGCGCCTCGTCGGCGATGTTGCTGCGGCGTATCAAGCGCGAAAACAGCAACTTGCCAAACTCGATTTCGATGACCTGCTGTTCTTGGCCCATCGGCTGCTGACTGATCCCGCCCATGCCAACGTTCGCGACGCGCTGTCCGCCGATCTCCGGCTGCTCCTCGTCGATGAGTTTCAAGACACCGACCCGCTGCAAGTTGAACTCATTAAAGAAATCTGCGGATCCGGCTTCGCAAATGGCGGGCTATTTTTCGTCGGCGATTTCAAACAGTCAATCTATCGGTTTCGCGGCGCCGTGCCCGACAAGTTCAAAGAACTTCGTGAGGAAATCAAAAGGATTAACGCAAGTGGCGAATTGCACCTTACGAACAACTTCCGCAGCCTACCCGGTGTGCTGCATTTTGTGAACGCGCTGTTCCATGATTCGTTCGGCGAAGAATCTAAGCTCGAACCAGTGCGAGAGGCTACTACTGATTCACCCAACGTCGAGTTTCTGTGGACGATTCCCGTGGCCGAAGCGACGGGCGAAAAAATCACCGCGGAAGAAGCCCGCCGCCAGGAAGCCAAGGCCATCGCCCGCCGCTTGCGCCAACTGATCGAAGGCACGACGGGTGAAACACTCGTCATCGACGGCGACACGAAACAACCGCGAACACTCCGCCTCGGCGACGTCGCAATACTCTTCCGCGCACTGAGCGACGTGCGGCTCTACGAGGAAGCCCTGCGCGAGCAAGGCCTCGAATACTACCTCGTCGGCGGACACGCGTTCTATGCCCAGCAAGAAATTTTTGACGTACTGAACTTGCTGCGTGCCGTTGCCAGTTCAGCCGATGAAATCAGCCTCGCCGGCGTGCTGCGGAGCCCGTTCTTCGCGCTGGCCGACGAAGCCCTCTTCTGGCTCGTCGAACATGGCGGCAGCCTCAACGCCGGACTATTCGATCACGCTCCGCCGCCAGAGCTCTCGGGCGAAGAGCAGGCCAAGGTCGCGGCCGCCGCGCGAACATTGCGGCGGCTGCGCTCCATGAAAGATGCTGTGCCGATTGCCGACCTTCTCAACACGGCCCTCGATCTCACGGGCTACGATGCCGTGCTCGTCACCGAGTTCTTGGGCGAGAGAAAACTGGCCAATCTACAGAAACTTGTGGAACAAGCTCGCATCGCCGACGCCAACGACAACGATCTGAACGACTTCATCGTGCAGCTCACCGAGTTTATCTCGCAGCCGCCCAAGGAACCGCTCGCCTCGACCAGCGCCGAATCGGCCGACGTCATTCGCTTGATGACGATCCATCGTGCCAAGGGCCTCGAATTTCCGTTCGTGGTGTTGCCCGATGTGAATCGGCCGCGGCAACCGAACCGTATCGCGGCCGCGCTCAATGACAAACTAGGCCCGCTCGTTCGCCTGGCCAACGATGAGGATGAACCTTGCGCGACAGGAATGACGTTATTCGACGCCCAGGAAAAAGTGGCCGAGCTCGAGGAGCGAAAGCGGCTGCTCTACGTGGCCACCACGCGGGCCGCCGATTACTTGCTCTTGTCGTCGAGTATCGAGTCGTTCGATAAACCGAAAAGCGATTGGCTACAATTGCTCGCCGCCCATTTCGATCTTGAAACGGGCGACTTCGTTGGCGCGTTGCCAGCCAGCTATGTGCGTCCGCAAATCTATGTCGCTCCTCTCGCGGAGCAGCCGCCCAAACCACTTAGTCAACCGCGCGGTGCGGATCTAATTCGGCTGCTCGAAGAGGCACATCGCTTAGCAGCGGAAGGTCACGGAGTCGCCCCGCCAAACGTCGGCCCGATTCCCGTCGATGCAAGAGCGCGGCGACAGTTTTCATTCTCACAACTTGCCGCGTATCAACAATCCTCGGGCGGCCAGCAGGAGGAACTACGGCATCGCTTTCCAATGGATGACGTGGTCGTCATGCCGACCGCTTTGCGGGATGGAAATCGTCGCTCCGCGGCCACAGCGCTCGGGTTGCTTGTTCACGATGTGCTGACTCGCCTCGACTTCGCGAGCCACAAGATCGACGCGGAAATCGCCGACTGGTGTGAACACTTGGCCTTGGAATATGTCGATTACGACATCAATCAGGCCGCTCGCGGGGCAGCGAAAATGATTTCGCAATTTGTGTTGTCGCCGCGGGGCCGACAGTTGGCGGCAACCCGGTCGTTGTATCGTGAAACCGAATTCTTGTTGTCCTGGCCTCGTTCCCCTCTTCCACCGGAAGAGAGCCGGAGTGAGGGCGCCCTGGAGCAAGCCGGGCAACACGCTCAGCCGTGCCGTTACATTCATGGATTCATCGACTGCCTTTACCAAGACGCAACTGGAACTTGGCGGATTATCGATTTCAAAACGAATGAAGTGGCGAAGTCGGACCAGGAGCACTTCAACCAATTGGTCGATCGCTACCGAATGCAGCTCTATGTGTACGCCCTGGCCGCGGAGCGAACGCTCGGGGAATCGCCCCACGAACTTGTGTTGGAGTTGCTTCACCCCGGCCGTGAAATCGTGCTTCCGTGGAACGATGTTGCTCGCCGCCAGGCAATCGATCTTGTCAATCGAGCGATTGTAACCGACAGTAGTTTAACGTCGGTGATGGCTGTCTAACCGGCGATTTCCGCTGCTGGCTATTTGTTTCAGATGACGAACACCATGATTACTATTGATGATTACATGGAGAATGAACGACTCGAGTCGTTTAACCCGGAGCCAACAGCGACGGGAGCGCAACTTTTCGCCTCGCCGTTGGCTCGGCGTTAAACAAGCAATCGGTCATCAGCTTCACCGCGATCAATAAATACGCGAAACAAGTACGCTTTTCTCATGCCCCACGCCGCCGCGCAACGCGACTTCGCTCTCGAAATCGTGCGCAAGCTGCGCGGTGCCGGTTTCGAGGCCCTCTGGGCCGGCGGCTGTGTGCGCGATCAACTGTTGGGCCTCACACCCAAGGACTACGACGTCGCCACCAATGCGACGCCAAATCAAATCCGCGATCTCTTTGGCCGTCGGCGCACGCTCCCCATCGGCACATCCTTCGGCGTCATCACCGTGCTTGGCCCGCGAGCGGCCGGGCAAATCGAGGTCGCCACATTTCGCATCGATGCCGCGTATAGCGACGGTCGGCATCCCGACAGCGTGACCTTCACCGATGCCGAACACGACGCCCAGCGGCGCGATTTCACGATCAACGGTTTGTTCTTCGACCCGCTGGCGGAACAGGTCGTCGATTATGTTGACGGCCGGCGCGACCTCGAACGCCGCGTCATCCGCGCGATTGGCGAACCAAGACATCGTTTCGAAGAAGACAAACTGCGCATGTTGCGTGCGGTCCGGTTTGCCGCCACGTTCGGGTTTACGATCGAACCCGCCACGCTCGCTGCCATTCAAGAGATGGCGAGCCAAATCACCGCGGTGAGCGCCGAGCGGATCGGCATGGAAATCCGCCGGATGTTGCTCGACCGCAATCGCGCGGCGGCACTCACTCTGCTTCGCGATACGACGCTCTTGCCTCACGTGCTGCCGGAGATTTCCGAACTGCCGACGAACCGTTTCGACGACACGACGCGCATCCTCGCCGCCCTCCACGAGCCAACTCTCGCCACGGTCCTCGCCGCATTGCTATCCACGCAGCCAAATCAGGATTCTCCCGCCCCCAGCCCCCAGCCCCGAGCCCCTAGCCCCCAGCCCCCAGTCCCCGTTCCCCATTCGCCAGCCCCCAGCCCCCAGTCCCCATTCCCCATTCGCCAGCCCCCAGCCAACCTCTGCCGCCGCCTACGCTACACGAACAAGGAACTCGACCGTACCGCGTGGCTCCTCACACACCACGCAGGGATTGCCGAAGCCCAGTCGCTCCCCTGGCCGCGGCTCCAGCGCATTCTCATCCACGAAGGCGCCGCCGAACTGCTCGCCTTGCGCGAGGCGATCGCCGGGCCCAACGATGTCGGCCTCAACTTCTGCCGCGAACGGCTCAACTGGCCGGCCGCGAAGTTGAATCCGCCACTGCTGGTCGATGGTTCTGACCTGATTCGGCACGGATTCGAACCTGGCCCCGAATTCGCCGACTTACTAGAAAACCTCCGCGACGCCCAACTCAATGGCGAAATCCACACGACCGACGAAGCACTCGCTCTCGCCGACCGTTTGCGCCCGGCCAATTAACCGCTACCATAAAGAATGTTGCGCTCATCCAAAAACCAACAGCCGCGATGCTACGCATCGCCGGGAAGGAAACCATGCTCAACTTCATGCCCCTCCTTGCTCAGCAGTCAACCATTCCGCACATCGACGGCATGTATGTTTTCATGCTTTTAGCGCGGATCAGTCATATCGTGGGCGCCATCATCCTCGTCGGCGGCCAGTTTTACATTCGCTTCGTGCTGACCCCGCCGAACCTGGCGGCCGGAGATACCTCGGCCGATCGAATCTTTGGCGGCCATCGCACCATGTGGGCACGATGCACGGGCGGGGCGACGGCACTCATCCTCATCGCGGGAATCATCAATTACGTGCTGATCATCAAACAACACGAGCGGTTCGACGCCACCTACCACATGCTCATGGGCCTCAAAATTCTGGCAGCGACCGGGGCGTTCTTACTTGCCGCGTTGTTGGCGGGTAAGACGGCCGCCGCAGACAGAATCCGCGAAAATTGGCGCAGTTGGCTCGTCGTCTGCCTGCTACTCGGGTTCGTGGCGGTCGCATTGGGCAGCGTGCTGCGAACGTATCCCCACATTCGCAAGGCCGACGCCATCGCCCCGCCGCAACTCATCGCCCCCGCCAACCCATCGCCACAATAGCCGCGCCTCGGACTCCCTGCTCCCCGCCCCCAGCCCCACGCCCCTAATGGACAAAAAAGCCAAAAAACGTATCGAGCTACTCAACAAAAAGCTCCACGACATCCAGCAACGCCTCGCCGGTGCGCGGAAGCAAATGGATGATGAGTCCGAAGTCCGCCAACTCGAAGCCGACCTCGCCGCCACCAAGGCCGAGATCGAAAAGCTGAAAGCCTCGTGACACGGCCGAAAAGCTCTTCCTAAACTCCCTCTCCCTGTGGGAGAGGGCCGGGGTGAGGGTGTCCCTGCAAGGGTTTTGTTAGAGTTCGAGAGTTATTAATTCGACTGTATCCGGTTAGGCAGGATCACTTCGGTCCGCGGTGATAGGAGCACGCAAGCCAAGGCAACCGATCGCGAACCGATTGCATTGGAAGGAACGATTCGAGCATAGGTAGCTCCGAAGGAGCGCCATCATGTAGCCAGGGCCGCGAGGCCCTGGTGACGAGTAGCGACACCAACAAAGCCCCGCGAGGGGCGATATCGAACGTTTCGGCAACACAACCCGATGTCGCCCCTCGTGGGGCTCGATCGAACTCGACGACCTGTTCCCAGGGCCTCGCGGCCCTGGCTACACGCCCCGGCCCCTTCGGGGCCAATGATAGCAACCCGGGTTTACACCGCACGTGTTCAACTCCAAAGCCCAGCACGGCCGCGACATGTAGGGTGGGCACCGCCCACCAACGATACCGCAACATCTGGTGGGCAATGCCCACCCTACAAAAAACCACGTCTCACCTTCGTGGCGGCTCGGCCTTGGTCTCATTCGGAGCGGCCTCGATTGGCGTGGGTGATAGGTTCGTCGGGGCCCCAGCAGGTACCGGCACAAGGACGCTCTGTTCTTTCGGCGATGGTGCAGACGCCGGGGGCGCTGCCAGCTCAATATAAGTCTGTGGCGGCCTAACGTACCGGTCATTGCCGAACAGTGCCGGCTCCGGGGCGGTCGCCGGCGCGAGCGGAAATCCTGCCGACGGACTACCGAAGAACCCCAACCCCTCGGTTTCGTTCTCCAGCAGTTTCATTTGTAGATCGAGGATTTCCTGCTTCTTACTGGCCCGTTTGTCGAACTGCGAGCGCAGCGTCTTCACTTGGGCTTCCACTTTCTGCAAATTGGCTTCGCGGGCTTTCATGTCCGCGTCGAAATACTTGGCGAGCGCTTCCAGCAGTTTCTTTTGAGCCGCGGCTTTGGCGTCGCCATCGGGCGTGTGGCGAAATTCAGCCATTGCCTTGGCCATTCCTTGCGAGGCTTCCATTTTTGCCTTGACCGCCGGATCATCTGGATTCTCCATCACAACGCCGTTGCCCAACACAACACCGTACGGGACCGAGGGATGGCCACTGCCGAATTGCGCCAAGGATTGTCGTCCACCGAACGCGAGCACCGTAACGAACGACGCCGCAACGATAACGAATCGCCATTTACGATTCTGCCTCGCACCATTCGTTCGACTATTGATCCTGTTTGCCATGATTCGACTCCAAGCTTGGAAGGTTGTGAGAAAGTTGCTGAATTTCGTTCTGCCAGTCGTCGTTGCTTGGCTGCAGATAGCGATAGTCGGGAGCCAATGTCAACAATAGACGCACGCATTCTAAAGTCTTATTGAAATCTTGATCCGCCGCCTGCAGCTCCCGCCAATTCGTGAGGTCAGCCTGCGTAACAACGGGTGTATTCGGCAGCGTGCCTGACTGATTTGAAGCGGTAGACGAATAATTTCGGCCCCACCAAAAAGTCGCTATCAATCCGATTAAGCCCACGGCACCTGCTACCGCCAACGACCGCTTGTCGAACGAGATTCTCTTCCACCAGCGCGGCAACTTCCGCCGTTTCAGCCCGCCACTTTGCACTTGGCTAAGAAGCGCCGCCAACGTGGCTTGCACGTCTTCCGCCGTAGCGAAACGTTGCGACGGCTTTTTCGCCAGCAGCCGGTCAATTACGTCCGCCACGTCGTCGGGCACATCATGGTTCACCTGCCACGCCGGTTTGTGCGGCTCGCGGCAAATTCGGTGCAGCACGCCCATCGCCGTCGAGCCGCGAAACGGCGGCCGCCCCGTCGCCATGAAGTACAACACCGAACCCAGGCTGAACAAATCGGAGCGGTGGTCGACCGGCTCGCCACGGGCCTGCTCGGGCGACATGTAGTGCGGCGTGCCAGCCAAAATGCCCGTCCGCGTGAGGCTCGCATCATCGATCGCCCGGGCCAGGCCAAAATCGGTCAGCACGGCCCGCTCGACGGAATTCTCCAGCAAGATATTCGCCGGCTTCACGTCGCGGTGGACCAGCCCCTGCCGATGAGCGGCCGCCAGGCCCGCCGCCGCCTGCGCCCCAATCCGCAGCAACTCGGCGATGTCCAGCGGCCCGTCCTCGGTCACGCGCGTTTCGAGCGACCGGCCCGGTACGTACTGCATGACCAGATACGGCACCGCTCCGCCCGATTCCACGTTGTAAATGCCGACCACGTGCTCATGCACCACCGCGGCTGCCGCCCGGCCCTCGCGGGCAAACCGCTCGCGGGCGGCGCCGTTGTGGGCAAGCTCCGGGGCCAATAATTTGATGGCGATGGGCCGATTCAATTCGCCGTCGTGGGCTTTGAGCACAACGCCCATACCACCGCTGCCGATGATCCGCTCGATGTCATAACGGCCCAGCCGACCGAGCATCTCCGGATGGCTCGGCGTTTCCAAGAGCCGCGCGACCTGATCCTGGGCCGCCGTCGCCAGGAGCTGCGCGCCTGATGAATAATCATTCACACAGGAAAGATCAGGCTGCCACCGCGGCAAGTCATCGCCGCCAAGCAGCGTGCGGCAGGCGCTCCAATCGCAATCTTCGCCGGCCAATTCCGTCAGCCGCGATTGGCACGACGTACAACCGTCCAAATGCGTAAGCAGCTTCTGTACATCCGCCGCGATGTTTTCCTCGGCCAACAAAACACCGAGCTCCGCGTGCGACAGGTGCCCGGCATCATCGCGTGTTGGATGAATAGTTCTCATTGTCGTCGTAGTCGCCGACCCACTTAGTGATAACCAAAGCAAAACTCCCGCCTTTGTACGCCGCAGGCGTTTCACAACAAAGTCCAGCGTCGACGCGCAGCGGCGCACGCTGGGTTACGTCGTCCATACGAGTTCGCTTACGCTGAAAGCGTTAAACAACACCGCGACCAGCGTGTAACGCCTTCGGCGTAAGCGAATTCGGCTGCCTGGTAACCCAGGGTAGTCCGCTAGGGCGGACAACCCTGGCCTTTGGTGTTAAACACCTTCGGTGTTTTCCTTTCTGCCGAATGTTCTTCACACACGTGAAATTGCTCCACCTCTTTCTTGAGCCGCGTCATTACCCGGCAGCGGGCCAAATACACGTTGCCGACGCTGACTTGCAACGTACGGGCCACGTCGGCAATCGGCCGATCCTCCACGGCGGTCAACCAGAACGCCTGCCAGGTCTTCTCATTCACAACTTCGCGAACCCGCGCTGCCGCATACCGAAAGACTTCGCGCCGATGTTCCAGTTCGAACAAAGTCGCTTCTTCTTCAGTCGCGGCAGGTTGCTCGTGCAGTAACGTCATGATCTCGCTGCCCCCGCCCCAGGGACGATACTTCGGCCGCGTCAGGAAATTGATGATCATGTTCCGCGCGATCCGAAACAGCCAATCGCGAAACCGGCCACGGTCGGCATCTGGTTCCCAGCGGTGAATGGCCCGCGCGACGGCTGCCAGAACTTCTTGGGCCAACTCCTCTGCGTCCGCGTGTTGCAAGCCTTTGCTCCGCGCGAGCCGATACAACAGCGGCAAATAGATGTTCACGAACTCATTCCACGCCGCCGCGTCCGCAGCGTCGTTCAGCCGAGCTATGAGGCTGACACGAGTTGTCGGCGGATGGGCCATACGCAAACCCTGGCAGTGGCGCTCACAAACGCTTGTTCACGCAAGGACCGAATTCTCGCCCGATTTCGTTACAGCGAGTGAAGCGATCGTAGGCGCGAAGAACGCGCCCTAATGATAACACACGCGCGGCGGCCGTTTCTTTCACCAGAATCGGTGAAACGTGTGAGATAACCGCTCTATGATAGCAGCGCAGCGAATGACGGCTGGCTCGTTTAACCCCGAGCCAGCGGCGAGGGGAATCGTCGCAAGCCGTCGCCGTTGGCTCCAGGCTAAACGACCCGGGACGATTCATTCTCCAGGCGGTCAACTCTAGCTCGCCCGCCGCGTCACGCGATCGCCTACGGCATTGGGTTGGAACACGCCCGGGTCATCGACGCCGTCGTCGTTCCAATCGCCAACGACCGGCTTGCTGTCGGCGCCGCCCAGTTCGAACACTTTGTCCTGGGCGTCGATCTGGTGGTTGCGATTGGTGTCCAGGATCCATTTGCCCGCGCGGAAGACGCCGACTTCGTCGATGCCGTCGCCGTTGAAGTCGCCGACAACCGGTAGATCGCCCGCCTGGCCAAACGTGAATTGCTCGTCCTTTTCGGTGAATCGGCCGTCGCCGTCGGTATCGAGAATCCACTTGCCGTCGCGGAAGACGCCGATCTGGCGGATGCCGTCGCCATTCCAATCGCCCGCGATCGGCGTATCGGCCGGCTCGCCATAGTGGAATACATGGTCAATGAGGTCGGCGCGGTTATTGCCTTTCGAAGTCCGCTTCAGGAACCGCGCGCCGCTCGTCGCATCTTCGGCCGTCGGCGGCATGTTCTTCATCATGCCCTCCGGCCGCGTGGGGAAGTTGTCCGCATCGGGCAGACCAGGTTCACGCTCGATCGCCCAAGGATCGCGCGTCCACGCCGGGCCGTAAATACCAATGTCGGCCTTGCCGTCGGCGTCCCAGTCGCCGGTCACCGGCAAGTCTTCCTGCGAGCCTAATTGCGCCCACAAGTCGCCTTCGTCCCACTTGCCATTGCCGTTGAGGTCGATGAACCATTGCCCGTCAATGTAGACGGCGATGTCGGTAATGCCGTCGCCGTTGAAATCGCCCGTGACCGGAATCGAGTTCTTCGTGCCGAACAATTCGTCCCGGAGGATTTTCACTTTGTCGCCATCCAGCACCGCGAGTTGCCACCGGGCCTGGTCCATCGGCATCGTCTGCCAGCGGGCTATGTCGATCGTGGTCGAGGTCAATTGGAACCGCGCTTCATCCGGCGTGATGCTCCGCGGCCAACCGGCATTCACTACGCTCAAATGCCAGGTGTAGCCGACGACATCGCTCGAGCCACCAAAAATATCTGGCGGCGTAATGGGTGGGATATACGGAACGTACAACAACGGCGGCACGTACGGTATCGCCGGTGGGCCAAATACGGGGGGCCTCGCCGGTGGTTCCGGCGGCGTCGGCGGCGGTGGCACCCGCGGCGGCGGCGGCTTGATGGGATCCGGCACCACCTCGCTGAAATCGTTTTCCTGTGAATGTTGCCCGTACTGCACGGGAATCTGAGTGATTGCGTTCGGCCCAAACTCCGTCCGGCGCGCCGCGATCACCGCAAGTTGTTCGGCCGTCGGTGTTCCGCCCGTCGGCAATCCCTCGGGATTGGCCGCAAAGCCGCCCGTCGTGCCCGCCCAATCGACGTTATCGACGACCCCGTCGGGCTGAACTTCAACCACGGTGTACTCACCGGCCTGCAAACCGCCGAAGTGATAATAGCCGTTGGCATCGGTCACCGCCCGAATCGGGTCGGTCGCCGCGCCAGCGTACGAACCGGCAATCGTGTCGCCCATGAGTACGGGGGTGCCGTCACTCTTCCGCAATTCCACCGTCACTCCCGTGAGTGGCCGATCATCGGCCGTGTGTTTGCCGTCACGGATGGCATAGATCGCGTCCGGCGTGAGCGGCGTGTCCGAAGGTATATTCTTGCCGTCGATGTACACATAGCCGGAAATTTCCGCCGGCGGCTTCTCGCAGAAGTCGTACTGAATGGCATTCACGCCCGAGCCCAAATTGATCCCGGTGAAGATGCTGTAACCAGGCTCGTCGTGGCTGGCGCCGCCTTCCGACCCCACGCGCTCACCGCCGTCAAAGTATTCTTCTGGCTGGTGTTCGTGAACGCTATATGTTCCGGGACGTAGGCCCGTGAACAAATATTCGCCTTTGTCATTTGTACGCATGGTGGCCAGCACGTGGCCTTCACCATCGAGCAAGTCAACCTGCACGCCGGCCAACATGTGCGTTGGATGATCGAAGTCGCATTCGGCGCCAGGATCGGCGTGAATTCGGCCGCCGATCGAACCGGGCAGCAGCTCGCCGAAGTTGTATTCGGTGCCCATCTCGCCCCAGTTGATCATGATCTGGCTGAGCACGTCGCCCGGCGGCGAAACGGCGGCAACGCCGCCCAGGTTGCCCGGCGTATCCTTGCCGTCGAGCCAGCCGCTCGGCTGCACTTCGACCACGGTGTACTTGCCGGCCGCCAAATTAGTGAATTTGTAAAACCCTTGTGCATCGGTCGTCGCGCGCAGGCCGGTATCATTGCCGTCGGCATCGAGCAGCTTCAGCAACACGCCGCCGATCCCTTCTTCAGCACCCCGATCGAAGTTCCCATCATCGCTACGGTCATGGTAAACGTTGCCCGACAGCATGACGCCAATGTGCTCGCAGAAATCGTAGTGCATGCCGTTCGCGCCCGGCTCGAGGCCGATATTGACAATCGAGTCGTTGCCATCGAGTTCGCCGCCCTCCGACCCAACTCGTTCATCGCCGTCGTAGTAATCGGCGGGTTGAATCTCGTGAACCGTGTACGTGCCACCCTGCAAGCCGTTGAAGTGGTACTCGCCATTGGCGTCCGTCGTCGTCGTGGCAACCACCTTGCCGGCGCCGTCGCGCAGTTCGATGGTCACTCCGGCCAACAAAATTTCTGGGTGATCAAAATCGCATTCCCCATCGTGGTGCGCGCTCACCCGGCCGCTGAGCGATGCCGGTAACTCTTCGCAGAAATCGTAGTGAATGCCGTTCGCGCCCGACGTTAACGCGATGCCGCCGATCAAATCGTTGGCTGCCAACGTTCCCCCCAGGCTGCCGACGCGTTCGTCGCCATCAAAATATTGGCTGGGCTGGTGCTCGTAGACACGATAATTCCCAGGCCGCAAGCCGGTGAACGAATACTCGCCCAATTTGTCGGTGTACGTCGTGGCGACAACGTTGCCCTCTCCATCGAGCAAGTCGATCCGCACGCCTTCCACGAGAATCTGCGGGTGATCGAAATCGCACTCCGAACCGCTGTGGGCACTAACGCGACCGGCGATCGACCCGGGCAACAACTCGCCGAAGTTGTATTCGGTGCCCATCTCGCCCCAGTTGATCATGATCTGGCTGAGCACGTCGCCCGGCGGCGAAACGGCGGCAACGCCGCCCAAGTTGCCCGGCGTATCCTTGCCATCGAGCCAACCAGCGGGCTGAACTTCGACGACCGTATATTTGCCGGCGGCAAGGTTGTTGAATTTGTAGAACCCGTTGGCGTCGGTTGTCGCCCGCAGGCCGGTATCATTGCCGTTGGCATCGAGCAACTTCAAGACAACTCCGGCAATGCCTTCTTCCGTGCCGCGGTCGAAATTGCCGTCATCGCTACGGTCATGGTAGACGTTCCCCGAAAGCATGACGCCCACGTGCTCGCAGAAGTCGTATTGAACACCGTGAACGTCTGAGCCGATGTGAATTTCACTGATGAGGTCGTTTTCGGAATTGACTCCGCCCGCGGTCCCCACACGCTCATCATCGTCGTAGTAGCCATCCGGCTGATGTTCGCGTACGCTGTAAATGCCAGGCGCCAGATCGGTGAAATTATACTTGCCGTTGGCGTCGGTGGTGGTGGAGCGAATCACCTTGCCGCCCGCGTCGAGCAAGTCGATTTGCACGCCGGCCAAAACTGATTCCGGGTCATCGAAATTGCAGTCGGGGCCGGTGTGGGCCTCCACGGTGCCACTGATCGACCCCGGCAACAGTTCGCCAAAGTTGTACTCCACGGCATGATCGCCGTAAGTGAGCACCGCGCCGAAAATTTTATCGACAGGGCCGCCCACCTCACTGGCCGCGGCGCCGCCGTGATCGCCGGCCGCGTCCTTGCCATCGAGCCAACCAGCAGGCTGATACTCTCGCACGCCGTACGTGCCTGGGTACAAATCGCGAAATTCGTAGAAACCGACCTTTCCCGGTTCCGTCGAGGTAACTGTTTTTATGCCCGTCGGGTTGCCATTGGCATCCAATAGTTCGAGCGTCACGCCGCCAATGCCCTGTTCAACGCCGTGCGCAAACACGCCGTTGTCGTTCTGGTCGTGGTAAACCCAGCCCGAGAGCGACGCCAGCGGAATCTGCGCTGCATGGACCACGGCCCCCGCCGTGCGATCGGCGTAATCGTGGTCGGGAGAATAGGCGTCGTTGGGAAGATCGAGCGTCAGGCCGGTTTCGTTGTGAGCAGTGGCAAAGTTCGGATCGAAATCATCCCAATACGTGCCCGTGAGTTTTAGTGGCACATATCCGGGCGCGGTGAATTCACCCACGATGATGGAGCGCTGAAATTCCGCGCCTTCCACCAGTGAATTGGCGTCGACATTGCTGCCGTCCACGTACTGTGCTTCGTCGGCATCGATCGAAAACACCAGTTTTTCGCCCGCGTCAAAACCACTTAGGTCGAACACGATCTGCGAGCCGCCGTCGACGACGGTGACGCCATTGACCGTGAAGCCGTTGGCGCTTTCGATCTTCAGGCCGTCGTATTGGAAGGCGCCCAGACCGCCCGCCGCGGTATCGAAGAAGATGTCGCCGTCGGAGAGGCCATCCTGCCGCTTGTCGCCGTTGATCGTAATGCGGTTGAGGGTCGTTCCCTGCGCACCGCCGACGAAAGAAACCTGCAAAATATCGGGCTTACTGTCGTCGCCCGTGGCTTCTTCCCAATACACGGAGCCGAGCAACACATGGGGCACGACGTCGGTCGCCATCAGCCGGCGCGACTCCAACTCTTCGATCTGGCAACGCCGCGGACTACGTAACGACGATGGCGGCGAGTTGGGCGTTAATTGGCGCGCCGCCGTCGCACTCGACCTTCCCAAAACCAGATCGCGAAAGGCATCAAAGATTCCCACGAGGTGCCTCCGTGCACACGAACGTATCGAACTCAGTTGCAGTGCTGTGGCCAATACCTAGCGAACCGTTCCTGGAGCGCCGCGCGAAGCAGCCGCTGCATGCCGTTCTCCCAGGTTCCAAATCCGCAGCGTGGTGTCGTAGCTGCCAGACACCAAAACCCTGCCCGTAGCATCGCAAGCCAAAGCCGCAACCGTGCCGCTATGGCCGACTAGCTGCGAAACAGCTTCCTTGCTGTCCAAGTCCCAAACCACTACCCGATTGTCGCTACCGCCCGTGGCGATATGCTGGCTATCGAGAAACACGAGCGAATACACTTTTGCCGGTCTCGTGGCAAGAGTCATTACCCGCTCGCCCGTGCTAGCATCAAACAAATCGATCGATGTGCTGTTGCCAGCAGCGGCGATCCGCATGCCATCGGGCGAAAACGCCAGCGCGCGAATCCGGCGGCCTTCCGTGGCGAGATCGCGCTGGCTCGAACCATCCCCCACGTTCCAAATGCGAATGCGGCCGTTACGGCCGCCGGCGGCCATGCGATCCCCCTTCGGCGAGAACGCGACTGTGCGAATATCAACGCACGGGCAATCGATTTCCTGCGCCGGCTTGCCGGTCGAAGTGTTGATGATTTCCAGGCTATGAGTAAAACCGACCACGGCCAATTGCTGATTGTTGGGATGCATGCTGACGGCCGCGATCGCGCTCTTGCACGCTGGAATTTGGAATACCGGCTGCTGTTGCCCCATGCTCCACACGCAGAGCGAACGATCGGCGCCGCCGGATGCCAACGTCGCACCATCGTGCGAGAGAACAACGGAATGGACCCAATCGGAGTGTCCTGCCAACTGCGTCTTCAGTTCACCACTGCCCGAATCCCAGATCGAAACTCGATGGTCGTCCGTGGCGGCCGCGATCGTTTTTCCATCCGGAGTCATGGCCACGCCGGTCACCACGGTGGGCCGCTCGTCGGGACCTGTGCCGCATTTGATTACGCGGGCAGCCTTGATCACGGCCGGCTCGCCGGCGGTTGCCGTCGTGGCGAGACAGCCGAAAACAAAACCGCAACCGGCAGCCAACCAACCGAATGTTCGCAGAATGTTGGTGCTCACGCTTGTGCTCACATGTTGGGGGACGTGATTGCCACAAGGTGCCTGCCACTCTCGTCCGCTAGCGAGCGAAAGGTGGGCAAAATGAAGGCACGATGCCGCTTCTTCGGCAATGTATCGACCGGAGAGGCCGCCTTGCCGAAGTAGAATTGGTATCTACGGAATCGCGCGGCAAGCAGCGTAAGATCGCTAGTGTGCATCGACGACAGCGATGCGCGCACGGCAAGCGGGCCGTAGTGACAGGCGGCCCGCCTGTCAGGCATCGGCGAAATATTCTGCGACACGCAGAGCTGCCCGTCGCCACTGCGACCGCCGGTGCGATTTGCCCCCTTATTTTTTCTCGGCGGGGGCGGGCGGCGCTGGCTTCTCGGGCGCAGGTGCCGGCTTGGACGGTGCCGCGGGCGCATCCGCCGCCGCCGGTTTCTTCTCCGCCGTCGGCTCATTGGCCTTTGGGGCAGAATTGTCCGTCGCCGGGGTCGGCTTCGCCGGCTTCGGCTCCGGCTTCGCTGGTTCCGCCAGCGTCGGTTCCGGTTTCGCCGTGTTGTCGGCCGGCGTCGGCGCCGGGGTCGCAGGGCCTCCCGTGGGTTTGCCTTGCTTCTCCTTGCGCTCCTTGATCTCCGTTGTGAAGTCGCTTTCCTTATCGAACTTCTCAATGACATCCCACAGCGGGAAATCGTCTGCTATCTTCTCATCCAGTTGATCCAGCACCTGGCGATACCGCTTGATGAAGTCGATGAGGTCGCTGCCGGTTGTCGCTTCGTCATCCATGATCGATGGAAACTCGTTGATCACCGCGCGCCATTTGGCAAAGCCATCTTCGTACAGCTTCTTGGCGCTCGGCAAATCGGCCTTCCGAAACGCCGCTCGCCCATCGTACATCAGCTTGCGGGCTTCCAGTGCATTGGCCGTTTGCTCGAAGTCGGCCCGCGTCTGCCAGTAGTCATAATTGGCATCACGCTTATAGCTGATCGTGAACTGCAACTGCCGATCTTGCCGTTCGATGTCCGAAGTCAATTGCAGTGCCTGGTTCTTCTGGTCGGGATGTTCCTTCGCCACCCGCTCACCGACCTCGCGATCGGTCACGGCCACCTTGGGTTCGAGCGGATAGCGCTTTTCCGATTGTTCGATGGTCAACTTGTCTTTTGGCAAATCCAAGATTGCCCGTTCTTCCGGAGTCAGTGCCGCGCGCTTCTCCTCAACGAGCTTGGCACGGGTGCCGGGTGCCATACTTTCTAACTTCGCCCGCAGATCGGCGACCTCTTTTTCGAGACGCTTCTGCGAACCAAGCTGCAGTCGTACGCCGGTTGAATGTTCAATAAATACGTTGCCGAATTGCCGCCATTCCTCGGCCGACTTCATCCAGGCCCGCCGTGCCTTCTCAAAGAAACCATCATCTTCGATCGCTTCCGCGTAGTTCATTTGCGACTTCGCCGGGCTGGAATAGAAATCGCGCGGGCTCTTGCGACCCAAGCTGTGGCCTTGATTATCCACCGAATCGATCGCCTTCAGATACCACTCCTTACCCACCAGCCAGTTATCGCGATCGTCCGGGGTGCGGTCGGCCGGGTGAAATTCGGTATCGTTCTTGAACAATCGACGATACTGCACGTGCTCGTCGGCCCGGCCAATTTTTTGGCCGATGAACCAGCCCATGTCCCACAGCAATTGCGGATTGCCCGCGTTGAACGTGACGCCTTCCTGCAGAAACTCGATCCCGCGACGCACGTAATAGTAACGGTCGTGGTAGTCATCGAACTCGACGGAAACGTTGTATGTGAGGTTCCAAGCTTGGAATTTCCAAAACGTGATGAAGTTCGGCTGCAGCTTGGCCAGTTGTTCGAGCGTGGCGGTGAGATTCGTCCAGTCTTCCGTCTTCTTGTAATAGTTGGCTTTTTCCCAGAGTAAGTTCACGGCCACGCCGCGCAAACCCAGCGTCGCGAATTTGATTGTCTCGCTCGCCGGGTCGACTTTGCCCAGATCGAACTGGGCCAGCTTGTAATTGGTCCGTAGCTGCGCCAATTTCCCGCCAGCCCTGCCGGACGTCGCCGGTACGCTCAACCACACGATCGGGAACGCGAGCACGACAATCCCAGCCAAGTACGTTAACTTATGATAGAACGATGAGCGCTCGGTCATTTCGCCACCTCACGCGTCCGCAACAAGAAATAGCCGATGATGAACAGGCCCAGCACGTACGTGCCACACACGATCAGGTCTTGGGCTAGTTGGTTCATAGGAATGTTATACCCGTAGGCGACGTAATCAACCGTGCTGAACGAGCGGAAATCGGGCAGAATGTAAGTCACGCTCTGCATCATCATCTTCAGTACGATGTCAATCGACGAAATCAACTGCGTACCAAATCCTTCCGGCAACGGCGAGGTCTGATTCATCTGCGTGACAATGCGATACAGCGATTCCAGCGGGCCACCACCCACCTGCTTGCCAATCGCCACATCGACGAAAAACTGCCGGAAGAAGCCGAGCGTGATGAACGCGATCGTAAACATCATCGCGACCGGAGCGTTGACCAAAGTGCTGCACGTCACGCCGATCGAGATAACCAACACCATCTGAATCCAAATGCTGACCTGCGCTTTGACGAAGTTCCACAACGGCGAGCCATCCGGCAGGCGAATATAACAATCGGGCTGGGCGAAACCGTAGTACTGGGCGTGGTCGAGGCACTGGACCACGACTTCCACGCGGCCATCCTCCGTCACCAAGTCTTTCAGCAAATCAATCGGTTTGTTATCCGCATCATTCAGCTTACGAGACCAGGGAAACTGATTGATCGACGCGTCCTTCGCGGTGAACGTCCAAGGCTCGCTCTTGATCGTTTTATTATCCGGGTTGCGAAGTTGCGCGACGCCTTGAATTCCCTTCTCGATGTTCCCCTTGAAAGTACGAAATACTCGCACCACAAGTTCGAGCGGCAGAATTTGCGCGCCTTTCTCATCGGTGCCCAGAGTCTGTTCGTTGATGTTGCTAAACGTCCAAATGGCGGCCGCTGGCGTTCCACCTTCGATAAAACTTCGATACGTCCACTCGCTGCCCACGCTGACGCCCTTGGCCACGTCGACGCCCTTGCGATCGAGGAAATGCAGGCTGCCGTAGTATGGCACGCGTGCCCGTAGCAAGCCCTCCGGACCACTCAACGTGTAGACCGTGTCGCCGCCCCGCGTTTCGCTCGTAATTTGGTGTTCATGCTCATTCGTTGACGCTGCTTTGCCGGTGCCGTCCGGATAAATCTCCACCTCGTGGAAATGCTGCATGTTGGTCGTCGTGCGCCCCTTCTTGCCGACGACCTTGCCACTGGCATCGACGACGTTTTCCAGCGAGTCGAGCTGAATCGCATGCGTGTGGTCCAGCATCCGCCACACAAACGCGGCCCCACACACGGCCATGATCGCCAGCAAGACCGTGCCCACGATCGTAAAACCCAAAATGCGGCCCAGCACGATATCGCTCGCCCGCACCGGCTTCGTAACGACGGTATAAATCGTCTTCGATTTGAAATCGTTGGGCAGGCTGAACGCGCTAACCAACAGCGCGATCATCAATACGAGATAAGTCGTCGCCGTGAGTACAAAGCTGAAAAACAGCTTGCCGGGTTCGCGGTATCCCGTCTGCAGAAACCAGCCGGCAAACAACAAAATGATGATATAAATTGCTAACGCAACCAGCACGCGACGCCGTAAGGTCTCTTTGATTGAAAGCCGTGCAATCGCCCAGACCCGCCTTGCGGAAGTACGAAACAGTTCGGCAATACCATTTACAATCACGCGATAGGTGATATCGCCGGCCTTCAATGGCCCGTTCCGTACCAGGGCGATCAAGTAGCCCACGACTAACGCCAGCACGGAAACGGCAAAACCGGTCAAAATGAAACGAAATAAGGCGCTTTCGAGAAACGCGCTATTCTCCGACCACGGCAGACCGAGCAGCCAGGTCAAAAACGGTATGGGTTGGTGTTCGAGAACCATCGATGGCGACTGACGATTGTGAAGTGAGGACCGCCAGGATGCGATCCCCCTCTCCCTTGGGGAGAGGGCCGGGGTGAGGGAAAATGGCCCTTAAACCCGACTTGGTTAGAATCTCTTGCCCTATTCTTCCTAGCTATTTGAACTCGCTTCTTGCACGACGCGCCGACCCGGCCGGGCCTCGCTATCTCGCACAATGGACAGGAACAACTCTTCCAGCGTGGTCGTCGGGTGTTCCACCGTGAGCAACTCGCCTTGATGCCGCGCGATCACCTGCTGGATTTCATCAATGCACGGCTGCGGCAACCGTTTGGCGCGAATCTGCGTCACATCCGCCAGTGTCAACAAACTGTCGACACGTCCCAACTCCTTCAACTCGCCTTGGTGCAGAATCGCGATGCGGTCGCACACGTCTTGCACGTCGGCCAGCAAATGGCTGCACATCACCACCGTCTTCCCCTGCTCGCGCAAGCGAATGATCATGTCCTTCATTTCGCGCGTGCCAATCGGATCCAGCCCGCTCGTCGGCTCATCGAGCAAAATCAGTTCGGGCTCATTGATCAGCGCCTGCGCCAAGCCGATGCGCCGTGTCATGCCTTTCGAATACTCTTTCAACTGCCGCTTGCGAGCTCGTTCCAACCCGACGGTCTTGATTAGGCTATCGATCCGCTCCTTCAGCACATCGTGCGGAATATCGAACAACCGGCCGTAGAAATCGAGCGTCTCTTCCGCGTTCAAGAATCGGTACAAGTACGATTCTTCCGGCAAGTAACCAATCCGCTGATTCTTGCTAACGTCGGTCGCATCCTTGCCAAAGACCAGGGCTTGCCCTTCCGTCGGGAACAACAGGCCCAGTAGAAGTTTGATCGTGGTGGTCTTACCCGAGCCGTTGGGGCCCAGCAGGCCAAAAATCTCGCCCTGCTTGATTTCCAAATCGAGCGCCTTGAGCGCCCGCACCTTCGGCCGACCCCAGAAGTCGCGGTACGTCTTCGAGAGCGCCCGCGTTTCGATGACTGTCTCACCTGCCATGCCGATACCTCTTAACAATGCCGGGCAGAATTTCCCGTTTTCGCTACGCAACTGCTAGCGGATTGGTTCGTATGCCCAGAACAGGTCGCCAGCCCTCCGACGAACCTAAACCACTCATAATAAGTGGCTTTGCGAGGGCCCGCAAGCTACCGTAGGTCAGGCTACAGCCTGCCCGCAGCACTTATATCCCTCGCCGTCAGGCTTGAGACGTTTTCGTTTAACCCGGAGCCAGCGGCGACGGGGTTGTGCGCAAAATGCTTCTGTCGCCGTTGGCTCCAGGTTAAACAATCCAGTTGCACCCGCACGGTACGGGCCAACCAGCACGGCCAGTCCTACACAAATCGCAGTAGCGCGTAATTCTTCTTGCCGCTGCGCAAAACCATGACGGTTTCACTGGCGAGATCCGCCGCCGTAAGGCGGGCGTCCACACTATCGATCCGTCGATTGTTGACATACGCCCCGCCCTGTTGAGTCGTGCGACGGGCATCGCCCTTGCTCTTTGCCAACCCGGCGGCCACCAACGCATCGATAATCGGCAGGCCGCCATCCGCCGATAAAACATCTCGTCCTAATTGCTGGCTCGGCACATCGGCAAAAATTTCACCCAGCTGCGCATCGCTGAGATTGGAAATTTCGGCGCCGTAGAAGATCTCGGTAGCCCGTTGCGCAGCCGCGACGCCCTCGTTGCCATGCACCAGCCGGGTCATCTCCTCCGCCAGCCGCCGCTGACTATCGCGCTTCGCGGCGTCCGCCGCTCGAGCCGCATCGAGTGATTCAATTTCTTCAGGCGACAACATCGTAAGCATCCGCAAGCATTTGCTCACATCGGCATCCTCAACTCGCACCCAGTATTGATAGAACTGATACGGGCTGGTGCGGTCGGGTGACAACCAGAGCGCACCAGATTCCGTCTTGCCCATCTTCGTGCCGTCGGACTTCGTCAGCAGCGGGCACGTGAGTCCGTAGAGTTGTGCGCCCCGCATCCGCCGGCCCAAATCGATGCCGGCCGTGATGTTGCCCCACTGGTCGCTGCCGCCGATTTGAAGCTCGCAATGGAACTTGTCGTACAAGTAGACGAAGTCGTACGCCTGCAATAGCATATAGCTGAATTCGGTGTAGCTGAGGCCCGTGTCATCGCGCCCCAATCGGCTCTTCACCGAATCCTTCGCCAACATCACATTGACGGGAAAGTTCTTGCCGACATCGCGCAAGAACTCCAAATAGCTGAACGGCCCAACCCAATCAAAATTATTGACTAGTTCCGCTGCCTGTCGGCCGGCGTCGAAATCCAGGAATCGCCGCATCTGCTCGCGCATTCCGGCCACATTGCGGTCTAGGTCGGCCTTCGAAAGCAGGTTGCGTTCTTGGCTCTTGCCGCTGGGGTCGCCGATCATCCCCGTCGCCCCGCCCACCACGGCAATCGGTTTATGCCCAGCCGCTTGGAATCGCCGCAGCATCAAGAGCGGCAACAAATGCCCCACGTGCAGACTATCGGCCGTCGGGTCGAAACCGGCGTACACGGTGCGCGGCTGTTTCTCCAACCAAGCCGAAAGATTGACATCATCCGTCGTTTGGTGGATCAGCCCACGCCAGCGAAGATCGTCGAGGAACATTGCGGATTGCGGATTGCGGATTGCGGATTGAACGGAACTCGACATCATAAATCCGCAAACCGAAATCCGAAATCCGAAATCGAGACTATCTCCACAAATTATCATCCGCGAACGGATGTTGAAACCCTTCCAGCTTCGGTTTCGGCAACACTTTCAGCACTTGCTCGGCCAACTTGAGATCGTCGCGCGTGGTGATTTTGATATTGAGCGACGAGCACGGCACGATCGTCACCGGCTTACCCAACCGCTCGACAAGTTGCGCGTCATCGGTCACGGGCTGATTGCCCCTCTTCGCATACGCTTCGATGATCAAATCGCGACGAAACACCTGCGGCGTCTGAGCCTCCCACAACCCCTCGCGATCCACCGTGGCCGCAATCCGCACAGCGCCAGGAGCATGGAGCGAGGAGCCAAGCACCTTTCCGACTCCCCGCTCCTTGCTCCCCGCTCCTTGCTCCCCGCTCCTTGCTCCCCGCTTCAACGTCGCCTGCACCGGTGCCGCCAAGATCGCTGCCCCATCGCGTTCGGCCGCGGCGAACACCGCATCGATCCAAGGATCGGCCACGCAAGGCCGGGCCGCATCGTGCACCGCGACAAAATCTATTTCCGCTTTCACCTGCTCGAGGGCCCGCTGCACACTATCCGTCCGATGCTCGCCGCCCGCCACCACCTGCACGCCCAGAATGGCGATGTTCGCGCCGAACTTCAAATCGAACAACTCCCGATCGTCCGCCGACACACATACGATCACCTGCTTCACATCGGGCCGATTCATGAATCGCTCGGCCGAATGCAACCACACCGCGCGCCCTCCCAGTGGCGCAAACGGCTTCTTGTACGCCCGATCGTTAAATCGGCGGCTCTGGCCCGCGGCAGGCAAGATGACAGCGAAAGTGGACATATCATGCAGAATACCGCATGTCCCACACGTATGATAGACGGTCTCACGGTAACGGTTTTTGACAGCCGATACCGCCAGGACTATCTTTAATCGTGGAGGATCATGCCATGGAAACGCTCAATATCTCGCTGCCGGAAGGTTTGAAGGAATTTGCCACGATCCAGGTGACGGAGGGCGGTTTCCACACCGTGAGCGAATACCTCAGCGAGCTAATTCGTGCCGATCAGCGGCGGAAAGCCAAGGCCGTCCTCGAAGCCGAGCTGCTCAAGGGGCTCAACAGCGGTCCGTTTGTGCCCATGACGGCCGACGATTGGAACAGCATTCGCCAGGAGGTCTCTCAGCGACATGAGGCTCGTCAAAACTCGTGATCTGAGCACCGTTCGGGACGTTCGCAAATGGATTATCAAATCGAACGCACGCCTCAAGCCCGCCGCGACTTGGTCGATCTGGCAAACTTCATTGCCAAGGACAGTCTCGACGCGGCGCGGCGTTTTCTCGACGCCGCGGAAGCCACGTTCGAGTTCCTCGCCAGTAATCGTACCGTCGGCCAGCATTGCGAGTTTACCGGATCGGAACTCACCGGAATGCGAGTTTGGCCAATCGAAAGATTCAAGAATCACCTCGTGTTCTTTCGGCCAACCGACGCAGGCATTCAAATTTTGCGGGTGTTGCACGGTGCCCGCAATATCGAAGCGCTCTTCACCGAACATCAACCATGACGACGATGTCGACAATTGGCCAAGAACGCACCTGCCGAACTTATTTGTGCGCGTGCGCAATCAATCGCCGCTGAATGATTTTGAGAATCTCGATCGCCACCGCTTCCTTGGTGTTGGCAATCGTCGCCAACACTTCGCCTGCTGGTGTCAGCACTTCCACCTCATTGTCAAAGGCGCTGATTGCCTGCGGGCCGTTCGAGATCATTAAATCGCAAAATTTCTTTTCGAGTTTCGCCAGAGCGCGCAGGCGGTGATCCTCGGTTTCGAGCGCGAAGCCAACCACCCAGCGGCCGCCCTTCTTGGCCCCCAGCGTGGCCACCACATCATCCGTTTCGATAAGGTGCAGATCGATCGGTCGCCCCGTCTTGGCGATCTTGTGCGATTCGACCCGCACGGGCCGATAGTCGCACGGCGCCGCCGCACCAATGAGGCCATCGCACGCCTCGAACTCCCGATCCGCGGCAGCCAACATATCTTCCGTCGAAACCACCGGCACGACGCGCGCCCGCGACGGATATTCAACGTCGACCGGGCCGCTCACGATCACCACGTCGTGCCTGAGCGCTAGCGCCGCCTCCGCGAGCGCTCGACCCATCCGACCGCTGGAGGCATTCGTTAGATACCGCACGGGGTCAAGATACTGCCGCGTGGGACCAGAAGTGATGAGAATGCGAGCCATGGCAGAAGACAAGGAGACAAGGAGATGGGGAGACAAGGAGAAACATCGCCAGCGTTTCTCCTTGTCTCCTTGTCTCCCTGTCTCCTTGTCTCAACACTCCTTCTACTTCGACTTCTTCACCGCGAGCAATCCCTCAATCGCCGCCTCAATCTCCACCGCTTCCGCCATCCGGCCCATGCCCTTGCGACGGCAACTCTGCCAGCCCTCTTGCGGGCCGACGAAGTGGAAGCCGTCGCCGCGGAGCGTGGCGACGTTTCTCTGCACCGACGGCTTCTCCCACATCGCCGTGTTCATCGCGGGCGCCAGTAACATCGGACCAGTGAACGACAGCAACAGTGTGCTCAGCAAATCATCGGCGATGCCGCAGGCCGCCTTTGCCATTATGTCGGCCGAGGCTGGCGCGATGCATAGAAGATCAGCCTTATCGGCTAGTTCAATGTGCGCACCAAGCGGAAATTGTCGATCAAAGGAACCGCAAACCACCGGCCGGCCCGTGAGCGCGCGAAATGTCGCCGGCCCCACGAACTGCCGGGACGACCGCGTCATCACGACCGAAACGCCATGCCCCTGCTGTACCAACGAACTCACCAGCGCCGCGGTCTTGAACGCCGCGATTCCACCAGAAACGCCGATGATGAGTTCAGAGGACATAACGAAATATAGCCGACCCGTCTCGGGTCGGCGTCCCTGTTCCCACCCTTACGATTTATGGCCGAGTCACGCCCGGCCGAGACGGCCGGGCTATCTGCATTACAGCGAAGCGAAATCGAACTCCGGCGGGCCGGCCGACATGGGGCCAAAATCAGCCACGGTCTTCAACTCGTTGGACATATCCAGAAAAATCTTGTCTTGCAGAATCTCCTGCACGATGATTTCCAGCTTCTCATCCGTGTTCACGTCGACGAGCGGCCGCGCACCGGCGTTGAGCGCCACCAGCCGCTTCTGAATGAGTGTGGAGAGTTTGAATCGTCCACCAACTTTGTTGACGATCCCTTCTTCTTTAAGCGCATCAATCATCTTGCTTCCCCAGGTACGTCAGGCTTTAGCCTGACCTCTATGTAGGTCAGGCTTTAGCCTGACCGCTTTCGTTAATCCAATCGCCTAACTTCGATCCACTAACGGTCAGGCTAAAGCCTGACCTACGGGCCCACGACTCCCAATCTCGCGAGAATCGTACCGATTTCCTCGACCGCCCGCTCGACCGTGTCGTTGACGACTTGATATGTGTATTGGTTCGCGCGGGCCAGTTCACGACGAGCGACTTCCAAGCGTCGCTGAATCGCCGCTTCCGATTCGGTGCCCCGCGCGCGCAAACGCCGCTCGAGTTCCTCCTCGCTGCTCGGCCGGAGGAAAATCGTCGGCACTTCCGGAAACTTAGCGCGGACCTTCTCCGCACCGTCCACATCAATATCTAAAATTACCCACTTTTTGTCGTTGCGGCTAGGCGTAACCTCGCCCAGCAGCGTGCCGTACCAATGCCCACGCCCAAAAACCTCGCAACATTCGAGGAATTCGCCCGCTTCCCGCCGCTTCGCAAATTCGTCCGGCGTCAGGAAATAATAGTCGACTCCGTTCTTTTCGCCCGGCCGCGGAGCCCGAGTCGTCGCCGAAACGCTGAGCCGCAATTGATCTGGAAACCGCGCCAACAACTCGCGCAGCACCGTCGATTTGCCGACGCCCGAAGGGCCAGAGAGAACCACCAATTTCGTGGGATTCGCGTGGTTGGCGGAAGCTCGATCCCGATCAAAATCGGTCATTTCCCCATTCCCCCTTCCACACTCCGCCTTCCGCCTTATTCCACATTCTGAATTTGCTCGCGAATCCGCTCCAGTGCCGTCTTGATATCCACCACCAGCCGCGAGATTTCCGCGTCGTTGGCCTTTGAACCGATCGTGTTGATTTCGCGGCCCATTTCCTGGGCGATGAACTCTAGTTTGCGGCCAGAACTTTCCGCCATGAGTAGCGCGGCTTCGTACTGCTGCAAGTGGCTCCGCAACCGCACGATCTCTTCCGAAATGTCGCTCCGATCGGCGAAGAGTGCGATCTCCCGCAACAGGTCGGCCGGCTCCACCGTGACGTTCAATTCCGAAAGCGCCTGCTGCACCCGGCCGGTCAGCCGCGTTTGATACGACTGCGTCACCTCCGGCGAACGCCGCGAGATGGCATCCAATAGTTCGGAAATCTGCCGGCCGTTGTGGGCCAAGTCGGCCGCCAGCGCGACGCCTTCTTCGCCACGCATTTTCGCGAGCGCAGCCAACGCCTCGCGAACGACCGGTTCAATCGCTGGCCAATCTTCGCGCGGGTCGTAATCGCCACGCAGTTTCTCATCGACCGCACCGGGCAGCGATAGCAACAAGCGGAGGTCGTCCGCTGCATTCCAATCGCTACCCGTGAACTGCTGCAACTGCCGCCGATAGTTCTCTATGACCTCGGTGTTGATGCGGTAATCATCGACGGACGACCGGCGATCGACGCGCAAATTCAGCTGCACCGTGCCGCGACGGACCGCTTCCCGCGTGAGGACCTCGACGTCTGGTTCCAGCGCGGCGTAGCCTTCGCTCGAGCGAAACGAAAGCTTGAAGTGGCGGCTATTGATCGTGCGAACTTCGACCGCAATGGCCATGCCGCCCGATTGGCTACGAGCTTCGCCAAAGCCGGTCATGCTGATGAGCAAGGCACTTCACTCCGCAAATGAATTCAAGCGTGCTGAGACTACCTATTATTTCTTCTCGCCAGCAGGCGCACTGGCAGGCGGAGTTGCAGCGGGAGCAGCCGCTGGCGGTGTGGCAGGTGCCGCTGCCGGTGGTGCAGCTGTGGTTCCGGTCGCTGGTTTCTCCGGCAAAGCACCGCCACGTGCGGGAGCCGACTTCGATTCACCAGGAGCCGTCGTGCCAGTCGGCGGCGCACCTCTCTGCGCGGGCAACATCCCGCCTTCGCTGCCTGAAGATGTAGCAATCGGGGCCGCGCCCAGCACGTCGCCCTTATGCTTCGCCCACATCAGCGCGAAGAGACAAAACAAAATCCAAATCGAAGCCGTGATGATCGTGATTCGCGTGAACACATCGCCCGCCTTCGCGCCGAACGCGCTCGACCCCCCCATGCCGCCCAGCGCACCGGCCAACCCGCCCCCGCGACCGCGTTGCACGAGCACGAGCAGAATCAAAAAAATCGCCAACAGCGACAGAACGATGGCAAAAACTGGACCCATGTTATTCGGCTATGTTTTTTGTGGATTGAACCTTGTCCGTTTATCGAGACAAGGACACAAGGAGAGGGGGAGACCAGGAGAATCGCGCTTCATCGCTTCTCCTTGTCTCCTTGTCTCCCCCTCTCCCTGTCTTGAACTATTATTCGCTTAGCAAACGGGAACGCTCCGCCAAGCGAGTCGCTTAACCAACCGCTCCCGCCGCGATGCCCAAAAACTCATCAGCCTTCAGGCTGGCGCCACCGACCAATGCACCGTCGATGTTCGGCTGGGCCAACAACTCACCGGCATTGCTCGCCTTCACGCTGCCACCGTACAAAATTCGCACCTTGGCGGCAGACTGGCCATTGTATCGCTCGGTCAGCAACTTGCGAAGATCAGCATGCACCTCTTCCGCCTGCTGCGGAGTGGC
The DNA here is from genome assembly GCA_029781135.1 of Planctomycetota bacterium. GTDB lineage: Bacteria > Planctomycetota > Planctomycetia > Pirellulales > Lacipirellulaceae > JABDGM01. The sequence continues at coordinate 49,591 of JAKOXH010000006.1, forward strand.
CACTTTTCCCGTGCCAATCGCCCAAACTGGCTCATAGGCAATGACTACCTTTTCGATTTGCTCCGCCGAAACGCCGGCCAACGAGCCTTCGAATTGGCTGCGAATGACGGCCGCCGTCTTATTGGCCTCCCGCTCCGCAAGCAGTTCGCCCACGCACACGATCGGCACCAACCCGGCGGCCAACGCCGCCAGCGTTTTCTTGTTCACGGCCGCATCCGTTTCGCCCAGAATATGCCGCCGCTCGCTGTGGCCCAAGATCACGTGGCTACAGCCGACATCTTTCAGCATGGCCGCACTCAATTCGCCCGTGAAAGCGCCATTGCCCTCGTGGTACATGTTCTGGGCACCCAAGGCCACCGACGTCCCACGCACGACCTCGGCCACGAATGTGAGATAGACCGCAGGCGGGCAGACCAGCAGGTCGACCGCCTTGTACTTGTCGACACCGCCAACGATGCCTTTGGCAAGGGCGACCGCCGAAGCGCGGTCCGTGTTCATTTTCCAATTACCGGCGATTAATTTGCGACGCATGAGTGGGTTGAGGGTCGAAGGTCTAGGGTCGAGGGCCAGAAATACGAAGAACAGTGAGCAGAGAGATGCGAGTACGAAAGCCTCTGGCCCTCAACCCTCAACCCTCCACCCTCGACCAATCTACCCCACCGCCTCGGTCTGCGCATAGGAGCCGAGCACTTCTAGCCGCAATGATCTTTTCGTTAACGCGGCGATAGCCCGCCCGGCGGGTGGTTCGTCGCAGTGACCGACGAACTCAACGAAGAAGAGGTACCGCCCCCGATGACCGGGAATCGGAAACGACTCGATCCACGTCATGTTCAAATCGTTGCGTTTGAAGATCGCCATTGCATCGGCCAGCGCACCCGGCTCGTGCACGATTTCGAACATGAGCGTCGTTTTATCGTTCCCCGTGATTGGCCCGGCGCAGTCGTTGATGATCGCGAAACGCGTGATATTGTCCGGGTTATCCTCGATATTCGGCACAATACACGGCAATTCGTAGTGGATGCCGGCCTGCCGGCTGGCGATCGCGGCTGCGGCGTGGTCGTCCTTTGCCGCTTTGGCTGCTGCCGCGGTGCTGCCCACTTCGGCCAGCGTCGCCTTTGGCAAATGCTTGGCCAACCAATTCCGGCATTGCGAAAGCGGCTGCGGCTTGCTGTACACCGTGCGAATTTGCTCGCGATTTCCCACCCCCAACAAACAATGGTGAATCCGCAGCGGCAGTTCACCGCAGATTTTCACCTCAGCGCGGGAGAAACAATCCAGGGTGTCCGATACTCGACCATCGGTCGAGTTTTCCATCGGCACCACGCCAAATTGCACCTGGCTACGCTCCACTTCCTCGAACACGGCCGAGATCGTGCTCACAGGAACTAGCACCGCCGACTGCCCAAATCGTTCGATTGCTGCCAGGTGGCTGAACGTGAACTCAGGCCCCAAATAAGCCACTCGAATGGGCAACTGAAGTGCCCGCGTTCCGCTGATCAATTCACGAAACACGGCCCGCACCGCATGATCTGAAAGTGGCCCCGGATTATTGCCTGTCGCTTGGGCTAGCACCTCGGCTTCGCGAGCAGCATCGTAAATTGCCACGTCGTCGGCTCGCTTGGCGATGCCAATCTGTTTGGATATTTCCCCGCGACGGCTAATGGCCGCCAAGATCTCGCGATCCACGGCGTCGAGCTCACGGCGTAAATTGGCCAAGTTTGGCCGGTCGTCCGTCGCTCCTTTCGGCTGTGTTTTTTTACGCTCGGTCATGTGCGGATAGCCGATGAAAGCATCGGTTTAAGCCCTTAGCCTGCAAAAAGTTGCATTCAGTTCGCTGCCACTATGACAGCTTCGTTTCCCTGGCATCCCGGGTACTCCCTAGCCACCAAGTCAATTTGGCAGCCAACTGAACGCGCGTCGGATAAGCCGCGAGCGGTCCCAATTGTTCAGGCTTCGGTGTAAACCGCTATTTTACAATAGCTTACGCCAATTACTTAGGGAATACCTCGGCAAAATACGGTTGGGGCACGGCCTTTGCTTTTATCCGGCGTAGGTTACCCGGCAACCGCCGGTCAATCGTGCTGCGCCATGGCGGAATTCGTACGAATTCCGCTACCGACAAGAAACACAAACCGCACCCGCGGAACAGAACGGAACTACATAGGAGCTCAATCCAATGGCTGCTGGGGAAAAAATTATCGGCATCGACCTCGGTACAACGAACTCGGTCGTTGCCGTGATGGAAGGCAAAGAAGCGAAGGTCATTCCGAATGCCGAAGGCAATCGGCTGACGCCAAGCGTCGTCGCGTTCACCGATAAGGGCGATACGCTCGTCGGCGAGCCCGCGCGTCGCCAGGCAGTGACGAACCCGAAACGCACCGTGTTCTCGATCAAGCGTTTCATGGGTCGCCGGCACAACGAAGTGGCGACCGAAGAAAAGATGGTACCCTACGAAGTTGTCGGCGGACCGCAAGATTACGTGAAAGTGAAGGCCGGCGACAAGGAATTCACGCCGCCAGAAGTTTCGGCGCTGACACTTCGCAAGCTGAAGGAAGCTGCCGAAGCCTACCTCGGCCATAAGGTGAACAAGGCCGTCATTACGGTGCCGGCCTACTTCAACGACGCCCAACGCCAAGCCACCAAGGACGCTGGCCAAATCGCCGGCCTCGAAGTCGCCCGCATCATCAACGAGCCGACAGCGGCCTCGCTCGCCTATGGTCTCGATAAGAAAGGCGAAGAAACGATCTGCGTCTTCGACCTCGGCGGCGGTACGTTCGATGTCTCGGTCCTCGAAGTGGCCGACGGCGTGTTCCGCGTGATTTCTACCAACGGCGATACCCACCTCGGCGGCGACGACTTCGACGAAGTCCTCATCCATCACGTGGCCGAAAAATTCCAGCGTGAACAAGGCATCGACCTGCGCAAGGACCACATGGCCCTGCAGCGGCTTACCGAAGCCTGCGAAAAGGCCAAGAAGGAACTCAGTTCGGCCCAAACCACCGACATCAACCTGCCCTTCATCACGGCCGACGCCAGCGGTCCAAAGCACTTGCAGATGTCGATCACCCGTGCCGAGTTCGAGAAGCTGGTCGACCATCTGATCGACCGCGTGAAAGGCCCTGTGCAACAAGCTCTGAAGGACGCCAAGCTCGACCCGAGTAAAATCGACGAGGTTGTGCTGGTCGGCGGTTCGACCCGCATCCCGAAGGTGCAACAGGTCGTCCGGGATTTGTTTGGTGGCAAGGAACCGCACAAGGGCGTGAACCCGGACGAAGTCGTGGCCGTCGGCGCCGCGATCCAAGGCGGCGTGCTCTCCGGCGAAGTGCAAGACATTTTGCTCCTCGACGTCACGCCACTGTCGCTCGGCATCGAAACGCTCGGCGGCGTGATGACGAAACTCGTCGAACGCAACACCACGATTCCGGCCGAACGCAAGCAAGTTTTCAGCACGGCCGACGACAACCAAACGGCGGTCACCGTCCGCGTGTTCCAGGGGGATCGGGAAATGGCCGCCGACAACCGGCTCCTCGGTCAGTTCAACCTGGAAGGCATCCCGCCCGCGCCACGCGGCGTGCCGCAAATCGAAGTGAAGTTCGACATCGACGCGAACGGCATCCTCAGCGTGTCGGCCAAGGACCTGGGCACTGGCACGGTGCAGACGGTACGCATCGAGCAATCGAGCGGCCTCTCCGAATCCGAAATCGAGAAGATGCGCAAGGACGCCGAGTCGCATGCCGACGAGGACAAGAAGAAGCGTGCCCTGGCCGAAGCCCGCAATGAGGCCGAGTCGCGTGCCTACCAGCTCGAAAAGCTCATCAAGCAACAAGGCGACAAGCTGCGCGATACGGATAAGACCGCCATCGAAGCGGCCATCGCCAAGGTGCGTGAAGCCGCCAAGAGCGAAGACGTCAACAGCATCAAGAGCGCGGTCAGCGAACTCGAAGCCGCCAGCCACGCCATGAGCGAAGCGCTCTACAAAGCCTCCGCCGGCGCCGCCGGCCCGCAACCGGCCGGCGCCCCCGGCGGCACCACCGACGGCGCGACAGCCGGCCAAGGCGCCGATGATGACGTCGTGGATGCGGAGTTTGAGGTGAAGAAATAGTCAGGGACGTTTATCATCGAGATTTGTACTGGTTTCGCGGCAGCGGATAGAATGAAATTGATTTGAATGCCAAACAGCGAGGTGGAATCCGATGACCGAGATCATTCTCACCAGCGACCAAAGCCAGCAATTTGCCAATGCTACGGATGGAGTGGTGTTTTGCGACCCGACAGGTCAAGTGATCGCGCGCGTACCGCCGGTTTGTTCTGATGAGGAGAAGGCAATCGTCGCGGAAGCGAAACGGCGTTTGGCTTCCGATCAACCAAGGATCCCGTCGTCGGAGGTGTTAGCGCGACTAAATCGTCTCAACGAACAAGTCAAGCAATGAATCGCTATACGGTCGTTTATCTTGCCGAGGCGGAAGACAACCTGATCGCGATTTGGGCGGCTGCCACGGAACGTGACCAAGTGACGGAATCCGCGGACGCTGCGGATCGAGTGCTGGCGGAAAACCCGCTCGACAGCTCCGTGTACTTGAGCGAACAGCTGCGACGCCGCGACATCCCGCCTTTGCGCTTTTACTACGAAGTTCGTGAAGACGATCGCCTGGTCGTGATTAGCTACGTCGGGCGGTCACCGGATTGAATTGATAGGTCGTCGCATGATCGATGCCGAGTTCGAGTTGAAAAAGTAGAAGAAAGTTATTAGCTGTTAGCTCTTAGCTATTAGCCAGAGGCTAGTGGCTCGGTGTTTGGCTAACAGCTAATAGCTAACGACTAACGACTATTCCATGCCTTTCCGTTTCGACAAACTGACGATCAAGGCTCAAGAGGCCGTCGCGCGCTCGCAGGAGCTCGCGGCGGAAGCGGGGAATCCGCAGATCGAGCCGGTGCATTTGCTCACCTCGCTGCTGAAAGAGGATGGCGGCATCGTGCGCCCCGTGCTCGAAAAAATCGGCGCGAACGTCGGCCAGCTGGAACGGATTGTCGAAGCGGAATTGAAACATCTGCCGCGTTCGAGCGGCGGTTCGCCGCCGGGCATTTCACCGCCACTCTCGAAGGTGCTCGATGCCGCCCAGGCGGAAGCCGACGGCATGAAAGACGACTTCGTCTCGACCGAGCACTTGCTGCTCGCCCTCGCGGGAACAAAGTCGAAAGCCCAGGAAGTTCTGCAGCTCAATGCGATCGACAAGAACAAAATCCTCGGCGCACTGCAATCCGTTCGCGGTTCACAGCGCGTGACGGATCAATCGCCGGAAGGCAAGTTCCAGGCGCTGGAAAAATACGGCATTGATCTGGTTGAACGGGCCCGGCAAGGCAAGCTCGACCCGGTGATCGGCCGCGACCAAGAGATCCGCCGCGTCATTCAAGTTTTATCGCGGCGTACCAAAAACAATCCGGTGCTGATCGGAGAACCGGGCGTCGGCAAGACGGCGATCGTCGAAGGCTTGGCGCTCCGCATCTTCCAGGGCGACGTGCCGGAAAGCCTCAAAAATCGGCGAGTGATCGCCCTCGATATGGGCGCGCTCGTTGCCGGCACCAAGTTCCGCGGCGAATTCGAAGAGCGGCTCAAGGCCGTCATCAAGGAAGTGATGGACGCCGGCAACGTCATCATGTTCATCGACGAATTGCACACGGTCGTCGGCGCCGGTGCGGCCGAAGGCGGCAACGACGCGGCGAACTTGCTCAAGCCGGCCCTCGCACGCGGCGAACTGCGGTGCATCGGTGCCACGACGCTCGACGAGTACCGCAAGTACATCGAAAAGGACCCCGCGCTCGAACGCCGGTTCCAGCCGGTGTTCGTCGGCGAGCCGAGTGTGGAAGACACGATCGCGATTCTGCGTGGCCTCAAACCGCGTTATGAAGCCCATCACAAGGGTGTGCGGATTAAGGATTCCGCGCTTGTCGCCGCGGCGGAGCTCGCGAACCGTTACATCAGCGACCGCTTCCTGCCCGATAAGGCGATCGACCTCATGGACGAAGCCACCAGCCGGCTGGCGATGGAACTGCAAAGCGTGCCGACCGAAATCGACCAGGTGCAACGCCGGCTCATGCAGCTCGAACTCGCGGCCCGCCAATTGGAAGAAGAAACCGAGGAACACGCCAAGGAGCGACTGGCGGAAATCAAGGAGGAAATGGACGAGCAGCGTAAGAAACTGGCCAGCCTCCGCGAACAGTGGGAAGCCGAAAAAATGGGCCTTGGCGACGTGGCCGACGTGCAGCGTCGCATGGATGAAGCCCGCGTCCGCTATGACCAGCAGCTGGCCAAAATCAAGGAACAGCAGGCGGCCGGACGCGTCGACGAGACGGCGTTCCAGAAACTCTACGAACTCGATCAAGAACAGAAAAAACTGGCCACACACCTCGAAGAAGCCGCGGCAAAGCAAGCTGGCGGCGAGAATGGCACTGGCGGAGCCAGTGGCACCCGCCGGTTGTTGCGCCAAGAAGTCGGCCCCGATGAAATCGCCGAAGTCGTAAGCGCCTGGACCGGCGTCCCCGTCTCACGAATGCTCGAAAAAGAACGGGCCAAATTGCTCGTGCTCGAAGAGCGGCTGCACCAGCGCGTCATCGGCCAAGATGAAGCCGTCACCGCCGTCGCGAACGCGGTGCGCCGCAGCCGCAGCGGGCTGCAAGACCCGAACCGGCCCATTGGCTCGTTCATTTTCTGCGGCCCCACGGGCGTCGGCAAAACCGAACTGTGTAAAGCCCTCGCCGAAGTGCTGTTCGATGATGAGCACGCCATGGTCCGCATCGATATGAGCGAGTTCATGGAAAAGCACACCGTGAGCCGGCTCATCGGTGCGCCACCGGGATACGTCGGCTATGAAGAAGGCGGCAAGCTTACCGAAGCGGTGCGACGTCGGCCGTATGCCGTCGTGCTACTCGATGAAATCGAAAAAGCCCACCGCGATGTGTTCAACATCCTGCTGCAAGTGCTCGATGACGGCCGGCTGACCGATAACCACGGCCACACCGTCGACTTCACGAACACGATCATCGTGATGACGTCGAACGTCGGCAGCCAGATGATTCAGGAATCGTTCGAGGCGGGCGGTACGTACGAGGAGATGCGTTCCGGCGTGATGGACTCGCTGCAAACGCGCTTTCTGCCCGAGTTCCTCAACCGCATCGACGAAATCATCGTCTTCCGGCCGCTCGATCGGTCGCAAATTCGCAGGATCGTCGATCTGCAGGTTGCCCACTTGGCAAAGCTGCTCGAACAACGCGACTTCGAACTAGAAGTCACCGATAAAGCGCGCGACGAACTTGCCAACCGCGGTTACGACCCGGCCTTCGGTGCCCGGCCGCTCAAGCGCGTGGTGCAGCAAGAGCTACAAAATCCGCTGGCGTCGGAATTACTGAAAGGTGCCTTCGAGGAAGGCAGTAAGATCCGCATCGATTACGACGGGGCCGATTTCACATTTACGTCCGCAGGCGGCGGCAACGGCACGCCACGTAAAGGCGGCAAAGACCGCGGCGATAAGATCGTGTCGGCAGAAGTCGTGTAGCGGCGATATTCGGAATGACCAATGACCAAATCCCAATGACCAATTTTCACACGTCGGCGCTCACTTTGGTCATTGGTGCTTGGTCATTGGTCATTCACAAATCTACCGATCCGCTGCCGCCAAATTCCAGTTCGCGATGATCACTTCCGCGCCTGGCGTCATGTCGCGTAGCTTACGGGCGATTTCCACCTGTTCGCTCTTGGTGGCTTTGGCCAAGTGCTTCTTGATGTGCGTGAGTTTCTCGCGGCGCTTGCGGCGGCGGCGAATTTCCTTCTTGCGTTCGCTAATGCTCATCGAGGGTTGAGGGTTGAGGGTTGAGGGTTGAGGGTTGAGGGTTGAGGGTTGAGGGTGAAAACCCTCCAAACCCGGATCGTTAAGAATCCTCTTTTCTAGCAGCCTGACCGTAAACCGTCAACGCGGCGTGTTTCGCGTTTACCTTCGTAGGACGGACAATCCTGTCCGTCCGCCCGTCTTTCATGGCCACGATCGCGTTAGGAAACCGTATTAACGCGGAAACGGATTGGATCTTGCTTATCCGTGATTTCAATGGATTCTTGTAAGGTATGGACGGACAGGAATGTCCGTCCTACGAGCTTCCCCCCCAATCTGCGCAGCTTGACGATGCGGCAAACCGAGGCGATGTTAGAACCGCGGTCTTGGCGGTGTTGTCTCACGAAAACTTCGATTTCGGAGCTGCGAAAATGCGGACGTTCATGTGGCTAGTAACGCTGGTGATTACTGGTTGGGCAGCCCTTGCTTCAGCCGACGGTGACAAGCTACGCGCGCTGCCCGCGGGGCAACTGCCGAACGACGTGCGGCTTCAACCGGTGAAAGACCTCGATGGTTACTTCCCGTTTACGCCGCCCAAATCGAAAGAGGAGTGGGAGAAGCGTGCCGCGGAAGTGCGGCAGCGGATTCTCGTGTCGCAGGGCCTTGTGCCCATGCCGACGCGGACGCCGCTCAACGCGGTGATCCACGGCAAGGTCGACCGCCCCGAGTACACCGTCGAGAAAGTGTATTTTGAAAGTGTTCCCGGCTTCTATGTCACCGGAAACCTTTATCGCCCCAAGAACTCGAAGGGCAAAGTGCCTGGGGTGCTTTTTGCTCATGGGCATTGGGTTGACGCGCGGCTTTCTTTTGAAACCGATAACAATCTTCGTCAGGAAATCGCCACGGGCCAGGAACGGTTTGAACAAGGGGGCAAGAGCCGGTTCCAAGCGATGTGCGTGCAGCTAGCCCGCATGGGCTGCGTCGTGTGGCAGTGGGATATGCTCGGCGCCTCGGATGCGAATCAACTTACTTCCCCATTGGTTCACGGTTTCGCGAAGCAGCGGCCAGAAATGAATACCATCGAAAATTGGGGCCTGTACAGTCCCCAGGCGGAAGCTCATCTGCAGAGCATCATGGGCCTGCAATCGTGGAACGCCGAGCGGTCGCTCGATTTTCTGCTGAGCCTTCCGGAAGTCGATCCGGAGCGCATCGCGATGACGGGCGCTAGCGGCGGCGGTACGCAAACGATGATCCTCTCGGCGATCGATCCCCGCATCAAGCTCTCGTTCCCGGCCGTGATGGTCAGCACCGCGATGCAAGGCGGCTGCACGTGCGAGAATGCCTCGCTCTTGCGCATCAATACGGGCAATGTGGAATTCGCAGCGCTCTTCGCTCCGAAACCCCAAGGCATGACGTGCGCCAACGACTGGACGAAGGAGATGTCGACGAAGGGTTTCCCGCAACTTAAGCAGCTTTATGAACTGTTGGGTGCGCCGAACGAGGTCATGTTATCGCGCGGTGAACAGTTCCCACACAATTACAATGCGGTGAGCCGTTCGGCGTTCTTCACCTGGCTGAATAGCCATTTCAAGCTCGGCGAGAAGGAACCCGTCATCGAGAAAGACTACGAGCCGCTCACGCGGGAGCAGCTTTCTGTATGGGACGCGAAGCACCCCGCCCCCAAATTCGGCGACCCGGAATTCGAGAAGAAGCTGCTCAGCTGGCTTACCGAAGACGCCAAAAAACAATTAGAAACCGCCGCTAATTCAGGCGATGAATTCCGCAAAGTCGCCGGCCAGGCCGTGGCGACCGTCATCGGGCGGACGTTCGAAAATGCGGGCGACGTCGAATGGAAAATGGGCGAGCCCGTCGAACACGCGGATCACGCCGAAGTTGCCGGCCTGCTGCGAAATAACACGTACGCCGAAGAGCTTCCGATGGTTGTGCTCTTGCCCGATGGCTGGAACCGCTCGGTCGTCGTCTGGCTCGATGACGCGGGCAAGTCGGCCATCCGCCAGGACGATGGTTCGCTGAAACCTGAGGTGAATGAACTGCTAAAGAACAAGTCGGCGGTGGTGGCCGTTGACCTACTGTTCCAAGGTGAGTTTCTCAAGGATGGCGAAACGGTAAAGCAAACGCGCAAAGTGAAGAACCCGCGTGAGAGTGCCGCGTACACCTTTTGTTACAACGACTCACTGTTTGCCCAGCGCGTTCACGATGTGCTGACCACCGTGAAGTTCTTGCGAACGGTGCATGTCGAGGGTCATCCAACTCCCGCGACGGTGAAGATTGTCGGCTTGGGTAGCACTGGGCCGATTGTAGTTGCAGCCCGCGCGGTGGCCGGCGACGCGATCGACGCGGTGGCGGCCGATACGGGCGGCTTCCGCTTCGGGAAGCTGCTCGACTATCGCGATCCACAGTTCCTACCCGGCGGGGCGAAGTACTTGGACTTGCCCGGCATGATTGCTCTTGGCGCGAAGCCACTGTGGTTGGCGGGCGAGGCATCGGAGCCTTCCCTGGGGGTTGGCGCCAAGCCGACGGGCGCCAATGGTAAAGAGCAAGTGACGCTCTTCCGCGGCGAAAAGTCGGAGGCGCCCGCGGCCGCCGCGACGTGGGTGCTGGAAAAATAGATGCAGACAAAGGTTGTCCAGAACCGCCCGCTGCTGGCCGAAATCCATTGCCGAAATTAGAATGGTGCCTACGGTCATTGCGATTTCTTCTAACACGTGGACTGTCCGGTCCACGTCCGGCGGCGACTATGGGAACCGGCTCCAGGCTCCAACGTCTAATTGTTTTCGGAGTAATCCTCGCCGCGGCCGGTCGTTGGTGCCGGGCTGACGAGACCAAGCTCGGCTATCGCCGGGACATCCTGCCGATCCTTTCGGACCGTTGTTTCAAATGCCACGGTCCCGATTCCGCGGCTCGCAAGGCCGGATTGCGGCTTGATCGGCCGGAGGACGCCACGGCCAAGCTGGATTCGGGCGAAACTGCAATCGTGCCTGGCGACATGGCAAGAAGCGCGTTGGTTACGCGCATCTCGTCAACCGATGCCGACGAGATGATGCCGCCGCCAGATAGTGGTAAAACACTATCCGATGCTGAAAAGACAGTTCTGAAACGCTGGGTAACCGAAGGAGCGAAATACGAAAAACACTGGGCCTTCGTCGCGCCCGTGCGGCCGCCGGTGCCGCAAGTGAAACGTGGCGATTTGGTTGCCAACCCGATCGACAGTTTTGTGATCGCGAAGTTGGAAGCGGAAGGCCTGGCGCTGGCGCCGAGGGCGACGAAGGAACGGCTCATTCGCCGGTTGTATTTCGACTTCATCGGCCTGCCGCCATCTCTGCCCGAGATCGACGCGTTCCTCGCTGACAGTTCGCCGGGTGCCTACGAGAAAGTGGTCGATCATTTGTTGAAGTCGCCGCACTACGGCGAGTGCATGGCAGCCGACTGGCTCGATGGCGCGCGGTTCGCCGATTCGAACGGTTACCAGAACGACTTCGCTCGCAACATGTCGCCGTGGCGCGATTGGGTGATCAAGGCGTACAACGACCACATGCGCTACGATCAGTTCGTTACGGAGCAATTGGCGGGCGACTTGTTGCCGAATTCCACGCTCTCCCAAAAAATCGCTACCGGGTTCAATCGGAATCACCGCACGGTGACCGAAGCGGGCTCAATCGAAGAAGAGTGGTTCGTCGAGAATGTGGTCGATCGCGTGGAGACGTTTGGCACCGTGATGCTCGGCCTGACGGTGGGTTGTGGCCGCTGCCACGACCATAAGTTCGATCCGTTTTCACGGAAAGATTTCTACCAGTTGTTCGCGTTCTTCGGAAACGTCAACGAGAAGGGCGTCTACACGGAGACTCGTGGGAACGTGCCGCCAATGGTGAAAGCCGTGACGGCGGAAAACGAGCGGCGATTGGCGGAATTCGACGCGCGGATCGCGGCGGCTAAGAAACAGGTCGACGATCACATGCAGGGGATTGGGTCGGCACGGCAGGCATGGTTGAAAACACTTGGCAGCACGCCGGCCACCGATGAGCCGGTGGCGGCGGTTAGTATCTCGCTGGAGTCCGATGCGGCAGCGCTGGTGACCGCGACGAACACTGCCGTAGCTGCAGCGCCGCCATCAATTCCGCCAGATTGGAAAGACGATTTGTTCGGCAAAGTCGCGTCGTTCGCTGGCCAGCAGCATCTTGATTTCCCCAGTATTCACTTTCCAATCGCCGATCGAGCGTTTAGCTGGGCGGCCTGGGTGAAGCCGACAGGCGATGGCGCTATATTTTCGAAGATGGATAACGATCGGTCGTTTCGCGGCTGCGACCTGCTCATTGTGAAAGACGGTAAGATCGAAATGCACATCGTGGCCGAGTCGCCGGACAACCAAATTAAGGTTGTTACTAAGAAGCCGTTACCGCAAGGCGAATGGTCGCATATCGTTGAATCGTATGATGGTTCTGGTAAGGCCGCCGGAGTGTCGCTGTATATCAATGGTGAAAAACAGGAACTCGCGATCGAAGTTGACAAGCTCAGCGGCTCATTCGGCAACGACCAGCCGTTTCGCATCGGCATGCGCTCGACGGATAGCCAATTTCATGGTAGCATTCGCGACGTGCAGCTGTATCAGCACGCTCTTTCCGAGTTCGACGTGAAAGGCGCGCTGCGCGGTGCGCTCCGCCGCGGGTTGCGGAATACCAAGCCGGATTCGTTGAGTGAATCTAACCGCGACCAATTCGACAAGTTGTTGTTGCCTCAGTCGAAGGATTCTTTTGCGGTAAAGTTGTTGGAGCTGCGTCGCAATCTTGAGGCAATTCAGGCGGCAAGAACCAATTATGATGCGGCCATCCCGGTGGCGATGATCATGGAGGATCTCAAACAACCACGTGCGACGTTTGTGCTAAAGCGCGGACGTTACGACATGCCGGATAAGAGCCAGCCGGTGCAGCCGGATGTTCCCGAAGTGATGCCGCGACTGCCGGCTGGGGCACCCCATAATCGGCTAGGGCTGGCGAGATGGCTAGTGAGCCCGGAGAATCCGCTGGCAGCGCGGGTAGTTGTCAATCGACTTTGGCAACATCATTTTGGCATTGGGCTAGTGAAAAGTTCCGATAATTTCGGCGTACAATCGGAGCCGCCGTCGCACCCTGAATTGCTCGACTGGTTGGCGACCGAGCTCGTTCAATCGGGCTGGGATTTGCAGCATATGCAACGGTTGATCGTTGAGAGCAATACGTACCAGCAGCGCTCGGAAGCATCGCCGGAATTGTATCAACGCGATCCGGATAATCGGTTGCTCGCGCGCGGGCCGCGCTATCGCTTGCCGGCCGAAGCGATTCGCGACAATGCACTTGCGGTGAGCGGGCTGTTGGCGCCGAAGATCGGCGGTAACTCGGTGATGCCTTACCAGCCCGCCGGTTTGTGGGAAGAACTTGCCGGCGGCGCGCATGAGGATTATGTGCAGGGGCATGGTGAAGAATTGTATCGTCGTAGTCTCTACACCTATCGCAAGCGCACGGTGCCGCATCCTTCGCTGGCCACGTTCGACGCGCCAAGTTGGGAAGTGTGCCAGGTGAAGCGGGCAAAGACGAATACGCCGCTGCAGGCCCTCGCGCTATTGAATGATGTGACCTACATGGAAGCGGCGCGCAAACTCGCGGAACGAATGTTGACTGAGGGTGGAAACACCGAAGACTCCAGGCTCACTTATGCATTTCGCTTAACGACTAGCCGAGCGCCAACGGCTCGCGAATTAACACTCTTGCGTGGAAGTCTGCGGAAGTACGGCGCGAGGTTTCGCGGCTCGCCGGCGGATGCGGAGAAGTTTTTGAGTCAAGGTGAATCGCCCAGGAATATGACGCTCGATGCTATTGATTTGGCCGCGCATGCAGCGGTGGCGAGCGTGCTGATCAACATGGACGAGGCGATTTCCAAGAACTAGCCATGGCCATATTGCATGTTGGAGGATCAACGATGGATGCCAAAGCAACGGCTCAGGCCTGGAATCGACGGCATTTCTTGCAGGGGGCCGGGGCGGGACTGGGTGCGCTGGCACTGAACTCGCTCGCTGGCCACAATTCGCGGGCGGTCGCGGCGGCGGTGAATACGGCGCTTGGCAAACCCCATTTTGAGCCGAAGGCGAAGCGAGTCGTCTATCTGTTTCAGTCGGGTGCGCCGTCGCAGTTCGAGACGTTCGACTATAAGCCGAAGCTGCGCGACCTGCGCGGGCAGGAGCTGCCGGCGTCGGTGCGGATGGGGCAGCGACTGACGACGATGACCTCGGGTCAGACCACATTCCCCCTGGCCCCGTCGATTTTTGGGTTCCAAAAATATGGCCGGCAAGGGGCGTGGATGTCCGACCTGATGCCGTACACGGCCAAGATGGTCGACGAACTGTGCATCGTGCGCTCGATGTACACCGAGGCGATCAACCATGACCCGGCCGTGACGTTCTTTCAAACGGGTTCGCAACTTGCCGGTCGGCCAAGCGCGGGGGCGTGGGTGGCGTATGGCTTGGGGCGGCTGAATCAGGATTTGCCGGCGTTTATCGTGATGATTTCGCGCGATCCGACGCGCGCGGCCGACCAGCCGTTGTACGACCGGCTGTGGGGCAGCGGATTTCTGCCGACGCAGTACCAGGGCGTGAAGTTGCGGAGTGGCAACGATCCGGTGTTGTACCTGGCGAATCCGGCCGGGTGCGATCGATCGATGCGGCGCGAGATGCTCGACGATCTCGCCGCTCTTAATGAAAATAGCTATTCGCTGATTGGCGATCCAGAGATCCAGGCGCGCATATCACAGTATGAATTGGCGTTTCGGATGCAGTCGGCCGTGCCCGAATTAACCGACATTTCGAGCGAGCCGGAGCACATTCTCAACCTGTATGGGCCGGAGGTGCGCAAGCCGGGGAGCTACGCGCGCAACTGCCTACTCGCCCGCCGGCTCATCGAGCGCGACGTACGGTTCGTGCAGCTTTATCACATGGGCTGGGATCAGCACGGCGACCTGCCGAAGAACATCGCCAAACAGTGCCAGGCGACCGATCAGCCATCGGCGGCACTGATTCAAGACCTCAAGCAACGCGGCCTGCTGGAGGACACGCTCGTGATTTGGGGTGGCGAATTTGGGCGGACCGTGTATTCGCAAGGCACGCTCACCGAAACGAACTATGGCCGCGATCACCACCCGCGATGCTTTACCATTTGGATGGCCGGCGGCGGCGTTCGCTCCGGCATGACGTACGGCGCGACCGACGACTTCAGCTACAACATTACCGAAAACCCGATGCACGTGCACGACCTGCAGGCCACGATGTTGCACCTATTGGGAATCAACCATTTGAAGCTGACGTACCGTTTTCAAGGCCGCGATTATCGGCTGACCGATATTCACGGCGAGGTGGTGCATGATATTCTGGCGTAAGGTGTTAGTCGTTAGTCGTTAGTTTGATCATGTCGTTGGTTGTTCCTGCCAAACGGTGACGGCTGACAACTACTAGCTTGCACAAAAAATGACGGACGCAATGAGGGCGTCCGTCATTTGTGAGTTGAATCGTGAACCATCGTGTTGATTCAATCACCGTGCGGTACGGCGACGACCATTTGCAGCCAGCCCGGCCCCCACTGTGACGAATGCCAAAAACAAAGTCGTCGGTTCAGGCACGGCCGCGGCGGCTAAGCCGCTACCTCTGCCAGACGTATTGCCGAAGCGGGCTTGCCAAGCGGTGTAGTCGGCAGCGTTCACGGTGCCGGGAGTATCCACTTCGTTGGCCAACGGACCGCCGTTGCGCCAGAGCACGTAATCGGCGGCATCGACCACGCCGTTATTGTTGTAGTCGCCGGGCACGCCGTCGACGAAGGGGGTGCTTTGAGCGGAAACGTAGCGGAACACGCCAGCGGTCAAATCATCATCCTCGGCGAAGGCGGCGCCGGATATGCCGGTGGTGAAGGAACTATCGGTCGCAGTCACTTGCGGCGCGGCCGGTCGCGGCTGGCCGACGGGCCAGGCATACGCACTCAACTGATCGCCGACAATGTCCATTTCCACGTTGACTTCGCTCCCGGCGTTGAAAGGCGCGTCGAATGTCGTGCCGATGTCAACCGTCGCACCGCCGAGCAAGATCTGCATGTTGAGATTGCCGCTGACATCGAAATACACGAGATAGCCGGTGAGGGCCTGCGGGTCGACGCGACCCAAGAGCACGAGATTCCCACCTTTATTTACGGTCGGATTATTGGGGTCTGGGAGGACAACGCCTTGGGTCCGCATGTAGACATCGGTAAATGAGAC
Organism: Planctomycetota bacterium; assembly: GCA_029781135.1. GTDB lineage: Bacteria > Planctomycetota > Planctomycetia > Pirellulales > Lacipirellulaceae > JABDGM01. Next base: position 65,697 of record JAKOXH010000006.1, read on the forward strand.
GGCCGGCACCAAGGAGATCATGATGCTGGAATCCGAGCCATCGACGGCAGGTGTCATGACGAGGTCGCCACTGGAGGCGTTGTAGTCGCCAGGAAAGAGACCGCTTCCACCGAGGTCATTCAGCCAAGTGACCGGGTTGCCATCGAGCATGTTGCCGTCGTTGAAGTTGTCGCTCCAGCCGGCGGCAAAGCTGTAGGTCGGTGTGCACAGAAGACACGTGGCGGCAACGAGTTTCCACAATGAAAGCCGCGATCGGCGAATGTGAATCGGTGACATTTACATTACCTCGATTGTGATGTTGTGCGATCAGAAAGCTCCACGGCTTGACCAAGGAACGGAAATACGAGCGGTACCGTGACGTACGCACGGACCACTTCTACCTTGCCCCAGAGAAAATCCCCATCCGCTTTCAATTTACCAAGCGGAACGAGAGTGTCCACACTTTTCGGCCAAGATTTCGTGCGATTTACGAAATCGGGCGGGCAGCGTCCGGGGCAAAGCCGCCGGAAGTTGGCATTGGGCGGCAGTTTTGGGGGTTCCGGGTTTGGGGTTCAGGGTTCCGTTGTTCGTGGTTGGATATTGGATGTTGGATAGTCGATGTTCGGTGTTTGGTGTTGGTCAGTGGTGCTTGGTCATTGGTCCTTCTGGCTAATAGCTAACGCCTAACGACTAACACCTAACGGCTAACCGCTTTCAAAAAAATGATGGGCCCACTGGGGCGTCGGTCCTTAGTGAGCGGACGCGCATGATCAGCGGTGACGCCGATGGCAACGAGCTGCGACCGAGTTTCCACCCGTGCGCGTGAGGCTCTGCTCCGCGGGACCGGAAAGCATCGCGACCAGGCACTGCTGGGCAAGCCAGCAGTGGCACACGCTGGCAACGCCATTGGGAGGCAAGAAGCACGCTGGCGCGACGCGGTTCCGGCGAGACGTCTTCGCTGCAGAGACTGCGCCCGCACGGTCATTTCAGGGGCGACTCTAGCACAAGTCGTGGCACAAAAGCAAGGAAATAGTGGAAAAGTTTTCAGTAGCTGAATTTGTAGCGGAATTCGTGAGAATTCCGCGGGACACACAGCCTATCCCGAGGCGACGGCGGAATTCTTACGAAAATCCCTTGCTGCCATTGGATTCCGACCGATGGGCCGTGCGCGTCTTCTGCATCGTGTCGTACGTGCCGCTTTGCACGCGAATGGCGAGGCCTAGCGGGAACACCAGGTCCGCGTAGCTGCCCGCTACGTGGGTCGTGTTCGTGACTTGCGTGGCGTCCGAGCCAGAGCTCGACGTGTGTTCGTCGAACACGTAAATGTCGTGGGCGTAACCGTCCGCATAGCTCTCGCTCCTGGTATCGGACCACCGCCGCGACACGGTCGCATTGCTGAAGGTCAATCAACCGTTTCTCCCACTTCAAATAATGCGATGTTTGTATAACCTCTCTTCAGAATGAACTCTTTGACACGATTTGTGCATAGAATCCACCAAGCCTCATTAACCCTAAAAAAATCGTGGTCGTTGAGCGCATCACTATTCACGTAGATTCCCATTCCGGGTGTCCTCGGTATATGAACTCGTTCGAGCTCTCCCGCGCTCCGGTCCCATTTGCGTGGCTCGATGCGTTCAACACCCTCTAATTCGTAAGTCGGCCGCCCTTTGTCGTATCCCTTGATCTTCATTGTCGATCGTTCCAGGTTTGCGTGGGTCTGATGCATTACATACAAGTCCACGAGCTCCGGCCCATCGTATGGCAACTGGATCATGCTGCGTGGCCGGCCTCGTTTATGATCTCTGTTCACTACCATTTCGACGGGACCGAATTCAATTCCTTTAAATCCCTCGTTGAGCAGTTCTTCCGCTACCGTTCGCTTGGCCATTAAATCACTAGGTGAGGGCATGGTGAAATCGCCGACCAGAGTGGCGCTTGGTTCCCATTCGATGACGAGCGGTTTGATCCGTACGTTCCTCGGCGGATCGCCTTGTTTCGACCAAGTGCCGACACGACTCGCGGCCGCAAAGCGGCCGTCTTCTGCATTTCTGAACTTCCACAATTTCATGGGCGGAACTTCTCCAATCCAAACAGCTTGACAGCCTCTTCGCGCCATCTGAGAACCGTTTCTACAGTTGGTTCTACCTCCTCCGCAAGTTTATCTCTGAAAAACTTGTTATACGGACCACCTTGCGCACCTCGGTGGATTTCCATCGGCGGTGGCGGCGGTGTGGTTGGGGGGTTGGAGGTAGATTCGGTCTGGCGACCGACGCTAACGAACGTCAGGCTTGGTCGGCGCGGGAGTCTCGGTAGACGGCCTCCTTGGCGGAGGGATACTGCGACGTTTCCACCTCGCGGCCGCCGGGGCCGATCTCAACGAGCTTGTAACCGCCGATGGCGCGGAAGTAGAGCAGCAAGATCAAGTAGCCGACGGCCATCGTGGCGGGAATCGCGGCAGTGATTTTGAGGGCCCGAGCGCCACCGTAATCCGACGCTTGTTTGACCACTTCGGCTTCTGGGCTGCCTTTGGGTAATTCAGCGACTTTTTTGCCGTCGAGTCCGGCGACCGGTGGGAAAAAGAGGAAGCGATTTGGCTCCGCGGCCCGCACTTGCTCATAAACGGCCGGATTCAATTCGCGGAGCTTGGCGGTGGCGTTGACATCTTGGGTATAGCCGATGCCAGGGCCACCTAATAAACCGGCGGAGGCCATGCCGATACCACCCATCGTACCCATAACGAGCGCGCCGCCTTTGGGGAAGCGTTCGCCGACGACGCCGAGCATGGTGGGCCAGAAGAAGGTTTTGCCGAGGCCGTAAATCGTGGCGGCCACGAGAATTCCCAGGCCGGAAGCGGCCAAGAGCATGCTACCCATGGAGTAAAGCCCGATGCAGGCCAGCACGGCACTGACGAAGAGCAGGCCGAGCGGGTTGATGCGTTCCACAATCGGGCCCGCGAAGAAACGTAGGACGAACATCAGGCCGGAAGTGTAGACCAGTAGCAGCACGCTATTGCGGATGTAGCCGCCCATGATATTGGTGATCCAGCTATCCGTGCCGAGTTCGACATAGCCGACCAATGCATGCAGGAAGAGAAGAAACAACAGAACTGGCGCGGCAAACTCGGCGACCATTTCGCTGAACTTGACGCCGGCGGCGCGGGCTTCGGAGACAGGGAAATGTTCTTTGATCGTGATGATTCCATACCACAGCGTGGGGACTAAGAAGAACAGCATGGGTATTTCCCAGCGCAGGGGAGTTATGAAGCACTTTTCGCCGACGAAGCAAAACGCCAACAAACCGCCGAGAATGAGGCCGCCGGGCCAGCCGGCGTGTAGGATATTGAGGTAGTGAGTTTTTTGTTTTGGGTAGAGCGTGGCGACGAGCGGATTGATGGCCGATTCGCACATGCCGTTGGCCAGCGAGAACATGAACATGCCCACGTACAAACACCAATAGGTGGCATTCTTGCCCGCGGCATGATAGACGGGAGTTGCGGCGAGGGTGACGATCGCCGAGGAAACGTGCAGGATGAACGCGCCTAACAGGATCGCCTTGTAGCCAATGCGATCGGCGAACAAGCTGAAGCCAATAATGGTAAACGCCATTCCCACCAGGCCACCGCCGGTGATGGTTCCTAGTTCTGTCTGGGTGAAGCCGAAGATGCTACTCCATTCGGCCAAGACCGCCCCGCGCACGGCAAAGCCAATGCCGGCGGCGATGAGGGTAAGGAAACTGGCCCAGAAGATCTTGCCGCTGGTCTGCATCGCGATATTCTCCCAGAGATAATTCGAAAGCTTCGTAAGTGGCCCAGAGGAACGAAGGTCGAAACCGAAGTCGACATTCACCGCCTTGGTTCGCGCCGCTGGGGAGCGACGCGAGACTTCGACCGCGCTCGGAAGAGTTCACCCCCCAATTGAAAATCGCGCGAGGTGCGCGCTTTTATCATTCAATCGTGGTTGAGTCTTGGCTAAATTAGCAAGAATGCAGCCTTGGTCCGCCTACCGAGTTTTTCGATTTATCCTTTTGTAAGTTGTTGTCCTAATTGAAGTTAAGAAAACCCGCCAAATTTTTGCCAAATCTTAATAAATTTTTTTCTTATCCGTTATCTATCCTTTTTGGGCAAAATAAAGGATAGTTTTTCAGGAATAAAGGATAGTCCTAGTTTCTATCCTAATCGCATTAAATGCCCTCGAAACGCTCCGCTAGAAGTTCTTTGATGCCGTTCACGTTATTGATAATCCAGCGTTAGAAGTGACGCTAGAGCATTCAATTAGATTTCAATTAGGTTTGATTATGTTACTAATTACCTAATTAATGTATAGATATTTTATATATATTTGGGATATTTGATAGTTTCGGCAGGGGGCAGGGTAAATCCAATAATGAATGAATTTTAATATATTTGGTATCTAGGGCGGGGGGCGGTTTTCACTTAATAAAGTGCTTGTTTCATAACATATTTTCATAAATATTGACCCTAAATACCTCTAAAAAAACTGGGGGCGTCCTATGTAACCTGAATTTTATAAAAAGGGCAGATGTGATAGGTATAACCAAAAGAATATATAAGAAATTATGGGAAAATTACTATAATACTGGGATAAGGGCAGGGAAAAGGATAGTATCGCTTATTTTTCATATTTATTAAACCGTCAAGTATATTGTTGTGAATTATGTGAAAATCTTAGCATAGGGGGCGAGCTAAATAATATGGCGGACAAAACTAAAAATCATCAGCGCATAAAAAAACCGCCCAAAGGAGTAGGCGGTTAATTTTTTGGGAATTGCAGTTGTTTTTTAAGGTTTAACGCTAGTGAGGCGTTATTTTCAATTCCCATACTATTTTACACCCAAGACAAGAAAAACGCATAAACCTCGTACTAATAGTCCACCTTCTCTACCTCAATTCTGGAAGCGTTCTGTGCGATTATACGGAACACAAAAAGAATTTAGGTCGCTATAAGACGAAATTTTGCGTCGGCTTCTCCAAAAATCTAAAACCCCAAATCGCCACAAGTCATTATATGCGATTTTAGGACCATCCAAAATAAGTATCTAGGAAACTTGTTGTTGTAGGCGATTTTCTGTATTCCAAATACCCGTTGTTTTTAGGGGTTTTTGAGGTTGTGGATTTAATTAGGTGATTTGCCCTTAAAAATAGGTAATGAATGAGTGTATCTAATTAATTCCAAAGGAAGTTTTCTTATAGAAAAACCCTTTGGTCGATGGTTAGAGATTTTCTTCCCCAATCGGTTAAGAGCTTTAAGAACTACAACTAACCTAAGAATCGTCTTTTACCGATTTCGCAGCGTTTATTAATGATTGAAAGATATTTTACCTTTCTGTACTACTAATCCAAATGGGTCCAAAAGTTAGTAGTTCTCATTAATAACATCTTGGGTCGATCCATCTTCTGCTATGCCACAATTTGGTGGCAAACTCTTACTTGGTTAATTGCCATTCTGTCATTCTAAGGGTTTCCAATCCCTAGAACCTGATAACTACAAGTTATCACTTTTCATATACACCAAGCCGGCGCGATATTGCTATTTCTTGTTATGAACGCTTTTTTGCCTGCAATTTGGTGTATTAGTAGTTGTGAAAATACTCAAAACCAAAGACAGAATTAGAGAGCGTGTTTTACTACTAGAAAAACTGGTAGATAATCCCAGCGATATATTAAGCAAATTTTCTATTTCTACGCTTAATCAAAATGGGCAGATTTGTTGCCGATGCCCGAATTGCGCGGAATTGGTGGAAATACTTAGGGCACAAACTGGATATGAATGGGCGTGCAGATGTAATCTCCACCTAATTTTTAGAAGTAATCTCATATCCTTAATTAGGTGTTATCAGTTGGCGAATAATTCTTCAATTCGCTTTTCTCAACTGCTTGCAGATTTTGAAAATGCCGTATTGTCGGGACGACAACTAAATTTGACTTTGTCTCAAAGCACGGCAAATTACAAACTGGCGTTTGGCAAATACAAGAATATGACAATTCATCACATATTGTGTGATAAAGATTTTAACTATCTTCATTGGTTATTAACCTGCGAATTATTGCCAGCGAATATTAGTAGTGAACTAGCGTATATATTTTCCTAAAGTTACAAAGGTTTACTTAAAGGTGTATAACAACTATATGAACAAGCAATTACCGCCAGAAGATATTAACGCCATTAAGATGTTGTATGAAGACAATCAATCAGTATCCGCACTGGCAAAGTTTTTTGGCGTAACCGAAGCAAGTATTGAAAATATCGTGATACCAGAAATCCCCATTTTCAAAGCAAAGGCGCATAAAGCATTGAAGTTTGATGATTTATTGCCCAGTGCCCTAAACGATTTAATCTAAGAAAAGGTAAGTATGGAACAAGACAAGAAAACAGCGAACCTAGCAAATCAAAAGAACAAGTTATCTCCGCATCAGGCACAGATAATTAGAAGGTTATATTCAACGAATATGGTTGGATTACGGGAGTTAGCAAAAAATTACGGCGTTTGTATTTCAAGCGTTCGGCAAGTAATAAAAAATATTAGTTATTTTGACCCCGCGTATATTCCGCCATCACAAAACACAAAAGAACGCACGCCCAGGATAATTGGGGGCAGGTATTTATAGTATGTACAAAACAATATCCAAAGCAGAAGTTGCACATAGTCTCTATTCCTTGTCACTTGACGATGATAGGGATTATGAAATAGAAGCAATTCTAACAAAAGCATTCAGTTTAGGTTTTCATGCTGACAACGTATTAAATGTATTTGGTATGGTATTGGGGAAAAGACAAAGTGATACACAATATATAACGCCTCTCTGTCCGCGCTGTCGTTCTAAAGATACCTTTATGATTACGGTATTACCTAATAATATTGAATATCAATGCACTGCTTGTTCTTGCCAAAAACAACTGGGTCGCACTTTTGTAGAACTAATCAATTTGTATGCCGAAACATCAAGGCGAGAAATCATCAATAAATTGAAAGGTCTAATTAAGACAAGAGCGCCGCAACCATCGCTTTATGAATTGCGGAAGCGAATGATAAAGAAATATCAAGATGCGCATGGTGTTCAGAAGATTGACACCAAGAAAGAGAAGTCAAAGAAATAGTGGGGGGTGGACCTATTTATCTCCTCAAATAGAAACCAGTTAAATAGAGTGATTAAAGATTGATACTGGTTATCCACCCCAGAGCTTTTTTATGCCACAATTACTTTTTCCTTAAGTATATAATTAATGTTGTGGCAACCTATAGTAAAATGTCGCTATAGGTGTTTCCACTCTTCGCCAAAGAAGTGTTCTGATTCGTGAAGCGTTAATTCAAACATTATCAGCGCTCGCCGGTTCAATCTAAAAAGCACTTGGTTATCGTGGATACAAAGATACTTATTGTTGTCGGTTTGCTCAATGTAGCAACCATCGGGAAGTATTCCGTTAATTCTAATTAGAGAACTAAATTCATCATCTTCATCTTCTTCGCCAAAATCATAGGCCGGAAAATCATCTTTGTTGAGCATGGCGGACACCTCACTATATTTTGTTTGCCGTATCTATTAAGTGTTCGGCGTTCAATTCTTCATAGAACTTCTGTATCATAGTTAGATTGGCATGACCTACGAGTTTGGAGATAGATAGTAAATCCACTCCCGCCAAAATCAGATTTGTAATTGCTACGTGCCGAATACCTCTAAGGTTCAAAAGAAACCCTAGTTTGTCCTTTGCTCTTCTACAATGTGAACGTGCCGAGTTTGGTATCCATTGTCTGCTTTGAGAATTAGCAGTTGGATTAATGAATAGATAATCCCCGGCTTCTTTATCTTTCATATTGCGGGCAACTATTTCTAGTACCTTATCACTAAGATAGATAGTGCGCTTCTTACCGGTGGTTCGATATTGTTTGCTTTCTGCTTTTCCTAGATTGATACGCTTCCTATTAATATCTATGTCTTTAAGTTTGATATTCCTTGCTTCGCTTAGGCGGGAGCCGGAATGATATAGAAATTTAATTAAATCACAGAGGGCAGGGTTTCGGGTTTCAAAATAGGCAATTGCCTTTTTAACCTCTTCATCGGTCGGTATTGGAATTGCTTCGCTTTTGGAATAACTACCGACCGCAAACTTTCTGGATTTAACAGGATTGATTAATAGAAGATTGGTTTCTTCAGTTGCATAAGCAAATAGCGAACGAATGGCGCGCTTCAATCCTTTTTCAGTATTTAGGGAATAGTCCCTCTTTTTGCATATTGTTGAAACAAACTGCTGGACCAATGCCAGGTTAATACTATCTGCTTTCTTAGTAGGACCAATAAACCCTATAAATGTATTTAGGTGTCCTTCATACCATAAGATTGTATTGTCCGCTGCATTGGTTTGCTTTTTGTGCTTAATGAACTTATTCACTAATTGCTGGAGCGTTATAGATTTGTATGCCGGCGGTTCTTCCTCTTGATTGTCCGTCTTAAGACTACCGCTCAAAATTGCTTCAAACTTAACTTGTGCGGACGCTAAATCAGCACCGAAATAGTGTTTTTTTCCCTTAATCGTGCTAGAGTATTGATTAAGAGTTTGATTAAAATACAAAGCAGATTTACGTGGCATGGTCGGGTATAGTGGTTTTTGGGGTGGTAAAGAGATATATATAGGACAGGAAAAGGATAGAAAAAGGATAGTGAATTGAAAAACCCCTATATCCATAGTACGGATGTTTTGCTAAATTAACATGAGGATTGACGGATAGCAACTGCAAGGGTGATGCGATCCGATTCGAGCAGGGGTTTCGTCATATCGGTAGCCCCCGGCTCTGCCGGGGGCCGAACGCTGGACAGCGCTTGCGAGCGGGGAACCCCCGGCAGAGCCGGGGGCTGCCAGGCGTGTTGTATTCGGTGGATCGTTTGTTGAAAGGCGAAATCACGATGAAGACGACGCCTCCGGTTCAAGTTGCGATGATTGGGTTGGGTTTCGGGGCTGAGTTCATCCCGATCTATCAGAAGCACCCCCAGGCGGAAGTGGTTGCGGTGTGCCGGCGGAACGAGGCCGAGCTGAATAAAGTGGCCGACGCGTTCCAAATCGCCAAGCGGTATACCGACTACGCGAAAGTGCTGGCCGATCCGGACATCGACTTTGTCCACATCAATAGCCCCATCCCGGACCATGCCTGGATGAGCATGGAAGCGCTCAAGGCCGGCAAGCACGTGATGTGCACCGTGCCGATGGCGACGACCGTGGCCGATTGCGAGAAGATTTGCCGGCTCGTCGCGGATACGGGGCTCAAGTACATGATGGCGGAGACCGTGGTGTATAGCCGCGAGTTTCTGTTCATCCGAGAGATGTACGAGAAGGGCGAGTTCGGCAAGATTCAGTTTCTGCAGGCGTCGCATCCGCAAGATATGGATGGCTGGCCCGAGTATTGGGAGCGGATGATCCCGATGCACTACGCCACGCATGTCGTGAGCCCGGTGTTGGGGCTGATGAACGGGTTGGCGGAATATGTGTCGTGCTTTGGTTCGGGCACGGTGCGGGAGGACATTCAGAAGAAATCGGGCAATAAGTTTGCGGTCGAGTCTTGTCACATCAAAATTGCGGATAGCGATGTGGCGGCGCACATTTGGCGATTCTTGTACGATACGGCCCGGCAGTATCGCGAGAGCTTCGACGTGTATGGCTCGAAGAAGTCGTTCGAGTGGACGCTGGTTGAGGGCGAATCGCACATTCTGCACACGGCCAAGCGGCCGGAACCAGAGATTGCCGAGCGGGTCGAAGTGCCGGACTTCGCGCACTTGTTGCCGAAAGAGATTCAGCCATTTACACGGTCGATCGTTGATGCCGAGCATCTGTCGTTCTTGCAGGGCTCGGGGCACGGTGGTTCGCATCCGCATTTGGTGAATGAGTTTATTAGCGCGCTCGTGAACGATCGCGATCCGTGGCCGAACGCGCCGACGAGTGCAAACTGGACGTGCGTGGGAATTTTGGCGCATGAATCGGCGGTGGCGGGTGGGGAGATCAAGCGACTGCCGGCGTTTACGTTGAAGCGGTAGATTGACAGAGAATGGTTGTTTGTTTTGTCTCACGCAAAGGCGCGAAGGCGCAAAGGTAAAAGAAGAAGGGCGGTCAACCGCTAATGGGCGCTAATAGTTCGCTAATGAGGATGGCTGATATGGACCTGTCAACATTAGCGAACAATTAGCGTCGATTAGCGGTGTTCCCGGTCTTTGTTTGCGCCTTCGCGCCTTGGCGTGAGATTTCCTATTACTGAATCTGGGGTATCAATCATGAATAGCATCGGAAGAATGTTGCTGGGCGGTATTGTGGTGGCGGTGGTGGCCGCTGGGGCGAGTGCGGAAGAGAAGTACACGCTGCACTCGTTCAAGAAACTGCAGCTCACCGATAAGTTCTTTTGCGAGGGAGCGCACTTTGGCGATTTCAATCACGATGGTGTGATGGATGTCGTCTCCGGCCCGTACTGGTATGCAGGCCCGAGTTATACGGAACGGCACGAGTACTACACGCCGAAGCCGTTCAACGTGGTTGATTACTCGGACAATTTCTTCACGTTCACGGGCGATATCAACAAGGACGGCTGGACCGATATTCTGGTCGTCGGCTTTCCCGGTTTGGAGGCGTGGTGGTTCGCCAATCCGCAGGGCAAGCCGGGCAATTGGGCCAAGCACATGGCCGTGAAGTCGGTCGACAATGAGTCACCGACATTCACCGATATCACGGGCGACGGCGTGCCGGACCTCGTGTGCGACAGCGGCGGACAGGCAATCTATGCCGAAATTCCTAAGGACGATCCGACGAAGCCGTGGACGATTCACGCCATTTCACCGAACCGCAAGTACGAGCGCTTCACGCACGGTCTGGGCGTGGGCGACGTGAATGGCGATGGCCGCATGGACCTCATGCAAAAGGAGGGGTGGTTTGAACATCCCGCGGCCGATTCAAAGGCCGAGTTTTGGCAATTTCACCCAATGAACTTTTCCGACGCCGGCGGCGCGCAGATGTACGCGTTTGATATCGATGGCGACGGCGACAACGACGTGCTCACGAGCAAGACCGCCCATGCCTATGGTTTTGCGTGGTTCGAAAATGTCGGCAAGGATGACAAGGGCGGCATCAAATATAAGGAACACCTCATCATGGGCGAGAAGCCGGAGGAGAACGAATATGGCCTGGCGATTTCCGAACTGCACGCGGTGGCCCTGGCCGACATGGATCATGACGGCGTGCTGGACATCATCACGGGCAAGCGTTGGTGGGCCCATGCGGATAAAGACCCTGGCGCGTTGGAACCGGCCGTGTTGTATTGGTTCAAGACATCGCGGGAGGGCGGCAAGGTATCGTTCATTCCGCATCGTATCGACAACAACTCGGGCGTCGGCACGGAAGTGGTTGTCGGCGACCTGAACGGCGACAAGTGGGATGATGTCGTCGTGGGAAATAAGAAGGGGACGTTTGTCTTCACACACGAGGTGAAGCCGGTTGATGCGGCGACCTGGAAGGCGGCGCAGCCGAAGCCGGTGAAGAACTAGGCTTTGTCGGAAAACGATTAGCCGCTGGGCGCTAGCCCACGGTTGGGAGCACCAAACCGCCGCTAGCGCGGTTCGGCTGATCCCAAGTCCATGTTTGCTGACAAAGCCTAAGTGAAGTAACTGCTACCGTTTGTGTCTGGCTGCGGAGCGCAAAGCGGTATCGATTTTTTCGATCGTGGAAACCGATGGTGTGTGTTTGCCGGTTTCGATGCGGCAGAGCGTTTCGACGCGGATGCCGGCGCGGCGGGCGAGTTCGGCTTGCGACCAGCCGATGCGCTCGCGGTCGTGGACGATATCACGTGCCAATACGGCCCGCATGGCCGCCACGGCCGGACGATTGCCAGCTCGATCGGCGGGCGGAAACCCCGCAATCTGCCGGTATTCTGCTTCCGGCAGAATTACGAACTTCTTGCCATCGAGCACGATAGTCTGCACGTTGCTACCACTATTCATCATAAAACCCGTCTCGATGTCCGATGCGCTCGACAATCACGGTTTGGTGCTCGAGTCGAAATTGCAGGCGGTAGTCGCCGGTCCGCAACCGGTAGTGGCCCGCCAACGGTCCGGACAGCGGTTTCGCGCCACTGACATTCGGCCAGCGGCGAAGCCGTCCGACCAACTGAAGAATGCGTGTCTGGATTGTCCGTGGCAACGCGATGAACTCTTCCAAGGCCGACGCCGTGATTAGCGGTTCCATTGACACTACTTTGGCACGCATTGACACAAATGTCAATGCCCACAGGGAGGGAAGTCAGACAGGGGGGAATTCTGCATTCTCCAAAATCCCAAAATTTTCCAACGGCAACTTCTTTGTTATGGAACTGGAGGCCGCGGGAGTCAGTGGAGTGGCCGGGCTGTGCTCATGGATTTCATGCCCACACCGAGCCGTGGGCATGGCACCCCGGACGAGTTATTGAAGCGGTTCGATCTTCGTGAGGCCGACGACGGCCTGGTCGTAGTCGTGCATCGCGGTGTACTTGCCGCGGAGCCACAGGAGGACGGTGTGGTTGGCGTTCCAGAGGGGAACGATGGGGCGAAGGTTGTCCATCTTGGAGTCGTGCGTGATTGGGCTCCACGTCCACGTTTTGCCGCCGTCGGTTGTCTTGCCCTCGAAAATTTCATGGACGCCGAGAGCCTTGTCGTCGCGCGGATCGATGGTGGTCGAGATGAACAATCGATTGGGGTTATGCGGATCGAGGGCCGCGAGGCCGGTGTAGTCCTGCTCTTTGTCGTACAAGCGAGGTCCCGCTTTGGCGAGTTGGTGTACGTGCCACTCACTGCCATCGTAGCGGGCGTACCAAAAGCGGTGGGCATCGGCTTCTTTGCCGTTGATCGATGCTTCGTTTTCCCGAGTTGAGAAGATTGCATACGGATTGCTGCTCGCGTCGACGTGCAAATCGGTTGGCCAGGCATGCGAGCAGGCCTGTTTGGCATCGTCGTTGTCGCTCTGGAAGACGCGCGTGAGCGTCGTTTGGTTGGGGGCGTCGTTGTCGAAGATATCGGGATCGACCAGCGAACCATCGGAACGGTACATCCTGCCGCCGCGGATGAAGCCGTGGTAGATATTGTTGTTGAAGTCACGGGGGTGATGTTCGGTGCCCACGAAGTCGATGCGGTCGAGGCCGTTCGAGGCGTACTTGAAGTAGCCATTGACGTAGCCGACGAATTTGGGGTTAAACACGAGCTTGCCGGCGTAGGACCAGGTTGTGCCATCATCCTTTGAGACTAAGACGTTTGGGCCGCGGTTATTGGCCCGGGTGAAGTCGTAGGTGCGTTTTTCGGCCGGCAGGTAGAATAGATTCGAGTAGGTGGCGTTGAAGTCGCTGCCGAGCGTGCTGGCCCAGTTGAAAGTTTGTTCTGGCTCCCAACTTGTGGCGTCGTGCGGTTTGGTCGAAATCCGATAACGGGTGAGTTTATCGCCGCCGTGCTTGGTATACATCGCGAGATATCGGCCGTCGGGGCGGATGAGTAGGGCGGGCACGTTGTGGTCGTCATCGCCTAGCCCTTTGTGGAGCACCGATTGATCGATGTGTCCTGTGGCGAGGTCGTACGAGACGATATCGACATCGCCGTTGCGCACTGCGCCGTCGGCACCGGTGGCATCCGCGATCGAACTGATGAGGAGCTTGCCAGCGGCCTGGTCGACGACGACGCGCTCGTCCTGGTACCAGCACCAACCGCCGTTGGTGTTGAAGGTAATTAGCTTGCCGGCGACTTGGTTGATTTCGGCTGCGGGTGCGAGCCTCGAAAGTGCGAGGGTCATCAGCCAGCAAGCGACGAGCGTTCTGTGTTGGGGATAGGCCATTTTTCGGTTCACCTGTTTATTACTCGTAGGACGGACAATCGTGTCCGTTCTACGGCCGAAATGTGTTGCAATGGACAGCGTTATCGGCGTCGGAGACGCCTCCCACATTATGGAACGATCCTATAACTTGGCGCGAATGGCTCTTGCTTGCGCTGCGAGCTTCGATCCATGATATCTGTTGGGGACGGACAGGAATGTCCGTCCTACGGGGGCGTTTAGGTGCGCAGCAGCTTTGCCGCGGGGGGGTCGAGGTACAACGTGCATTGTTTGTGTTGCTGCAGGATCGACGCGGGAACCTTGGGTGAGACTTCGCCCTCGACGGAGTTGCGTACCGCTTCGGCCTTGCGGTCGTCGGGCACGGTGCAAATGATTGTGCCGCTCGTCATGATTTGCCGGATGCTCATGGAAATTGCTTGCTTGGGCACATCGTCGAACGTGGGGAACCAGCCTTCGCCAAGCTGTTGGCGGCGGCAGGCGTCGTCGAGCTGGACGACAAGGTAGGGCTGCTCGGTTTGGAAATCGGCGGGCGGGTCGTTGAACGCCAGGTGGCCGTTCTCGCCGATGCCGACGAAGGCGACATCGATCGGATGTTGCCGGATGACCTCTCCGACGCGGCGGCACTCGGCCTGCGGGTCGCTTTCGGCATCCAAGAAATAGAACGCGCGCAAGGGCAGCGGCAACTGGCTCACGAACCGTTGCCACAGGTAACCGCGAAATGATGCCGGATGGTCGATCGGCAGGCCGACATATTCATCCAAGTGGAAACCAGTGACGCGGTTCCAATTAATGCCGGGCTCATTGACCAAGGCGGCGAGCATCTCGAATTGCGAGGCGCCCGTGGCGACAATGATATTGGCGTGGGCGCGGGCGGCCAGCGCGCGACGGATTTGCTCGGCCCCGGCGGCCGCCGCTGCCTTTCCCATCGCTTGCTTGTCCGGCATAATCTGGATGTCCATTGACAATTGACCTCCTCGGTAGCTGAAGTCGTAAGACTTCAGCAATTGACACTATGGAAGAACGTCTCACGCAAAGGCGCGAAGGCGCAAAGGAAGAAAAAAAGCAGCGAACCGCTGACGGGCGCTAATGGCGCGCTAATCGATATGCCAATGCGGACTTGCCAACGATTAGCGATCTATTAGCGTCGATTAGTGGTTTGCGTGTCTTCCTTCGCGCCTTGGCGCCTTGGCGTGAGAAAATGCGTAACGCCTAACTTTCGAGTGGTGGTTGAACCTCGCGCATCGGAATTCCGACGAATTCCGCTACGAGCCATGATTATGAATGCTCCCGCTGGTTATGTCGATCTGCAAGTGAACGGATACGCAGATGTCGATTTCAATGCCGATGTGCTGGCGGAGGAGCGTGTGGCGGCTGTGTGCCGGCGGCTGCGCAAGGAGGGCGTCGCCGGCATTTTGGCGACGGTGATCACGGCGGATATTGAGGCAATGTGTCGGCGGCTCGCGAATATCGTGCGGGCACGTGAAGCGGATGCCACGACGGCCGAGGTAATTTGGGGCGTCCACATCGAGGGCCCGTTTCTAAATGAAGAGCCGGGTTACATCGGCGCTCACCCGAAGGAATGTGCCCGACCGGCCGACGTTGAGAACATGAAGCGCTTGTTGGAGGCGGCGGGTGGGCTGACGCGGATTGTTACGTTGGCGCCGGAACGTGATGCAGGCCAGCAAGTAACGCGATACTTGTCGAAGCACGGCATCTGTGTTGCAGGCGGGCACTGTAATCCGACGCTGGACGAACTGCGGGCGGCAATTGACGCGGGGATGCGAATGTTCACGCACCTGGGCAACGGCTGCCCGGGCCAGCTCGCACGGCACGATAATATCATCCAGCGTGTGCTCAGTGAGGCGGAGCGGTTGCACATTGGGTTCATCGCCGATGGCGTACACGTGCCGTTCTTTGCTCTGACTAATTATTTGAAGTGCTGCGGCATCGAGCGCGCGTTCGTTGTGACCGATGCGATTCGGGGCGCCGGCCTTGGCCCGGGCGAGTATTCGATTGGCGACCGGCGGGTGATCATCGACGAGAACCTGGCCACGTGGGCGGCGGATCGCAGTCACTTGGTCGGCTCGGCGGGGACGATGCCGCGCTCGGCGGAGAACTTGCGTTCGGCGTTGGGGTTGAGCGAGCGGGACGTTCGGCAGTTGCTGTGTGAGAACCCGCGAGGAATCGTGGAGGGGGAGAGGGGGAGATAGGGAGAGGGGGAGAGGGGGAGACAAGGAGTAGCGGAATTCTTACGAATTCCGCTACGACCATATAGCAGATGATTGAGCGCACAATGCCCTTGCTAGCGCTGCGGGCTCCGATCAATGGTTGTATTTGTGGAGTGAGTCATATCGCGTTGGAAGAACATCAGGTGTTGCCAGGGGAGTTTGTCGAATTCCTCGACGAGTTTGAAGCCGTTGGGCGGGAATTCCTTCATGATTTGGGCTTTGCTCATTTTGTGGAGTGGCTTGATCGGCACGTTCGGATCTTCGGCACGGAACTCGACGAGCGCGACGCGGCCGGTTGGCTTGAGGCTCTTGCGAATGGCGGCGAGCATTTGCTCGGGGTGGGAGAATTCGTGGTAGACATCGACCAGCAATACTAAGTCGACTGCGCCATCAGGCAGTTTGGGGTCAACGAGCGTGCCGAGAATCGGTTCGATGTTGGTGACTTTCTCCTCGGCCGCGCGGTCCTTGAGTAGGCCGAGCATTTCGCGCTGGATATCGACGGCGAGGACGCGGCCCTTTTCGCCGACCAGTTTGACGAGTTTCAATGTGTAAAAGCCGTTGCCGCAGCCCAGGTCGCAGACAACGTCGCCCGGCTGCACGTGGAGGGCGGCGAGCATCGTCTTGCAGTCTTCCTCGCGTTCACGAGATTCGCGGGTGAGCCAGGGAGCGCCGAGGTAGTGCATCGTCTGGGCGATTTCGCGGCCCTTGTACTCCTTGAGCGGCAGCGGAATGGCAGAATCCTCGGCAACTGCAATGCGACAGAGTGCAAAGCAGTGCCAAACCAAGATCGCGAGTATTCGAAGATTAGTCCGTAGAAGCATTGGGGCTCCGTTTAGACAGGTGCTCCGTGCATTTCGGCGGGTGACGTATTATACTCGCGTGTTGCGAACGCGAATTCATGTTAACGTGCGATTTGAGTTGAAGCGATGCAAATTATTGTGATAGCGGCCGGACGGGGGCGGCGGTTGATGCCGACGACGGCGGACGGGCCAAAGTGCTTTGCCGAAGTCGCGGGCAAGCGGTTGATCGATTGGACCGTGGACGCTTTTGGTGCCAACGGCCTCGATCGCGTGTGTTTCATCGGCGGCTACCATATCGAGAAGGTGAGGCAGGCGTATCCGCAATTCACGTTTCGCCACAATCCCGATTGGGAGAACAACAATATTTTGGCGTCGCTGTTCTACGCGGAGGATCTCATGGATGAAGGCTTCATTTGCTGCTATAGCGATATCTTGTTCACGGCCGACGTGGCGGGCCGGTTGGCGAATGATGCGGGCGACATGGTGCTAGGCGTCGATACGGCGTGGCTCGAACGCTACGAGCATCGGTCGGAACATCCGCCGGATGATGCCGAGAAGGTGACGGTGCAAAATGGGCGGGTGACACGCGTCGACCGGAAGATTCACGAAGGCGACGCGTATGGCGAGTACATTGGGGTGGCCAAATTTTCGGCCGAGGGGGCGGGGAGATTACGCGAGTGTTATCGGCGGCGGCGTGAGCAGTTCGAAGGGCGACCTTGGCGAGACGCCAGGAGTTTCGAGAAAGCGTACAAGATTTTGCTGTTTCAAGACATGATCGAACAGGGCGAGCGGTTTGCGCACGTCGATACGCCGGGCGGATATATCGAAGTGGATACGCAGCAGGATTTTGATTATGCGAGGCAACACTGGGTGGGGAAGCATCGGGAAAGATGAGTGGGGAATTGGGAGTGGAGAATTTGGAATGATCAATGACCAATGACCAATGACCAAAGCCTAACGCCCAAAGCCCAACGCCCAAAGCCTAACGCCTAACGACTAACGACTAACGACTAACGACTAACGACTAACGACTCCGCGATGCCTGATATACTTTTTCCCACGTCTGTAATTGGCTCGCTGCCGCGGCCGCGGTTCGTGAAGGATCTTATTGCCGACGATTGCCCGATCCGCGGCGATGAATATCGTCGGCTGATGGGCGAGGCGATTCGGGCGGCGGTGGCAATGCAGGAGACGGCGGGGCTGGATGTCGTTTCCGATGGCGAATGGTGGCGGAAGAGTTACATCGGCGTGATTGCCGAGTTGGCGCATGGGTTCGAGTTGAGTCTGAACCCGGCGGACGGCCGGCCGTGGACGGTTGTTGTCGATCGACTGTCGCCGAAACAGCCGGGGTTCATTGCTCAGGAAGTGAAGTTTCTGAAGACGCTCACGAAGCGACAAATCAAGGCGACGTTGCCGGCGCCGGCACTGTTGGGTGAGCGGATGTGGGACCCGATGAAATCGGCGAAGGCGTATCCGAAGCGCGAGGATTTTGTTCGCGATTGCGTGCCGATTTTGCGTCGGGAAGTTGAGTTGCTGCGGGACGAAGGGGTCGCGATCGTGCAGGTGGATGATCCACATCTGTGTTTGTTTGTCGATCCGCAGGTGCGGCAGCAATATGACGATGCCGATTGGGCGGCCGACTTTGCCGCCGACATGGATAACGAGGTCGTTAGCGGCATTCGAGGTGTGAAGCTGGCCGTGCATTTGTGCCGGCGGGCGGGGGCTCGTGCCCGGGGAGAGGCCGATCATCGGGGCAGCTACGATCCGATTTTGCGGCAACTCAGTCGGCTCAAGGTGGATCACATCACGATGGAATTCACGACGCCCGGCGCGGGCGATATGTCGGTCTTCCAGCACCTGCCGGAGCATGTGGAAATTGGCCTGGGTTGCGTGAGTTGTCTGCCGGGGCAGATCGATTCGGTCGAAACGATTGTGGGCCGTGTGGAAGCGGCGCTCAAATACCTGGCGCCGCACCGCATCACGCTCAACCCCGAGTGTGGCTTCGCCCCCGGTTCGGCCGCGAACGTGAGCCTCGATGAGGTATATATGAAACTCAGGAATGAAGTGACGGCGGCGGAGCGGTTGCGGGAGAAGTACGGTTGATAAACATGTGTCTGGTTTCCGCAGCGGCGACACGCATGCATCCGCGCTCCGCTCCGCGTCGCGGCTAAACTTTTGGTTCTTGGTGGCACGAAGATCAAACGGATGTACGGTCAGAACGGGTGTCCGCTAGATAATTTGGCCTCGAGTGCGTCGAGCCGCGTCGCGATTTGCTGTAAGTAGGTAATGATAATGGCGTGGGTGTATTGGGCGTCGATGCCGACGGGGGAGTTGGCCACGCTGATGCGGTTGATGATATCTTCGTAATCGGTCTTGGGGATTTGGAGGACGTCGGTGTTCATGGTTCTGCCAAAGAGTTGTTGGAGTTTCTCGTCAGGCTGAAGGCCTGACGTACTTATATATCGACGGTGGCGAAGATGACAGCGGCGTGGCCGGGGACGGGCCAATTTTTATTGTCGAAGGCGGGCGTGCCGAGACCATCGTAGCGGGGGTCTTCGCTCGACCAAATGAGGCGCCATTTCTTGCAGAGCGGCGGGGCGATGAGCGGATCGGCGATGGGGTGCCAATCGTAATCGCGGCCGAAGTTGAATAGGCCGAGTCGGTCGTCGCCGTCGTCGCCGTACCAGCGGAGTGCGAAAGCTTCCTGTCCGATGAGCGAGGACTCGATGGCATCGCGATCTTGCTGGGAAAATACGGCATCCTGCTTGCGCAGGCGGATGAGATCGCGGTGCAGGCGGACCATCGGCGTGCGCGAATCGCATTCCGCCCAGTTGAGTTTGCACAGTCGAAAAGTGCGCTCGTGAGACGGGTGGAACACGTCGGTGACCTGGTCGAGCGACTTGATTCGCGGAAACTGGTGCATGAATTCGGTGCGGCCTTTGTGAACCAACTCGGCGAGTTCGTCTTCATGATCGGCAAAATACAGAAACGGATTCGAGGCCCCGAACTCCTGGCCCATGAACAGCATCGGCGTGGCCGGTCCGAGCAGGAGCAGGGCCGTGAGCGCGCGGTGGCGGCCGGGTGACGTGAGTAAATGGGTGCGGAGGCCGCGGGCGGAGTTGGCGACCTGATCGTGGTTTTGCAGGAAGTGGATGAAGTGCGGCGCTGCGATGTTGCGCGCCGGATAGCCGCGATGACGGCCTTGGCGGATGTTCCATTGGCCTTGGTACAAATGACCGAAACGGATGGTGTTCGCCAACTCTTGGGCGGAGCCGGTGAAGTCGCGGTAGTAGGCTTCGTTGTTTCCGGTGGCGGCAACGCGGCAGGAGTGGTGGAAGTCGTCGTTCAAGATCCCATCGGTGCTCCAACCGCCGAGGTCTTCCGATAGGACTTGCCAACTGCGGTTCTTTTCATCCTCGCTGACGACGATGATGGAGCGCTCGCCGGCGGCGGCGCGTGCCGCCTGTGTAAGTTGGGCGATAATGTGTTGTGGAGAATCGTCGACGACGGCCTGGACGGCGTCGAGTCGCAGGCCATCGATGTGAAATTCGCGGACCCAATAGGCGGCGTTTTCGGCTACGAAATCGCGCACGGGGCCGGCGTGTTCGCTATCGAAGTTGATCGCGCCGCCCCATTCGGTGTGATGTTTGGATGCGGCGTAATGGGGCGAAAACTGAGCAGTAAAATTGCCGGCCGGGCCGAAGTGGTTGTAGACAACGTCGAGGATGACGCCGATTCCCAAAGTGTGCGCACGATCGACGAACTCGCGAAAGTTGTCGGGAGTGCCATACAGCTCGGTGGGCGCGTACCAAAAGACGCCGTCGTAGCCCCAACCAAATTTGCCGGGAAAGGCGGCGACCGGCATGATTTGCACCACGGTGACGCCGACATCGCGCAGGTGGGGCAGCTTTTCGATGGCCGCACGCCAAGTTCCTTCCGGTGTGAAAACGCCGATGTGCATTTCGTAGAGCACTTGGCCGGCGATTCGCACGCCTCGCCAGGCTTGATCGGTCCATTCGAATTGCCGGTGATCGATGACTTGGGAAGGGCCGAAGACGCCGTGAGGTTGGAAGTTGGATGCCGGATCGGGGAAGAGCTGTTCTTCGCCATCGAGGCGGTAGAGGTAGAGTGCGCCAGTCGGGACCTCATCGGTTGCGAGCGTGAAATAGTTGTCGGCGTTTCCAGCGCGTGTGAGTGGAATCGCACGTTGTGGGGTACCCCCTGAATCAACCAAAACCACTTCGACCGCGCGGCGTTCGGGGGCCCACGCGCGGAACCTGACACCATCCTCGGCAACCGTGGCACCGGGGCGATTCAGACTATCCCTAGTTGCACTCATCGACTTTTTGGCACATCCTTTGCTTTGGTGTTGCACCTTCATACGGCCGCGAAAAGCACTTTTCGTGCCGACCGCCGCCGTACTTCGCACTCTGGGCCGGCCTGGTTCTGGAACAGTATACATGTCGGAACTTACCGCGATTAGTGCCGGCACGGCTGACAATAGTTTCAGGCTCAATCGAATTCCGCGGGCGACGTATCGGCTGCAACTAGGGGCAGAACTAACGCTCGACCAAGTGACGGCACTCTTGCCGTATTTGCAGCGGCTGGGCATCAGCGATGTGTATCTTTCGCCGCTGTTTCGCGCGCGGGCGGAAAGCAGTCATGGTTACGACGTCGTGGATCATGGCATGATCGATCCGGCGATTGGCGACTTGCAGTCGTTTGCCCGCCTGGCAACGGCGGCGCGCGAGGCGGGCATGGGCGTGCTGCTCGATGTGGTGCCGAACCACATGGGGATCAACGACCCGGGCAATACCTGGTGGCTTGATGTACTGGAAAATGGTCAAGGTTCGCAGTATGCCGGATATTTTGATATCGAATGGCATCCGCCTTCCGCCACGTTGCAGAACAAAATTCTGTTGCCGTTTTTGGGAGCGCCGTTCGGCCAGGTTCTGGAAAAGGGCGAGTTCAAGATCGTGTATCGGGAGCGGCGGTTCCAACTCGAATATGGGCCGCGGAGGTTTCCGCTGACGCCACCATCGTGGACGATGGTGCTCGGTGTGGCGAGCGGCGATGACGCCTTATTGAGTAGCGAAAATCCCTCGATTCTCGCTGATCGGAACGAATTGGAGAGCATCATCACGCAACTAAAGAATTTGCCACCCGGTTCGCAAGGCGATTCAGCGTCGATGGCGACTCGTTATCGGGAACAGGCAATCGCGGCCCAGCGACTGGAGAAACTCGTCGCCGGATCGCCGGAGGTACGTGGTTCGATCGATCGGGCCCTGCAACAAGTAAATGGGGAGCCGGGCAACGCGAAGAGTTTTGACCGGCTCGAAAGACTTCTGGACGAGCAGTGGTATCGGCTGGCGTATTGGCGAGTGGCGTCGGACGAAATCAACTACCGGCGGTTCTTTGATGTGAACGATTTGGCCGCGATTCGCGTGGATGATCCGCGGGTGTTCGATCAAGTTCACCGGCTGGTGGCTACGCTGCTGGAAGCGGGGTGGGTGACGGGGCTGCGGATCGACCATCCCGATGGGCTGCGTGATCCGCTGGCGTATTTTAAGAGTTTGCAGACGTTGTACCGCAATCATCGCTCGGATAAGGAAGCGGCGGCGACTGACATCTACGTGCTTGCCGAGAAGATTCTGTCGGGCGATGAACCGTTGCCCGCTGAGTGGCAAATAACGGGAACGACGGGCTATGACCTGATGAACATCATCAGCCGCGTTCAGGTCTATGGGACCGGGGTGGACGAATTGCGATCGGTATATGCCCGCGTCATTGGTCACTCACAAGAGCCGGCAGAAGCCGTTTACGAAAGCCGCCGCACGGTGCTCCTCACGACGATGGCGAGCGAGTTGCAAATGCTCGCGGTGCAATTGCATCGGCTGGCGCAGCAGCATCGTGCCTCGCGCGACTTCACGCAGCCGGCGTTGCAACGAGCGCTTCGGGAAGTATTGGCGAGCATGACGGTGTATCGTACGTACGTGCGGGGCGATAGCTGGGAGGTCGGTGAAGCGGATTATCGCACGATCACGTTGGCGATGCGGATGGCGAAGCGGCGGAATCGCACGATGCCGCATTCGGTGTTCGATTTTATCGCGTCGATCTTGTTGCTCGAGCATCCGCCCACGATCTCGGCGGAACAGGCGGAAGAACGCCGGCAGTTCGCGCTGAAATTCCAGCAGGTGAGTGGGCCGATTGCGGCGAAAGGCGTCGAGGACACGGCGTTCTACCGATATTATCCGTTGGCGTCGCTGAATGAGGTGGGAGGCGAAGTCGATGCCAAGGCGCTCACGCTCGATGAATTCCACCGTTTGATGCGGCATCGGGCGAATAGCTGGCCGCATTCGATGAATGCCACGGCAACTCATGACTCAAAACGTGGCGAGGACTTTCGTGCCCGGTTGCACGTGCTTTCGGAAATACCAAGTGAATGGGAACAGGCGTTCGAGCGTTGGCACGCGATGAACCAGAAATTTCTTGGCGAGTTCGAGGGCGAGTCGGTCCCCGATGCGAATGAGGAGTATTTCATTTATCAAACGCTGGTTGGCACTTGGCCTCTTGACATCCAAAACGATGACGAGCGACAGGAATACCACGAGCGACTTCTGCGCTACCTCGAAAAGGCGTTTCGGGAGGCCAAGGTTCACACATCGTGGATGAATCCGGCGGAGAGTTATGAAGCGGCGGTTCGCAAGTTTGTGACGAGGATATTATCGGCCGCACATTCCGCATTTCGTGACGAAGTCGAAGCGTTCGTGGCGGGCATTGCCGACGCGGGTTTCGTCAATGGTCTCGCTCAAGTGTTGCTGAAGATAGCGCTGCCGGGAGTGCCGGATTTTTATCGGGGCACCGAATTGTGGGACTTCAACTTGGTGGATCCGGATAATCGGCGGCCGGTGGATTACGATGAGCGGCGGCATCGGCTGAAGAATTTGGGGCCGAAAGCGGACGGCGATGTGGCGGCGCTGGCTCGGGATTTGGCCGCGCGGTGGCGCGACCCGGACATCAAACTCTGGGTGACAATGCGGGCGTTGCAGATGCGGAATGACCTGCCGAGCGCATTTTCAGTCGGTGAATATATTCCCTTGACCGTTGCGGGGAGAGCGGCAGACCATATATTGGCGTTTGCCCGTCGGGCGGACGAACAGGTTACAGTGTGCGTGGTGCCGCGGCACGTGCGGCGGTTACAGCAACAGCAGAAGGACGAGTTTGCGGGTAAGCATTGGGCAGCCGATTGGGCGGACACGCAAGTGATTCTGCCGACGGATTTTCCGCGAAGATGGATGTGTCGGATATCGGGTGGCAAGTATCAACGCGGCGAAGGACGACGTGTGTCGGCGGGGATTTCTGAAAGCGGACTGCAGGTTGCGGAACTGTTTTCGGTTTTTCCGGTAGCGCTTTTATTGGGTCTGGCGGAGCATTGAACGGGCCGAGCGCGCTCCGCTCCGCGTCGCGGCTAAACGGACGATCATTTCAAGAATAGGTGAAGAAGATGACCATGCGTACGTGGCCGGGGCGACCGTATCCGCTGGGGGCAACCTGGGATGGCCGGGGAGTGAATTTCGCGTTGTACAGCGAGAACGCCACCAAGGTGGAGCTGTGCCTGTTCGATGCCGCGACGGATAAGAAAGAAGCGGAACGGATCGAGTTGGTGGAACATACCGATATGGTGTGGCACGTGTACTTGCCCGATTGCCGGCCGGGACAGCTTTACGGCTATCGCGTGTACGGTCCCTATGAACCGCAGCATGGCCACCGGTTCAACGAGCATAAGGTGTTGCTCGACCCGTATGCCAAGTCGCTCGCGCGGTTGACGAATTGGACGGATGCGCTGTCGGGCTACATCATCGGCGACAAGCAGCAAGACCTTTCTTACAGTACGCTCGACAGTGCAGCCGACGCCCCACTGGGCTGCGTGATTGACGAGGCATTCACCTGGGGCGATGACCGGCCGCCGAAGACGCCTTCGCACAACATGCTGATTTACGAACTGCATGTAAAAGGATTCACCAAGCTCAATGAACAGATACCGGAAGAACACCGCGGCACGTACGCGGGATTGTCGTCGGAGCCGGCGATTCGATATTTGCGCGAGTTGGGAATCACGGCCGTCGAATTGTTGCCGGTGCATGCGCACGCCCATGACCCCATTCTGCTCAGCAAGAAGCTCGTGAATTATTGGGGCTACAATACGCTTTCGTTCTTCGCCCCGGAGCCGCGGTACGGCTCTAGCAAGAACCCCGCGGAGGTCATCCAGGAATTCAAAACGATGGTCCGCAACCTACACGACGCAGGAATCGAGGTGATTCTCGATGTCGTTTACAACCACACGGCAGAAGGGAACCAGTTGGGCCCGACAGTCTCGTTCCGTGGCATCGACAACGCCAGCTATTACCGCCTTTCGCCGGAAGACCCGCGCTATTACATGGACTTCACGGGGTGCGGCAACACGCTGCACATGCGGAATCCGCGGGTGTTGCAGTTCATCATGGATAGCCTGCGGTACTGGGTCATTAACATGCACGTCGATGGCTTCCGGTTCGATCTAGCGAGTACGCTGGCCCGCGAGCTGCACGAAGTCGACAAGCTGGGGGCGTTTTTCGACATCATTCACCAAGACCCGGTGTTGAGCCAGGTGAAGCTCATCGCCGAGCCGTGGGACTTGGGCGAGGGTGGCTATCAGGTCGGCAATTTCCCGGTGGGCTGGTCGGAGTGGAACGGGCGCTATCGCGATACGGTGCGGCGATTCTGGAAAGGCGACGGTGGGATGGCGTCGGAATTCGCGACACGCATCAGCGGTTCGAGTGATCTATATGAATGGAGCGGCCGCCGGCCCCACGCGAGCGTCAATTTCATTACCTGCCACGATGGCTTCACGCTGGCCGATCTAGTGTCGTACGATCAGAAACACAACGAGGCCAATGGCGAGGAGAACCGCGACGGCTCGAACAACAACGATAGTTGGAATTGTGGCGCCGAGGGGCCGACGGATAATCCGCAAATTATCGAACTGCGAGAGAAGAAGAAGCGGGCGTTTTTAGCGACGCTAATTTTCTCGCAAGGCATTCCGATGCTGCTGGCGGGTGACGAGATTGGTCATAGCCAGGGCGGTAACAACAACGCCTATTGCCAAGATAATGAAATCACCTGGTTGAACTGGAAGTTTGACGAGCGCGAGAAGAGTTTGCTCGACTTTGTGCGCCGGCTGATTTCTATTTATGGCGAAGAGCCGACGTTGCATCGCCGCCGGTTTTTCCATGGTAAATCGTTGCACGGTGAGCAGTCGCAGGAGATTGCCTGGCTCGACCCGACGGGCAAAGAAATGTCGACCGAAGCCTGGCAAGCGAATCACATTCGCTGCTTGGGTGTTCACCTAATCGGCGGCCGGATCGATATTGACGAATACGGTGCGCCGATCATTGGCGACCACTTGCTCATCTTGTTCAATGCCGACCATGAACAGGAGATTCCATTTGCGCTGCCGAAGCTGCAAGAAGCGGGACCCTGGGAGCGACTGTTTGATACGGCACTTGGCGCAACGGATGTTGATTCCTCCAAACAGAAAGGCGAGGACATTGCGGCAGCCGAGGCCTACAAACTAGCGTCGTGCTCGATGGCGGTATTTCGGGCTACCGTGCCGAAGGACCCAGAGACGAATATCAGCCGTTGAGTTTTCAGACACCTTTCACAGGAAGAATGAGCGTTGCCTTGGCGACGATCCATTATGACGAATTCCAAGCGGTACGATCTTGCGGAGTTGTCGTTGCCTCAAGTGCAGGAAAACCGGCCGCGAGTTGTCGTCCTTCCGTTCGGGGCGACCGAACCACACGGGCATCATTTACCCTATGGCACCGATGTCTTCGAAACGGCCGCCATTGCCGACCGGGCTTGTGAGCTAGCCCGCGAGCAGGGCGCGCAGGTCGTCGCGCTACCGACGATTCCTTTTGGCGTGCAAACATCGCAACAGACGTATCCGCTGGCGATGAATTTGTACCCCAGCACGCTCAATCAAATTGTCTCGGATCTTACCGAGTCGTTGGACAATAGTGGCGTGGAAAAGGCGGTGATTCTCAACGGCCATGGCGGCAACGATTTTTACATGCACCTCAAGGAACTCTATGGCAAGCGAAAAGTATTTTTGGTGCAAGTGAACTGGTATGTGCTCTGCCGCGAGTTGCAGAACAAGTTGTTCGCGCCGAGGGGCGATCATGCGAACGATATGGAAACGAGCCTGGTGTTGCATCTGCGGCCGGAATTGGTGGACATGTCGCAAGCGGGACCGCAAGCGACTGCGAAATTTCGGTTGGCCGGGATGCGGGCTGGTTGGGCTCGTGCACCGCGGCCTTGGGAGAAGTACACGGCGGATTCGGGGGCCGGCGACCCGCGGGGGGCGACCGCCGAAAAAGGCAAGCAGTTCTTTGAGGCCGTGACATGCGAGTTGGCGGGTTTTTTGGTGGAGTTGGCGAATGCGGAATTGGATGAGGAGTTTCCATTTCAGGGCGGGACACGGTGATTGACTTTAGATATAGGTGAAGCCACAGAGGTCACAGAGATCATGGAGAGCGAGAAATGCAAAATGAAAAATGTGAAACACAAAATGTCGAGCATCCAGTCGGTTGATTGACAGCGGGCGCGCCCCAGCGTATCAAGTGGGGGCTGATGCTGTGTCTCAGGCTTCATCGGGCCGATCGTACTTTCGAGTTAATGGGGCTTGGCATAGAGGCCGAACAGTGGCGCCGCGCTCCGCTGCGCAAAGCCTCCGCGTCGCGGCTAAACGGTGATTATTCGCCATGTGAGGATCGATCAATCATGTTGCGCCAACGGTTTTGTTTTGTGTGTTCCGTCGTCGTTCTGTCGATTGCGTCTGTTCCAGCAGCGCATGCCAAGGATGGCGTGTTGCGGGCTGGTATTATCGGTTGCGATACGTCGCACGTCATTGCCTTTACGGATCTGATAAACAATCCCAAGGCGACCGGCGCGCTCGCGGACGTTGAGGTGACGGTCGCCTACCCTGGCGGCAGCCCAGACTTGCCGGATAGTGCGAATCGAGTCGACGGATACGTGAAGCAGCTGCGCGAGAAGGGGATCAAGATCGTGGATTCGTTGGCGGAATTCGCGCAGGAATGTGATGTGGTGTTGTTGGAAAGCGTGGATGGACGACCGCATTTGAAGCAGTTTCGCGCGGTGGCGCAGGGGAAGCCCATTTTTGTGGATAAGCCGGCGGCTGGCTCGCTGGCGGACGTGATCTCCATTTTCCGCGTGGCGGAGGAGACCCACACGCCCGTTTATTCATCATCTTCGTTGCGGTTCTGCAAGGAGGTTCAAGAAACGGCTCACAGCGAAAAACTTGGTGAGCTGCTGGGCTGCGAGACCTCGGGGCCGCTGAGTATGGAACCGCATCATCCGGACCTGTTCTGGTATGGCATCCACGGGGTTGAGCCACTGTACACGATCATGGGCATGGGGTGCGAAACGGTGAGCCGCACGGATACGGAGTTGTCGTCGCTGGTCGTGGGTAAGTGGAAGAACGGCCGCATCGGTAGTTATCGCGGCCTGCGAAAGGGCTACAATTTCGCGGTCACCGCGTATGGGACAAAGGGCGTTGTGCAGCATGCGGGCATCAATGGTTACGAGGGGGCGATCGAGGAAATTTGCAAGTTCTTCAAGAGCGGCAAGCCGCCGGTAGCTCGCGAGGAGATTGTGGAAATCTACGCCTTCATGGAAGCGGCGGACGAAAGCAAGCGGCAAGGTGGTAAGGCGGTTCCGCTCGGTGAGATCATTGAGCGAGCGGAGAAACAGGCGGCGGCCAGCGTTGCGGCCGCGGGAGCGAAGTGATGAACGAGTTCAATCGACGTACGTTTTTGGCTGGCGCTGCTGCAACCAGTTTCACGTTGGCATCTCGCGCGGGGGCCACTTCCGTTGGCGCGAATGAGACGGTCGCCGTGGCGATCATGGGCGTGAACAACCGCGGTTCGCAGTTGGCGACTAGCCTCACGAAGGTACCGGGCGTGCGCATCGCGTATGTCTGCGATTGCGATGAGCGGGTGCTGGAAAAAGGCGTCAAGGCGGCGACGTCTGGCGGCGGGCCGGCGCCGAAGGCGATCAAGGATTTCCGGCAGGCGCTCGACGATAAGGCAATCGATGCGCTGGTTTGTGCCGCGCCCAACCATTGGCATGCTGCGGCCACAATTCTTGCTCTGGCGGCTGGCAAACACGTGTATTGTGAGAAACCGTGCTCGCACACGCCCGAGGAAGGCGAGCGGATGATCGCCGCGGCCAAGAAGGCCAAGCGGGCCGTGCAGATCGGCCTGCAGCGGCGGAGTAATCCGTGCTTCAAGGAAGCGGTGGAACGGATTCGTGCCGGTGCGCTGGGGCGGGTGCTATATGCACGATCGTACTACAATACGATTCGCCCCTCGGTTGGTCGCGGCAAAGAGACTGCGCCGCCGGCCGGCCTCGATTATGACCTGTGGCAAGGGCCGGTGACGGCCAAGCCGTATCGCGACAATGTTATTCATTACTTGTGGCATCAGTATTGGCACTGGGGGAACGGCGAGGTCGCGAATAACGGTGTACACACGGTTGATTTCTGCCGCTGGGCGCTCGATGTCGATTTTCCCACGCGCGTCACTTGCGCCGGTGCGAAATTGCGTTATGACGATGATCAGGAAACGCCCGACACGTGCAACGTCGTGTGGGATTTCGCCGGTAAGCAAATGGCCTGGGAGGGAAACAGTTGGTCGCCGCCTTACCAGGAAAACGGCGGCATCGGCATCGAAATTCGCGGCGAGAACGGCACGCTGTATATCGACGACAGCGGCTACAAAATCTACGACCTCAAACGCAAGGTCGTGGAGCAGAAGTCGGGCCAGCGCGATGAAGTCGAGCATCTCACTAATTTCCGGAACGCCATTCGCAGCGGCGAGAAGTTGAACTGCGGCATCGAGGAAGGCCATAAGAGCACGCTGCTATGTCATTTGGCCAACATTGCATACCGCACGGGCCAGACATTGCAGATCGACGCCAAGACGGGTCACGTCAAGGATAATTCAGCCGCGCAGGCTTTATGGACCGTCGAATATCGGCCGGGGTGGTTTCCCGCGAGTGCAATTTGACAACGGTGCAGTGAATGGGCTTGGTCGCAGGTGTGCCATGCCCACGGCTTGGCGTGGGCATGCGGTCTTCACGACTGCGGACATGGCCACTCCGAGCAGTGGCCATGGCACCCGGGGGTGCTTCGGCAGTGCGGTTTTCCCCGAACTCGCGGCGGTGGCTTACATGGCGGATTGAATGTCCGCCAGCAGCGCATCGACTTCGGCTTCGGTCGTGGCCCAGGAGCACATGAATCGCGCGCCGCCGCGGCCGATGAACGTGTAATAGTGCCAGCCGCGGTCGGCGAGTCGGGTATGGCAGGCGTCTGGTAACGTGGCGAAGACTGCGTTCACCTCAGCTCGTTGCAGTAGCGTCACGCCGCGAATTTCCTGTAATCCGTTGGCGAGTCGCTGTGCCATCGCGTTGGCGTGGGCGGCGTGGCGAATCCAAGCGGAATCGGTGAGCACGCCCAGCCAGGGGGCGGCGAGAAACCTCATTTTCGAGGCGAGCTGGCCGGCCTGTTTGCAGCGGTATTCGAAATCGGTCGCCAGCGATTTATCGAAGAACAAGATCGCTTCGCCGAGCGGCAGGCCGATTTTCGCACCGCCGAGGCAGAGAATATCGACGCCGGCTTTCCACGTGACTTCACTCGGCGATTTGCCGAGGGCGGCAATGGCGTTGGCGAACCGTGCGCCGTCCATGTGAAGCCGCAAGCCGTATCGCCGCGCGAGTCCGCTGAGATCGGCGATTTCATCGACGCTGTAGAGCGTGCCCAGTTCCGTCGGTTGCGTGATGCTCACGACGTGCGGCTTGGGGTAATGGATGTCGCTACGAACGGTGATCAGTCGTTCGACCGTGGCCGGCGTGAGCTTGCCGTTTTGCGATTCGGCCACCAGCACCTTGGCTCCACCCGAGAAGAACTCGGGGCCACCGCACTCGTCGGTTTCCAGGTGGGCGACATCGGCGCAGATGACGCTGTGGTAGGGCTGGCAGCACGTCGAAATGGCCAGCGAATTGGCGGCCGTGCCATTGAAGACGAAAAACACTTCGCCTGAGCACTCAAAAATTTCGCGCAACCGATCGGCGACGCGGGCCGTGAACTGGTCGTCGCCGTAGGAAGCGGCAGAACCTTCGTTGGCTTCCAGCAGGGCTGCGAGTGCTTCGGGGCAGATGCCAGCGGTGTTGTCGCTGGCGAACTGGTAACCGGGAGTTACGGAATTGCGGTCCTGTCTTGTCATGGCATCTCGAACTTTAGAACTAATAATGTTTGCCTCGTTTAACCCCGAGCCAACGGCGAGGCGTAATGCCATATTCCGTCGCCGTTGGCTCCGGGTTAAACGATGCGGGACGGTTAATTCTCAAGTGCAGCTATAAATAGGAGGTGGGGTTGGCGGTGCCCACCCTACTTGCTCGCCTATTGTGCCATTAAACGGTGAACGAAAAAAGCCGCTGCCCGATGGAGCAGCGGCTTGGTTTGCAGGTTGAAGCGGTATTTGTTAGCTATTCGTTGTAGGCGATTTTGTTTACGGCCGGACAAACGTCACTTGGCTGCCGGAGCGTTCGAGGACCATTTGGCGGCTGTCGAATTCGACCAATTTGCCGAGCAGCACATCCGATTTGCCACCGGTGAGCTTGATCTCGTTGTTCTCGAATTCGACCTTGCGGGTAGTCGTCGACGGCTTGCCGTCGGCACCGGGCACGGTCAGCTTGGCCCAGCCATTGTCGTTGAGCAGAAGTTCGACGGTGGACAGTTCGCCTTCACCATGTCGCGAGACTGCCATCCAGGGGCCGACGAGTCCTTTCAAAGCGTCGGCGATCTTCGAGGACTCGTCCTTGGCTTCCTTGGCGGGCGTCACCGTATCCAGAACTTTGGCGGCATCGGCTTCGTTCGTCTTGGGCGCTGGCTGGGGTTCGACTTTGGCGACTTGGACCGCTTTCACGTTGGCGGCATCGGCCACGGGCGATGTCAGGTGAATTTGGGCTGCTGGAGTTGGGTTCGCCGATAGGACTTTGATGCGGGCTTGGGGAGCGGCTGGCGTCACGGGCTTCAGCGTGCTTATCGGTTTCAGGTTCACTGGAGCCGGGGTTACTGGCACGGTTTGGGTCATCGAGGCGGGCACGATGTAACTGCTCGATGAACTTGCCGAGTAGTCAGCAGGGTACGTTGGATACGTGGGGTAGTTCGGGTAGGAAGGAACCGGGCGACCGCCGCCGCCAGGGCCGCAGGCCAGGGTTGCGGTGCAAAGGGCGAAAAAGGCTGCGACTGAAGCGACCGTGTTGTAGGACAGGAATGTCATGGCAAATCTCCTTCGTATGGCAAAAGCGATTGCTTTTTCTGGGTTTCTGACCGCCGGTGGGGCGTTCTTCACCCTCTCCTACGAAACGATTTGCCAGTGTTACGGTGTGGGCGAGAAATTCTGGGAATCCAGGACAGTACAGACGACAGCATGTCGTGATTGCGGCTAGGCATTAGCAGATCGGCAAGCTGGGGGCTCGCGGGCGGCTCGACCCCAGCCACCCAACGCCATGCGTTGTTCGCACTGCTGGACAAGCCAGCAGTGGCACCCCAAAAATATGGTTGTGACGAAGCACTGGCCACCTCGAATCATTGCAGCTTGCCGAGCTGCGTTTCGACGAAATCGCGGATGATTTCGGCGTCTTTGCGATCGTCCGGGGGCAGGGAATCGATTTGACGCGAGAGCTGGTCTCGCAATTCAGTGAAGCTGGTTCGCGCTCGTTCCGCGTTGCCACGCACGACGGATGATTGTGCGTATTGGAGCTTTTGAACCAACGCACGAATGTTGTCGCTCTTCTTTAGTGACGACTCGACGATCGCCGCGAAGGTCGGCCGATTAGGCGTTGGGCCGGCGGTGCTTTCGCCACCCTTGGGTAACATCAGCAAGCCAGCCATGCCGAGAACGCACACGCCGATGATCGCCATTTGAATCAGCGACTTTGACTTGGCGGCCTTGGCGGCTTCGGGGGTTGCGGCATTCGCGGAACCATCGGCTGCCGACGTCTCATGGCCATAATCGTCAAGACCGTCATGCGGTGCTGCATCCGGACGGGGCGAGGGTCGCGGATCGCCGTTGATGGCAAGCGACAGCCGCAGGTCGCCAGGCAGCTCGAGTACGTCGCCACCGTTCCATACGCCTGCGGCACTGGGCTGCAACATGGTTCGTCCCAAGGTCAGCGGCGCGGAAGTGCGGTTATACGCGCGGTACGATCCGCCGCGAAACTCGAGCGTGACCGCGTGGGGCGCCACTTCCGCGCTCGGCACACAGATTTCGCATTGCGGGTCGCTGCCCAGGCGCAGCACGGGCCGGTCGATCCAATAACTGGTGCCGGCGGCGATGCCCGATTCAATGCGGACGCTGGCGGACATGGATGTTCCCTTTCATATTCTAAAAGAACGCCAAAATTGCCGGCAGAATGATGGGGCTAATCACCACCAATAAGCAGGCGATCATCAGGACCATGCCGGGAAAGACGATGCTGACCTCGGCTTCGGCGGCGGCTTTTTCGCCGCGCTGCGAACGCTTAAGGCGCATCTGCTCGGCCTGGTCGCGCAAGATCGAGCTGAGCGGCGTACCGAGCTCTTCACCTTTGTTGATGGCGAACACGAGCTCGTCGATATCCGGATCGTGCAGGCGCTCTTGCAAGGCGACGAGCGCTTCGCTTCGTGGGCGGCCCAGCGAAATTTGCCGCAAGACTTCGGCGAGTTCATCGGTGAGGGGATGGTCGCCGTTTTCTTCAACGGCCGTGCGCAGGCATTCCTGGAAGCCGCCGCCCGCTTCCATCGTGAGGGCGATGAGGTCGACGGCAAACGGAAGGCGGATTCGAATACGGCCCAGGCGTTTCGCGGCCCGATCGCGGACCGACTTCGGCGTCACCATGCCGTAGATCAAAGTCACCGCGATGCCCATGACGACGGCCAGCGTGGGCCAGCCGACGAGCCAGAGCATGAGGAAGAGCATGCCGCCGGCGAGTAGGCCCTCGATCCATTTCGTGGCGATGAATTCCTCGGGCTTCCAGGGCAATTTCTCACGGCTGGCCACTAGGCTTTGACCCAGCTTTTCGAGTGTGACGTTTTTCCCGCGTGCTACGAGCGCGGCGAGTTCATCAACCAGCGGCTCAAACCAGCGATAGGCGAAGCTGCCGGCGCGAAGTTCGTCGCGACGTTGCCGCTCGAATGGATGGGCGTCACCGAGCAGGGCACGCGGATAGGTGAGGAGGGTAAGAACCTCGTAGCAGGAATAGGCGGTCGCTAGCGCAACCAGAGCGCAGGCGATCATCCAGCCGTTGCTTTGGAACCAGGGATTATTGGTTAGTGCTTCCATGGTTGACTATTGAGTCTTGCGGTGACAATGAACGGGCAGTGCACGCTCCGCTCCGCGTCGCGGCTAAACGGCCCAGCTCCGAGCCAGCGACGAGGTGATGCGGTCCATTCCGTCGCCGTTGGCTCCGGGTTAAACGACCGAGGTCGGTGCATTTTTCACATAGTTGACAATCGCCCGGGGGATTAAATGTTTTTTGTAAGTCTCGTGCGAACTGGTTGCCGCAGCGGCCCGCCACGGCAGGTAAACCGTGGCCGCCGTCGCTAAACCTCGATCGCCAATATTTTTTGGCTCCAACGGAAACTGAAATAGGATAGGGCGATCACGACGAGCAAGATGATTTGCCCAAGGAGCGAATGCAGCATCATCTTGGTGCCTTCGGGGTTGGTCACGTAGGACAAGAACAAGAAAAACACCGGGAACGCCGTGAGGATGTAGACCACCTTGGTGCCGCTGGCGGTATCGACTTCGAGCTTGCGTTCAATGCGTTGTAGTTCTTGCAGGCTGTGGCTGATGCGTTCGAGGGCGTCGGTGATTCGACCGCCGCGTTCGAGACAGACCAGGATGGCTGCGGAAAACAGTGTGAAGCTTTCGATCTTGAGGCGTTCCTTGGTTGCGCGAATGGCTTCAGACAACGGTCGCCCGTGGCGATACTCGTGCACGATGCGGCGGAGTTCCGCGGCCAGTGGTTCCTGAGTTTCGTTGCCGACGGTTTCCAGTCCTTGGGCGAGCGACAGGCCAGCCCGGCTGGTGTTCGCCAGGGCGATGGTGGCCGTCACCATTTGATCGCGCAGCACCGCGCGGCGACGACGAATCATGAACGTGAGGATGATCCGCGGGGCGACGTACACGAGATACACGGCCGCGAGGGCGACCGGCGGCATTTGCAGCACGAACGCGACGATCACGAACGCGGCCACGAGCGAAATGCCCCAAATTCGCAGGTATTTTGGCAGCTTGCTGCGATCGAGCGAGAGGGAATCGAGCATGGGCGTCACATCGGCCACGTAGCGGGACGTGACATCGTCCCACACGCCGCCGGCCGAATTCCACGCCAACAGTACGGCGGCGAAGATCAGCGTCGAACTAATGAGGATCGCGGCCATTATTATCGGTTGGGTAAATTTCTATTGATGTGTCTCAATGCAACTCGTGTAGTAGCAGTAACTGGCTGCATTGTGGGAGGCCTCTCTGAGGCCGATGGCGTGTTGTATTGGATGCCGTCATTGGCGTCGGAGACGCCTCCTACAGGTTTGGCTACGGCGCATTCATCAATCGGTTAAATAGCTGAGGGTTGATCCGCGTAAAAGGTCTTGAGGTTGAGCGTGCCGGTGGAAATGAGTTCGTCGATGAATGTGGGCAACCGGCCGGTTGGTTGCAGTTGGGCGGTCGTTGATTCGGGATCGTCGAGCAGGAACAGATCGCGCATCTCGAGTTGGCCGGTGGAGGGATTGATGCCGGCCACCTCGGTGATTTGGCTGAGGCAGCGCCGGCCGTCGCGCATCCGCTTGAGCTGGACGATTACGTCGACGGCGGAGGCGATTTGATGGCGAATCGAGTCGACTGGCAGATCGGCAGCCATTTGCACCAGCACTTCGAGCCGCAGGGCCACGTCTTTCGAATTGTTGGCATGGATGGTGGTGAGCGAGCCGTCGTGGCCCGTGTTCATCGCTTGGAGCATGTCGAGGGCTTCGGGGCCGCGGCACTCGCCGACGACGATGCGATCGGGCCGCATCCGCAGGGCATTTTTCACCAGGTCGCGGATTGTGTATTCGCCAGCGCCCTCGACATTGGCGGCCTTGGTTTCCAATCGAACCACGTGCTCTTTGGCAAGCTGCAATTCGGCCGTGTCCTCGACGGTGACGATGCGTTCCTTATCGGGAATAAAGTCGCTTAGGCAGTTGAGCAGCGTGGTCTTGCCGGTGCCGGTGCCGCCGGAAATGAGAATGTTCTTGCGACTCAGCACGATGGCGCGGAGGAACTCAGCTACCGTGCGGGTTAGCGCGCCTTTGGCAATCAGGTCGTCGACGATGAGTTTGCGTTCGGGGAATTTGCGGATGGTGAGCGTGGGCCCGCTGACCGCCAGCGGGGCGATGACGGCGTTCACGCGGCTGCCGTCGGTAAGCCGGGCATCGACCAGCGGTTGCGAGCGGTCGATCCGGCGGCCGAAATTGGCGACGATTCGTTGGATGATGGATTCGATCACGGCGTCGGAAATGAACCGCCGGCCCGAGTTTTGGAGCACGCCGCTGCGTTCGATGTAGATGTGCTGCTTATCGACGACCATGATTTCGGAGACGTTCGGCAATCGCAGCAGGTCTTCAAGGGGACCGTAGCCGAAGACGATGTCTTTGAGTTCTTTCTTAAGATGCCGCAGGGCGAGGTACGACTTGAAGCCTTCGTGCGTGCGGTCGCCGATCGATTCCCAGGCCGGCCAGAACTTGCGTTCGACGGCATCCACTCGCTCGCTGAGGTTGCAGTCAGTGCCAGGTAGAATGATCTTCTCGATGTACTGGGCCGTGGCGTCGACTTCGTTTTCGCGCTCGGGCACCGCTGTCACCAGGCGGCTCCAGTGGCGATCGGTGAAGAGGCCGCGGTCACGGCGCGTTGCTGGTTCGGAAGTGAGGCTGGCGAGCAAGCGATCGCGCAGGCCGTAGCCGGCAATGTGGGCGACAAGCGGCGTGTTGCCGTTGGCCAAGTCATCGCGACCGCGGACGATGTTATCGAGCGTGCGTTCGAGCCGCAACAAGTATTCATCGTCGGAGGCCATCGCGGCAGCGCCGTCGCCCGTGAGGTCCATTCGCCGCAGCAATTCGACATGCACTTCGCGAATGAGCGACGACATGCGATCGTCCAGCAACAGCCGCTGGTGCTCGCGGGTCGTCTCCTCGGCTTTGGGCAGGTCGATCGTGAGCGAGTAGGGGAAGAGCGAAATCGTTTGGCTACCGCGAATTTCACAGCGTTCGCCGCCAAACAATTGTTTGTCGCCCAGCGTGACGCCATTGATGCCGAGCGCCACCAATTCCCAACCGGCATTCCGGCGGTAGAGTACGGCCGCTTCCTCGGCCACGTAGGGGCTATCGAGCACGATCTCGTTGGCGGGCCCGCGACCGATGCGGATGCGGTCGCCCTGCACTTCGACGACGTGCCGATCGGTATCGATGATGTTGTTGTACCAAATTTTCATGGCTGCAAATCGACTGCCGGATTGGTCAACGAACTACGTTGGCTACAACGAACCGTGAGCGGGAACGACGAAGCGAATGACATCGCCGGCCAACAACACGCGCGGCACGTTGGTGATGCCCTCCAGTGAAATGGTTTGATAGACGACATCCTTGGTGTCCGCGGCGGCGGCCGCTTTTTGGTCTTCCTTCGGAATCACTTGGATCGCGACGATGCGTGCGCGATGCTCGTCGCGGTTGCTGCGGGTCGGATCAACGGTTTCCAACAGTTTTCGCGTGCGCTCATCGAACTTGGCGCTGACTTCGATCGTGATGTTGTTGCCGGTGGTATCGAGCTGTGAATCTTCTACCTTTGTTTTGCTTTCCGTAAAACGTGAGCCGACGCTGATGAGTTTGAATGGCCCCAGCACTTCGAACTCGGCGAGTTGCTGCGGAGCTTGAATATCGCGTTGGAAGAAGATGTCGCCTTTAACGTAAGCGCGCGCTGCTTTACGTCCCAATAGGGTCGCCGTATTTTCAAACGGAATGAGCGCTTCGCGAAGCTTCTCCATATTCCCTGGCACGGGGATGGGGGCCAGCATGGCGCTGGTGATTTCCTGCCCGGCCGGAATATCGACGCCCGCGGCCACGAACGTGGGTGGCCGCTTTTCGGCACTTAGCCAAATCGCATTTAGCGCGGCGGCGGCCAATGCCAACCCGACCGCCAAAGAGAGCTTTGCGATGTTACTCATAATTGAAAATCCTTACGGATAACTCAACGATATCTTCTGCGTGTGTACGCCAAAGGCGTTTCACAACATAGCCCAGCGTCGACGCGTAGCGGCGCACGCTGGGTCACGCCATCCGCCCGAGTTCGTTTACGCTGAAAGCGTTATACATACGACACAACCTACGTGTAACGCCTTCGGCGTAAACGTATTCAGGTACCTCGTGACCCAGGGTAGTCCGCCATGGCGGACTACCCTGGGCTGTGGTGTTCAACACCTTCGGTGTTTCATTATGACGATCGCGTCGTTTCGGGGAGCGACGTTCATTTTGAGTCATGCCTTCGATCGTCTTTCTTCAACGTTGTGCTTTCAGCTCATCCTCGGTGGGGCTGCGTACCAACATGATAGTCTCGAGCGACGCACTCGTGTCAGCGGACCAGGCGTAAATCACTTCATTTCCGCGGCGGCAGAGATAGCTGAAGGAGTTGCCGACAGCGAGGCCACTGGGCCGCACTTCCCAGCCGGCATGTTGCCAAGTACCCACGAGCGATTCGGCTGTGCTTTTAAGAGCCACTAGTTCCAGTAATAGCTGGCCATCGCGGGAGAAGCGTCCGCCACGGCGTACGGCATCGGTCGGTAATGGCAGCAGATGCTCTGCCGCTGTGCCTGTGCGGCTCGAAATGTCCGTCGGGATCAGCTCGAACGACTGCCACTGGCGTTCGTCGAGCGCGTAGCCGCCAGCAAACGAAACGACTCGTGGTTGCTGTTCGACCACGCGCACCACCATTTGGCATTTGAGATTCGTATTGCTGAGCTGGTAGACCTGGCAGCCGTTGCGTTCGACGGGTTGCAAATGCGTTGAATGGATGAGTTCCAGCAAGTCTTGGTTGAGGGGGGGCAGATTGACATCATCTTTGATGGGGGCGGATGCCAAGCGATTGATGAGGGCTTCGATTTCCTCGCGATTCGCTACTGCGGACTTCAAATTCCAATCCAAGTCGCCGAAGACCCACGGTCCATCGAGCGGCATAACTCCAGCTAATGGCAACATTTCTGATGCCGGGGAGGAAGTAGGCGTCGTTGTTGCCCGGGCCGCTTGTCGCCATTCGGCAAACAGGCGGACATAACCGTAAGCCACGTAGAAGAAGGCAATGGTCGTAACTAAGATCAGGGCGGTGCGAAACCAACCGGCGGCGCGCGCTGCCCAAGCAGTGGTGGTCGATGCGAGGCGATTGGTTCGAGTTGGAGTTGGTGGCGGTTCCATCAAACTGTGGGAAGGCGTGAAATGGTTGAGGCTTTCCGGCGTATGTTTCGATCTGATTTCGAGCAG
The DNA here is from genome assembly GCA_029781135.1 of Planctomycetota bacterium. Taxonomy (GTDB): domain Bacteria; phylum Planctomycetota; class Planctomycetia; order Pirellulales; family Lacipirellulaceae; genus JABDGM01. The sequence goes on from JAKOXH010000006.1 coordinate 105,202, forward strand.
GTAGTGTCAGGCTAAAGCCTGACCTACTTAGTCCAAGGCTCTTAGCTCGGCTTGGGCATCGCGGATTTCGGATTCGATCCGTTTGCGTTTGCCTTGATAGAATTCCAACAAACGCTTATCGCGGTCGAGTTCTTCTTTTTGCTTCTTGGCAGCTTCCTCATCTTTTGGGATAGGCTGTTTTTCCTTGAGCGGGATCGTGGCGTTCAGGCGATTGATTTCGTCAATCGTTTGATCGAGTTCGCCGCCGGAGACAGTCACCACCACTTGGTCATTAATTGGGTTTACCGCGCCGCCAAGCTTTTGGAGTCGTTCTTGATATTTGCGTTTTTCAGCTTCGCGGTCGCGTTCGTTTTGCTGCTTCGCTTCGTCGGCCTTGCTCGAACCGCCGCCGCCGGAACTCGATCCCGACGCCGAGTTATTGTCGTCGATTTCCGTCATCCGTTTGGCGTTTTCCGCGAGAATGTTGGCACCGACATCCTTCAGGCGACCCAGTGGATCGTTGAGCATCGTGAGCCAGGTTTGCAGGTTGCCGCCCTTGCCGCTCGCGGCAGCGGTGGCCAAGAGCTTCCATTCGGGCGGTTTATCGAAGGGCATTGCCCGATGGTCCCACGAGCCGGCGAGAATCGTGTGCCCAGCCTCGGGGCCAGGAAGGCGGCTGAACATGGGACTCACATCGACCTTTTTGCTGGCTCGGACCGAGACGTAATCGGCCTCCGTCGAATAAAACGGGTTCTTTGCCGCGGAAATGCCGCTGGGGAACATGAGTGGCCGCTTGGCCTTGTCGTCGAACCGTTGCTTCCAGGTGTTGTTGCGGGCCGTGACCAACACCTCGGCTTGGCCAATCACCGAATAGCCGAGCCACGTGATGGCCACCATCAGCAGCAACAGCACCGGCAGCGCCATCACGAATTCAAGGGTCGCGATGCCGCGGCTAGTGCGTCCGATTTTGTGGGGCTGCGGTTGCATGAAATCGATTAGACGGCAGGTCGTTCCAACGGACGCGGTAAGTGAATTGTTCTTCTAATACGGCGTCTTCGGCGGCCGTTACAGTCATATTTTCGGGAAGTCTGCTGGCTTACGAATGACTTAAGAACTGGATCGCATTTCTACGCCGAAGGCGTTCCACACCACAGCCCAGCGTCGACGCGCGGCGGCGCACGCTGGGTAACGCCAGCTACACAAGTTCGTTTACGCTGAAAGCGTTAAACCCTCACCGCGACCTATGTGTAACGCCTGCGGCGTAAACGAAATCAGTTGCATTGTAACCCGGGGTAGTCCGCCACGGCGGACAACCCCGGTGTGAAACACCTTCGGTGTTTTCCTCCTGATTCTGACTTCGTTTCGAAAGCGGATTCAACTCTTAAGTCGTGTCTTAATGCGTAACGAGCTGTTTGAAAAACAGCCGGGCTTTGATCAAGTTGGCGGTCATTTTGGGGTTCACCAGGCTGGCTTTGGCCGCTTGATTGAACCGGCTTTCCGTGACGGGCATGAGTTTCGCTTGCCAGTTGAGCCGCACGTGGGCCGTGCCGACAAACGTGGTGCTGCTGTCGAATATTTCCCAGGGCCACTTGGCGCTCGACTTGAACGGTTCGGCGCCCCATTCGGGCGTGGCGGCGGTGGGATCCCAGTTGAGCGTATCCCAGCCCAGTTTTGCTTGCGTTTTCGACTTGGCGCCAATCGCCAGCGGCGTCTGGTCGTTGCTGTTGTAATAGATCGCTTGGGCGAACGTGGTAATGCCGTCGTCGGTTGCCAGTGGGTAGATCACGGGCGAGAACTGCGGCGTCAGATCACGCTGCGTCATGCCGATGAGCGTGAACAGTTGCTCAGCCTGTTGCTTGCCCGAGGGCGTGTCGGGCGTCCAAGGTTCGTGGCCTTTCCGATCGCGCCGCTCACCATTCTTGGCGAATGCGCCGAGCATCACATACATTTGGAGCGGGTCGGCTTTCGCGTCTTTTTGCCAATGGCCGCTGTTGTTGCTATCGCGTTGGAACCGGAAGCCGCTGCGGAATTGCCAGGCTTTGGTCAGCGTGTAGCGATCGGTCCATTTGCGGAAATGCTTGGGTGCATCCGACTCGCTGAGCAATGAATCGAATTGCGAGAGGATGGGGGCGCGGAACGAATCGACGTAAGGGTAGGTCGCTCGTACCCATTGTGTATAGCGTTCCTCGGCTTGGCGCATCTTATCGTGTGCCAAGTGAGTGGGCTTCGCACTGATATTTCCGGAGCCCGGCGGCAGCGGTTGCCGCATGCTCGCAATGGCCGAGTTGATTTCATCCTGCTGCTTCTGCAGTTCGGCTAGTTGCTTTTTGAGTTCGACAATTCGCTGCTGTTTTTCCGTACGCGAACGGCTGATTTCCTGCTTTTCATCCTGGTACTTCTGGCGCTCGTCGGCCTTCATGTCCTTGGCATCGGCCAGCAGCTTATCGATCTTGGCCTCGAGCTCGCCGAGCATTTGGATACTCGCTTCAAGTTCCTGGATACGCCGGCGGATCTTTTTCTTGTTGTCGTTGATGTCATCCTGGAAATCGCCGAGCACATCCTCGGCCTTCACCGTGGGCAGTTCATCGCTGCCCCACTCGGGTTCGTCCGTTTGAGTGCCGCGCATGGATGGGGCCGGTTCGGCTTCGATCGGCAGGCGAAAGTTGGTGGCACCGGGGTAGAGCGCGGCCTCGACATGATACACGTCGCCCAAATGCCGCAGTGCATCGCCGACCGCGCCATTCACGATGCCTTCGCCGGCGTCCGGCTTTTGCTTGGCGCTTTTGCTCATGCGGCCGGCGACAAAATCGCCGTGGGCCGCGAGGGCGGGGATCAACTGGCCTTCGATGAGCGTCACCTTGAAGTTCTTCACGACAGGATTCACGGCGAGGATTTGCAGTCCTTCCAGAATGACGTACTCGACGCCGATCTTGGCCAGTTTCACGTTTGAGTAGATATGCACGCCATACGCGACGGCCGCCGAAATGTAGCCCCAGGGCGGCGGCACGAAGAACCCGATGTTCGCGACGGACTTGGCCATGAGATATTCGGATGTGCTCTTCTTCAGTACAAACTTCGAGTCGTAAATTGTTGCAAAGGCCTTGAATTTGGCCCGGTCGCCTTCGGGGGAAACCAGTTGCTTGACGACGAAATCGACAAACTTCTGGTCGAGCGGCCGCAACGCGGTGACGCCATACACGGGCAAGCCATTCATCGGCGCCGTGGATGCCAGGCTGCGGTTGACCGTGTCGAGCGTTTTTGGCTGGGCCGGGTAATCCTCCATGTTCTGGTCGGCTTCGGGGCCACCGATTGCTTCCAACACCACGACCAAACCGGTCGCTTCACCAAGCAAGTGATTTGTGGCGGTGACGGCATTCATGCCGCGGGCCATCCATTGGGCGCTCGAAAAGGCGATCGCGTCGGCCGCGTTTTGTGTCGCTATCTTTACCGTCACCACGTGGCCCGCATTGCCGACGAAGCCTGCCATGACGATCAGGCCGAGGATCGCGAAGATCGTGACGAGCGTAATCTTGCCGCCGCGCGCAGCGGAATGACGACCGCGCGGCAGCCAAACGACTTGTGCCACGTTGTTATTCGAGCGTTCCATAGCCGATTCCGATCGTCTTGCGATTATCCTGCGGGCCTTCATTCGGCACAGTTGCTTCGGTGGTGATGGAGAAATAGTAACGGCCGTCAAAGCCGCGGCGGCCCAGCAGGCGACCTATTCCCGGCACATTGAACGGGAAGTCGTAGGTTACTTTGGCCGTGATGTCGGCGTCCCACGAAGTTGGCGGCCCGGCGATTTCGACCTTCACGTGTTTCTTGGCGTAGCCGTATTTTGACATCAAGTACTTGTCCGAAATGGGGCGTTTCGCGTACGCATGATAAGCGCCGGCATAGGCGATGGCATCGACCGAGGCGGCCTGCAATAAACCGCCCTGCGTGCCGCTGGCGAAGGGAACCATTGTTTTCATCGCGGCCGATTTCGCCTTTTGCATGGTCTTCTCCCAGGTTGTTGCCGAGGACCAAACCGAGGCGGTGCGGGCCGCGGCAAAGGCGGAATACACCGTGCCGAGTTTCGCGGTGAGCATCAGCACGGTCTCGATCATCAAGCACATGAGGATCGCGTACATGGGAATGACCATGACGTACGACAGCGTGTAGGCCGCGCCGTCTTCTTCCACGAGCAGCCGCCGCAATGTGGGCGGGCCGGGAAGATGCGGCAGACGGCTTTTGGGATGATGGCGTTCCATACTATGTGGACTGGCGGAATGATCGAGGTTGTGCGTCGGGCTTTCGAGCTTGAATCGGTCGCATTTGTTGTCAGGCTAAAGCCTGACCTACTTATCCTTATCTTGTCAGGCTAAAGCCTGACCTACTTAGCGATTACAGAAAGGGCCAGGAAACTAGGGTGCCGATGGTTTGGTACAGGGCTGCGCAGATTTTGATTCCCGTGAACAGCAGTGCGCCGGCAACCGGCAGCATCACGGCGATCGTCATGACGACTTCCAAGGTAGCCATGCCGCCGCGAGGACGCGATCTCAAACGGCCGTTGGTGCGAATCGCGGTCATGTGGGGATGACCTCCAGGGCGACGAGCATCGTGCCGATGGCGAAGAATGGGCCGAGTGGAACGGGCGTGAGCAAAATCTGGGCATCGGCATCCGATGGCGCGAATGGCCACAACGGGCCCAGCTTCGCGCCCAACGTTCGACTCATCGCCTTCAGCAGGCCGAAGGGGCCGTGCTTCCACATGGCCCAGCAGACGATGGCGACTGCCGCGATGATGTAACTGTAAATGACGGCGTAAAAACCTTGGTGGACACCCAGCAGCGCACCGATGACGGCCGCGATTTTGACATCGCCCGCTCCGCCGCCGGAAAGGTCGTAACCGACCAGTGTAATTGCGAAGCAAATCGCGGCGCCGGCAAGGCATTGCGAGATACCGATGCCGCCGAGCCAGGCTGGGTCGAGAACGGCGGCCGCTTCAAAATCAAATACAGGCGTTGCTTCGAAAGAGGAAGAGATTGCGACCACGTTGATGGCGATCGCCCACAAGAAGGCTGTGTAGGTGGTCCAGTTATAAATTCGGCGATACTTGACATCGGTAACGGCCCCGGTAACGAGAGCTGCAATGAGAATGAAGCCGGCGAACGTGCTGAGCTGTCCGTGGCGAATCGATTGGGCAAGAATCCAAAGCGGGCCAAAAATCAAGGGAAACACAGCTGCCGCCAGCCAGCGATTTTGGCGGAGTGTTTCGCGAAGCCGCGTTGTGGCCGCTGAATTTTCCATTATGGTTTGTGCCGAAGCCATGGTCTCACCGGTCGAAAAAGGCGTCGCTCTCGTGGTTTTGCGTGGGGCAGAAACTAGAAGATCATTGCCAGCGGGTTAAATCTAGCTAATGCAATCGATTTAGACAAAAAAAGAAGCCAGGCGGCCGCGACATTTTGTTGCCCGACCACCTGACTTGCGAGGTGCTGTACTGGTTTAGAGCGAAATCGTCTGGCCTTTCAAGGCATTCCACTTTTCGCCCATCCACTTGACCGCTTGGCTACCGACGGTCGAGGCGGCGACCATGATCATGCCGGCGATGGCGATAATCATTACTACTTGCAGTGCTTCGAGGCCTTCTTCGTTGCTGTGGAACTTGCGGACGGCGTTGGTCAATTTCGTGGTCATCGTAGTGACTCCTTTAAGAAAGTTGGGGAACTTGTTTTTGTTTTGAGCAGGTTGTTGTTTCCTGCGAACAATGTCTCCTACGGCCGTTTGGACCGGCGTTACAGACCGGATAAAGAAATTCTTGGGAAAGGCCGCGGGTGGCTGGGGTCGAGCGGGTGGCTGGGGTCGAGCCGAAGGTGAGCCCCCAGATCATGGCGCTGCTGGGGGCTCGCTGCGCTCGACCGCAGCCACCCTGTCGCTACGTGGAAGCGGCGGAATTGAAGAGTTTGTGCGTCAGTTTGACGCGATCTTGGAAGCCCATTTGAGCGACTTCCTCGGCAAAGGTGGGAATCGCGCCGGTCGGGCGTAGTTCGCCAAGCAGGCGGCCCGCTTCATTCAAGCCGGCTGCTTCGAAGCGATAAAGATCTTGAAAGCGGTAATTGCCTTTATCGTCTAACCCCAAGCACTCGGTCAGTGCGCGGATTTTTCGTGATCCGTCCAGAAATCGGCTGATTTGGACGATGACCTGAATTGCCGAGGCCACCTGCATGCGGGCCACATGCACGGGCAAGGCCACGTCGCTCATCAGGCTCAGCGTTTCCAGGCGGATAGCTGCGTCGTTGGCGGTCGTGGCATGAACGGTCGTGAGCGAGCCGGCGTGGCCGGAAATCATGGATTGGACGAGGTCGAGTGCTTCGCCGCGCCGGATTTCGCCCACCACGATCCGGTCCGGCCGCATGCGGAGTGAATCGACGAAAAGATCGCGGATCGTCACGCGGCCCGTGCCATCGGGCTTGGCCGGTTGGGCCTCCAAATACACGGTGTGCGGCTGACTGAGCTGCAGTTCCGAACTATCCTCGATCACGACGATCCGCTCGTTTTCCGGAATCTCTGCCGAAAGGGCGTTGAGCAGCGACGTTTTGCCGCTGCCCGTGCCGCCGGCGATCACCATATTCTTGTGCAGCAGCACGCAGAGACTGAGAAACTCGCGGGCTTCGTCGCTCATGCTGCCGGATTGCACCAGAGAGCCCAAATTGAAGGTGGATTTCTTGAATTTGCGGATCGAAATACAGACGCCGTTGCGGGCACTGGGCGGCACAATGACGTGGACGCGCGAACCATCGGGCAGGCGGGCGTCCATGCTATGGTTGTCGTCGTCGATCGACCGGCCGGTGTACTCGGCGATATTGCGGGCAGCAGCCATCAGCAGGGCAGGGGTGGGAAACTGGAATTCGGCACGGTTTAATTTGCCGTCGCGTTCGAAAAAAACCGTGCGGTGCCCGTTGATGAGAATCTCCGTCACGCTGGGGTCATCGAGCAGCGGCAGTACGGGCGCAAGGAAGTGGCGCACGGTTTCGGAGTAAATGTCCTTGGTTTCCATGATTGTCCTATGGTCGTCCTGTAGAACGGACATTCCTGTCCGTGCCGGCATGAAGTTGTTCGCTGCGGACATCCGGATACATCCACGCCCTTTGCCGACTCAGGGCGTGCCACCGGAGCGAAACTATTTATCTTGCGTCGCCTATTGTAACAACTGCTGGCGAGTTTCGTATTATGCTACAAAGGCATCTGGCCGTTCGCCGAGTGCGGTTTCGTTTCTTGGTCGCATTCCCTGCAATCATCGAGTTTTAGGTCGGCAATATGAACCAACACCCCGCGTACGAATTATTCGAAGAGTTGGGCCGCGGTGCTAACACGGTGGTGTATCGCAGTTACGACCTGTCGCTGGGCCGCGAGGTGGCGATTAAGGAGTTGGATGAGAGTAGCCGCCGCGACGCGCGACAGCGCGAACAGTTCTTGCGTGAAGCCCAATTCTTGGCCCAATTCGAACACGATAACGTGCTGCGAGTTTACTCGGTCGACCCAGACCGCGGCTGGATCGTCATGGAGTTGATGAAAGGCACGCTGGCCTCGATCATCGCGGCGGGGCCGAGTGATCCGGACCTGGTCCGCAGCGTCCTTCGGCAAACACTCGACGCCCTGGCATTCCTGCACGAGAAGCAGAAAGTGCATGGCACCGTGCGGCCGACGAATTTGCTGATCAATGATGCTGGCCGTGTGAAGCTGAGCGAATTCGAGCAAACGGCGGCGGGCGGCGAGCTGCGGGTGCCGAAGGGTAGCAAGAAATATTTGGCGCCGGAGTTGATCAAATCGGAGTTCGGCGAGTTTGGACCGCCACTCGATTTGTATTGTCTTGGGTTCACGGCACTTGAGTTGTTGAAGGGCCCGCAGTTTGAAAGTCTATTTCCGGGCACGGGCAAGGGGGCGATTGATGCCGACCTTGCTTGGCTGCGCTGGCATAGCTCTCCGGAGGAATTGCAGCCGGCGAAGAAACTCGTCAAGAATCTTCCAGACGATTTGGCGAACGTGCTCGATCGCATGTTGAAGAAGCGCGTGGCCGATCGGCCGCAGTCGGCCCAGGAAGTGCTTAGCGCGCTGGCCGACAAACCATTGATCGCGGTGCCGGTGGAAGGCGTTGACGAAGCGGCAGCCGAGGGTGGCCAACGCCCACACGGTCCGACGACCGTGAGAACGCTTGCGGCGCCGCAGCCGATGTCGCCACATGGTCCGAGCCCGGCCGTGCTGATGGGCGACGCACCGCAGTCGCAGTATGCCGCGACGGGGAAGGCGGCGGGTCGCGGCGGCAAATCGGCAAGTGCGACCAACAAACCGGCACCGCCACGGTTCAGCAAGGATTGGTTCAATCAGCAACTTGGCCGCCCCTATATTCTTTACCCGTTGTGCGGTTTGATGATTGCCGGTTTCGCGTGGCTGAGCTTCGGTAACCCCTTCGGCGGCAAGGTGCCGGAGCCGCAAGCGAAAGCGCCCGCCAAAGCCGAGCCGGCGGCGAAAACAGCCGAAGTTCCAGCGAAGGCAGAACCGCCCGCGAAAGTGGAACCGCCCGCACGTGTCGAACCGCCGAAACCCACGCTCGTCGCGATTCAGTTTGACGTGCAGCCTGACGCCAAAGACTTGGAAGTTTTCACGGGTGCGGTTCCTGTTGCCACAACTGCCGATCGCAAGTACGAGCTTCCGCCCGGGCATCATGCCTTTACGTTCAAGAAGCCTGGGTTCGAGCCGCTGACGCGCGAGTTCGATGTTTCGGCGACGAACAACAAATTTAGTGTGAAGTTGGACTCCGTCAAGAAGTATCTCGATGTCGTCATTCAAGTGAATCCCGCGAATGCTGAGTTGACGGTTGGCGGTAAGAAGCAATCGCCAACAAACGGATCATTCACGCAGAAACTCGAAGAAGGCAAGCCACTGAGAGTAGAGGCCGCGTTAGCCAAGTATACGCCGGTGTCGAAAACGCTCTCGGCCGATGACCTCAAGAAGCTCGGCAACAAAGTGACGATCGAACTTGAGCGCGAAAAGCCACGGCTGCCCGATTCGCTGATTGCCAAGCCCGGCTTCCCCGTTGATGAGGAGACGCAACTACCGACGCGCGTATTAGCAGCGCGGTTGGGAGATTCCGAACCGTTGGAGCTTGTCCTCGTGAAGCCCGGGAACTACAAGTTCGGAGCTCCCAGCGACAAACGCCGCAACGCGGAACTCAATCAACGTACGGTGCGGATCGAGCAGCCGTATTACCTCGCCCTATACGAGACGACGAACGCCCAATACGAGAAGTTCTTTCAAGCGGCGGGCGAGGCGAAAGCCGGAACGCGTTGGCAAACGGCTTCGCGCAAGTGGGCGGGCCCGCAAAAAGTTGACCCCATCAAGAATCATCTCCCTGTGACCAATGTATCGGTAGAAGAAGCCCAGGCATTTTGCGCGTGGATTGGCGGTCAGTTGCCGACGGAAATCGAGTGGGAGTGCGCGGCACGCGGCCTCGACGACAAAGGCTTTCCGCAACCGTGGGGCGACGCGGAACCGGGGCGCGATCGTTGCCGAATTTTCACCGGAGAACATCTCGAACGTGGCGAAGGCGGCCCTGTGCCCGTCGAACAACTCGCGGCCGGGGCCAACCGGCTGGGCCTCATGCACATGATCGGCAACGCGGGCGAGTGGTGTCAGGATAGCGACCGGCGGGGCGACTTCGTGTTACGTGGTTGCAGCATCGCTACCGCGAACATCAACATTGTCCGTATTACCTGGCGTGCTCATGGCCCCACCAAGGGCGAGGAATCGACCGGATTTCGAGTTGCTTTTGCGGTCAATCAACCTGCGACGAAGTCGGGCGAAAAACCTGTCGCCGCCACGCAACCGCATGGCCAGCCGACAGACGCACCATCAGCCGACCCCCCCAGCATTATTTCCTCGGTGCCATGGGGGAAGATCTTTGATGTACTGAGTTCCGCCCCCGCAAGCGGAACGAAGTAGTGTTGAAGCGGCGGTTCGATTCGTAGCTTGATCAATCGCTGCGGCGGCGGCTCAGTTTGCAATACACGCGGATCAGCGAGCGCAAGTCATTTTCCTTCGTCGAAGACGGTCGAGGAAGGCAGCACCAACCGGTTATGCTGCGCGGCAGAGGATGAGGTAACCTGGACCGTGCTCTCAATTGTTGGTCGAGCCGTTGCCAACTTCAACAAGAGCAGTACCAACGACGGGAGCGCCGGCGGCGGCTGCCTGCTGCCAGTAGAAAACGCGGTCTGGCAATGGTTCAATGGGGGCGGAAAAGTAGTCTTTGAATAGAAATCGGAACGTATTAACGGGAAGTAGGGGCTGTGGGAAATGAGCACGAATGTCGTCATCGGGAATATGGACGGCATTTAATATGCCCATGCGTTTTGCGATCTGCTGAGGACGCGAACGCTGATCGTCGCCGGGCTCGTTATCCAGTTGCTGCTCCGAGCGGGTCGTGCGATTCCATTCCGACATAGGAGAGCCATCGGCCGAAAATACGTAGGGAGGGATGCGGTACCAAGACGACCACAAAGCCCCGCTTTTCTAATTCCGGATAGAACGCCGAGTTGTCGAAACCGAAGTTGCCCTTCAATACATCGGCACTTGCATAGCGGTCGAAGATAATGAAAGTATAAGTCACGGGTAATCGCCGGGGGGCGCGTTTTCAGGTGTCTAGAATCGCCTCCGCATCGCTCGCCCAAATCGATTTATTTTCTAACTCTAACAGCCTGTTCCTATAGGCGAGAAATGCATTCGTTCGACAATGCTAGCAAGTATAGGAGGGGTCATTTTGCCGGGGGTAGCTGCGATTTGCCTTGTGGCACCCAACACCATGTTGTAAGGTCTGCGCGAAACTACGGCCCCTAATAAACCCATAAATTACTCCTGAGGAAAGACAAGCATGATGGATTCAGCTACGCAGCCAATGGAACAACTGGCTCAAGGTCTTAGGCGCAGCAAAATCGTGAAGTTCTGCGATTACGCGAGTCAGCGGTACGCCGGTGTGCATCTTAAGGAGCTAGTCGTCTCAGAGGTAGGTCCCGCGCGCGAGCTACGAGTAGCTGGACACGATCTTGTCAATTTCGGATTCGACAGCTTTCTCGGCCTCGACCAGCATCCGCGAGTCAAAAAGGCTTTGGCGGCAGGAGCGGAAAAGTGGGGAACCCAATTCGGCGCCTCCCGGGCCTTTGCCAGTTGCCAGCCCGAATATGAGTTAGAAGCGAAAATCGCCCGCTGGATAGGGACCGAGTCCGCACTGATCTACCCTTCGGTCACGCTAGCAAATCTCGGCGCTTTGCCTGCGCTGGTCGAGCCGCAAGACCTGCTCGTCGTGGATGAATTTGCGCACAACTCCATCGTCGAAGGCGCAAAGCTGGCATCGGCGAATGGCGTCCGAATCGTCACCTTCGCTCACAATGACGCCAGTTCGCTCCAGAGAGTCTTGTGCGATTCCAAGCCATACCGTCATGCGGTCGTGGCGATTGACGGCGTCTATAGTATGAGCGGGGCGATCGCCGCGATGCCGGAATTGGACCTGGTGGCTAGACAACACAACGCAGTTTTGTACGTCGATGATGCGCACGCCACAGCCGTGCTCGGCGAACAAGGACGTGGAACGGTCAAGGAATCACTGGGCGATTACGAGAATGTGATTGTCGTCGGTTGCCTCTCGAAAGCGTGTTCCGTTTTCGGAGCGTTTATCGCATGCTCGAGTGAGATGCAGCGATTGCTGAAAATGCGGTCGAACACATTTATCTTTGGCGGTCCCGTGCCGCCGCCCTATTTGGAGGCAGTTTCCACCGTGATCGATATACTGACATCGGGTGAATACGATTCACTTCGATCGCAACTCGATTGCAATATTGCTCGAATGGTTGCCGGACTGAGTCGCCACGATTTGGTGATCCAAGGCGGCCGCTCGCCGATCATTTCTATCCTTGTCGGCGACGAAGAGGCAACCTTCCTGGCGGGTAAGTTCCTCTTCGACCGAGGTTACTACGTCCAATCGGTAACCTTTCCAGCGGTGCGATATCACGCCGGTGTCCTCCGCATTCAAGTCAATTCCAACCATCGGGCTGAGGACATCGACGGTTTGGTCAATACGTTTGGTGAACTGCTCGATATCATTCCCCTACCGAGGTCGGCGGACATCGACTCTCAAGCTGCTTGAGGCGAGCAAGTCGCTACAGGCTTCAATGTGGCAAACTTGAATACTTTGCAACTTTTTTGTAGCCGCATACCCGTCGTTTGAAGCGTTGCACGAAATCAGGATTTGATTGGGAATCGAGGCCTCAGCATGCACTGCTATCGTTGCATTGAACCGACGGCATTGCTTAATCGCTCTGGCAATTGAACTTACGGTCGCTCTTACCTCGAACATCCTTCATACCGCTTGAATGATAAGCAACTATTTTTTTGTTTAAGCTGCATGGCGCACGGTTTGCGGTGTTCCCTCAGCGACTTTCCCCTCCACCAAATCCACCAGTGATCCGACCGTGGCGACGCCGCCGAGTTCTTGATTGCTCAACCGGATATGAAAATGCTCTTCGACACGCATAATGAGACTCATGTAATCCACCGAGTCCAGCTTGAAGTCTTGGGCCAAAGACATGTCGTCGCGAAATTCTCCCAAGGTCATATCGGTTTCTTCTTCGAAAATGTGCTGCAGTTTTTCACGAATCTGTTGGCGTTGTGTCACAGGTAATCTCCTTGTCTGAATGATGGGAAGAAAGAATTCATTCGCAGGAGAGTCGTTTAACGGTTTCTACTTGAAGAGACAATGCCAATTGGATTGGTGCCTGCAACACACAGAGGAAGTTGGGATGATCGTAAGCGCGAAGAACGCCAACACATCAGCAGTAATACTACTAATGTTGATCGCGTTCATTGTTGCACTATGTCCGACGGCATTCGGTCAATCGACGAATGCGCGTAAACAGGAGACACGCGAATTTGAGATTCTTATCAACGGCAAGCCGGCCGGCACTTCTGCGACAACTATCTCAGAAACGGAAAACGGGCAGACCATCGCGAGCACAGACGCTGCAGTGAATCTCAATTACATTATCTACTTCTATCAATATGAATTTCATGGCCGAGAAACTTGGAGCGGGAATCTGCTGCTCTGGGTCGAAAACCGTGCCGTTGACAACGGCAAGCAACTTGAAGTACGCGCCCGCGCAAGTTCGCAGGGCTCGGTGATTGAAGCAAACGATCGGCGGCCCCGCGCCGCTGGCCCCATTTCAATGACCACAAGCTACTGGCATGCTCCCCAAGGGCAAAAAGGCGATCCCCTCACACTTCTGGATGCAGACCAAGGCTCCCTGCATTCGGTGCGGATCGAAGGCATCGTTCCGGAGCTCATCACGGCCGCTGGAAACAAAATCCAATGCACGCATTATCACCTGACAGGAGACATGACGGTTGATCTGTGGTTCGACGCTGCAAATCGATTGATTCGGCAGCAGACGACCGAAGATGGTCATCCCGTAGAATTGCAATTGAAGCGAATAAGTCTCGCAGCGAGGCCAGTTTCGCGTCAGTGACGTTTGGCTGCCTTGAAGCATTCAGCCACCCGGTTAGTCAGAACCGTTGTAAGGCGTGGAGACCCGCGCGTGGCATCGATTTCCGGCATTGGGCACAAGGAGGTTCCTCATGCAATCGGCAGTGTTAACTCAACAATCAGGGCGATTATTCGAATCGACTTTCAACTTGTCGATCATCGCGTACGGTTCGGCCCATTTGACGGGGCCCGAACTAGCGGCGATTCGCAAAAAATCGCTTCCCGGTTTTCGCACCGCTCTTTCACCGCAACTTCTTCGGCATAGCGATGATCAAACCCTATCGGCCCTGGCCGCGATGTCCACCGCGATGGGACAATTGGCCACGACCGATTCGGACTTTGGCAAATGGGCTGTCGTGTCGGCCTCGCGAAACTTAGGAAGGAGCGCCTTCGCGGCGGTGATGGACAAATATCGTAGCGAAGGACCATGGGGTGTCTCCGTACAAGTCATCCCTCACTGTACTGCCCACGCGGTGGCCGGAACGGTTAGTTTGGCGCTGCACAGCCACGGTCCGTGTATTGGCGCGGGAAGCGGCGACAATGGCGAAGTCGAAGCGCTTCTGGCCGCGGCTTCCATCCTTCGACAACACCATTGGCCGGGAGTTTGGGTGTTGTTCAGCGGTTGGTCGCCCGATTTGGCGATTGATTTCGCAGGTCAGCCGATTTCTCATTCGGTATGTGCGGCAACGGCGCTCGCCCTCGAGTGCAACATATCGCCGCATTCCCGCGGTCGAATCCATATCCAGTGGAAACCAGATTCAACTGATTTGACCGAGAACGATCCGCCATCCCTCAGCTTAGCCGAGATTGCTGCTAACACCTCGGACGGCAAAACTTCGTGGTCCAGTTCATCCACCAGCGGGATTCAAATTCACGTGGAGCTATTTTCTTCCCCGGAGATATACGCATGCTAGCCGAGCATTCGATTGTTATTACCGGCGTGGGCGCGATTTCCGCCCTGGGTCGCAACTTCGCGGAGATCTCCGCCAGCTTACTCGCCGGCAAGAGCGCGATTCGACCGGTAACGGGTTTCGATGCCAGCGAGCATCCGTGCCAAATCGCTGGGCAATTGACCATGCCGGAATGTCCGTCCGAACTGGACTCTTCTAGTTACCGACACGGTTTCCCGCTTGACCAATGCGCGATCTGGTGCGGTTGGCAATCGCTCCAGGATGCCGGGTTGTGGGGTAAACACCGCAATTTGAAAGTGGGTCTGGTCTTAGGCGTCGCTGCCGAAGCGATGTCGCATTGGGACACCGATTATCGTCGAGGGGGCGCGCTGATTCACGACCTCTCCCAATCGAGACCGTCCACTTCCTCCTTTGTCCGAAATGCCCTCCAGCTTCGTGGACCTACCATGTCGATTGCCGCGGCCTGTGCCAGCGGAAACCATGCCTTGGCACAGGCCCAGGAGTGGATCGGGATGGGACTGGTGGATATCTGTCTCGCTGGCGCTTGTGATATGGGAGTCACTCCGTATTCCCTCGCTAGCTTTGGGAATCTCCGCGCGCTTTCTCGTCGCAATGATGCGCCGGCGGCTGCGCTCCGTCCGTTCGATCGTGATCGCGATGGCATGGTCTTGGCCGAGGGCGGCGCCCTCTTCGTGCTGGAGCGATCCGACCTGGCCCGCGCTCGCGGGAAAGACGGCTACGCGGAACTCGCTGCAGTCGGTACGACTAGCGATGGATACCATCTGGTGATTCCCAGCCCCGACCCGACCTACTGCATTGCCGCGATGCGGCAGGCGCTGGCAACTGCCCAAGTAAACCCGGATGAAGTCGATTACGTCAACGCGCACGCCACCGGAACGCCGGTCGGCGATGTCTGTGAAGCTCGCGCCTTAAACGCTGTTTTTGGGAGCTACTGCGATCGGATTCCCGTCAGTTCCACGAAAAGTATGACCGGGCATTTATTAGGAGCTGCAGCAGCGGTCGAGATGCTGGCCTGCCTCACAGCAATGTGTTACGGCGCGATACCGCCGACGATCAATCTCGAACATCCGGATCCTGACTGTCGGCTCCGACACGTCGCCAATCAAGCCGAGGAGCGAACGGTTCGCATCGCCATGTCCAACTCATTGGGTTTCGGCGGTCACAACACGTCGCTCCTTTTGCGACGATCTAGCGAACGATTCGGCGCTGCTGCATAAGATTGAATTTAAGGGGGCGGGAGTCATTTTCCTTTTTTTGCACGTGGCTCGGCGCTCGATTGCCGATGGAAATTGAGTGGGAGTGCGCGGTCCCGATGACAAAGGCTTTCCGCAACCGTGGGGCGACGCGGAACCGGGGCGCGATCGTTGCCGAATTTTCACGGGAGAACATCTCGAACGTGGAGAGGGTGGACCGGTGCCTGTCGAACAACTCGCGGCCGGGGCCAACCGGCTGGGCCTCATGCACATGATCGGCAACGCGGGCGAGTGGTGCCAGGATAGCGACCGGCGGGGCGACTTCGTGTTACGTGGTTGCAGCATCGCTACCGCGAACATCAACGTTGTCCGTATTACATGGCGTGCTCATGGCCCTACCAAGGGCGAGGAGTCGACCGGATTTCGAGTTGTTTTTGCGGTCAATGAATCTGCGACGAACGCGGGCGAAAAACCTGTCGCCGCCACGCAACCGCATGGCCAGCCGACAGACGCACCACCAGCCGACACCCCCAGCATTATTTCCATGGTGCCGTGGAGCAAGAATATCAATGCGTTCACGGCGCCCCCTTCGACCGACAAGAAGTGACTCAACGGGGCGAGCTTTGCCAACGGCAGTGCCCGCATGGTGGATGTTCACGCTTCACTCGTCGAGCGACGTTGGTCCGGCGACTGGTACTATTTATGAGGATAGACGAACGACGTCGTTCCCCTGCGGTTCCATTGGGATAGGGCCGATGTGAGCGGGGGGTACGCATCCCCACTCTGGGAAACTTTTATTTTCTCTTACTCCAACCTAAATTGGTCGTCACGGGGTTCAATCCAGTACGACAATTTGGGTTCTTCAAGCTGCATGCGGCGGGCGATCGAATATCTGCGATCGGTGAGGCAGCTAAGAGAATCTCCATGTACTAGACTTCAGAGAGACGCTGATTTCTCCTCCTCACGCAAGAAATGGCCATGCGATGGGGATTGCAGGAGATCTGTCGGTAATTCGCATTTTGTCGAATAAGTTGGAATGATCGAGTTCAAGTACCGTGCCGACGTCGATGGACTGCGCGCCGTGGCGGTGCTCCTGGTCGTGCTGTTCCATGCGCAACTCGGATTCTCCGGTGGTTTCGTCGGCGTCGATGTCTTCTTTGTGATCTCGGGGTTTTTGATCACAGGCCTAATACTCAAAGAACAACAGGCCAATACTTTCCGCATCGGGAATTTCTGGGAACGGCGCGTTCGGCGGATCATTCCCGCCGCGACGGTCATGGTCATTGCCGTGCTGATTGCGGGGAGTTTCATATTGCTTCCGACCGACTACGCAAACCTTGCCAAGTCGGCAATCGCCCAGCAACTCATGCTTTCGAATTTCTATTTTTGGAAGCATACCGATTACTTCGACGGCCTCATCGACATGAAGCCGCTCATGCATACCTGGTCGTTGGCCATCGAAGAACAGTTCTACTTGGGCTATCCACTGTTCTTAATTGCCATGCGTCGATTTCCGCGGTGGTGGAAATTTGCCGGTCTGCTTGCCCTCACGAGCGCCTCATTAGCGCTTAGCCAGTGGGGCGTTGATCGATACCCGGTCGCCACGTATTACCTCATGCCGACACGGGCCTGGGAGCTGCTTTTAGGAGGGATGATTTGTTTTGCACCGGCGCCGACGCGCTGCACGGACCGGCTGTTGGAATTGCTGAGTTGGCTGGCCGCGATCACTCTCCTCGCCGTCGGCTGGTTTTACAGTCCGAATACACCTTGCCCGGGTCTAGCGGCACTTGCGCCTTGTGGTGCTGCGGCGATGTTGATCTACACGAACTCGACTCGACTTACTTCCATTGGCCGCTTGTTGGCCATGAAACCAGTTGTGTTGATCGGCCTGCTTTCCTATTCATTGTATTTGTGGCACTGGCCGATTCTGGCGCTGCTGCGGTATTGGAACGGCCCCGATCTTAGCGTGGTGATGCGTCTGGCGGCTATATCGGTGAGTTTCGCGGTGTCGTACGTTTCGTGGCGTTTCATAGAAATACCGCTCAGACGGAAAGGCATTCAGGCACCGGCTTGGTGGCCCTTCCTTTCGGCCGGAGCTACGGCGCTCGTCGTGGTCGGGTTTGCCGCGTTCATCATTTCATCAAATGGTTGCCGTTCGCGATTTCCCCAGGAAGTCTTGAGTATTATCGATGGCAGCGAAGTACCGGACGGCTATCTTACATTGCCCGAACAGGTGCAACGCGGCGAATTGCCGCGGTTGGGAGAGAAAGGCGTTCCCAATCGCGAATTGAACTTCGTTTTGTGGGGAGATAGCCACGCCGTTGCGGTCGCGCCGCTGGTGGATCGGCTTGCCGAAAAACATCACTTGACGGGCGTGATTGCCGCGCAATCGGGAATGGTGCCCTTGCTCGGGGTGTGGCGGCCGGCGGAAGGCGTCAAAGGCATGACCAAGCGGGAATGGAACCAAGATGTATTCCAATACCTTTGTGATCATCCGGTGAA
Organism: Planctomycetota bacterium; assembly: GCA_029781135.1. Lineage (GTDB taxonomy): Bacteria > Planctomycetota > Planctomycetia > Pirellulales > Lacipirellulaceae > JABDGM01. The sequence goes on from JAKOXH010000006.1 coordinate 123,374, forward strand.
AAACGTCATCTTGGCGTCGCGGTGGGCCGTGAATATTAATGGTCGGCTCGATGGCACGATGGACAGCCTGATTGTCGATGGCGAATCGAAAGCCAGGACGCCCGCCGAATCGCGAGAAGCATTTGTGCGGGCCTTGAAGCGCACGATTGGACCGCTTGAGGAGCGTGGCGCACATATTTGGATTTTGGGCCAGGTGCCGTTGCAGCGCGGAAATCCGCCCAAACGTTTGTTCTACGCCGCGCTCGACGAACAAGGGGTGCCAAAAGGTGTGACGTTGCAGCAGCACCTCGACCGGCAGGCGAACGTACTCAAGTCATTTTCACAATTAAGGAACGGCTTCACCTATTTGGATCCCGTTCCGTATTGTTTCGATCACACTGGCTATTCAAGAATTGGCGATGGCGGCAAGTCGTTCTATTTCGACGATAACCATCTTTCTCCCCACGGCGCAGAAGTGCTGCTCGAAGACTTGCTCGATGAAGCGCTGGCTAAAATGGCGGCGGAGAAGACGTCGGTTGCCTCTAGCGGCACGATTCAGTCGGCACGCAAGATGAGCTTTCATGCCGAACCAAACCCATGAGGTTGCCTCATCGTGTTGCCTGAGATGGTGAATGCTCATATTCTCGGCAAGTGCTAGCGTGCCGCTGCGCGTCGAGTCGGTATAATTTCTGCATCCGTTGCAATCGGAACGGCGACGCTGGGAGTGACGCTCTGGTCCCTATTTTGGCTGCCCCTTGATCGTGATTGGACCGAATCGAGAATTACTGACGACCGGGCTGTGAATGGACCTACGTAGAGGCGAGCTATCCCTCGGGCGGGGCCGATCAATGATTCACACTACGCAATGGGTGGCACGCCCAGAGGCTTTGCGATCGGCGTGGAATCGGCGACGATTGCCGATTCACCACGCCCTTCGCGGACTCAGGGCGTACCACCCAAATTCAATAATTGATTGGCCCTGATGCCCACGGCTTGGCGTGGGCAGGCGGTCGTAACGCAGGCATGGCCACTCCGAGCAGTGGCCATGGCACGGGACGTTTGCTCGCGGAGCCATGGAATCACCATGAATTCGATTTCCGTCGGCACGCGTGGCATCGACCAACAGTTGTTGCGCAACTACCAGCGCAGTAACGAACGGCTGCAGACGTCGGTCGAACGGCTGTCGACCGGCAAGCGAATTAACCACCCCAAGGATGACCCGGCCGGTTTTATTGCCGCCGAAGAACTGCGGCGCGACTTAACTGATCTGAAAGCGAGACTGCACGGTATTTCCGCGGACCGGCTCAACGTTAATCAACAGCAATCGGGACTGGGAGCAATTCAAAACGCTCTTGCGGATCTGCAGAGCCGCTTGACCGCTGTGCCCGATACTTTCATTTCGGCCGACGAGCGGGCAGCCATCGAAAGTGAAATTAATCAGGCGGCCGACGCGATCAAGCGAGTCGCGCAATATACCGGCGTCAAGGGAGCCGGACGGCTGCGTAATGGCGACGGAACCGACTTTTTCGCTGAGTCTGCCAGGGAACGCATTGATGCTCAATCGAATAGCGTGGCCGCGGACCGTGCCTCGCTTGCGACCTACGAGCGCACCCAACTCGATACGTTCGAGCAGTTGTACCAGGACCAAACCGCCATCACGACCGAGGCCCTGAGCCAGATCGAAGACACCGATTTTGCCGCCGAAACGGCGAACTTCATACAATCCCGGATCTTATCGCAAAGTGCGATGGCCGCGCTCAGCTACTCCAACCGCCAGCATGTCCAGCAGATGACGACCTTGTTGAATGCGGTCGCTTGAAATATTCGGCGGGGATTTGAATGGGCGCGGTTGGGCGGCAACTTGTTTGCATCCGACTCGTGAAGATACGATAATTTGTTTGCGATGGAGAATCACTAAGTTCATGCGCTCGCTGATACGCGCTAGTTGTTTGCACAAGGGACTCTTTCAATGACGGCGCCGCCAGCGGTTTCCAGCTATCATTGGCCGGACGGTGTCGATGGCGTGCTAACCGCTGGTTATCTCGCGCTGATCTGCGGCATTTTCATCGCCGGCTACGGCTGCATGGTACTCGATATCCGCGCCTATCTCCGTTCTTTGCGACGGGCTTTGGTCGTCATTACCCATTACAAGATCGAACTGCCCGATTGGGTGCGTCGCGAAACGCCCCGTTGCCTGCAAGCGCTCGATCTACATTTGCCGTGTACAGTCGAGGATGTGCTGAATGCTTATCGGCGGAAGGTAAAGATTCTGCATCCCGATCGCGGCGGCAAGCGGCGGGATTTTTTGCAGTTGCAGCAACATTTTGAACAGGCCATGGCACTTGTCGAACGGAAGTGACTCACAAGGCACGCGGGTAATGTGAGTTTCAAACGCCGAGTTCTTGGTAATCGCTCTCGGCGTGGAAATGCCACGAGTAGTTTAGTTTCGCTGATAGCGCAGCAGGCGGTACGTTTTGTGCTTTTGAAAATTCGCCGCACTACGCTCGTGCGTAAAATACTTGCGCCGCGCTTTGGCCAGCTTGTGGCGGAAGAACCAATTTACGAACTTGAATATCCACGGATGGGTCGCCAATGCAGCCGCATCAACTTCGTTCCAAATCGGCTGGAGCACTTCGGTAAACGCGCTATCGATGACCGTAAAGGTGGGCGCCGTTTGGGCGGTGATGTCGATGTCCTCAATTAGTTCCAGCGGATATTTACCGAGGATCATCTGAAATTCCGGCCAGTGATGCCCACCACTGATGGGGCTGCCGTCATCGACCGCGGGACGAAAGAAATCGCAGATAATGAGCTGGCCGCTCGGCCGCAATTGCTGGAGTATTTTGTCGAAGGCGAGGCCCATCTTCATGTATTGAAAGCTCTCGCAAAACAGAATCGCGTCGTAGGTTTCCGTCGAGGAGAACTCTTCGTACTTGCTATCGAAGACGCGGGCCCGATCGCCGAGCAGCGCTCGAGCCTGATTGTTAAGGGACGTGCTCGGGCTTACGCAATCCACTTGGTGCCCGCGGGCGACGAGTTTCTCAGCCATACCGCCAGCGCCACAGCCAACATCGAGAATACGGTGGCACTCGACTGGAATGTGTGAGAGCAAAAACTGGCAGTACTGTTCTTGAGCGATGGGAAGATTTCGAACGACGGGCTCGATCCCGTTGATCCAATAACCGTAATGAAGCTCTTTCGCACCGACGAAGTGCCGACCGGCAAGAAGCCCGGCAACGAGCCCGACTTGCTGCCAGGCTTCGCGGTTTTTCTGATGAACGGCTTGCGAACGAAACAGAAACGGCATGGTAGCGCCAACTGAACTCTGGATGAGATGAACCCAGCTTCACGCGGCAATTTGATCATGCTCGCGTGAAGTCAGGCAGCAGATATGCCGCATGACGCTCCGAGTATGGCTTACCAGTTCAAGTCTCACCAGGGCAATTCGCCGGGAGAAGTTCACTATTGTGTGATTGAAGTACAAGGTGCCAGGGGCCGAAAGAACGACGTCGCAAAAAAAACAGCGCTGCTAGTGCAGCAGCGCTGTTCGAATGATCACGCGACGCAAGAACGAAGGCACTACTTGGCTGCTTTTTTGCCGAGCTTGCGCTGTTCCGCCTTGGTCAGCTCGTCGGTAAGAGGACTGACCTTGTATTTAATGGCGATGCGCGTCAGCAGGGCGGCCTTGCTGATGCCAAGGCGTTCCTTGGCTTGGAACTGATGATTTTCCACCGTCCAGCGAGACATGCCGAGAATGGTGGCAATCTCGTGGCTCGTGCAACCGAGGCTGGTGAGGCGGACAATTTCACGTTGTCGCGGGCTAAGTGACGCGACCCGGGCTTTCATAGGATCTGACATAACTAGTTCTTTCGACGCGCGCCGCGAGGCGCACTTCAAATAAAGGAAGTGAACGGGGTTATTTATAGTATTGCCAAAACAGGTGACGATATCCAGTGGTCATCCAGCAGTTTCGTCAGAACTTCAACAAATAATATTCTTGGATCACTTTCAATAGCCAACGCCAATTTCCATCGGCTGTCAGAATTAACAATTTCGGGGCAGCTCAGTTGCACCCTCTTTGCGGGTTATCGCCAAAAAAACGCGAATTCGAAGCCAAGAAGAATGAACTCAGCATATTTTTGAAGGGTCGTCCGCAACAAACGAGGTGATTTTGAAATCATTAAAATTTTTAACAGTCGTTGAAGTGGTTGTCGGCGGCCAATCACGCGCGAGGCAATAAGGGCATACCGGCCATTCGATGGCTACCAGAAATCCCCCTCGATTGACATTTTGTGGTTCGACCACGATGACCGCCTTCGATTAGTCAGCCCAGACAAAACTTCAGATTCATTGGTGCTTTTCGTGGCGAATTCACTTGTGCCTTCAGGGCATCGTAATGGCTAAGGTTCTTCCCCTCTAGTAACGCGGCTGGAGTGTTTCCGTGCGACGGATTGACGCACCATTGTCGAGCGATTGTGCTGGGGGGATGCCGCACAACCAATCCGGGGCTGCCATGCCGTAACCCTTGTTTTTTCTGCAGGGGTTTTCCCGCACCCCTTTGGTAGCTTGCGGCTAGGTCAGAATCCGCTATCCAGATTTTCTATTTGATTTGGTATTCACTGCCGCAGACGAGGGTCGGAACCGCGAGAGCATGCGGAATAGAACATTGCTCTTGCTGCGAAGAACGGCAGCCAACGAGCCAACGCAAATTGCGTCCTGCAAGGAAAAACCGAGCGGGAAGCAAACGCAAATGGCTAGTTGGATTAGATCGGCAAGACTTCCATGCCTTGATAGCCGCAGCTTTCAGCGGCTATACTCAGGCGGTGTAGCCTAATTCCAGGCGAAATGTTTGGAAGCGGGGGAACCGATCGCGGCCATTTGGGCCGCCGGGGCGCAGACTCGCCGTTGCGTGTCGGGGTACTTTCAAGCCCTAGCCCGTCAGCTAACCCCGTCGGCAGGCCCGGGTGCGTTGCCCGTGCACATTTGAAAGGTACTTTCGCTCTTCTGAAGGAGCGACGCAAGTTGCGGACTGGCGGGTCCGCGCTGGGTATCGAATATCGTTTCGCTCGCGGCACCGCGAGCGAGCGCAGCGTCGTTCGCGGTAGCGTCAAGCGCCAATTAGTTTCTTAGGGCATTTTCGCCCAGGTCGCGTTCATGGAATCGAATGAATCGGATGGCCAGGTGACTGGTCGTACAGCGGGCCGCGCTGCGCAGGTTGTCGTTGTCAGCAGCGTGATGTTCACGTTCATCTCGTTTTGGCGGACGGCGGCCGTCGTGCTGTGCGATATGTCGAGCACAGCATTCTATATCGGCGCGATCGTGGAGAACGCGATCGGGAAGGCCGCCCCCTGGTTCATTTTGGCCGTTCTACTCTTCGGCTATGCGATGCGCGCCGTTTACATCGAAAGCTGCGCGCTGTTCGTACGCGGCGGCGTCTATCGAATTGTGAAGGAAGCCTTGGGCGGCTTCTGGGCGAAGGCCGCGGTCTCGGCACTCCTGTTCGATTACGTTCTCACGGGGCCTATCAGCAGTGTTTCGGCAGGGCAGTACATTGTCGGGCTGCTGTTAGAGACCGTCGGGCGGTTGTTGGGATACGAGATACCTCCCGAAACGCGCGACGCCATTAAATGTTGGGGTTCCGTCGCCATTGCCTGCTCCGTAACGATTTACTTCCTGAAACAGAACCTCTTGGGCATCCACGAATCGAGCGGCAAGGCGCTGCGGATCATGATCGCCACGACGATTATGGGCCTGATCATGCTGGTATGGAGTGGTTTAACGTTGGGCATTCGCGGCCCCATGAACGATTTGCCGAGCTGGCGCCCTGATCTGCAGAAGAAAGTGGAGGTCGACGACAATGGTCAGGTTCGGCCGAAGCCCGATCCGATCACGGGCGAACAGCAGGACCCGCTGGGCACTTTGGGAAGGGCCCCGCGCTTGGCGGAGCCGATTCGCAACCCGCATAACTGGTTCAGTTTGGTGGGCGTGGTCGGCATTATCATCGCGTTCGGGCATTCGATCTTGGCGCTGAGCGGCGAGGAGACACTCGCCCAGGTATATCGCGAGGTCGAGTCGCCGAAGCTGCGCAACTTTAAGAAAGTCGGCTTCATCGTGTTTGCCTACAGCTTGCTCCTGACGGGCAGCATGAATTTCCTTGCCGTGGTGCTGATTCCCGACAAAGAGCGAATGACCACGTATTATGACAACTGGATGGGCGGCCTGGCGATGCATATGGTCGGGCCGGTGTGGCTGCTGCTGTTGCTCAACGCATTTGTGGTCATTGTTGGTTTCTTGATTCTGTCTGGGGCGGTCAATACATCGATCGTCGGGTCCAACGGCGTGCTCAGCCGAGTGGCTGAAGACGGTGTGCTGCCCGATTGGTTTCTCAAACCACACCCGAAATTCGGCACGAATTACCGGCTGCTTTTTCTCATCGCGGGCCTGCAGTTGATGACGATATTGGCCAGTCGTGGCGATGTCATTTTGCTTGGCGAGGCGTATGCTTTTGGCGTCGTCTGGAGTTTTGTGTTCAATACGCTCTCGATGGTGGTACTGAGATTTAAGCGACGCGGGCCGCGCGATTTCGTCGTGCCGCTCAACATTCGCTACAAAGACATGTATCTGCCGATTGGTTTAAGCCTCGTCTTCCTGACGATGATCTTTTCGGCCATCGCCAACCTCTTTACAAAACCTGTGGCGACGACCAGCGGCATCTGCTTCGCCGGTGCCTTTCTGACCGTGTTCACCGTCACAGAGTACATCCATCGCAAACGGCGTGGGACCGACCATCACGAGCACGTTGAGCAATTCAACCGAGAAATGGTGGTTAGAGTCACCAAAGCCGACTTGGGACTCACACGACCGTATTGCAAGTTAGTGGCGATCCGTTCGCCCAACAACTTGTTCATGCTCGATAAGGCCTTGGCCGACACCGATCCGCGTACCACGGACGTGGTGGTCATGACGGCGAAAGTCGAACCGCAAGGTGCCGGTCTTCCCTCGGAGAAGCCCATCGATTTTTACGACCAACAGCTCCTCACGGCGGTGGTCAATCATGCGGAACGGCTGGGCAAGTCGGTTACGCCGCTTCTCGTTCCCACGAACAACGCCCTGCACGCGGTGCTGAATACGGCCAAGGATTTACCTTGCCAGGAGATCTTGGTGGGGGCGTCGAACATTTATACTGCCGAGGAACAGCTCGACCAAATCGCGTTCTATTGGATCAGTTTGCACGGCGGCCAACCACAGGGATTGACGGTGCATGTTGTGGGGCAAGGCCGCGACTTGACATTTGACCTGGACGGCGGCAATCGCATTCCGAAGGCTGCGGAACGGACGGCCCGCTCGGTCGATGACCTGCGCAGCGCCGGCATTGGTGTGCGTCACTTGCTGTTCATCCACGAGGGAACGAGGCCCAGCAGCGATGTATTCGAATGGTTGCTCACCATGGTGTCGCCCAATGTTCGGCTCGACGTGATTCGTGCTGCTCCGCTCGAAGCGTCGCCAGTGTATGGTGCGGAGTCGTTTGAAAAGGACCGCCAGTGGGCCGAACAATTGGGGCGGCCCATCGAGGTTCTTTCGAATGAGTTGCACGACGGTTCGGAAATTGTGCGGATCTGCAAAGAGCGCAACCACGATGCGATCGTGGTGCCCGCGCCAGCGCATTTGCGTATCCAACCTGGCGATGACTGCGCGAATTGGATGACGTATGTGGTTCACCATGCGCCCTGTGGCGTGTTTTTGGCCATGCATCCGGCGATCCCGCGCGAAGTCGTGGGTTGATGTTCAACAAGTTGTGTTGTTCGGCACCCGCAGAGTGCGACGGCGGGGGCGTCGATTGAATCGAATCGCGACCGCTATTGGCGACGGGTGCGGCGGCAGGGATGTAATCGTCGCAGTCCTTTGCCCAACGATTGGGCGTGGGCTAACAAGCTACGAAGCGCGTGTGGACTTCCACGTTGCGGCGATGCTACGGCCGCATTTTGTAGCCGGCATCCAGCGCAATTCGCACCAATTCCGGAAAACAAGAGGCGCCGAGTTTTTTCATGATCTTGGCTCGTCGATTTTCCACCGTTCGTCGACTGACTTCCAATTCTGTCGAGATCGTGGTGTGGTCGGCCCCCTGTAAGAGGAGGTGCAGAACGTCTGTTTCGGGCTGCGTCAGTTGCTGCAATCGCCGTTCGAGGTCTTGCCGGCGAGCGTACTCGGCGCGTTGCTCATCGTCGCGTGCCATGGCCGATTGAATGGCCTCCAATAGGGCGATTTCGCTCCGCGATCGGCTTTGAAAGAACGCCACGGGGCAGGCCAGTTGATAGGCCCGCACGACACTGGGCACGTCGGCGTTGCGAGTCGAGATAATGATGGGCGGGATAATTCTCCGCTTGGCGAGTGCCTCCAGAACGGAAATGCTTTGGCCGCCCGCCATCTTCATTTCAAGGATGAGGCAGCCCGTCGCGCATTCATCAAAGCGACGCAAAAACTCGTCGCCGTTTGAATGACAAACGGCCGAGAACCCCAGCTTCTTAACAAGCTGAGCCAACAACAAGAGTTCTTCTGGATTGTCATCCAGAATATGCACAGGTCGTACTTCCACTCTTAGTCCCAGTGGCCGAGGCGATTCTCATAGGTAGACGAGAAGCAGGTATTTCGCGCCATAATTGCATATTAGTTCTAAAATGGGAATGCAGGCAGTTGAAAATGCCACGAAGAGAGCGTGTAATCCCACCACATCCAGGCGGGGGGTTACTCGACTCGAAAGCCGGCTTCCAGCGAGATCCGGACGAGATCGGCAAGCGATTCGACGCCCAATTTTTGCATGAGGCGCGCCCGACGATCCTCGACCGTTCTTCGGCTAACCCCGAGCAGGGAAGCGATTCGTTTGTTCGGCACGCCTTGAAGAACGTGGTGGAGAACCTCCTTTTCGGGAGGATTCAATTGAGAGAAGAGTTGATCCAGTTCCAGCTTTCTTTGATAACGAGCGCGGTTCGCCGCATCGCGGGCGATTCCCCGCTGGATGGCGTCATATAACTCCGATTCGCTGGCCGTCTTTTGCAGGAAGTCGACCGCCCCTTGCCGCATCGCGCGCAAGGCGGTGGGTATTTCCGCGTGACCCGTCAGAATCACGACCGAGGGGCAAATCGGCATGGCGTTCAAACGTTCCTGCAATACCAAACCGCTCATCGAGGGCATGCGAACATCCAGTAGCAAGACACCGGGCGCATTTGGATCAAATTGTTCCAAGTACTCGATTGGAGAGAGGTAGTTTTTTGCCTTGAGCCCCATGGATGATACGAGCACGCTCAACGATTCGCTGAAGGCGACATCATCATCAACGATGAAAACGGTCGGTTCGTCGCTCATATTCGCTCCTGCAGGGAGAACACGGGTAATGTGAAAGAGAATCTGGCCCCTGCCTTCGGTATCGACTCGACCGTGAGCGTGCCGGAATGCGCCTCGATGATCGACTTGCTAATGGAAAGTCCCAGGCCCATGCCGTTGGCCTTGGTGGTAAAGAACGGCGTAAACACGTGAGCCCTGGCCTCGGGCGTTAGACCGACGCCATTGTCTTCAACGGACACCCGAACGAACGTCCCCTCCAGCGCCGTTTCAATCAAGATCCGCCGATCGTCGGGCGGAAGCGCCAGCATCGCGTCCAGGGAATTACGCAACAAGTTCAACAGCACTTGCTCGATCTGAACCCGGTCCGCCATGACCACCGGCAAATCCTTGGCAAGTCGCATGACCGGAGTGATGCGTTGCATGGTGCCGCCAGCCCAAATATCGAGCACGGGAAGAGCGAGCACGTGTTCAATGACCTCGTTAATATCCAAATTTGCTTGAATCGGCCCGCCGCGCCGAACGAAGGATCCGATCCGCTGAACGATTTCCGTTGCTCGTACGGCCTGCGCCGCGGCCTTTTCCAGCCATTCCCGCAGTTGGGCGGGCGGCACCGGTTCGCTAGACTTCAACATGCGGACGCAGGCGCGCGTGTAATTCGCCGTTGCGCCCAGGGGCTGATTGATTTCGTGCGCTAACTCCGCGAACATTTCTCCCACGGCACTTAACCGCGCGGCATGCGCCAGCTCGGTCAGATGCAGTTGCCGGCGCTTGTCCGCTTGCACGCGTTCCGTAATATCCACGATCGCACTCAAGACATAGACGCCCTCATCGCTGTCGATGGGCGTCAGGCCGACCTCCACGGGAAACTCCGTTCCATCTTTCCGTCTTCCGCGCAAATCACGGCCGCGTCCCATGGGCCGCGCGACGGGAGCCGTAAAAAGGTACTCTCGGTCAGCAGAGTGCGTCGCACGAAATGAATCGGGCACCAGTATTTCCACCGGCCTGCCAATCAATTCGCTCCGTAAATAGCCGAACATCTGCTCGGCCTGCAAATTCACGAGGACGATTTCACCGGCGTGATTGACCATGACGATGGCGTTAGGCGACGATTCCACAACCAGGCGAAATCGATCTTCCGCCCGCTGGCGAACACTAATATCGAGAATCGAGCAAATCACCATCGTCCCATGTTCCGTGAGCACGGGGCTGAGACCAATTTCGACAGGTACTTGAGTACCGTCTTTTCTTAGCCCGTACAAGTCGCGGCCGACTCCCACCGGCCGGACCGTTGGCCGGGCGAAATAGTCGTTGCGCAGTTGTGGATGCCGCGCTCGACTATCTTCGGGAATCAGTTCCTCGACAGAGTGTCCGGAGAGGTCGCCGGCGCTATACCCGAAGAGCTTTTCGGCCTGCGCGTTCATTTGCCGAATCGCACCTTGCCGATCGACGAGCACCACGGCATGGAGGGCGGAATCGGCAACCTGCCAAATCCTCGCACCCATCGCTTCTCCGTCACGATTTAACTTCAGCACGTGCTGAAGTTCCCGCTCAAGGTCCGCAATGCGTCGTCGCAGGGCTTCGATTTCGGTGGACTCGTCGTTCGATGGCACGTCGTCGTGTGAATTAGAGTTGTGGAATTCTCCCGGCTGGTTCGGCAGCTCAAAGAACTTCGATTCCATTCGACTACTTCTCAGTAGTTTCCACGCCCGCCTAATAATGCCGGGTTTTCAAGGGTAAAGAGCACTTCCGTAAAGATAGCAACTTGTCTGCGCAAATCGCAATAAGAGTACGATTCAATTGCCGACAAAAACTTTCTCGTTAACACATGCATCCTAAGATGCGGTTGTTTTAGCGGCAATCCACGTCGTTTTGACGGAATCGAAAATCTAGGGTGGAATGGGCACTTTTTTCCGCATGCTCCAAGACACTATACTTGGGCAGCTTCACCCGCATCTACCCTGGAACTGCTCGCAGGGGCGATACCGCCGCATCAAGTTCGGCGGCGGTCGTTGCTCTAAACGCGGTCGATCAATTTGAGCGTGAACTAATTCCTTGCGCGCGGATGCGACGGCGACAACTTTTGCACCAGTCGCATTGTCCTGAAGAACGCCGCGCAATGCTCCAGTGAAACTAGCTAAAGGCGGTTATTCCGCATCGCCCGAGCGGATCTGCACATAGCTTTCATAACGGCGTGTATCGATCCAGCCATCCGCTACCGCATCTTTTACCGCACAGTTTTCTTCGTGCGTGTGTGTACAATCGGGAAATCGGCAGCGGCTCACATAGGGCCGCAACTCGCGAAAGAACCCCGCAACTTCCTCGGGAATGACATCCCACAACTGAAACTGTCGAATGCCCGGCGTGTCTACCACGTAACCACCGAACGGCAGCGGAATCAACTCGGCGGTCGTCGTCGTATGCCGCCCTTTCTGTGTTTCCTCGCTTACGGCCTGCACCCGCAGATCGAGTCCTGGCTCAACGGCATTCAGCAGCGATGACTTCCCAACACCACTTTGTCCACTAACGACACTCTCAGCACCGGTCAGGCGTGCGCGCAACCGGTCGACGCCCACGCCCGTTGCGGCCGACACGAGCAGCACTTCATACCCTAGCTGCGCATATACTCCGACCAGCGGCATCAAATCCGCTGGCTCGACAAGGTCGATCTTGTTGATGCAGATGACCGGCCGAATCTCCATCTTCTCGGCCGTCACCAACAGTCGATCGATGAGGTTCGGCTTCAGCCGCGGCTCTGCCGCGCTGGTGACAATGATCAGTTGATCGACATTCGCCACCAGCACATGTTGCCGCCCGCGACTGGTTCGACTCACCACACCGCGCCGCGGCTCAACCCGCTCGATAATCCCTTCCGTGGAACCCTCCGGTCGAAACCACACGATATCGCCAGCCGCCACCACATGCCGCTGATCGGTCGCCAGCGTCTTGAGCAGTCGCCGCGTCGCACATTGGAAAATAGCATCGTTGTCATCGCGGACGATACTGATCAGCCCTTGCACTCGCAATACGCGGCCGAGCCGGCACACCGTGCGGTCAACATCAGGCAAGACCATCACGCCGGCATCGTCTTCCACGATCTCGGCGCCGGCCACCGTGCGTTTGCGGCTGATGGATCCCTTGCCGCTTACACGTTCACCGCGGGGCTCGTCGGCCTCCGAGGAATCCTCGTCCGGCAAGTGCTCAACGCGAATCTTGTCGCGGGCACGGACTTCTCGATTCTTGCGAAAGTCGGTCCGCAGCTTGCGCTTTTTAGAACACATACGATAGGAGCGAGTTGTGAGGAGCGAGAAACGCTTTGGACTACTTATTGATAACCATGCTGCAAATAGAACCTGTGGGAGGCGTCTCCGACGCCGATGACGGCGTCCAATGGAACACGTCATCGACCTCGGAGAGGCCTCCCACAACCCATTGGCTACACACGAATCAATAATCGATTGCTCTCGCCGCTCGCCCCTCCCGTTCACACCGGATCATCCGGCAACTCAATTTGGCCGGCATTCATGTTCGTCGGGTCGTAGCGTTTGCGTTCGTCCGGCGCGCGACCACGATTTCGTTCGTACTCGCGATGATTCAGCCCGGCGCGCGAAAGCAACGATTCGCGCATCACTTCTTGCGACAGGTTATCGGTCGGCGGCGGGCCAACCGCTCCTAACTCGGTCGGATCGTACTCCACACGGTATCGGTGCTTTGCGACCGAAAGCACATCGCCCGGATCAAGCCGCTTCTGGTCTTGTATTTTCGTATCGTTGATCTTTACTCCGTTGCGACTCTGCAAATCTCGAACGTACCAATAACCGCCGTCGTTCACTAGCTGGCAGTGATGTGCCGATACGTTGGCAAACCGCAACACAATGTCGCAACTTTCGCGGCGACCTATGAGAAGTTGCCGCTTCTGCTTTGGGTCGGGCAGCGGGATTGGGTCGCCACCGCCAAGTGGAATTAGGGTACCATACATAATGACTCTCACTTGCAACTGGCTGAATATGGAAATTATGATGCCTGCAGCCAACTCAAGACCGATACCGTTAACTCTACGTGCCCACCCAATTGACGTCAACCAAACGACTTACGACCGACGAATTGTCCAATACGTCTATATCTATTAGCCGCGAGCCTACGGCTCGCCGGAACATGGATTGGCGTGCCGCGGGCCTCCCCTATTTCGCCTGCAACTTCTACCTTCGCCAATTATTTGGCTGCCGCGTCCAAAAGGTCAGTGTCGATGCCGGGTTTACGTGCCCCAATGTCGATGGCACTGTGGCCATCGGCGGCTGCACATTTTGCGATAACCGCAGCTTCAGCCCCAGCCGCCGCCTTCCCCGAACCGGCATCCTCGGCCAAATCGACGAGAGCCTCAAACGCATGCGGCTGCGCTACCGCAAGTGCCGCGATTATTTGGCGTATTTCCAGCCGGCCACAAATACATACGGCCCTGTCGAGCGCCTCCGCAAGGTCTACCTGGAAGCCCTCTCCCACCCCCAAGTAGTCGGCCTCGTCATCGGTACCCGACCCGACTGCGTCCCAAATGAAGTTCTCGACCTCCTCCAGGAATTCACCGTCGCCGAGTTCCTCCGAATCTCGGACCCCCACGTGGCCGAGTCTCTCCGAGACTCGGATGGACAACCTTCTCGGAAGCCACGCTACGTCGCCGTCGAATACGGCATGCAAACCATGCACGACCGCTCACTCGACTGGATGAATCGCGGCCATCATCACGCTGCCATGATCGACGCTGTCGAGCGTAGCCGCGGGCGCGGGTTCGAGATCAGCGTCCACGTCATGCTCGGCCTGCCCGGCGAATCGCACGACGATATGATGGCGACCGCCCGCGAGGTTGCCCGACTTGATGTCGATGCCGTGAAGATTCACAACCTCTACTGCGTGAAAGGCACACCGCTGGCCGACCAGGTCGCACGCGGCGAAGTGAAACTCATGGAGCGTGCCGAGTACGTGCAGACGGTCGTCGACTTCATCGAACTGCTGCCGCCCACGATGATCGTCGACCGCATCAGCGGCGACGCCCCGCCCGACTACTTCATCGGCCCCACCTGGTGCCTCGACAAACCGGCCATCCGCACGGCCGTGCTGGCCGAGTTTGCGAAGCGAGGTTCGTGGCAGGGCAAGCTCGCTGAATCAACTTGACTTCACCAATTGAATACATTAAATTTAATGTATCGGAGTTGCCGATGCCATTGACAGAATTGCGGCTTTATCGCGACGACGACGGTTCGACTCCCATCATTGCATGGCTGGCGAACGTTCGGGATCGCAACCCGAAAACTTAGCACAAGTGCCGGAACTATTTGAGTCAGCTCGTGCAGTTCGGCAACGAGCTACGGAGACCAATGGCGGACTACTTGCGGGATGGAGTTTATGAACTGCGCATTCGACAATTGGGAGTCAACTACCGAATTCTATATGGCTTCGTCGGGAGGAACGTAGTTCTCGTTTCGCACGGGCTCACGAAAGAGAAAGTCGTGCCGCCGATGGAATTCGAATTGGCCATACGGCGGTTGGAGAAGTTCCGCGAGAATCCGGTGAAGCACACTTCCCACGAGGAGCTATGATGGCAAAACAGAAGCCACGAACGAAGGCCAGGCGGATAACTCGAGATGGATTGAAGATTCTCGATAAGATTTTCGGAGTGGATCCGCAAGCGGAGGTTTGGAACGAGGAGTTCGCTGAACAAGCGGAAGTGGCCGAAGTCCTGTATGCGGCTCGCACGGCGGCCAAGCTGACGCAGGCGCAACTGGCGAAGAAAGTGGGCACGACGCAGCAGGTGATTTCGCAACTCGAGGATGCCGACTACCAGGGGCACTCGCTGTCGATGCTCCGGCGAATCGCGGCGGCGCTCGATCGTCGCGTGGAAATACGACTGGTGCCAAGCCGACGAAAGAAAGCGGCGACGCCGCGAAGGTGAGCGTGTTCCGGTAGCCACACGCACGCGCTAGTCCCACTTGGTGGCTAGTCAAAATCGGCGTCCGCATCGCCGTACTGGCCGCCGGATTTTCTCAGTGAGTGCCCGGCCACACTCCTGTTCTGGCGCCGGCTTCCACGCCGCCTTGCGCTTCACTTTCTTTTTGTTCATCAAAGCCCGACCCCGTTAGCTCCGATTAACACTTGTCGGCCATAATCACGATTTCTCTCTGCCGGCTAAAATCTGGACGAACTCCGCTGGGTTCATAATCGCCATGCCCCGGAACGGGTTAAAAACTAACAAATCTTCGTCGCCAGATACAATATGCGTTGCCCGACCAGACACCGCCAATTCCAAGAACTTGTTGTCGTTGGCATCGCGGCAGTCCGAAATTCGTTCCGTGATCGGTACGATCTCGCTTTGATTCACGAGTGCCGCAAGGAACTCCAAGCGGGCGTGTTCGGAAACGTACTTCGCGAAAGCAGGCCGCCGAAGTACCTCCTCCAACTCCTCGATCGTCGCCATCGATTGCAACAATACGCTCTGGGCGACGGCCAAGTCCACCGCAAGTCGCGGTATCGAACGTGGCATCAATACGGCGCTAACGACGACGGATGTATCGAGCACCGTCCGCATATCAGGCATCGCGCAATATCGAATTCAATATTTCGGGAGTCAGACCGCGTGCCTGAGCTTCAGCGCCAATTTCATCCATAATGGCCGTTAGCGTCTTAGGGGGCTTCGATACTATCTCCCGTAAGCGCAGATTCAACAGCAGTTGAACCTTCCGTTTTTCTTCTGCCGAAGCGGCGGCATAGGCGCGCGCGGCATCCTCATCGACTTCAATTGAGATTGTGGACATTGATTTCCAGCCCTTTGCACAAGATACAGGTGCCAAGTCGACACCCTATTATACTCGGAAATCCCTCCGATACGTTGTCCCAACTTCAATAAGCGATCGGCCCTGTGCAAATCACTACGGAACTGTTTCGGTCCAATCAGCTTGGTCTATTGCGGCTCGCGCTGCAATGGCGACGTTTCCGGCACGAATGAACTACAAATGTGACCCGCCGCCGGGATGCCGTACGCGCAAGAAGTGCGTGCGCTTGTTCATCGGCAGCGCGAGTAGCCGGCGGATTTGCTCGGTGAGTGCCCGGTCGCACTCCTTCTCCAGCGCCGACTTCCGCGCCGCCTTACGCTTCACTTTCTTTTTGCTCATTGAGAGTCCGCTCCAAAATTTCCAGGACGGCTTCATCGCGCTCACGGCCCGCCGCACGCTTACTCTTAATAATATCCTCCAGCTTGGCAAGTTTCAGTTCATGCGGTCCAAACTTCACGATCACGGCCCGTGACCGAAGCCCCTCGAACGACCGAACGCCATGCAGCTTCGGCATGAAATCGAGTTGCAGACCCTGATCGTCGTTAACGACGCGGAACATATCCGAGACCGGGTAGTACGGTCGGAGAATCACGGCATCCAAACTACGCGCCACGGATTTTAATTTCTTGAGATTGGTCGGTGTCTTGCGGAACATGAAATCGATATCTAACGTCGTCACAGGTGCCCCATGCAAGGCCGCCGCGGCGTTACCCACCATGACGACTTCCAGGCGGTGCTCCGCCAGTACACTCGCGACGCGATTCAAGAGCGATTCGGCATTCATTCGACGTGTATCCTGCGGGAGTATTATACGGCGTGCGGATGCGGCTGAGTCGTTTAACCCGGAGCCAACGGCGACAGCGTTGTGCGCAGAATGCTTCCGTCGCCGTTGGCTCGGGGATAAACGAAATCGTCTCGATCTTGACCGCGAGAGGTATAGGTACCGCCACTATACCGACTTCATCCACGAACCACTACGTTTAGTCGGCCCATCATCTATAATAGACATTCCCGAAGAGGGCCGGGTGATCGCCGGCGCGGTGTTGCGGACTTGGTCCGCGGCGCCACGCGGGAGGAAAGTCCGGGCACCATAGGACAGGGTGATGGATAACATCCACCGGCCGCAAGGCCAGGGAAAGTGCAACAGAAAGTAAACAGCTCGGGAAGCTGTTAGTCGTTAGTCGTTAGCTATTAGCCAGAAGCCTCCGTTTGGCTAAGAGCTAACAGCTAACAGCTAACAGCTAATAACTAAAAGCTAACAGCTTCCCAGCTACGGTGAAACGGTGCGGTAAGAGCGCACCAGCAGGCGGGGCGACTCGCCTGGCTCGGCAAACCCCACCCGGTGCAAGGCCAAACAGAGAGCATGAGTCGGTCCGGCTCGCTACGACTCTCGGGTAGGCTGCTCGAGGCGGCGAGCAATCGCCGTCCTAGAAGAATGATCGCCGCGGCACCCTCCCTTTCCCTCCCCCGTGTCGGGGAGAGAAAAGGAGGGGTGCCGAACAGAACCCGGCTTACAGGCCCTCTTCGGGTTCTTTCAAATGGGGAATGGGAAATGCGGAAAGGGGAATCGAAGAATGCCCAATCAATCGGTTGAGAAATCTGGCATTCCACACTCTCCATTCCCAATTCCCAATTGCGCGCGAAAACGCCCCGGCACGTTGGCCGGGGCGGTTGATCGTTCTAGCAGTGAATGCAAATCGGCTTAGAAACCGGCGGCCGGCCGATACATCGGCTGGCTGCTGCCGAAGGTTGTCGAGCTACTGCCAACGCTGGCGGCGACCGGCTGTTGGAGCGGCTTCGTGATCCGGCTCGGCGGCGAGCTGGTCCGCTCGGTCGGAATCCGGTCTTGCTCGATGACCTGGAGCAGCTTCGAGATGCACAGCTTGTTCATGCTGGTCCGGAGGTCATGGGCCTCGGTCCGCAAGTACTCGTGCATGCTCTTCGGCAGCCGAACGGTGATGACCCGGGTCGGCTCGCTCTCGGTGTCGGTGGCATTTTTCTGTTCACGCAGCTTCACCAGCCACTTCTGGATTTGCTCGAACTCAGTGCTCTTTTCAAAAGCCGTGAGGTCTTCCAACCGCGTGAAATGGCGGCGGACGATGCCGTCCACACCCAAAATCTCGCGGAAGAACGTGACCCAGTCTGGCTCCGAATTAAAGAGTTGACTGGCGGTTTGCAGGATTTGTTGATACTTCTCCGTCGTTTCGGTAAGCACGGCGAATGTCTCCTTCCAGGTCGTGCGGAATACAGCAGGCCCGTTGGCCCACGATCAGGGTCGTTATTTAGTGGCATTCTAAAAACGCGACAAGTGCAATCATGCATGTCCTTGCATTGCTTGCACTTACGCTAGCAGTCACTGCATGCCTATGTTCAGGCAGCGACTGCCTACAAATGTGGCGGCGGCGAGGTGCACAAAAGTTGCGCAGTGGCTCGGGTCCCGTTTCCACGAGTGTCCTGCCACCGAGGCTTTAAAGAAAATGGCAGCAGAAACCGGGATTTCGCGTAATTTCAACAAAAAAGCCGGCAACTAGCGAAGCGTTCAAGCTTCCAACCAGTTGCCGGCCTTAATTTCTTAAAAACTTTCGCGTGAGTTACTCAGCCCTTTGCTAGCTGATCTCGGACCCGATTCAACAACTTCAGCGTTAGTTTGACTCCTTCCGTCTCGCCCGGCTTCTCGCCTTCCCATTCGATTCCTACATAGCCGTGGTAGCCAGCATCCAGAACGATCTTCATCATCTTCAGGTAATCGATGCCGGTCTCATTGCCCTGTTTATCGAAACCGTGGCTCTTGGCGCTGACCCCCTTGGCGTAGGGCATCATCTCCTTGACCCCTTCGTAGCGATCATATTCCTCATGATCGTTGATTCGGAAATTGCCGAAGTCCGGCAACGTGCCGCAATTCTTCAAGCCAACGTCCTTGATCACGCCGGAAAGCCACTTACCGTTCGAGGACAAGCCCCCGTGATTCTCGACAATCACGTTCATGCCGTGCTGGCCGCCGAATTCGCTCAGCCGCCGCAGGCCATCCGCTGCCAGCTTGTGCTGCTCTTCGGCAGAACCTTCCGACCTGGCGTTTACACGAATTGAATGGCAGCCCAGGAACTTGGCCGCTTCCACCCATTTGTAATGGTTTTCGACAGCTTGCGTGCGCTTGGCATCTTTTGGATCGCCCAAGTCACCCTCGCTATCACACATAATGAGGCCGCTCTTCACGCCGTTGTCATCGCACCGCTTTTTCAACTCCTTCAAGTAACTAGTGTCCTTGGCTTTATCCTCGAAGAACTGGTTGACGTACTCGACGCAATCGATGCCGAAATCACGCTTAGCCACCACCGGAAAATCCAAATTGTCCATTTTCCCATCGAACAGGGCACGATGGAACGACCACTCCGCCAACGAGATCTTGAACAAGGGTTTCCCTTTCTCGGCCGCAAAGGACGCAACTTGGGGAAGTGAACTTAGCCCAACGGCCGCCCCGGCTGCCGCCGTGGTCCGCAAAAAAGAACGCCGATCGAGTGAGCCGCTCATAGGATAATCCTCCGCTTGGGGGTAAACGGTACCTGCATTCGCAATACTTTCCAAGGCAACCACACCGGGTAGCGTTGGATCGTCGTTATTATGCGGCAATCGATTCGCCGGGGCAACCAACGGCCAACACCGCAACCATTGACCTCACCCGCGCAAGATTCGACAATCGGCGGACTAACTCAATTCATTCAACCATTTCGATATCGGGAGCGATTCCATGGCTGCTGCCACCGAAGGTCAACCCATCCAGATGAAAAACGGCGCACTTTCGGTGCCCGACCACCCCATTATCCCCTTTATTGAGGGGGACGGCACTGGGCCTGATATCTGGCGTGCCAGCCAACTGGTGTTCGACGCGGCCATCTCCAAGGCCTATGGCGGCAAGCGAAAGATCATTTGGCGCGAAGTGCTGGCTGGCCAGAAATCATTCGATAAGTCCGGCAACTGGTTGCCCGATGAAACGCTCGACGCCTTCCGCGCACTCCGCGTCGGTATCAAAGGCCCGCTGACGACACCAGTCGGCGGCGGCATCCGCTCGCTCAACGTCGCTTTGCGGCAACTGCTCGATTTGTACGTCTGCCTGCGCCCGGTCCGCTACTTCAATGGCGTGCCCAGCCCGGTGAAGCAACCGGAACTCGTCGACATGGTGATCTTCCGCGAAAACACGGAGGACATTTACGCTGGGATCGAGTTCGCCGGCGGCACGCCCGAAAGCCAAAAGGTGCTCGACTTCCTCGGTAAGGATTTCACCAAGGAGTTCGGTAAAATTCGCTTCGGCACCAAAGCCAAGACCGATGAATGGCAGAAACTACTTGAATCCATCGGCACGCCCCATCGTGACCTGCCCGTCGAAGTCGGCATCGGCTTTAAGCCCATCAGCTACCTGGGTACTGAGCGGTTGGTTCATAGCGCGATCAGCTATGCCATTCAGAACAAGCGGAAGAGCGTCACGCTGGTCCACAAAGGCAACATCATGAAGTTCACCGAGGGCGCGTTCCGCGATTGGGGTTACCGCGTGGCCCGCGAGCAGTTTGGCGCCGAGGTGATCGACGGCGGCCCGTGGTGCCGCATTCCCAATGGCAAACCCGGCGCGGGCATCGTCATTAAAGATGTCATCGCCGATGCCTTCCTGCAGCAGATTCTCACGCGACCGGCCGAGTACGATGTCGTCGCGACGCCGAACCTCAATGGCGACTACATCAGCGACGCGCTTGCCGCGTGCGTCGGCGGCATCGGCATCGCGCCCGGTGCGAACATCAATTACGTCACTGGTCACGCCATTTTCGAGGCCACGCACGGCACTGCCCCAAAGTACGCCGGCCAAGACAAAGTGAATCCCGGCTCGGTGATCCTCTCCGGCGAGATGATGCTCCGCCACATGAAATGGAACGAAGCGGCCGACCTCATTATCCGCGGCATGGAAGGAGCGATTGCGGCCAAGACGGTCACTTACGACTTTGCCCGCATGATGCCGGCCGCCAACGAAGTGAAATGCAGCGAATTCGGCGCGGCGATTGTCAAACACATGGGCTGAGTGTTCGGGATCGATCGGCAGGCTAGAATAGAATTGAGCCAGCCGATCATCTTAAGAGGTCCGCGATGAAAGCCGTAATGGCCAACGTGCCGGAACACATTTTGGAGTGGCGGCGCCGCACCGGCGCCGACCAGTGGGACGAGATGTGGGAAGGAGTGCTGCATATGGCGCCGAGTCCGAATCGCGATCATCAGGATTTAGAATTAGCGTTGGCAATGTGGCTCAGGGTTCATTGGGCAAAGCCGAATGGTTGCCGCGTTTATCATGAAATTAATGTTGCCGAACCGGGCACCTGGCCAAACAACTTTCGCATTCCCGATTTGGTTTTGCTAACGCCTGCACGCTTCGACATCGACTGCAACGAGTATTTCGATGGCGGCCCCGACGCGGTCGTCGAAATTCGCAGCCCCGACGATGAAACGTATGAAAAGTTCGACTTCTATGCCAAAATCGGCGTGCTCGAGATTTGGGTAATCGATCGCGACACGCGCCAACCAGAAATGTATGAGTTGATGGGCGGCGAATACCGACGCCTCGAACCAAATTCCGCCGGTTGGTTGCGTAGCGCGGTTGCAGACGCTGAACTACGCGCAGCCGGTGACGATAAACTTGAAATCCGCTTGGTTGGTCAAGAGAACACGTCGGCGTTATTGCCATGAAAATGATCATCGCTGTCATTCAGCCCACCAAGCTCGATGCGGTTCAGCAGGCCCTCTCGCGGCTCGACGTTACCCGCATGACCGTGTGCGATTCCATGGGCTACGCCCGCCAGCGTGGCCAACTCGAAACGTACCGCGGCCACGAATACAAAACGAACCTGCTGCGCAAAATCGCATTAGAAATTGCCGTTAACGACGACTTTGTCGACCGGACGATTGAATGCCTCGAAGATGTTGCCCGCACCAGTGCCGAAGGTCACATCGGGGACGGCAAGATTTTTGTCGTGCCAATGGAGCAGGCCATTCAAATCAGCGATGGCTATCGCGGCAAAGGCGCGATTTGATCGTAATGAACATCGTGCTTCTTACGACCGACTTAACTGTCGTTTCGCGGGTGGAAGGCGCGGCCAAACTCGTCGGTGCTGAGGTTCAGGTGGCGCCGAATGCGGCCCAGGCTTTGATGCAGTGCGACGACGCGTCCACAAAAGCCCTCGTCATCGATCTCTCAACGCCGGCACTCGATCTGGTAATCGTCCAGCAGTTGGCGGAAGATCCCAAGCGGTCGCTTCGAATCGTGGCCTTCGGGCCGCACGTTTATGAAGACCGGCTGGCGGCAGCTCGGGCGGCAGGCTGCGACATTGTATTACGTCGTGGCCAGTTCTTTGGGAATATGAGCGAGGTCATCTCGAAGTGTACCGCTTAAGACCGGCGTGCAGTGAAACGCCTTTCTTTTCAGTGCGACTCAACAACACCAGCCACGACTGAATAAATCGCCTATCCCTGCCCGTCCGCGGGTACTGCGGCAGCATTGCGGGCGACCTCGGGAACTCCAGTCACCGGATCGTCAACTAAAGCTGGCAGGCCATATTCATCCGTCTGGTCGACGAACACTTCGCTGAGTTGTACGCCATCAATGTCCCGACGCAACAACAAGTAGATTCCCACCGCGGCAACCCACAAGAAGCCAACTTGGTAGCCCGCAACTAGTACCGCGACAATCGATTTCCAGAATGCAATCGTCGATTTCGTGAGCGCGAGCAAGCCGGTCGGCTCCTGAATGACATTGACCCCAGCAGGCGTTGTCGCCGCGGTATCAACGTTCGCCGCCTTGGATGCGATGTCCTTAGCGACCGCGCCCGTTTCGCTGGCTGCCCCTGTTTTTTCGGTGACTGCCAAACTCGGCACACTGTCCACTGGCGGCAAAGTGACGGCAATTTCACGTGGTGCCCGCGGCGAAACAACGCCATGCATCGTCTGCTCGTCGAGTCCCCAATCGATCGACCAATTGCCGAGTGCGATTGCCGTCGAGGCAAACACCTTCACAACGAACATACTCGTCACCGCAAGAAAACCAGCGAACACCACGTACCACAGCAGCTTCCATGGACGATGATACGTGTAGGCATAACTGCGGCTCAGCGCGTCAAACGCGTCGGTGCCCTCGACGCTTACGGTCGCCCACATCAGCGGCCAGCCAACATACGCACCGAGTAACAGTACCGCCATCATCAGGCCCAGCAAGAAGACGAACGGCCAAATAAGTGCCGCCAGAAAGGTCAACACGCCAATCCGCATGAACAACCCCATCACGATCAATTGCACGGCAAAGAGAGCGGTCCCGGCCATCGCAATCAGCGGCGGCAAACTGTACGACGGCAATTTACTTAGCGCGTGCTTGAGCGCGGCGAGCGGCCCAGGCGCCTCATCGCGCGTAAACTTCAACGCCGCGATTCGCGTGATGGCGCCGCCGACCACACCCCACACCAGCAGTTCCCAAATGACGCAAATCAACAGAAACACAAATCCAGGCACGGTGAGATCTGGATGAAACAGTTCCACAAACGGCCGCGTGAGATATAACCAAATCGTGAGCGGAGCGCGGAACAATGTCGGATTCGCCGCGGAATCGACAATTTCCATCGCACTGTGTGGCGACGTGTTGACCCATGCCACCGTTGGAGAAATATCTGCCGGGCGCTCCCAAAACGCCAACCTCGTGTTCGACCACGCTTTGACGACGGGGTCGGTTGTTTCTGGAAACGCGTCGGTGATCGCGCGCCACCCCACCCACGTCGCGAATAGCCCAATCGCTCCCAGAATCAGCACGCGTGCCAACAGGGCAATTCGAATCGAACGCAATAAGATCAGCCAAGGAAATAACTCGCTCCAGGCCACATCGCGAATTTTCGAGGGTTGATCGGCCATGATTTCCTGTTTGGGGTTGGGAGGTCTGCGATATCCAGGCGAACGGCCCGATTATAAGCAAGGATAGCACGAATGCCAGGAGACCCTCGTCGCTCAAACGCTGCAACAACACGGCCGCACCCAACTATTGGGGGCCATTCTCACTGTTTTCGCTCTCGAAATCGCCAGCTTCCGGCAGCTCATCGGCCTCGGGATCGGGAATGACCGGCATAGAGTACGTTTCGCCTAACCACCGACCCAAGTCGATCGTCCGGCAACGTTCGCCGCAAAAGGGTAGGGCGGGTGACGCCGCTTCATCAAACTCACGTTTACAAACCGGGCAACGCATGTGGGAGGAGTCGGGATTCAGGGGACAGGGGACGGGGAAGACGATGCAATTGTCATGCGGAGCTCTATCGCACGGTTTAATCGCGACGCCATCGTTTAGCCGCGACGCGGAGGCTCGGTGTGGCGGAACGCGAAACGGCACCCAACTTCAAGTGCTTGTCCAACAACACCAATTCATCCAATTATAGAGCCAAGGCTGTACCCAGGGATTCCAGGTCGGATAACTGACGGATAAGACGGACATCGACAGCAACACCGCCGCCACGGCCTGGCCCGCTTTCGACTTCGACAGCCAATCGGCCGCCGGAATCATTACCACTAGCCACAATGGTGTGCACCAAAATATCCAGCGAAATCCACTCGTCATGCCGCCGTAATTGCGATCTTCCAGCGGACGCAGCCCCAGGAAGAAGACGAGACAGATACCACTCACCGCCAAGATGATGGCCGCCAACTCGCGCTGCCGCGCATCGGGCGATCTCAGCCACATGAACGCGCCGGTTAAGCTGATCAGCCAAATCGGCGTTAACGAAAACACGCCATGGTGGCCAATCAAGCAATTCAAAGCGTAAGTCACTTTCGACGGTTCGCCCCGGTCAATCCCCTGGCGATCGTACCAGTAGCTTTTCACCTGCCGGCCATTGACGGTGTACGTGAACTTGTACCAATTGTTGGCGGCATCGGTATCGCTGCGGAACGCATACGGGGGCGAAATCCGATCGTGCGCCAGCCAGTTCGTGCCAAAGAAGGCCGCACCCACGATCGCCATTCCCGGTACAAATGCGGTTAGTGTTTGCCGCGGTGTCCGCCACAACAGAATGGCACCCGTAAGTGCTAAGAACGATACCGCCGGCAGTTCATTCGCCCCGGTGAACGCGGCCGCCAAACCAACCGCGAAGAAATACCACCACCGTCGCTCGCCATCATTTGTTATTCGGACGAACAAATAGATCGTGACCATGGCACTCACCGCCGCCACGATATGATTATTGAGCACCACTGCGAACGTGCTCAAGAAGGTGGCGAACGTGGCGGAAGCCATCACGAAAACCCGTCCCCAGTCGGTCGTGCCAAAGCGTTCGACCAAACTCGCCAGCAGCACGTACATCAAAACGAGTGGCACGATGTTGACCGTAATCAGCATCGCGCGGCCAATTTCATAGGGGTGATCTCGCAACGTCGCGCCGCTGAAGCGATTGATCAGCCAGTATTCGCCGGCCAAAATCGTTACCAAGAGCGGTGGCTTGCTGGAATAAAGATGCAACTCGCCATCTCGCCCACGGTGTTGCACCATGTCGATGCTATCCCATGTTGGCTGACCCACGATGGAATCGATCTCGTACGTGCCGCGTTCCACTAGCGAGCGAATCGTCATCCAGCGACTGCGATCGTTCGCGCTGAGAAACGGCCGCTGCATTGCCAGTTCGTTGCGTAGCCGCGCTTCTTCCACGGCCAACCGATCCTCAAGCTGATTGCCGGTCACGCCTTCGGCCGCGAGTTGCTGCCGTTGACTGGCGAGCCGTTCCTTGATGCGGGCCGCTTCCAATTGGGATCGGTCAACCGAATTCACCGACAGCAGTCGCCCCGTCATGTTGCCGACCGCGACGGCAATCAACAGCAGGTACACACCCCAGCGAACATTTGCGGGCAGCGCAGCACACGCCGTTTGATCTTCAGTTCCCGGCGTACGCGGCATTTCCGTGGGCATATCGCTCATTCCACCTCGGCTCTCAACGCAGCCGCGGATACCGGTCGCCCCGCGGCTTGCTCTCTGTCCCCTGCCCCCGCTTCGCTGTCCCCTGTCCCCTGTCTCCTGTCTCCTGCAACTGGCGAGGTGTGTTCCACGATCGAATATGTGTCCGTGTCGCGTATCCAATGAGCGGCGATCATTTCGCCGAGCAACCCGACCGACAGGAATTGTGCCCCAATGATAAACAAACCCAGGCAATAGAATAGGGCTGCCGTCTCGTGCAAATGCACGGGGGTCCACCCTTCAATCGTCCGCGACAATAACCAGTGCCCCGCCATCCAGGCCATTCCCAATCCGCCCAACAGAAACGCGGCCAGTCCGAACGTGCCGAGCATGTGCTGCGGCCGCTGACCGTAGCCAACCAGAAACTTGACGGTTAATAAGTCCAACAGCCCTTTGCTCAAACGAGAGACACCGTATTTTGATTTTCCGAATTTTCGCGGCCGATGCTGCACAACGATTTCGCCGACGCGGAACCCTTTTGCCGCGGCCAGCACCGGCACGAAACGATGTAACTCGCCATAGAGCCGAATCTCGTGCATCACTTCGCGGCGAAAAGCCTTGAGCCCGCAGTTGTGGTCGTGAAGATGGACGCCCATCAAATGGCTTACCAGCCAATTGAAGATTCGCGATGCCAGCACTTTATGCCAAGGATCAAATCTGGTTCGCTTCCAACCGCTGACAACGTCAAATCCTTCGTCGAGCTTGGCCAGTAGATTCGCGATCTCGGCGGGATTATCCTGCAGATCGGCGTCCATCGTGACAATGCGATCGCCATCGGCCGCGTGGAACCCAGCGCTCAGTGCCGCCGCTTTGCCAAATGTGCGACGCATGCGAATTCCGAGAATCCGCGCGTCGGCCGCCGCCAACGATTCGATGACCGGCCAGGTTCCATCCCGCGAGCCGTCGTCGACAATAATAATTTGCAGATTGTATCCCTGCGTTTTCGCGACCGCGTCAAGCTCGCGCACTAACGGCGGCAAGCTCTCGGATTCATTCAACGCGGGAATTATGACAGACAACATATTCACAGGTCTTGTGCCGTCGCTCTTTCAATCACCGTCTTTGTTCGCGGCTAATCACCTATGGCTCGTTTAACACCGAGTCAGCGGCGAGGCGAAGCGTCACGGCCCGTCGCCGTTGGCTCCGGGTTAAACGAGCTGTGACGATTCATTCTCCGGGAACTCATCAATGTGTCAGCGATGCTTACTCAATTACCGTTCGACTTCGATTTGGGCCAGACTGCCACGCCTATATATAGGATACCACACACAGCTAACTCCGACACCAACCAAACTACCCGCAGTAATACCGCGACAACGATTGCATTGACGTCGCCACACGCGGGCACGAGGATCTTGATGAGCAGCCCATCGCGCACACCCAACCCGGCTGGCAATTGAGAGAGAAACCCGGCGACGACGGAAAACGCCGCGGCCGCCACGAACAGCGGCAGATCGTGCAGCGGACTAAGCGACACGATACCGATCGCCCGAACCGTCGCCCACAAACTCAAACCGGCGAACAGCCAACACACAATCGCGGAACCGCAGCCGCTCGCCAACAGCCGGTAGTCAACCTGCGCTAATCTCTGTTCAAAGTCTGAAGCGGGAATTGCATCTTCTCCATCGTTACCCGGCGGCTGAGAAATCCCTAGGCTCGCCAAACGTCGAAAGACCGGTGGTAGCACCGGCACGCCAGCCACGCAGGCCATTGCAAAGGCCGCCAACGTAACGATCGGTTCCACAGGTAGCACAAGCGCCGAAATAACCCCGGCGAGCAAACCACCCACCGCCATCATGGTGAGCGTTTCCACCAACGCACTCGACAGCGCCGCCCGCATCGAGGGCACCCACCGCCGCACCGTGGCCACGCGTAAAATCACCGACATGGCCTTCCCCGGTACATATTTACCGAGGTGCCCTAGAAAATAGGCTCGCAGTGTGGCGGGAAATGGCGGCATGAAGCCTAACGCAAAGAGCGTGCGATTCCAGAACCAGCCCATCGGCACCAATCCAAAAGCGTACAGCAAGCCAGAAAAAACCAGCCACGCTGGTTGCACGTGCCATTCATGTTCGGAGAGCTTTGCCGACGCCCCACGCACGGTGCCGCTTACGCCCCACGCCACAATCACCAGCGCAGCAACTCGCAAAGCCCAAACCAGCACTCGGCGATAGGATCGGGAACTGTTCGTCATCAAGGTCAATCGTTTTCTAGCTCGAATGTTCGTACTCGATTCTCTCTGAAATCAGCCGCTCAAAGCAAGATTGCCGGTGGGAGAACGAACGAGGTTTGTTAGAATTCAGGCATCCAGGAGTCTTACGCACCGACTGGCGTAACGCCTCGCACGGCCAGTCGTTACACCGCAATTGCCCTTCAAACGCTCGGGAGGTACGTGTGCCGCGGCTGATTTCGTTCATTGTGCTGCTGGCAATTGTGCTGCTCGTGGGAGCGGTATTCTTCCAAGTGATGGCTCAGTTCATGGTGCCACTCTTCTTGGCGTGCGTTCTCCTGGTCGTCTTTCAACCTCTGCATCGTTGGATTTTGCATTATTTGCCGAAGTACCCGCGCATGGCGGCCTTGGCGACGACCTTCGCGATTTTGCTCGTCGTCCTGTTACCGTTAGCCTGGCTCGGTTGGAAAGCCTACGTCGAAATGCATTCGATGTTCGCGCCAGACGTGAATGTGGTTTCAACGGAAGAAGCGTCCAAGACGTTGCCTCCAACGACGCACTCCAACGACCTCCAAGTCAAACCAGATGTGACCGAAAGCAAAGCCAAACTTGCCTTTATCGCCAGCATCAAGAAGGCCGCCTATGATCTGCGCGATAAAGTCCGCGAATGGACGGGCATCTTTATCGACGACGATACG
This sequence comes from Planctomycetota bacterium, assembly GCA_029781135.1. Lineage (GTDB taxonomy): Bacteria > Planctomycetota > Planctomycetia > Pirellulales > Lacipirellulaceae > JABDGM01. The sequence goes on from JAKOXH010000006.1 coordinate 152,384, forward strand.
ATCGAAGGATATCGAAAATCGGGTGGCTCTTTTTTGACTTCCAAGGCAATCAGTGGGCTGCAATCGGCGGTCGGCATTTTGGTGGGGCTCGCGATCATGGTGATCGCGCTCTACTATTTTCTGGCCGATGGTCCCGCCATGATCGAAACGGTGCTCGATCTGTCGCCACTCGATTCCAAGTACGAGCAGGAACTACTGGAACGCTTCGCCGATATCAGCCGGGCCGTGGTGGTCGCCACGCTGTTATCGGCCGTCGTGCAAGGCACGCTGGCAGGTATTGGTTACGCATTCGCATTGCCGCGCGAAGCGCCGGTGTTTCTGCTGACGGCACTGACCATGGTTACCGCGCTGGTGCCATTCGTGGGCGCGGCCGCCACTTGGATTTGTGTCGCGGGCTGGGTGTTCTTGTATGGCGAACATGTGGTGAATGGTCAGGTCGTACAGGGCGACCCCACGAAGGCCATCATCCTGGCAATTTATTGCACGCTCGTCGTCTCGAGTATTGATAACGTCATCAAGCCGTTCATCCTGCACGGCCAATCGAAATTGCATCCGCTACTTGCCTTGCTAAGCATTTTGGGCGGCGTGCAGGTGCTCGGCCCCGTGGGAATTCTCGTGGGACCGATGCTGGTATCGTTCCTGCAAGCACTCCTCAACATGCTGCGTAAAGAGCTGGATTCCTTCGGCGGTTCCCCGATCGAAGGCACAACACCGCTAGCAGTGCCAGCAAGTTCGCCTTCTCAGGCGCCCGATGGCGGCGGTGCGCCACCTGTCATGGTTTCGACGCCAATTGCGGCCACTTCAACTGCCGGTCATCCGGCCGCCAAGACCCCTCCCGTTTCAAATTCCCCGAACGGCGGTGGTGGACGCCGGGCCAAGCGCAAGAAGTGATTTTGCTGTCCTGCTTTGGTAGCCGCCGATATTCAGGTCGCTCGTGACGATTTTGCGAGACTTGTCTAGGTGATTTTTGCCCTTCTCGCTTAGAATGCAGCCCTTGTTCGACGTGGCGGCCGCCTGCCGCCGACGGACTCCGTTCATCGAGGGATCGCCATGCACGCTGCCAGGATGCTCGCCGTTTTCGCGACCGTGGGAATCGTATTGGAACTTGCCGCCTTGTCGGCGTATGGTCAAGCGAATTGGTCGGGCAGCGCCGCGCCGCAAGCGACGACGACGTACGACCGATACGGGCAGGCCATCAATTCGAGTGCCGCCACGATTTCGCAACAAACGCAAAATGTTGCGAACAACGCCGGCAACGCGTTGCGCGATGGCCTGGACGCTGGATTCCGTGCGGCCGAGCAAACGGTGAATTCGGCCGCCTCGCAAATGTCCTCGTCATTTTCTGGCAATGCATCGAACCAAGCGACTAGCAACAACGCGGCACGGAGCAATGTGGCCTCGCCATGGCCGAATAGTGGCTCGGCACCGCCTTCGATACAAGCCACTCGCACCGCGGCGGGTGCGCCGGCGAACGGCAACGGGTGGTCGAGCATTGGAACTTCGATTGCCGCGCCGCCACTGATTGTGCCACAGTCGCCAATGGCAAACCCTAACTACAATGCGGCACCCGCGGGAACGACGGCCGCGGCCAGTGCCGGTCGCAATGGTCCGAACTTCCCAGCACCCCCCACGAATGACCAACAATCGCTACATAGTGTGTTAAATGATCCAGCGAGGTCGGCAACCGCGCCATCAGGCGTTAGTGCCCCAGATTGGACGAAGACTTGGAACAACAATGCGCAATCCGCTCCCGCGACGATCGGCCGAACGGGCAATCAACCGATGGTGGGGGGAATGACGCAGGACTCCGGGCTTGTGCCGGTGCAAGGCAGTTCGTTTAGCCAAAATGATCCGCGGGCGACCACCGCGGCACGACCGAATGATAGTAACTTGCTGGATTCATGGAACAATCAACCTCAGCCGCAGATGCCGGCGATTGAATCGACCGCCAATCGGCCGCCAGTCAACGCGAATGTCGCGGGGCCGCAATTGAACAGTCCCTTAAACAATGCGCAGTCTGGCCAGTTCGCGAATAATGCGAACGTGCCGAACGGGCAGTTTCCGAATACGGCCGGTGCGCAGTCGTGGAATCAACCGAATGGCCAACTTACCGGTCAACCTAATGGGCAGATGCCGAACGGCCAGCAATACGCGAGCTATCCGCCGGGAAACATGAACGCGAATGCCGGGCAGATGCCGCAAGGCCAGATGACTAATGGCCAGCTGGCCAACAATCAGTACGGCACCGGCATGAACGGCAACCAACGAACGCAGGCCAGCGTTGGCGCGTCGGATCAGCCGTGGGTGCCGATGGTGCTGGCCGTGATCGGGCTGGCGATGTCGTTCGCGGCCAACTTGTACTTGGGGGCGAGTTACTTGGACGCCCGGCAGAAGTACCAGTCGCTCGTTCGCAAGACGGCCGATACGTTCCGCCGCGTTTCGGCCGCCGCGGCGTAGTGCATTCTTGGTGTAGCGAAATTCGCAAGAATTCCGGGAATTGCCCGGTACAACCGAAGTCTCGCGACTTCAACTACGGTAAATTCTCCACGACGCGTTCGCGTTCATTCTCTGGCCCGGCCAGTTACGCTGCGGGCATTGCATTAATACGCCATTTCTCGTCGATCCGACAGGCTTCGAGCCGATTGGCCTATTCGGCCGCCCACCCCCCACCATATGGCTGGATGTAAAGTATGCTTGACACATTGTAAAGTTTGCTGTACAATGCTAGCAGACTTCTAATGGCGCGTGTCGTATGAAAGTGCACCTGAAACGCTATCGATTCGAGGCTGGTGAGATGACCCAGCAGGACCTGGCGGATCGGGTCGGGGTGACGCGGCAAACGATCATCTCGATCGAGCGCGGGAAATACAAACCGTCGATCGAGTTGGCGTTGCGGCTGGCACGGGTGTTTGGCGCGAGCGTGGAAGCGTTGTTCGAACTCGACGAGACTGGCGAGGTGGAAAAATGAACGTGCTCCGAGAGAAATGGCATTGGTTTGGCGGCGTTACAAATTTGTCGCTCGTGACAGTGATTGCGATCGCGCTCGTGGCGGTGGGCTTGCTCTTGGGAGCGACAACGCATGCGGCGTTTATGATCTTGTTCGCGCTGGGGGCATTCGGGCCCGGGTTGTTGCGGCAGATGGGGCTGCTCGACGACCTCGACGAGTTGCAGAAGGAGGCGGCGGCGAAATCGGGGCTGCGGGCCTACCTGGTTACGGCAATTCTATTGATGGCGGTGGTGATCGCCGAGAACTGGAATGGCCTGGACCTCGGACTGGCGCGGGAACACGTGCCGGCGTCATCGGTCGTGCTGCTGATGCTGGTGGTATACTACGCGAGTTACTGCCTGAGTTTTTGGGATACGCGGAAGGCGGTGTCGCGGGTGCTACTGGCGATTGGTTTGTTTTGGCTGTCGTTCGTGGTGCTCAGTCACCCCAGTGAGCCGGGACCGCTCATCGGCGAGTCGCTGGTGGTAGCGGGGCCATTTTTGGCGGCGGCGGTGTTGTGCCGCTGGTTCCCGCGCACGGTGGGGCTGGCGCTCATTGCACTGGCCCTCGGGTCGATCTATTTTTTTCACATGATTCGGTTTGGCGATTCGTTTGCGGAGAGTATCGCATTTGGCGGGTTTACGCTGCTACTCATTCCGCTGCCGCTCACTGTGGCAGGAGTAGCCCTTATCGCGGACGGAAGTAAGCAGCGTGGCGAGGAGTAAACGCCGCGTATGACGTTACACGTTGTCGCCTTCAGTGGAAGTGGCACCGATGCGAGTGGTGCCGTTTTGGCCCCACTTCCAGCCGCTGATTTCGGGCATGTCGTCGCCGTGCTCGATGATGTAGTCCTTGTGTGCCAGGAGCTTCTCGCGCAGGGCCTGCTTGAAGTAGGCACTGCGCGAACCGAGTTGTGGCAGGCGATCGATCACGTCTTCCACGAGGTGGAACCGGTCGAGATCGTTGAGCACGACCATATCAAAAGGCGTGGTGGTCGTGCCTTCTTCCTTGTAGCCGCGAACATGAAGGTTCTTGTGGTTGGTCCGTCGATAGGTGAGCCGGTGGATGAGCCACGGGTAGCCGTGGAAGGCGAAGATGATCGGCTTATCCTTGGTGAACAGGGCATCGAAGTCACGGTCGGAGAGGCCGTGCGGATGTTCGTGCGATGGCTGTAACTTCATGAGATTCACGACATTGACGACGCGGATGCGAAGCTCGGGCAAGAGCTTGCGGAGAATTTCGACCGCTGCCAGCGTTTCGAGCGTTGGTACGTCGCCGCAGCAGGCCATGACGACATCGGGCTCGTAACCTTGGTCGTTGGAGGCCCATTCCCAAATGCCGAGGCCTTCGCTGCAATGCTTGACGGCCTGGTCCATCGTGAGCCACTGTGGGGCGGGCTGTTTGCCAGCAACGACGACATTCACGTAGTTGCGGCTGCGTAGGCAGTGGTCGGTGACGGAGAGCAGGCAGTTGGCATCGGGCGGCAGATAAATGCGGATCACCTCGGCCTTCTTGTTCACGACGTGATCGAGGAAGCCAGGATCTTGGTGCGAGAAGCCGTTGTTGTCTTGTCGCCACACGTGCGAGCTGAGGAAGTAGTTGAACGACGCGATCGGCCGGCGCCACGCGATATCGTTGCACACTTTGAGCCACTTGGCGTGCTGGTTGAACATCGAGTCGATGATGTGCACGAACGCCTCGTAGCACGAGAAGAAGCCGTGGCGACCGGTGAGCAGGTAGCCTTCGAGCCAGCCTTGGCATTGATGCTCGCTGAGGACTTCCATGACGCGGCCATCGGGGCTGAGCTTGTCGTCCTCGGGGTAGATATCGGCCATGTAGCAACGCGTGGTGACGTCGAGCACGTCTTGCCAGCGGTTGGAGTTGTTTTCGTCGGGACTGAAGAGACGGAAGTTCTTGGCCTCCAGGTTGAGTTTCATCACATCGCGTAAATACTTGCCCATGACGCGGGCCGATTCGGCGGTGGTAACTCCCGGTTTCGGCACGGCGACGGCGTAGTCGCGGAAGTTCGGCATTTTGAGATCTCGCAACAACAAGCCGCCGTTGGTGTGGGGATTGTCGCTCATGCGGCGATGACCTTCCGGCGCGAGCGCCTGCAGATACTGTTTGAGACGGCCGTTTTCGTCAAAGAGCTCTTCGGGCCGGTAACTCTTCAGCCAGTTTTCGAGGATGCCGATGTGTTCGGGTCGATCCATATCGCTCATCGGCACTTGATGGCTGCGCCAATAGTCTTCGCACTTCTTGCCGTCGATTTCGGCCGGGCAAGTCCAGCCCTTGGGCGTGCGGAAAATGATCATGGGCCAGGCAGGACGTTTAACTTCGCCGTTGGTGCGGGCATCGGACCAAATTTGTTTGATCTCGGCAACCACCGTATCGAGCACGCTGGCCAGTTGTTGGTGGACCTCTTCGGGGTCGCTGCCTTCGACGAAGTACGGCTTGTAGCCCATGCCTTCGAAGTACTTTTGTAGTTCCTCCTGCGGAATGCGCGCCAGGTAGCAGGGGTTAGCGATTTTGTAGCCGTTGAGGTGGAGAATCGGCAGCACGCAGCCATCGCGCGCGGGGTTGAGGAACTTGTTGCCGTGCCAGCCGGTGGCGAGCGGGCCGGTTTCGGCTTCGCCATCGCCCACGACGCAGGCGACGATGAGGTCGGGGTTGTCGAACGCGGCACCGTAGGCGTGGCTCAGCGCGTAGCCGAGTTCGCCGCCTTCGTGGATGCTGCCCGGCGTTTCGGGCGCGACGTGGCTCGGGATGCCACCGGGGAAGCTGAACTGCTTGAACAGCCGCTTCATGCCTTCAACATCCTGGCCGATGTTCGGGTAGACCTCGCTGTACGTGCCTTCGAGGTAGGCGTGCGCGACGAGTGACGGGCCGCCGTGGCCGGGGCCGATCACGTAGATCATGTTGAGGTCATCTTTCTTGATGACACGATTGAGGTGGACACACAACATGTTGAGGCCGGGCGAGGTGCCCCAGTGACCCAGCAGCCGCGGCTTGATGTGTTCACGCTTGAGTGGTTCGCGGAGGAGGGGGTTATCGAGCAAGTAAATTTGTCCGAGCGACAAGTAGTTCGATGCGCGCCAATAGGCATCCATGAGGCGGAGTTCGTCGGCCGAGAGCGGATTGGTCTTGGCGACAGCCCTTTTCATTGTTTCCTGTGAAGCTTGTTTGCGGTTTGGTTTGGTCGCGAGACGGGACATAACATGCTCCTAGATTGAGGCGTTGTCCGGCTGGCCAGGGGGCAGGATGGTGGGCGAAACCGAAGTCTTCTTCGGCGCCAAATTAATGTCGCAGGCCGAGCAGCGGATTGCTGCATTTCGGGTGCCTTATCGAGGGTAGCTTTTTTGTCGCGGCGGATGGCCAATATGGTGGAATGAGGAAAATCGTGTCGAAGCCGCACACTGGAGATGGGGCGACGGACCAAAAGTGCGCCGAACTGGCACGGCAGAGATTTGGCAGACGTAGCAGTGGTAGCGAGCGTGCGGGGTGTGAGGGCGTCCGCGTCTCGGCGAGACGCGGCCACGGGTCACCACCGCTGGCGGATTTCGGGTTCGGGGAGGTAGCCGAGGCCGGAGTCTTCTTCGTGCCAAATATGGCCGTTGGTTTCGGCGGCGGGAACCGTCGAGTCCCACCAGTATTCGATTTCGCTGGCGACCTTGTCCGCGTAGGTGACTTCCTCGGTCTCCTCGATGATGAGCTCCGGCTCCTCGACCACTTGCTTCACCACGCGCGGCTTGCGCCGCACCCTGCGTCGTTTCCGCGTGGGGAGCCGCGGCGGCTCCGGCGCGGGGGCCACCGGTTCGGGTTCGACCGTGACCATGACCGGTTCGGGCAACAGTTCGGGAACCGGTTCCGGCAGCGGCTCGGGCAGCAATTCTGGCACCGGTTCGGGCCGCGGCGCTTCCAGATGTTCGAGGACCTCGTCGTAGCGGTTCGGGATGCGGCGGCAATCGACGTTGATGTCCTTGAACATCTGCCACACGTGTTCGTGGCAGGTGAAGACCAGGAGTTGGTGGCCTTGCCGGGCGAAGTCGCGGAGGACGCTGCACGCGGTGCGCGTACGGCCGGCGTCGTAGTTGACGAAGACATCGTCGAGGATCATCGGCAGGTGGATGCCACGGCGGGCATACGCGGCGACGAGCGCGAGGCGAAGGCTCACGAAGAGCTGCTCGCGCGTGCCACGGCTAAGAACCTGTACGGAAAGCGCCTGGCCCTCGGCGTTGTCGACGAACAGGATGTCGTGGGCGAGCGGCGTCCAGATGCGCGTGTACTTGCCGTCGGTGAGTTGGCGCATGTATTCGGACGCTTCGCGAAGCGTTTCGGGCTGGCGATGTTGTTCGTAGTCTTCGCGGATACGTTCGAGGAACAGGCTCACGGCGGCCCGTTCGCGCCAGGCGTCGATCGCCTTGCGAATTTGCTGTTCGACGACGTCGAGTTCGATTTGCTTGAGGGCCAGCGATTGGTCGGCGGCGGCGGTGCGCTGTTGTTCGACCATCGCCCCGCGGCGCTGGAGGGCGTCTTTCAAGTGGCGATCGAGCTCTTCCGATTGTGCGGAGAGTGCTTCCCAATCGTGTTCGAGGCGGCCGATTTGATCTTCCGATAGGAACGAGGCGAAGTCGGCTTCGGTGCCATGCTTGCCGATGGCCGCGATGATTTCGCGCGTGGTGGCCGCCCGCTTGTTGCGATGCTCTTCCACTTCGGCAAGTTTGGCAATCAGCTGGCGTAGTTCTGGCTCGTCGGAGACGCCACACTTCTGGAACAGCGCTTCGCGGCGGCGGCGATAACCGATGGCGGCCTGCGCATGCTTGCGAGCTTCGAGTCGGAGCGTTTTTGCACGCTCGCGGATGCCTTTGCGTTGCTCGACGCGCTGCGTGTGCTGGTGGTATTGCGTGCGGAGGTGTTCGAGCTGTTCGAGGGGCGCGGAGGCGTGGCGGGTGATTTGTGTGATCTTCTCCTTCTCTTTGAGGCGGTCTTTCTTGGGGTCTTTGGCCGTATCGGCCACCGGTGGCTCACCGGCGGCTAAATGGGCGGTTGAGGTTGGCGACGTGAGGCGGAGGCCGGTTTCCTCGGCCAGGGCGACGATGCGTTGCGTGACAATGTGGTGCTCGCGTTGACGGCGTTGCATATCGTCGCGGCGGTTTTCGATGCGGGCTTCCAACTCGGCGAGTCGATCGCATTGGCTGGCCATCGAGGCGATGGTTTCGGCCGTGATGCTTTCGGGCAGGCCGAGCGCACGGAGGCGGCTCTTCCAGCTGGTTTTGGCGGCAGCGTATTTTTCTTCCGCAAGTTGCAGGCGTCGCTCGGCATTGCCCAGGGCTTGAGCCACTTCGCGGCGTTGGCTTTCGACGGGTAGCAGGCGTTCGAGTTCGGCGAGATGCCGCTCGGCGTGCTGCAGCCGAAGCGCGACGGAGCCACCGTTGTGCGCGAGTTCATGATCGAGGTCGGCCAGTTCGGTCTCCGCCGATTCCACTTTTTCGGCCAGGCTTTCGAGCTGGTAATGGCAGTGGTCGAAGCGCTCGGTCGCCCAAGTTTCCTTGGTAAACTTGTAAAGGGCGACGATAGTCGAGGTGGCGATGCCGCCGGCGGCCCACCAGCCGCCGTACTTGCCGAGAATCGACGCGGGGAGCAGCCACCAAGTGACGAAGAGCGCGATGCCGGCGACGAAGAACATTCCCAATAGCACAAACAATTCAATGGGAATGACTTGCTCTTCGACCAGGTCGCGAGCTTGAATTTGGAGTGTTTCGGCTTCGCCTTCCGTTCCTTTGATGCGTTGTTCGAGCTGCTGCCGGCGGCGGAGTTTGGTGACGAGGTCGGTGGTAGCCTCCAAATCGGTCGGCAGGCCCATCTGTTCGCCGTTCGTGGTGGCCGACTCGATCTGCGTGCGGAATTCGCTTTCGCCTGTCTTGTGAACTTCAAGTTCGTGCTTGGCGGCATCGACCAACTGGGCGGCCGATTCGATCGCGCGAATTTGCGGGGTGAGTTGTTCGACGATGTCGCTTGTGATCCGCGGCGGATGGCTGCCGGCACCGGTCCATTCGTGGGCCAGGCGTTCGTTTTCGCTCGCGAGGCGGGCTTCGAGTTGTTTCACCTCGTCGGCCAATTCGGCGGCACGGCGTTCGGTGGCTTGAAGCCAATCGGTTTGTTCCAACAGGCCGTTGAGCCGGCAGCTATTGCGGACGAGGCTGTCGTTGATATTGAGCCGATTCGCTTCGTCGCGAAGTTGGCGGCGCTGGCCGCGGAGAACGTCGCGCTCGCGCTCGTGCTCTTCGATGCGTTTGTTGAAGTCATCGAGCACTTCGAGTGTGTTCGGCTCGACGTGCTGTAGGCCGGTGAAGCGTTCGAGTTGGTCGTCGATTTTGTTGCGCTTAATCCACAGCGGCTTGAGGCTGATGGCGACTTCGAGCCGGCGGGCGCGGGCCGTGAGTGCTTTGGCTTCGGCCTGGCGGGCATCAACTTCTTCGGCAAGTTCGCGCAGCTTGACGGCCGATTGGGCCCAGCGGCGGCCCTTGGTGATGAGTTCTTCCAGTTCGCCCTGCAGCGTTTCGCGCTGGGAAACGAGTGAGCGGAGCTCCGATTTTTCTTCCCACGAGTTGAGCAAGCGCAGCCGCGTGCCTTCGAGCATGTGGATCACATCGTAGAGCGAGATCCGATCGAGGCCCGACGTGAGACGGTACATCCACTGAGCGGCGGCGGTGTCGCTCAGCGAGTTGAGTTCCTGCACTTCGCGCAAGCCGACGGCGAAGATGTTGTTGTACGTGGGTTCGTCGACGTGTTCGAGGGCTTCGCGCAGCAGGCGGTCGCCTTGCTCTTCGCCACTGGCGGTGATGATGGTCACCTTGCCGACATCGGTCGGGCCGCGGTCGGCATAGCGGCTGATGGTAAGGGGGCCATTTTCGGTATCGACCTTGAGCCAGCCGCCCGGGCGGCCGCCGACAACCGGCGGCAGGTAACGCTCGCGGCGCGTCGGCGACATGCCGTACAGGATCGACCGCATGAATTGCATGAGCGTCGATTTGCCGGCTTCATTGGGGCCGTAGAAGACGGTGAGCTCGGGCGACAGGCCGCGTAGTGTGAGGTCGTGCCACACGCCAAAGCCGTCGATTTTGAGGTCGGTGATTTTCATGGTCGAGGGTTGAGGGTCGAGAGTCGAGGGCTACGTGGGCGAGTCTCTCCGAGACTCGAATTCGCGTCTCGGAGAGACGCGACTACGTGGTTGCGGGGATGTCGCCTTCTTCGAGGGGGAGTGTTAGCAGGTCGATGCCGAGCTTCGAGGCGCGGCATAGGAGTTCTTTGTGGGCTTCGTCGGATTCGAGGTGGGCGACGGATTCGAGCAGCTCATCGCGAACGTTCGGCGGCAGGAAGGGCCGCAGGTCGAACGGCGTTTCGTGTAGTTCGAAGTCGCGCACGACGCGGAGGAAGTCACCCAGGCAAGTTTCCTGGTCGTACCATTCGGCCGGCACGCTGAGCGGCGAATCGCAGGTGATCGAAGCACTCCACGCCACGGGCGAGCGCTGGCCGAAGCGGCGGCGAAGATCAACAAGTAGTTCGTCGGCAAGGCTGTTGGGCCGCAGGCGATTCACGAGCGGGCCCGTGCCACGGATGGTCCAGCGAACGAACAAATCGACGCCGGCGTGTTGGGCCTGAAGTTTTTCAATCCGTTCGACCATGCGGTCATGCAATTGTTCTTGCCGCGTGGTCGCGGTAACTTCGAGCGTTTGTTCGATCCAGCGAATGGTGTCGGTGGCCACGAACTTGGTTTTCGCGCGGCCGGTTTCGTCGACCGTAACGACCGTGCAACCGTGTGGGCCAGTTTCCTTGGGGCCGCGGCCTTGCGGGGTACCGCAGTAGTGCGCGATGCCGGGCGTTTCGTCGACCGTTTGCTGCAGGTGACGACCACCGAGTGCCATATAATGGACGCGGTCGCCCAAGACCGAATCCGCCGGGGCATCGGATTTGGCTCCCGGTAAGTTATTTGTGTTGGCGACGTGGGCGACGCCGACGGTGAACAGGCCGTGCGCGTCGCGGTGGAAGCCACGTAGATCGACCGTGCCGCCTTCGGGACAGCTTGTGCCTTGGATGCGCGCGATGGTTTCGCCAGCTCGGGCGAGATCGAGCGATTCGACGCGGCCGATGGGGAACACATGCACATTGGATGGGAGCGTCACGCTACGCGGCCAAGAGTCGGGTACATCGACACCACCGCCGGCCCAGTAAACGGGAATCTTGCGTTCGGCGAGGCGCGCGAGTTGATCGAGCAAGAGCACGATCGCCGGTGGCCCGGCGCGATCGACGTTGAGCACATCGCCGGCGAGCAGCACGGCATCGGCATCCTCGGCGAGGGCCGTTTCGAAGACTTGCTCGGCCGCGTGGTACGGAGCTTCGACAAGTAAATCGCGGAGATGGTCGGGAACCTCGGCGAGGCCGTAGACGGGCATTTCGAGGTGCAAATCGCTGGCGTGAACCAGGCGCAGCGGCTGGGTCATCGACGCCTCCTTGCGCGGGTGAACGGGGAGCTACAGGATTGCCAGTGTAGCCTGCTGGCAAGAAATCACCAACTTCAGCTTGCGATGCAGGCAGGTGCTAGCACGAAGAAAATGAGAGAAATTATGCTAGCTTATTTGGGGGAAGATGTAATCGACGGCTAATCGTACCGTGGGAACAACGACCGGTGAAACAGATTCGCCTGCACCGAATGTTCGAACGTTCGCGTAGGAATGGCCACTGGGTTCGCGATGAACCTCGACCGTGAAATCGACAAGGTTAGCGATCCAGTATTCTGGAATTCCGGCTGTGGCGTAGAGCTCGAGTTTCTCGCCCCGGTCTTCCGCCAACGAGGACTCGGCAACCTCGATCAGCAGGTGCACATCAGCAGGCTCGGGATGATGCCGGGCATAGCTGCGGCGGCGAACCCAAACCAAGTCGGGTTCGGGGGAGCTGTTTTGCGAAGGCATCCGCAGCGTGGTTTGCACGCGAATCGCGATTTCCCGGCGTGGCACGACATCGTAACTCCAATCCGTCAGATCGCTGAGCACTTGCGAATGGAAGCTGCCGATGGGATTCATTGCGCGAATCTCGCCGTGGATGAACTCGATGCGCGGACGATGCAAGCCATCAAATGTGCCGGCTTCGGCCAACTGTTCGTACTGTTCCAACGTGAGGTTAGCAGTGGTGCTCATGGATTACAACTTCCGCGGTTCACACTCGGCGTGACCGTTTCCTCTTGGCAATTATAGCAGGCTGCGGTTAGTTTTTTGCACGCGAGCGGCTGCGTCGGGAAGAACGCGGCTTTTTGGAGGAGGTTTCCTCGGCTTTCGGCGGGAAGTTCTCGGCCTGGCCGGTCATTTCATAGAGGAAGCGGCTGGGGATCGTTTTCTGCGGCTTGCCCCATTTGCGGCGGGTGAGAGCGAACGAAAGCGTGAGCTGTTCTTGAGCGCGGGTGACGCCGACGTAGCAGAGGCGGCGTTCTTCATCGATGGCCGTGTCGTTTTCAGCGGCGACGGAACGTTTATGCGGCAGGATGCCTTCCTCCATGCCGACGAGGTAGACGCTGGGGAATTCAAGTCCTTTGGCGCTATGGAGCGTCATGAGCGCCACGGCGTTGCGGGCGAGTTGTGATTCCTTTTCGTCGCTGTCGTCGCGTTCGCTGAGGAGCATGTCGTCGAGGAAGCCGGCGAGGCTGTGCGTCGAGCGCCGGCAGGTTTTGTCGTAATTGGCGGCGGCGTTGATGATTTCTTCGAGCGATGCCAGGCGGGTTTCACGCTCGTTTGGATCAGGGTACTGCTTCACCAATGAATCGCGGTAGCCGGTCTTGTTGAGCACCTGGTTCGTCAATTGGGCGATCGAAATCTTTTCTGGTTGATCGCGCAGTTGCTCGATGAGGTGGCGAAATTCCTTCGCGGCTGCGGCCGTTTTGGCGTCGATGCCGTCGATGACGAGAGCGTCGGGGAGTACATCCCACAAAAACGTGCCGCGGGCGGTGGCTTCTTCCACGAGGCGTTTTTGGGCCGCGTTGCCAATACCGCGGGCCGGCTGGTTGATGATCCGCATGAGGGCCGGTTCATCGTGCGCGTTGTCGATGACCTTCAGGTACGAAAGAATATCGCGCACTTCCTTGCGGTCGAAGAACGACATGCCGCCGATGAGCACGTAAGGCACGCTGGCCCGCCGCAACTCGGTTTCGAACGTGCGCGGCTGTTCGTTCGTGCGGCAGAGAATCGCGATGTCGCGCGGTTCACGTTTGCGAGACTCGATTGCTTGCTGGATATCGGCCACGATGCGTTCCGACTCCTGCGTTTCATCCTGGCACTGCAGGATGGTCGGTCGCGTGCCGCCCGGCTTGGCCGGCTTGAGAATCTTGTCGTGCCGATGGCGATTGAATGCAATGAGCGTGTTGGCGTAATGGAGAATCGCGGCGGAGGAGCGGTAGTTATCTTCGAGGCGGACGACTTTGGCGTCGGGCCAGTCCTGTTTGAATCGCAGGATGTGGGTGACTTCGGCCCCACGCCAGCCGTAGATCGACTGGTCGTCATCGCCCACCACGCACAGGTTGCGATGGCCGCTGGCAAGTGCCTTCACGATTTCATATTGGCTGCGGTTGGTGTCTTGGTATTCATCGATGAGCACGTGGTCGAAGCGGCCGGCCTCGTTGCGACGCACGGCTGGGAACTTCGAGAACAACTCTTCGGTGTGGAGCAAAAGGTCGTCGAAGTCGACGGCGCCGTGACGCTTCAGGTTGTCTTGGTAGCGCCGGTAAGCGGCGGCGGCCAAGTGTTCGCGCTCGTTTTGGGCGAGTTCCATCGCCTGCGGTGGGCGGACCGAGCCACTCTTCCAACGGCTGATGATGTAGAGCAGATCGGCGGGGGCGAGGGACGAAGAGGGAGCACGAAGTTCACGGAGCGCGGTGCGGGCTTGGCTTTCCTGTTCGTTGCGATCGCAGATGATGAATTTCTCGGGGAAGCCAAGTTGCTTGATATGGCGGCGGAGGATGCGGACACAGAGCGAGTGGAACGTGGAAATTTCGGGGCGGGGAACGTCTTTATCTTTGCGCCCCCGTGGACCGAATTTTGAATTTGAAGTAGCGCGGCCACGTGGAGATTGCTGAGTCTTTGCCAAGAGCGCGGTGGCACGCTCCTGCATTTCGCCGGCCGCCTTCTTGGTGAACGTGACGGCGAGGATGCGTTCCGGCTTGGTGCGATGGCGAATCAGTTCCGCAATGCGATAAGTAACGACCCGCGTTTTTCCGGTGCCGGCGCCGGCCAGGACCAACAGCGGCCCCTTGAGCGTGCGAACGGCATCGAGTTGAGGGGGATTCAGGTCGGGCATGGGGGGCCGTTTCCGCATGCGAGCGTTGTCGGAAAGTCCGAACTAACTGATGGCGCATGAGACATGGAGACAAGGAGACAAGGAGAAGGGGAGACGAGGAGATGTGCGATTCCGGCATTTCTCCTTGTCTCCTTGTCTCCCCCTCTCCTTGTCTTTGTTTCCATCTGCAAAATGTCAAATGACGACTACTCGCCATGACCGAACAATTGGTAGTCAGCCAGCGACGCCACCCCAACGTAACGCCCGCGGCGGGGGCTTGCTAGCCGCCCTTGCGAGATTCTGGCAGCAGCCGTAAACTTCATGGGGGACGTAAGATACGACGGATTTGGCGATCGTGGGACGATTGCCGATTCTCGTTTACCAGTTAATCTCAGCCCAGCTTTCACTGCAATTCATACCGCGAACGGGTGCGACTGAATCGTTTAACCCGGAGCCAACGGCGACGGAAGCATTTTGCGTATAACGCCGTCGCCGTTGGCTCCCGGTTAAACGAAAACGTCTCAATTCCGACCGCGAGAGGTATAAGTGAGGAGCACGGGTCGCAATATTGGAACACCGAAATGAAATCGGAACATCGGCACGAACTTGGAACGAACGTACTGGCCCACGGTCTTGAGTCCTATATCGAGCGTTATCGGCCGTATTTTGGCAAGATCATGGGCACGATTCTGGCGGTCATCGCATTGCTCTTTGTGTGGTCGTATGTCTCGGGTTCTACAGATGCGCGCAACAGCAGTGCTTGGGATGTGTTCAACCTGGCAATTGGCTCGGTTCCACCGAATCTGGAAGTGCTTCGGCAAACCGCCCAGGAAAATGAAGGCACGCCCATGCAACGGCTGGCCGACGTGACGTGGGCGGACGGACAAGTCTTCGTGGCCTCGCAAATGTACGTAATGAATCATGCGTCCGCCAACGAGGCCTTGAACAAGGCGGCGAGCGCTTATCAGGCAGTGATTCAAACGTCGGACGACCCGCAGATCACGGGGCGGGCCCGGTTGGGACTAGGTCGCGTCTATGAAATGCAAAATGATTTGGAGAAAGCCCGGCAGCAGTACGAGCAAGTAACCGGTGCGTATGCCAAGTTTGCTAAGGCGCAGGCCGAGCGGCTGGCCAAGCCAGAGGCTAAAGATGCCTATGCCTGGCTGGCGACGGCACAGGCCCCGATGAATCACCCACCTGTCGGTCCGGGAACGCCGGGCAAGTCGCCTGAATTCACTCCCGGCGAAATTGCACTCCCGAAAGCTACGGACGCGGCCACCCCGGGCGGAAAACAGGGAACGACGCCCAGCGCGGCAGAGTCTTTTGAAAACATGTTGAAAGACATGCAGAAGGATACGAAGGCGGGTGATCAGACCAAGGGTGGAGCGCCCGCGGGTGAAAATAAGGCTGCACCGGTCGGCGAGAACAAGGGCGAGGCAAAATCGAAGGATGCCTCCCCGCCGGCCAAAGCGGAAGCACCAAAGCAGGAAGAAAAAGCTGGTGGCGGTGCGCCAAAGGCCGACGCGCCGGCCATTCCGCCAGCCCCAGCAGCGGGCGAGAAGAAGTAGACTCGTGTTGTTGCCGTGAGCTACTTGCGCTGATTGCGAGTCTTGTAACTTGGGCCCAAGCAGTTATTTTGGGCTGATCGATCTCGAAATTCTAGCGAATTCCGCTGCGGCGGAAGTTAGTGGACACATCCGACTCTTCATCGCCGAATCATCACGACCTTTCGTGGCCGCAGCTTTTCCATATCGCGGCAGAACAGGCAAGTCAACGACTGGATGTTTTTCTGGCGACACACTACGCGCCAATCAGCCGGGCGAATGTGCAGCGGGCGATTAGCGCTGGGCATGTGCACGTGAACGATCTGCAGGAGAAGGCATCGTATCGATTGCAGGTTGGCGACCGGGTCGAAGTGCGGCAAATCGAAGTGCCACGAGAAGGGCCGGTGCCGCAAAACATTGCGCTCACGATTCTGCACGAGGACGAATCGATCATCGTGGTGGATAAGCCGGCGGGCATGATCGTACACCCAGCGAAGGGGCACTGGGAAGGCACGCTGGCGAGTGCGCTGGCCCATCACTTCGGGCAGTTGAGCGGTCGTGGCGGACCGACGCGGCCGGGGATCGTGCATCGGCTCGATCGCGACACGAGCGGCGTCATCGTGGTTGCCAAGAACGATGTGGTACACGATGCGTTGGCGGCGCAATTCAAATCGCGTGAAGTCCTGAAGGAGTATTTAGCCATCGTGGCTGGCGCGCCCGAGATGGATCGCGATCGCATCGACGAGCCGATTGCCGACCATCCCACGCATCGCGAGAAGAAAGCCATTCGGCGAAATGACCCGGAAGCCAGGCCGGCGGTGACCGATTATGAAGTGATCGAGCGATTTGCCGGCTATGCATTCGTGCGGGCGCTGCCAAAAACAGGGCGAACGCATCAAATTCGGCTGCACTTGGCGCATATTCGGCACCCCATACTGTGTGACCGTTTGTATGGAGGGCGAGCCATTCTTGGTGAATTGGAGTTGATTCCGCGCGGCACAATGGGGCATGATGCGGCGGTTGCGAAGGCGGCGGAAGCGAAACCACTGCTAGAGCGGCACGCGCTGCACGCGTACCGGTTGGCGATCACACATCCAACAAGTGGTGTGCGAATGGAGTTTGTCGCGCCGCTCGCGGCCGATATGCAGCGAACGCTCGACGCGCTGCGGCACTGGCGGGCGCGCTGACGCGGTAATCATTGATCACCTTTATCGGATGGAGTTGTGCTATGGGAATGATTCAGGAATTCAAGAAGTTCGCACTGCGCGGCAATGTCATGGATATGGCCGTCGGCATTATCATCGGCGGGGCATTTGGGACTGTGGTAAAATCATTGGTGGATGATGTTATTATGCCGCCGATTGGCGCGCTCACTAGTGGCGTCAATTTCAAGGATAAGGTTTGGGAAATTCCCGCTATGGCCAATCTGCCGCCGGTCAAAGTGGGCTATGGGGCGTTTATCAACAATGTGATTTCGTTCTTGATCATCGCCTTTGCCGTCTTCTTGCTCGTCAAAGCAATGAACACGGCCGAGTCAAAATTAAGCCTCGGTTTGCAACCCGATGCCCCACCGCCGACAGAGGATGTGCTGTTGTTGCGTGAGATTCGCGATGAATTGAAACGCAAATAGGATTGAACGGGAAATCAGAAATAATAGTCACTTAGCCCCCGGTCAGTGACCGGGGGCCAAAATTGCTACTCCGGCAATATAGCGCTCATTCAAACAAGGACCGCATTAAGTCCTTGGTCACAATCGGCCGGGGGCTGATGAGCATTTCGGCGGCGACGACGCCGGCGGAGCGGCCGAGGTAGCGGTCGGCGGCGTCCATGCGTTCGAAGAAATGTTCCTTCTCGGGTGGAAACTGTGTTTTGTAACACCGGATGGCCGCGAGTTTGCGGGCGATGGTACTAGTGATGTCGACGATGATCTGCCCGCCTGGGTTCGGAGCGTTCGCGAGCGGCGCGCCGAGCATGCAGTAAAGGTGCCGGCCGATGACGTGCGGCGGCAAATTCTCGAACTGCTCGTCCCACTTCGAAAGCCGCGAGTAGAACACGGCCGCGTCGGTGATCAGCATTGCTTGCCAATGGTCGGGCGAAGCCATGGGCGTTTTGTCGCCGAGACCGATGACGAGTCGCGGACGATGTTTGCGGAACTCAATTGCCAGCTTCACACGGGCCTCGAACGAGTCGAATAGCCGGCGGTTCGGCAAGTGGAGCAGCGTGCGCAGGTGGACGCCGAGCGCCTCGCCCGCGGCTTTGGCTTCGGCCAGCCGGACATCGGGCCCGGGCGAGAGCGGCGTGGGTTCGCCGTCGGTGAGGTCGATGATGCCGACCTTATGGCCGGCATCGACTAGTGTGGCGAGCGTGCCGCCGCAGGCGATTTCCACGTCATCGGGGTGGGCGCCGACGGCGATGACGTCGAGTTGTTGGTAGGTGGACATGCGGAGGGGGCAGGGGACAGGGAACAGGGGACAGGGAATTACCGATTCAATCGTGAATGATTAGTCTGGCGTAATTAGTGGGAGTTTGCAAAGTCCTTGCATAAGTCGGCATGGGTGGCCGGGGGCGAGCGGAGCGAGCCCCCAGCGAACTTAGAGATGGCACACTTGCTGGGGTGTTCGCATTCAGCTCAACCCCATCCACCCCGCTCTGGACCCCAGCCACTCGAGCTGTGAATTGCCGCCATTTCCGGCTCGTCAATGGCCCTGTCGCGGCATGGGATTGTCTCATAAAATATAGGATTCAACCGATTTGGGAACAGTTTTCCTAGGGGTTTGTTTCATGCCAAGCGATGCAATGACGTGGGCCGGCGTTGGCTCGCCGTGCGAGCGTATCGAATGGGGAATTGGGAGTTGCGAAGGTGGAATGGGGAATGGGGAATGGGGAATTTCGGAAATATTCCCTGCAGGTGATAATCCGCAATCCGCAATCCGAAATCCGCAATCAGACGACTTCTTGGGCGACGAAATCGCTGACGACCTAACCTGCTCGGGCGATCCGTTCGAGGATTTCGATGATGATGACTTCGACGATGACTTCGACGACGACTTCGAGGAAGAGTGGGACGAAGAGCTTCCCGGCGATGCGGACCAGTTCGAGCCGGACGAAGAAGAACTCGAAGAAGGCGACGACGGCATCGAGCCGGCCGAGCCTGATTTTGAGGATGAGGAATAGCGAGCGGTAACAGTCGAGTTTTGTTTTTTGTCCGCAGATGGCGCAGATGTGCGCGGATACTTTTGTTTACCGTCAGTCCACGAAAACGGAATTTTACGGACCGAACTTTCTTCGTTGACTCGCCATTTTCAATATATCGGCGCTGATCTGCGACATCTGCGGACTGTAAAGACCACCACGGCACGAGCATGTTCAATCCCATCGAAGGCAGTGTGAACTTTCCGCAGCAAGAGTTGGCGGTGAGCCAGTTCTGGAAAGAGCACCACATTTACGAGACGTCGCTCGAGCAGCGGAAGGGCGCGCCGTCGTTTGTGTTTTACGAAGGTCCGCCGACGGCCAACGGGATGCCGCACCCGGGGCACTGCCTCACGCGGGCGATCAAGGATTTGTTCCCGCGCTACCGCACGATGCGCGGCTACCGCTGCGAACGCAAAGCCGGCTGGGACACGCACGGTCTGCCCGTCGAAGTCGAGGTGTGCAAGGAACTCGGCATCCACTCGAAGGAAGAGATCGAAGCCCACGGCATCGAGGACTTCATTCAGAAGTGCCAGCAAAGCGTGTGGCGCTACATGCGTGAATGGGAACGGCTCACCGAGCGGATTGGCTTCTGGGTCGATCTCAAGAACGCGTATGCCACGTATCACCGCAGCTTCGTGGAGAGCGTGTGGTGGAGCCTCAAGAACCTCTTTGACCGCGGGCTGTTGTACCAAGGCCACAAGATCGTGTGGTGGTGGGCACAAGGCGGCACGGCGCTGTCGTCCGGCGAAGTCGGCCTCGGCTATCGGGAGGTGGCGGACCCGAGCGTGTATGTGAAGTTTCCGTTGTTGGATGATGCGGGGAACGTCACCGATACATCACTGCTAGTGTGGACGACGACGCCGTGGACGTTGCCGAGTAATCAGTTCGCGGCAGTGCGTCCTGATTTGGAGTACTCGGTACTAAGTACTGAGCATGAGGGAAAGTCCGAAAAACTCATTGTTGCCACTGCCCTTGTCGATACCATTGCCGCAAAGACCAAGCGAGCTTTTGTTGTCGAAAGTACGTTACATGGTCGAGATTTGTGGGGCCGACGCTATATTCCTCCATTCCACTGTTACTATAAATTGTTTGGATCGAAGACTGGCAAGATTTCAGATGGGCGAGATGTAAGCACTGCATGGCGCGTACTGATAACTGGTTTTGTTACCTTTGATACGGGCACCGGCATCGTGCATATTGCGCCTGCCTATGGCGAAGACGATTACGCAGAATTACTCGATCAGCAAAGAGTATTTGAATCCGGAGAAATCCCAAGATTACTTAACCCTGTCGCGCCCAACGGCAAATTCACCGACGAAGGCCCCGAGTATTGTCGTGGCCGGTGGGTGAAGGATTGCGATCGGGACATCATTCGCGATTTGAAGCAGCGCGGGCTGTTGTTTCATCAAGAGCAGTACGTACACGAGTATCCGTTCTGCTGGCGGGCTGAGCAGGATCCTCTCATCCAGTATCCGCGGCGGAGTTGGTTCATCCGCACGAGCCAGTTCAAGGATGAAATGCTCGCGAACAACGCGCAGATCAACTGGCTGCCGGAACACGTCAAGACCGGGCGCTTCGGCAAGTTCTTGGAGACGAACGTCGATTGGGCACTGTCACGCGAGCGGTATTGGGGCACGCCGCTGCCGATCTGGAAGTGCGAAGAGACTGGGAAGATGGAAGCCATCGCTAGTTACGACGAGTTGATGGCGAAGCCGGGCGTCGCTGGCGGCGAGGTTTGGGAGGCTGCTAAAAAGAAGAATCCGGAGTTGCCGGACGACTTGCAGGTGCACAAACCGTATATCGACGCGGTGACGTATGACTCACCGTATGCTAAGGGTGCCCGCATGCGGCGTGTGCCGGAAGTGATCGATTGCTGGTACGACTCGGGCGCGATGCCGTTCGCGCAGTGGGGATACCGTGGCGAGCCGGAAGCGTCAGCGCCCGGAGCTCTCGGGAAGTCACCCCTCCCTAACCCTCCCCATCAAGGGGAGGGAATCGGATCAACTGCGGCACAGAATTTTCACGCGCAGTTTCCGGCCGACTTCATCAGCGAGGCGATCGATCAAACGCGGGGCTGGTTTTATAGCCAGTTGGCGATTAGCACGCTGTTGTTTGGCAAGGAGCAGGGAGCACGGAGCACGGAGAAAGACAGCTCCGAACTCCACGCTCCAAGCTCCACGCTCCATGCTCCTTTTCCCCACCCGTTTCGCAATTGCATCGTCCTCGGCCACATGCTGGGCGAAGACGGGCAGAAGATGAGCAAGAGCAAGCGGAATTACCGCGAGCCGACGGAGATCTTCGACCGCTACGGGGCCGATGCGTTGCGGTGGTACTTCTTTGCCAATCAGCCGCCGTGGACGAGCATCCGCTACAACGAGCAGGCGATCAAGGACAGCGTTCCCGAGTTCCTGCTGCGGCTGTGGAATGTTTATAGCTTCTTCGTGATCTATGCGAATATTGATGGGTTTGATCCGAGCAAAGGGGTCAGGGGTCAGGGGTCAGGGGTCAGGGACTTGAGTTCGTCGTTCCTGGCGACGGCAAAATCCTATCGGCCGGTTGGTGAGCGGAGTGAGCTGGATCGGTGGATTCTGAGTGAGCTTAATCGCACGTGTGCGGCAGTGGTCGAGCGGATGGATGCGTACGACAACTTCGGGGCGTGCCAGCGGATTTCCGAGTTCGTCGATGCGCTTTCGAATTGGTATGTGCGGCGGAGTCGTGATCGGTTTTGGGCGGCCGATAAGCGGGCCGTCGAAAAGCTCGATGCCTACTGGACGCTCTACGAAGCACTAGTGACGACGGCGAAACTGGTCGCGCCGTTCGTGCCGTTCGTGGCAGAAACGATGTGGCAGAATTTGGCGTGCGCGGGGCTGGGGGCTGGGGGCTGGAGGCTGAGTGTGAACGCCGCTTCGAGCCCCCAGGCCCCATTCCCTAGCCCCCAAGAAAGCGTGCACTTGTGCGACTACCCCACCGGCGATTCAACGGTTGTTGACCAGGCGCTTTCCGAGCGTATGAACTTGGTGCGGATCATTGCTTCGTTGGGGCGTAATGCTCGGAATGCGGCAACGTTGAAGGTGCGCCAACCGCTGGCGAAGGTGGAAGTCATTCTGGCCGATACGAAGCATCAAGGTTGGCTCGAACAGCACGCCGATGTCATCAAGGAAGAACTCAATGTGAAGGCACTCGACTTCTGCGATGATCCATCGCTGTATGTTGAGCACGAGGTCGTGCCGAATTTCAAGTTGCTGGGCCCGAAGCTGGGCAAATTGCTGCCAAAGGTGAAGCAGTGGTTGGGGCAGCAGACGGGCGCCGAGCTGCTGGCGAATATCCGCGACAATGGCCAGATTGATGTCACGCTCGATGGTCAGACGCTTGGTCTCACGCATGATGAAGTCGAGGTTCGCATTAAGCCCAAGCCAGGCTGGACGTCGGCGAACGATCAGGGCGTCGTGGTGGTGCTCTCGACGGCGTTGACGCCGGAGCTGGTTGCGGAAGGCCTCGCGCGGGATGTCGTGCGGCTAATCCAAGATCTGCGGAAAGATACGGGCTGCGACTATACCGACCGGATCGAAGTAGGACTCGTCACCGATGCGGTGGATTTGGCGGCGGCCATTACACAGAATCGCGACTATATTGCGGGCGAAACGTTGGCGAGCAGCGTCGTCGATAAGCCAATCGCGGGCGTTGAGCCGGTGCAAGCGAAATTGATGAACCACGACTTGGCCATCTACGTGCGGGTGGTGAAATGAGCGCCGCCCCCATATCATCGAAACTGTTGAAAATAGCCGTGCTGATTTCTGGCAGTGGCCGGACGCTCAAGAACTTCATTGACCTGGCGGCCGAGGGGAAATTGCCGGTCGATATTCGAGTGGTGATTTCTAGTTCAGCTAAAGCGGGCGGGCTGGAGTTTGCGAGTGAGGCGGGAATTCCCACGAAGGTAGTGCGCCGGCAGGACTTCGCAGCTGGGGCGGCGGGCGATGCAGCATTCGGCGAGGCGGTGTTCGGGCCGTGTCGTGAGGCGGGCGTCGACTACGTGGTGATGGCGGGCTTCCTGAAGCTCGCGCCGGTGCCGGTCGATTTTGCCGGCCGTGTCATTAACATTCATCCGGCGCTCATCCCCGCCTTCTGTGGTGCCGGCATGTATGGCGACCGCGTGCATCAAGCGGTCATCGATGCCGGCGTGCGCGTGACGGGGTGTACCGTGCACTTTGTGGATAATGTTTACGATCATGGCCCGATCATTTGGCAGCAGCCGGTGCCCGTGTTTGATGACGACACGGCCGACACGCTGGCGAAACGCGTGTTCGAGTGCGAGAAGGAAGCGTACCCGCATGTGCTGCGGCAACTCGCAGCGGGGAAGATTCAGCTCGAAGGTGGCAGGGTGAAGTTCTTGAAGGGTCAGCGCGGTGAAGGATCGCGGGCGGGCGCGTATCCAATCGAGTAGCGGAATTCGTGAGAATTCCGCTACGAGCATGGCGCGTACCCGATGGATTGATAGAATGCGACGGCCGCCGACCAACCGGCATGCGTTTCGAGTTGGACCTCGCGGTGGCCGGCATCCCATGCGATCTGTTCCAAATGGCTCATCAGCAAGCGGGCAATACCGCGGCGTCGCCAAGTTGGGTCGACAATCAACCAGTGAACGACGAGCGTGCTATTATGTATTCTCACCCGTTCGGCGAGCGTCGCGGAACCGATCATCGTTGGTGCCGTGTGAGGTGAGTCGGAAGCTTCGGCGATCCAGCAGCGATCGGCCCGCCACCAAGGCTTGTCGAGCATTTCCGCTAGAAAATCGGCGGTCGTCCAAGATCGCGGCAGGGGCGTGAGGCCGGCGATTGCGCGGTCGCGGAGCTGTAGCCACGCCGCCACATCATCTGGCACTTCGATCGTCCGAATCGAGACATTCGGCGCCCTTTTCGCGACTGGCGGAGCGCTCAGTTCTTTGCGAAAATGAAGAATTGGAGACGTTTGGCGGCGTATCATCTTGTTTTTCACCATGAAGGACACAAAGGTCACGAAGGCTTGTTATTGAGTCGGGCCATAGATTCTAGAATATTTTACTTCGTGTTCTTCGTGCCCTTTGTGGTTCACTTCGAACGATTGGCTAGTAATGAACGACGTTAAGAAACTGAAGAAGGCGATCTGTGAGGTTGGCGATCGGATCTATAAGCGGGGCTTCGCGGCGGCGAATGATGGGAACATCAGCGTGCGGCTCAACGAGAATGAGGTGTTGTGCACGCCCACCTTACATTGTAAGGGGTTCCTAAAACCGAAGGATATCTGCCTCGTCGATATGGACGGGAATCAAATCGCCGGCAAGAAGAAGCGGTCGAGCGAAGTGCTGCTGCACTTGGAGATCATGAAGGCCCGGGCCGATGTGCAGAGCATCGTGCATTGCCATCCGCCGCATGCGACGGCGTTCGGCGTGGCCCGCGAGCCGATTCCGCAGGCTGTGCTGCCGGAAGTGGAAGTATTCTTGGGCGAAGTGCCGATCGCGCCGTATGAAACACCCGGCGGCAAGAAATTTGCCGAGACGATTTTGCCGTTCGTCCAGCAGTCGAATGTGATCATTCTCGCGAACCACGGCACGGTGAGTTACGGGGAATCGGTCGAGCGAGCGTACTGGTGGACCGAAGTGCTAGATGCCTATTGCCGGATTCTCATTCTGGCCCGGCAGTTGGGGCCGATTCGCTACCTTTCGGCCGAGAAGACGCGGGAGCTGATCGACCTCAAGGCCAAGTGGGGCTTCACCGATCCGCGGCTGGCGGCCGACTTCCAGGGCGACATCCGCAACAACGCCACGTTCCGGCATACGTGGAAAGATAGCGGCGTCGAGGCGCGGGCGTTTGATCCGCCCGGCGATGCGTAGCATCGCGGCTATTGTGCGGTGAGTTGTGACAACAGCTCTTGCAGAGCTTGTGTGGTGATGCCTGACACAAGAAATCGTTTTTGCGGCGATGTTTCGCCGGCAATGAGTTCGATTGACGATTTGGCGACGCCCAGTGATTTGCTGAGCAGGTCGATCATCGCGCGGTTCGCTTTGCCTTTCTCTGGAACAGCCGTCACAGCGACGCGCAGAGCGCCCTCGCGTTCACCCAAAATCGCGTTGCGGCGGGCACCGGCGTGGGCACGTACTGGCAGTACCACGCCGCGGGGATGAGGTTCGAGGTTGATCATCTTGAGCGAATCAACATGAAAACCGCTGATAGTTACATTGCACGGTCGTTTAGCCGCGACCGGGCACCACGCAGTGGTCGGCGGAGCGCGGGCCGCTGGTTCATTGTCACTGCAGCTCTCAATAAGGCACCCTCACCCCGACCCTCTTCCGGAAGGAGAGGAAATTAGGACGCATGAAAAACGATGCGCCACAAGGCGATCATGGTGAACGCATTGAAAATCGCATGGGCGACGATGCTGGGCACGATACGGTGTGTGCGCTGGTACACGTAGCCCAACATCAGCGCGAGGACAAACAACGGCAGCGGCTCGGGACCATAGCCGAAATGTGCGAGGCCGAATAGTACGGAGGTGACGATGATTGGAAACCAGCCGAAGGGCATGCCGAGGTAGCCGTGGTCGGGCGGGGCATCGATTGATGATTGATGATTTACGATGGACGATTGGTTTTCATCTACTGCAACTTCGTCGTTCCCCATTCCCCATTCCCCATTCGTCATTTCCGCGATTGACGTATCGTCTCGAACGGTGACGTCCTGCGCCGGCGTGCTTTCGGCCCAAATGCCCAGCCGTACCGCTTCCCACTTTTCGAGCCAGCCTTGCAGCAGCAGGCGAAATGAAATTTCTTCGCAGATGGGCGCGACAACGACGGCCGCGAATGATGCCAGCAGCATTAGAATTACGCTCGGCTTGCCATCGGTGAGCATCTTCACAAGCGGGTGGCCCGATTCCATTTCTGGGACACCCCACAACGTGAGCAGCACGCCTTGGATGATCCGGATGGGGGCCAGCGAGGCGATGCCGACCACGCCGCCAATAAATACATCGTGGGCGAATTCATGCACGTTCGCGGGCAAACCGAGATCGCGCCGTGATGCTTGAAAATAGATCGCGATGAACGCCAGCGCGCCGCCCACCAGAACCAATTCTTGCGATGTGCCATAGATCAATTGCAATGCCGTGCTGGACCAATCGGCTGGTATATGATCTGGTTTCGCTTCCAGCGAGCTGAGAGCTTTCTCTTTATGATCGACGGCTGTCGACTCGCCCGACATCAAATCGCTAACTCCGGCCGCGACCGCGGTGAATACCATGATGCCGGTGAGGATCGCCCCCAAGGCATTCCACGGAACAGGGCGCCGCGGCGCAAACGGCAACAAGGGACCACGCAGCCGCGCCAGCACGAGCAGCACGATGCACGTGGCAATGCTGACCAAGAACATGCCGGCCGCGAAAACTTCAAGCACGGGGTCATCGATTTGCGGCGGCATCGTATTGCTATCTCGAAGATCGCGGATCAACTGCTAGCAAAGCGGAAGGTCTACTTTCGCAGCATACCGAGCGCCCGTTGCACATACACCCAGCCAGAATAGATTGTCATCCCGACGGCAACCCACACAACGAGCCGCAGGGCCCAGGTGGTCCAATCAGGAGGTGCGGGATGCCAGGCGCTATTTTCGTATTTGTAAAGCCACAACCGGGCCAGGCTGGCGGCTAGGGCAACACATTGAAAAACCATCTTCCACTTGCCCGACCACTTGGCGGAGAAGTCGAAGCCGTGCTCCTCGAAGAACCCGCGGAGGGCCGTGACGAGTAATTCGCGGGCAACAACGACGACGGCCATCCAGGCGGCGATTTCCGAGGCACTTTCGCCGGTGATGACGGGCGGCACCGCGGCCAGAAAAATGAACGTGCCGCAAATGACGATCTTATCGGCAAACGGGTCGAGGATGCGGCCGAGTTGCGTGATCTGGCCGTAACGGCGGGCCCAAAAGCCGTCGACCCAATCGGTGCCGGCGGCGATCGCGAAAAAAACGAGGGCGGGCAGGTACCATTCAACGGCCAGCAGCGCAAAGCAAATCACCGCAAGCACGAGCCGCGAGATGGAGAGAATATTTGGCACATTCCACACGACGCCCAGGGCTGGCGGAGATTTTACGGCGGTTGCGGCAGGCTGGTTGTCCATAGATGAATCCTTGCGGCGGGCTTGGCGACTAAGGCACCCTCACCCTGCCCTCTCCGAAAAAGAGAGGGTTACCACGAACAAAACTTTTTCCCAATTCTACCGTGGCTCGCCAATTGCGGCAGCGGCAAGATCGTAACCGCTCGTGGCAACGATTTCACAGGGCACGATGGCTCCGATGCGGAGATTCTCGCCCGTCACGTACACCACGCCGTCGACGTCGGGGGCATCGGCATACGAGCGGCCGATCCACACACCTTCTTGTGCTGGCTCGGCAGCGTCGATGAGTACATCGACCTGATTGCCGACTTGGTTTTCATTCCACTCGAACGCCACCTGCTGCTGAACCTCCATGAGCCGATCGCGGCGGTCGTTCATCACATCCTCCGGCACTTGCTCACTTAGGCGGGCGGCCGGTGTATCGGGCTCGAATGAGTACGTGAACACGCCAAGCCGCTCGAAACGCTGTTCGGCCACGAAATCGCAAAGCTCGTCGAACTCCTCATCGGTCTCGCCGGGGAAGCCGACGATTGCGGTCGTACGAAGTACAAGATTTGGAACGCGATTGCGAAGTCGTCTTAGCAACTCCTCGGTCTCGGCACGATTCACGCGGCGTTGCATGCGGCGGAGCATGCGGTCGTTAATATGCTGCAGCGGCATATCGATGTACGGCACGATTCTCTTGGACGCGACGATCGTGTCGATCAGTTCATCGCTCACGTACATCGGATAGAAGTACATGAGGCGAATCCAATCGAGCCCTTCGACTCGCTCTAGTTCACGGAGCAGCGTGGCCAGGCGAGGTTCGCCGTACAGGTCGAGGCCATAGTACGTGGTGTCTTGGGCGACGATGACCAGTTCACGCACGCCATCGGCCGCAAGTTCGCGGGCTTCCGTAATGACCTCTTCCATTGGCTTCGTGTAATGCTTGCCACGCATTTTGGGAATCGCGCAGAACGTGCAGAGCCGATCGCACCCTTCGGAGATTTTCAGGAACGCGAAATGCCGCGGCGTGATCCGCATGCGGGCCGTATCGGGCAGTGGATGCGTGGGCGCCGGGTTGAACACCATCCGCTGTTCTTCCAGGCCACCGAGTAAGCGATCGGCAACTTTCGTGACCTGTTCGCGGCCGAAGACGCCGACCAAGTGGTCGATCTGCGGCCGAGATTCGAGCAGGGCTTCGCGTTGGCGTTCGGCCAAGCATCCGGAAACAATGACGCCCCGCAGTTTGCCGCGGCGTTTGAGGTCGAGCATTTCGTCGATCGCGGCGAACGACTCTTGCCTAGCCGCTTCAATGAAGCCGCACGTATTGACCACGGCGAAATCGGCTTTTCGCGGGTCGTCGACCATTTCGTAGCCATCGAGACGCAGCAGGCCGAGCATGCGCTCGCTGTCGACAGTGTTCTTGGGGCAGCCAAGGCTGATGAACGCGTAACGGCCTTTCGAGGCTCCACGCGCAAGTTTGGTGGTGAAAGTATCTGACACGGGCAAAAAAAATGAGTCGGAGAGCGGAGCCAAATCTGGCGGAAGGCACAAGCGGTTGGGCGTCTGGTGACGGCGAACCACCAATTCTAGCGGGCGCAGGGCGGCGGGCCAATTGGCGGAGTAATAACGGGCGGAAACTGTTGATTTCCCAATCGACTACTGTACATTAGTACATACACTCATCAACATTAGCGATTGCGGGGAGTTCCACGATGTTCTCCGAGATTTCCGGCGAAGAATTTGCCGCGGCGATCGACGCCTGTGCCGCCGAACTATTGTGGGAAGCAGGCGTGGTCGAGCCGCCGATTGACGCACTCGACGTGGCCGAGGGGCTGCAACTCATCGTGACGCGGGATTACGCCATGCCGTACCGCGGCAGGTTCGTCCGGCTGGCGGAACAGAATGGCGAAGGGGGCGGGCTAGGCACAATTGTCGTAGGGACGGCCGAGCGGCCTGAGCGCGAACAGTGGGCAGTGGCCCACGAAATTGGCGAGAGTGTCGCGTACCGCGTGTTCGAGCGGCTCGGCGTGGCGTTCGATGAGTCGCTGCCGACGGCTCGCGAGCAGGTGGCCAATCGGTTGGCCAACGCAATTCTGTTGCCCCGCCGCTGGTTTGCAAGAGAGGGACGCGAATGTGGCTGGGATCTCTTGGCGCTTAAGGAACGGTTTTCGACGGCCAGTCATGAATTGATCGCCCGGCGAATGCTCGACATGCGGCCGGGAATCGTCGTTACGGTTTGCGATCACGGGCGAATCACGTGGCGCCGCAGCAACGTGACCGCGCGGCCGCCGAGTTTGTTGGCGGAAGAACGAGCGGCGTGGCAATTATGTCGTCGAACCGGGCTCACGGCCGACGAGTTCATTGATGCCCAATCTGGATTAGAACGCGTTCGCGCCTGGGCCGTGCATGAACCGGAGTGGAAGCGCGAGATCCTGCGGAGTGAGATCGCGGAGCTCTAATTACAGGGCCAAAACCTCACATTGGTACGCCCTGTTTGAAGCACGCAGCGCGAGCAAGTGCTTTGGGATGGAACGCACAATGCTCTTGCTTGCGCTGCGAGCTTCGATCGATGGACGTGGGAGGGAATCAGCTATGCCGCGCGGCGGGAATGGGCATGTGCGGTTACGATTTGCAGTGTCGTGATTAAGTCTGCATTCAGCCACGGCTTGCTGAGGACGGCGGCGGTGCCAAGCGAAATGGCGTGATCGACACGGTCGCGGCGTGGGAAGTCGAGCAGCGCGACGACCGGTGCGCCATCGGCCGAAAGTTGCCGGCAGAAAGTTGCGAGTTGGTGAGCTTCGCGTTCATTCAATTGGCCCTCATCCCAAATGCCGGCGATGGCCCCTCGGAATCGGTCGTGCGAGCGATGGGCTCGCTGCCAAATCGTTGCGTAGCCTGCACGGCAGAGCGAGTCCGACAGCACGTAGGCGGTTTCGCGAACGTCGGAATTGACGACAATCGTCCCGCGTGTGGTACCTGAATCAATCCGCAATCCGCAATCCGAATTCCGCAATTCGTGATTTGCCGGTCGTGCCCAAACCGGACACTTTCCGGCAGCGCGAATCGCCAACTGGCGCTGCCACCAGGCGGAGAACTCATACCAGTAAAGCCGCTGGACGCCGGGCCAAGGGCGGCCAGTGCGTGGTTCGCCTTCGCACCAACTGCCGGCGAGTGCGACGATGCCGGCCAGCGGGGCGGCACGGCGAAGGGCTTCGACTTCGCGAATTGGGAATATATTCGGACGACTTTGTGCGATGATAACGAGTTCCGGTGGCTCGGCAGTCGCAACGGTTAGATTGGCGGTGACGCGGAGCACGTCGATCGTGTCGCGGAAATCTGGATGGTCGATGTCCCCGACAGCGCGGACACGAGGCGCGATTGCCGAGGCCTGCTGGGGGCTCGCTGGCGCTCGACCCCAGCCACCCCGTGCATCACGGTCGTTAGGCACATCCTGTCCCACGAGATTCTTCCTTCCAACTCGGGATCGAAGCGCGCAGCACAATCAAGAGCGCGGTGCGTTACGAAAAAGTAACGCTTAATGCTCTTGCTCGCGCTGCGAGCTCAAATCCATGATTTCCTATCCCCTTGTCAAATCCTTCATCCGCACTTCGCAAACGTGGATCGCTCCTCAGGTGTCGCGGATGACCGCTTCGCGGTCTCGAATCAAGTGATGAATTGCGATGGGTGTTTCGGCGGCTCGCAACGCGGCAAGAAATTCCGCGTCGTTGATGACGCGGCTGAGTCGTGCCAGGATTCGCAAATGTTCGTGGTCGCTGGTCGAGCAGATGAGAAAAAAAATGTCGGTGAGCATGCCGCCGGTGCCGAACGGGATGCCGCCGGGCGAAATCCCCAGGGCCAGGACGGCTTCGGCCAGGATATTGGGCATGGGCCGACGGGGGTGCAACAGCGCCACGCCGTTATCAAGCGCCGTGGAGTGCATGTCTTCGCGAGCCCGCACGGCCTCAGCCATTTTGGCGGAATCCCACAACAAATTGGTGCGAGCGGCCAACTCGGCCATCTTTACGATCACGCTCCCGCGGGTGCGGGCATCGAGCGGAACTTCAATGGCATCCAACCGCAGTAAATCGCTGATGCGAATCTCGTCGACGTGCTGCTCGGCAGCGCGATCGAGCGCGCCCTCCATCTGTACGAGTGCTTCATCATCAGAAAGGCCGATGCGATCTTCGAGCCAATGATGAATTTCTGCCGACGAGAAACGCCACTCACCGCCGACGCGGCGAGCCGGCAGCTTGCCCCGCTCCGCGAGTTTCACCACTGCGGACGTTGGCATATGCAGGTACTCGGCAAGCCGGTGGATATCGAAATGCGGTTGGGCCATCAGTCCATTGTATCAGACGGAAAATAGCCGGCCCGTCTCGGGCCGGTGTGGGTTGCAAAAATGAAACGTTCTCGAAGGCACCCTCACCTCGCCCCGGCGAGTTCCGAGCAACCTGGCCGTCTCCCAGAGGGAGAGGAAGATTGTCTTCGCCGTGTGAACCAGAACTCGGGGCCGGGACGGCCCGGCTATCTGGGGCGGATATACGGAAAAACCGCGTTCTAGCATAGCCTGAAGGGCGTTATTACCGCGAAAAATCTGCCTTGACGGAGGGGCAGTTTTTCGCCATGATCGGGTCGCTTCGTCGGATGACCGCTCAAGGAATGAACGGCACGACGAGCTACCGCTGATCCAGTAACCGCACTCGCGCAACAGGCAAGGAGGCCTCGCGTGAAGCCAGCGTCATTTGCAACCGCCGGAATCCCGCTCCGCACGTTGTTGGCGAATGAATTGGGCGTTTGCGCCCTTCCCGATGTGCGTGTCACCAGTTGCACCAGCGAGTGGCAGCAGGTGCGCCCGGGTGATGTCTTTGTCGCCATTACCAGCGATGACTGCGATGGCCACAACTTTGCCGATAAGGCGGCGAAGCGTGGCGCGGCCGCGATCATCTGCGAACGGCCGGTGCCCGTGTTCAACATTCCGCAGTGCGTGGTGACTGATAGCCGCCGCACATACGGCCAGATTTGCCAGGCACTCCTGGGCGATCCTTCGCAGCAGATGAAGGTCATC
This sequence comes from Planctomycetota bacterium, assembly GCA_029781135.1. Lineage (GTDB taxonomy): Bacteria > Planctomycetota > Planctomycetia > Pirellulales > Lacipirellulaceae > JABDGM01. Next base: position 184,612 of record JAKOXH010000006.1, read on the forward strand.
GGCATCACGGGCTCGCACGGCAAGACCACGGTGGCTCGGCTGCTTTCGGCAGTGCTGCGTGAAGCAGGTGCGATCGTCGGCACGTTCGATTCATATGGTTACTGGGACGGCGTTGAAGAACATCCACCGATTGGCGATCATTTGTCGCCACCGGTGCTCGCGCGTTCGCTGGCCGAAATGGCGGCGAGTGGCGTGACGCATGCAGTCGTTGAAATTTCCAGCTACGACCTGGCCCATCAAACATTCGCTGGCGTTTCGCTCGACGCTGTCTGCATCACGCACGTTGGCAGGAATCACATCGACGTGCATGGCACAGTCGAGAACTATCGCGCAGCCAAGCGGCGGATTTTCGAGCACATGAGTTCGAGCGCCGTCGCGATCCTCAACGCCGATGATAAGTTTTCAGTCGAAATGCTCGATCGATTGGAATGCCCGGCACTCACGTATGGCATGAAGGGCTCGAGCGAGATTTCGGCCCAGGTCATCGAGCAGCACGTCAACGAACAATTGTTTCTGGTTTCGGCCGGCGATGATACGGTCGGCATGCGAACGGAAATCGTCGGCGACCATCACATTTACAGCTGCCTGGCTGCCGCCACAACGGCCCTGGCATTTGGCGTGGAGCTAACGACCATCGCCCGAGGCTTGGAATCGGTCGATTACCTGCCCGGCCGGATGGAACGGGTGAAGTGCGGCCAAGGTTTTTCCGTGCTGGTCGATTCGGCCGATACGCCCGAGGCATTGCGGAACTGCCTGCGAGCGGCCCGTAAGACGACGCGTGGTCGCGTGATCTGCGTTTTCGGTGCAAAGGAAGATGTCGACACGAACGACCTGCCGGCGATCGGGCGGGTGATTGGCGCGATGTCCGAAAAAGCCGCCATCACGAATGGTCGATTGGCGGAGTTTGGCGCCCACCGCACGTGCCTGGAAGTGAGAAGCGGCTTTGCCGACATGAGCAAAGTGCAGGTCATCCTCGATCGGCAAGAAGCGATTCAATGGGCGCTCAGCGAAGCGCGCGGTGGCGACACCGTCGTGATTGCAGGCATGGGCGCTGAACCCCACACGCCGGTGGGTGCGACCGGCGAAATGGTGAGCGACAGCGAAATTGTTCGCACCGCGTTGCGGAACCAACCGGTGACGAAACCGCATCGCTTGGCGGCATGAAAACACTTTTCGGTGGGCGGTGCCCACCTTACTTGTCCAACTTTTCTCTAACCGAACAGAGGATCGTATACGCTGAGGCTTCATCGTTGGCCTCGCGCGGAATTGCGGGATTTCGCGCGGCCACCCTCCCTGGGTTGGAGCAAAAGGCTCGCTGGGCACTGCGGTTTCTGGGTCAACCGCGCGCGGCGAGTGCTTCACGATGAAGCCTATGTCTGAGCACCGGGGCGGCGCTGGTCGCCGCTCCGGTGTCTCAGCGGACTTTTTGGAAGAAGGAGAGACACGGAGACTAGGAGACAAGGAGATCACGGCTTGCATCGGATTCTCCTTGTCTCCCCCTCTCCTTGTCTCCCTGTCTCGATCATCATGCCCCGATCCCCGCACATTGTGTTCGCCGGCGGCAGCTCACCCGGTCGGCTTTATCCCGGCTTGGCGATTGCCGCGCATTTGATGCAACGAATCCCAGATGCCACCATTACGTTCATCGGCGGCGACCGGCCGCAAGACCGACATCTGGTCCGCGCAGCTGGGTTCAAGTTCGCGGGCGTTCCCTCGCGGGCAGAACCAGAAAGCCTTTTGAAGGCGGTGCGATTTGTCACCGATAACGTAGCCGGCTACTGGGCCGCACGCTGGTTCTTGAAGGAACGTCACGCCACCACATTGATTGGCCTCGGCAGCGCGTCGTGTGCGCCGGCAGTTCGGGCGGCCGTTTCGCGCGGACTTCCCACCGTGATGCTCGAGCGCGACGTGGTGCCCGGTCGCGTGACCCGTTGGCTAGCCCGTTCGGTCACGACGGTGTGTGCGGGCTTTTCCGAAACTCGTGGCTATTTTCCCTCGGCTGTATCGTTGACGGTCACCGGCAATCCCGCTCGACCAGCGTTTGAACATCTCTATCGTGCTTCGCGTCTGGCGGAATCATCGCCGCGAGAAAAGCGATTGGTGATCATCGGCGGCACCGCTGGAGCTGGTTCGATTAACGAACACATGCCACTTGCTCTTGCTCGCCTCCGCGATCGACTTGCCGGCTGGCAAATCGTCCACCAGGCGGGTGAAGGACAATTGCAGCAGACGGTTGCACGATATCAAGTCGCGGGTATCGACGCGTTGGTGGTCGCCTTCATTGACGAGATTGCGCCCGTCTTGTTCGCGTCCGATTTGGTCGTGTGCCGTTCCGGCGGCACGACGCTCGCCGAACTCGCGCTCGCCAGCGTGCCGGCGATTCTCGTCCCGTATCCTCCGGCGATGGACTATCAACTCGTGAACGCGGAAGTGTTTTCCGCGGCAGGCGCCGCCACCGTGATCGATGAGACCGACCTCGATAGCCCACTTGCCGACGCCTTCGTGGAACATCTCGACGCTTTGTTAACCGACGAAACTCGCCGCCACCAGATGGCTGCCAATATGCGTCGTCTTGCCCGGCCTGGCGCAGCGGCCAATATCACGAACATCATCTACGAAACGATGTTCAACACGGCCGCACGGTTTGCCGCGTAATCGGCAAGCACGTGGGGGCGTCTCCGACGCCGATTTCACGCACGCTTCGTGAACGGCTCGAAGTGCGACGCCTCATCGGGGGCGGAGACCCGTCCCACAAGTCTTCCGAGGTTCGATAAGCGATTGGCCCCAAAACGCCGTGACCTTTGCGAAGAATCGAAAACCGTGCGAGAATCTGGCACGGACGAACGATGTCTTGGACCTATTTTGGGACTGGCCGCCGCCAGGATGACGATGCCCCGCAATTGCAACGGTAACCTCTGCGGAACCTCGACACGCGTGCGGGCCGCCTTCTTGTGCTATGTATGTGCCACCACGTTCCACGGAATCATTCATGCGGAAGAGAGTGCCAACGCTTCACTGTTTCCCGCCGAGCTTGTGAAGTGGCAGCCGCGGCAGGGGAATCCAATCTTTCGAGCGGAAGGGTCAGGAAGTTGGGACGTGAAGATTCGTGAACGCGGTTGGATTCTGCACGACGGAAAAGAATTTCGACTTTGGTTCACCGGGTACGACGGCACGCGCGACGGCATTAAGCTGCTCGGCTACGCAACATCGTCGGACGGCCTGAAATGGCAGCGCTCGCCCAAAAACCCGCTGGTGCGGAATCACTGGGTGGAAGACATGTGCGTCGTGTGGCAGGGCGGCATCTATTATATGTTCGCCGAGGGGCCGGAAGACAATCACGCCGTAATGCTCACTTCCCTGGACGGCGTGGAATGGAAGTGGCATGGTCCCCTTGAAGTTCGCACCGCCGATGGCGCGCACTCGGCGAAAAAACCCTGCGGCACGCCGACGGTATGGTTCGAGAACGGCGCGTGGTATTTGTTTTACGAATGGCTCGATCGGGGTGTCTGGCTAGCGAAAACGCGCGATCCGCTGTCGCTCGTTTGGACGAACGTGCAGGACGAACCGGTGCTCGTGCCGGGGCCGGCCGACTACGACAGAGACATGATCGCCGTGGACCAGGTCCTCAAGCTTCGCGATGCTTACTACGCCATCTATCACGGCAGCGGCAGCGGCAAGCTGGTGCCGCGAACTTGGAATACGGACATCGCCCGGTCAACGGACCTGTTGCACTGGACCAAGTACACCAAGAACCCAATCGTCGTGGGCGACAAATCGAGCGGTGAACTGGTTCCCATCGACGGACACTTTCGCCTCTACACCATGCACGATCAGGTGGACGTGTTTGAATCGACGGCGAAGTAGACCGAAAGGACCGACGGTACAAGCGGCGATTGTGTCGCGAATCTAGGGCTTCGGAATGGCCGTGCGGAACTTGTCGGCGTCGGCCGCTTCCACGTAGCCGAGACGGTAGCCGATGAGGTGCGTACCGTCTTTGCCGGTGCGTTCGTAGGCGATGATGCCGTGATCGATAAGCCGGCCTGCCGCGGCGCCGTACTCGATGACAAAGGGTTGGCCATCACGCGGCGATACAAGCAACTCATCCACCGTGTTCGCGCCAGCTTTCTTGAGGATGGCACTGCCGGCGTCGGTCAACAGCTTCTTGAATTCGGCTTCATTCGCGGGGGGATGATTCTGATGCGTATTCAAATAGCCGGCGTACTGTTTCGCTACCACAGTGAGTCGAGCAATTCCTCCACCATCCGATGCGGCCTGCGGCGAGGCCCCGCAACCACCTCCCAAGAAACTAACGACGACACATAGCAGCAGACCGGTAGGCACCAGCCGGCGGTTGCCGCCGTTCGTACACCAAGATACTTTGGGAGCACCCATGATTCCGCTCGGTGACCGCTACTCCTCGAGATTCATATTCTCACCATCGGCCCGGTGCCCCATGCGATTGAATGTTTCCAGGTCGATGTCGTAGCTCAGCGACCGCACCGAGGCATCGGCAAACGCAGTGTTGAAAACGCTCGCGTGCGCCGAGCCAACGATATACCCTTCAGGACCGGTTCCAGCGACCACACCGTTGCCAAATAAATACGTGTCGGCATCTCGGGCGGGCGAACAAATGGTCAGGCGAATTGTGTCGGGATCCCAGCCGTCCGACCAGCCGCGGTCGTCGTACCATTCGCTGTCAAAATAGGTGGAGGGACGCAAGCGTTTCTCGCTGATGATCGCGGTCTTGCTCGTGCCATCGACGATCTTGGCCGGCGTAATTAGCTCGCCATAGCCGAGATCGGCCACATTAGCGCCCCGCGAACCATTCTTCACCCAATAGCTGCTGCGAATGATGACCCCCCAGAATTTCAGGAAATTTGTTTTGAGTTTCGACGCCGGCACCGGATTGAAATCGTTGCCGCCCGACCGGCTGCCCCAAAAACCATACGAGCTTCCACATCCGCCCGGGGGCTTGATTAGCAGATTGAATAGGGTGTCACCCAATTGCGAGCGACTGGGAACGGGCGTCAACGCCGCATAGTCCATGAGATAGGCATACGGCGCGATAACTGCCTTCGTCGGACGGCGCCGGGTCGGGCAAAAATACTGGCTGACCGGCGTGCTCGTCATTTGATCGGTCGTCGCCACATCGTGCACGGCGCCTTCTTCCAGGTACGGCAGTATCTGGTACGCCCAACTCAAGCCCTGCTTCTCAGGGCCAAACGGCTTACCGCCGGAAGTGTAATCTTCAATGCTGGGCCACGGTTCGACACCACCCGTGGGGAAAACGCCGTAAGCGCTAACGTGGTTGTGCATCGCGACGATCATCTGCCGCAATTGGTTGATGCACTGGGATCGTCGCGCCGCCTCGCGGGCCGCTTGGATCGCCGGAAGCAACAGGGCAACGAGAATACCGATAATCGCAATCACGACCAAGAGTTCGACCAACGTGAAGCCCGCGACGTTGCGACGATGACCAAATTGTGACGCGTTGCGAACTGCCATCGACCAACCTCCAAATGATGAGTTTGTGGAGTCTTCCTGCGATTCGTCGCTTTCTTCGCCGACTCGGTTCACGAGAAGATGCGTCCGAATCAGCATGACCAAGCGCAGTAAACTCCAGTTGGAGCAGTGAAAAGTTAGGCCGCCGAGAAGATCAATTGAACCGCCTGAAAACCAGTCTACCCATTTCTCACACACAATGCCATACTCCCACAACTGCCGGTGGGTAATGCCGCACGTCCCAATTGTCGGCCGGGCATCTGCGGGGACGAACGTTTTCGATGAGTTCAAAATCAAACGGCTGCTCGGCTTCCACGACAACGATACTATCGGCCGGGGCGAACTGGCAGATTTGGCCAATAAGGTCGAGCATTTCCGTTTGTCGTTCGCTGTAAAACGCATACGGAGGGCTGCAGAAAACAAGCCAGGGCAGGGTCGTCGCAGCCGCCAGTGCGGGAAGATCGCGCTTTCCCCAAACGAATGCACTGGTGACGAGCAGGGCCGTGCGATCGGCGACAGCCAAAATGCGAATGTTCTCGGTGACTATGCGGGCGGTTGGCACGTGCCGTTCGATGAATGTCGCGGACGGCGACCCGCGGCTGATTGCCTCCAGGCCCAAGGCGCCGGTACCGGCGAACAGATCGATGGCATGCCGACCGGCGCAGCCCGTGCCAATGAGGTTAAAGATCGCCTCGCGGGTGCGGTGCTTCATCGGCCGCACCACCGGATCGCCATGATAATTAAGCCGCCGGCCACGAAACGTGCCGCCGATAATCCGCACCTCGGCATCGCGCTCCGCGGTCGAGGCGTGCCGCGGTCGTTTTTCCGTTTTGCGATTGCGGGTCACTACGGTTGCGCCTTGCTTAATCAAACGAACGTGCTGGTCGTGCGGAGCGTACTTGTGTTATCGTGTGGGCACGGCTAAATGTCTAGCAGTTAACACGTTTTGGGTTTGATACGTAAATGAAACATTCATTGCAAACAGCGGTATTGGGAGTATTCACGGCAATTGTTTTGTGTGGCGCCGCAGTAACTCCAGCGGAGGATAAGCCAGCAGGGCCGACAAAGGCGGCCGAGAAAGCCGCAGCAGCGCCAAACCCAGCGGCAGCGCAAGCCAAAGCCGCCTTCGACGCCAAGTTCGAAGAGTACAAGCAAGCCGTGCGTGAAATCGAAAAACTGCAGGCCGAATTCCAGACCGCGGACTCCGCTCGACGAGTCAAGCTGAACGAAGAAGTGACCGGTCTGATCGCCCACACGCAATCGCGTGTAAACGCACTGGTGGAGGCCGCCAAGGCCGCGTATCAAGCCGCGCCGAACGCCAATCCCGAAATTACCGGCTTACTAACGGCGGTCGCTCAATACTACACGGTGGGCCGGCAAATCGGTCCGGGGAGCCCCGCACCAGGGAATTCAAGCGACATCTATTATCCCATTGACGGCGGCGATCAATATGAGCGCGCCCTGCCAATTATCAAGTTGCTGATCGACGGCGGTTCCCAAGACCGTGCGCTGTACGTTTATGGGTTCGTCGGCGCGGTTGTAACCAATGATTACGACCTGGCGGAAAAATACCTGATTAAGGCGAAAGAAACGCGCGCCATCGACGACTTCACCATGGCGGCCGGTCGGAGCGAGGAGAGCGACCCTCAGGCCGGCGTCCACAAAACGGTGGACCATCTGCTCACGACCTGCCTCGAAAACTTCGACGACTACCACATTCTCTGGAAAAAAGAAGCGGAAGTTCGCGCGGCGGAAGCCAAGGCGAACGATTTGCCGCGAGCTAAACTGACAACCACGAAGGGCGAAATCGTCGTCGAACTCTTCGAGAACGAAGCGCCGGAAACAGTCGCCAACTTTCTTACGCTCGTGAAACAAGGCTTCTACAACGGCAGCCCGTTCCATCGCGTGTTGCCTGAATTCATGGCCCAAGGCGGCGCGAAGACCGACGATGGCCAGGGCGGGCCGGGGTATACCATCCGCTGCGAGTGCTATAAGCCCGATTATCGCCGCCATTTCCGCGGCACGCTCAGCATGGCCCATGCGGGCCGCGATACGGGAAATTCCCAGTTTTTTCTCACCTTTGTGCCCACTCCTCATTTGAATGGCCGCCACACGGCATTTGGGCGCGTGATCGAAGGGATGGAGGTATTGGGAGACTTGCAGCATCGCTCGCCCATGCATGAGCAGAATCCGCCCAAGCCCGATCGCATAATCAAGGCCGAGGTGGTCCGCGACCGGGGGCACGAATACAAGTTCGAAAAGCTGCCGGGAAGATAGCTGTCGCTCCACTTCCTCTCGGCAAGATTCTCTTGGCGGATGGGCTCTCGGCCAGGGCCAATCCGTTACTGCAACTGGGAAGGCTTGTGGGAGGGGTCTCCGAACCCGATGGGAGACCGCACTTCAAGTCATTTCCGAAGTTATCGCGAAATCGGCGTCGGAGACGCCCCCCCCGGATTCGCCAAATTGAAGAAGTGATTGGTCCTGGGCACTTGGCCCTGGTCCCACGCCACAATGTTCGCCGTACGCGAATGGCGTAGAAAATTTCTTCCGCCGCCAAGTTCGAGGGCTTGCCGAGATTATCGCTAGCCACTAAAATCCTTATTGATTTTGAATCTCAATACCAATAAGATTGATTTATGTACGTTGTGACAAGCGGTTTTGCGGTCGGCGGTTCGCGATCCCAACGAGAATCACGAGCCGTCGGTTTCCAGCGGACGGCTTTGAATTGCCGTTGCGAAACGCCAAATGCGCGGTGAACCGCGCGACTTCGAGACAATACCAAGGGGGATGTAACCCCCCGTTGAAAAACGGCACTGGCTCGCGGAACAACAGTGAAAATGCCGAGGAATTCGCTCCCGATGGGCGTGCCTGTCCCCATTTTCAACGGGTTGTTACCCCCTAACTTTGTTGACGGAACTAGCGATGGCGTTGCCTACTTACCGCGGTCGGCGCCTTCCAACATGACCGAATTGGGATGGCTGTTTACAATGGAAACTGACTATTGGCCGGAGTCTAGTTCGAAGAATCGGCGAACTAATATGGACAACTTGCGGTCGCGATTCGCGCGGACCAAGGTCGCCGGCTGACTAATTAATGCACCGAGGAGTGGAGATCCAATGACGAGACGAGCCTGGGCAGTTTTGATTTCGTTTGTTACGCTAGTCGGCGCGATTGCACCCCTGGCACGAGCAACGGCACCCTATACCGAGAATTTCACCAACGACGTTGCCAACTGGGCCAATGGCGCCGGCAATGGCTTGGTGACGTACGTCCCCAGCGGCGGACCCGACGGTAGCAGCTACGCTTCCACAACGGCCTCGCCAGCCGGATCGCCCGACGGCAATCGCTTCATCTTGTTCCGCGGCCAGGACAACTTCAATTCCAGCAACCATGCCTTCGAGGGCAACTGGCTAAGCAGCGGGATCGTTGAGTTCAGCGACTATGTTTGGCACAACGCGCCGGTTTCCCTGCCGTTTTGGGTGCGCTTTGCCAATCCGACCGGCTCATTTTCCGCCGTTGGCGGCGATAACTTCACCAACGTCCCGCCCAATACTTGGACGAAATTGAGCTACAAGATTGCGGCCTCGGAAATCAACGTAACGCTCTTCCCCGAGGGGCCGCCATCGGTTTTCAACTCGACGTTTACCAATATCGGCCGTGTGCAAATTGGTTACACCGTTCCCGCTGGGTTTGGTGCCGACACAAATACGTATACGTTCGGCCTCGACCAGCCCTCGATAGCGATTCCGGAACCCGCGAGCGCTCTCTTATTGGCAGGCGGTGCGCTGCTCGGTCTGTTGGTTCGGCGACGGTCCGAGTTCTGAGGTTTTTCATGAACAGCGTGAACGCCGATAGGAATCGCGGATGAGGATTTCCGGAACGAAAGCAGCGATATGTATGGTTGGCGCGCTCATGACTTTGCTCGCCACCACGCCGCTGCGCGCCGCGACCGCCACTTGGACAACCTCCGACCTGGACACATGGATTTACAATAATGCTTTTCAGCCGGGCAGTTCGACGGCGGCGCCATCGTGGCTGAATATCGTCACGATCAATCCGTCGACGCAGCAGTTCAACCCCATGTCCGGCATCGATCCTGCTCGCTTGGGTTCGGCACTCTATGCTTTCAATTCCAGTGGGAAGATCACACCCGGGCTGGCCCCAAGCCGTTACCAGATCAACTCCGTGACGTTCACGGCGTCATGTCAGTTGGCGGGCGAATTAGCTGCTCTTTATGAAAATCAGCCCGTAAGCCAATCTCAGATCCTTTCCGAAGTTGCGACAAACAGTGTGAATTGGCAGAAGCCGATGGAGCTTTACGGCGTCGGTTTTCGCGGCGGTTACACCGGCTTTGAATTTGGCGCTGCCTCGCCCGGACCACCGCTGTTTGAAGAGTTGGTTCATGGGTATTCCGGCGCGGGTGGAAGTTATGTCGTTTACCCGGTTGTGGGAAGCAGTTCGCAGCCTGGGGCGTACGTCGATGTTTCAAATAGCGTGACCGGCGGCTTCAGTGCGACAGAGTCGGGCAATACCACCGCTCCCTTCACACCAACCCCTTGGTCGATCGGCACCACGAATCTCAACCGGGGCGATCCGTTGCCGACCGTTGCGACATTTACGTTCTCGGTCGATCTCAACGGCACTGGCGTCCGTTCATACGTGCAGCAATCGCTAGCCAACGGCGGCGTCGGTTTCGTGGTGTCGTCGTTGCACGCCACGACGGACTACGGCGGCTCCGGCGTGTACCCACGGTGGTACACCAAAGAGTCGGCTGGTTTTCCGGAGAACGCGCCGCCTGCGCTGATGCCGCAACTAGTAATCGATTACACGATTCTCCCGGCGGGGGTGCCTGGCGATTACAACGGCAACGGTACGGTCGACGCGGCCGACTATGTGCTCTGGCGCAATGGCGGCCCGCTGCAAAATGAAGTCGAGGATATCGGTTCAATAACGGTTCAAGATTACACTGCTTGGCGCACGCGGTTTGGCAATATTGCCGCTACTGCCGCCAGTTTGGGGGATGGTGCAATGGTTCCAGAGCCGGCCACAATTATGGTTTCCTCAATCTGGGTGGCATGGATGATCGGAACGGCACGAAGCCGAAGAGTTCAAGGATGAAAAGAAGCAGGTTTGGTTTTCTAGTGGAAAATCGTATTCCAACGATGTCAGAACGATTTGCATCGAAACGCGGTTTCACGCTCGTCGAATTGCTGGTCGTGATCGCGATCATTGGAATTCTCGTGGCGATGCTGCTGCCGGCGATTCAGGCCGCGCGCGAGGCGGGGCGGCGCATGGGCTGTCAGAACAATCTCAAGCAAATTGGCTTGGCTGTTCAGAATTACTCGCACGCCAAGCGTCATCTTCCGCCGCCAAAACTCGGGGCCAAGCAGTTTAATGAACTGGGCGGTACGTTCATCGCGCTGCTGCCCTATCTGGAAGAAGCTGCCCGCTTTGCCGCGTACGACGCCACGAAGAACGTCAATGACCCGGTAAACCTGCCCATCACCAGTAAGCCGATCGATATTTTCCTGTGCCCCTCGATGGATTTACCACGGTCGGTACCAGAACCCGCGTCCGACGAGAAGCTCGGCCCAGCCAGTTACCTCATTTCAAGTCGCACCGATTACGATAAGTTCCGCGCGCTGGATGGAGCGTTTGATAATCCATCGGATGACGGACACTATTCACTCAGTATTCAACACATTACGGATGGCATGTCGAAGACGCTGCTGGTTGGTGAAATCAATTACGGCATGCAACAGATGGTGTGGACGAAGTTTCCAGACCTGCTTGGTACGACAAAATGGGGCGATCAGACCTGGCCCGATGGCTATTGGGCACGCTCTTGGGGCCATATGGCGGCATCCTATCCGTCGATCTACAACAATTCTTCGACGTACGTGCAGCCTCATAGCGACCGCTCATTTCGCAGCGATCATCACGGCGGCGTACAATTCGTGATGCTCGATGGTTCCGTCCATTTTTTAAGCAATGACTCGGATCCGGAGGTCCGGCGAGCTCTCGTCACCCGCGCGGGCGAAGAGCCGAACACGCACATCGATTAGCGGTGGCCGAGTTCTACCGCCGAGTGCCCCTTCCGCGGAGCGCGAGTATTATCCTTTCTATTGGTAGCAGCGCAGCTGATGACGAGTAGCTCGTTTAACGCCGAGCCAACGGCGAGGCGAAATGTCGAATTCCGTCGCCATTGGCTCCCGGTTAAACGATCCGGGACGGGTCATTACTCTGTACCGTCGTCAATCGACATTACTATTCGAGTCGAACATGCACCGGCAAATTACGCGAACTTTGTTTTGGATGTGCTTAATCATTGTGCCTGCCGTAACGAGCGTGAGCAGCGCGCACTTTCTGTGGGTCAAGTCGGTGGAATCCGACGGCAAGCTTCAGGCTCTAGCGTACTTCAACGAAAACCCGTTCGACGAGTCCTATCACTTTCCCAAAAAGCTGGCCAACACCAAAGTATTCTCCCGCTCGGCAGATGGAAAACTGACTGAGATCGCGGCGAAAGCCGTTGATACGGATGAGCAAGCGGGCATTCTCGGGCCAATCACGGATGCAAAGGCTCTCGTCCTGCAGACGAGCCAACAGTACGGCATTTACGGCACATCGCTGCTGGTGTATCACGCCAAGCATATCCGCGGCACGGCGGCTGCGGAAATCAATTCGGCCGGCACTTCGAAAGACCTGAAGTTGGAAATCGTTCCGAATGTGAACGACAAGCAAGTCGAACTGAAGGTTTTGTGGAATGGCAAGCCGTTGGGCGGGGCCGCCGTCACGCTGTTCGTCGGCGACGATGACGCCAGCGAGAAAAAGACGAATGACGACGGCATCGCGACGTTCGAGCTAAAGCAACTCGGCGGATTCGTTGGCGCTTTGGCGAATACTTTGGAAAAGGACAAGTCCGGCGAACTCGATGGCAAGAAATACAAAGGCGTGATGCACTACGCTTCGCTCACGTTCACGTTGACCGCGAAGGGTGAACCAGCCGCCGCCACCAACAATGGAAAAGAAAAGGCCAAGAGTAGCAAGAAGAATATTAAGAGCAAGACGCCCACACCAACGAGCAGCAGTTCCATCTTGAAGCCGCTACCCGAGCCGCTGGCCAGTTTTGGAGGTGTCGTGTGCGATGGTTGGTTGTATGTGTATGGTGGCCATATTGGCGAAGAGCACGAGCACTCGGCCGCCAACCTCTCGAAACACTTCCGCCGAATCAAGTTAGACGGCGGCCAAAATTGGGAAGAGTTGCCGATGCAAACCGCGTTGCAGGGGCTACCCCTTGTGACGCATGGCGGAAAAATCTATCGCGTCGGTGGACTGAACGTCCGCAACGCCACCGCCAGCGAGGATGAAGACCTGCACTCCACGGCCGAATTTGCTGAGTACGATCCGAAGACCCAAACGTGGACTTCCCTCGCTCCGCTGCCCGCGGCACGCTCGTCGCACAATGCCGCGGTAATCGGCGATCGGCTGTACGTTGCCGGGGGCTGGCGACTCGACGGCAAATCGCCGGGAACTTGGGAGCAAAGTGCGCTCGTCTTCGATTTCACCAAGTCCGCAAGCGGTTGGCAGGAATTGCCCCAGCCAACGTTCAAACGGCGCGCCATCGCCACCGGCATTTGGCACGATAAGTTCGTGGTAATCGGCGGAATCAACGCCAAAGGAAAAGTCTCCACGCAGTCATTTATCTTTGACCCGCAGGCTGGTGAATGGTCGAAAGGCCCCAAACTGCCCGGTTCCGGGATAACCGGTTTCGGCGTATCCGCCTGGAACTTCGGCAGCTCACTCTACGTCTGCGGTTTGAAAGGCAAACTCTTTCGCCTCAGCGATGATGGCTCAGCCTGGGAAGAAAGCGGTCGTGTCGAAACACCCCGCTTCTTTCATCAACTCGTGCCGGCGCCGAACGGCGGACTGATGGTCGTCGGCGGCGCCTCCGAGGATGGGCATCTCGCCACCATCGAGCGCGTCGAAATCAAGACGGCCGCCAAGAACTGAACTACGGCTGGGTAGGTTCCTGTCGCAAGCGGCTCATCACGTAGCCCCAGGCAATTGGCAGCACCGAAATGAAGACAATGGCCACGATGACAAGTTCGAAGTTGTCTTTCACGAACTGCCGACTGCCGAAAAAGTAGCCGCCGCCAACGCACATCCCAACCCATAGCAATCCGCCGACGACGTTGAACACGGCGAATTGTGGGTACGACATCGACCCACAGCCAGCCACGAACGGTACGAACGTGCGGATGATCGGCACGAATCGCCCCAAAATCACCGCCTTCCCGCCATGCCGCTCGAAGAACCGGTGGGCTTCCATCAAGTGCTCGCGGTTCAGCAGGCGATGCCAGAAACCCACCCGATCCTCGGCCTGGAACACGCGGGGCCCCACAAAGTGACCGACGGCATAATTCACGGCATCTCCTAGAATTGCAGCCGCGGCGAGTAACACAAACGCCAGCCACACGTTCAGCTCGCCCTGGGCAGTGGCAGCCAACGCCCCCGCTGCAAACAACAAGGAATCGCCCGGCAGAAACGGCGTTACCACCAGTCCCGTTTCCGCAAAGACGATGAAAAACAACAGCGCGTAAACCCACGGGCCAAACTGCGCGACAAACGCCTGTAGATGGATGTCCAGGTGCAAGAAAAAGTCGAGCAGATAGTGCATCGGGGCGTTACCCAGCTGTTCTACAAAGGTTGGCGAAAGGTTACTCGATTGTAACTCGTGTATTGGGCCGGCAGCGTGCCCGATTACGTGAGCATGTCAATTTAGCCATGCTTTGCGCTAGGGCCAATCGCTGTTTCATTTTGGCCAGTTTGTGTGGGAGGCGTCTCCGACGCCGATTTCTCGCGAACTTCGAGAATGACTCGAAGTGCGATCTCCCATCGGGGCGGAGACCTCTCCCACAAGTCTTCCCAATTTCAAATAACTGAATTGGCCCTATGCCTTGCGCCGCGTCAATTTAGCTTCTCGCCAGATTGGCTCAGAAATCATTGCTTGACATAGAGGGCTGAGCTAGCTAATCTACTATTCCTGATTCTAATGTCGCAGATTCGCCACATTAGAAGAAGTAATAAATGGCCGGCAATTGTTTTGGAATAGGCCACCCATTGGAGTGGGCTGGCTTGTCGCTAGTCCACGTTCAGAAGTGCATCTCCGCAGTAACCATGCATCTTCGTTTTTTGAAGATTTATTGTGACATCGTCGACCAGAGCAGCTTTTCCCGAGCTGCCAAGCTCAACGGTGTTTCGCAGTCCAATACAAGTCAGGTTGTTCAGACGTTGGAAGAACATATGGGCGTGCAATTAATTGATCGCTCGAAGCGCCCTTTTGTCCTGACGCCCGAGGGAAAACGCTTTCATGAAGGGGCCCGTGTCATTGTTCAGCGGTACGACGACCTGGAACGCGAGGTGCGCGAGCTCCATGAAGCGAGTGCGACTCGATTAACAATTGCCTCGATTTACTCGGTCGGCCTGGCACACATGAGTGGTTGCATGCGGGAGTTCCTGGCCGCCCATCCCAAGGCCGATGTGCGGATGGAGTATTTGCACCCACATCGCGTCTATGAGGAAGTTGATCAAGGGCGCGCCGACCTGGGATTGGTCAGCTACCCCCAAGAGTCGTCCAGCTTGCGAGCGCTCCCGTGGCGGAACGAAACGATGGTGCTAGTTGTCTGCCCACAGCACGCACTTGCGAAACGTCGCAGTGTGCCAGTAACGGCGATTGCCGGCGAGTCGTTTGTCGGCTTCCAAAGGGGGCTACAAATTCGCGATGAAATCGATGCGGCCCTAGCAGCCTGCCACGTCGAGGTCGAGGTAGCAGTCGAGTTCGATAATATCGAAACGATCAAACGCGCCATCGAAATTGGTTCGGGCATCAGCTTGTTACCCGAGCCGACGATTGGACGGGAGCTGGAATCGGGCTCATTGGCAAAAGTCGATCTTGAAGATATCTCACTCGAACGACCCCTGGGGATCATCCATCGACGCGATCGCAAGTTGAATGAAACGGCCAAGCAATTCATCAGCTTGCTGCAATCTCAGTCTGTTCCGGTAGTTGGTGTGCCGACAGTCAATTCGACGGAAATAAATGGCCATTCATATCAACGGCACGAACACTCGGCGGCAGTTCGCTGACATAAGATCTAACATTTCAGAGTTTGGCGCGGAATTTGGGTATTTAGAACACGGCTGAAATCAGATTTCCTAACGACCAGGGCGATGAAAGAAATGGAAGGCAGCATCCAAAATCCAAAGATGTTGAGCGGTTTTCCGCCCAAGCAGGGGTTGTACGATCCCGCGAATGAGCACGATTCGTGCGGCGTTGGGTTTGTTGCGCACATCAAGGGGAAACGTAGCCATCAAATTCTGATTGACGCCGAGGAGGTGCTACGCAACATGGACCACCGCGGCGCATGTGGTTGCGAGCCGAACACCGGCGACGGAGCCGGTATTCTCACTGCGTTGCCGCACGAATTCCTGCAGCGCGTCGTCAAGCAGGAGCTTCACGAAACGCTGCCTGCGCCAGGGCAGTTTGCGGCGGGTATCGTATTCTTGCCGCGCAACGAAGCCGAGCGGAAGAAATGCAAGGACGTGGTCGCCGAGCTGGTGGCCGCGCGTGGCCAGCGCCTGGTCGGCTGGCGGCACGTGCCCACGCAATCCGAAAAAGCCGACATCGGCCCTTCCGCCAAGGCCGGCGAACCGCACATCGAACAACTTGTCATTGCCGCCGGCAAAAATCTCTCCGGGGATGCCTTCGAGCGTCAACTCTATCTCATCCGCAAACAAGCCAGTCATCGGCTGCGCGGCGATACGTCGCTCACGGAAGCGAAGATGTTTTACATCTGCTCGCTGTCGTCGAAAGTGATCATCTACAAAGGAATGCTCACGACCGATCAGTTGTTCAAGTATTATCCTGACCTGGGATCGCCCGATTACACCAGTCACCTCGCGATGGTGCATTCTCGATTCTCGACGAACACGTTTCCCTCGTGGGATCGCGCCCAGCCTCTGCGGTTCATGAGCCATAACGGCGAAATCAACACGCTCCGCGGCAATATGAATTGGATGCAGGCCCGGCAGGGCGTGGTGGCGAGCCCGCACTTCGGCCACGACCTGGGCGATTTGTTCCCCATCGTCGAGCCCGATTGCAGCGACTCTGGCACGTTCGACAACGTGCTCGAATTCCTGCTCATGACCGGCCGCACGTTGCAGGAGTCGGTCATGATGATGATTCCCGAGGCCTGGCAGAATCACGAAACGATTTCGGAGGACAAGCGGGCATTCTACGAGTATCACTCGTGCTTGATGGAGCCCTGGGACGGCCCCGCTTCGATCGCCTTCACCGACGGCAAGTACATTGGCGCCGTGCTCGATCGCAACGGCCTGCGGCCGTCGAGATATTACATCACGCACGATGATCGCGTGATCATGGCCAGCGAAGTCGGCGTGCTGCGGATCGAGCCACAAAACATCAAGGCGAAAGGCCGGCTGCAACCCGGCCGTATGTTCCTCGTCGATTTCGAACAGGGCCGCTTAATCCCCGATGATGAACTCAAGAGCGAATTCGCCAGCCGCCGGCCTTATGCCGAGTGGCTCAGCCGCCAGCGGATTGATCTCAACGACCTGCAGTCGAAGAAACAGCCGCAGGGCTTCGATCCGAAAACGCTAATTGATCGCATGCAGTCGTTCGGCTACACCATCGAAACGATGCAGTTCATGCTGCTCCCGTTGGTGCGCGAGCTGCGCGACCCCGTCGGCTCGATGGGGAACGACGCCGCGTTGGCCTGCCTCTCGGACAAGCCGCGGATGTTGTACGACTACTTCAAGCAACTGTTCGCCCAGGTCACGAACCCCGCGATCGATTCGATCCGCGAGGAAGTGATCATGTCGCTCGAGTGCTACATCGGCCCCGAGCGGAACCTGCTGGAAACGACGGAAGAGCATGCCAATCGGTTGCGCGTGCCGCATCCGATCTTGTCGAACGAACAATTGGCCGCGATTAGGAGCATGGATTATCGCGGCTGGCGCACCAAGAAAATCGATATCACCTGGCCGCGTTCCGAGGGCCGGCATGGGATGGTGAAAGCACTCGATCGCATTTGCGTCGAAGTCGAAGCCGCGATCAACGACGGCTATTCGCTCGTTGTCTTGTCCGACCGCGCCGTCAGCAAGGATCGCGTGCCGCTCAGTTCGCTGCTCGCCGTTGGGGCCGTGCATCACCATTTGGTGCGCAAGGCGAAACGCACGCGAATCGGCATCGTCGTCGAATCGGGCGAAGCCCGCGAGGTCCATCACCATTGCTTGCTCGTCGGCTTCGGGGCCGATGCGATCAATCCGTACCTGGCCTTCGAGTCGTTGTGGCATTCGCGGCGGCAGGGCATTTTGCAGCGGCCGGAAGGCTCGGACAAATCCGACCCTGGCGGCGAAGGCAAGGAGCACCCGGCGATCGAGGCGGGTGCCGACGGCGAGGATTACGATCCCGTCACCAAGGAAGACCATGACCTCGTCGCCGCCTATCGCAAGGGTGTGGCCAAGGGCATGCTCAAAGTGATGGCCAAGATGGGCATCTCCACGCTGCAAAGTTACAAGGGCGCGCAGATTTTCGAGGCAGTCGGCCTGAAGGACGAAGTCGTCGACCGCTGCTTCGCGGGCACGGCCAGCCGTATCCAGGGCGTCGATTTCGATGTGCTCGCCGAGGAAGCCCTACGTCGCCATGCGATCGGCTTCCCCGAACAATTGGCCGATCGGCTGCCGATTCTGCCGAATCCCGGCGAGTTTCATTGGCGTGCCGACGGCGAGCGGCACATGTGGGACCCACATTCCATCGCCGATTTGCAGATTGCCGCCCGCACCAACAATGGCGATGCTTATCGCCGCTTTGCCGAACATGCCAATCGCGATGCTCACACGCGCTGCTCGCTCCGCGGGTTGTTGCAGTTCAAGCCGGGCGCGAACGGCGGGCCGATTCCAATTGAACAAGTCATTCCCGCCAAGGAAATCGTCAAGCGATTCTGCACCGGCGCGATGAGCTTCGGCTCGATCTCGGCTGAGGCCCATGAATCGCTCGCCATCGCCATGAACCGCCTCGGCGGCAAGAGCAACACGGGCGAAGGCGGCGAAGACCCCGAGCGGTTCAAGCCGATGCCGAACGGCGATTCGAAGCGCTCAGCAATTAAACAAGTCGCATCAGGCCGATTCGGCGTGACGATTTGGTACCTGGCGAACGCCGACGAGCTCCAAATCAAGATTTCGCAAGGTGCCAAGCCGGGCGAAGGCGGCGAGTTGCCAGGCCGCAAGGTCGATGCGAACATCGCGCGAATTCGCCACTCGACGCCGGGCGTGGGCCTCATCAGCCCGCCGCCGCACCACGATATCTATTCGATCGAGGATCTCAAGCAGCTCATCCACGATCTCAAGAACAGCAACCCTTCGGCCCGGGTGAGTGTGAAGCTCGTTTCGGAAGTCGGTGTCGGCACGATTGCCGCCGGCGTCGCCAAGGGCTTCGCCGATCACATTTTGATTTCGGGCGATTCGGGCGGCACGGGCGCGTCGCCACTCACCAGCATCAAGCACGCCGGCTTGCCCTGGGAACTCGGCATCGCCGAGACTCACCAAACGCTGGTTCTCAACGACTTGCGCAGTCGCGTCGTGCTGCAGACCGACGGCGGCCTCAAAACGGGCCGTGATGTCGTGATCGCCGCGATTCTCGGCGCCGAGGAATTTGGCTTTGCCACGGCCCCGCTGATTACGCTCGGCTGCATCATGATGCGCAAGTGCCATCTCAACACCTGCCCGGTCGGCGTGGCGACGCAAGACCCCGTGCTGCGGAAGCGATTCGCCGGCAAGCCGGACCATGTCGTGAACTACTTGTTCATGGTGGCCGAGGAAGCGCGGCAGATCATGGCCGAACTTGGTTTCCGCACCATCGAGGAAATGGTCGGGCGAGTCGATTGCTTGGAGACAAATGCGGCCATTCAACATTGGAAGGCCGACGGGCTCGATCTGACGAATTTGCTCTCGCCCATCCAGAAACCGCATGACGGCGTGGGAACGTATTGCCAGCGCATTCAAGATCATGGCCTCGACCTGTCGCTCGACCGCACCAAGCTGCTCGCGCTCGCAAAACCAGCGCTCGACAATGGTTCGCGAGTTCGTGCGGAATTGCCGATCATCAACACCAATCGCACGGTGGGCACCATTTTGAGCCATGAAATCGCCAAGCGGTGGGGCGAAAAGTGCTTGCCCGATGACACGATTCATTTCAAGTTCACTGGTTCAGCCGGGCAAAGTTTGGGGGCATTCCTGGCTCGTGGTGTCACGCTTGAGCTCGTGGGCGATGCCAACGATTACGTGGGCAAGGGACTTTCCGGCGGTCGGCTCGTCATTTATCCGCCGGCCGAGTCGAGCTTCGTGCCCGAGGAGAATATCCTCATCGGCAACGTGGCCCTATACGGGGCAACGGCCGGTGAGGCGTTCTTCCGCGGCCGGGCGGCTGAACGTTTCGCGGTGCGCAACAGCGGCGCCCGTGCAGTGATCGAAGGCGTGGGCGACCACGGCTGCGAATACATGACCGGCGGCCGAGTAGTGATTTTGGGGCCAACTGGCCGCAACTTCGCCGCCGGTATGAGCGGTGGCATTGCGTACGTTTTTGATCCGAACGACGCCCTGCTCGGCAATTGCAACTTGGGAATGGTTGAACTCGAAAAAGTGGAAAGCGATGAGGACGTGATGGAACTGCGTGAGCTGGTCGCAAAGCATCGCGATTACACCGGCTCAACCGTCGCCGCCGAAATTCTGTCGAACTGGGACGATTCGCTCCCCAAGTTCGTCAAGATCATGCCGACGGATTACAAACGCGTGCTGCTGGAACAAAAGACTCGCCAGCAACACACGGCCGTCGTTGTGTAATAGGTCATGGGAAGCGGCCGCCGTTTGTATTATCTCACGCAAAGGCGCTAAGGCGCAAAGGAAGTCTGAAACGATAGCGGCGATGATCGAGTCGATGCCTTACCGAGTGCCCCACAGTTTTGTATATCAATTGATCGCTTTGCGCCTTCGCGCCTTGGCGTGAGACATTTTCTTGCGAAGATTGGAATGAAGTATTATGGGCAAACCAACAGGCTTTAAGGAATTCGAGCGGCAGGCGGTGCCGTATCGCGATCCGCTGGGGCGAATCGGCGATTTTCTGGAGATTTACACGGCACCGGCCGATCTGCAGCTCCGCACGCAAGGCGCTCGCTGCATGGATTGTGGCGTGCCGTTCTGCCAAAGCGATTCCGGCTGCCCCATCGATAACCTCATTCCCGAGTGGAACGACCTCGTCTACCAGGGCCGTTGGAAAGACGCGCTCGAACGGCTGCACAAAACGAACAACTTCCCGGAGTTCACCGGCCGCGCCTGCCCAGCCCCGTGCGAAGGTGCGTGCGTGCTCGGCATCACCGACCCGCCCGTCACGATCAAGAACATCGAAAACGCGATCATCGATCGTGGTTTCGCGGAAGGCTGGGTAACGCCGCAACCGCCGGCATCGCGCACGGGAAAACGCGTGGCGATCGTCGGCAGCGGTCCGGCCGGCCTCGCGGCTGCCGCTCAACTCAACAAAGTTGGCCATCATGTGACGGTCTACGAGCGTGCCGATCGCATCGGCGGCCTCCTCATGTATGGCATTCCGAACATGAAGCTCGATAAAGGCATCGTCCAGCGCCGGATCGACCTGCTGGCGGCCGAAGGGGTCGACTTCGTCACGTGTGCCCACGTCGGCAGCCCCGAGGATTTCCCCAGTGGTCACATGACGCAAATCATGCAAGAACGTGGCTGCAACATTAAGTTCATCGATCCCAAGAAACTGCTCGCTGAAAACGATGCGCTGCTGTTGGCGACCGGAGCAACGAAGTCCTTCGATCCGACCGCGCGCTGCCCAGGGCGAGATGCGAAAGGCATCTATCTGGCGATGGATTTCCTCACCCGCAACACGAAAGCACTACTCGATGGCAATGGCGGATTGCGGATTGGGGATTGCGGAGTCGATGGGGAAATCCGCAATCCACAATCCGAAATCCGAAATTCAAGTGGCGAACCGTACGTTTCCGCTAGAGGGCTCAATGTCATCGTCATCGGCGGCGGTGATACGGGTGCCGACTGCATCGGCACTTCGCTGCGCCATGGTTGCAAGAGTGTGGTCAACTTCGAATTGCTCGATCAGCCGCCTGCCAGTCGCGCCGCCAACAATCCTTGGCCGGAGTGGCCGAGGATTTATCGTATTGACTATTCGCACGCCGAAGCCAAAGCCAAATTCGGCGACGATCCACGTCAATATAACATCCTTACGAAGGAATACGTAGTCGATGAAAATGGCCACGTGAAAGGCGTCAAGACGGTAAACATCGACTGGTCGAAGCCGGCCGAAAAAGCGCCGTTTACCGAAGTCGCCGGCAGTGAGAAGACGTGGCCAGCCGATTTAGTCCTCTTGGCAACCGGTTTCTTAGGGCCGGAAACGAATGTCGGCACGATGCTGGGTATCGAATCGCAGCGGCCGCGCGGCAACTGGGAAACTTTCAAAGCCGAGCACGGCAGCTTTGCCACAAATGTGCCTGGCGTGTTCGCCGCGGGCGACTGCCGCCGCGGCCAATCGCTTGTGGTCTGGGCCATTAACGAAGGCCGGGGGGCGGCGCGGGCAATTGATAAGTTCCTCATGGGCGGGAGCGTCCTACCAGCACCAGGTGTAACTCAAGGGTTGCTCCTGGGCGTTCATTGACGCCCAGGTCAACAAAGTGTGCCACTGCTGGCTGGTCCAGCAGCGGAACCCGAATACTAGCGCCACACTGCTGGGCAAGCCAGCACCCGCATTTAGCAATCTGATCGCCACGACCTGCCTGAATTGTCGCAACGATGTCCGAGGCTTATCGCCGACGCCCTTATCGGCCCAGCATTTTAGCGACAATAAAGATAATAATCGCACCGCCGAGCCCGCCGCCCATCAAAAGATAAAGCAGTGAGTATCCAGCAGCAGCGAATATCATTGGGGCAAATAGTGTAACGGCCATCGATCGCTCCTCGGTAAGGTGGTTACTGAAAATCACCAACTGCGGCTTGATGCAGGCTATTGCCGGCCTCCCGCACGTCGATGAAGTTGTTCACCTTTCGATGACGCAAAAGACATGCCACAAGAGGGCGCATTCAATTCGGCTTTGGCAGGGAAGATTCTTGAGTGCACACCGTTCACTTTGATTCGACAATGGCCAATGACCGCCCCCATGGCGGTCTATTTCACGATAACAAATGGACGTAACGCAGCAACCATGAGTCAGTGGCGTGATAACCTCCAAATGTTTGGGCCGCCAGCCGCAGCTTTACTGCTGCTGATCATAGCGGTCGGCAGATACATCATCCTCGGTCGCTGGGAACACTACTTCGCTACCCTGGCCTGGGCCGTTTTTGGCTTCGTGAGTGCGGTGGCCAGTGACGAAGTCGCCGATTGGACTGGGCGCTACGGCTGGACTTCCGACAGCTATTGGACGTATCCACCGACCTGGGTGCGCGCATTCGGCTTGATCACACTTGTCTTGGTAAATCTCTTCGGTTTCCGCAACTGACCGCGGCCAAGAATGCCTTATCAGCCCTATTTTGCGGCGGCGTTTATGACACCCGGCACGATCACATCGGTCGGTTGGCGTGGCGTGACGTCGTGACTTAAGATGCCGGTTTTGCCGACGAAATACGTGTTGAAGTCGGCGACGATGAGGTTGTAGGCGTCAGCGTCGACGGCTGGGGTTATGTATTGCACGCGGCTAAAACCGCTTAGGCTGTGCAGCCGCGCATCCTCACCCAGTTCCTTGGCCATTCGCCACCCGGCGCCTGCAACCCAGAGCGGATGACCCAGCGTCGTCGTGATCTCGTCGCCTTCCAGTGAGATCGTTAGCATTTTGCTCGGCGGACGCACTGTCTTCGCGAGCACCGGCTTGTAGGTAATCTCACCAGTATTTACGTCCTGCGAAAGCACAAAATCACCAAGTCCGACTGATTCGACTGGTACTGGGCCGGTCTTCGTCCAAACCGGTGTTCCTTTTGCGA
This sequence comes from Planctomycetota bacterium, assembly GCA_029781135.1. GTDB lineage: Bacteria > Planctomycetota > Planctomycetia > Pirellulales > Lacipirellulaceae > JABDGM01. Next base: position 208,195 of record JAKOXH010000006.1, read on the forward strand.
AGCATGAATGCAAAGTCGTGGGAGGTGCGGTACTATACGTTTCGTAAGTGGGATGTCCGTAGTAGTAACTGTCGGTTCCGGAAGTGTAGTGCTGCTCGACGGGGTGCTCGCTCTCATAGTATTCGTTCTGATTACGCCACCAATCCCACCAGGCCTTCGCACTTTCGCCGATCGATTGACCGGTGGTCGCGGATAGAACCGGAAATATCAGGGAATTCAAGTTTTCGATCGCCTGATTCGCTTCCGAAATACGACTTTCCGTTGCCATCGCATTCGCTTGGTAGCGATTCTCATAAGCCGTTGCCACGGCCGCTTGTTTCGCCGCTACGACAATCGGAGATTCAGCGGGCGGTCCAACTTGCTCTTGGCCGGTGTACGTGTCATAGCGCACGCGTTTTCCACCAAGATCGAATTGCACGGCCGACCGACGCAGATCGAGTGACCAATCGGAATTTTGGCCTTCGCGATACAAGGAGTGGATGTAGTGAACACTGCCATCGGTTGCTGTTTGCACCTGGTAGGTTGACTCAATCCGCATCGCTAGTCCCGCCAGCAACATCGGCACGTAGTCTTGTTGGTCGCGCTTCTTCAGTTCTGCGATCGCCGCGTTCTTGGCCTTATTGCCGGGCGAGAGGACTGCGTGTCGCACGATTGATTGCGTCGCAGCCTGTTGGGGCATTTGCGCTAGCGCTTCGAGAAACGCGACCGCAATTTGCATACATGCTTCGGCGTGCTGCACGTCGTGAGCATCGTGGCCCAGCGTGACAGCTTCCATCGAAGGTATGGCATCCAGGCGAGAGATTGCTCGAATCTCCGTGAGCGCCTGGTCATGCGCCTGCACGTCGCGCCCGCCGACTGCCCGCCGCCATTTGGCAACCATTGGTTCCCAATACTTGGCCGCATCCTTGGCGGCTTGCGCTTGCCGTTTCTGCTCGGTTGTTTGCTTGCGATTCACCAATCGGCCGCCCTTCCACAGCATGTTGGCGGCTCGTTGTGCTTCCTTGTTCATTGGATCGCGCGAAAGCACAGTCTCCCAGTGCACCTCCGCTTCATCGCTCAGCTTGTGATCGCGGCACCAACGCGCCAGGCGTATTTGATCCGGCAAACTGTCGCCAGCTGCCGCACGTCGTTCGCGATACTCCGCTTGTAACGGGTCGTTTGCCGAGCGACGCTGCGCCTCTTCCGCCGGAATCCATTCCTCCCCCACCTGCACCTGTCCCAATTGCCATCGCGCGATCTTGTTGGTCGGGTCACTACGCACGGCCGCATGTAGCAGTGATACGTACCGCCCGATGTCGCCCGCCAGTTCCGCTTGAACCGCGGCAGCCACAAGCCGCTCCGACTCGGTCGGCGGCTTCGGCTCGGCCGCGGTCAGTCGAATCGCGATCACCAAGCACAAACATATTGCCGTGGTAATCCACCTGCTTTTTGCGACCACCGCCAGACAAGAACTCGGACGGCCCCAAAATCGTTCGACGAACATGCCACGTTCCTTGTACGTTCATCACCTGCGACAGGATTCACCGCCTCTCAATTCGTTATTCTTTACCGGTTCTATTCCCAAATTCAAGCCATTTTCAAAAAAATGGTTTGGCCGTAAGTTCTCTTGACTTAACCACTTCGGATCGGTTGGAATAGTAGTATTCAGGCGATGGAACGAAGTACCCAAGGGAATAGATAACCCTGGTTAGCTAAATGAGGACGGAACGATGAACTCTGAACAATTGGTGATCAGCAAGGAAGAAATAGCCCGCCGCGCCTACGACATTTGGCAGGCTCGTGGCTGCCCGCCGGGCGACGGCACCGCCGATTGGCACGCGGCCGAAGCCCAGTTAATGGCAGCGCGCATTCACCGCGGCCACTCGACCCAACAGCGTGCTCAATCGTGGTGGCAACGCGTGCGGAAAAAGGTCCGCCCGGCCACCTATTGAAGATCTTGATAATTGCGTTGTGAATGGAACTTGTAGGAGGCGTCTCCGACGCCGATGACGGCGTCCAATAGAACACGCCATCGGCCTCAGAGAGGCCTCCCACACCCCAATGGCTGCGCAATCATCATTAAGAACTGCAATCGGACCGCAATCGCAGGATACCGTGCTTAACGCAGCGAGCGAAATCGCTCGGCCACACGCTCGGCCGTTTGCGGCCCAAGCGAAAGGCCGACCCAGCCGTCCTCCATGACGAACTGCGTGATCATCAGGCCTGCAAAAACCTTGTCACGGCCATTCTCCGGGTCATCAAGCCGGACGATTTGCAGCGCCCGCTCGGGCGGCAACACGGTTTGGAAGATATTGTGGAGCCGCGCGCGCTCGCCGGCGCTGAAGCGACCTTCGATCCCCAATGCGCCCTCCCGCTCGAGCTGCGCGTGCAGGCCGTCCACCAGCGGTTTATAATGCGCATGAACGATGACGCCCGGCATTTGGTCGCCATCAAGTTCAACGCGATCAAGCCGAAGCACAAGTTCCAGTTTCCCATCTTGGACGTGCACGCCCACGGCATTTTTGGCCGCGAAGTGAAAGACCGTGTCGCGGTTCGCATCCCGTTTGTCGTCGAGCTTCAGTTGCGGAAATTGTTGCTGGATCTTCTCCCGTAGCTCGGCGCCCGTAAGACGCTGTCCATCGAGGCCAAGTGTGACTGCCAAGTTCGTCAGGGCAGTCTCGTGAACTTGCACGCTTGCCAGGCTATCGGAAAGTGCCCGCGGACGCGGCGTGTTGGAGCCCAACTGCTCATCGCCGGCAACACGCACCCGCGCGACCAGCCGATCGGCAGTCGACTTCATCTCCACGGTGGTCATTTTAATGCCGTACTGTTCGACGCGTTGGGTGAACCGAGCGTAAAGCTTCTGGCGGGCTTGTTCCAATGCCTCGTGTGTTTCGCGATCGAGCGTCTCACTCGCCTCGGAAGTCACACGCAGTTCCATCTCGGTGCGCACCCGGTTCCGCCGCGCGCGATACTCTTGCAGGGCACGATCGCGGGCATAGCTGCCAATAATCGGCAGCCAATCGTAATCGGTGGTAACTCCCACCAAGCGATTGCTCGCATTGGCTTCCACATCGCTGGGCCGCAAGTGGACGCCATCCGGCCGCACGACGACCGTTTTGGAACCGTGGAAATCGGTGGCCCCATGACTGCGTAATCGCACGGGGCCGGAACTGGCAGACGTGCGAGATTCCACGACGCCGTTCGTTTGGACTTTCAGATTCCACTCATTATCGGCCGGAGCCAATTCGACGCGGCTGCGGGCCGTTATTTCCGAGTCTCCATGCACATACGCCCCCGCAATGCGGTCGCGTACGGGCCGCGACTCGGCTCGTTCCGGCCCCACCAGGCGGTTAATCATTGCCGCCGATATCGCGACGCGGACGTTGGCATTGCGATAATGTTGTTCCACCGCGTCCGCCATGGCCCGGTCGAATGCCGCCGGCGACGCGGCGAGCACGCGTTGCTGTTGAACGACCTGAGCGGCCAACAGGGGATCGCGAGTCGTTTCGTACGCTTCTAGCGAGTTGCTCAGGGCAATCAAATCCTCGGGTGTCGGCGAGTTATCTGGCGAATTGTTGAAATAGGGTCCAAGATCGCCGCGCGCCGCAACGTGTTCGCGCACGCGGTACGCCACGTGCTCCTCGAACATCGCGTTCCAGCAATCGAGCCGGCGCACGAGCGCCCAATGTGTCCGCAGCAATTCGACGCGTAAACGATCATCGTCGGTGCTATCGGCCAGTTGCAGGGCCTCTTGGGCAGCGTCCGAGAGATCTGCCAGCGTTGTTGGCACGTCGGCGCCGGCAAGTCGCTCACGATCGGCCACCGAATGCAGTTGATTCGCAACGCGACTCGCCCAAGCGGCCGTGTGCGGATCGCCCGCGAGGCGGTACAACTGCTCATACAGCGTTTGCGGCACGCACCAGGGCGTCCCCCGTGGAGCAGCCGGCAACATTGCCGAGCGATCCTCCGGCGACAAAAAATGGAGTTTCGTTGGCGGTGTGCCAGTTGATTCAATGATTTGCGAAATGCCGACGTCGGAAAACGTATTGCGCGATATCGCATCGGCAAACCGCGCAACGCAATCGGCCGCGATGTTGACCGGCAAGTAATCGGCGATCGCCGCCCCCAAGCCGACAAACACATCCATCGCATATTGGGGCGGTTGCTCCGCCGCAGGCGAAGCTGGTTCTTGACCAGCGAACGGGGCAACCACCGACGCCGAGTTGGCATACGGCAGCCATGGCACGGATGTTGGATCACGCAGAGGATCGTCTGGTTGAAACTGATTTACGTTGGCGTGGGCCGCCACCAGTTCCTCGATCGAAGGCGGAACCCAGAGACTGAGTATTTCGAGGTTGGGATTCTTTTCTTCGCTCGGTTGCTTCAACGCATAATTGTTTTCTAGCGACGAGTACACGGCCCGAAACGAAAATGTGGCGATGTCCAGCTGTTTGCGCGGTGCGTCCGCGGCTTCGTTGGAGGGAGCCATTTTCGCTTGGCCACGCTGCCAGTAGCATGGGGCGGCCAGGCAACACAATAACAGGCCCGCGAGCATCACCACACACGGCCAGGGGCTGGGCTGTTGTTCGATTTCCATGGAACGGCCTTTCGCAGCGGTGGGATGCCCCGGACGGTACGCGCGGTTATATTCAGACATATTGGTAAGGCGCGAGTGCTTTGGTTGGGGTGCGGGGGCGACGGCAGCAATTTGCCGCACGGACGCCGGTAAACCATTGGTGGGAAAGCACTTATGGCCGGCAGGCAGCGAGCGCAGAGTCCAGCCATCAGTCAGAATCGGTAACTTGCGTCGCCTCAATAGAATGAGAATTGGCGGTTTAACTCGTCCGGTGCTAGCAAATCGGCGGCGTTTTGGAAGCTTTTGAGGACTTTGAGGATCATTCATGAAGACCGAGGGTGAAGCACATCGATTGCGCGTGTTCGTCAACGAAAGCGATCGCTATCAAGGACGCCCGCTTTATGAAATGATTATCCGCGCTGCCAAGGAGAAGGGGCTGGCCGGCGCGACAGCCCTGCGCGGAATCGAGGGCTACGGCGCCAGTGGCCGAGTGCACTCCGTTAAGGTGCTCCATCTTTCCGAAGATGTGCCGATTGTCGTCGAGATTTTCGATTCTGCCGAACACATCGCCGTGTTCTTGCCCGTGTTGGATACGATGGTCTCCGAAGGCGCCGTGACTGTCGAGAAAGTCCATCTTGTTACCTTCCGGCGGGATCGATCGGCCGGCGAAATTGAATTTGAGGACGAAATTGGTTTGGACGATAGCGATACTTCACCACCGGCCGTCGCACCGCCAAGCACCAAGTCGAACTCGCCAGAGTTTACCGATCGCGCGCACCAAATTCTCACGGCCGCCCGCGAGACGGCGGCCAAGTCACACCATCTTTATGCGGACAGTGTCGATGTTCTCCTCGCCATGCTCTGCGAAGTTCGCGGCGTAACCCAGAACGCGCTCCGCGAAGTAGGCGTCGATTGCAAGATCGTCGAGCGGTCGCTCAACGAATCGGTCAGCCGCGACGAGACGAACCCCACCTATTTGAAGAACTTACTGATCAAGAGTGGCGCGGCAGCGAAATGGCTGGGCGATTCTTACATCGGTGCAGAACACCTGCTCTTGGCGCAATGCCAAATCCGGCCCAGCGCCGCCACCGATATCCTCACCCGCCTCGGCGCCCAACCACGCGATATCTGCCGGGCGGTACTCACTGCCACCGGTCACGAAGACGACTGGCAACGCTGGCTCGCCGATCATCCAGAGTTGTAGCTGCCAGCTCGTGAAACGCTTTGCGAGGGAACGCAATCAAAGCAACGCTCTGGGAACTGAGCCGCGCGGACGTACGGCAAAGATATGAGTCGATCCAGGGAACTATCCGCAATTGTGCTCTTGCCAGATCTCACGAAGCTCGTCGATCTCCAGCGGAGGGTCGCTTGTGTGCAGCATCGCGTGGCAATTAGGGCAAACAGGCGCCAAATCAGAAGCCGGATTCAAGCGATATTGCGACTTGCGAAGTGACAGCGGTTTTCGGTGACGTACGTGGATGAAACCATCTCCGATTTCACCATAGCTCTTGCTGAAGTTGAAGCCGCACACGCTGCAATTGCAGCCCGACTTCTGCAAGCAGGCGGCTCTCGCCTTGGGATCGCGCTCGTATCGATTCACCCGAACCTGAGAGACGGCTCCCTCGATATAATCTCCATCGGTGGACAGTTCGCCAGAAAAGTTTTGATCTGCCGTGATTTGTCTTCGGGCTGGCATTAGCGCCTTATTGTCGGGTGACGATGCGATCGCATCCTTCGGCATCGTTGCGTCCGTGGGAGTGTCCGCCTTCCGTTTCGCGTACCCTTTGTCAATGAGATAGTTCACATACTCACGGACCTTCTCTAACGAGTACCCAGTTTTCGTGCAGATCTGCCGGACGGATATAATCGGATTTCGTTCGAGCACGTCATCAATCTTTGGCTCCCACACTTTGCGGGTGGACGGCGGGCGCTCGACAATAATTTTAGTATTCCGTGGCAATCTACGAATCTGCTCAGCGAGCTGCCTGTTGGCGCTGGGATTATCCCCCTTTTGCGGATTCTTGACATAATTTGGGATGCCAGGGATGACGTAGTACCCTTTACGCACGTAACGCGCGACCGTTTCTAATCCACCGCTGCCCGCGCCGAAACGGTCGTATATGTCACCAGTTGTTGCACCAGCCGCTACGGCTTTTTCTAAGTCCCTCCACTTCTGCGCCTTATTGCCGACAGGATTTGGTCTCAAAGAGACAATTACATCTTCCTCGCTCATCACAAGATCATTCGTCGAGCGTTTCGGCATAGTGTCATTCCTCCAATACTATTTCCACTCGGGCTTCCGCTTCTCGACAAACGCGGCGAGGCCTTCCTGAGCGGCTTCGGTCGTGCGGGCCGTCGCGCTCATGGCGGCGCCTACCGAAAGCTGCGTGGCCAGTTGTTCGCCGATGGTTTCGTAGAGCAGCCGCTTCGTAAGCTGCACCGATTCCGGTGCCCCGGCCGCACACTCTTCGCCAAGTTGAGCACACCGCGCCCACAATCGCGGTTCATCGATTAGCTCGTGATAAATCCCCAGTCGATGCGCTTCGTCGGCTGAATAGAGCGACGATGAAACGAGCAGCCGCGCTGCCGTTCCGCCACCCACCCGAAATGCCAGGAGCGGTGCCACGACACCGGCGATAAGACCGCGGCGCGGTTCGGGCATGCCAAACTGGGCGTTTTCGCTGGCGATCACGATATCGCTTGCCAGCACCAAGCCCGCACCGCCGGCAATCGCAGGACCATTCACGGAAGCGATGATCGGCTTCGGCAACTGCATCATTTGCACGACAAGCTCGCAATACGCCTCGGCCGTGTCGCCCCATTCCTGGTTCTTCTCCGTCTCCGGTAGCTTGGCGGCCGCGTGCATTTCGTGAACGTCCATGCCGGCACAAAAGGCCGAGCCAGCGCCCGTGAGAACGATCGCCCGCACCCGTTTTTCCAGGTGCAGGTCGCCGAGTGCTTCGCCCAGCTGGGCCAGCATCGAACGGGTGAGCGCGTTCCGCCGTTGCGGCCGGTTGATCACGATCGTTCCAACCGCACCATTTACTTTGACATCAATCGCGTGGCTAGACATGTACACGTGGGGGCTGGGGGCGAGGGGCTTTGTCCTGGCATCGCGTACAAACGCCGTTTAGCCGCGACGCGGAGGCTTTGCGCAGCGGAGCGCGACGTTAGTGTTCGTTCTCAAAACACAACCCAATAGTTCATTCTCGAGCCGCGTTCAAGTTCTATGGCTCGCATTTCGACAAGCGAACCTTCCTACCGGTTCCATCCGTATCGATTGTAGGATTTCGCGCATCGCGCGGCGAGGCGAACGTGTTGTCGGATAACAACAACGTTGCGAGCCAATTGATGCGCGAACACCACAAACGCGGTTTCGCGACCTAGCTTTCGCGTTTGCTTCTCTTCCCCAAATCTCATCCCAGCAACCACTTACGCCGCGCCGCACGGTAGCGCCGCGGTGGGTTGGCATCGAGGCTGCATTCTGCGAACGGCATCCAGCCATTTCGTTCCGACCACCGCGAGGAAGTGCCCGTGCGACGCACCAGTCCCAAGATCCCGCTGAATGGTAAGTTGAACGGCAAGTCGGCCGACCAACCGGTGAAGCCGGCCAACGGCAAAACCATCGGCAAAACCAACGGCAATTCGAACCGTCACACCGATGACTTGGCCCACGACGACGACTTTGGTTTCCACGACGACGAACACCATGACGAAACGCTGGCCGGAGTCGTCGAGCATGTTGACGAATTAGAGCACCTGCCCGAAGAGGGTAGCCTGGAATCGCATATCGACGACCCGATCCGCATGTACCTCATGCAGATGGGCGAAATCCCCATGCTCAACCGGGCCGACGAAATCGACTCGGCCCGCCGAATCGAACTCTCTCGCCGCCGCTTCCGCTACCTGCTCTTGGCCAACGACTTCGTTCTGCAAGGTGCCGTTGACCTGCTGGAGAAAGTCCAGCTGGGCGAACTCCGGCTCGATCGCACGATCGAAATCTCGGTCACCAACACATCGGAAAAGAAACGCACGCTCAAGCGGCTAACCCCCAACCTCGCGACCATCAAACACTTGATGCGGCTCAACCACGCCGACTTCCGCATCGCCATCGACAAACGCCGCCCAAAGGGCGAAAAGCGTGCTGCCTGGCGGCGGCTGGTCATTCGCCGTGGCAAGATCGTTCGGCTTGTGGAGGAATTGAACCTGCGCCTCGGCAAATTGATGCCGATGATGCAGCAGCTGCACAAAATCGGCGAGCGGATGGTCACCATCAAGCAGCAACTTGCCGAACCAGAAAAACTCGTCGGCGAGCGGCAGAAGGCCGAACTGCTGCAGGAACTGCGCTACCTGATGCGAATTTCGCTCGAGTCGCCCGCCACGCTGGCCCACCTCGTCGCTCGGACGCTCGAAGCACGCAACAAGTACGATGAGGCCAAACGGGTATTATCGGCCGCCAACTTGCGGCTCGTCGTCTCGATCGCCAAACGCTATCGCAATCGCGGCCTGAGCTTTTTGGACCTCATCCAGGAAGGCAACACGGGCCTCATGCGGGCCGTCGACAAGTTCGAATACCAACGCGGCTACAAGTTCTCGACCTACGCCACGTGGTGGATTCGCCAGGCCATCACCCGCGCCATTGCCGACCAAAGCCGCACGATCCGCCTGCCGGTCCACATGATCGATACGATGGGCCGCGTGCGTGCCGTTACGGCCGACTTCGTGCAGGAAGTGGGCCGCGAACCGAACCCGGAAGAAGTCGCGGAACGGGCCGGCCTCTCGGTCGAAGATGCCCGCGTCATCATCAAGATGTGTCGGCAGCCCCTCTCGCTCGATCAGCCGGTCGGCGATCATGAAGACAACTTCTTCGGCGAATTCCTCGAGGAAGAACGCGACGATGATCCGCTCCGCGATACGAACATCGAAATGCTCAAACAGCGGCTCAACGACGTGATGCACGACCTCACCTACCGCGAACGCGAGATCATCCGCCTTCGCTACGGCTTGGCCGACGGCTACACCTACACGCTCGAAGAAGTCGGCAAAATCTTCCAAGTGACGCGCGAACGTGTGCGGCAGATCGAGTCGAAGGCCGTCCGCAAGCTGCAGCAGCCGTACCGCACTCGCTCCCTCGCCGGCTTCCTCGACGGCGTCGAAGTGCCGCTGGAATCGTAGTGAGTTGAGGTCTGCAAAAGTTCAGGCAGGCAATATCTTGCCACAGAGGTCACAGAGGACACGGAGACTGGATTTGTGATTGATGATTTAGTGATTGACGATTGAAATTCTTTATGAACTGTTCGTCTTCCAAATCTCAAATCATAAATCGTCAATCTCAAATCCACCCCTCGGTGCTCTCTGTGACCTCTGTGGCTCAAATTCCATTTCCATTCGAGGAATAACGCCTCCGGTTCCCTCCTCCCGCCCGGCAAGTGTGCCACCCGTCTCGTCCCCACCTCTCGGGGCTGGTGGCACACTTCTTTTTTGCGCCGCGATCAAGACACGGAGTCGTGTTTCCAGCACTCTTTCTTCCGCGCTGGTGTAATCGGTGTCATTTCTAGGGTCTCACGCCTCCGTGGGGTATAATCGATGGCGCGCGTTACCAGTCTTTCGTTAGCAAGGAGATAGCCATGAGGAAGAGGTTGAGCCGACCGATTTTGGTTGCATTCGTGCTTGTTCTTTCGATTTGGTACCCAACTCGCGTGGATTCGCAGGTTCCGAGTAAAGTCCCCAACGTGATGCACAAATTCTCGGTTGAGGAAATCGGAAAAACAGTAGTGCTCATCGGTCGGCTGGGGATGCCCCTCGGTGAAAAAATGGAAATTGCCGGTTATTGGCATATGCCAAAACGCGATCAAAAAGACGGTTCAATACGTTTCATAGTTACGACAGTGAACCGAAAGCAGTTAGCCAATCCTGTCGAATTCAGTCATGAACAGGTTCAGTTCATGGACGCTAACCACCACAATGTAGTTCCCGAATTCAAATCACAGCCGGCGTTGGACGGACAGCGTTGGACGTTGACTGCCTACGAAACCGGCAGAATTCAAATCACTCCAGACGAATACTATTCTAAGTCGCCAGTTTTTCCAGTTGTTCAGGTACCATACTACACGAGGCCGTTCACGTCCGAACTCGTTAGTGTGGTGATGCGACAAGAGTCGCAGAAGTAGCGGTGATCGTAATCACGGACGCCGCAACGTGTAAAATGATCCTCACCATCTTTTTACTTCGTGCGCCGAATTATCTATAATCAAGATTTTCCAGCGCACTCTAATCTTCTCGCCCTATGCTCGCGACGGATGCATCAGCGCTTCAACTCGTCGGCGAACTTCGCCGGTTGCTCGGGGCGGATCGTGTGCTCGATGCCCACTCCGACCTCGCGGTCTACGAGTGCGATGCGTTCGTGATCGAAAAGCACTGCCCGGCCGTGGCCGTGTTTCCCAAAACGACGGCCGAAGTGGCCGCCATCGTGCGGCTGTGCAACGAGCGTGGCGTGCCGTTCGTGCCACGCGGCGCCGGCACGAGCCTTTCGGGCGGCGGCCTGCCGGTGGGCGGCGGCGTGATGATCGTCCTCACCCAGATGCGCGAAATCCTCGAAGTGAACTTGCGCGATCGCTACGCGGTCGTCGAACCGGGCATCGTGAACGCCAGTTTGAACCGGCGGCTCGCGAACACCGGCTTCCACTATGCACCCGATCCATCGAGCCAAGGGGCGTGTACGATCGGCGGCAACACGGCCACGAACGCCGGCGGCCCCCACACGCTGAAGTACGGCGTGACCGTGAATCATGTGCTCGGCGTGGAACTGGTGACCGCCGATGGCGAGATCATGCAGATCGGCGGTCCGGTCGATAGCTCACCTGGGCCCGACCTGGTGGGCACGATCGTCGGCGGCGAGGGCACGCTGGGTATCGTGACCAAAGTGTGGGTCCGGCTCACGCGCAATCCGCAAAACGTCCGCACGATGCTCGGCGTCTTCGAGTCGGTCGACGACGCCACGCAGGCGATCAGTTCGATCATCGGCGCCGGCATCATTCCCGCCGCCCTCGAAATGATGGACCAGGGCATTTTGGTGGCGGTCGAAGCCGCTTTCCATTTTGGCTTTCCGCTGGATGCCGAGGCGATCCTGCTGATTGAAGTCGATGGGCTGGAGGTCGGCCTCGACGCTCAGCGCGATCGCATCACCGAAATCTGTCGCCAACATCGCGCGCGAGAAGTTCGTTTTGCCAAGGACGCCAAGGAACGGCTGCAACTGTGGAAAGCCCGCAAACAGGCGTTTGGTGCGATCGGCCGGTTGAGCCCGAGTTATTGCACGCAGGATGGCGTCGTGCCTCGGTCGAAACTGCCCCATATTTTGCAGCGGATTCGAGCGATTGGCCAGAAGTACGACATCAAGATCGTCAACGTCTTCCACGCCGGCGACGGCAATTTGCACCCGATCCTGCTCTTCGACGAACGGCACCCCGACCAGGTGAAACGAGTGCTCGACGCCAGCGGTGAGATCCTCACCGAATGTTTGGAATGCGGCGGCAGCGTGACGGGCGAGCATGGCATCGGCCTGGAAAAAATCAGCTTCATGAACCGTATGTTCACGAGCGACGACCTGGAAGTCATGCAGCGCCTGCGCGACGCACTCAACCCCGGCGGCCTGCTCAGCCCGGGCAAATTACTGCCGACCGCCGGCGCCTGCGGCATGGAACAAATCCATCCCGGCCGCCAAGCGGCGTTGTGAAGTTGGGAACGTTTATCTTAACCACAAAGGACACGAAGGACACAAAGGAAGAGGAGAATGTTGAATGCACCATGTTTCCAGTGAAGGCGAGTCGCGGATTTCACATTCGGTATTCCGCACTTGCTCTTAGTGATCTTCGTGCTCTTTGTGGTTCAATTTGAATGTCAGCCATACTAAAGAAAGCGACCTCGCCATCTGCGGCGGCATTGAATACGCAAGCCGACGTCGCGGAGGCGGTGCGCGCTGCGTATTCGTCGGCGGAAGGATTGTGCCCGGTCGGCGGTCGAACGGCCTTGGACTTCGGCGGTAAGTTGCCCAGCGCGTCACGGCAGCTAGATCTCACCGGCCTCAATCGCATTGTCGATTACACGCCGCGCGACATGACGATCCTGGTCGAAGCCGGCGTGCGGATGGCCGATCTCGCGGCCACGTTGGCCACCGAAGGACAGCAATTGCCGATCGATGTGCCTCGGGCAAGTGAAGCGACCATCGGCGGCACCGTGGCGACCAACTGGTGCGGCCCGCGCCGTTATGGACACGGTACCATCCGCGATTACGTCATTGGCATTAACGCGGTCGATGGTCGCGGCGTCGCGTTCAAAGGCGGTGGCCGCGTGGTAAAGAACGTCGCCGGCTACGACTTCTGCAAGCTGCTCACCGGTTCGCTGGGCACGCTCGGCGTCATCACTCAACTCGCACTCAAGGTGAAGCCGCAGCCGGAGTGCGTGGCAACCGTCGTCGCCGATTGTGCCGACTTGAGTGTCGCCGAAGCGGCGCTCGACCGGCTTGCGATGCTTGAAGCGCCGCCGGCTGCCATCGATCTATTGATTGGCGAGGCGTGGGGCGACGCCGCTGGGGGCTCGCCTGCGGCTCGACCCCAGCCACCCGCTTCGACAATCCGCAATCCGCAATCCGCAATCCGAAATCAGCTCGCCGTTCGCATCGAAGGTACGGAGGTCGAAGCCCGCTGGCTCGCCGACCGAACTCAGACCGAATGTGCTGCTGCCGGCGCGGGCAGCAGCCGTGTGCTCTCGACGGAGGAAGCTGCCAAACTTTGGAGCCGTCAGGTCGAATTCTCCGATCGCGGAGCTGGCGATAGCGATGACGCCTCGCCAATGGTGCTGCAAAGCATCGTGCCGCCCAGCTCGGTTGTCGAGATCATCTCGAAGCTACTGGCCGCCGATCCCGCCTGCGCAATTCAGGCTCACGCCGCCAGCGGCATCATCACGGCCCGCTTCAAGGAATTTTCTCACGGCGATTTAACGACGCTCTTAGCCGGCAAGTTGCGCCCCGCCGCCGTACGACTGGGCGGCAGTGCCATCGTTGTGCGCGGTTCGCTCGACGGCCTCACGCCACATTTAGCCTGGGGCGGCCGCAACGACGCCGTCGTGCTGCTCGAACGCATCAAACAGAAGTTTGACCCGAAGGGGATTCTGAACCCTGGGCGATACGTGTTTTAGAGAGTTCCCGAAAGAATGAACAATCGCCAAAGTTGATTGAGTGGAGAAATGGTAGCGCTGGCGAATGAAAAATGAGAAATGCAAAATGCACATTGCGGACACTACATCGTCGTTTTTCATTTTGCCTTGAACATTTTGCATTTTGCATTTCCCTCTTAAGCTTCTTGGTGTCCTTCGTGTCCTTCGTGGTGAACAAATAAGTGGCTCCGCCAACCAACAACGCGACCTCCGCCAATCCCGGCAGCGCACTCAATTACGAGTTGCTGCTCGATTGCGTGCATTGCGGCCTCTGCACGGCCGCCTGCCCCACTTACGCAGAAACGGGCAACGAAAACGAGAGTCCGCGCGGGCGGATCTACCTCATGCGCGGAGTGACCGACGGCAAACTCGAACTCAGCGACCGCGTGCGCGGGCACCTCGAACTCTGCCTCGATTGCCGGGCGTGCGAAACGGCGTGCCCCTCCGGCGTGCAGTACGGCAAACTGATCGAGCCGTTTCGCATCGCGATGGATCAAGTGGCCGATGCACCGCCGAAAGACGATTGGTTCCGCCGCCATATTCTGTTGGGGCTTTTCCCGTATGCCGGCAAATTACGCCGGGCGTTGATTCCCGCGCGAATCGCTCAACGCACCGGTTTGCTGAAGCTCTTGCAGGCAACCGGAATAACACGCCTCTTGCCCGTGCAACTGCAGCGTATGGTCGCGATGCTGCCGCCGCCGCGGCGGAATGAAGGACCGCTGCCCGAATTCCTGCCAGCCATCGGCCGACGTCGGGCTACCGTCGCCCTGTTCACCGGCTGCGTGGGCGACGCCATGTTCCGTCACGTGAACTGGGCCACCGCGCGCGTGCTTCAGCAAAACGGTTGCGATGTCCACGTGCCGCCCACACAGGTTTGTTGCGGCGCCATTCATTTCCATGCCGGCTCGAGTGACCCTGCCCGCAAGATGGCGGACGACAATCTCGCCGCGTTTCCGCTCGAACGGTTCGATGCGATCATCAACAACGTGGCTGGCTGCGGCTCGATGCTCAAGGATTACGGCTATCATTGGCACGATGACCGGCAAGGCGTACGCGCCGCTTGGGCCGCCAAAGTCCGCGACGTCAACGAATTCCTTGATGAGCTCGGCCCAATTCGCCCTGAAGGCGAAATCCATGCCGTCGCCACTTATCACGACGCTTGCCACTTGCTACACGCGCAGAAGATCCAAGACCCACCGCGCCGGCTCCTGGCACTTGTTCCCGGCCTGCAATTGCACGAGCTCCCGGAGACCGAACTCTGCTGCGGTGCCGCCGGCACGTATAACCTGACGCAGCCCGAGATGTCCTCACGCCTCAGCCGGCGAAAACTGGACAACATTCGCAAAACGGGTGCTCGCGTGCTCGTTACTTCCAACGCCGGCTGCGCGCTGCAAATCGCCCGTGAAGCCCGCGAGCAAGGTGAACCACTGGCCGTCGTTCACCCGATGGAAGTGCTCGACTGGAGCTACCGGCGTGCGAAGCCAGAGTGGTGAGGACGCACCGACGTGGCTGCGTCTCTCCGAGACGCGAATGCGAGTCTCGGAGAGACTCGCCCACATATTACACCAGCGCGAAGCTCTTAATTTCCAGCCGCACCAAACGACTGGCAAGCTCGCTGGCCGATGCCGGCCGGCGCAGCGGATCTTTGGCGAGCATCCCATGCACCAGTTCGGCGACCGGCTCCGGCGTATCGGGCCGCAACACGCGAATATCCGTGGGCTTCGCCTCGCGGTGAAGTGTCGCTAGCTCGGCGGGGTCTTCGGTTTCCCACGGCCGCTGGCCGGTGAGCATTTCATAAAGCGTGACGCCGAGGCTATAGATATCGCTGCGTGGCCCTGCGGCGAGCGTCGACGTCACCATTTCCGGGGCAATGTACGCGAGCGTGCCGGCCAGTGGCCGCGACGCCCAGTGGCTGGCTTCATGCGTCGTCTGCACGCAGCCGAAATCAAAAAGCGTGGCATGACCCGAGGGTGAAACAAAGATGTTCGCCGGTTTTACATCGGTGTGGATCATACCCGTCGTTGCGAAGAGTGCCGCCAGGCCATCGGCCGTCTGCCGGGCAATCCACAATGCCAGCGGCACCGGCAATCGCTCGCGGTCGTCGATAACGTTAGCAAGCGAAGCACCTTCGAGTTTCGGTGTGACAATGTAAAACGGCGGCTCTTGCACGCTGGCCGAAAGCACCGGCAATAAATTTGGGTGGGTCACCTTGCTGCCGACCCACGCCTCGCGGCGCTGCATTTCAATGGCGAGCGCATCCCGCCACCATTCCTTGCGCAGCACTTTAATGACGTACGCCACCGGCTGGTTCTGCGGGCCATCGGCCGGCCGCGCGGAATACACGCGTGTGTAGTTGCCTTCGCCAAGCGGCTTGACGAGTTGCCAGGCGCCAAGTCGCCCAACAAGATTTTGGGGCGTTGCCGCGGCCGAGGCGTCTTGCCGTGCCGCCACATACGTTGTTTCAACGGTAGCCATGCGTGCGGAGTGAGTGCTGGCACGCACCAACGCTGCGGTGTGGCCTCACACGTAAGAGAAAAGCGCCTCGCGGCGTGCGGGAACGCCGCGAGACGAAAGAACTGGGTCTGCGAATGAGATCGGATGTGCCGGTCGCGAAAATACAACCAGCGCGGTGGGCACGGCACACCTTGCCAAGTTAAATCAACTTCGAAGAGGGTCGCCCAATTTTGTGCTCAAGGTCATTCTGCACGATTGAGCGTGGTTGTTGAAGTAGTCGCGCCGAAAATCACGCCACGATTTACGGTTCGGAGCCCGCAGCGCAAGCAAGGGCAATGTGCGTCGCCCCAACGGCTCTTGCTTGCGCTGCGAGCTTCGATCAAGCGGCTGTGGATAGCATATGAGGTGCGGAATCCGCGTCTCGGAGAGACACGGCCACGTGCTGCTATCACGCGCCGATATACCGTGCTTGCACGGTTCGCGCAGTCGCCACGTCATTCGTCCCGCCGACAATCGTCCGCCCATCGGCAAACACAGTGAGGACGTAGCTATCAATGTAGAGCCGCACGAGGTACGGATTTCGCTCGACTCGGCCGACAGGTTTCAACCGCGATGCCAGGTCATCAAGCGAGATAGCCGTGCCGGCAACGGCGCTCAACTGCACGGCATTCCGGCCGCACAATACCGCCGATGCATCGCCACGCTCGCCGGAAAGCCACAAGAATTCGCGATGCTTGCACACGCGGCAATCGCCACCGACAGCAAGCTTCGTAAGATCGACGTGGCGGACCTGGTTATCCCACAGGTCGATGATGGCGAGTCGTCGGCTGACCGCCTCGCGATGCCCGCTGAGAATTTTGAGTGCCTCCGCTGCCTCGATCGACGCCACCACATTCACAATCGGTCCGATGATTCCGGCCGTGTCGCATGTGGGCGTCGTGCCGGGCGGGGGCGCATCGGCAATGAGGCAGGCCAAACAGGCCGTTTCGCCGGGCAAGATCGTCATCGTCTGGCCCTCGGCCCCGATGCAGCCACCATACACCCACGGCTTACCGTGTTTCACCGCGAAATCATTCACTAGCAGCCGAGTGCCGAAGTTGTCGGTGCCATCCACAATCACATCGATATCGCCGGCGAGTTTGGCAATGTTCAAGTGCGTGATATCCGCAACGATCGGTTCGATCTCGATCTCGGAATTGATGCGTCGCAACTTATTCGCCGCAGCGATCGCCTTCGGCAAATTCCCGACAACATCTTGCTCGTCATATAGGACCTGCCGCTGCAAATTATTGAGCTCGACGAAATCGCGGTCGACGATGCGCACGAAGCCCACGCCCGCCCGCACAAGCGTCTCGGCCACCACGGAACCCAGGGCACCACAGCCGCACACGAGCGCGCGGGCCGACGCCAACCGTCGTTGGCCTTCCACGCCCAGCGGAGCAAATCGCGCCTGGCGGTCGTAACGGGATGAAATGCCGTCCGTCATGCGGATAGTTGCCAATTACTTACAGATTGCAAAATGTCGTCTACTCATACGAATCAACGAACATGCCTATTATGTTTTGTTTTGTTTTGTTTTTTGTCCGCAGATGACGCAGATGATCGCGGATGGAATTTATATCAGATTGTTGGGGTTGGTCAGTCTTGGGAAAGACTTGGAAAACATCATCTGCGAATATCCGCGTCATCCGCGGACCAATCTGGCTAAATTGCGTGGATATAGATCCGATTGGTCGTCGAGAAACCTTTGCTGTCTATCCCGTCCCTGGTGCGAAATCGACTGGCCGTCGCGGCGCAAGTCGACGTAATCCAATCGTCCCATCATACGTGGCGATCACTGCACCGCCATCCATGGCCTGCAATTCAACTCGATAGACATGCGGCATCTCAGGCGTCCACAGGCACGGGTCGGTTATAACTGCCTCAGCAACATTTGCCTGCTTCGCATCCAACTGGCGAAATGCAAATTCCGCCGGCAGCGTTCGACCATGTTCGCAAAACGGCCCACGCACGGTGCCCCGCAGCACTGCGCTTGCCGGGCCTCCGTATCGCGCCCGCACATGGGCTGCCATGTCGGTTACATCGCCAACTGAAATTTCGAATTGATCCTGACCCATACTTGCCATAGATCTCACGCCAAGGCGCAAAGTCGCCAAGAGTCCGTTATGTTCCTTTGCGTCTTTGCGCCTTGGCATGAGACTTCTCGATCTCCGCCTCGCCATTCAAAGCCTTTTCGCGCGCGAAGGCACTCGCCAAAACCCGTCCCGTTGCCGACTCGCCACATTCGGCAACCTCTTCCGGCGTCCCTGCAACGACGACCCGACCACCATTCTCAGCAGCGCCTGGCCCGAGGTCGATCAGCCAATCCGCAGCTTTCATCAGTTGGAGATTGTGCTCCACGACAATCAGGGAATGGCCGACCTCGAGCAAGGCGTCAAAGCAATCCATCAATTGTACAATGTCGGAGAAGTGCAGGCCGGTCGTCGGTTCGTCCAGAATAAAGAGTGTTCGGCCGCGGCGTTTCGCGGCCAGGTGAGCAGCCAGCTTCAATCGCTGTGCTTCGCCGCCGGAAAGCGTTGTCGCCGGCTGGCCCAGCCGCAAATAATCGAGGCCGACATCGAGCAGGAATTTTAACTTTGCTTGCACTTTCCGTTGGCCGCGAAAAAAAGTGAATGCCTCGCGGGCCGTCATGTCGAGCACTTCGGCAATGTTGAGCCCGCGGTACTTTACTTCGAGCACTTGCTGGCGAAACCGTTTGCCGCCACACTCCGGGCATTTCATGTAGACATTGGCCATGAACTGCATATCGATGGCCAAAAAACCGTCGCCGTCACACGTCTCGCAGCGGCCACCTTCCACATTGAAGCTGAAATGACCGGCCGTGAGGCCGCGCGTGCGGGCATCGATTTGCTCCGCGAACAGCGTGCGAATCGGATCGAGTGCTTTCAGGTACGTTGCGGGGTTCGACCGTGGCGAGCGGCCAATCGGGCTCTGATCGATGTGGATGACATCTTCCAATTGACCCGCACCGAGCACATCGTCATATTCCAGCGGTGCCGGAAGATCGGCCGGTTCGCTGTCTTTGTGAAGCCGCCGAGCTAAGGCGGGATATAACGTCTTATCCACCAGCGTGCTCTTACCAGCCCCGCTCACGCCCGTTACCAGACATAACACACCGAGTGGAAACTCCAGCGAGAGATTCTGCAAATTATTGCCCCGCGCACCACGCAGTTTCAGCCAACCCTGCGAAGTCTTGCGACGCGGGCTACCGCTCGAAGCACCGCTGCGACCCGCGAGCCAATTGCCGGTGCGATTGTCCTTTGCTCGCTCCAATTGCTGCGGCGTCCCTTGAAAAGTGATCTGTCCACCTTCGCTGCCTGCCCCAGGGCCAAATTCCACCACCTGCTTCGCCCGACGAATGATCTCCTCTTCATGCTCGACGACCACCACCGTGTTGCCACGCTGATGCAGTCGCTCAATTGCACTCGCCAGCGGCTCGACATCGGCCGGATGCAATCCAATCGAAGGTTCATCCAGCACGTAGAGCATATCGACGAGATTCGACCCCAGCGTCGTGGTGAGCGCCACCCGCTGTGCCTCCCCGCCGCTCAGCGTTCGCAGCGCGCGATCGATTGTCAGATATCCAACGCCCACATCAACCAAGTACGATAGCCTCGATTGCACATCAGCCAGCAAGGGCCGTGCGATCTTCTGTTGCCAATCGGCAAGCTCCAGATGGTTAAAGAAATTCAATGCCTCTTGGATTTTGAATCTGCACACGTCCGCAAAGCTGCTGCCGCCAACACGAATCGCCCGCACCTCCGGCTTGAGGCGTGTGCCGTGGCACGCGGGGCACACCTGGTACGATCGCCAACGGCTCAAAAACACCCGCAAGTGCATCTTATATTTGCGCCGTTCCAGCCAACGGAAGAACCCGTTCAGCCCGCCGAAATTGCGTTCAGGCACACCCTCGACAATGATTCGTCGCTCGTCTTCCGACAGCTCTGCGTAAGGTACATCAACGCGTACTTTGTAATCCTCCGCCAATGCAAGCAGTTCTTCCAGTTCGTGCGCGTACGACGGTGAGTTCCACGGCGCAATCGCACCCTCACGCAAAGTCTTGTGTGGATCTGGTACAACGCGGTCCATATCCGTGACCACGATATTTCCAAAGCCCTCGCACTCGGGGCACGCACCTAGCGGCCGATTGAAATTGAATAGCTGTGGCTCCGGCTCCGGATACTCGATACCGCAAGCGTTACATCGTAGCTCTATGCTGAACGAAAACCGCTGCCATGTGTGCTCGTCGATGACTTGCTCGTAGGGTGGGCATTGCCCACCCTCCTTCTTTGAACCCTCTCCCTCCGGGAGAGGGCAGGGTGAGGGCGCATCGGTTGTCGCTACTTCACGCTCTCGGGTGCTACTGGTTTTGCCAGTGCTGCCTCTGGCGGAAGAGGCGGTGGTGGGGGGTGCCCACCCTACGAGGACGACGCATCCGCCATCGCCCGCCGCAAATGCCGTTTCGAGCGAATCGCGCAGCCGCTCGGCCGATTGTTCACCCGATGTTAGCCGATCCAGGACTATTGTCGCGCCATCGCCAGCCTTTAGCCGCTTCGCCAGTGCCGGCTCAAGCGACTCGGTGCGTCCTGCCACAATCGCGCGCACGTAACCAAGACCGACCAGATCCGCGATCCACTGCTCGACAGGCTCATCATCCGGCACGCGTGCATCAAAGCCAATCACGAGGCGCTGCCCAGCCGGCAGCCCGGCAATCGCTTGCGAGGCACTCTCGGGTGAATCGCGCCGCACCGGCTGTCCACAGCTGTAGCAGTTAACTTCGCCGACGCGGGCAAACAAGAGACTCAGATACTCGTTGACCTCGGTCACGGTGCCAACCGTCGTACGGTTCGAGCGGCTCGGGTTCTTATGCGTCACGGCAATCGCCGGTGGAATGCCGTCGATCCGCTCGGCTTGCGGCTTATCCAACTGTTCAAGAAATTGCCGCGTGTAGGCCGAGAAGCTCTCGATGTAGCGGCGCTGCCCCTCGGCGTACAACGTATCGAGCGCCATGCTCGTTTTGCCGCTGCCCGAAACACCGCAAAACACGATGAGCTCGCCATGCGGCAAATCGAGATCGACGTGCTGCAGGTTATTCACTGCCACGCCGCGCAGCTCAATCGCTCTTCGCCCCACGCTGCATGCTCCAGCCGAAAGAAAATGAAAATCGCGAATCCTTTATCGTAGGCGATGGGCGGACTCCCGTCGATTGGCCATCCAGTGGTATAATCTGGTCATCAGTTCGCTGGGTCGAGGTTTCGTCGTGCAACGCTCCGATAAATTTGTCAATCCGTTCTATGGTTTGCTGCTCGTCGCGGGCCTCGCGTTCGCCATGACGGCCGTCTGCTACGGCGTGATGGCATTCCGCGAAGCACGCCCAGTTGCCGCGGCCAATGGAGCGAAGGCAAACGAACAACACCCGCTGCTCGTGTGGATGAGCAAGCACGGCGAAAAATCGCTGCTCATTGAGCTGGCGTTCCTCGCCGCGTTCACATTCGGCGCCATCGGCACCGACGACTTTTGGCAACGCCGAAAGCGAACAAAGAAGGATTCTCAGGAGACCGCTAATCTACGCTAATGGGACGCTAATTATTGTAACTGCTGATACAATTCATCGATGATTGCATTGACAATTGTCGGCCGTTTAGCCGCGACGCGGAGCGGGGCGTGCACGGCTCGTTCATTGTCATCGCAAGATCCAATAATCCTCTCCAGTCATTCGCGAAGATTCGCAGCCCTCAAAACAATTTAGGCTGATCAACATGCAACTCAAAAAACTTACCGAAGTCCCTGCGAACGAAGTCGCAATGGAAGGCGCCGCCGGCTGCCGCGTGCGGTGGCTGATTGGAGAAAAGGATAACGCCCCGACGTTCGCCATGCGCGAGTTCGAGGTTGCCCCCGGCGGACACACGCCGCGCCACTTCCACGATTACGAACATGAGGTGTACGTGCTGGCCGGCAAAGGCAAGATCGTCGACGGCGACCGCGAACTATCGCTAGCCGCCGGCGACGTGGTGTTCGTCGCCCCGAACGACGTCCACCAGTTCCGCAACACCGGCAGCGAACCAATGCGCTTCCTGTGTCTCATCCCTAATTCCGCCACGGGCAAAAGTGTTAGCGTCGTTCCAGAATGCGGTATTGAGACCAATTCGTAAATTTCGTCCTTTCGTAACGGAATGTCGAGTTGTTTCACGCAGGGACGCGGAGAACGCAGAGGCAGGGCGCCGATGGTTGTGTCCTCTGCGCCTCTGCGACTCTGCGTGAGACTAATCACCAAAACGTCTGTTGGTCGCGAATCGTCCGCAAAACTAAAAGACGGTGATCACGCCAGATGCAATTGTCCGACGCTTCAATTGAGCTGCAGATTAAGAAACTCCGCGAGGAAATCCGCGAGCACGACCGGCGTTACTACGTCGAAGCCAAGCCCACAATTTCTGATCGTGAATACGATCAACTTCTCGCCGAATTGAAGCAGTTGGAGGCCGCCCACCCGGAACTCATCACGCCCGATAGCCCCACGCAGCGCGTCGGCGGCGAGCCGATCGTAGGATTCGAGACGGTCGCGCACGCCCGGCCGATGATGTCGATCGACAACACCTACGATGCGGCCGACCTGCGCAAATGGGCCGGCCGTGCATACGAGGCGGTTGATCCGGACCTGCGGGCGCTGGCAGCCGAATTAGAAGCAGTTCGTGGCGGCGGCTCGAAGAACGAGCCACGTCGTCGCGAACTGCGTGAAGAGTACGACAAGGCTTTTGCTGCCGCCGACCAGGCCGGTTTCCCCATTGCCGGCGGTTACGTGGCCGATCCAAAGGTCGATGGCGTCGCAATTAACCTGCGCTACGAAAACGGCCGTCTAGTATTAGCCGCCACGCGCGGCGACGGTCGCCGTGGCGATGATGTTACCCAAAATGTCCGCACGATTCGCGCGATTCCGCTCACGTTGCACCATGCATCAAAACATCCGATTCCCGACGTGCTTGAGGTCCGCGGCGAGATCTTCATGCCGCTGGGCGAATTCGAGCGGCTCAACCAATCAGTAACAGCCGCCGGCGAGGAGCCGTTCGCCAATCCCCGCAACGCCACGGCCGGCACGCTCAAGCAACTCGATTCACGCATCGTCGCCGCTCGCCGCCTGAGCTTCTTCGCCCACGGCCGCGGCGAACTTCATGGTCGCCCATCGGGAGACGGCCGGGGTGAGGGCAACTTATCGACTCACAGTGAATTCCTCGCCGCACTTTCGGCCTGGGGTGTCCCAGTAAATCCGCTAACGCGACAATGTAAGACGATCGACGAAGTCTGGGCGATGATCGAAGAGTTTGGTACCGGCCGCGGCGGCCTGCAGTACGGCGTCGATGGCGTCGTCGTCCGTGTCGATCGCGTCGACCTGCAAGAGCAGTTGGGTTCCACCAGCAAATTTCCCCGTTGGTGCATCGCGTGCAAATACGCGGCCGAACAGGCCGAAACGAAACTCATCAGCGTCGACTGGCAAGTCGGCAAGACGGGCAAGCTCACGCCGCGGGCCAACATGGAACCAGTGTTCGTCGCCGGTACGACGGTTCAACATGCGTCGCTGCATAACCTCGGCGAGGTCCGCCGCAAGGACATCCGCATCGGCGACACGGTGATCATCGAAAAAGCCGGTGAAATAATTCCGCAGGTGATTCGCGTCGTGTTGGATAAACGGCCGCGCGGCGTGAAACCCATGCAGCCGCCGACACGCTGCCCCGAGTGCGGCGGCGAAATCGAAATTGAAAACGATCAGCGCCGCATTCACGATATCGAAGCCCACGCCACGCGAGTTGAAAGAGAGCAAGCCAAGGCCACTCGTGAAGGTCGAGAACCCGAGGAACTCCCCGTGCCGCCGCCACTTAGCGAAGCGGATGAGACCGGCCGTTATTGCATCAATCCCGAATGCCCAGCCCAATTCCGCGAGCGGATTATCCACTTCGCCGCTCGCGGCCAAATGGATATCGACGGCATGGGCGAAAAAGTTGTCCACCAACTCGCCGACGCCGGCCTGCTAAAGTCCTTCGGCGATATCTTTACCCTGCACAAAAATCGTGAGGCTGTGCTTGCTCTCGAACGCATGGGGGCCAAAAAGGCCGACAATTTGTTCGCCGGGATCGAATCGGCCAAGTCACGGGGCTTGGTGCGCGTGCTCGCTGGCCTGGGAATCCATCACATCGGCGCGACCGCGGCGCGAATCATCGGCGAACATTTCGGCTCGATCGACGCGATCGTCGCAGCGCCGCTCAACCAAATCAGCACACTAAAAACGGCCGGTGCCCTGGCCGGCATCGGCACGGAAATCGCAAATTCGCTACACCATTTCCTGCACAGTCATGAAGGCCGCCGCGTTATCAAGGAACTGCGCGATGCTGGCGTGAAACTCGATGTGGAACAAACCACCGCGGCAGGTGCGGCCGGCTCCGCCCTCGCCGGCAAAACGCTCGTCGTCACCGGCACGCTGGCAAAATACAAGCGTGAGGAAATCGAGGCCCTCATCGTACAGCACGGCGGCAAGGCCGCTAGCAGCGTTTCCAAGAACACCGACTACGTCGTCGCCGGCGACAAAGCGGGCAGCAAGCTCGACAAAGCGCAGCAGCTCGGCGTGCCCGTGCTCACCGAAACCGACTTCGACCGTCTGATCGGCCGCGCCTAAGCGAATCGGCAAAAGTGTTGTGACACTTTGATACTCGGGGGGAATGGCATTCGAACAGGAAGACACAGAGGCAACAGGGAAAAACACCCTCCGTTCACACTGATATCTCCTGTTCGAAAATTCCTTGGC
This sequence comes from Planctomycetota bacterium, assembly GCA_029781135.1. GTDB lineage: Bacteria > Planctomycetota > Planctomycetia > Pirellulales > Lacipirellulaceae > JABDGM01. The sequence continues at coordinate 233,268 of JAKOXH010000006.1, forward strand.
AGCTATTCGCATGACGGCGGAACTTATGCGTGTAATAAAACGTCTGCCTGCCTAGCCGCGTCTCGCCGCGCCGAATGATTGGCCCGCATCCATTCGATGATAGCCAATTACAGAGGCCAGCAAGCGTTCGTCTGTTTCGCCAACCTCATCGATTCCGATCGGACCGCTTTGCATCTTCCGACATCTTGTCAGCTTATCCCATTTGGCTGGCAGCTAGGTCTGTGGCATGCGAAGTGCATCTCCGCTTGGTGCGTGCTCAAAAGTCGGTTTGCAGTACGGTCGGCTTCATTCGACCGCTTTTTCGCAGGAGTATTACGATGAAGAGTGCATGGCAAATGTCGGCTGCGTTATTGGCAACTGTTAGTATTGCCACGTTTGCTTGGTCGCAGAGCGGCCAGGGTGGTGGAAGCGGGGCGGGCAGCTCCGGCAGCGGCGGAGCCGGGAGTTCAAGCAGCGCCGGGACTGGTGCTTCCGGGGCGGCCGGGACAGCGGGAGCCGCTGGAACCGCCGGTGCTGCAGGAAGAGCCGGTGCCGCAGGCACTGCGAGCGGTGTTGGAACGGCGGGGACCGCAGGGACCGTTGGCACCGCAGATACGACCGGAATCGGCGGCACCACCGGTGTCGGCGGCACGGGAACGGCCGGAATGCGCGGCGCTGTGGGAGCAACCGGGGCTGCCGGTCGCGTCGGTGCCAACCAGATCGGCGCGAACGGCTCGATATCCAACACGTTCAATACAGGAAATGCGATAAACCAAACGCCGTTCTTCACCGATCCAGGCGCTCGCCAACAACTCAACCTCAACGACAACCAGTACAACACCCTGAACCGGGCTTATCAGGATGCCTATGGCACCTATAGCCGTGGCGTAAATAACCTGAACAACGCGCTGACACCGCAACAACGTCTGCAGCAGATGGAGATGTTGAACAACCAGTTCTACAATAACTTCAATCGGACATTGGACGACCTTTACTGATCCGGCGATGCGTGCCCGCTATGACCAACTCTATCGCCAATCGCTCGGGTTCAACGCGTTCAATCAGCCCGCGATTCAAAGCCAATTGAATCTCACGCCGCAACAACAAGTTCAAATCCGCCAGCTCGCCCAAAACTGGCGCCAACAGCTGCGCCAATTTGAAGTCAATGGAAACTTCAATCTCGCACCCAATCAATGGTCCACTATGTACAACCAGTACTGGAACCAATTGAACGGCATCCTCACGCCGCAACAACAACAAATTTGGCTACAGTTGACCGGACAACGCTATCCGTTTCCCGCAAACACGTATTTTGGCCAGGCAGGAAATGCCACGGGAAATGTGTTGCGGAACGGTATCGGCCCCGTTTCACCGGGCGGAAGTTCAACGGTTGGTGGTGGCGCGACCAACACCGGCGGCAGTACTTCGCAAACCGGCGGAACCAGTACCGCCAGTGGCACCTCCTCCCAGGGTACGACGACCCGGTAAACAGCACACAATCAACTTCACACTCTCTTGCCTGGCGAATAGCGAAGGTTCGCCAACGCAAGAGAGCTGGGAGGGTGGTGGGCGGCGTTCTCATCCCAATGGGAACGCCGTCTTTTTTGTGCCCCTCGCTCGAATTTCTTCAACGAGGCAAACATGAACGACCTCGTTATTCTTGACGCCAATCAGAACTTAACCGGGGTACTGCCCCAGCGGCATCAGCTTCTCCCGCAATCGAAATGCAACCAGCCCACTGCCGTAGACAATAGCCATCAGAACCAGCAAATTGCCTTCCGCGGTCAGGAGCAACGCAACCCATCCAATCAGCGCAATCAGGCTCGGCACCGGATAGAGCCACATGCGAAACGGCAACACCTGGGAGCCCCGCCGGCGCAAAACGTGCAACGCGACGATCTGGCCGATGAACTGCACCAGTATCCGGATGACCACCGCTCCCTCGATGACGACGCTCAATTGGAAGAAGCAAAACAATGCCGTCAACGCGCTCAGCAATGCCAGTGCTGCCCACGGGTAGTGGCGCGTGGGGTGGAGGGCCGCGAAGAACGAGAAGAAATCACCTTCTTTTGCTGCCGCATAAAGAATTCGCGAATAACCGAGCATCATCGCCAGCAGGCCCGCAAGGCAAGTCCAAATAATCAGCCCCGTAAAAATCGTGGCCACTCGTTCGCCGCAAAGTCTCGTCATGAACGCGCCCGATAAGTTCTGATGGGCAGCCGAATCCTCGCGCACAATTTCCTGCCACGGCACCACGCCGATGAAAGAGAGATTCATCAACATATAAATTCCGGCCACCACGACGATCGAAATCAATACCGACCGGGGAATTGTCTTGCCCGGCGTGCGAACCTCTTCGCCCAGATGGCAGATATTGTAATACCCCAGATAGTCGTAAACAGCCACGCTCGTGGCCGCTCCGATTCCCACCAAGAACTTCCGGTCCACGTCAAACGCATTCGGCGGAAACGTGATCAGGCTCGCGTCGAAGTGGCGCAGCCCGAGAACGATAATCGTGCCCACCGCCGCCAAGACCCCCACAATCAGCACGGCAGCGAGTTTCCCCAGCGATTGAATCCGCTGGCACAATAGCAGAAAGATCGCGCCAACCATCACCGCGGCCGGTACTCCCCACACGGCATCGCCGGTAAAACCCCGGCTACGCAACATCTCTTCACCGTATGGCCATAGAGAGAGGGTGAACTTCGAGGCCGCGATGTACCCACTCGCCATTTCCAACGTGCCACTTATCAGGAACTGCCAGATAAACAGGAACGGCAGCAAACGCCCCCAGGCCGACCCACGAAAGATCTCGCGCAAGTAGTGATAAGTCCCACCGCTGCCCGGCAATGCCGCCCCCAATTCGGCCCACACCAGGCCGTCGCACATGACGATCAGCATGGCCAGCAACCAGCCGATCATGCATTGCGGCCCGCCCATCGTTGCCAAGATGACCGGAATGGTAAAGAACGGACCCGCCCCCAACATGTTGGCGATATTGAGCGACGTGGCATGCACCAACGTCAGGCCGCGATCCAAATGTGGTTGCGGTGCGGATTGCATGAGTTCCACAATCGAGGGATGATGACGTGCCGGCTACACCCGACCGCGCACCCAGAGTATGCTTCGTGATGCGTTCGATGACAAGGCACGCACCAGTGCGTTGAATCCGATATTGTCAATGACTCTTGTTTAGCCGCGACGCGGAGGTTTTGCGCAGCGGAGCGCGAACTCCCAACTCGCAGGACGTTACCTTGATGACCATCAAACCCCCCATCATCCAATTGGCACTCGATTTCGCGACCATCGAAGAGGCATTGGCCGTCGCGCAACTCGGCGTCGAGGCCGGTGTCGATTGGCTGGAAATCGGCACGCCCCTCATTGTCTCGCAAGGCCTATCGCCAATTGGGGCGATGGTCCGGACGTTCCCCAAGTTTCCCGTGCTGGCCGATTACAAAACGATGGACTCTGGCGGCAAGAATGTGCATCGTACCAAGGCGCAAGGTGGTCATATCATGACCGTGTGTGCCAACGCGCCCGATGAAACCGTCCAAGCGGCGGTCGCGGCATCGAAGGAAACGGGCGTCCTGGTCGTCGCCGATACGATCGGTGTTAAACAGCAGGCCGCCCGCGCTCGCCAATGTGCTGAGTGGGGCGTTCACATGATCTACCTCCACTACGGTGCCGACCAACGCAACGCCGATGGCTCGCAAGATTCCGTACAGTGGCTGGAGGAAGTATTGAAAGCCGTCGATATTCCGGTGGGCGTCGGCACGTTTGGCGTCGAAGACGCCGTGCGCGCCGCCGCTCAAGGCGCCGACCTCATCGCCATTGGGCACCCCGTCATCAGCGGCCCCAACGCGGCACAGGACCTCAAGGAATTCGTCCAAGCCGTTCGCACAAGCTACCGTCCACGAACTCCCAGATAACTTGTTCGTAACCGCAATTCGCAGGTAAACTGATCCACACAATCACACTGGTCGCCAAATTGCACCACTCCATTTCGGCCGTTTAGCCGCGACGCGCTAGCGGAGCGCGAACGCGGCAGTTCATTTGCATCGCCGTCTTCATTCGTCCCCCCAATGCGCCGCACGAAACCGCACCGCGAGGAGTTACGCACTATGACACGCTTCAAATACTGTTTCAACACCAGCACGATTCGCGGCCAAAAACTCTCCATCGTCGAGGAAATCGACATCGCCGCCCAAGCCGGTTATCAGGCCATTGAACCGTGGGTCAGCGAAATCCAGCGCTACCACGATCAAGGTGGCTCTTTGCCCGACCTCAAGAAGCGAATCGCCGATCTCGGCCTCACGGTGGAAAGTGCGATCGGCTTTCCTGAGTGGATCGTCGACGACGATGCCCGTCGCAAGAAAGCGCTCGAACACGCCCGCCAAGAAATGGACCTCGTCCGCCAGATTGGCGGCAAACGCCTAGCCGCCCCGGCTGCCGGAGCGACCGAAGTCTCCAACATCGATTACTTGAAAGCGGCCGAGCGCTATCGCGCGTTGTTGCTGCTCGGCGACGAACTCGGGGTTGTTCCCCAAGTCGAAATCTGGGGCTTTTCCAAAACACTCAACCGCCTCGGTCAAGCCATGCTGGTCGCCGCAGAGAGCAATCACCCGCGGGCTTGTGTGCTAGCAGATGCTTACCATCTTTACAAAGGTGGCTCCGATTTCACCGGCCTGTCGCTCGTCAACGGCGCGGCGATGCACGTCTTCCATGTGAACGATTACCCCGCCAACCCGCCGCGCGCGGCCATCAACGATAGCGACCGTGTCTATCCCGGTGATGGAATCGCACCCCTCACCGACATCTTCCGCACGCTGCAAACCATCGGCTTCGACGGCTACCTGTCGGTCGAACTTTTCAATCCTGTCTACTGGCGACAAGATCCGATGACCGTCGCCCGCACCGCGCTGGATAAACTGAAGGCAGTGTTGGCACGAACGAACTGAGATCGGTGGCAACATGCGTTGCAAAACTGTTTTCTGAAACGCCATGAACTTCAGTTGGGATTACAACTGGTCAATTTTCGAGAGAAAGGTCTACTATGTTGAAATGCGCATTCCATCTGCGGGCAGTCATTTGCTTGGTTGCGTTTTCTATCCCGTTTGCCGCCACCGCTAAGAAGATCGCCCCAGCACCGACTGGCGAAAAAGCAATCTCGCTGCCAACCGCATCACCAGCACTGGCCAATTATGTAAAGAAACCGGACGGCAGCTATCAATGGCACCCGCGGCAGCAGGGGAAGGTTGGCGCCGGTGACTATGCCGAGTTGATTCTCACCTCGCAAACCTGGCACGACATTGTGTGGAAGCATCAACTCTTCATCTATCGCCCCGCCCAGGTTCGCGATGCCTCCCAAGCGATCCTCATGATCGATGGCGGCAACTGGAACGATTCCCTGGAAGAAAAACCGGATGCTTCCAATCAGCCGAACCTGCCCGAACGCGTACGAATTCTCGCGATGTTGGCCGACACGCTCCAAGTGCCGATTGCCGTGGTGCGGCAAGTGCCTAATCAGCCGATATTCGACGGCAAAAAAGAAGATCAGATCATCGCCTTTACGTTCTCGAATTATTTCCAAACCGGTGAGTCCGATTGGCCGCTCCTCCTGCCGATGGTGAAGTCGGCCGTCCGCGCCATGGACACCGTGCAGGCGTTCGCGAAGCAAGAGTGGAAGCTGGACGTCCAGAAGTTTCTCGTCACCGGAGGTTCGAAGCGCGGTTGGACGACCTGGCTTACCGCGGCCAGCGACCCGCGCGTCGATGGGCTCGCCCCGATGGTCATCAACATGCTCAATATGGTGGCCCACGATGAGTTACAACTCAAATCGTTCGGCACTTACTCGGAGCAAATCCGCGATTACACCGATCGCAAACTCCAAGACGACTTGCGCACCGACAAAGGCGCGGCGCTCCGCGCAATTGTCGACCCCATCGCCTACCGCGCCCAACTCAAGCAGCCCAAGCTCATCATTCTGGCAACGAACGATGCCTACTGGCCGGTCGATGCGCTCAATAACTATTGGAATGATCTCCAGGGCGAGAAGTACATTCTCTACGTGCCTAACAACGGTCACGGCATTCAAGATTACCCGCGCGTGGTCGCCACCATTGCCGCGCTTGAGCGCAGCATTACCGGCCAGAAACCAATGCCCAAGTTGGAATGGCGCCTCATGGAAACCTCAACGCCGCCACGTTTCGAACTCACCACCGATGAAAAGCCGGTTGCCGTACGCGAATGGTCTGCCGAGGCAAGCACCCGCGACTTCCGCGAATCAGTTTGGCATTCATCGCCTGTCTCGGCCGAAAATGGCGGCGGCAATAGGTTCGCCATCGATATGTCGGCGCCGCGGAAAGGTTACGGCGCGCGATTCTTGGAGGCGGAATTCGCCGGCGATCCACTCCCCTTCGTCCTTACAACGACGCTTCACGTAGTGGGGAACGATAAACCCGTGGCCGCCAACGGCGGTGGTGGCGAATGAGCGCCCCGACGCACTTCGTGAAAACGTAGATTCGATGGAGGACCGTTTAGCCGCGACGCGCTAGCGGAGCGACCCCCACGATCGTTAATTCCCCGTCGCCACTACTGTTCGTGGTTCGGCAAAATCAGCCGGTGGCCGTCCACCTCATAATCGCGTACGACGATTCCGAGGGAATTTAGCGCCTGGGCCGACCACGTCGGCCAGGGCGACCATATCGATCGCCGAGAGGCATCGGGGTTAACCGGCAGCCAGAACACGCCCAACAACACCGTGCAGCACACGATGGTCGTGACGGCGCGACGCGGCTGCGGTTGCGTCGCCTCTTGTTCCAGCAGATTGCCCAGTTGCTGCGCTCGGCGCGTTAATAGTGAACTGTGCCCCATGAAGCCGACTCCGGTCGACAATCTGCTCGGCGACTTGACCTTGGATTCCACGAGTCGGAGCAAGCTATGAAGATAATCGACGACTTCCAGCTTGGTCCGCACCGAATCACGATCGCAACGAAATTCGCGTGCCGCGGCCGCCTGCTGCGAGGCCCACCAAACCAGCGGATGAAACCAAAATATGGCTTCGACCAATCGTTGCAGGAAAAGATACAGGGGATGTTGTAGCGCGATATGCGTCTGTTCGTGCCGCAGAATGGCCGCTTGTTCTCCTTGGGGAAACCTGCACACGACTTCCGGCAAGACGATCACCGGATGGTGCAATTGCCAGCAAAACGGGCTCAAATTCTCGGCAATCACACGAGTTTCAAGTTCACCAAGTCGGCAAATTGCGGGATCAACGACCGCCTTTCGCACGATGGATGTCGCCCGCAAAATCCCTCCTGCGCAGGCCAGCAGTATGATGGCTGCACCGGTTAGCCAGGCCCAAGTGACGATGCGACCCACCGCACCGACGACGGTTACCGCGCTCAGCGGTTGTTCCGTAGGCTGAAAATCGGCCCACGCCAAGAACCGCAAATGTGGCAGCAAGAACGCCGCCAAGGCCAACGCCAGTATGCACACGTGCATCGTCGACCAGCAGACGTCCGCCTTCGCCGCAAATCGCGATCGCCGTGCCAACCAATTCGTCACGACAATCAATAGCGCGACTTGCACGAACTGGGATGCCAAGATTTCAAAAACTGCGGGATAGTTCACGGCTCACCTTGTTGATCGACCTTGCGAATTGCCGCCTTTAGCGCCCGCACATCTTCTTGCGAAAATCGCCCATCTTCCAGCAGCCCCAGCACCAGCATCGGCAGTTGATCGGCGAACAGCACATCGCGCAAGTCGCTCAGCACGGCCCGGCTCACTTCATCACGCGATACCAGCGGTTGATAAACGTGCGCCCGTCCGCGCTTGGCTCTCTTTAGCACGTTCTTCTTGCTGTGCAGTATGCTGAGGGTAGTCATGACCGTCGTATACGCCAACGGACGCTGCAACTCGTCGCAGACTTCCTGCACCGTCGCTGCGCCCTTTTGCCACAGGACATCCATCAACTCGAGTTCGCACCGTGTTAAGCGGGGAGTCTTCATGCTTGCCGAATTTGAAGGAGACTTTGCCGCACGCCGACGACCTTTCGACGATGGTTGCGCGGAATTCGACATCGGTGTGTCGGGCGCACCTGCGGGTGGTTCGGGGTGTGGCCGTTCGCTCATGTTAACGATATTTCGCCTGGCTTTGGTACAACTTCCGATCAATATCATTTTGAACGCCGCTCGCGTGCCCGTCGGCCCAGAGAAAATTAACATGTGCGGCATGACGGCTATCAAACTCGCATTCGTCAGCATCGTCGAGATTTGGACCTTTTTGCGCAAACCCCACCAGGCGGCTATTGGCATCCTCGCCTGCCGTCATCGTTCCTAACCAAGTGGACGGCAGCTTCCGCGTAGTCCGTTCGCCAACCACGACGATATTCCCAAGTCCGCGCGTCATGTCCTTGAACTGTCGTCCGTGCCGTTGCACAAACGTGCCATCACCCGAGGCACCCTCCACATCATCCGGATCGGTCGTGCCAAAAACCCCCAAATAGTTGGCGCGCGGCAACTTCACCAACACCTGCGTCGATTCCTGGGCGTGCTGGTCGTGCCTGCCAATTTCCGCGTACAGCGGGAAGTCCGGCTCCCCAAGGTCGGAGGGGCAAACATAAACCACCGGCGTGGTGGCACGAACGGAACTGGGAATTTCATCCAGCGGCTTTGCTAGCTCAATCTGTGCCGCCAAACTCGGCTCTGCCACTTCAGTCAAAATCCGGGAAGCCCAACCGTAGGCCGTTCGCCGGCTTGGTTCACATTTCCACCCAGCCGGCAGCGATTCAAATGTCTCGTGGTATTTGTGCAGCGCCAAGCCGATTTGCCGGAGGTTATTCGTGCACTCCAAATTGCGAGTGCTTTCGCGTGCCGCGTGGACGGCTGGAAATAGAATGGAAGCCAGCAGCGTAACCGACGAAACAACCACCAATAATTCCAAAACGGTGACACCGCGGAAACTTGGTTTCTCGGTCTCACTTCGTGCGTTTCGAGTTGAACGATAAGTTGTCATCATTCTTTGTAGACAATTCGCCCGTGGTTCTCCCAGGCAAAATGGAACTTCCGATAGGCTCGGATTCTACCTTATTGCGGAGGTCTGCCAATGCCACCCGAGGCCACGGAAACTGCGATTTCTACTTAGCGAAGCACCGCTTGTTGTCGCGGGGAACACGAAATCGCCGTTAAATCTCGGCAATTCTTAAATTCACCCAGCAAGAATCCGCGGAACCTGCCTTCCGCCGTCATCGCTTCCCGCCAGCCCTATTGTCCCCGCAGCGTCTCGGCGATCGGCAGTCTCACACAGCGAAACGCCGGCCAAAAAGCGCCGGTCCCAGCGATCAGCACCGCCACCCCGGCACCTTCCAGAATCGCGCGCGGCGAAATATCGCCTTGGACTAGCCCACTCGTCTTTCGCCAATGAGCCAATGCTAAAGTGAGTGCAATTCCCAGGAGGCATCCCCCAATAGCACCGATCGCTCCCAACAAGAGCGATTCACTCAGGATTAGTCTGATTACCCGGAACCGTCGCCAGCCAATCGCCAAAAGCGTTGCGATTTCACCGCGTCGCTCAAACACGGTCATCGCCATCGTGTTCATCATCCCAATCGCGCCGATGACCACCGCAAATAGGGCAGTGAACCAAGACATGTTTCTTGCCAATTTCATCTGCGCGAGTGAGTCCACAAACTCCGCACACGGCGTCGCGACAATCTCCGGGTTGAAGGCGTCGATTTGCCGCCTAAGTTCGGCTATGGCGTTTGAGCTTTTGTTGGCCGACTGAACCACAAAGCCCGTGACCTCGCCCGGCCGATCCATCTGCCGCTGCAATTCGTCGAGCAGCATGAACACCGCGCCATTTTCATAAACGCTAAAACTCTCGAAGACGCCGACCACTTCAAAATTCTGGCCATAGAGCGGAACGTGGTCGCCGACGTGCTTCCCAAGATTTTCGGCGAGAATCCGCCCCAACATCACCTTGCGGCCATCGCCCGCCGCCAGCCGCCTTCCCGAAATCACATTAACGCGCTCAAACACCGGGCAGTTCGGCTCCCAGCCATTCACAATCACCATGAACAAATCTCGGTCCTCGAAGCTGACCATGTCCATCAGCCCCGCGATCACTTCCCGCACACCGGGTAGCGCCCGAATTCTGTCGCCGACGGTCAGATCGATTCCTTTCGACAATTGCGCCGCCCCACCCCGGCGCTGCACGACCAGATCGGCGCCGCGCTTGGTGTACAAATCGAGAAACGACGATTCGAGCGACTCACTGACGCCGACGAGTGCGACCACCGCCGTCACCGAAACCGCGAGGCCAACCACCGTCAGTGCCGAGCGAAAAGGTCGCCGCCACAAATTCTTACGCGCGATGTCCCAAGTGTGCATGGCGACCAATCCGTGGTGTCAGGCGTCGTGCAGTCGCCCGTCGCGAATCCAAACCGTCCGCTCCGCGCGCGCGGCCACCTCGGCATCGTGCGTGATGACGACGAGCGTCAAACCGCGCTCGCGATGAAGCCGGTCGAACAAGTCGAGCACGACTATTCCCGACGGCGTGTCCAAGTTCCCCGTCGGTTCATCGGCCAGGAGCAATTTGGGATCATTCGCCAAGGCCCGCGCGATCGCCACGCGCTGCCGCTCACCCACCGAAAGCTTCGCCGGCAAATGGCCGCTACGGTGCGTCATTCCCACGAGCGCCAGCAAATCGGCCGCCTTAGCCGCCCGTGCCCGCGGGCCGAGCGTCGTCTCAAACATCGGTATCTGCACGTTTTCCAACGCCGTGAGCGTGGGCAACAAGTAGAACGACTGAAACACGAAGCCCAACGTTGAGGCGCGAAACTGGTCGAGGTTCGCATGTCGCCGCAGCGATTGCCCTTCAAAGGCGACTTCACCGCTCGTGGGATGATCGAGCGCGCCCAGCAAATTCAACAATGTCGATTTCCCACTACCGCTCGGCCCCATGATCGCCAGGTATTCACCCGATCGAATCGATAGCGAAACATCGGTCAACGCCTGCACGGCACCGTCATCGTACGTTCGGCTTACTCCCTGAACTTCCAACAACGGCCGCGGGTTGGATTGCACAACGGATGCAGGATCGTTACTCATGTCTCAACGACTCAACTGGCGGAACACCGGTCGCACGCACCGCCGGATACAGCGAACCGACGACGGCCGCCAGCACGGCCCCAACGACTGCCGGCAACAGCGCGGAGAGCGCTATCCTCTCCGGTACTAACAAGCTAGTCCGACCCCAACCGCTGAGCAAGCCGACGAGCGCCCAAGCCGCGATACCCCCCAACAGTGCTCCGGCCACGCCCATCAACAGGCTCTCGCCGACAATCATCCACACCATGCGTGCCCGTTTCCAGCCGATCGCGCGCAATACGCCGAATTCGCGCGTTCGTTCGCTGACCGACATCAGCATTGTATTTAGCATGCCGACGAGCGATAACGCCACGACGATCGCCGACACCGCCCACGCCAGCGAACTCCCCAGCTTGGCCTCCGTTGCGCCATCCACAAATTGGTGCGTCGGCTGCGCTTTGAGGCCCAGCGGCTGCCCGGCCGCCGTGAGATTCTCAATCTCGCGGCAAACCTCTCGCAACGCGTCTTCATTGCGAATGGCAGCGTCGACTTGAATCTGAAATTCCGACACGATTCCCGGCCGCCCCATGAGCTCTTGCACATCGGCCAGCGTGGCGATGACACTATTTGAGTCGAACGAGTTATCGGCTGCAATCACGCCCGCCACGCGAAAATGTTTGTCTTCAACGCGCAGTGTTTCTCCAGGATGTTTGTTAAGTGCATCAGCGATTCCGCGTCCCAACAGCACGGTGCCACGTTCGTCCGGCGCTAATTCTCGTCCTTCCGCAAGCGCGAGCTGCCGCATCGGAAAACCAGCGGGCGATAAACCCCGCAACGGGATGCCCAAGAGATCCGCATCCGCCAGCGACACCATATCGGTCAACGAACCATCCACCTTGCCAACCCCGGCGATAGTCTGTAGCCGTTCCCCTAGTTCTGCCCGCAAACTGCTCGTCAACCGATTCGACACCCCGGCGCGCACGACGACGATGTCCACGCCTCTGGCAGAATAGAATTCTCGCGCGGAATTTGCATAACCCCAAGCCACGCTCCACAGCGTGGCCATTGCCATCACGGCCACACCCAGTCCACAAACCGTGAGCAACGTCCGCAGCAACCGGTGCCGCAAGTTCTTCAAGATGACTTCAACAAACAACATTCTGTTCGTATGTCCCGTTTAGCCGCGACGCGCCAGCGGAGCGCGTTGACCCGCGAACTCCACTCCGAAGTATCCAGCGCTCACCCAAATTGCGGAACTGAATTTGCATGGAGGGTATAACAATCCACCCATATGGGGATTGACTCTCAACCGAAATTCCCCGACAAAACACTTTCTACGATGTTCATAGTACCGTGCCAAGGAGTCGGCAATTGAGGTCTCTAGCGGTTCGCGATCGGCAGCCGGAGTTGATGGACCAACCGGGCCTCGATGCCAAGGTCCATCATCGTGCGCTGGCCGGGTTGGGAAAGGCCAATTCCATCAGCCGCATTGCCCACGCCGTGTGGCATTCGATTCGCGATGCCTGCTGCCCTGTCGCGAATTATTGCCCACTGCGGATTCTCGATATCGCCTCGGGCGGCGGCGACATTACGCTCGGCGTCGCTCAACTCGCGGCCCGCGCGGGAATCGCCGTGGAAGCATACGGCTGCGATGTGAACCCAACCGCCATCGCCTACGCGCAAGCCGCCGCTCGCCGTGCCGGCATCACGAACGCGAGCTTCTTTCAACGCGATGCCCTCGTCGAGCCGCTCGGCGAATACGATGTCGTCATGAGCACGCTGTTTCTGCATCATCTGGCGGAAGAGGAAGCTCGCCAACTCCTGCAAAAAATGGCCTCGGCCGCCACACAGTTCGTGGTTGTCGATGATCTCTGCCGCAACCGCCTGGGTTACGTTTACGCCTGGGCCGGCGTGCGTTTACTGACTCGCTCGCGAATCGTCCACACCGATGGACCGCTTTCGGTGCGCGCCGCGTTCACGACCGATGAGGCGGCCCAGCTTGCTCGCGAGGCCGGTTGGCAAAACGTCGCCGTTCGCACCCATTGGCCGCAACGCTTCATCTTGTCCTGGAAGAAGTCATGAATGCCATCGAAACGAGTTTTGCGTCACCGAACGATTCAGGTCTGCCGAACGAGTGGGACGTGATCGTCATCGGTGCCGGGCCCGCTGGCTCCTTGACCGCCCGGCAACTAGCACTTGCCGGTCAAGAAGTTCTGTTGCTCGATGCCAAGGCGTTTCCCCGCGACAAAGTCTGCGGCGGTTACCTGAATCCCCGTGCCGTCCGCGTGCTGGAATCCATCGATCTGTTATCAAAAGTCGCCGGCGAAAACTGCTCCGTTACGTGCGAGATTGAGCTCATTGCCAGTGGCCAGCGGGCACGGTTTTCCCTTCCGCCCGGTCGAGTGATTGGCCGACCGACGTTCGACCTCGCACTCGTACAGTCGGCCCAGGCCGCCGGCGTTACGGTCATGACGGGCGCTCCCGCCGTAGTCGAAGCCTCGCAACACTACAGCTCACGCACCGTGACCGTGACTCACAACAATACCCGGCAATCGTATCGCGCGCGAATTGTCGTCTGCGCCGATGGCCTTGCCCGCACCAGCATTCGGCACCTGACCGAATTTCCGATCGATACCGTGCCCGATTCTCGCGTCGGCATCGGCGCCATCGTGAACGACGACTCCGAGCGTTGGCCCGCTTCGGAAATTACCATGGTTGTCGCTCGCCATGGTTATGTCGGCATTTCTCGCATCAACGACACGCAGTTGAATGTTGCCGCCGCCGTCGAGCCGACGGCACTGGCGCACACCGCGCCGGCGGAAATCGCGGCCCAAGTTTTCATGGATGCCGGCGTTCCCCTGCCCAAAAACCTAAAATCGGCCACGTGGCGAGGCACGCCCCCGCTCACCAGCAATCCACGCCACGTGGCCTCGCAGCGTGTGTTCCTCGTGGGCGATGCCGCCGGCTACGTCGAGCCATTCACGGGCGAAGGCATGTCGGCCGCCTTCGAATCCGCAATGGCGATTACGCCGATCATCGCGCAGGCCGTTCACGACTGGGCACCAGCCCGCGGCCAGCAATGGCAGGAAACGCATCGCCGCATCATTCGTAATCGCGGCACCACCTGCCGGAAGCTGGCGTGGGTGCTGCGTCGCCCCTGGGCCACTTCGCTCGCCATGACGGCCTGCCGTACGATGCCCGCCATCGCCGCACGTGTCATCGCCAACACGACGCAGTCTTTGCCCGCAAGTTCACTAAAAGTCGCCGGAATTTTATGACGTTTCACATTTTGGGCGCCGGCACGGCCGTGCCCCGCAATTTGATCACCCAAGACGATGCCGCTCGCCTGGCCGTGGAACTTGCCGGCAGCACATGCGCGCACGGCACCGCGATTCAAGCACTCTATCGCAAGACCGGCGTGCGTAAACGCCATAGTACACTCATTACTTCGTCAACGAACGGCCAGCCGGCAACCCAGTCATTCTTCCCGATCGCAACCCACGATCGCGACCTGGGGCCGACAACCAATCAGCGAATGCGACTTTACGAAGACGCCGCTTTAGAATTAGCTACCACCGCTGCGGCAGCTGCATTGCACGATGCCGGTACCGCGCCCCACGAAATCGCGCAGCTCGTGACCGTCTCTTGCACCGGCTTCGCGGCCCCTGGCGTCGATATCGGCCTCGTTGAACGATTGGGCCTGAACCGCTCGGTCTCCCGCACGCACGTCGGCTTCATGGGCTGCCACGGCGCGCTCAACGGCCTGCGGGTCGCTTCCGCGCTCAGCCACGCCGCACGGGGCACCAAAGTGCTCTTATGTTGCGTCGAGCTTTGCACCGTGCACCACCAGTATGCCGCCAATCCCCAACAGGTCGTTGCCAACGCCTTGTTCAGCGATGGCGCGGCCGCCGTCGTCGCGACCGCTGGCGAGCCACCGCAGTCCCATTGGCAAGTCGTCGATCATTTCTCGTTCTTGCTGCCCGAAACGGCAGAGCTGATGTCGTGGCACATCGGCGACCACGGCTTCCAAATGCGCCTCTCGCCGCAGGTGCCCGGCGTCATCGAGCAACGGCTTCGGCCCTGGCTCCAAGAACAATTACACCGAAATTCGCTGACAATTGATGATATTCGCGGTTGGGCGATCCATCCCGGCGGTCCAAAAATCCTCACGGCCGCCGCCGACGCCCTCGGCCTCGATCACAAACATCTTGAACCTTCCCAACACGTGCTCGCCGAATACGGCAACATGTCGTCGCCCACCGTGCTATTCGTAATCGACGAGCTGCGCACCCGCGGCAACTGGCTGCCCTGCATCGCACTCGCCTTCGGCCCCGGCCTCTCGATCGAGGCGGCACTCATCAAATAGCCCGGCCGTTGCGTGCGATTTAATATAGCCCGGCCGTCTCGGCCGGGCGTGATCGAATCTTCTTACGCGTTGTTGTGGGAGGTGTGGGAGGCGTCTCCGACGCCGATAACGCGATGGGGATGGCACGCCCTCGCGAAATAGAGACATGCCCACGCTCGCGTTCGAGCGTCGATGTTTCGCGTGAGCATGTTGGCGCGAGCGAGGGCATGCCACCCGCCGGGAAGCGACTCCGACGCCGATGAGGCTGTCCAGTGCCGCGCGTAAGCGGCCTCGGAGAGGCCTCTCCTACAGCGCACCCTCCTACGCCGCCTTCTTCTCCACCGCCGGCCTTGCCGCCCACTTGCCCAGCGGCCCCAACAGCATTCCCGGGTACCCCGGCACGCGGCTCGCATACTCGCGATACACGTCGCCCAAGAAATAAGCCAGACGTTGGTCCTTAAAACAACTACCCACGAAAATGTACACGGACCAAAGTCCGGTCAGCACCGCGTGGTCGGCCGTCATCGTCGGCGTGAACCAAATCAGCCCCAGAAAGCTCAGGTACACGGGATGACGAAACCACCGATACGCGCCTCGTTCCACGAAATTCCGCCGCGGCATGGGTTGCCGACGCATCCAGTAGAGCCATTGCGTCCAGCCCGTTTGATAGCCCAAGCCCGTCAACCACAAACTATAAAAGAGCGCCACCCACGACCCGTAGAACCCCGCGAGCATCGCCGTTTTGGCCCAGCCCGTCGCCTCCCATAAAACCGTCTCCGATACGCGCCAGAAGGCGAAGATCAGCCACAAGTTCACGCACGTGGCAAAACAAAACAGGTTGCCGTACAGCTGGCTCGGCAGCACTTTCGCAATGACGGTCCGACTCGCCGGCCGCAAGATGATGCTGTGAATGATCGCAAATTGCAGCGCCAGTACGATATCGACAACCAACCAGTTCCCACCCGACTTGAACCCACCGTACCGCAAATACGGAAACAACAGGCAGATCGTGCCCGCAAAACAAAGTTGCGTGCCAATGCCCACGACGTACCCGGCCGCCCGCAACAGCGGCGTATCCCAACGCAATTTCGCGTCCATGCGCCTTCGCTCCGAATTAGGTGGCGCGAGGCTTTCGCGCCACGAAACAGCCGTACTGCATGGCCCCACTACGATACGCATTCAGAATCGTATCGAAGCGATCCAGGAACAGCACGGAATCGTAACCAACGCAATGTGCCAACCAACGCACGCGAGAACGTCGCACGCGATCGGCGCAAATTTCCCAGGTTCGCGTCACACGCGTCGTCCAATCGAGTCGCGCTTCGATCCGCAGCCCGGCCTGATCCATCCAGTGTGCGTAGTCGTCGGCCGTTCCCAATGACGGACAGAAGAACCCTTCACACACATCGTGGACTTGTTGCGCCCGTTCAGGCACGCTCGTATCATCGGCCAGCCAGGCACAGATGGCCATCGCGCCGCCTGGCTTGAGCCAACTCGCCGCTCGGCGAAAGAACGCCGGCTTATCGAACAAGTGTTCCGTGCATTCGACGCTCCAAACCACATCTTGCGATTCGACTGGCAGTTCCAACTTCTCCGCATCGGCGCACCGAAACGTGACCCGCTTCGCCACGCCCTGCCATCGCGCCGAGGTCGTCGCCCACGCCTTCTGCAATGGGCTGATCGTTACGCCCAACGAATGGCAGCCCCGCGACTTGACCAAATGAATCGAGGATGCCCCCATGCCACAGCCGATGTCCACCATATTTTGCCCGACTGAAATACCAGCGAGCGTCGCCAATCGTTCCGTCAGTTGCAATTGAGCCTGCCGTGGCGTTTCATCCGCTTCCCACAGCCCGTGGTGAATATGCGGTCCCCACAACAACCGATAGAACGGCGTCGAAACATCGTAATGGCCGCGAATCACTCGTTTTTCCACGGTGGGACAACTCAACATGGTGTATCTACTTCTTCTCGAATTTATTCGCGGCAGAAAATTACTTCGTCGTCGCTGGCTTCGCCGCCATCTGTCGCTGCTTCGCGATCCACAGATCGCCCCAGACCGTCAGTTCATCCGTCACGCCGACCGCGCCCAGCGCCTTCGTGAACGGCGTGATGCCCCATTGCGACTGCAGCATCTTGAAGCCGCCCCGCAAGTGAATCCAGCCGCCTTGCTCTTCGGTATCGGCCACCACTTGGATCGGCCGCGTCACGCCATGCAGCGTGAAATCGCCGGTCAGCACGTATTGCGGCAAATTGCGCTGGCTCGGCTTATCGAGCTTCGCGATCTGTTTGATGACAAACGTCGCCGTCGGATGCTTGGCGGAATCGAGCACGTACTCGCCTTGCATGTTCGCGTTGACTTGCTGTTGGGTGGAGGCGTCGGTCACGCCTTCGAGCCCCACGTACTTGCGCGCGTCCGGCGTATCCGCCGCAAACGACGCCATCTCAAATACCAACATGCCGGCATCGCGCGGTGCGGCGAGGTTGATGCGGCCTTCCTTGAGAAGCCCAACCACACCATGTTCGTGGCCCAGCCCAGTCTTACCAACAAACACGTAAACGCGACTTCCGCCCAGGAAGACGTCGCCGACTTCATAGACAATCTGATTCGGCGTCACTGCTACTGGTGTAGCAGCGGCGGCCCCAGGTGTCGCTATGACACCTTGAGCGCGCGAACTCCGGCAAGTCACTAGAATTAGTACACTGGCGATAAGCCAAGCCGCGATCGCGAATACACTCGGATACTTGCCGTGAACCCCATCGTCCATGACCACCACCTTTGCCATCGCTGGCAGCGAGAATGCAGATTCCGTCGCCCGAATTCAACTCGGTACGTCCAGGCAGTCTATCTCCGATGTCTATAGTAGAGAAGATCAGTTCGTTCCGACCGGCAACATTGCAGCGCGCGTGCTGGCTACGAAGACGAGAACCGACATGCTGGCCTCAGCAGATTCGCGGCAACGGCGCGCCGGCCGGCTCATCGAGAGGTATTTGCTGCCCCCACCCGCGGGTGACGACAACTTGCGCCAAACCAGGAGCCACGACTTGGCCAATGCGGGCAGCTTGGGCCGTTTCAGAAACGCTGCTCAACACGTCAATCGCGCGCTCCACTTCACCACCAGGCACAGCCAAAACCATAGTGCCTTCGTTCGCCACGTGAATCGGATCAAGTCCCAGAAGTTCGCAAGCGCCGCGCACCTCGGGCGTGACGGGGACGAGATGTTCCGCAATCGCGAGTGTCTTGCCACTCGCCTCCGCCCATTCATGCAGTACCGCTCCCAATCCGCCGCGCGTGGCATCGCGCATCGCGCGCACCCGGACACCCGCCGACTGCAACGCCTTCACGGCATCCACCAGCGGCGCACTATCGCTCTGCGGCGGCGGGTCGAGCTCGATCCCCTCGCGCGCCGCCATCACAGCCATACCGTGCCGACCGATGGGGCCAGATACAATTAGCTCGTCGCCCACTTCGAGGGCCCGCGGACCCGGCGCTACCACCGTTTCGAACTCGCCGATTCCCGTCGTGTTGACAAACAACTTGTCGGCCGCCCCGCGCGGCACCACTTTCGTATCGCCCGTGACGACAAGCACACCAACCCTCTTCGCGGCCGCGGCGATGCTCGCCAGCACACGGCCCAGCACGTCGATCTCCAAACCTTCCTCGATGATGAACGCCAAGCTAATCCAGCGCGGCCGCGCGCCCGCCATCGCCAAATCATTCACGGTGCCATAAACGGCCAGCGACCCAATATCACCGCCCGGAAAAAACAGCGGCGACACGACGAAACTGTCGGTCGTCATCGCCAACTGCCCCCGCATGGCCGGTAGCACCGCCGCATCACCAGCCAGTTTCAGAAATTCATTCTCGACTGCTGGCACGATCTGCCGCTCGATGAGCTGCCGCATCAGCCGGCCACCCTCGCCATGCGCAAGCAACACGCGATCGCCTGCCGCAGGCACAATCACCGGACAACTCAGATTTTGCCGCGACGTTTCCATCACTACACTCCGATCGGCGTCGAATGACTCGTTTCGGGTGCCATGTCCACGGCTTTGCGTGGGCATGGAATTCACCAGTATAGCATGGCCACGTCGGCGGCCTCCGTGGCCATGGCACCCAAAGACAACACCTCAACCCCTTCCGTGCAAAGTATTGCTTCACGATGCGTTTGAGGTTGCATTCGTCCGCCGCGGCGAATACCGATAGTATGCCGCACAGGCCCCTTCGGCGGAAACCATCGGCGCGCCCATGGGAGCATCGGGCGTGCAGCGTGTGCCAAAATGTTCGCACTCGGTCGGCCGAATCCGGCCCGTGAGCACGTCACCGCTACGGCATTCGCATGGCTCCTCGATAATGGTTAGCGGCGTCCCAAACCGGTTCTCAGCATCGAACTGGGCGAAAGAGTCTCGCAAGCGAACGCCACCTTTCGGTACCACACCCAGTCCGCGCCATGGACGATCGCAGATTTCATACACATCCTCGATGATTGCCAACGCCTCGCGATTTCCCGGCGCAACCACCGACCGGCCATAGCAATTGACGACCCGCGCCTCGCCGCGTTCCAGTTGGCGAACGCATTCCAGAATTCCGCCAAGTAAATCCACCGGTTCAAAACCAGTGACCACAACGGGCATACGAAACCGCTCGACGAATTCGCGGTAACAATCGAAGCCGGCGACCGTACACACATGGCCCGCCGCTAAAAAGCCTTCGACCGAACTGTCATCGCTCGCCGCCAGCATTTCCATTGCTGGTAACACACGCACGTGCGACACCAACATCGAGAAGTTCTTCAGTCCCAACTTGGCCGCTTGATGCACGGCCAACGCCGTCGCGGGGGTCGTCGTCTCGAAACCGACCGCGAAAAAAACGATCTCTCGCTCGGGATTACGTTCCGCCAGCCGCACGGCATCGAGCGGCGAATAGACGATCTGAACATTGCCGCCGTCTGCCCGAGCTTCCAGCAAACTCCCTCGACTCCCCGGCACCCGCAGCATATCCCCGAAACTGGTCATGGTGACATTCGGCCGCCGGCACAAGTCGATCGCCTGGTCGATGGCCTCAAGCGGCGTCACACACACGGGACACCCGGGCCCGTGGATCAGTCGCACTTGTCCTTCCAGCGCGGTATCGATGCCGTAACGCAGAAGCCCATGCGTTTGCCCGCCACACACCTCCATGAG
The DNA here is from genome assembly GCA_029781135.1 of Planctomycetota bacterium. Lineage (GTDB taxonomy): Bacteria > Planctomycetota > Planctomycetia > Pirellulales > Lacipirellulaceae > JABDGM01. Next base: position 253,863 of record JAKOXH010000006.1, read on the forward strand.
CGTCCACGGCTGCGTCACGGTCTGTCGGATCTCGTCCAACAGCCGCTCGCAATGCTCCGGCCGCCGATATTCGTCTACGTATTTCATGGGGACGGGGGTCGGGGGTCGGGGGGCGGGGACCAGGGGCTAGTGACGCGACCGACTTAACTTATCCAACATCCAACATCTAACATCTAACGACTAACATCTAACGACTAACGACTAACGACTATCAACTATCAACTATCCACCCTCATCATCCAACTCCAACTCCTCCAACGCCTTCAAGACCCGCTCCGCTTCTTCCGCATTGATCCGGCTAATCGCCAGCCCCGCGTGGACCAGAACGTAGTCGCCGGGCTGTGCCTCGGGCACGCAGGCAAAACTCACGTTGCGGCGCACGCCGGCAAACTCAACGAGCCCGGCCGCGAACGTCGGCTCCGTCTCGGTCACTTCAACAACTAAGCCAGGAACTGCGAGGCACACGTTACGAACTCACTTTCGCCGCTGCAATCACCAACTGCCCCGCGGCCAGGCCGCCGTCATTCGGCGGTATCGTGCCGGGCAGACCCAAGGACTGCGTCGAGTGGCTCATCATCTCGGCCACCAATTCGGTGAGCAGCTTATTCTGAAACACGCCGCCCGAAAGCACCACCGGCAACTTATTCCAGCGCCGGCACACGTTCACAATACCATGTGCCAGCGTGCGGTGGAACTTCATCGCCAACGTGCCGGGGTCGATGCCCCGTCGCTGGTCGTCGATTATACCAATAAACAGCGGTCGCCAATCCAGCTCCGACAACTCGTCCTCGGTGACCGGAAATGGATACCACCCTTTCGCGCCTTGATCCGCAGCCGCCTCCAGTCGCATCGCCGCCTGGCCTTCGAACTCGCTCTTTGCGATCCCCAAAATTAGCGCCGCCGCCGCGTCAATCAAACGACCCGCGCTCGAGGTGATCGACGCCAACTTCGACCGGGCCGCTATTTCCCGCACTTGCGCCATTTGTTTCGCATTGACATTCCAATCGGAATTCTGGGTTTCACTATGCGATGCTCCTAGATGGCTGCATACACTCACCGCGATGCGCCACGGCTCGCGAATTGCCGCTTCACCACCGGGCAAAGCGAACGGCCGAATCCGGGCAACCCGTTCGAACTCGCTACTGGTCGATACCAGAAATTCACCTCCCCAAATCGTGCCATCGGTACCGTAACCCGTCCCGTCCCAGGCCACGCCCAGCACCTGGCGATCGAGCCAGCCGTGCTCCAACATGCCCGCGGCAATATGGGCGTGATGATGCTGCACCGCCAGCCGCGGCACCGATTGCCGCAACGCCCACTGCGTGGTGAAGTACTCGGGATGCATATCATGCACGAGCAATTTTGGCCGGAAGCGGTAGAGCGAGAGCCAATCCTTGAGATGGGCCAAATACCGCTCGCGTGCCGGCAGCGATTCCTGATCGCCGATGTGCGGCCCCAGCACGCACTGCGAACCATTCGACCATGCGGCCGCCGCCTTCAAAAAACCGCCCAGCGCCAGGATCGGCACTTTCGTCTGGATTTCGAGCGGCAGCGGCGCAAGGCCGCGCGCCAGGCGAATCGTAACTCGTCGGCCCGCGATGACGCGCACCACGCTGTCGTCGATCGGCCGCACGATTTCGCGATTGTGGTGCAGCCAACCATCGGCCACGGACCCCAACTGCTTTTCCGCTGTATCATTTTGGTATGCCAGCGGCTCACCTTCACGGTTGGCACTCGTGCAAACAACCGGCCGCCCGATCGCACTCGCCAACAGCGCATGCAGCGGCGTCGTCGGCCGCATCAGGCCAACCCACTTCAAATCGGGATGGATCGACGCCGCGAGCTTGCTATCGCTCCGCCGCCGAGCCAGCACAATTGGGGCCGCCGCATCATGGAACGCGGCTAGTTCCGCCGTATCGAGATGAGCCAGTTTGAGAGCCATCTCAACCGAACTGACCATGACTGCCAACGGTTTTCCGCGCCGACCCTTGCGATAGCGCAGCTTCCCAACGGCTTCTTCGCTCAATGCATCGACCACCAATTGGTAGCCGCCCAACCCCTTGAGCGCCACGATCTTCCCGGCCTGGACTTGCTCGACTGCCGCGGCCAATGCGGCATGCCCCACTTGCTTCGTATTGAGGTCACTCAGCCTATATTCAATGTGCGGCCCACATGCCGGGCAGGCCGTCGTTTGCGCATGAAACCGGCGGTCGCCCGGCCGCTCGTACTCGCCGCGGCAATCCTCGCACAGCGGAAACTGGTCCATCACCGTGTCGTTCCGCTCAAAGGGCATTACGCGGATCACGGAGTATCGCGGCCCACATTGCGTGCAACTGGTGAAGGGATATGCGCGCCGGCGATCGGCCATCGCAAAGATTTCCGCCGCGCACTCCTTACAGAGTCCTCGATCCTCCGGCACACGCGCGATCAGCGCGCCGGTCGTCGGCTCCTTAATAATCGTGAAACTGCGATGCCCGGCCGGCGTGAGCGTTTCCGATTTGAGCTTCGACACCAACGCCGGGCGCGGCAAGGAACTCAGCAACTCGCAGTCAAATTCGTCCAGCGCCTGTTCCGGCCCTTCCACCTCGATTTCTACGCCTAGCGACGTGTTCCGAACCGTGCCGCACAAATTGAGTCGGGTCGCGAGACGATAAATGGCGGGACGCACGCCCAGCCCTTGCACGCCGCCCGAGAGCAGCACCCGCCGTGCCGCAATCTGCATTGCGGCCGTCGGCCGACCATTCTCAGAAACATTCTCTCTCATCGTCGCCGTCAAGTCTGAGCAACTCGCTTATCCTCCCTCTCCCTCTGGGAGAGGGTCGGGGTGAGGGTGTCTTGGAGAAAGGTCATGCACTTATTCGTTCGTTGGGTGGCATGCCCTCGCTCGCGCCAGCATGCTCACGCGAAAGAGTTACGTCTTACCGCGAGCGTGGGCATGTCCCTATTTCGCGAGAGCATGCCACCCTCCGACTTCCTTCCCATCCTATTGCCGAACGGCCGCCGTTTGTTCCTCCACTTCGTGTTTCCGTTCCGCCACGCCCCGCAAAATAAAATCGTACCAGGCATCCAAACCCACGCCCGATCTCGCCGAAAGCTGCACCAGTTCTGCTTGAGGGGCCACGTCGCGAATGTTCTTCACCGCCAAGTCCACATCGAAACCCGCCGCTTCCGCCATATCCAATTTCGTCAGCACCACCACATCGGCCAATTTGAAAATCGGCGGATACTTGAACGGTTTATCTTCGCCCTCGGTCACCGACATCAACACCACGCGGGCCGCTTCGCCCAAATCGAACGACGCCGGACACACAAGATTGCCCACATTCTCAATGAACAATACATCGAGCGCAGCGAGATCGAGTTGATGGCACGCCCGATGAACCAGGTTCGCTTCAAGATGACACATCGTGCCCGTCGTGATCGGCACCACCGGCGCGCCTCGGCCTTGCATTCGCCGCGCATCGTTGTCGGTCTGCAAGTCGCCCACGACCACTGCCATCCGCAACTTCGCCGACAATTCATCGAGCGTCCGCTCCAAGAGCCGCGTCTTCCCCGCACCGGGCGACGACATCAGGTTCAGCGCAAACACACCCTTCTGCTGAAAATCTTCCCGGTTATGCCACGCCTGGTGATCATTGGCTTCCAACAGCGATCGCTCGACGGAAAGCGTGCGGCCCTGGCCCGCATGCGGCGGATGATCGTGCACCGCCGAATCGCCTTGGTGATGATGCTCGTGCGCATGGCCATGCTCGTGAGCAAGATCGTGTCCGTGCGCATGTTCCGTCGTACTACTTCCGGGGCTGCAACCACAATCTCGACACATGTTACGATACCTCAAGTGATACGAGTTCCAACTCACGCCCCGTTTCGATCTGTCGGCTGATCTCGCCGCATCGCGGACACGCGTAAATAATATCATGGGGGCGAAAATCCAAGCCACAGCGTTCGCACCAACATTCGGCCGGCACCCGCTCCAACTGTAACTCCGCTCCTTGAGCTGCCGTGCCCGGTGACGCCGCTTCAAACGCAAATTGCAAGGCCTCGGGAACCACGCCCGAAAGGTCGCCCACCCGCAGCTTCAGCCGTTCAATGCGCGAAGCGCCGGCATCATGCGTCTTGGCGAACGCGATCTCAAGCACCGCTTGCATGAGGCCGGCTTCATGCATGGTGGACCCCTTCAAGCGGCGATGCGATTACCTCACCAAGCGGCAGGCTGAGTTTCATGATCCTGCTATCGCACAGCGCTTCATCAATCAACTTTCCAACGATCGTTACCGCCGCTTCCGCCTGTCCGCGAACCGCTGCCGACAGTTCGCTGGAGATGCCGAACTGCTTGGCCGGCACGCTCACGAGCCAAGCTCGCGGAACTCGACCGAAGCACGTTTGCGACAATCTCAAAATATCCGCTGGCCCAGCAAAATGCGTCTGCCCCGCCGAAACTGGTTCGACCACCAATTCCCGAACTTGCGGCGTTGCCAAATCTGCGTCACGGCAGGCATCGACAAATATCACAGCCCGCGCGTTGGCAACCGGCCCCGCGAACTCCGGAAGCAGTTGCGTCACTGACACCACTTCAACTTGCGGCCGGTATTGCCGGCCAATCGCATCGGCCACGTAGCGCCCCACGCCGTCATCGCCGCGCAGTGTGCTCCCGTAGCCAATTACCAGCGCATGACTATTCGGCGACGCACGCATTATCCATCTCGCTTCCACTGCCGCACGACGTTCCCACTCGGGTCCACCAGGTCAACAATCAGCGGCATCATGCCCACGGCGTGCGTCGAACAGCTCAGGCAAGGGTCATACGCTCGCACGCCGGCCTCCAGCCGGTTGAGGATGCCGTCCGTCGCTTTGCCATTGCGAATGAAATGCTTCGCGATTTGCGCCACCGTGCGGTTCATGGCCAAATTGTTTTGCCCCGTCGCAATCAGCAAATCTACCTTCTGAATAATGCCGTCGCGATCCACGTGATAATGATGGAACAACGTCCCGCGCGGCGCCTCGCTGCAGCCTACGCCTTCCAACCGATTCACACCGGCATACGCCCGAAAATCGGGCGAACGAATGTCCGGGTCGTCGACCAGTTGGGCGACCCGCTCGATGCACGCGATGACCTCGACGAGCCGCGCATAGTGATAGTAGAAGCTCGACGTGGTAAGTTCCTCGCCCAGGTTGCGGAATTCCGCCAGTTCCTTATCCGCCAGCGGCGTACCCATCTGCTCGCACAGCTTAAGCCGCGCGAGCGGCCCCACGCGATAAATACCGTCGGGATAACCCAACGGTTTGTAGTACGGCGACTTGAGATACGAATACGGCTCGACCACTTCGCCAATGTATTCTTGGTAGTCCGCCGGATCGATCTTGTCGGCCACGATCTTGCGGTCCTGGTCGACAAACCGCAAGCGGCCGCCGTAGTTCTCCCAGGTGCCGTCGTCGGCCACGAGCCCCATGAAGAGCGACTTGAACGTGCCGAAGGAATTCACTTCTTCCTGGTACTTGCCAACGAGCGACTTGAAAAGCGTGATTGCCGCCTGCGTGGTCGACATCGCCTCATCAATCCAGCCGCGCAAACGCTTGCATTCGTCTTCATCCAGCGGCCCACGCACGCCACCAGGAGTCGTCCACGCCGGATGGATCTTCTGACCGCCCAGCGCCTCGATAATTTCCTGCCCAAATTGCCGCAACCGAATCCCACTGCGGGCGAGCTTTGGATCGACGCCCGCCACACCAAAAATGTGCCGCTTCTCCGGCGGGCTATCAAACCCCAGCAGCAAGTCGGGCGAACTCAAATGAAAGAAGCTGAGCGCGTGCGATTGTACGATCTGCCCCAGGTTCATCAGCCGCCGCAACTTCTCCGCTGCCGGCGGAATGTCGACCGCCATGATCGCATCACCGGCTTTCACCGAGGCAATCAAATGGCTCACTGGGCAAATGCCGCACACCCGCGACGTGATCCCCGCCATCTCGGTGTATGGCCGGCCTTCGCAGAACTTCTCGAAGCCGCGAAACTCGGCCACATGAAAACGGGCGTCCGACACTTCGTTCTGGTCGTTCAAGTAAACCGTGATCTTGGCATGGCCTTCGATGCGGGTAACCGGATCAATAACAATTCGTTTCGTCATGATTATATATTTAAGTAGAAAGCTAGATACGCATGCCGTCCAACATGTTGCGGACGCTCATCCACCACACTCCTCGCCGCTCGCTCCTCGCTCCTCGCCGCTTACCCAAACTTAATCTGCCGCCCTTCCAACACCGGCTTCTTGCCTGCCACAATCGCCTCCAGCGCTGCCCGAATATGCGGCGCCGAGGGAGGGCAGCCCGGCAAAAAATAATCTACCGGAATAACCGCATGGAGCGGATCGACGCGATCGAGCAGAATTGGCAATATCTCCGGCTCCGACGGCGCCCCCTTCCGCTCGTCCGCCAATTCCACATAGCTGCGTTCCAACACCTTTTTTGCCGATGATGGAATCGGGTTCCGCATCGCCGATACATTCCCCGTCACCGCACAATCGCCGAACGAAATCACCACCTTCGAACGCGCCCGCACTGTGCGCGCCATGTGCAAATTGTCTTCATTCGCCACGGCGCCTTCGACAAGCGTTACGTCAACTCCTTCGGGGAATTCCTTCGTGTCGAGCACGGGGCTGTACACCACGTCGGCCAATTGAACCAGTTCCAGCAGCCACTCATCCAAATCCAAGAACGACATGTGGCAGCCCGAACAACCCGCCAACCACACGGTCGCCAACTTCAAACGTTCCATTGCTTCTTCTCCCGTGCGTTGACCAAGAACTGCAACATGCTGCGATCGCGCTCCATTTCCGCCACCGTCGATCCCTGTCGGAAAATGGCTCCCGTCGGACACGCTTGCACGCATTTGCCGCACGAGGTGCAGGTGTCTGAGTCGCCCCAGGGCTGATTCATGTCGGTGATGACCCGAGCCCTTACCCCGCGACCGCTGACATCCCAGGTGTGCGCGCCTTCAATCTCGTGGCAGGCCCGCACGCACCGCGTACACAAAATGCAGCGGTTGTGATCGATCCCAAACTGCTCGTGTGATACATCCACGCTCAGTTGCGGGTACAAATACTCGAACCGCACATGGTCCATGCCATGCCGCACCGCCATATCCTGCAACTCGCAGTGATTGTTCGCCACGCACACCGCGCAAATGTGATTGCGCTCCGCGAACAACAGCTCCAAAATCATCTTGCGATACTCGTGGAGACGCGGCGAGTTCGTGACGATCTCCATGCCTTCCTGCACCTTCGTCGCGCAGGCTGCTTGCAAGCGGTTCGTGCCCTGCTGTTCGACCAGGCACAGGCGGCAGGCGCCGACGGGCGTCAGCCCGTCCACATAACACAAGGCCGGAATATTCACGCCCGCTTCGCGCGCCGCCACGAGAATCGTGTCCTCCTCGCGAGCGCTCACCAGTTGGCCATCGATGGTTAAGGTCTTGATTGCCATTCGCGTTCCTTCAATTGATCGGTGCCATTACAAAATTCATTCACCGTTTAGCCGCGACGCGCCAGCGGAGCGAATCCCTAAAACGGTGTGTACACCCCGTCGTCCGCGGATGCCGCTGGAACTTTGGGCTTAGGTCTTCCATTCGTCGGCGGCTTGATGCGCGACACGTACTCGTGCCGGAAGAACCGCAACGTGCTCAGCACCGGGTTTGGCGCCGTCTGCCCCAGGCCACACAAACTCGTCTCCTTGACCATGCCGCACAGGGCTTCCAAACGTTTGAGGTCCTCATTCAAAGCACGGCCGTCGATGATCTTCGTGAGCAGCCGCGATAATTGCACGGTCCCCGCGCGGCACGGAATGCACTTGCCGCACGATTCATCCATGCAGAAGTTCATAAAGAACCGCGCGACGTCGACCATGTCGTTCTTGTCGTCCATCACGATCATGCCGCCCGAGCCCATGATCGAGCCCAGCGCGGTCAGCGACTCGTAGTCGACGGGCGTATCGAGCAAATCTTCTGGAATGCAGCCGCCGGAAGGTCCGCCCGTTTGCACGGCCTTCACTTTGCCATCCGGGCAGCCGCCGCCGATATCCTCAACGATGTGCCGTAGCGACGTGCCCAGCGGCACTTCCACCAGACCGGTGTTCTTCACCTTGCCCGTGAGGCAGAACACTTTCGTGCCTTTGCTCTTCTCCGTGCCGATGCCGGCGAACCACGCCGCGCCGCGGCGAATTATGCCCGGCACGTTCGCGAACGTCTCCACGTTATTCACCAGCGTCGGATATCCCCACAGGCCTGTTTCGGCCGGAAACGGCGGCCGCGGCTTCGGCGTGCCGCGCTCGCCCATGATCGACGCCATCAGCGCCGTCTCCTCGCCGCACACGAACGCGCCCGCGCCAATGCGGATATCAATCGTGAAATCGAACGGCAGCGAACAAATGCGCGAGCCCAGCAGCCCCATCTTGTTCGCTTGCTTGATGCCGATCTTCAGCCGCTCGATCGCCAGCGGATATTCGCCCCGCACGTAGATATAGCCATGACTGGCGCCCACCGCGTAGCCCGCAATCGCCATGCCTTCGAGCACCTTGTGCGGATCGCTCTCCAGCACGCTGCGATTCATGAACGCGCCCGGGTCGCCTTCGTCGGCATTGCACACAATGTACTTGCGCGCCGCCGCATGCTTGGCCACCATCGACCACTTCACGCCCGTCGGGTAACCCGCACCACCACGTCCCCGCAACCCGCTCCGCGTGATCTCATCGATCACTTCACCCGGCTCCATTTCATGTAGCGCGTGCGCGAGCGCCTGATAGCCATCGGCGGCGATGTACGATTCGATCCGCTCGGGCTCGACGAAGCCGCAATTATCCAGCACGACCGACGACTGCAACGCAAAGAACGGGCTTTTCGGGTCGCCTTGCGTCACCCCGGCCGAACCGCCCAGGAGCGCACCCACAATCGGCGTGGCATGTTCCGGCGACACCTTCTGATACAACACCTCCTGCGGATCAACTTGCACGAGCGGCCCTTCGCAGCACAGCCGCAAGCAGCCCACGCCGCACACCTCGACTTCATCTTCCAGCCCTTGGGCAGCCACCGCGTGCTTCAACTTATCGAGCACCGCTTGGGAATTTGCCGAAAGGCAGCCGGCTGCCGTGCAACAACGAATCCGCAGCCGCGGTCGCGACCGGCGTTCTTTGTCGCCCAATTCATGGAGTTCATGCCTATCCATTCGGCAGCCATCCTTTCAACTGCTGGACTAATGAGTCAGGAGTCTCTAAACCTTTGACCGTGCCATCGACAACAACGGCCGGAGCAATACCGCACGCGCCCAAGCAACGCGCCGTAACCAGCGACAGCTTGCCATCCTCGGTCGTTTCCCCCGCCTTAATGCCGGCCAATTTCTCCACCGCGTCGAGCAAAGCGTCGGCGCCCTTCACATAGCACGCCGTGCCGGTACACAACACGCACGTATGTTCACCTTTTGGCCGCAACGAAAACAGATTGTAGAACGTCGCGACACCAAAGACACGGCTCGGCGGCAACTTCAAGTACCGTGCGATGAAAAACATCAAGTCAACTTCCAGAAAGCCGAACAGTTCCTGGGCCGCATGCATCACCTCGATGAGCGCGTCCGAGCGGAACTGATGCCGCTTCATCGTCACCTCGAGCAGTTTGAATCGCTTATCACCACTCGGGTGCGCCGGACCCGCTTTCTTCTTAATCACTTCCGTTTTGGCAGCTTCCGCCATTTTGTCCTTTAGCCTTTCCACGCATCTCCAAGGAACTTCGTGACTAACCTACAACGAACCGCAGTTGTTTGGCAACGTGCGTCGTAATTACTAGTATGGATTCATCCTCAATAATACTGACCGCAACCACGCGTAAATGTTCGCCCTTTGACGCTTGCATTGACCACGATCGGCCGTTTAGCCGCGACCGGGCACCACGCAGTGGTCGGCAGCGCGCGCACTCTTCGTTCTCGCGCATCTGCGTTTTCCACTAGCGGAAATTCGAGATGGCAGGCCCCACCCGTGGTAATCCGAACGGTGGAGAAGCAGGGCACCATCCCCTCTGCCTGGCAGCCAATGGCAATGCTGTCCACGAGAATATCCGCACGGCCAAGCGATGAAAGCAGACGCACCATGTACGTCGCTTGAATAGCCATCCGTCGCCGCAACGCGCTCGCCGCCTGGAGCCGTTCGGCACGAATGTCTCGCTTTACATAAACCCTGTTGGTTCCCATTATCCAGTCGTAACCGGCTCTCCCCGGTCGATCTTCACTTTCAAAAAGTGCGTGGAGCAACTGATGCACGGATCGTAGTTGCGAATCATATGCTCGCACTTGTGCGTCGCCACGGCATCATCGAACGAGGCGACCTTCGGCACGTAAGCCCGCAAGTCACTTTCGATTTGGCCCTGGTTCTGCGAAGTGGGCGGCACAATCTTGGCTTCGGCGATGAGGCCGTCATCGCCAATTCGGTAACGGTGCCAAATCAATCCGCGCGGCGCTTCCGTCGCGTGGCACCCCGATCCTGGTTTCGGCGTGTACGCTACCCGGCTCTGCGCCGGCTCCGCGTGGTAGCTCTTGATGATCCCAATCGCTTCCTCAAATGCATCGACCGTTTCGATGCCACGAGCCACAATGCTCTTGAAGTTATTGCGCGAGGGCCACTCGATGCGGCTCCGCTCCGCTGCGCGCTTGGCCTCCGCCGTAAGTTGGTCGAAACACAAATTGATCCGTGAGAGCGGCCCCACCAAATACGGCTTTCCTTCCGGCAACTTCACGCTATGTAAGGCCGTGCTCTGCGGCATGTGCCGCTCCTCGAAGTGCTTTTCGTAATGCTCGGGCGGGATATTAAGACCACTCGTCGAAGCTACGTTTCCTTCGTTCATCGGGTATTCCGTCGGGTGTTTCACCGCGACGCACTCGTAGTCGACTTCCAGATCCGGAAACTCGAACGTCGATACCAGATCGACCATTTCATGCGCGGCCCCCAGGCCCCATTCCAAATCGGGCAGCATAAGTTTGAGCGCGCTGACGCTCGGCGCTCGATAGAACCCACCGACCGTCACATTAATCGGATGAATCGCCCGGCCGCCCAGCACTTCCAACAGTTCGTTGCCAATCTTCTTCATCCGCAGCGCTTTTTCGACCACCTCGCGATGATCGCCCGCCATGCTGATGCCGCTCTCATACCCCAAGAAATCGGGCGCATGCAGCAGAAACATGTGGAGCACGTGGCTCTCGATCCATTCGCCACAGTACAAGAGCCGCCGCAACGTGCGAATCTCCGGCGACGTCTTGATGCCGAGCGCCTTCTCGAGCGCATGGCACGCCGACATCTGATACGCCACCGGGCAAATGCCGCAAATCCGCGCCGTGATATCTGGCACCTCGTGAATCGATCGCCCCCGCAAGAAACTCTCGAAGAACCGCGGCGGCTCGTAGATGTTTAGCTCCACGTGCTCGACTTCGTTGCCATTGAGCTTGACGTACAGCGCGCCTTCGCCCTCCACCCGCGATAAGGCTTTCACCTCGAACGTCCGATTGGCTGGCATCGTCTGGCCCTCCGCCTATTTATTTGCTGTTTCTAACGCGGTGCTCGCGGTCGCGAAGTCCGCCGCATGACCGTTGAAGTTCCGCAATAGCCGCACTAGCTGCATCGACGGCTTGCCTGCCGCCAGGTAATGCTGGCCCAGGCTCATCGAATTCGCGTTTTCCTTCGGCCCGTAACAGCCGAAACACTCGCGATAATAACTCGGGCAGATCGCGCCGCAGCCGGCCTGCGTCACCGGTCCCAAACAGGCAATCCCCCGCGCCACGGCCACGCACACCGTATCACGCCGTTTGCACTCGACGCACACGCTGTATGTCGGCACGCGCGGCTTACGTCCGTGGACGAGCGCCGCAACAAGCTCCACCAGTTGTTTCTTATTGATCGGGCAGCCGCGCAGCTCGAAATCGACGAACACGTGTTCGGCAACCGGCGTGCTGGTCTTCAGCGTGTTGATGTACTCGGGATGCGCGTAAACATGACTGATGAAATCGTTCACGTCACGCCAATTCCGCAGCGCCTGGATGCCACCCGCCGTGGCGCATGCGCCGATCGTCACCAGGAAGCGGCATTGCTTCCGCACTTCCTTGATTCGCTCGACATCGTGCTTCGTGGTGATCGATCCCTCGACCAGCCCCACGTCGTACGGTCCTTCTTGCACGGCGGTCCGCGCTTCCAAGAAGTACGCGATTTCGACCACGTCCGCCACGGCCAGCAGTTCATCCTCGGCATCGAGCAACGAAAGCTGGCACCCATCGCAGGAGGCGAATTTGTAAACCGCCAGTTTGGGTTTCGCGGCCATCACATATCCTCCAGATTGAAGTACGATTCGACTTGGCGGAAATTAAACACCGGCCCGTCTTTGCACACAAAAAACGGTCCCAATTGGCAGTGGCCGCACAGACCCATCGCACAACTCATGTTCCGTTCCATGGAAACATAAATGTTTTCGGGCTTCACCTTCCGCGCGAGTGCCTCGAACACCACGAAGCGAATCATAATCTCCGGCCCGCAACTCAAAATGGCCGTCTCTTGCGGCTTGAGCCGTAGCCGATAAAACAGCACCGGCACCACACCAATGTGCCCACGCCAATTCGCATCGCCGATGTCCACGGCCACTTCCACTTCGATATGCCGGTCCCGCCAGGTGTCGTATTCCTGCGTGTACAGCAAGTCGTTCGGCGTGCGCGAACCATACAGCAAAATCACGCGGCCATAGTCATCGCGATGATTGAGAATGTGGCAAATCGCCGGCCGCAACGGTGCCAACCCAATGCCGCCGCACGCGATCACGATGTCGTGCCCGCGCAGCGATTCCATCGGCCAATCGGAGCCGAACGGCCCGCGCACGCCCAGCGGGTCACCCACCTGCTTGCGGGCGAGCGCTTGCGTAACATTCCCCGCAATCCGCACCGTGTGCGAGAGCTTCCCGCGCTCCTGCGGATCGGAGCTGATCGAGATCGCGCTCTCGCCGAACCCCGGTAAGTACAGCATGTTGAACTGCCCCGGCAAAAAGCAGTAGCTCTCGGCCATCGCCGGATCGTCGAACTCCAAATCGTACGTGAATACGCCCGGCACCTCGGGCCGAATGTCGGCAATTCGCGCGGAGTGCGCCACCCAAGGTTCTGTCGTCGGCGGTTTCTCCAACATTGTCGCCATGTTCATTCTCCGCTAGGGATCGGTCTAATTCTTATTATTCGCCGCGCAACGAATGATCTTTCGCTCGTCTAACCCCGAGCCAGCCTCGTTTAACCCCGAGCCAGCGGCGAGGTGAAACTCTTCAGTCCGTCGCCGTTGGCTCCGGGTTAAACGAACCGGCCCGGTTCATTCTCCAAGTATTCATTAATGGCATGTCACAATCTCTACCTCTACGACGCCAACACGGCCCGCGCTTCCTTGGCGCCCGCACTGTCTTCGCTGCCGCGAATTGCGGCCACTTCCTCCGTCAAATCGATTCCCACCGGGCACCACGTGATGCACCGCCCGCAGCCCACGCAGCCGCTCGTGCCGAACTGGTCTTGCCACGTGGCCAGCTTGTGCGTCAACCACTGCCGGTAACGCGACGCCGTCGACTTCCGCACCGTGCCCGTGTTCATGTACGAATGCTCCGCCGTGAAGCACGAATCCCACGCCCGCTCGCGGCGCACGTGCTCGCCGGAAAGGTCGCTCACTTCCTCCACGGCTGCACAGAAGCACGTCGGGCACACCATTGTGCAGTTGCCGCACGCCAGGCAGCGGCGGGCGACCTCCGTCCAGCGATGATGCTCCAGGTTCTCCAGCAGCAAGTCGTGGATGCTCGAGGTATTCAGGTAACGTTGCCGTGGCGCCTCGCGATTGCCATGCGACCGGCGTTCGCGCGATTCCATCTCCGCTTTGAGATTGGTCACCACCGCTTGCGCTTCGTCGATCTCGTTGCGCGCCGGCGGCAACCAATCGATGTCGAACATGATCTCGGCCCCCTTCGGCGTGCCGATTTCAACCACGAAATTCCGGTTCACCTCAGTGAGTGCGAGATCGAACCCATCATCCACCGCGGGGCCCGCGTTCATCGAGTGGCAGAAACACGTCGGCGCCGCTCGCCGGCAATTCACCGCCACGATGAACAAATTCTCGCGCCGCGCTTCGTAATTCGGATCGACATACGGCCCGCCCAAAAGCACCTTGTCTTGAATCGCCAGCGCGTGCAGGTCGCAGGCCCGCAAGCCGATCACCGCGATTGGCTTCGGTTCGATCGTCGGTGCCTTCATCTGCCACTGGCCGTTCGTGCGCACGCTTTCCAACAGGGTCTCGCCGGGCGGATACAAAAACCTTTTCAGCGATTGCGGACCCACCACATGGTCGAAGTAACCGGCCGCGTCATCGTGCTCCAGCCGGTAACTGCCACCATCTTGTCGATCCAGATAGCCCACCGGCAGCTGCTCGATCTTATCCAAATCGCCAAACACGATCGCCGAATCCATGAGCCGCGGACCAATCGTGCGATACCCGGCCGCCTTGAGCACATCCATGAGCGCCTGCAATTGCTCGGTGCCAATCGTCAGGAACGAGCCGACCGGTGCATGTTTCGCGGACATTTCTCCCACCTCGTTGTTTATAACTGGTTCACCGGCATTTCAGTACCGTAAACGTTGAGCAATTGCATGCGTGTGGCGCTCAAACGCTTGGCCAACGCGACCGCTGTGCGCCGCATCAGTTCGTATCCGAACTTTGGATCTTTTTCGCACAGCCTCAACAACTGCGCGACGTTGATCTCCACCAAGCAAGCTGCTTGTGGAGTCCGCGCCCGGGCCGTATAACACGCCCCTCCTAGCAGCGACGACCATCCCAGCAATTCGCCCGGCCCGATCGTCAGAATCTGCCGGCAGCCAACCCCAGCCGAACACAGTTCCAGCGACACCGAACCGTTCACAATCAGGTAAATGTTCTCTGCCGGATCACCTTCGCGAAACACGACATCGAATTCGTCAAAATCATGCACGTGGGCGATATCGGCAATCCGCTCGAGGTAATCCGGCAGCATGTCTTGCAAAAACTGGAGTTTCTCCAACGTCCGCGTCAGTACATTTCGACTCATGGCTCCACGTCCTCCATCGTCACCGATTCCCGTAGCAGTTCCTCTCCGCCGCGCAGGGATAATTGAAAGCTGCCACACCCATTGCAACGAAAGTTGTCTTGTTCGATTCGAAATTGCTCGCCGCAGCCACCGGAAGTGGCCAGTAGCGGTACACCTGGGTGCCATGCCCACGGCTCGGCGTGGGCATGCGATTCACCACACGTGCCTGGCCACGTCGGCGGCCTCCGTGGCCCTGGCACCCGAACGTGTCTCGATCCTGGCCGGGCGAAGTGTAGCGAGCGGTCATGCATAAACGACCTCGCTAATCTCGGCGACAATTACCGCGACCAGTTCATCGACCGCCCGCATCAATTCGCCGCTGATGCCGCCCAGCAAATCGCCGTCGCCGATCTCAATGCCATACACATGCACCATGCCGGGCAGCTTGCCGAGTTGCTGGGCCAAAGCAAGAGCACTGCACACCCCGATCTCATGGGTCGAGCGATCGTGGTGCAGTGTGATCCGTGGATCGGGCCACCAATAACGAGAGATCGTGCCCCGCGGTCCACTGCCGCGGCACGCATCGACGACAATCAACTTCTCGCAGCCAGCCAATTCATGAATCAGCTGCGTCCCTTCGCGGATGCGTACGACCCGCGCCGGCAAGTGCGGCCGCTGCGAGAGTTCAGAAATTACTTTCCAGCCGACTTGGTCATCGCCATGGGGGCTGCCAAACCCGGCGACAACGACTCGAAATTTCTTGGCCGCTTCGAGATCCATCGAAGCAACTTCTTTCCGCGTCGACGCGGCGGTCTAATGGGCTGCCGTGTACGACACAATGGCCTTCATATAGTTGGCCCGTTCCAAATTGCCTGAATCGGGGCAGTTGCCGTAACTCATACTGCCCTTCATTTGCTCCACCGATTCATACTCGTGCGTATCCAACCAATCCTGCAGGGAACGCAACAACTCGCTCACATAGCCGGGGCCGTGCCGCAACAACGTTGAAGTCAACATGCACGCATCGGCACCAACCAACAACAGCTTCACGATATCTTCGGGGTAATGAATACCGCTCGTGGCCCCCAGCGAAATCGTCACCTGATCGCGCAAGATCGCGATCCATCGCAGCGGCGCCCGCAATTCGTGCCGATTGCTCAGCACCAACTGTGGCGAAAGCCGCAGCGTTTCCAGATCGATATCCGGCTCCAAGTAACGATTGAACAAAATAACCCCATTTGCACCCGCCTTCGCCAAGCGTGGAATGAAGTTCGTGATGTTGCTGAACTGCCAGCCCAGCTTCACCGCGATCGGAATCTTCACCGCCTCGCGCACGGTGCCGACGAAATTGATGTACCGCTGCTCCACGTCGGCCGATGTCATCTCCGGATCGGTCGCCACGAAGTAGATGTTGAGCTCGATCGCGCTCGCCCCGGCATCCTCGATCAACTTCGCATACCGCACCCAGCCGCCCGGCGACGAACCGTTGAGACTGCCGATGATCGGAATCGACAGCGTATTGGCCGCCTGCTCGAGCAACTCCAAATACTCGTGCGGCCCAACGTTGTAGTCCTTCGCCTTGGGGAAGTACGTCAACGACTCGGCCGACGAAAACGTCTGATACTCGAACATCGCGTTGATGCGCTGTTCGTCGTGGCAAATCTGCTCCTCGAACAGCGACGGCAGCACCGCGGCCGCCACGCCGCTCTGCTCCAAGCTCCGCAGCGTATCCAAGTTGTCCGTCAGCGGCCCCGACGAAGCAACAATGGGATTCTTCAGTTTTAGCCCCAGGTACTTCGTCGTCAGGTCGGCACGCATGGTGTTACCTCCTCACCGCGGAACGAGATTTCCCGCTCAACGCCGGCCATCTGTTCGTAATAATGCCATTGATCGTCAATATCTTGTTGGGCGAGCGCGAACAACTGTTCGGCATTCTTCGGATCGCTCCGCGCCACCATCGCAAACCGGCCTTCCTTCTCCGCCAAATCGGCAAAGCGAATCGTCGGCTTACGGCTATCCAATCGGAACGGACGCTCGCCCGTGCGTGCGAGCCGCGGGTCGTACCGAAACAACGGCCACAGGCCGGTCTGCACCACCGTCTTCTGGTGCGACATGCCCGTCGTCATGTTGATGCCCTGGGCAATACACTGGCTGTAAGCCAGGATCAATGACGGCCCGCGATACGACTCCGCATCCAACAGCGCTTGCAGCGTCTGGTTCGGATTCGCGCCCATCGCAATTTGGGCCACGTACACGTTGCCGTATGCCACGGCCAACATCCCGAGGTCCTTCTTCCGCACCGGCTTACCGTTCGCGGCGAATTTGGCCGAGGCCGCTCGCGGCGTCGCCTTCGAGGCCTGACCGCCCGTGTTGGAATACACGCCCGTATCGAGCACCAGAATGTTGACATCGCGATTCGTCGTCAGCACATGATCGAGGCCGCCGAAGCCTATGTCATAGGCCCAACCATCGCCGCCGACGATCCACACGCTCCGCCGTACCAATGCATCGGCCACGCTCATCAATTCGCGCGCCTTCGGATCCTTGATATCCGCCAGCCGCTGCTTCAGCTTTGCCACGCGTTCGCGCTGCAAGCGGATGCTCTCTTCATCGGTCTCGTTTGAATCGATCAGCTCGCTGACGAAGATCTCGCCGATTTGCGAGGCAAACTCCTTGAGCAGCACCACGGCGTAGTCGCGCTGCTGATCGCACGCCAGCCGAATGCCGAGGCCGAACTCGGCGTTATCCTCGAACAGCGAGTTGCACCACGCCGGGCCGCGTCCGTGCTTATCGGTCGTATACGGCGTCGTCGGCAAGTTGCCGCCGTAAATGCTCGAGCACCCCGTCGCGTTCGCGATGATCGCCCGATCGCCAAACAACTGGCTCATTAACTTGATGTACGGCGTCTCGCCGCAACCCGAGCAGGCCCCCGAGAACTCGAACAACGGTTCGAGCAACTGGCAGCCTTTCACCACGTCGATCTTCGCCTTCTCGCGATCGAATTCCGGAATCGTCAGGAAGTAATCGAAATTCTCGCGCTCCCGCGCCAGATGATCTTCCTTCCTTTCCATGTTGATCGCCTTGTGGCGCACGGCTTCCTTGCTCTTCGCCGGGCAAATATCCACGCACACGCCGCAACCCGTGCAGTCGTCCGGCGCCACCTGAATCGTCAGCCGATGCCCTGGGAACTCCTTGTCCTTCCACACCTTCGAGGGGAACGTGCTCGGCTGCCCGTTATTGCACACGGCTTCCGGGAACGCCTTCATCCGAATCGCCGCATGCGGGCACACCAGCGCGCACAACCCGCAATCGATGCAAATCGCCGGATCCCAAATCGGAATCTCGGCCGCAATGCTCCGCTTCTCGTACTTCGCGGTGCCCGTGGGGAACGTGCCATCGACCGTCATCGCACTCACCGGCAACAAGTCGCCACGGCCCGCAATGATCGCCGACGTGACACGGTTCACGAAGTCCGAATCCGCCTTCGTCACCGCCGGCCGCAACTGCTTCGTACTGCTTGCATCCTTCGGCACGTTGACTTCTTGCAAGCGTTCGAGCGCCATATCAATCGCCTTGAAGTTCTGCTCGATGATCGATTCGCCGCGTTTGCCGTAGGTCTTGCGAATCGCCGTCTTGATATGCTCGATCGCTTCCTCACGCGGCAACATGCCCGCCAGCGCGAAGAAGCACGTTTGCATCGGCGTGTTGATGCGCCCACCCATGCCGGCTTCCTTCGCCACGCCAGCCCCATCGACCACGTAGAACTTCAACTTCTTATCGATGATCTGCCGCTGCACGGCGGCCGGCAACTCGTTCCACACCTTATCGGCGCCATACGGGCTGTTGAGCAAGAACGTCGCCCCTTCGGCCGCAATCTTCAGCACGTCCATCGATTCCAAAAGGAGGAATTGATGGCACGCCACGAAGTTCGCTTGCTCGATGAGATACGTCGACCGAATCGGCCGCGGGCTGAACCGCAAGTGCGACACCGTTGTCGCACCCGACTTCTTCGAGTCGTACACGAAGTAGCCCTGGGCATACAGCGGCGTATTCTCGCCGATGATCTTCACCGAGTTCTTGTTCGCGCCCACGGTGCCGTCGCTGCCGAGCCCATAGAACACGGCCCGCGTCACGTCCTGGCCTTCCGTCGTGAAGCTCGTGTCCCACTTGAGACTCAAGTTCGTCACGTCGTCGTAAATGCCGACCGTGAAGTGCCGCTTCGGCTGGGCCTCCTTCAATTGCTCGAACACCGCCGCCACCATCGCCGGCGTAAACTCCTTCGACGATAGCCCATACCTGCCGCCAATCACGTCGACAACATTCTCAAATTTGCAATTTGCATTTTGCATTTTGCAATTTGCATTTCCTCCTTCCACCAACGCCGTCACGACATCCATGTACAACGGCTCGCCAATCGCTCCCGGCTCCTTCGTACGATCCAAAACGGCGATCTTCTCCACACTCTTCGGCAACGCCGCCAAAAATGCCGCGGTATCGAACGGCCGATACAACCGCACCTTCACAATGCCGACGCCCTCACCAGCCGCGTTCAGTTTCTCGACCGCCTCTTCCGCCGCTCCGACCCCGGAGCCCATCAGCACAATGACCCGTTTCGCATTCGGGTCACCCACATATTCGAACAGGTGATACTGCCGGCCCACTTGCTTCGCAAACCGGTCCATCATCGCTTGAATGATGCCCGGCACGTTGTCGTAGAACGTGTTGCACGCCTCGCGCGCTTGGAAGAACACGTCCGGATTCTGCGCCGTGCCACGCAGCACGGGGTGATCGGGGCTCAACGCCCGCCGGCGATGATCCTGCACCAACTGTTCATCGATCATGTTCCGGATGTCATCGTGCGCCAGTTGCTGAATCTTGTTCACCTCGTGCGACGTGCGGAAGCCGTCGAAAAAGTGCAGAATGGGCACGCGCGCTCGCAACGTGGCCGCATGGGCAATGAGCGCGAAATCCTGGGCTTCTTCCACCGAATTCGAAGCCAGCATCGCCCAGCCCGTGCTGCGACACGCCATCACGTCGCTGTGGTCGCCGAAGATCGAGAGAGCATGCGTGGCCAACGTGCGTGCCGCGATATGAAACACCGCGGGCGTCAATTCGCCGGCGATCTTGAACATCTCGGGGATCATCAAGAGCAGGCCTTGCGAGGCCGTGAACGTCGTCGTCAACGAACCGGCTTGCAGCGCCCCGTGAACCGCCGCCGCGGCGCCTGCCTCGCTCTGCATCTCGATCACCTCCGGGACGCTCCCGAAGATGTTCGTGTGTCCTCGACTGGTCCAATAATCCGCCAGCTCACCCATCGGCGACGCGGGGGTGATGGGATAGATCGCAATCACCTCGCTAGCAAGATGGGCGACCGAGGCCGCTGCCTCGTTGCCATCCACCGTGATAAACGCTCGGTCGGCCACGCAATATGCTCCTTCCGGATGGGAGCATCGAGCAGGGGAACCATCGGAGTAAGGAACTCGAATCTGTCCCCTCTCCCTCTGGGAGAGGGTTAGGGTGAGGGTGCCTTGGTTGAAGGCCCCGGCTGAGTTCCTCTGTCTCCCTACTCCACCGCTCCGTGCTCCCCCGCTAAAAAATCGCCCACCACCTGCCGCGACATGCTGGTTCAACTACTCTTCCTGGCCAACGCTCGAAGCGCCGACCAGGTGCGGCAGACGGTGGGCCACAAACATCCTTGCAATTCAAGTGCCTTTCGCACCATACCACCCGCACTTTCCATGCGAGCAACAGTCAAGCATTATTTGCCGTGCGACCGTGCCACGAAAGCCCAAATCCGACACCCCGACATGTGCCCCCCGGCGCGCGCGCTACCTTTCGGCACACTCTTCCTAGACCGTTACCCACGGCCATGCGTATACTGCGTAGGTCAGGCTTCAGCCTGACCGCCACGGACAATGACTCGGGATGAAGAGCTTTCCTGCAGTCGTTCCCCGTCCGCATCTCTATGAATCGCACCGTCCCTGCTATCTACGACGCCGGCGTCTTTCGACCCCTCCACCCGGTCGACTTGGCCCAGGGTACGCCCGTCGAGGTGCAGGTTCCCTCGGCATCACTGGGCCAACCAGCCGCCGAATTGTCTCACGAGGAACTCGTCCAGCAACAAGCGGCAGTTGAAGAGATGCTGGCGGAAATCGAGGGCCTGCCCATCGAGGAACCGGATGATGGCTTCTCGGGTCGCGATCATGACAAGCTTCTCTACGGCCAGCCGTGATTTACGTCGATACCAGCGCGTGGTTTGCCATTTACTCTCTCCGCGACGCGAATCATGCCGTTGCCGCCACCACACTTCGGCTTCTTCGAGAGCCACTGGCAACTTCCGATTACGTGGTCGACGAAACTTTGACCTTGCGCCGTACCCGCAACGAAAATCGACGAGCGATCGCCTTCGGAAAACGAGTTTTGGAAGGAAACTCAGTTCGCCTGATCACAATCACCGAGCAGGATTTCGCCGATGCCTGGCAAGTGTTCCAACAATTCCACGACAAACAGTGGAGCTTCACCGATTGCACCAGCCGCGTCGTGATGCAACGGCTCGGCATCCAACGCGCATTCGCATTCGACGACCACTTCCGACAATTCGGCACCGTCAGCGTCATGCCGAATGTAAATCCATGAAATGGCCCCGTGGTTTCCAAGCACCACCGTTTAGCCGCGACGCGCCTGCGGCGTGGGAACGCCGATCGCCTATTCGTCAACCGACCAGCCGAATAGGTTCAGAATCGTTTGGGCGTCCTGGCGGACTTCGTTCCATTCATGCCGATATCGAAGAGCATCCTCGGTCCACAAATGCGCGTTTCTCTCGCCGCTCATTCTTTCAAACCGAGAATCGAATGCGATAAGGCCTGAGCGCTGCTCATCCGTCAATTGAGGTGCGTTCTGGCCTTCGAGTGCCCACCGACACCAATGATCGTAATCCAGAGCGATCTCGTCTGCTACGACAACGCTTTTTGGAAAACTCTTGATTTGTTCTTCGGCTGGAAGAGCAGCCACACGCACCACCAGTTCAAGTTGGATCATGCACAAACCTGTAATGTCTTCCTTCATGACTTCTGACCGCCTCGGTGTTCCAGAGCCCGACCCAACTTTAGCTGAATTGCATCGCCAAAAGACCTGAGGAAAACTTTCGTACAGAACCAGGCGCCGGGTGCCACGGGCCTTCGCCCGTCTCTACCTGCCTGGGCCTTGCGGCCGTACACCGAGGCTCACCCTCCAGCTCGAACTGCACCCCAATTGTAGTCACGCTCGCCAGAGCGTGGAAAGCTCTTCCGTACGGCGTCCACCATCGAGCGACGGTGGCTACGAGGTCGCAGGGAAAATTTCCGCGAAAATCCCCAACTGGCACAAAATACTACTGGACATTTGTCCCGTATTCTGCTATAGTCGCGGGTGAAATGACCGTCAGGGCGCCAGCCGCACAGAGAGCTCTCGCCGGCGCCGCCGAATAGTCTTCAGCCTCACCATGCACAGGTCTGCAAACCTCCCTCTTGCGTGCGGCAGCTCTGCGGCGGCCCTCGGTACCCGGGTGCGGACGTATCACCCCGACGGGTGTGGATTGGTCGAGCGTCGTTGCCATCCGCCGCCGGCGGATCATGCGCGCCAGCTCAGCACCCCCCAGCCCCACTGGGCCCAGCATTTCTTTTTTCGAGTCGTTAGTCGTTAGCTAGTCGTCCCTGAAAAACTGCGTTGTGTCTACGAATAGGGGGTGCGTAGCGGTTGTTGTGGCGCTAAAATTTGCCAGGTTTTGGTTCCTATGTCCTCGAAAGCTGGCGAAAAATGCAACCCAAGTCACGTTCTCCGCAGATTGAATTGTTTGGTGCTCGCTTGAGCGAACTGTTGAATCCGGAGCATCCGCTGTACGTGC
>JAKOXH010000018.1 GCA_029781135.1 Planctomycetota bacterium
GCCTTATTTACCCGGGGTGGCACTATTTTCGGCGTCGCCGCCGACGCTAAATCACTAATTGATTGCGAACCATGAAACTACGCACGGTTACTCTCGGCTGCAAGGTAAACCAGTACGAGACGCAGTACGTGCGCGAGGGGCTGCTGGGCATTGGGTATGAGGATGCTCAAGACGGCGACGCCGCCGAGTTGTGCATCGTGAACACGTGCACGGTGACGAACGAAGGCGATGCCAAGAGCCGGCAAACGATTCGGCGGCTGGCGCGAAGGAACCCTGGCGCCAAAATTGTGGTGATGGGGTGTTACGCGACGCGCGCCCCGCATGAGATCGCGGCAATTCCTGGTGTTTCGCAAGTGGTGACCGACAAGCGCGAGTTGCCCGATCTTCTTGGCCGCTTCGGTGTAACGGATATCCCCACCGGCATCAGCGGTTTCGGCCGGCGGCATCGCGCGTATGTGAAGGTGCAAGATGGTTGCCTGCTTCGGTGCAGCTTCTGCATCATCCCAAGTGTTCGTCCTGAATTAACAAGCCGGCCGATAGAACATATTTTGGATGAAGTGCGTCGGCTGGTGGATCGTGGATATCGCGAAGTCGTGCTGACGGGAATTCACCTGGGGCATTACGGCGTCGATTGGAATCGCCGTTCGATCCTCCCTCTCCCTGTGGGAGAGGGCTGGGGTGAGGGAGAATTGCCGAGAACTAACGCGCCCTCACCCTACCCTCTCCTGAAGAGAGAGGGTTTTCGGCCCAAGAGTGAGTGGATCCGGCTCTCCCATCTCGTGCGCCGGATTGCGGAATTGCCCGGTGATTTTCGTGTCCGTTTATCGAGCATCGAGGCGACCGAGGTAACTCGCGAATTGATCGACGTGATGGCTGATCATGGTGACAAGGTCGCTCCGCATTTGCACATATCGATGCAAAGCGGCAGCGATAGCGTGTTGGCGCGCATGCGGCGGCGTTGGGGCAGCCGGCGGTTCATCGATCGTTGCCGGCTAGTGCAAGTACGGCTCGACCGGCCCGCCATCACGACCGACATCATCGTGGGTTTCCCTGGCGAAACGGATGCCGAGTTCCAGGAAACGATCGACGTCGCCCGCGAGGTCGGCTTCTCCAAGATTCACGTATTTCCCTTTAGCGCACGCCGAGGCACGCCGGCGGCGACGATGCCGCACCAGGTGCCCGCACATGTGCGGCAGTGTCGCGCGCGCGAACTCGCACGCGTCGAGGACGAGTTGCGCGAACAGTATTATCGTAGTCTGCTGGGGCGACAGCTTCGGGTGCTCGTCGAGACCGAGGAGCGAGAAGCAAGGAGCGAGGAGCAAGTTTCGGCCTGGACGGGTACTTCGTGTCGGTACGCGACGGTCGAGTTGCCGGCGACGCCCCACGATGAGGGGACATTCCGCGATGTAACGGCACGTGAAGTGCGCGGTGATCGCATCGTGGCATTCTGACCGTGCTATCACGCACACCTTGCACGCCGTTCCCACGCAGAGCGTGGGGACGAGTCAAAAGTCCGCATTCTCGCTCATCTTGGCCCGTTGTTAGGCCCTGTTTTCCGCGATATAATCGATGGTTCAATTTACCTCGAGGGTCTTGTATTTAGTCGGAGGAATGAACAGTGGCTATTCGAGTCGCCATCAACGGATTCGGCCGCATCGGCCGGTTGGTTTTTCGCAATTTATACGAACGCAAGGGTGAGTTCGAGGTGGTCGCCATCAACGACCTGACGGACAACAAGATGCTGGCGACGCTTTTGAAGTACGACAGCACGCATCGCCGCTTTCCCGGCACGGTCGGTCACGATGCCGACAATCTCATCGTGGATGGCAAGAAGATTCGGGCGCTGGCCGTGAAAAACCCGGCCGAACTGCCTTGGAAAGAGATGAACGTCGACGTGGTCGTCGAAAGCACCGGCGTCTTCACGGGTCGGGCCAAAGACGGCAAGGCGGGCTATGACTCGCATCTTACGGCTGGTGCGAAGCGGGTGATTTTGAGCGCCCCCGCCAAGGACGCCCCCGATTTGACCTGCGTGCTCGGCGTCAACGACGACAAACTGACCGCCGACATGAAGTGCGTTAGCAATGCCAGTTGCACGACGAACTGCTTGGCGCCCGTCGCGAAGGTGCTGCATGAAACGTTCGGCATCGAGAAGGGCCTCATGACGACCGTGCATGCCTACACGAACGACCAAGTGGTGCAGGACTTCCCGCACAAGGATCCGTACCGCGCTCGTTCGGCAGCCGTGAACATCATTCCGACTTCGACCGGCGCTGCCAAGGCGGTCGGCGAAGTGATTCCGGCCCTCAAGGGCAAGCTCACGGGTATCGCCCTGCGGGTGCCGGTCACGACCGGTAGCGTGGTCGACCTGGTCGCCTTGATGTCGAAAAAGGTGACCAAGGAAGAAGTCAACGCTGCGATCAAGAAGGCCGCCGAAGGCCCGCTCAAGGGCATTCTGTGCTACACCGAAGACCCGATTGTGTCGACCGACATCATCGGCGATCCGCACAGCTCGATCTTCGCGGCCGACTTCACGCAAGTGCTCGACGGCAACCTGCTCAAGATCGTCAGTTGGTACGACAACGAATGGGGCTACAGTGTGCGAACGGTAGACCTCATCATGAAGATGATGAAGCTGAAGTAATCGATATAGCCGACCCGTTTCGGGTCGGCGAGAGACATGTCCTCGGATTGGAGCCCGCTGCGCAAGCAAGGGCGAGCGGGCTGCCAATCGAGCGCACATTCGCTCTTGCTTGCGCTGCGAGCTTCGATCTACTGAGTCATTCGCGCCCGGCCGAAACGGCCGGGCTATTTTTTTGCGAATGATTCGGCCAACAGTTCTGGTGCCATCGCGCCGAACCAAGAATTTCGGCCGGTACGCAAATTGTGGAAACTCGCCACAGCCGGGCTGAACAACATGGGGTCGATGCGATAGAAATCGTGGTTGTACCGCGCGAAGATCTCCGCGAACGGTCGGCCGTAATCGGGCGAAGCGTTGCTGGGTAGTTTCGGGCCAATCTCTGCAATGTCCTCATCGGCCGCATCGACAACGAGCCGAACGCCGCCACCATACAGAATGGCGTCGTTGGTAAGGCCGATGGCACTCAGATCATCTCGTCCGACTGGTGGCACCGGGGCGTTTCCTAAGCCGCTCTTGATTTGTAACAGGTCGAATCCCAAGGTGTGAAGTTTGTGGAGCGCCGTCTCGACGCTGCGAGCCACGATCTGAACGGTACCGGCCGCACTCGACGTACGGGCGATCGCCAGTGTCAGCCGGTCAGTTGATACGGAACATTTCCGGGCGATGTCTTGGCACACGGCCTCTGG
Source organism: Planctomycetota bacterium (assembly GCA_029781135.1). Lineage (GTDB taxonomy): Bacteria > Planctomycetota > Planctomycetia > Pirellulales > Lacipirellulaceae > JABDGM01. The sequence goes on from JAKOXH010000018.1 coordinate 3,325, forward strand.
CGGCATCTTGCTCGTTTCGAGCACGCCGACGCAGTGATCGGCGGCTTCCTTGTGGCCGATGTGCGAGAAGATTTCTTCGCGCCCGGCCGCGGCGCGCATCGGCCCCGAGCCCATCGCAAAGAACTTCTCACCAGTAATCTGCCAGCCGGCATATTGCGACGCCATGCACGCGGCGACTGGGTCGTTGGTGTGGACGGTAACCGCCAACTCTCGGTTGTATTCGCAGAGTGTTACATTCGCTCTGCCAGCCAGGCAAATTTCCGCCAAACGTCGCCCCGCCTCATTGCTGCCGGGTGCCTTCACGCCGCAATCGATAACGCGGGTGCCGCAGTCGAGCGTGCTGACGGCGATGCCGAGCGCGTTGGCATCGGCGACCATGGCGTTGCAGAGTTCGAAGGCGCGTTCGTTGAGCGTTTTCATGCGCGCATTGTAGAACGGCCCGGTCCTTTAAGCGACCAGTTTAACCTGCGAAACTCTCGCAATTAGAGCATAGCGGAGGAAAACCAATGGCATCTTTCCGACGATCCGAAATGCACGCCCGCCCGAATCACTCTCCGTCAGCCACCGTTTCGCCGCCGCCAATGGTGCTCAGCGCTTGCAGCACTGTTTTATCGATATCCGACTGCAGGCCACGTACATGGCAATCCAGAAAGATCGACTGCACAACGCCCGGGTGGGGACTACCAAATTTCGACTTGTCGGTGTCGTCGGCATTGCTTGCCATACCGTTCTTCGTACAGCGGAATGATGTGAACGGATCATCGCCCGAAATTGCCGCGGTATCGCCGACCGCATAATGCTCCATCTCCGGAGCCGTGTTTGGCGGCACGGGCGGCAGATGTTTCTCGGCAATCGCCAGTGTCTTGGAAAGGCCATCCTCGACTTGCCGGGCACTAATGCGCGAGCCACTGAAGATGGGTCCAGAATCAATGCGACTGTAAGCGCCAAAGACGTTGGCTGATTCATCGCGGTTGGGGACACCTGTATAAACGTCGAGGCCGGCGTTGGCGGCATAATCAATCAGGGAGGCCACCCCCAAAACTTTGGGGGGCTTGTCGTTGTTGTCGAAATTACGGTCGGCCGCGGCACGGCGGCGGCTGGGGCAGGCATACGTTTCGACCGGCGTCCGCATCGTTGCCTTATTTTTGTCATCATCCGCGGTGGCGGTCGGAACCCAGCTGTTGTAAATGGACGTTTCTTCCAAATACGGCAGCAAGTAATAGGCCCACGACACGGCAAGCTGGTCGGTCCGATTGCGTCCCATCGGGAATGCTTTGTGTGTGTCGAGATGGCTTTGTATCGCCAGGCCAATTTGCTTGAGATTGTTCTGACACTGCGAACGGCGGGCTGCTTCCCGCGCCGCCTGGATCGCGGGCAGAAGCAGGGCGACCAAGATGCCAATGATGGCAATGACCACGAGCAATTCAACCAGGGTAAAACCTAACCGCGATGCGATCGCACGCTCCGCGTGCGAAATCTGGAGCTTCGATGAGCGACCGTGCATGACCTTCACCTTTCCAGGAAAGGGGGTATTTGTCCGCTGGGGTGGGAAATTTCAAGCGGATTTGAGGTAGGACTGACGCCACTACCTTAAACACCTGGCGCACGGCACGTCAACCAATTCGTTGAATTTGGAAGCAAACGAGGGATGGAATCGCGTCCAGAGTACCCAAAAGCAGGGGGAAATCGCACCGTAACTTGACTAAGCCACCTGCCTCCGCTATTGTTGCATAGTTGGCTTTATACCCACTTTCGGGGGTGTGTCCTGTGTTTCGTCCGCGATCGATTCAATTTGGTACCACCGTCGTTCGCCTGGGCGGCATCGTAATTATTAGCTCCTTCAGGAGGTCTTGAGGGTCGGTACTCGTTCATTCTAACATACCACCCCAAGGCCAAAAACCTTGGGGTTTTTTATTGGATTTCAATGGCCCAGCGGAAGTCGCCAACATCGGCTGCTACGGTTCGACCGCGCCATCAAGGCGGTGCGCAAGACAAGGACTGCGCGCCAGAACAAAACCGCCCGTGGCCCATAATGCTTGCCTTGGTGATCTTGCTAATTCTGATTGGCGCCATTTACGGGCCAAGCGTAAACGTGCCATTCATCTTCGACGACATTGGAGCCATTGTGCAAAATGAATCGATTGCTTCTGTGTGGCCGTTAGTCGGCCTCGGCAAGCCAGGGCCGTTGAACCCGCCGGCGGAAACCCCCACATCGGCTCGGCCGCTGGTGAACCTTTCTTTTGCGATCAATCGTGCGTACGGCGGTACGAATCCAGCCGGTTATCATGCGGTTAATATCGTGATCCACTGTTTGGCGGCGCTGGCTTTCTATGGGCTTTTGCGTCGCGCTTTGCGTCTGCCGTATTTTGAAGGTCGTTTCGAAGAATCTGCGGATTGGCTCGCATTGGCGGCTGCTGCGCTGTGGAGCATGCATCCGTTGGTGACGGAGACGGTCATTTATGCGACGCAGCGGACGGAATCGATGATGGCGTTGTTCTATCTCTCCACGTTGTATTGCAGCCTGCGCTATTGGACGACTTCAGAACCGGCGACCGATAGAGGTGACAATGGAAATGCCGCCACTGATCAGACCCCTCATCGAAGCGGCCGCAGGTTATGGCTCGTTCTGGCGGGGCTCGCATGCCTGTGCGGTATGGCGTCGAAAGAGATCATGGTTTCCGCGCCGCTTATGGTCTCGCTGTTCGAGCGGACGTTCGTCGCCGGTTCCATTTCGGCTGCGCTCCGCCGGTCGTGGCCGATTTATCTGGTGTTAACGGCAACGCTGCTACTGCTTGCAGTTTTGAACGTCAATCGGCCGCATAGCGATGCCACCGGTTTTGACTTCGATGTGTCGGCCCATCAATGGTGGCTGACGCAGTCGAAGGTGTTTTTCCTGTACCTGAAATTGATCGTCTGGCCGTGGCCGTTATTCATTCATTACGAGATTCCCTACCTGAACTCGTTCGCCGAGGCTTGGCCGTATGTGGTTTCCTTGGTGCTGCTCGGCATCGCCACGTTCGTGCTTTTATGGCGCAATCGGCCACTTGGTTACCTCGCAACGTGGGTGTTCGCCATTCTTTCGCCCACGTTTGTAATCCCGATCATCACGGAAATCGCGGCCGAACGCCGCATGTATCTGGCCCTCGTCGCGCCCTGCGTGCTGTTCGTCGTGGGCGGATACCAACTCCTGTGCAAATTGGTGGCGAAATATCGCACTCAGGTTAAGGTCCCACCAGCGCGACTTCCCGTTGTGGTGTCGGGCTCCGTCGTAACGGCATTGCTGCTGATATTTTGCGTGCTCGACGTGAAGCGGCTCGTCGCCTACGAAAATGAGATGGGCTTATGGTTGGAAGTACTCGAGGCGCAGCCCAATAGCTCCATGGCTCACCATAACGTGGCGGCGATCTTGGAAAAGAACGGGTACGAAGATGCCGCGGCCGAACATTATCGGGCCGCAATCGCGTCCGACCCATCTTCGTCGCACGCGCACTATCAGCTCGGCGAACTCTTGAACCGACAGGGCAAGTTTGATGAGGCGGCCAGCCATTTCGCGGCAGCAATTCGCGTGATGCCAGCAAGATTTGTCACGGCCAAGTTGCACAACAATCTGGGAGTCGCCTTATACTCGGCAGGTCGGAACGAGGAAGCAATCGCCGCGTTCAACGCGGCGCTTGCGGCCGACCCGAACGACTGGCTCACCCATCGCAACTTGGCCACGGCACTGTTCAAGGCGGCCAAATATGCCGATTGTGTCGACGCGCTGCAAACTGCTTTGCGGCTGAACCCCCAGGCACTTGAACTGTACAATGAGCTGGCAAAGTCCTATCGAAAACTGAACGAACCATCCAAAGCCACCGCGGCTCTACAACAAGGACTCGAACAGGCAAGAACGGCGGGTGATGCGGAAAATGTCAATCGTTTCAACGCGGCGTTGGAAGCTCACAAATGAGCAATGCGCCCTATTTGAGGTACCATGACCAAGATTCAAATCTATGACACGACTCTCCGCGATGGCGCCCAAGGCGAAGGCGTGAACTTCTCGCTACAAGATAAGGTGCTCATCGCGCGGCGGCTCGACGAGTTCGGCTTCGATTTCGTCGAAGGCGGTTATCCGCTTTCAAATCCGAAGGACGCGGAGTTTTTCCAACGCATCGCGGCGGAGCCGCTGAAGAATAGCCGCGTGTGTGCGTTCGGCATGACGCGCCGCAAGGGTGTAAAGCCGGCCGACGATCCCGGGATGAAAGCCCTTCTGGAGTCGCAGGCGCCGGTCATCACGATCGTCGGCAAGACGCACGACTTCCACGTAACGGAAGTGCTGCGCGTATCGCTCGAGGAAAACCTCGCGATGATCCGCGAGACGATTGCCTACTTGCGCGAAATGGGCCGCGACGTTATCTACGATGCCGAGCACTTCTTCGATGGCTGGAAGGCGAACCCCGCGTACGCGGCGAAAACGATCCAGGCCGCCGTCGAAGGCGGCGCGATGATCGTTGTCATGTGCGATACCAACGGCGGCACGATGCCAGAGGAAATCGCCGCGATCACGAAGGAGGCAGCGGTCGCCGTGAGCGTGCCGCTCGGCATCCACACGCACAACGACTGCGAACTGGCGGTCGCGAACTCGCTCGCCGCAATTACGGCTGGCGCGACCCACGTGCAAGGCACCATCAATGGTCTTGGCGAACGCTGCGGCAACGCCGACCTCATTTCAGTTGTCGCCAACTTGGCACTCAAAAAGAAGGGCTACGAAGTACTTGATGGCGGTAGCGTCGAGCACCTCACCGAGCTTTCGCGCTATGTGTATGAAATCGCCAACATGCACTTCCGCATCAATCAGCCGTTTGTTGGCCCGAGTGCGTTCGCTCACAAAGGCGGCATGCACACACACGCCGTTGCACGCGTATCGAAGAGCTACGAGCACATCTCGCCGGAAGCGGTCGGCAACGAACGAAAAATTCTCGTCGGCGAACTTTCCGGCCGGGCGACCATCCAAATGAAACTCTCCGGCACAACCACCGATGCCGCGTTGCTGGAGCGTGTGCTGAAGCAAGTCGTCGAGCTCGAAAATCGAGGTTACCAATTCGAGGCGGCCGAGGCCTCGTTCGATTTGCTCGTCCGCAAGGCCGCCGGCACGTACCAGCCCCACTTCGAACTGCAGCACTACCATGTCGATGTCGAAACCGACGGCGACGGCCGCACCACCACCGAAGCGACGGTGAAACTGCGCATCGGCGACGAAGTGCGTCACGAGGTAGCCGAAGGCGACGGCCCCGTGAATGCCCTCGACGCCGCGTTGCGAAAGGCCCTCAACGGCCGTTTCCCGAACCTCCGCGGCCTGCAACTGGTCGATTACAAGGTCCGCGTCATCAACAGCGACGCCGGCACCGCCGCAGCCGTCCGCGTCGTCATCGAAAGCCGCGACGCCGACGGCACCACCTGGGGCACCGTCGGCGTCAACGAAAACGTCATCAAGGCCAGTTGGGATGCGCTCGTGGATAGTATTGAGTACAAGTTGTGCAAGGGGGCAGCGACCTAACCACGCAATCGCCGCTAGGTTCCGAGCCGTGGCAAGTGTATAATAGTTTCTATGACATTGAATCTTGAGAACTTACCGGAGGACGTTGGCCGTGCGTTGCACGAGCGGGCGGTAGCAGAACATACGACGGTCGAGGCACTTGCCATGGCCGCGATTGCCAACAGCGTTGAAATCAAGCAGCCGCCAGCTACGGGCAAGCGAGATCTATCATTCATGGCTGCCGGTCCTCCGCTGGAACCCGAGGTGCTCCGCGCGCTCGAGGACCAGCGGTGGATCGATCCCGAACTCTGGTAATGCTTTACCTTCGTGAGGCTTCTCGTCGATACAAACTGTTTTGCAGACTTAGCGGCCAACGATTGGCAGGCCCACGAACGTTTGCGCAAAGCATCTGAATTGTGGTTCTCAATCATCACGATCGGCGAACTCTTGGCCGGGTTTATGCAGGGAAGCCGGCGCCGTGAGAATGAAGGTCGGCTCCAACAACTGCTTCAGCTCCAGGGAGTCGGCATACTCTTTCTCGATGCCGAAACGGCCCGATACTACGCCGACATTTGGCACGTCCTTCGGTCACAGGGTACGCGCATCCCCACCAACGATATATGGATCGCTGCCCTGGCGATCCAACACGATCTGACACTCGACACTCGAGACAAACACTTTGGACAGGTTCCCGGTCTGAAACTCGTAAGCTCGGCACCCTAGAAATGGACTTTAAGCACCTTCCCGCCCAATACGATCATTCCGCCGCCCAAGCCAAGTGGTATTCCTTTTGGGAAGAGCGCGGCTACTTTCACGCCAGCATCGACCCGAGCGACACGCGGCCAACGTATTCGATTGTCATCCCGCCGCCGAACGTGACCGGCGCGCTGCACCTCGGCCACGCGCTCAACAACACGCTGCAAGACATCCTCATTCGCATGAAGCGGATGCAAGGTTACAACGTGCTGTGGATGCCCGGCACCGACCATGCCGGCATCGCCACGCAAGCGGTCGTCGAGCGGCGGCTGTTCGAGGAAGAAAAGAAAACGCGGCACGACCTCGGCCGCGAGGGGCTGGTGAAACGCATCTGGGATTGGAAGGACCGCTACGAAGCTCGCATCCTCGGCCAGCTCCGCCAACTCGGCTGCAGTTGCGATTGGCAGCGCACGCGGTTCACGCTCGACGACCAATGTGCCCGGGCCGTGCGCGAGTGGTTCTTCCGCCTGTTCAAGGACGGCAAAATCTATCGCGGCAAACGGCTTGTCAACTGGGATACGTTCCTGCAAACGGCCGTGAGCGATGACGAGGTGTTCCACGAACCGGTGAAGGGCCACTTCTGGCACTTCAAATACCCGGTCGTGGCGCAGGACCGTCGGCCGGGCGAGCCGGAGTTCGTGACCATCGCCACCACGCGACCCGAAACTATGCTCGGCGATACGGCGGTGGCGGTGCACCCGGACCCAACCGGCGCGTTCGATAAGCTCGGCCGCGAGCTGCGCGAGAAACTCATCACGGCCTCGGCCAAGGAAAAGGGCGAGATCGAAGAGGAGATGTCGCGCCTCATGGATCGCCGGGCAGCCATGCAAGCGCAGCTCGAAACGCTCCGCAACATGGCGCAACGCGGCGTGATGCTCGAACTGCCACTCACCGGCCGGCAGATTCCGCTCATCGCCGACGAATGGGCCAAGCCCGAACTCGGCAGTGGCTGCGTGAAGATCACGCCGGCCCACGATGCCAACGACTACGACGTGTGGCAACGCCACCAGGAGATCGGCGCGATCAACATCCTCAACCCCGACGGCACGCTCAACGAGAACGTGTCCGAGAAGTATCGTGGCCTCAACGTGAAGAAGGCCCGCGAGGCCGTGGTGGCCGACCTGGAAGCGGCCAGCCTCGTCGTCGAAATCGAAGACCGCGAAATCGATCTCGCCCACTCCGACCGCAGCAAAACGCCGATCGAGCCGTACTTGGCCGACCAGTGGTTTGTGAAGATGAGCGAGCTTGCCCAGATGGCGATGGATGTCGTCACGAGCGGCCGGGTGAAAATTGTGCCGGATCGCTACGGTAAGGGTTATCTCGATTGGCTCGGCGAGAAACGCGACTGGCCGATCGGCCGACAACTCTGGTGGGGGCACCGGATACCGGTGTGGTCTCGCCACTTCGAGAGTTGTCAGGAGTATTGGGGCGGTCGTATGCAGACCGTCCAAGATGCAATGCAGGACGAACTTTCGGACCGACTATCAACGCTTGAAATTAACTACGACATGGCATGCGTTCGTTATGTCCGCGATGATGATATAACGCAGACTTTTATTAGCGATCAGCCGGATAAAGGTCGATTCGCAGTCTATGTTTGCTTACTCAATGACTTCAACTACGCTCCGGATGTATATGAACAGGGAATCACCGAACTTCTGAAAAAGTGCGAGTTTGAGCAGACCGAGGACGTCCTCGACACCTGGTTCTCCTCCGCCCTGTGGCCAATCTCGACGATGGGTTGGCCCAACGAGACGCCGGAGTTGGCGAAGTTCTATCCCACGAGCGTCCTGATTACCTCCCGCGACATCATCACGCTGTGGGTCGCGCGAATGGTGATCGCCGGGTTGTACAACGTGGGCGAAGTACCGTTCCGTGAGGTGTACATCACGCCGAAGATCTTGGACGGCTACGGCGAGACGATGTCGAAGAGCAAAGGCAACGGCGTCGACCCGCTCGACGTGATCGAGAAGTTCGGGGCCGACGCACTACGCTTCGGCTTGGCGTATCTCACGACCGACACACAGGATGTGAAACTGCCCGTCGAGTTCGAATGCCCGCATTGCGACGCCCTATTCGCCCAGACCAAGAAGAACCGCGTGCTCGCGCGGATCGAATGCGAGAAGTGCGGCCAGCCGTTCAGCACCCAGTGGGCCGAGAAGCCCGAGGACAAAGCCCTGCCCCGCGGCGCGGTCGTAAGCGAACGCTTCGAACTCGGCCGCAACTTCGCCAACAAACTGTGGAACGCCGCGCGGTTCTCGCTCATTAACTTGGAAGGATACTTGGAAGGATGCAGGATGCAGGATGCAGGGAGCGGGGACAAGGCATCCAGTGAAATCCCCGCATCCCGCATCCCGCATCCTACAACCTTGCTCTTGGAAGACCGGTGGTTGTTATCGCGGCTTTCGACCGTCACGCAGCAAGTGACCGACGCCCTCGAACACTACCGCTACGCCGACGCGGCCCGCACGCTGTACGACTTCGCCTGGAACGAATTCTGCAGCTTCTACGTGGAAATGACCAAGGCGCGTTTCGCGAGCGGATCTGTGGGAGGCGACTCTGTCGCCGATGACGGCCGCAAGTCGAGTTCGCGCGAAATCGGCGTCGAAGACGCCTCCCACAACAAGGCGACCGCCCAACGCGTGTTGGCCCACGCACTCGACGTGCTGATGCGGCTCTTGCACCCGATGATGCCGTTCCTCACGGAAGAAGTATGGCAACTCTTAGGGCAAGTGGCGCCGGAACGCGGCCTCAGCGAGTTCAGCGAGCCGGGCGGTCCCCCGCTCCGACCGGGGGCGCCGGGGGCGAGGACGCCCCGGCTCGCCGAAAGCGTCTGCGTTGCCGAATGGCCGAAGGCGGATGTTGCCCATCAAGACGCCACAATCGAAGAACAATTCGCCGATTTCCAAGCCGTGCTTGGCGCAGTGCGTGAAGCCCGGCAGCGGCAGAACATTCCGTTCAAGGAGGAAATCAACTTCACCATCCGCTGCGATGCGGCGACTGCCGAGTTACTCAAGCCGATGCAGCCGTACTTCGCCCAAATGGCCCACGCCACGGCGATCGCAATCGGCCCTTCCGCCGAAGCCCAGGGCGTACCGATCAGTTTCCCGCTCGTCGGCCGGCACGGTCCGATCGAGGTACACGTCGACGTGAGCCGGTTCATCGACATTAGCGCCGAACGCAAACGGCTCGATAAGGAACGCGATAACATCACGAAGCAGATGAAATCGATCGAGTCGAAACTCGCCAACAAAGGCTTCGTCGATAAAGCCCCGGCCGAAGTCGTCGAGCAGCAGCGCAACAAGCTGGATGAGCTCGGCGGGCAGTTGGCATCGGTCAATGCTTCCCTTGCAAAACTCGCGAAGTGAGCAAACCTAGTCTTTGAAGTCGTCGTGTTCGTCGTGCCGTTGTGGTTCAATCTCACCACGACGGCACAAAGAACACGGCGCCAAGGCATCGACGGGGTGATTTTTCTGTTTCGCCCGACCAGCTATAATGCTAGGGTGACATTACTGCTCAGCGATTGAATAAAGGATCGCCGCCATGCCTGTTGCGATGGAATTGTCTCGGATCATCATCAGCGAGATCAACGAGCAGCAGGTGATCTACCTCAAGGAGGTCGACGGCCCACGCATGTTTCCGATCCTCATCGGCATCTTCGAGGCCACCAGCATCGACCGCCGCGTGAAGGGTTTTGCCGCCCCGCGGCCGCTGACGCACGATCTGCTGGTGCAGTCCGTCGAAGCGCTCGGCGGCGAGTTTCAAGATGTGGTCATCAGCGAGCTGCGCGAACACACGTATTATGCCAAGCTCCGCGTGCGGCACGACGGCGAGCTCATCGAAATCGACTCGCGCCCCAGCGACGCCATCGCCGTCGCCGTCACCTGCGACCCGCCGCTACCGATCTTCGTCGCCGAAGACGTGTTGAACGACGTGCTGGGCGAACAAAGTTAGCGTCGGCGGCGACGCCGAATCTAGCTGATATCGTACTCAACTGGAAGTTGCGGCCACGCGGTTCCAGCGACATTCGGCGTCGCCGCCGACGCTAAACACCGAATTACCCCAACACGTCGGCAAACGCATTCTTGAGCGCCGCCAACCCCGCTGCCCCCTTATCCGCACCGACGACGACGTTCACGCGAATTTCACTCGTGCTAACCAGATCGACGTTGATCTTGGCCTCGGCGAGCGCCTTGAACATCCGCAGGCCGACGCCGGTATGGCTACGAATGCCGATGCCCTTCACGGTGAGGATGGCAACGGCCGGCACATCGCGCACTTCGCCGCCGAGCTCCTTCGATAGGTTCGTCAGCACGCGGCGAGCATCGGCCACACTCTTCCGCGGCACGGTAAAGCTGATGTCGGCCAAGCCATCGCGGCCGATACTCTGCACGATCATATCGACGAGGATGTTTTCCGAAGCGATCGCTTCGAAAATGCGGGCCGAAATGCCGGGGCGATCGGGCACATCGAAGAGCGTCATTTCCGCTTGCGATTCATCGAGCGACACGCTTTCGATGGCGAGGTCTTCCATCCGCTGCAGGCGGGAGACGATGTCGACGGCGTCGGCGGTGCGGCGGCCGGCCGCTGAAGCGGCCTCGCCGAATTTGACGCGATCCTGGGGTGGAAGGTCGAGTTCGAACTCGTTGTGGACGGCCCGCAGGGCAGCCAGTGCTTGATCGCGCTTTACGAGAGCGGAGACCTTGATTTCGCTCGTGGTGATGGCTTCGAGGTTGATGCCCTCATCCGCGAGGGCGCGGAACATGCGATCGGCGACGCCGGTTTGAGTGGCCATACCGAGGCCGACGATCGAGACCTTCGAAAGACTAGCGTCGTGCAGGACGCTTTGGGCTCGCAGCTCGTCGGCTGCCTTTTTAGAAGCTGCGAGCGCCTTCGGCAGGTCGTCTTCCAATACTGTGAACGAAATATCGGCCGTGCCATCGGCCCCGGCGTTCTGCACGATCATATCCACCGCCACGTTGACGGCCGCGAGCTTTGAGAACACTGCGTAGCTCACGCCCGGCTGATCGGGCACGCCCGCGATCGTGATTTGGGCCTCGTTCTTCGTAAGGGCCGCGCCGCTGACGGCCCGGTCGGCCGATTCCGATTCGCTGCCGATGACCGTGCCCGGCTCGTCGCTAAAGCTCTGGCTATTACGCACGTGGATCGGCACGTTGAACTTCTTGCCGAATTCGATCGACCGGCTGTGCATGACGCCGGCGCCGAGACTGGCAAGTTCGAGAATTTCATCGTGGCTCACGCGGTCCAACTTGCGGGCCTCGGCCACGAGCCGTGGGTCGGTCGTGAATACGCCGTCGACATCCGTGTAGATTTCGCACGCGTCGGCATGAAGCACGGCCGCCAAGGCGACGGCCGTCGTATCGCTGCCGCCACGGCCCAGCGTGGTGATGTTGAAGTCCTCATCGATGCCCTGGAAGCCGGCCGCGATGACGATCTTGCCATCATCGAGCAGCTTTTTCATGCGGTCGGTCGAGATTGATTGAATACGGGCCTTCGTGTGCGAGCTATCGGTGCGAATGCCGATTTGGGCACCCGTGAGGCTCACCGCTTCCGCGCCGAGCGAGTGAATTGCCATCGCCATGAGGGCGACGCTCACCTGTTCGCCGGTCGAGAGGAGCATATCCATCTCGCGGCCAGCCGGATCATCGGTGATTTGCTTGGCGAGGTCGACCAAATGATCGGTCTGATGGCCCATCGCACTCACGACCATGACCACCTGATTGCCGTTCTGCTGCGCTCGAATCGCCCGCCGCGCTGCCACCCGAATTTTTTCCGCATTGGCAACACTCGTGCCGCCGAACTTTTGAACAATGATTCCCATCGATATTCCTGAAAAATACAAATTTTTGTGGAACCACGAAGGTCACGAAGGGCACAAAGGAATGCAGGAACGTCTCACGCAAAGGCGCTAAGGCGCGAAGAGGAAAAGACCGTTCTTAACCGCTAATTAGCGCTAACAGTTCGCTAATGGCTCGCTCCTAGAGATTTCCAATCGCTGAACAAACTATCGATTAGCGACCTATTAGCGCAGATTAGCGGTTCTCCTTTTCTTTGACTTTCCTTTGCGCCTTCGCGCCTTGGCGTGAGATTCCTCCGTCCGTCCTTCGTGTTCTTCGTGATCTTAGTGGTTAATGTTTTCCGATAAACCACGGCATCACGTTCCAGCCTTCATCGAAGATGAGCTTCGACCGGGCCGCGTTCGTGTCGCCGTAGGTAGTGAATTCGTCGGGTTTGATGCCGGTGCCGGCCATCGCCACGGGCACGTTGCCGTGCGTGTGGACTTTTGTCCGCAGGAACGTGGGATGGTCGGGCGAGATCATGATCCGCCAATCGCCATGCGATTGAATCGCATCGAGCAGCGGGCCGACTACATGGCGGTCGACCTCTTCGATTGCCTTTACTTTCTCATCGCAACGGCCCTCGTGCGAAGCCTCGTCGGAGGCCTCGACATGCACACACACGATATCGTACTTATCGAGGGCGTCGACGCCAGCCCGCCCCTTCGCCGCATAGTCGGTATCGAGGTAGCCCGTCGCGCCCGCGACCTCGATGCGGTCCCACCCAACAAGGGCGGCAATGCCGCGCAGCAGGTCGACGGCCGTGATCATCGCCCCACGCGGGCCATACTCCTCGGTAAAAGCTCGCAGCCGCGGAGCCTGACCGAGGCCCCAAAGCCAGACGTTCGTCGCCACGCCCTTGCCAGCGGCCTTGCGGGCCACATTCACGGGATGATCGCGGAACACACCGACGCTGGCCGACATGACGTCACACAGCACATCGCTCCCTGGCCCGCGGGGATATTCCTCGATCACCGATTGATCCGTGATGTCGTGCGGCGGCCGGGCGCGCGTTTCATTGCTGAACGGGGCGGGAAGTTTTTCGCCACGCCAGAGCAGCAGGTTGCGATAACTCACGCCGGGTACAAATTCGATGGCACCACGCCACTTGGGATCGCTGCCGATGCGCTCCTGGGCCGTTTTTAGCAGCCCCGTGGCATCTTCCGTGGTGATGTGGTCGGCCGTGAAATCGCGCATCACCTGATCGACGATCGTTACGAGGTTGCAGCGCACGGCCCAATCGGTAGGGCCGAGCTTGATGCCCTGGGCGGCGGCCTCCATCGGCGCGCGGCCGGTGAAATTCTCGAATGGGTTGTAGCCCAGTAGGCTGAGGTTGCCGATCTCGGACCCGGCCGGCAACTCCTTCGGCGTGTGGCAGGCCCGCGCGACGACGCCCATCGCCGCGACGCGGTCCATATTAGGCGTGCGGGCCGCTTCGAACGGCGTCTTGCCGCCCAACGAAGCCTGCGGCTCATCGGCGGCGCCGTCGGGAATGACGATTACATATTTCATGCTTTCGGATTTGGGATTGCGGATTGCGGAATGGGACCGGTTAATCCGCAATCCACAATCCGCAAATATGTTAATCTCTCACCCACATGCGTACCGTTTTTCCACGTATGCAGGGCAACTTGTTGATTTCACTACACGCTTTCCGCGTCGCGCCTTCGGTCGTCACGTGCGTCATGATCACGAGCGGCACGGTGCCGTCGGGGCTGGCGGTTTCTTGCTGCAACACGCTCGAGATCGAGATATGATGCTGCCCCAACACGCTGGCCACCTGGGCCAGCACGCCAGGGTGATCTTCCGCATTGACGCGCAAGTAAAACCGTCCATCTGCCTTGGCATGTTCACGCGGCGCAACGCGGGCCTTGCGATTCGACCACAGTTCCAGCGTGCGGAACGTAATTGCCGCGCGGCCGACTGCCGTATCGATGATGTCGGAAACGACGGCCGACGCCGTTGGCATCTGCCCTGCCCCGCGGCCGTAATACATGAGCTCGCCGACCGCGTCGCCAACCACGCGAATGGCGTTGAACGCACCACTCACGTCGGAGAGCGGCTTGCCGCGCTTGACGAGCGTCGGCGAGACATGCAGTTCGAGCGTGTCGCCATCGAGTTCGGCAACGGCCAATAGTTTAATGCGGTAACCGATCTCTTGGGCAAAGCGCACGTCGGTTTTATCAAGCCGGTCGATGCCCATGCGTGGGATGTCTTTCCAATCGACGCGGGCACCGAAGGCCAAATGGGCTAGAATGGCTAATTTTTGTGCCGCATCGCTGCCATCGACATCGAGCGTCGGATCGGCCTCGGCGTAACCCAGCCGCTGGGCCTCTTTAAGTGCATCGGCGTAGGCCATGCCCTCTTCGTGCATCTTGCTGAGAATGAAATTCGTGGTGCCGTTGAGGATGCCGTCGAGCGAAATGATTTGATTTCCCGAAAGGCACTGGCTGATGTTCGCGATGATCGGAATGCCGCCTGCCACCGAGGCCTCGAAGGCAATCGAGCGGCCCAATTCGCGGGCCCGGTCGAAAAGTTCGGGGCCATGCTCCGCCAACAAAGCCTTGTTCGCGGTAACCACGTCCTTGCCGCTTTCCAAGAGTTGCAGCATGATCGTCCGCTCGGGCTCTAAGCCACCAATGAGCGAGGCCACCACCTTGATGTTGCGGTTGTTGATGACTTGATCAACGTCGTTCGTGAGGACTCCGGCGGCCAAATTGCAGTCGCGCGTTTTCTTAAGATCTCGCACGACGGCCTTTTCAAGCCATAAGATACGCCCGGCATGGCGGGCCGTGCGATCGCCGTGATCAATCAGAATTTTGGCCACTCCCTGCCCGACATTGCCCAAGCCAATGATGGCGACCTTCGTGATCTCGATTTTTTCAGTCATGCGAGCTACTTTGCTTCGGTTAACACGCGTAAGGCCGTGTTGAGATCCCGTCGAGTTGCCAATGAATAGGCGATATCGAACCACACAATTTTGCCGCTCGAATCCAACACATAGGTGCGTGGCAGGCAATCGCTCCCAACTTGGCTGAACACGTTGCCATCGGCGTCAGTCAAATTGGTGAAGGTAGCGTTCGATTTTGCCAGGGTTTGGGCGGCTGTTTCCGGAGTTTCCTGCACCGCAACGCCCACCACGGCAACACCGCTCGTACCAAACGGTTCCACAACTTCCGGACCAAGGTCGGCAAGTTCTGCCCGGGCGGCACGGCGATCACTCTTCCAGAACACGACTACCGTGCCGCGCTTGCCCAGAACGCTGCCAAGCTTCACCGTTTCACTTCCGCCGACTTTCGGCAAGTCGAAGGCGGGCAACGCGTCGCCCACCTTCACTTTGCAGACCTTTTGATCGCGATTCGTGAGCAGCACTTTCGGCATCTGCAACGGCACCGCAACTTCTGGCGTCGCGCCTTGCGGCTGAGCACGAAACCGCGCACGGCGTTGTTCGGTGGTTTCCTCGGCCTGTTGCAATGCACCTCGCAGCCGCTGCGCAATCGGCCGATCCTTGGGCGCGGCAAAGGCTCGCGAACTGAAGCCAGCCATGACCGTCAGGATCGCTGCCAAATATGCAAATCGGTATTGATGAAATATCACCATGGTTGTGTGCATCAATGGGGGTCGAGGTGGAAAAGCAACTCGAACGATTAATTCGAAATGACTGATCGCCATCACTCCTTACAAATCAACTTTAATCCCCAGTTCTTTGAGTTGCTTCGTCTCCACTTCCGAGGGCGCACCTGTCATGAGGTCGCTCGCACGTTGCGTTTTCGGGAAAGCGATGCAATCGCGAATGTTGTCGAGGTTGCCGAACAGCATCACCCAGCGATCGATTCCCAGCGCGATGCCACCGTGCGGCGGCGCCCCATATTTGAGTGCCCGCAACAAGAAGCCAAACCGTTCTTCGGCCGCCTTCTCGTCGATGCCGAGGAGCGAAAAAACCTTTTGTTGAATTACCGGATCGTGAATACGAATCGTGCCGCCGCCCGCCTCGCTGCCATTGATCACAAGGTCATACGCCTTCGCCCGACACTTGCCTGGGTCAGTTTCGAGCAGCGCAAAATCTTGATCGCGCGGCGACGTGAACGGATGGTGCATCGCCACCCACCGCTTTTCTTCATCGTCGTAATCGAACATCGGAAACTCGACGACCCACGAGAAGTTCATCGCCTTGGGATCGTACAGCTTCATCTCCGCACCGAGCTTGGTACGCAGCGCATGCAGCGCCTTGCAGGTCACTTTCCACTGGTCGGCCACGAACAGCAGCAAGTCGCCGGGTTCTGCTTTGAGGCGGGCGCCAATTTCCTTCAGCAATTCCGGCGTAAAGTTCTTGGCAATGGTCGATGACAGAGTTCCGTCCGCTTCCACGCGGAACCAGGCCAAACCTTTGGCGCCAAAGCCACCAACGTACTCGGTGAGCGCATCGATGCCGCGGCGCGAGTAGTGCTCGGTGCCCTTCTTCGCGTTGATCGCCCGTACCCGGCCACCACTGGCCGCCACGCTCGTGAACACGCGGAAGTCACTTTTTGCAGCCAGATCGGTGCAATCGATGAGTTCGAGGCCAAAGCGCAGGTCGGGCGCGTCGTGGCCGAAGCGCTCCATCGCCTCATCATACGTCATGCGTGGCAGAGGCAGTTTCAAATCGAGCCCCAACACTTGTTTGGCGATCGTCTGCACCAAGCCGTCGATGACGCCCATGATGTCGTCCGCGTCGACAAACGACATTTCGAGGTCGAGCTGCGTGAACTCCGGCTGCCGGTCGGCCCGCAAATCTTCGTCGCGGAAACAACGGGCGACCTGCACGTACCGGTCGTAACCGGCCATCATAAGAATCTGCTTGTAAAGTTGCGGCGATTGCGGCAGAGCATAAAACGAACCGCGGCTCACGCGGCTCGGCACCAGGTAGTCGCGTGCCCCTTCCGGCGTGCTGCGGCCCAATATCGGCGTTTCCACGTCGATGAAATTCAACGCCGCGAAATAATCGCGCATCCCTTTGATGATGCGATCGCGCAGCAGCAGCGTCTTCTGCATCGTCGCACGCCGCAAGTCGAGATATCGGTGTTCCAGCCGCAGTTCCTCGTTCGGCAGATCCTGCGAATTGGCGTTTGGCGAAACGGGCGGTGTGAGGCTTTTGTTCAGAAGCTTGAAGCCTGTCACGCGCAACTCAATTTCGCCCGTGGCGAGCTTTGGGTTCGCCATGCCGCCGGGTCGCTCGGCCACCTTCCCCGTGACCTGTACGACGTACTCGGCCCGTAGCGTTTTGCTTTCGTCGATGATCGGCTGCGACGTATCGGGCGGATTGAACACGACCTGCGTCAGGCCGTAACGATCGCGCAAGTCGATAAACAGGCCGCCACCATGATCGCGGTAGCTATCCACCCATCCGCAGAGCGTAGCTTCCTTGCCGATATGTTCGCGGCGCAATTCGCCACAGGTATGAGTTCGCAGCACGGCCTTCCTCGCTAGTATTTTCTTAATCTGGCGATTGTAAACCGAGACGCGAAAATGAGCTAGGCCACAGCATTTTTCCCGCGGGTTTTGCCGCTAGATTTTCGCGTTTTTCGTCGCGCCAAGCCCCTCCTTTGCGGATAGACTAATTCGCTTGCAGCCAAGCGCCGAGCCGCTGCATTCCTTCGGCAGTCGATACCCGCGGCTCATAGCCGAATTCGCGTTTGGCGGCGGAAATATCAAACCAGTGCGATGTGCTGAGCTGTGCGGCCAGAAATCGCGTCATGGGCGGTTCGCCGTGAAGTCGCAGCAAGCGATAGACCGACTCGCATACCGCCCCGAAACGCTTCGCTGCCGTCGCCGAAATCGATTTCGTCACCGGCGGTAAATCGACTAAGGCAAGTATCTCATCAATCCATTGCCAACATTTCACGGGCTCTCCCTGGCTAATGAAATACGCCTTCCCACCCGGCGAAGGCGCTTTCGCGGTTGTGCCCTCAGCAGCATCGTTCGCCAGCGCATCAGCGGCCTGCACGTGCGCCGCCGCCGCATTCTCGACATACGTGATGTCAACCAGGTTCGCGCCATCGCCCACTCGTCGCAACCGTCCCGCCCGGGCGCGGGACAGTAATCGCGGGATAAGATGTGTATCACGCGGCCCCCAAATAAGATGTGGCCGCAATGCACACGTGCGGAACGCAGCGCAATGGGCCGCCAGCACGGCCAGCTCAGCCGCCGCCTTGGTGAAGGAGTAATACGCGCAATGTTCCTCCATCCAGCCGAAATCGTAAGGTGCCGATTCATCGACGCCGCATTGGTCCTCACCGGCAAACACGACGCTGGGACTACTGGTATATACGAATCGCTGCACGCCACTCCGCCAGGCAGCGGCCAGCAACATCTCGGTGCCGACGCGATTGACGGCATCGAACATATCGCGATTGACTGCAATGCCTGGCACTGCCGCCGCGTGGAACACGCATTCGACATCGCGACATGCAGCCAACAATGAGGCGCTATCACGCAGATCGCCCCGCACCACTTCCACCCCAGCCGCTTCCAATTCCGGATACGCACCGCGGCCAAAACTCCGTACGCGATCGCCCCGCGCACGTAGCGCCTCGACGATGTATCGCCCCAGGAATCCGCCGCCACCAGTGACAAGTGCGTGCATGAAAAAGGGGACAGGGGTCAGGGGTGAGGGGACAGCGGCGGAGATTTGGCCAATTGGATCGTCGCCCACGCGGCGAGTTGCTCACGATTGATCTTGGAATTATGTCGCACGTCAACGGGCAAACCAGGATGGAATAAGATGCTAGCCAATGGGACAAAGCCTTGCTCCGCATACCACAAGCGTTCCAAGCGAGGTTCAATGTCGTGCCACCCGCAAGCTAGCTCTTCCTGGCGACGCCTATTGTTTATGCTCGGCCGGACAATACTGCGATCTTCCGGTTCAATGATGACAACGGGGGCCTTATTATCGACTGGGCCAACACCGACGAGTGCCGACCGCCGTATGCCTGGAAGCGAATTGAAAACGGCTTCAATTTTCTCGGTAAACAGCGCCCCATTCCGAGTTTGAACCCGCTGCGACTTGCGCCCGCAGTACCAGAACCGCTGTTGGTCATCGAAGTAGCCAACATCGCCCGTACGATGCCAAACTTCTGAGCATGGATGTTCCACACAGCGAGCCGGGGCGTCCTCGCCCCCGTCACGTGTCGTCGGGGCGGGGGACCGCCCGGCTCGCGTGCTACTTATTTTCGCGGCGCCATTGCACTCGACTCGCGTCACATACCGCGGCGACACCTGCGGCCCACGTACAATCAACTCACCGATCTCGCCGTTCGGCAACACTTCAGATTCGTCTATCGTCGCAATGGGATCATCCGTAATCCGGATCACCCGCCAATCGACTGAACGGAACTTCCGCCCAACGCAGACGCCTGCACCAGCGTTGGTGCGAGCCGCCGTTTCCTTGAGCACTTCGGCCGCCTCGATTGTCGCCACGGGCAAGCACTCGGTGGCACCGTAGGGCGTGTGCATTTTTGCACCGTCAGCAATATAGCCGAGCGTCGTGCGAAGAACTTCGGCGGGCACTGGCGCACCGCAGGAAAACACTTGTTTGAGCGAGGGAATTCGTGAACCGGTCTTCGTGCAATAGTCGCCAAGCACCCGCCACACGGCCGGCGACGCAAATGCCTGTGTTACTTGCCAATCGTTCGCGGCGGCGAGCAACTTCTTGGGATCCGCCGCTGCCGGCCGCGAGAAATCCATCTCGGGCAGTACAGTCGTCACGCCCATCGCTGAGTTGAACAGTGCGAACAACGGGAAACATGCGAGGTCGACACCGCCCGGCGCGATGTTATAAGCCGCCTGAATCTCGGCCACCTGCGTATCGAACATTCGCTGCGTGTAAAGCACTCCCTTTGGCGGACCAGTGCTGCCCGACGTGAAGATGATCGCCGCTGGGTCGTCGGGCCGTGTAGAGTGGGTACCGCCCACCGAAGGTAAATCAGTCTCAATGGTGGGCGGTGCCCATCCTACTTGCGTTGCTCCACGGGCACGCAAACCGTCAAGTGTAAGCCCGCCCCAAAACCAGCGTTTGCCAACGGTGACATTCCATCTCGCGAGGGGAAATTTCTGCCGCAGGCATAGGCGCACTGCATGCGCCAAGCTGATGGCCACAAACCCTTCGGGCTCCGCTTCCGCTAAGCAGCGAATGAGATTTTTGCGCCCGAGGCCTGGATCGATGAGGACGATCACCATCCCGGCACGCAGTAGACCGAATACTAACGCAACGAAATCAATCCCGGGCCGTACCAATAGCGCCAACCGGGTGCCCTTCGGCACTCCCCATGATGCCAGCCCCAGAGTAATTCGTGTTGCGTCGATATCCAGTTCGGCGAATGTGGTCGAAGCGTATTCCGCTCCCGAATCACCACGTCGCTCTGGACGGTGCGTCGGCGACCACTTCGCCGGGCACACTACCGCAATGGCGTTCGGACTTTTCCGCGCCGCGGTCGACAATCGGTCGGTCACATTGAGACGTTCAGCAATCGGCACAGAAGTTGGCGTTTCGACGTTCGGCATCACGTCGAGTTTAAGACAGACCGCATGGAGCAACAACTCGCCCGCCAAACGACCGCCGACGGCGCGGGCGAACCGACTGAAATGATGGTCAGCGTTTCGAGGACCAACTTGGCCTCGTCGCGGTGTGGTCAGAAGTCGTTCCCGATCGTTGCGACGACCAACTGGGGCGTGCGCCCGGCGCCGGCACAGCCGAGATTGGCGGTTCCTCATTACTTGCCGCAAGAGATTTGAGGATCGGTAGCTTGGTGTTTGGAGATTTTGACTTGGTCGTGCCCTGCTGGAGCGCCGCAGCCGTAACCTCCGCCGGCATTGGCTCGCTTGATACCCGCCAACCGCCGCGGCCGGAAGCGTCTGGCGATTCAGCCGGTAGATTCGCTGGTTTTCCCGGCGTGGAAATTGACCAACTGCTTTCATTTAGCGCAGTGGCGACACTATCAACGCTTTCCGGCAGCGACGCAGATTCATAGCTTACCGTTGCAATGGGGTCGGAGCCTTCCGAGGCGTTTGGAACAATTTGTTCACTCGGCATCGTGCCAATCCGAGGCTCTGCCGCGGCTTGGCGCTCCCGCTGCGCAACTGCCATCACGGAAGAGAAAGTGCCGGGGCCGCTCAAATCAACGGCGGCGTGAGCCAGCGACTTGCCGCCCTCGAGCGGCATGATCCGTGCCCAGAGTTGTGTTTCGCCATTCACCGCGATATTAGCAGGCAACTCGATGAAGAAACGCAGTGCTTGCTCATTCTCGCCTTTCCGCCGAGCTGCATGCACATCGTCGCGGCTGAAGTCCCAACGCCCCAAATTGCGCTTCTGCCCATTGGGACCATTTGCGAGCAGCATCAGCGACACTTTACCCTCAAAAGACTCGGTACCGCCCGAGGCAACAGATGGCAACACATCAATTATTAGCCGCGGGCCACCACCAGAGTCGTTCGCCACAACTTCGCCCGAGATGTGGGCCCTGAATTTCGAACTTTCTGATCTAGGCTTGGTCGAATCGCCCGAGAGTAATTGATCAGCAGTGCCGAGGCCATCGGTTGTTGAAGCGGCTTCGTTTGTTGGGCTTGCTTCCGAAGCTTGATCGTAGGATGCGAGCAGCAAGTTCGTAGACGTCTTGGCGGAAGCACCTGCATTTGAAGCTGGGTCACCAGGTCTTGACGACTTACCGCTCCGCGTGGATTTTAGCGGCGGCACGAGTAGTGAATCATTCTTGGGCGTTGTTCCTGGCGCGGCAGCTGGCGGCGCCGCAGACGGCGGCGGTGATTGTAGTTCCTTTGCGCCCGGAGGAATCGGCGTTTGAAATTCTGGCGCACTCCTGGCAGGTGCGCTGGCCCGTGCCGGCGGCACCGACGACCGCTCCGCGGGGGCTGTTTCTCCCGGCGAAGTCCCCTCCGCTAGCTGACTCCGCAGGGATGCGTTTTCGGCTCGATATCGGCAAACGAGTTGTTGGTATTGTTTGACGTAATCTTGCAGCGCGTAGATCTGGTTTTCCTGCATCCGGCGATCGCGGGCGATGAGGTCGCGGTCAGAATTCGATTGGCAACCGACCAACGCCCCGGCAAGCGCCAGCGCAGCAACTCGCAGCCACGCCGCAAACGCGCGAAACCGTCGCATTCTGTGCGAGCCAGCGACCAAAACAGTGTTCCGAAAAGACGGGCGGCAATCAAGACGAGAGCGAATCGGGGATTTGCCGCGATTTCCAAAACGTTGAATAGAAAATTAGGCCATTGGCGTCAAGCCGAGCACCAAATAACAGCCACGCGAGAAGCCGCGCTAGCAGGCGAGAAAGCAGTGCAAACAGAACGAATGGGTTGATTGCCGCACCAACAAATGCGAGCCAGCAACGCCAGCACCTACGTTGCTTTCACGGCTTTCGTTGGGGAGAGGCTCGTCACCACTTTATCGATCAGGTGATACTCGAGTGCTTCTTCAGCCGACATGAACTTGTCGCGATCGGTGTCCTTCTCAATTTGCTCCATCGACCGGCCTGTGTGATTAAACAAGATGCGATTGAGGCGTTCTTTCGTTTTCTTGTACTCGGTCGCGTGGATCAATATGTCCTCCGCGGTGCCTTCCATGCCCGCCGATGGCTGATGGATCATGATCCGGGCATTGGGCAGGGCCTGCCGCTTACCTTCGGCGCCGGCTGCCAGCAAGACGGCCCCCATGGAGGCACATTGGCCAATGCAGTAGGTGGCCACATCGCACGAAACAAACTGCATCGTGTCGTAAATCGCGAGGCCGGCGGTCACGCTGCCGCCAGGCGAGTTGATGTACAAGTGGATGTCGGCCTTCGGATCATCCGACTGCAAGAACAAGAGCTGCGCGACGAGGCTGTTGGCCACATCGTCGTTGATCGCCGACCCGAGCATCACGATGCGGTCGGCCAGCAAGCGACTATAAATATCCATCGCCCGCTCTTCGCGGCCGCTCTTTTCAATGACGTAGGGAATTAGGGGCATGGTAGTTCACGGAGATGTTAATTTGTTGAATGATGATTGCAGTGCAAATTTATGATTTATGATTTAGGATTGATGATTGGCCATGCCGCTCATCGAGCAATCAAAAATCTTAAATCCGTCAATCGTCAATTACTCCTCTCCCTCAGGCACCGGTTGCTTCAGCAAGATGTCGTCCACAATGCCGAAAGCCTTCGCTTCTTCCGAAGTCATGTAATAATCGCGATCGCAGGCCTTGGCGATTTCCTCAATGGTCTTGCCGCTGTGGCTGGCCAGGATTTCATTGAGCACCACGCGCGTGCGGAGAATCTCATTCGCCTGGATTTCGATATCTGAAACCTGCCCGCCCACACCGCCATGTGGCTGGTGGATCATCACCTTGGCGTGCTGCAGGGCAAAGCGTTTTCCCTTTTCGCCGCCGGCCAAGAGTACGGCCCCGCCGCTGGCCGCCAGGCCGACGCAATACGTCGCCACCGGGCAGGAGATCATCTGCATCGTGTCGTAAATCGCCAGCGTCGCACTCACGCTACCGCCCGGCGAATTGATGTAGAAGTGAATATCCTTGCGGCGGTTTTCGCTCTGCAAGTACAGCAGCTTCATCACCAATTCATTGGCGTTGCCGTCGTAGATTTCGCCCTGCAGAAATATCACGCGGTTTTCCAAGAGCAGGTCGCCCAGCGTCATTTGCCGCTGGCGCTGATAGTCGCGCATCGCTTGAGCCGACAACTGCGTGGCCATGAAATCTGGCATGTGTTTTGAATTGCTCATAGCAGAATCCTTCGTGTGCGATCGCAACAGTCAAGAGGGATGCAGGAATTGGGATGCAGGATGCGGGGAACTGAGAATGCCATGTTGGGATCGTCCATGCCCCCGCCTTCCGCTTCCCATATCCTCTCGGAGTGCCGGCGGTTTCCGTAACCACTTACTTTTCCACGGCTTCTTCTTTTTCTTCCGTGACGACCGGGATTTCGCCCTCGGTGCCGCCGCCTGCCGCAATAGAGATCGCCTCCGTGTCGGTTTTCTGAGGTTTATAGGGTTCGTCGTTGAACTTCGCCTCGGATTGCACCAGCTCGAGCACCTTCCGCTCGATGATCTGGTTTCGCAGCACGTCCATCAGGCCACGCTTTTCCAGTTGGGCTCGCACGCGCCGCGGCGATTCGCCGCTTTGTGCCGCGATCAGGAAAATTTCCTTGTCGTAATCGCCCTCTTCGACATCCAACTTCTCCTCTTCGGCAATCCGCTCAAGAATGAAATGCTCCTTAAGTGCATTGGCCGTACTTGTGGTGCTGTTCTGCCGAAGCTGATTCTCGCGGGCCCGAATTTCGGCCTCACTAAAGCCGCTGCGCCGAAGTTCCATCACGGCACGCTCGAGTTCACGGGCACTCTGCCGCTGCAACAAACCTTGCGGCAATTCCCAATCCGCGCTCTTGGTTAAGAGCGAGGAAATTTGGCTTCGAGCGATTCGTTGTTGTTGATATTCCAACTGCCGTTCGAGATTTTTGCGAATCGCATCGCGAAGCTCTTCTTCCGTGGCAAAATTCCCGATTTCCTGCAGGAATTCTTCGGTCAATTCAGGCAGCTTCAGTTTCTTGACACCCAGCACTTCGAATTCCAACGAGATCTTTTTGCCACGCAACTCTTCCTTCGGAGCATCGTTGCTTAATGTGACCTCGGCCGTCCGTCGATCGCCTTCTTTCACTCCCGCCATCAATTTGCCAAAGCCTTCGAGCTTGGCATCGCGGAAACTAAGCGTCGGCCGAATGCGCAGCACCGCTTCATTTTCGCGGACAAGCTGCTTGCCATCGTACGACGACGCGATGTTGACCGAGAGGTAATCTCCATCGCCGGCTTCACCCTCAAACGGCACGAGTTGACCGTAACGCGCAAGCATTTGCTCGAGCTGCTCATCAATATCGGCAGCGGTGAACTCGCGCACGGGACGGTTCAGCTTGAGCCCCTTCCATTTTGGCAAATCGAACTCCGGCCGCACTTCGATCGTGAACTCGAACGTCATCGGCCCTTCTTTAGGCACTTCCACCGCCTCGAGGTCAAAATCCGGCTCGCTGATCGCAGTGAATCGCTGCTCCTCGCTGATTTGCTCCAAGCTATCGAGCAACAGGGCGCTCTTCACTTGGTCCGATACTTCATCGCGAAAGCGGTTTTCAACCACCTTGCGCGGGGCTCGACCAATCCGAAAGCCGGGCACGGCCGCTTTGGGCATCATTTCGCTAAAGGCGTCGTCGAAATAGCGCTCAATGTCATCACGAGAGATCGTCACGGTGACATGGCGCTCGCAGGCACTGGGACTGGCAACCTGCACGTCCAGGCTCAGCGGCTCATCGGCCTTCTCCCCGTCCTCACCTTCCATCGCAACCGAGGTCGCTTCCTCATCTTCCACGACGTCGTCTTCCGAACGCTTGTCGGCCATGTGCCTGGTCACCCTAAAAAAATATGCCTAAAGCAAAACGGCCCGCGCCCTTTGAACCCCAAAAGCGCGGGCCACGTAGGTCAGGCTTTAGCCTGACCGCTTTCGACCATGTCAGGCTGAAGCCTGACCTACCAAGAGCGGGTGATCGGATTCGAACCGACGACAACAACGTTGGCAACGTTGTGCTCTACCAACTGAGCTACACCCGCGTTCGAGCAGCAGCCACCGAAAGTGCCGCCGCGATTTCCATACTTCGGATTATAAGGCTGGGCGACTGGCTTGCAAGGGCAGGTCGTTAACCGGTAAGGTATCAAAATTAGGCCAATTTCTGCTTCAATCGTACTTGCTCTGGCGATTCACTCGCCCCGGAGCTGGCGACAGGCGTCGTCAGCGCGTATCACCATGCTTCTTTTCAAGAAGAAGTTCCTCCCGGCCATCCGTTCCGGCGAAAAGACGCAAACCATCCGCCTGTGGAAGTTCCGCCACATGCGTTCGGGCCAACGCAGTTACATTCCCGGGGTCGGATACATCCGCATCAAATTGGTGGAGCATGTGGAAATCGATGCCCTTACCGATGCCGACGCGATTCCCGATGGTTTCCCGACCGCCGCCGCGCTGCAGCACGAACTCCGCACGATTTACGGCGAAAAATTAGCCCAGGGCCACAAAGCCTTCCGGATTCTGTTTGAGCGCGAAGCGGTCGAATGATTCGACCCAACTGCGTCCATTGCCAGGCGCCGCAGCGGCGCCACGCTATTCGGTGGCCTCGACGTTCCGCGTTACCAGTACCCGGTCGATCCGCTGGCCGTCCATATCGACTACTTCCAGTTTCAGTTCGTCCCACTCGGCCTTATCGCCGATCGAAGGAATATGGCCGAGACAGTCGAGGATCAGCCCCGCCACGGTGCTGAAACCACGCCCCTCCCACGAATCCGTCGGTTTCAGATCCAGTCGGTCAACCATATCGGCCACGCTTACCGTTCCATCGAGTAACCAGCCGCCTTCCTCTCGCTGAACGAACTTTTGTTCTTCATGGCGACGGTGCTCATCGCGAATTTCGCCGACAATCTCTTCGACGACATCTTCCAGCGTCACCATGCCTTCCGTGCCGCCGTATTCATTGAGCACGATTGCCAGCTGGTTGTGCTTCTCCTGGAACAGCTCAAGCAGCCGATCGAGCGTCATGTTCTCCGGCACAAACAACGCGGGATGCATCAGCTTGCGCAGTTCAATCGCCCAGCCCAAATACTGTTGGCGAAACAGGTCTTTGATGTGTACAAACCCGATGACATGATCCAAATCGGCTTCGTACACCGGCAGCCGAGAAAAACCCGCCATGGCCACGGTGCCCAAAATTTCGGCCGCCGGCGTATCGACATCCATCGCGTCCAGGTCGATTCTCGGCCGCATGATGTCGCGTACCGTCCGATCGCCCAGCCTCAGCGCGCCGAGTGCCAGTCGCTTTTCGAGTGGTTCGACGACCCCTTCATCCGCACCCGTATCAATCAAGTGCTCGATATCATCCAGCGATACGGAGGGTTCACCAACCGACTGGAGTCGCAATATCCACAAGACGGTGCTTGTCGAGATCCCCATAAACCAAACGGCGGGGCGCGCGAACACCGAAATGAAATGAACGACCGGCGCCAAAAAAATGGCGAGCCCCTCGGCGTGGTGCAACGAGGCTCGCTTGGGAACCAATTCGCCTAGAATCAACGTGGCGTAGGTATAGCAGACAACAAAGCCACCGAGGGCTACCCCATCGGCATGGCGGGCAATCATCGGCCACGACGACTTCGCCAGCCACTGGCTGATTTCCGCCACGATTTGATGCCCGCCATACGCCGCCGCGAGCGCACCGACCATCGTCATGCCGATTTGTGCGATTGGTAAAAACAGGTCTGGATTGCGCGCCAGTTCCAGCGCCTGCCGAGCGCGCCGACTACCCTCTTCCGCACGCTGCTCCAAACGACCCTTTCGCGCGGCGATGAACGATATTTCAGCAGCGGCGAACATACCGTTCGCCAAGACGAGCATCAAGATAAATACAATTTCCCAGAGCATTCGAGAGTCAGGCCCCGGCCCGACAAAAGACTTGAATATCGGTAACAGTTGAGCCGTATGAGGCGCTGATGTGTTTTCAAGTGAGTGGGTGAGTAAGTGAGTAGGTGCGCGGCAATGGGCAAGCGGCCTGGTGGTTTCCCAAGTTCTAATACTTACACACCTACTAACTTACTCACCTACTCACCCATAGTTGCGATTATAATTCGACGCCCATCTCGCGCATCAGCAGTTTCATATCCTCCCAAGTTTCCTTCTTGAACGATGGACTGCGTAACAAAAAAGCCGGATGGTACGTACAAACCACTTTTGTGCCACGAAAACTGTGGAATTTGCCCCGCAGTTTGCCAATCGAAAGCGTGCTTCCCAGCAAGTTTTGGGCGGCCACGGCCCCCAAGCAGCAAATAAACTCAGGGCGAATCAGGTCCAGTTGACTTTCCAAATAGCCACGGCAGTTCGCCAATTCATTAGGCAACGGATTGCGATTCCCTGGCGGCCGGCACTTGATCATGTTCAAAATGTAAACATCGTCCCGCTTCAGTTTGCAGGCTTCAATGATCTTGGTGAGCAGTTGCCCCGCCCGGCCGACAAACGGTATGCCGGTCTTGTCTTCATCCGCCCCCGGTGCTTCTCCCAAAAAACAGAGGCGCGTTTTCGTGTTTCCCACACCAAAAACAGTTTGGGTTCGCGTGCTCGCCAATTCATGGCACTTCGTGCATGAGGCCACCTGCTGCTGAAGTATCTCTATTGTCAGCACCCGTGCACTTGAATCCGCTTCAGTTCTGGGAGTGTCGAAGAGCGATGCCGGTGTCGTCGCTTGCCAACCAGTTTTCTTCGCCATGGATGAATCTGTGTCTGTAACCGCTGATTGATTCGGCACATGGAGTGGTTCTTTCACGGTTGGTGACATGGACGCCGAGGTCTCGGTTGCAGCACGCGCTTCGACGCTCACCGCGACATTTCCGTCGCCAGGTCCGACAACTAATGTTGCGGCAGCGCGGTCCACCATGGGCTGCAACCTAACGCCGCGCGGCAACTGCAGCACGCCAGCCATTTGTAGGCTCTGTAATCGATCTGCCACGATCCGTCGCAGTTCGCCTTGATCAACGAAACTCATCACTTGTACTCGCAATGCCAAATATCAGCTACTTGCCCCCCGCTGGCGGTGCCCGCACGCTGGCACGCTGCCACACAGTGTAGGCAAGTTGTCCGCTGGACGCAGGAGCACCAGGGCAAGATTTTCGCAGTCGTAACCACTTGCCAAATATCCACTTTACGGACGGCGGCCCATCCGTGGAAAGTCTACTCCCGCCATCCACCGCCAAGTATGATGGTGGAAAGATGATCGAACGGCTATTTTGCCAAATCTTTCCGCCGCGCCGGTCGTCTTGATGCTGTGGGAGGCTTCTCGGTGGTGCGGTGAGAGCTAGAATCGCCCGAGCAGCGGCCGGGTGGGTCGAATTTTGGCTGCGCGGCGCGAGATTGGGTTGTCATGAGTGTTCCCCAAGTTGTTATCGTCGGCCGACCAAACGTCGGTAAGAGCAGCACGTTCAATTGGCTGGCCGGCGTGCGCATTGCCGTCGTCGATGACCAGCCCGGGGTTACGCGCGACCGCCTGACGTACCTCATGTGCCATAACGACCGCTTTTTCGAGTTGGTCGATACTGGTGGCATGGGCATCGCCGATATGGATAACCTCACTCGGCATATCGAAGAGCAAATCGGCCTGGCCATCGATTCGGCCGACGTCATTTTGTTTGTCGTCGACAGCCGCGAAGGCATGTTGCCGCTCGACCAAGACGTGGCTCGTCGGTTGCGCGCCGTTGATAAGCCGATCGTGTTGCTCGCCAACAAGTCGGATGAAGAACGCCACGACTCCCAGGCCGATGAGTTCTATCGGCTCGGCACGGGTAAGCCCTTGCGGATCAGTACGCTGCAAAACCGCAATCGAGCCGTGTTGCTCAACACGATTGTTTCCAAACTGCCGCCTCCGTACGAGGATGAAGCGGCCGAGGGCAGCACCGAGCCGGAAATGAAGGTGGCGATCGTCGGCCGCCGCAACGTTGGCAAGAGCACGTTTATCAACACGCTCGTCAATGCGCCGCGGATGATCGTCAGCGAAGTTCCGGGAACAACGCGCGATAGTGTCGACGTCCGCTTCGAACTCGATGGCAAGCCGTTTGTGGCGATCGATACCCCTGGCATCCGCCGCGCCAAAAGTCGCCAAAGCGATATCGATTTTTACGGCACGCACCGCGCTCAGCGCAGCATTCGCCGTGCCGATCTTGTCTTCTTGTTCTTCGATGCCACGCAGCGCATCAGTAAAGTCGACAAACAACTGTGCGACTACATCGCCCAGCAATATAAGCCATGCGTGTTCGTGGTGAACAAGTGGGATCAGCTCGTCGACACCATGCCGACGGGCAAATGGGTGCGCTATCTGCAGGATTCATTCGGCACGATGCGCTATGCCCCGATTGCGTTCATCACGGGCCAAACCGGTAAGAACGTGAAGGCGCTCATCAATCACGGTCAAATGCTCTTCAAGCAGTCGCGAGCGCGGGTATCAACCGGCCAACTCAACCGCATGTTGCGTGATGCGGTGCGTCAGAATCCACCACCTGCGGCTCGTAACCGCGAGCCGAAGTTGTACTACGCCACGCAGGTTGGCATCCAGCCGCCGACCGTTGTTTTGTTCGTGAACGACCCCGCCTTGATTTCGGAACCTTATCAACGCTACTTGCTTGGTAAGTTCCGCGACGAGCTCGAATTCGACGAAGTGCCCATCAAGCTCTACTTGCGGCGACGTCATCCGGCGGACCTGCGTGACGATGTTGCCGATGGTGGTGACGAGCACGCGCGCAAAACTGGCGGTCGCTCGATGGGACGGGTGACGGCAGATTCCTGAGTGCCATGCGGATGCGGTCATCCGGTGAAGATTGCCGCTGGGCCGCTTGAGGCACCCGTTACCGACGCAATTGGGCCTGGATACCGAGCGTATCATTGGCCGAGGCAAAGGTACGACTTACCGTTCGGTCGCTCTCCGGTTTCTCTGCTTGTGCGGCAATCAGCAAACCAATCGCCCACGCCGACACGAAGCACGCAACTTCGCCGTACGAAAACAGCTTCTGCCAATTCCAGCGAGTGAAAAACCAACCACCAATCATCGGTATCGCGTGCATCCAGGAAATGAAGGCCGGACCGTTCCTAAATCAAAAGCTTGGCGGCGCAAAACAACGCACAAGAAATGCTAAGCTCGTATTAACACCGCACGAAGACCAGCTGTGGCAGCCTCTCGGTGTGTCATTTTCACAAATATCAGCAGCTTGACTCTCCTGATTACACCGAAAGTGACGTTCCCACGCAAGGCCGAAACTCGCCGGAAACAACCGCCTGCAAAGGAATTACAGCGAATGTCAAAATACAACGACTGGGATACTCGGGTGTTTTGCGTAGAAAGCAGCCGCTGCCGTCAATTCCAATCCCGATTACCGCATCCCCGAGCCTTGCTGGGCACCTCGAGATTCGACAATGAGGACGCAGCCTAGTGCTTTGTCACAGCAGGATTTTGGGATCGACGGGATCGGCGATTTCCGGGTAAGACATGGGAGATTTGTCTCCGAACCAAGGAGGGTTCCCATGCGCAAGCTGTACGTGGTCCGGCTGACCGAGGAAGAACGTCATCGGTGCGAAGATGTCGTCGACAAGCTCAGCGGCACGAGCCAGAAGGTGAAGCGAGCGA
>JAKOXH010000040.1 GCA_029781135.1 Planctomycetota bacterium
GCTCGCCGCCGCCGGCTACAACCTCCGCAAGCTGCTGCGGTGGATTGTGCTTGCGCCCATTTTCTGGCTCTGGTGCCGGCTCACTGCTACGATTGTCACTCAAGTCACACCACAATCTCGTCTCGATGTGCTTGAACCCGTGCCCGTGGGCACCCCAAAATCACGATCACCCCGACCGAAGCGTATTTTTCAGGGACGACTTCTTAAGGTTGCGCTGATTGCGGAATGCTCCAAACGTCCACGGTCGGCTCCGCGCCGCTGGCCGCGATCATGCAGCGCCCGTCGTTGCTGATGTATAGTGGTGTCGGGGAATCCGTGATCGTACGCAAGTGAATCAGCTCCTGGCCGGTGCGCAAATCCCAAATTCGCACCACGCCATCTTCTGCTCTGGCCGCTATCTCGCTGCCATTCGGGAAGAAACACACCGACGTTACCCGGTGTTCATGGCCCACCAATGTTTTCGTGGCATGGTCGTTCCGATTGTAAACCTGGACGACCTTCTGTTGGGGCACGGCTATAAGTTCGTCATTCGCCGAGAAGGCGACCGATGCACCAACTTCGCCCGTGAACGGATCCGATAGAAGTTCACCGGATGTTACCTCGAATAATCGAAAATTCCCCTCTGGCTGCACAAGGGCCAGAAGGCGACCGGAATTCGAGAGTTTCACATAACTGCTGGCAACGCCCGTAAACGTACGGACTGTTTCTTCCGTGGACACATTGCGAATTTCTACTCGATCGCCCGCCGCAATCGCGAGGTAGGGCTTATCCTGGGCCACGCCGAGAGCGCGAATTGGGTCTTCAAAAGCAAATGTGCGAAAGAGATGTCCGCTATTAAGCCACCACAAACGCACCCGATGATCGTGTTGGGTGCCAGCGAATGCCAGGAAAGCGTGGCCCTTGAGAATACCCACTAGGGCAAAGACGTCGTCCTTCCAAGGTCGGCGATCAAAGTCCGTCTCCAGTTGATTGGGCGAAGGCAAGTGATACGAAGACGAGGGCGTTGCCGCGGACGCGCCCCCACCAACGAGTCTTGCGATCAGTGAGCTTGGGGGCCGAAATGGATGTTCGACGACCGCTTCCGCGGGTTCGCCATGATGATCCAAGTCCAACTGGAGCGCGTCATGTTCGTCCAAGAGGGCGCAATCGTCCTTGCCATCGCCGTCCCAATCGCCGGTGACGGGTAGGGTACGATGGTCACCCATGTGAAACCGTTGGGCTGGTTCTGCCGGAGGCAATCGATCGAAGAGGGCCCATTCACCTTGGTGGTACAGCCCCAAGTCGGTTTTGCCATCACCATTCCAGTCGCCAACGAGGGGAATTAGCCAATCGGGAAAGGTCGTGATGGGGTAAGTCGCGTGCCCCTGAGAGCTCAATTCCAGCTGCCATTCATGCGGCCCCATGACTCCGATATCCGAACGTTTATCTCCATCAAAATCGCCGACAATGGGGACATCTCCGAACTGGCCTAATTGACGATCCTCACTAGTTCCGGTGGCCAATATGATGTGCCAATGGCCGGCCTGAAACGTCACTCGGTCTTGCTTACCATCGCCATCAAAATCACCACTAAGCTGCAGCTCCATGCTCAACGGTCGGGGCAACGCATGGGTGGCCAGATCGATCTGGTTGAAGGGCGAGGACTCGCTGCAATAAACCAGCCGGTGACTCTGTCCGACAAACCCAGCGATCTCCGTCCAAGCAGCCAGTGTGCGAACTTCGTGCGTGGGGTCCGCCGTACTCCAGATCTTCAGCGTCCCGTCGCCGCTGGCGCTTGCGAACTCCCGATGGTCGGGCGACATGGCCAGCGACCAGACCGTTCCCTGATGGCTGTTCATTCGGCGCTCGACGCGGGTCCCCTCGGGGTTTTGCCGGCGGATCGTACCGTCTTTACTGGCGATGATGAATTGGAAGGACTCCAGGGGCAAGAAATCATTGGTCCAGTCGACGTGATAGATATTTACTTCTCCGGCATGGCCCGTGGCAGTGTCCACATAATGGACCCTCGGTTCATTGCGATAGAGGCAGACAATAAAGCGCCCCGCTGGGTCAAACCGCAGGCGAGCAATGGCACTCTGGGAAGGACCTTGATATTCGTATTGCAATTGAAACGTGTTCGCATCCCAAAGCCGTACGACGCGCTCGCCACCCCCGTTCGCAAGCCACTTCCCATCCCACGAGAAGGCAATGCTTTCCACATCTTTCGTTTGCTCCGGCAGCTTGGCCTTCACGGACCAATCGGACGTATTGAAGATAAGCGTATGGTGACCACAGGCCACGGCAAGAAGATTGCCTTGGGGTGAGTAGGCCATGGCCGCGATCCGGGCCTTTGGCACGTGGGGTGGCACCACTTCTCGCACGAGTGCTCCTGTTTGGGAGTTCCAGATTCGCACCGTTCCATCGTCACTGCCGCTAGCCAGAACATCACCTACCGGCGCGAAGCGCACCTCATTGACCTCCGCCGTATGTCCACGCAGGACGCGCTGGCAATGGGGGCTGTGGGCATCCCAAATGCGCACGGTACGATCCGCACCGCCCGAGGCCAGCTGATTACCATCGGGCGCATAGTCCACGGTATAGACGGCTCCCTCGTGGCCCGTGTAGGTCCGCAGCTCTTGGTGGTTCGTGTTCCAGAGATACGACCAGACAAAACTATCGCGGCTCAGTTCCGTGCCGCGACTGCGCGCTAATCGTTCCACGGCAATTTGCTGCTGGTCATTTTCGGTTTCATGTTGGGCGAGTTGCAGATCCGCGGCATAAAGCAGCGCATTGGCGTCACGCAGCGCGCGAGCTCGAACGAGAGACGTCCACCAGCCGGCTGCGGCCGTTCCCACGATCGCCAGGAACACGATCGCACTGGCCACCGCGAGACTCGGCTTGCGCCGCGCCCAGCGGACGACATGCGCGACATTGCCCAAGGGCCGAGCGATCGTCGGCAGGCCCTCGAGGTAACGCTTGAGGTCCGTTTCCAGGTCGGCGGCCGTCGCATAACGCCGCGCCGGCTGGCTTTCCAAACACTTGAGACAGATGGCCTCCAAATCCCGGGGCGTATCAGAACGTAGGTGCCGCGGCGTCACGAGCGTTTGTGATAAGAGCTTTTGCAGGGTTTCCGCTTGATTCGCCCCTGCATAGGGCGGCACGCCCGTGATAAGTTCGTAAAGGATGGCTCCGAGACCGTAGACGTCCGTGGCCCGACCGACCTTTTCGTGGGCCCCTGTCGCTTGTTCGGGAGCCATATAACTGGCGGTGCCGACGAGAGCTCCCGTCTGCGTGAGTTGCTGCTCGTCTTCCAGGAAACGGGCGAGGCCAAAGTCGGCCAGTTGCGGTACGAAAGGGAGTTCCTCATCGGCTCCGCCGATGTCGGGCTCCAAGAGCACATTACTCGGCTTGAGGTCACGATGGAGAATACCGTGCGCGTGCGCATGCTCGACGCCGCGCGCTAGTTGGGCCACCAATTGTGCAGCCAGCCGTGGCGCGACCGGCCCTTTTTGGTCCCGCAGCCAAGTGGCTAAATTCGCGCCGCGACAATACGCCTGAGCCAGATAGACGGTGGGCCCCGCTTCCCCAGCTTCATAAACGGTGAGCACATTGGGATGCCGCAGGCGGGCCGCGGCTTCACCTTCACGAATGAATCGTCGTCGCAGCGATGCGCTCAATAGCACGTTGGGGTGGGGAATCTTGAGCGCGATTTGCCGCCCGAGTTGCGGATCGCGGGCCAAGAACACGATGCCGTGGCCACCACGTCCAATCTCGCGGACGATTTCAAACCGGCCGACGCGACAATTCTCGAACTTCCCAGTTAACCAATTTAGGCCGCTGCTTTCGATACGCGTTTCGGAGAGTGCGTGCGCAGTGCTCAACCCGAGAAGTTCCGCGGCCGACTTGCCGGATTCGAGACCCCACTGAATTTGCCGGCGACGCTGTTCCAACTGGATCAAACAATCGCGCACTCGTTCGGCAAACGGATCGTCAGCCGGCGCGGTGAGTGCGTCCACTACGTTCGGATCGTCGCTGGCCACAATTGCTTCGTGCAATTCGACGATCCAGTCATCATTGGTTTCGCGGTCGCTCACGGATACTCGACCCTTGTAAGGGAGCCAGTTGATTGCTCAGTCCTTCCACAGTGCGTTTCCACCGCTTCCGGGCCGCGTCCGCGGAAACGCCCAGAAGCTCACCGATCTCGGCAAATGAGCGGCATTCGAAATTCCGGAGGATGACCACAGCGCGATCGACGGCCGAGAGGTGTTCGATGGCAGTGGCCAGGGCATCACAAGTTTCTTCCAGCTGAAGAATGCTGCTTGGTGAGCGGTCGTCGGCCACGAGCTGACCGGCCAGGCGGAATTGCGCATCCGATTTGTCGAGTGGTAACTCCAGGCGGACATCTCGTTTAGCGGTCAAGCGAAAGCGATTCACTGCATCCAGCACATTGCGACGCAGGATTGCAGCCAACCAGTTTTGGAACTGGCGTGGTTCCTGTCCTTCACACTGGGGAAACCCCACAAGTCCTTCGACCAGGGTCTCCTGCACAATATCCGAGGCCGCCACTTTGGGACGGATGTCGCTGGGAATCTCCGTTTGGGCCAGCGTCAGCAGGTAATCGCGATACTCCTGGAGTAATTGGCCCAAGGCCGCGGTCGAGCCGGCCCGAGCCGCCTGCAACTTCTTGCTTGCTTCACAGGGGCAACGAGATCCGTTTGGTTCGTCCGCCACCGAGTTGTCGCGATCAGATGCAGACACTGGCTATTACCCTAGGCGAAAAAAGAGCGACACAGCGGACAGCCAGCGGCGAAAAAAGACAAAAAATGACGGCTCAGCCAGTATAGTACCGGCCCGATACGCCTGCAATTGCGGGCAAGCACCAGTTGGCGGCTGAAATTCTCTGAAAAAATCTGGATGGACTTGTCCGGTGCGCGGTTGGTTTGTCGCCTGATAAGGTAGGCCCAGCTCGATCCGCCTATGGGATTAGCGTGGCAGTACGCTGCTTCATTCTAGGTGATCAACAGAAACGTCGCGGGAGTCAATTCGATGCGCACTAATTGTCTTTATGTCTTCCTGTTGTTTACGCTGGCGGAATCCAGCCAGGAAGATACTGCTTTCGCAGGCATGCCAGCAATCTACGCCACACATGCAGGGGGAGGTGCATTTAGTCAATTCAATTGGAACGGCACCGAGACGAGCAAAATATCCACGGTTGATCATTTCCCTTATCCATCAGGAATTGCAGTCGATTCTGCCGGCACCTTGTATGTGGGAAATCAATCCGGGGGCCTTTATCGCTATGCATCCGACGGTACTTATTTGGGCGTTTTTCAAGATCAGAACCAAGCGGCACCTATGTCACTCGTCATCGATCATGAAGGCAACTTGATTGTCGCTTACTTTAATTCGCGAATAGCGAAATATTCATTAAGTGGTCAGTCGCTTTGGAGTTTTCAATATGTCGATTTAGGAATGTTCTTTACAGGGATTGCAGTTGACTCATCGGATAATGTTTTTGCGGTGGCACAAGGCGACACAAGAGTTGTTAAGTTCGCGACTAATGGTGATTACCTTGGCAACGCAATTCAGATGCAATCGCCGATATTGGCTAGTAACATAGCGATTGATTCAAACAATAACATTTATGTAACCAATTCACAGTGGCCGCAGGTTAGCGTTGTCGAGAAGTATTCGAGTACGGGAGACTGGCTGACGTCCCTACCAATTGCGGGATCCAACGAAGCCTCACCTTTTGCGATTGCTTTCGAGCCAAGTGTTGGACTACTTGTGGGAATGATGTGGAATAACTACACCAACCAACCCGGTTATATTGCTAAATACAATGAGGCGTCCGGCGTGTTTGAAGCATTTACGAATCGGCTTATATCTCCTGTCTACGGTCCCATGGGCATCGCAATAGCCCCAGCCTTTCCGGATTACGGCAATGACGGCATGGTGGGCGCTGAAGATTATGTGCTCTGGCGACGAACAATTGGAGCTACCGTTTCGCCATACAGTGGTGCGGATGGCAACGGCAACGGCACAGTTGACCAAGCCGACTACGACATCTGGCGCAGCCGCTTCGGCAACGCTCCATCTCCGCCTCCGTTGGGAAGTGCCACAAACGTGCCGGAACCTTGGATTCCAGCTCTAATTTCCTGGGTTTTCGCCGCGCTGTTTTCGCGGAAGACGTTCAATAATTCCGCGCGGCGCCTTCGAAAGTACATCGGAACGCGGTCCGTGGGACTTGCCAAGCGATTGGTTTAATGCCGAATCGCAGCGCTGGCCATTGGTTCCCACGACGAAGTCTCTGGGCGTGATGGCAGGCTATAAGTGGGGATGACAGGAGTTGAACCTGCACGACCTTGCGGCCACTGGATCCTAAGTCCAGCGCGTCTGCCAATTCCGCCACATCCCCGTTGCATTTCTAAACCAGCGAGTCGACGTTTCGTTCGTACACATAGTATAGTCTTTTTCGCCGCGAAATGGCTAGCCGTATCGTTGGCCGCGCTTGTGTTGATCAGCTGGCGTTTCGCGTTGCAGCTGTTGATCCTAGCGGCACACTTGCATCGATGATCCGCCATCGACCACCAAGATTTCGCCAGTGATAAAATCGTTGGTGACGAGAGCACGAACGGCGTCGGCGACCTGATCGGGCGTGCCTTCACGGTGCAAAGGAATCCGCACCGCCAAATTATGGGCCTTTGCTTCCGGCGTCATGGCATCGTGAAAGCGCGTGCGGATGATCCCGGGCGCCACGCAATTCACGCGAATGTTATGGTCGGCTTCGTCGCGAGCAAGACTGCGCGTGAACTGCAGGATGGCGCCTTTTGCTGTGGCGTAGGCCAGGTGGCCAGGCACGCCGCGCAATCCGGCAACCGAGGAGATGAGGATGATGGCTCCTTCGCGGTTCTTACGCATCTCCGGAAGCGCGCGGCGGCAGAGAAAATACGCGGCATGTACGTGAACATCAAAGGCCGCTTTCCACACTTCGGGCGAACATTCATCGATGGTGCCCAAGGCTGCACCGCCGGCCGAGTGGACGACAATCTCCATGCCACCGAGTGCGATCGTCGCCTCGGCCACGATGCGATCGACTTCTTCCGGCCGGGCTATATCGCCTGCAACTGTGTGACACTTTCGACCGCAAGCCTCGATGGCCTTGCGTACGTTGGCAGCGTCGGCATCATCGTGACGTCCATTGATGGCGATGTCGCACCCGTGCCGGGCCAAATCGATGGCGATGGCCGCACCGATGCCCTTGGTGCCACCGGTAATCAGTGCACGCTTATTCGATAGTTCCACAATCCGACTCCTCAATTGCAATTTCAATTCAAATCAATTCGCCAGGTGCCGATTTCCGGATTTTGAAATTTGAGATAAGTTCGGCAAGCTCATTTCCCGATACAAAATGTCTTGAAGATTCGCTCGAGCAGATCCTCAGTGTAGATGGCGCCCACCATCTTTCCAAGCTCGTCTAACGCCAGCCGAATTTCCGTCGCCACCAATTCATCGCCGCTGGATTGACTGGCGATTTCGATCGCCGCTTCAATAGCCGTAGTCGCCAACCGCACGCTCTCGCGACATCGTTCGGCAGTTGCCCCCACGGCAGCAGCGGTTGATCTCGAATCGCGATCCAATACTTCAAGCACCAACTTGGCCAAACTCTCCAGACCGTTACCCGTGACGCTGCTCGTACAAACGACGGGAACATTGAGTTGCTTAGAAAGCAGGTCGAATTGGTGCTCCAATTGTGGACGTGGGCGCCAACCAATGTCGGCTTTGGTAAGAACAAGGACGTCGGATTTGGCCGCCGCGATGGCACTTAATTCAGCCATCGATTTATTGGACGGGCACTCAACGCACAACAAACGGAGCGATGCACGATTTCCCCGCTCGACCGCCGCTTCTTTCGCCAGCGAGTCGATTGCGTCCTTGTCTTGGATGCCAGCATCATCGACGCCCGCGGTATCGAGTAGCTCGAATGACCGATTACCAAAAATAATTGTTGCCGTCAGGTAGTCGCGAGTTGTGCCCCGAACGGGCGAAACGATGGCAGATGTTCGTGACGTGCTCGCGGTTCCGGAACCAAAGCGTTTCACCAGAGCGTTAAACAGACTGCTCTTTCCGACATTAGGGCGGCCGGTCAGTACGACCTGCGGCAAGTCTCTCGTTACATTTCGCGTCGCGAGTTGTTGGGCGGTTTCGTTCAGTGCCGTGCGTGCGGCGGTCAACCTTTCAACAGAATCATGTTGCGAAATAAACCGAATATCTTCCTCGACAAAATCGAGTCCGGCTTCGAGTTCGGCAAGGAGTTGCAGCAGGTCACCGCGGATCGTATGCAGCGGCTGTGCCAGCCCACCGGCAAGCTGAATGAGAGCGGCATTCAACTCTTCACCGCCCCGTGCATCGATC
The DNA here is from genome assembly GCA_029781135.1 of Planctomycetota bacterium. GTDB lineage: Bacteria > Planctomycetota > Planctomycetia > Pirellulales > Lacipirellulaceae > JABDGM01. The sequence continues at coordinate 8,395 of JAKOXH010000040.1, forward strand.
ACACCGAGCACGGCTTCCGCTTGCGTGAGATCGATTCGTCCTGCCAGAAACGCCCTCAGTGTGAACTCGCCGGGTTCGGCGATGCGTGCTCCGGCCGCGCAAAAACTCGCGAGCACTGCCTGCAGAATTGGCGGCGAACCGATCGTATGCAACTCCCCCACTGGTTCACGTGTGTAGCTTCGCTGGCTCGGCCAAAGAAACAGATCGCACGGCACACGAAAATCCAGTCCATTGCGGGCAGGGGATGGGGGAGAATTCAACCGGGCTGCCAAGTCACGGCGAGCGTCGAGCCTCCCTTCGACAACCGTGGGCGACGTCACTTCAACAAGCGCACGGCCATCATTCGCGGCAAACACTCGTCCCACCACGGCAATGGCGTCTGGCCCGCTCACGCGGATCATCCCGCGCGCCGCCCCACCGGGTGCCGTGCCAATCGCGCAGATAGTGTCGCCGGGGTGGTAGGGCATGGGAAGGTCAAGGGTTGAAGGTCGAGGGTCGAGTGCCAGAACACTTCGTCTGGTTTAGGGCCTCTCAAACTAAATGCATCCACGCTGGCCCTCGTCCCTCGACTCTTGACTCTCGACCAACCTACTTCTTCTTTTTCGGCTTTGCCGATTGCTTGGAAGTTGGGCTGCCGTTCGAACCTGGTTTCGCGCCGCCATCGCCGGTTTTGCCACTGCCTGGAGATGCAGCAGCAATTGAGCCGTCGGCCGGCTTCGCTTTCGGCAGCAGTTTCCGCTCGGCAATGCCCCACAAGCTGGACGCGATGAAGTACAAACACAACCCGCTCGCCACCTTATAGAACAAGAGGCCCATGAACATCGTCATGTACTTCATCATCTTTTGCTGCATGACGGCTTGCTCGTTGGTCGGCTCGGGCATAGCCATTTTCTGAGTCACGAGAAAGAGCGTCACGGTGATGAGCGGCAGCACATTCAAATAGGGGCCCAAGCCGAAGAAACCTTGCGCTCGATTGACGAAATCGGGCATGATCCCCGACCAATTCCACAGCATGTCGGGAGCCGCGAGGTTCGAACACCAGCGGACGCCACTGCCAAATAGCGGCGATTGGCGCAGCTCGACATCAATTAGAAGCGCCCGATACAAACCAATGAATACCGGCAACTGCAAGAACACCGGCAAGCAACCGCCCAGCGGATTGATCTTGTGTTTGCGATACAGGTCTTGAGTCGCTTGCGACTTCTTCTGCATGTCGTTCTTGTATTTTTCATTGATGCGGTCCATTTCCGGCTTGAGGGCCTGAATTTTAGCCATATTCTGCGTTTGCCGGAAGCTGATCGGGAACATGCAGCCACGCACCAGGACCGTAAGCATTACGATGGCGATGCCGTAATTGCCGACGATGCTGTAGAAGAAGTGGAGGACGGCAAGCATGGCGCGGGCCACGGCGCCGAAGATCGGCCAGCCGTAGTAAAGCAAATCCTTGAGGGAGTAATTTGGGTCGTTGGCCGGGTAGTATTGCGCCAGCAAGTTGGGACGCTTCGGACCGATAAATATTTTGTAGTCGTCTTTAAGCGACGCCCCGGCAGCCAAGTCGACCGACTTGCGCGTCATCCGGTTCGTCACATTCGTATAGGCCAATTCCGTGGGCGGTGGCGTCGGTCCGATCACAACTGCTTCCGTCGTTTCGAACCATACCTCATCCAGCGCTTTGATGTCTGGAATCATCATGGCCGAAAAATACTGCCCATCGACGCCGGCGTAGGCGAGGGCCTGACCATCGCCCATGGGGTCGACCTTGCCCTTAGCGATGAGCGCATCATCCAGGGAAATCTCGGCGCTGCCGGCAAAGCGTACGGCGACATCGCGCAAGCCGCCGCCGCCCCAGCGCTGACTGATCTTGCGTGCGTACCACCAGCCCTCAAGCGGCATTCCGGTTGGGCCATCGAGCCGGTAGGCCACCGTCCGCTGTTTTTCGCCGACGTTTTTCAGTTCAACGGTCAGTTCGAGGTGATAGGCCGGATAGATTGGGTTGTTGCGTTCTTCGGCCGGCGCCTGCACCAGTTTGTATTGCTTGGTGATCTCAAACTTTAGCTCGGGCAGAACGCGGCGAAACGTGGCGGAAGACGCATCGTGGGCCGTCAATTCCCAATTGCCGGTTTCCAGCAGGTTCGCGAGTCGCTTACCCGCTTCGTCTTTTGTCAGTGAGTTGCCATCCAACGCAGCGAGCGCCATCAAGAATGAGGGCCGGTCCAGGAAATCGGCCGGCACCGGCACATCGCGCATCGTGTAATTTTCGAGTTCCGGGCGTAACACTGCGAGCGGCTTGCGTACCAGATGAATTTCGCGGGACTGAGCCGGCGCTTCCCCCTGGCGAACTTGGAGCACAAGGTCCTTGCCCGGTTCGGTAGCAGCGAGAGCACGCCGAAAATCATCAACGCTCTTCGTTTCCACCGTCTGTGGGTTTCCGATGCCGACGATCACGTCACCTGGCGCGATTGGCGCGGGTTTGCCTTGGGAGGTTGCGTTGGCCGCTGGCGTGCCCGCACCGACGACCTGCACCTGTACGCCGCCGCGAGTGTCTTTCAGTTCAAGTTCGCCGAGATAACCGCTCCAATCGTGCTGATCGCGAAACCGTGAACTCGCCATTTCCACGCGCCGCACCGCGGCCCCGGCATTGGTTAGCGTGACCAGCATCCGGAAGTCGCTGTTTATATCCAGCGAACCGAGTGTTACGTATTGAGTCGGCGTGCTCGCGGCCGCCACTTCGGGCAGTGGACCAGCGGGCGCAACCGGCTTCGCGGCATCTTTCGCTTGATCAGCCGCTTTGCCATTGGCTTCGGCTTCAGGCTTGGCCTGTCCCTTGTCGGCCGCACCGGCGGCCGCCGGCGGCTGTGGCGGTGCTGGCGGTGGTGGAAAGATGCGATTGAATAACAGCATCAGTCCCATCGACATCAGCAGAAACGCGATGAATCGTCGTTGGTCCAATTCTTGATTTCCTTGTGTGTCGCGAACTGGCGGCTTCGCCTACTGCAAAGACCACTGCTCAACGAATTAATTCGTATTCGTCATCTGGCAATCACTCTTGCGGCAGATGACGCACTTTCGATAACGGACTCCGCCGCTATCTCCCCTGTTTGATTCGATCGCCCAAGAAGTCGTCGAGATCGGGGATATTGTAGATCTTGTTGGCGGTAACGGTCGGATCGTACTCGACGCGACGAAAGGAAAGCTGCTGATCTTCCTGGAGCACGTAGCAAGGTCGCGGGTCGCCGTCGCGCGGCTGGCCGACCGACCCGACATTACACATGAACTTCTGCTGCTCGTACCGATAGACGTATCCCAACTCATCGGGCGTCATGAAGTTGCGGCTCTCGGTGAACACGCCCGGCACGTGAGTGTGGCCCTGGAAGCAGCCAAACTCCACGAGATTGAAAAGCTTCTCGATCTTCTTTTGGTTGTAAATATCTTCCGGAAAAACGTATTCGTTCACGGGGTTCCGCGGTGAGCCATGCACGTACATCCATTTGGTATCGCGGTACGTGCGGGGCAGGGCACCCAAGAAGTCCCAGCGACGGTCGATCGCCGTTCGATCTCCCCGCGAACCCTCGAGCTGGTCGCGGGTCCAGAAGATCGCGCGTTCCGCACCCGTATTGAAGCCTTCCGGATCGAACAACGCCCCTTGGTCATGGTTGCCCAACAGGCACACCCGCGAACGTTCAATCACCAGGTCCAAGCATTCGCAAGGGTTGGGACCATAGCCGATGATATCGCCGAGGCAAAAGACCTCGTCCGCGCCTTGATCGCGTGCGTCGGCAAGAACGGCCTGGAGCGCCTCCAGATTGCCGTGAATATCACTGATGATTGCCCGTTTCAATTCACGGCTCGCTTCGGCACAGAGGAAAAATTGAGACGCAAGACGACAGGAAATGGTATACCGTCACCAAAATGTAGGTAGTCTGGTTAGTCTAAAAGTCTCGTCGGCGCGGGTCAAGCGGTAAGCAGTTGATACGTATGACTTTCTGCCCGGTAACCGCCAGATTTTGCGCTGCCACTTGCAGTCGCGTAGCGGTTAGGCAACCTTGGGAGGATGGACGAAGCCCGCAGAATCTTGGCCCTCGAAACCTCTGGCCGAGACGGATCCATGGCCACACTTTGGGGCCGCCCGCGCGGTGTGGAACTCGAACTCGTCGGCCAAAACAGCCTTACCGCGGCTCAACGAACGGCCGAGGCACTTGCCCCCACGTTGAAGCGGTTGCTCGAGAACACGGGATGGACGCCGGATTCAATCGACCTCGTTGCGGTTACGGTTGGCCCCGGTTCATTCACCGGTTTGCGGATCGGTGTAACAACCGCAAAAGTCTTGGCGTATGCGGTAGGAGCCGAGGTCATCGCCGTCAACACGCTCGATGTGCTCGCCGCCCAAGCACCTGCGACCATGAAGTCGCTGTGGACGATTATGGATGCCCAGCGTCAGGAGCTGTTCGCCGCTAAGTACGTTTTCGGGCAAAACGGCAAATATGAGTTAGAACGAGCGACTTTCATCATCCCGCAAGACGCCTGGCTCGAAAGCCTGAAGGCGGATGAGTGTGTAACCGGCCCCGCACTTAATCGACTGGCAGAACGGCTGCGAGGCAATGTCGTAACGACGCCTCCGGAAACCTGGCAACCCATGTCCGAAGCTGTGGGACACGTTGCGTGGCGCGCTTATCAAACAGGCCAGCGCGACGATCTCTGGCGACTTGCGCCCAATTACTACCGCGCGAGCGCCGCGGAAGAAAAACATCCGCTTTAACCTGATAGCCGGCTCGGATTTCCTCTCGGCATTAGTAAATTCCCCGCCGCTTCAGCCAAAGGCGGCAGGCGTAGTATACCGATCGTAGCGGATTATAAATAGCTGGAGGAATCAAGCGTCGGTGCACTGGGACATTAGACCGACGCCGTTCTTCCGGGACATTGATGCGCGCGGCAAGATACAGTTCTTTAAGCCGCTCCACAAAATGCTCAAATTGTTGGCGCGTGTCGTGACTGTGCGAGGGCGAATAACACACGGAGATACCCGACAATGGCACGGAAAGCTTTTTTGAGAAGAACACTTCGACCCGTTGCTCCAATTCGGCCCGAGGCACTTCTCGTTCCGCAAATACATCCCAATCGATGTCGAGGAAATCACCAGGCAACGGACCAGGCCAGGCATCTATTTCGCAAACAGAATACTCCAGCGGTATAGGCGACAAGCGATTCAGACGGATCGCTAGATTGTAGGGCAACGACGTAAAGTCCTCCGTGTATTTTACGGTATTAACGTCGCAGCTTCTGCCGCCAGGGGTTCCATGAATCCATCTGATGGCGTCGATCCTTCCCTCCGCAATGGCGTGGGAAAGGAAGTTGCCCATGTCCACGCCGCTGCGCACATCGGGAATTTTGTACGCAACGTGCTTGGCATGATTGATTAGCATCCCGCGCAAATCGCAGTGAAAATCGATATGGCACACGCGTAAGTTGCGAGCGTTTTGTTGCGACCATAGGTGATACAGTTGGTCGTGGTTTTCGATGACGAATAGATTTAGCTGTTTTTGATCCATCACGGTTCGTTCGCACACAGAACGCGCACATGCATAAAATAGCAATACTTTGGCAACACCGTTCCACTGTAAGTCGCCGAGTGCACATGACGCAATAAGATTCGCCATGGAGACCGAGGCTACACTTGAGTTTAAGTGTTCGGCGATTTGGAAGTCGCCCGCGGAAGGCCGTTCGCTCAGTGAGGGCTTCAGTCGCACACCCGAAACTTGGGTGATTAGATACCCCCTAGCACTTCCCTTGCTGCCGCGATGGTCGCGTCGATATCTGTTTCGGCGTGTGCTGCCGAGACAAATAATGCCTCAAACTGGCTGCAGGGAAAATACACGCCGCGGTCCAGCATACCCCAGAACCAGCGGCTAAACCGCTTTGTGTCACTACGACTCGCCGACGGCCAATCTGTCACTGGCTTCTCGGTGAAGAACAGCGTCATCATGCTGCCGGCCCGCGCGATTTGGTGCGGCACACCCGCGTCGACCGCGGCTTGGTGCAGACCATCGGCAAGGCGGGCGCTCAGCCTTTCCAGTTTTTCGTAGGGCGGCTCATCGCGCAGCAGCCGCAGCATCGCGCAACCAGCCGCCGTCGCTAGCGGGTTTCCACTCAGGGTGCCCGCCTGAAAGACTTTGCCCGCTGGCAACACGTGATCCATTATTTCGGCCCGCCCGCCGTAGGCACCGACCGGGCAGCCGCCGCCGACGATCTTGCCCAACGTTGTGAGATCGGGTTCGATGTTGAAGCGCTCTTGGGCACCACCATAGGCCACGCGGAACCCGGACATCACCTCATCGCAAATCAACAGTGCCCCGTTTTCGCGGGTTAGCGCGCGGAGCGCCTTTAGGAATTCGTCGATCGGCACGACGACGCCCATGTTGCCAACGACTGGTTCGAAGATGACGCCGGCAATACGATTTCCATGATCAGCAAAAGCCTGCGTCAGTCCGATTACATCGTTGTATTGCAGCATGAGCGTATCGCGACTCGTGCCGACAGTTACGCCGGGCGAATTCGGCACGGCAAGCGTTGCGGCCGAACTACCGGCCGCCACGAGCAAGCTATCGACGTGTCCATGGTAATTGCCGGCGAACTTTACGATCACGTCGCGACCCGTGTATCCACGCGCGAGCCGGATCGCGCTCATCGTGGCCTCGGTGCCCGAGCTGACGAGCCGCACTCTCTCGATGCCGGGGACGGCATCAATGATCAGCTGCGCGAGTTCGTTTTCAGCCGCCGTCGGAGCACCGAAACTCGTACCGCGACGTGCGGCCGTTTCAATCGCCGCCACGACTTTTGGATGGGCATGCCCGAGAATCAGCGGCCCCCACGAGCCGACATAATCGATGTAACGATTGCCGTCGACGTCCCATAGATACGCTCCCTCCCCGCGTTCTACGACAATTGGTTCACCGCCAACACCACCAAACGCTCGGGCTGGACTGTTGACGCCACCCGGCATCAACCGTTTTGCTTGCTCAAAAATGGCGTGGCTTCGATCGTGTTTCATTGCTTATGCCGTAGCGTGGGCACGGCCCACCGTTCCCAGTCAAAATATCTTGTTTTGTCGTTGTCCTATTTCTTATCGATCGCCGCTAGCACGTTGCGCGCTTTCGCAACCGCCGCCGCTGCCCATTTGTCATTCTCGTGCAAATTCGCAATGGCGCGACAAATCGCAGCCGCTTGTTCGGGCTTCGTAGATTTCAATTGCTCGGCCGCCACCAGCCGCTCGTTAAGAGAGACCAGTTGCTGCTCATGCTGCTTCGCGACTTCGCTGGTCAATGACTCGACGCGTTGCCGCGCCAATTGGACGACATCGGCCGTGCGATCGGCGGCCGCTCGCTCTCCGATCTTTTTCCTCGCAACCGGTGATTTCGCTTGATCGCCGGCATCCGGCGACGGCGCAGCTTCGTACAGATCCACGAGGGACTTCAATAGCGTTAGCGATCGTTCCGGTTCGGTTGCCGCCAAGCTGAAGGCTTCCAAATACAGTCGCTCCGCAGGCAAGAGCGTCGTATTGATCGCCCAACCGCCACGGGCCTGACGCTGCAGCTTCCGCTCCAGTTTGTCGAGTTCAATTTGTTCTTGATAACCGCGTAGCTCGTTCGCGCGGGCATCGTCGGGAAACCGCTTCAGGAAATCATGGACTTCATTCTCGACTTTGCCGAGCGACGCTTCATCTTCGCTAGCGACTCGCGACATGATCGTGGCATACAATTTATCGGCGGGAACCGGACGAGACAAATACGCAAAGCCTCCAGCGACGAGCCCCAAGATCGCCACGACGGTAACGAGTTGTGCGGCGATGAGCAGCCACGACTTCTGTTGCTGCGCACTGCGCGCTGCCTCTTCTTCCTCAACGGTTGTGAATCGCGTCGGCCGCTCGACTGCTTGCGAAACTGGTGCGGCCTGATCGGGCAGCAACTGGATGCTCACGCTCCGCAGATTTTCGCGTGCCGCGCTGTCTTCTGCGCCTAGGGTGATCGCGTTTTGCGATGTCGAGGCGTGATAGAAAGAGCTTTCGCCGCCTTGGCCAATGCCGTTTGTTGCTGGGCTACTTGTTGGGTCGGCTTGCGTCGCGGCCGACGAAATCGACGCGCCAACATCTCCCAACCGCTTGAGGTTTGGTGATTCGGGCGCAAGTGCGAAGTCGTCCGCCGCCGGGCGCGTGAGGGCATTGACCATCGCCTGCAAGTGCCGCGCGAGAACCTGCGTGTTGGGAAACCTCGCCGACGGCTCTTTGGCAAGCAGTTGCATGATCACGCCTTCGAGCTGCTCGGGTGTATCCGGTGCGTACCGCCGCACCGGTTCGGGGTTGGCGAAGCGCTGTAGTTGCAGCATCTGGGGCAAGTTCTTCGCCCGGAACGGCGGCCGACCGGCCAAGAGTGCGTACATCACGCCGCCCAAACTGTATTGGTCGCAGCGTGCGGTAACGGGCCGACCATCGGCCTGCTCGGGCGACATATAATCGGCCGTCCCCAACACGCCGCCGGCCGTGGTGAGCGACGTCATGCCGAACAACCGCGCGATGCCGAAGTCGGCAAGCTTCACCCGCTCGTCTTTCGTGAGCAAGATATTCGCCGGCTTGATATCGCGGTGCACGATGCCGTGGTCGTGCGCGTGCTTGAGCGCCAGCGAGACTTGAATCGCGATGTTCGACACTTCTCGCCAATTGAACCGGCGCCCCGCACGAAGTTCTTCCTCTAGACTGATGCCATCGACGAGTTCCATGGAATAGAAGAGCACGCCATCTTGCTCGCCGTAACCAAAGAGACGGACAATGCCGTCGTGCCGCAGCGTTTTGAGCGATTCGATTTCGGCCTCAAACCGCTCGCGAAACCCTTCGGCCGCCGCGAGATGGGGTGATAACGCCTTGATCGCCACCTGCTGCCCGGTTTGCGGATCGTTCGCGGCATACACCGTTCCCATCCCGCCTTTGCCTAGCGGCTTTTCGATCACGTAGGGGCCAAGATGGGTTAATTGCATCGTAAGACCTAAGGTGACCGCGCCTCAGGCAGGTGTTGCTTATACATCTCGCGGCCAGGATTGAGGCGTTTTCGTTTAACCGGGAACCAGCGGCGACGGCGTTGTGCGTACAGTGCGTCCGTCGCCGTTGGCTCCGGGTTAAACGATTCAGTCGCACCCAAGCGCGGCAAATTTTCTTAATAGCGTAACACCCAGCTACGCTAGCACTAACTCCATCCTAACATCGTTGGCCGAAATTGCCCAGCAAGCGTTGCTGGCGGGCTGTGATCTTGAACGGCTAGCAGCTTTCCACTACAAGCCAGCGCGTTTGTCTCCATATATTCTGCGGCTCATTGTCGCGCTTGCGACGTGGAGCGCCAAAATGACTTCTCCATTTGCTTCTCATCGACGTTGCTGCTGTTTCGCGGCCGTCTGTTGGATATTGCTGACCGCGCATGGTACGCAAACCTTCGGTGTTGAGATTGCTCCGTACGAAGCCCGCGTCGTGGCGTCGGGCGCGATGGTTCACAGCGGGCCGGGTGAGAAGTTCTACCCGACCGATTCGTTGGCTGTAGGCGATGTCGTCGAGGTCTATCAGGAGAAAGCCGGCGGATGGTTAGGCATTCGGCCGACGGTAAACAGCTTTAGTTGGGTTTCCAGCCGCGAGCTCAAGATAAAGGATGGTGGGCTAGGTGAGATCCAGAGCGATGGCGTCGCTTCGCGAATCGGCAGCCGGTTGAGTGATCAGCATAACGCGGCTCAGATCCGTTTGAAGAAAGGCGAACTGGTGGAAGTTCTCGGCGAAGATAATTTTGGCGGCGAGACGTGGTATAAGATCGCCCCGCCGGCGGGCGAGTTTCGTTGGATCCAGTCGGCGCTTGTGGAACGCGCAGGACCGATTCGCACCGTGTCCGCGGAGTCGCCGGTGCCCGCGACCGAACCGGCCAAGAATGCGGTGCCGTTGCCGACGACGGACGTTGTGCCGCCGCCGCTGATGCCGAGCACCACGCCAACTGATTGGAAGTCATCCCACCCGGCCGATGCAGCCCCACCGAAGGCTGCAGCGACGGATGCCAAAGCTGTACCGGCTGCGTCACCGCCGGGTGCGACACCAACAGCATCGCCAGGTGCCACTGCTGGCTCGCCCAGCAGTGCTCCAACCGAATTAGCAGCCAGCCCAACGTCACCAGCAACACCCAGCGCCAGCTTGCCTCCGGCAACTTCTCCAGCCCCTTCAACAAACCCGTTGCCGAGTTCGGCGAATAGTGAAGCGAACACCCGTCGATTGCCGCCGACGGCGAATGCCGGCGCGGCGACGACGTTCGAGGACGAACTGGCGGCGGTGGAAGTGCGGTTATCGCGGATGGCCTCGGCGCCCGTGAACTTGTGGAACACGGAGCGATTAGAACGGGATGCGGCTCAGTTGCTCGCGCGTGCTCAAACGCCGGCCGAGCGTGAGGCGGCGCAGAACACGCTCGGCAAGATCGCCCGCTTCGGCGCGATCGGCCGGCGGACCAATGCTCCGGCGACCACACTTGCCCAGGTAGGTCAGCCGCCCGTGACGCCGGTGCCGGGCGCAACGCCAGCAGCCGGTAGCGGCCAGTATGATGCCGTAGGCATTCTGCGGCCGGTGGTATCGCGGCGGCCGGGCGCACCGCAGTTCGCGCTCGTGGATGAACATGGCCAGGTGCTGTCGTTCGTCACGCCGTCGCCCGACGTGAACCTTCAGCCGTATTTAGGGCGCCGCGTGGGCGTGGTTGGGAATCGCGGGTTCATTGCCGAGTTCAACCGGGCCCATGTCACGGCGGCGCGGGTGACGCCGATGGTGAGGTGAAGCGAAAGGGGAAGGGGGGAATGACGACCTCTTGTAGGACGGACATTCCTGTCCGTCCGGTTTTGGCTCCGCAGTACGGACGGACAGGAATGTCCGTCCTACGGGACATCCCCGCGCGCTGGGTGCCACTTCCGCCCCACGACCACCGGTCGCGGCTTGGTGAGGTCAGCCCGCCAGTGGCACGGGCGAGTTACGCGGGCTGGTGCGAGTCTCGACGAGACTCGCCTACATGTGGCTGCGTCTCTCCGAGACGCAGATAGGGCGCGGGTGGCATGTGCCAGTTGGCGATACTTGCCGGGAGGACGCGACTCTGCTCCGTCCGAATCTCGGAGAGACTCGGCTACGGGGAGAGCTTCCGCTGCCACACGGGGCCTTGGGGAAACGCGTAGTCGCGGAGGCTGGTCGATTTCATCGTGATGCTGTAGCCCGGGGCGGTGGGGGGCAGGTAGCGGGCGTTTCTCACTACCACCGGGTGTTCGAAGTGTTCGTGCAGGTGGTCGACGTACTCGGCCACGCGGTTTTCAAGGCTGGCGCCGATGCGAATATAATCAACCATGATGAGGTGGTTCACGTGCTCGCACAGGCCGACGCCGCCGGCGTGCGGGCAGACGGGGATGTCGAACCGTTTGGCGAGCAGCATCACCGCGAGGCATTCGTTGATACCGCCGAGGCGGCAGCTATCGAGTTGGCAGAAGCGGATCGCGTCCAACTGCATGAGCTGTTTGAAGATCATGCGGTTCTGGCACATCTCGCCGGTGGCGATGCCGATCGGGGCGACAGCTTGGGCGATCGCGGCGTGGCCGACGACATCGTCGGGCGACGTAGGCTCTTCGACCCACCACGGGTTGAACTCGGCGAGAGCGCGAATGTGGTCGATCGCGGTGGGGACGTCCCAAATTTGATTGGCGTCGACCATGAGTTTGCGGTCGGGGCCGATTTCGCGGCGCACGAGGGCGGCGCGGCGGCGGTCGTCTTCCAGGTTGGCACCGACTTTGATTTTGAAATGGTTCCAGCCGGCGGCGATGCCTTCGCGAACGAGGCGGATGATCTTCTCGTCGGGGTAGCCGAGCCAGCCGGTCGAAGTGGTGTACGCGGGGAAGCCGGTGTGGTGGAGTTCGGCTTCCCGTTCGTTGCGGGTCGGGTCGTTCGCTTTGAGGATGGCGAGGGCCTCGGCGGGGGTGAGGGCGTCGGCGAGGTAGCGGAAGTCGATCGTCGAGACGAGCTGTTCGGCCGGCATGTCGGCAAGGAGTTTCCACAGCGGCTTCGCTTCGACTTTGGCCCAGAGATCCCACAGGGCGTTCACGACCGCGGCGGTGGCCAGGTGGATGACGCCCTTCTCCGGGCCGATCCAGCGGAGTTGGCTGTCGCTGGTGAGACGTCGCCACCAGCCGGCGAAATCTTGCGTGATGCTATCTAGGCTTGTGCCGGTGAGCATGCGGCAGAGCACATCGGCGGTGGCTGCGACGATTTCCGTGCCGCGGCCACAGGTGAAGGTGAGGCCGTGGCCTTCGAGGCCGGGTTGGTTCGTGCGGAGGATGACGTAGGCGGCTGAGTAGTCGGGGTCGGTGTGCATGGCGTCGGAGCCATCGAGCGACTCGGACGTGGGGAAGCGGATGTCGAGGACTTGGTGGGAGGTGAGGAGGGGCATGGGGGAGGGGACAGGATATAGGGGACGGGGGACAGGGAAAGATGAAGTTTGTGGGTTGAGAGTTGAGAGTTGAAGGACAGGAACGGCTATCGGCGAGCCGCCGAACGTTAGTCGGTGGAGGCTGCTGAGCGCGGTGCGAGGCGCGTCACCGTGAATTGCCATCGAGCATCATGCATCGCTCGGTCGTCATCAAGCATCGCGGCGGAAAAATTTCTCACTGAATTTTCGGTTTGGAGGAAAAACTGACCTTTACCTGCTAGCTGGGCATTGTAGAATTTCGCAGCGCGAAGTATTCTCGAAGTTGTTGGCTTCGCCGACCGATTGATAGGAAGAAGAATTTTTCAAGTTTCGCCGCCGGCCGGGCCGGCGGGAGTGGCAGCAAGCAAGATGAACTTTGCTCTCACCATCGGCATGTTGAAGCTGCGGCGCCGGCTCCGGTCGGTTCGCCCGTTTCGGCGTCCGTCGCTCACTTGGGAGACGCTTCACATCCCGGTTGCCCCGTGCCTGTGTGGCTGGCGCGACCACATCCGTCGTTGATTTTCTCACTACAGAGTCTGTCATTTTGTAGATGACGGCTCTCTCTGCCGCGGGGCTGCCGAACGTTCGGCGGCCGTCTTGTTCGCTCTTTGGTCAAAGCTGATTTCGCATTCCAGCAGGAAGCCGGAAGGTCGCTTAGGCGACCGACCAAAAGGCCGATTTCTAGCCGAGACGCTCCATTCCGGGGTCGGGGACGACCCGGCTCGCCGGGAAGCCATTAGGAACCAATTTTACTTTAGGAGCTCTGCATAGATGAAAGTTTCTTCGCAACAACTAACCGTTCGCCACTTGTTCAACGGCCGTTCGCCCCTGGCCACGCTGAAAGACGCTACCGACGCAGCGTTCGGCACGGGCGTGACGCCGCTGCGCGTGGCGGTGACGGGCAAGGGCCGGGGTGGCCATCAGTGCGAAATCGAGGCGGTGGAACCCAAGATTTACGGCTCGGATGACTCGGAAGCCTGCGTGTTCGATTACCGGCAACGCCGGCATGCGCGGACGAATGCGTTCAACGCCGTGATGTTAATTCCGACGGGCGTCGATTGCGCGATCGGCGGTCACGCGGGCGATGCCACGCCGGCGGCCCGGCTGCTCGCGCGAGTGTGCGACCAACTCGTGTTGCACCCGAACGTGGTCAACGCTTCCGACGTCAACGAGCAGACCGAGAACTGCCTGTACGTGGAAGGCAGCCTCATTTGCCGGTTGCTCATGGGCACGGTCGGTCTGCGGAAGATCCGCCAGAACCGCGTGCTCTTGGTGACTGAAAATCGGCACGATGCGCCAAACGTGGTCGACCAAACGATCAACTGCGCGGAAGGCGCTCGGGCGACGCTGGGCATGGATATCAGCGAAGTCGTCGTGCTGGAACAAGAGTTGTTCATGCAGACCGGCGTTTCGGATTCCGGCCGCGTGACAGGTCGTGTCGAGCGGCTGAGCCATTTGCTCGACCTGCTCAAGGATCGGCGCGACACGTACGATGCGGTGGCGCTGGCCACGCGGATTACGCCGCACATCGACACGGTCGAGCTACATCGCTCGTACTTTGGCGAAGGCGGCCCGAACCCGTGGGGCGGCGTCGAGGCGATTCTCACGCACCTCATTTCGACCGTGCTCGACGTGCCGAGTGCTCACGCCCCGACGATGAGCAGCGAAGCGCTGCGGACGGAAAGCTGGGGCGTCGTGGAACCGCGGAAGGCGGCCGAGGTGATTTCGACCACCTACTTGTTCTGCGTGCTGAAGGGCCTGAATCGAGCCCCGCAGGTCATGCTGAATCCGTCGGGCGTGTACGATCCGTCGATCATGACGGCGGAAGACGTTTCGGCGCTCGTGATTCCGGATGGCTGCGTGGGCTTGCCGACGCTGGCCGCGGTGGAACAGGGCATTCCGGTCGTGGCGGTTCGCAACAACACGAACCTCATGAAGAACGACCTGCGGGCTCTGCCGTTCCGGCCGGGGCAGTTGCACTACGCCGCCAACTATTATGAGGCGGCCGGCATTTTGTCGGCGATGAAGGCGGGCGTCGCCCCGTCGACATTGGCCCGGCCGATGCAGCCGCTGCGGATCGATCGCGTTGGTAAGGTCGAGGTCGAAGTCGAAACCAACGGCCACACGAATGGCAATGGCAAGTCGAAGCGCACCAAGTCGGCCGAACAGAACGGCTCGACGATCATGGTGGAGGTTGGCGGAAAGTGACGAGCCGCGTCGATCATGAGCGGGCTCCGATTTTCGAGACGCTCACGAATTACGCGCGGGGCGGAATCTACGGCTTCCACACGCCAGGTCATAAGGGCGGCCGCTTTACCGCCCCTGAAGTAACCGAGTTGGTCGGCAGGTCGGGCCTTGCGCTCGACTTGCCGGCCATGACGGCCACCGATAACACGTTCCATCCCACCGGTTGCGTGCGCGAGGCCCAGGCCTTGGCGGCCGATTTGTTCGGTGCCGAATCGACGTTCTTTCTTACGGCTGGTTCGACACTGGGCGTGGCCACTTCGTTGCTTGCGGCTGTGCCGCCTGGTGGAACCGTGGTGTTGCCGCGGAATGTGCATCGTTCGGTCGTGGCTGGACTCGTGCTTTCGGGCGCGGTGCCCCGGTTTGCGCAGCATGATGTGCTCGTCGAGTGCGGTGCGCTCGGCGTATCGGCCGAATCAGTTGCCAGGGCGCTCGATGCAGAGCCGAAACCGGCGGCGGTGCTACTCACGCGGCCGAGCTATTATGGATTGGCGCGCGATCTCGAAGGTGTCGCCGACGTGTGCCATGCGCGCGGCGTGCCGGTCATTATTGATGAAGCCCATGGCGGGCATTTTTGTTTTTTGCCCCAAGTAGGTGCCGCGAGCCGAGCGGCACCAGAGCAGGCATCAGGTCCGCCTCGGCTCGGCGGACCTACTTCGGCACTGGAATGCGGTGCAGATTTAGCGATTCAGAGTTGCCATAAGACATTAGGTTCGCTGGTTGGCTCCGCGCAGTTGCATGTCGGACGCAAGTCGTTGATTGCGCCGGAGCGAGTTCAGCACGCGCTCAACTTTCTGCAAACCACCAGTCCAAGCTACTTGTTGCTGGCGTCGCTAGATGTGATGCGGCGACATTTGGCGCGCAATGGACGGGAACTGTTTGCCACGGCGGTCGAGGATGCGAAGAATCTAGCGAACGAAATCGATGCGATCCGTGGAATGCGGGTGTATCGCGTGGAAAACGACGCGCGGCTGGCTGGTCACCAGCAAGATCCGTTGCGATTGATCGTGAACGTAAGTGAAGCCGGCTGGAACGGTTACGAAGTGGAACGCTTTCTGCGTACGCAGTATCAAGTGGAAGACGAAATGGCCGACCAGTTCAGCGTGGTTTATATTTTGAGTCCGAACGATGATGCGGCGGCGCGGGGGCGGTTGTTGGAAGGATTGAGAGAGGTGGCTGCGGCTGGTCGAGGGTCGAGGGTCGAGGGTCAAGGGCCAGAATCACAACCCTCAACCTTCAACTCTCAACTTTCGACCAACCTACTTCAACCACCCATTCCGCCGTTGGCAATGACGCCACGGGAGGCGGCGCTGGCCCCTCAAGCGGTTGTACCTCGAACGGCGGCGGCTGGCCGAACATGTGCGGAAATGGTTATGTTTTATCCACCGGGGATTCCGCTGCTAATGCCCGGCGAAGTAGTATCACAGGATACGCTCGACGTGTGTCAGCAACTGTTGGCGGCCGGGGCCAACCCCTACGCGAGCGATCCGACGTTGGAAACGATTTGTGTTGTCGAATGACGAAGTTCAAATGACAGTAGTTCCAAGTTCTGATGAGTTGGTATAGGTGAACGCAAGGCCCCTTTTGTAAATGACTTGTGTCAACGAGTTCATTTCCAAGGAGGAGGCCATGCGTTCAAGGACGAATTGTAGCGTCAGTAGTAATGAAGTACATACGTGGTCGCTGGAATGGTTACTGCAAGCAAAGCTACTAAAGGATCACGGACGGCT
>JAKOXH010000078.1 GCA_029781135.1 Planctomycetota bacterium
CGCCGGCCTTCGTGATGAGCTTCCGCTCATACGAGCCGGCCCGCGTGTCCACCCGGTCCGCGGTGCGTTCGTAGCGTGCGGCTCGGCAGAACTGCTCCGCTTCCGCGTCCAACAGGCCATTGAGCGTCTCTTCGACGCTCCTCCGCACCACCTCCTCCACATGAATCCGAACCTCGTCCTCGTCGACACGAATGATGTTCTGCACGACACTGGCCATCGTGGCAGTCTCCTTCGCTTGGTGGGGGGAATGAATGCAACTCAATTCCTACCAAGCAGGGGCTGCCCAAACAATCTGCGCAATACTTAGAACGTTACCTGTCGCCGAGCGCGGCCAGCGCCGATCTGCGGGCGGTGTTCAACGCCGCGAACCGCGTGGAAGCAGAGCGTTTGCTGGAGCTGATGGTGAAGAAGTACCATCCGCTGGCGCCAAAGCTCGCGCGTTGGCTGGAAGAAAACGTACCGGAGGGACTGACCGTGTTCGACGTCCCGGTCGAGCATCGCCGCCGACTGTGGACGAACAACGGTCTGGAACGACTCAATCGTGAAATTAAGCGTCGCACTCGCGTGGCGACATTATTCCCCAATGAAGCTTCCCTGCTCCGTCTCGCCACCGCGGTGCTGATGGAAGTGGACGAAAAGTGGCAAACTGAGAAACGCTACCTCTCGAAGACAACCCCGCAACCCGCCTAAACAAAGTCATAATTATTTACAGACGAAGTGTTGCACTATCGTCACGCCGTCGATAACCGGTGCTTGTCACGATGTCCCGCCTACTAAATTACCGTCATCAATCGCAAGCAGGACGTCTTCGGACTTCTCGGAAAGGTGCATCTCAATTTGGCATTTTTTCTATGATATCACCGCCACTACATCAATTTCGAATTTGAGCACGTTACCAAGGCAACCCGTTAATGTCGTTCGAGCCGGATAAGGATTTTGGAAGTACTCCTTGTAGATCGCGTTGTATTCCGCCAGATCTTCTGCTCGGCCTACATAAGAGGTCACCTTACACACATTTTGTAGAGTAAGTCCCGCACCGGCAAGAACTTTGATCAAATTCTGGAAGGATCTGCGCATCTCGCCGGCAAACGTGTCTTTCACAATTTGACCGATGTCGTCGACGGAAGCCTGCCCGGAAACAAAAACGAATTTTCCAACCTTTACGGCAGGACTGAATGGCAAATGGCTGAGCGGAACACTTTCCCCGTGGATTGTTTGGAACATGGCTCTAGGAGCTCCTTTTATATTTTGAATCGGGATGGTTGACCGAGATTCTCGACAACCTCCGACCGCGCGAAAAAAGGGACTGCGACCACGTTCGCCGTCCGTACGAGATTAAGCTTGCCGGTTCCCCCCGCAGTCTTTCCCCGTTGATGCGTCATCGGTCAATGTGTCCTTCTCTTGATTCATGCTTTGCAGTAGAAAGCGTAGGTCGCCTAATCCACCGAAAAACACTACCACGGTAAATCCCAAGGTGATGATAATACTCACCACAACCATCCAAAAGGTAAATGCTGACCAGGCGGTCCATTGCGAATTGAATTTAATGAAGGCAATCACACATTACTCCTCAGCGGTTAGATTTTGTTCGCGGACCGCTTTTCCCAGGTCCCAATACTTTGATTGTTCATTAGATAATAGAGAGAAAATAATCATGAGTGCAGCGCCGGCGAGATAAGTGTACAAGCCAGTACGTTCGGGCGTCCAAGGAAGTGGAGTGGCATTGAAATGAGCAATGGCTTGGCGAGCGATTACATCGCATAACGGTACGACGACACAAATGGCGATGCAAACATAAGCTCCAATAGACTTGGCACCGGGCCAATACATTCCTAGCAAAACGACGATTCCCGAACCACCAATCAAATTGGCTAGCAGCCAAGTATAGCTCCATATGGCCATTCCTGGTTTATAAATAAGCCCAAATAGGAAGAATAAAATACAGAGAGAAGTGATTGTTATGCGAACCATGCGTATTTGCTGTCGCGGTGTGAACGGCTGCTTGCGGAATGGCTGAATGCAGTCGTTCACGATCGAAGTTGCCCAACTGAGCATGTACTTGTCGGTGAGTGAGACGTCGGCGAACAACAGAGCCAACAAAACGAGGCCCGTCAGCACAACTGGCATGCCAACCTGATGCAGATAGTAGGGAGTTGCGAAGTTGGCCCATTCAGCTTCCGTTAATTGACCGGGTGAGGGTTGAGTCTTACCGATGGCTGCAACGGCCGCCACGCCGAGGCCTATGATAATCAGCGCCCTTCCGAATCCAAAAACCACACTCAGCAGGTAAGATCGGGAAACAGTCTTCGGCCGATCCATCGAGGCATATTGCTGCAAGTATGGCCCAAAGGAAAATTGCAGCAAAATCGTCATTACGTTAAGAAAAAGGAACCATTCCAAACCGTACGCATCGGGACTATCCACAAACGGGTTGACTGATGCTTCCTGTAACCGGTTCTCCATGCCAGTCCATACGGATTGTAGCCCTGCCACGAAATTCGGAGGATCGCCTGCGTGCGAGACGACATGGACGAGTAGCCAAGTCATCACGAAAACAATGAACACCCCCTGGAAAAAATTGGTGACAATTAATGTTGCATAGCCCCCCAGCGTAGTAAAAATGAACGGGCACAGTAGTAGTATGGCCATGATTAACACATCGGTGCGAAAGTCATAGCCGGCGATTGCGACATGCAGAGGAGCCCCCAATATCTGCCTCAAGAAGATCGCTCCCCCGATAGGAAAGATACACATTTGCAGCACTCCCGCGAAACAATTGATAATTCCCACGGTGATTCGCAAATTTCGGGTATAGCGCATTTCGATATACTCGGGTAGGCTCGTGCAGCGCGTCGCGCGGAATCGTTCGATCCCGAAACCATAGACGCCGAAAAGTGGCACCACGATAATAATCGATAGGAGGTTAATCAGCACGAAGGAGTAGCCGTGCTGGTAGCCTTGCTCGCACATGGCGGCGATCGAGATCAGACCGATCTCGCCGGCGATGCCTGCCCCCAATCCCAGCCACACGCGCACTTTGCGTCCTGAGACGAGATAGTCGTCAACGCTACGACATTTGCTGTTGAGATAGATGGCCCAGCCCAAATAGAAAAGGAAACCGATTGCAAGTATGGCCCAGTCGATAATGTGGATCTTCATGATTCAGTCTCAAGAATCGAGCGTTGCAATTCTACGAATCGCAAATCGCCCGCAGTAAGCGAGAATTAAGTCTTGTCTTGATCGATGCGAAGCCGATATGCATGACGCTGATGGATCACCTCGAAACCTGTCCTTTGATAGAGTGACATGGCGCTTCCCAAATCGTTGGCGTCAGTGCCGAGTGAGGCTTCGTTAATTCCTTGATTTTGCAGCCAGCGTAAGCCAGTGCGCAAAAGAGCGGAGCCAAGACCGATTCGGCGATGAGCAGGGCGGGCGCCTAACAAAGCTATCCGACCTACAGGGAGCGAGCGGGCAGGACCAGCGTTGGCTCGGATCACGCACTGACACAGTCCTGCAATAGAGCC
Organism: Planctomycetota bacterium; assembly: GCA_029781135.1. Lineage (GTDB taxonomy): Bacteria > Planctomycetota > Planctomycetia > Pirellulales > Lacipirellulaceae > JABDGM01. The sequence goes on from JAKOXH010000078.1 coordinate 3,525, forward strand.
GTCGGGACTAATCGCCACAAAATCTCCCTGCGGTCGATAACATGGGTCGTGGCGGGCGAAGTGAATCGCTTGTTCGACTGTTAATTCGTGATATCGCCATTGTTCAGCAAACGAATCATTGAGGGCAGCGACCCAATTCGGTATCTCTTTCTCGCCAGCAATTGGCCGAATTGAATAGCCTTCACAATGCGGTGACGAGATCACCGAGTTCGCCAGCCGGCAGCGCATTTCGACAAACTTGCGAACAACAGAAAAACCAGCAACGTCGAACGCCGCAGCACGTGGGAGCCGATGCTCACCGACAAATGCGAGAACATCAACGGGTTGCTGGTTTTCTCGCGATATTTCGCCGGCGCGGCCGACGATCCAACGAACCAAGCTTGCCTCAACGCTGCTGGGATCATTAGGTAGGGCCTGCATCCACACGGCAATGTCGATTTGCTGGCTGCCGGGACGAACCAACAGCGCTGCGAAACCGAGTAGGTGGTCGTCGGCTTGTACCAGAATCACATTTGAGGGAACGTCAATTTCTGGGCGCGTAAGATCGGATCGCAGTTCCTCTTCGTTCGTCGCCTGATCGTGCTCATTTTGATCGGCGCATGCATTGAAGAGTTTGACAAGGGCGGGCAGATCTTGGTCGCCTGTGAACTTCCGGAGAATCGGGGATAGCTCGTTATGACTGCTGTGCAATTTCGGAGCTGGAACAGGCGTGGAAGGAATTTGCAACATCGCTGCTGAGTGTGTGCTGTTGGTCTCTTGGAGCAATTCTTAATAACTACGATCCGTATAGCCGAACCATGCCTTGGCCTAGCTCATTAAATGCGTAAAATAACACCTTATTGGGAGATCAAGATTCGACGACGTCATTCGAAACCTTTTGCCGACAATACGACTTGTTATGTCCAAACCTTGTTTTATCGCTGCCATTGGCTCCCCGCTGGATAATGATGAGCTTCTCGATAAGCGCGGGCTTCTTTCTCATTTGGAAGACCAATGGACCGGCGAGATGGACGGCGTGCTCGTTGCCGGCACGATGGGAATGATGCAGCTTTTGCGCGACGAAACGTACCGAGATTTGGTGAAGCACAGCTCGGAACTTGTAACCGGAAAAGGTGAGCTGTTTGTCGGTGTGGGCGACGCCAGCTTCGCGCGGACTCGAGATCGGCTGCGTTTCGTCAATCAGTTTCCGATCGACGTGACCGTGGTCCTCGCGCCGTACTTCATGAAGTTCTCGCAGGAACTGTTGATCGAATACTATCTGGCGTTGGCCGATGAGTCGCGGTCGCCGATGTATCTTTACGATTTGCCGCAGAGCACGGGGACGAGTTTGTCGTTTGAAACAGTTGAGACTCTTTCGAAGCACCGCAACATTCGTGGAATCAAATGCTCCGGCGATGTGGCCCAGGTGCGCGCACTGACCGATGCACTGGGAGGGCCCAATTTTCGCGTGATCGTCGCGCAGCCGTTGATCGTAGACGTCTTGATGCATCACGGCATGCGTCAGCACCTGGACGGCGTGTTTGCCATGTTTCCTTCGTGGGTTAAGAAGATGAAGCGAGCGGTACTCGCCGAAGATTGGAATTTGGCTGCCGGCCTTTCGCAAGCAATGGCCCGCGTCATGCCGCGATTGCACCATTACGGAGTTCTCTCGGCGATGACGGACATTATGAATACGCGCGGCATCGGTGGAAATTACGCGCCCCGACCTTATCCGCGGCTCACGGCAGCGCAGCGAGAGCAGTTGCTTCAGGAACCAGCCGTCGTAGCGCTTGCGCCATGATGCGATATGGCATTTACTTGCACTGGAACTATTCACTGTTCTACGCTTCCTCTCGATAGCAGTGAACACGGATGTTATTGTCACCTGCCTCAGCGGGCGCATCGTAATTGTACTCGACCCAGACGGGTTGGTTTGGCCCCGGTGTATCGAGCAAGTTGATGACACCTTTTTGGGCATCGTAGCCACCGCCGTATTCGTAGTCGGCAATTAACGGCGTGCCGGGTCGGTGCTCAGGCTCCAAGCAGCACGATGTGGATAGCCAATCGCCGCCGAAATAGCCGTCGTGATAAAGGTTGAGTCGCACCTCGCGGCCGAGATTACCGCGCAGAATCTCGGCATCGTTGTGATCGATCTCTCCGTTCTCGTTCAAATCGAAGGCGGGAATATAGCCAGCCGCATCACGGCGTCCATCAAAAGAGTTCGCCACTGCATATCCAACATTGCCGTACCCAAAACGCGCACCAAGGCGTTCCGTCAATTTATCTAACTGAGATTGCGTAATGGTTCCAGTGACGGCAGCAGGCGTGGAAATCGGGCCTTCATAAATGTTGCTAAGAACTTCCCGTAGCGGCGCGCGAACCATACCGAGGCGGGGCGAATCGAGGGGAATCTTTAGCCGCTGCTGTAATTGGTCTGCATTTCGGCAGAGACCTGTGTCGCGGTCAAATAATAGTTCAAGCGGATCATCTAGGGCCGTGGCATATAAGCCGTGGCATTGCACAACTGGTTTCCAACGGGCCTTGGCATAAACACCGTTCGCCATGCGCAGGAGGCAGTAGACGCGTTTGGTGTAGTAGTTGCGTCCCAGTTTGTCGGGATTGTCCCAAACTCCGCGGACCGCGCTGTTAGGTAACTGGTATAAAGTGTTTCCCTCGATCATTGTGCTGAGCGGAACATTGGCAACTTTCACTGAGCGGCCGGAATCGAAATCGGTTCGGGCGGGTTCTGCAGCAAGGTGTCGCCGAAAATGGGTGTACAGGTGCCCCCGTTCGAGGTCCCAGGTGTATTCGTGGGTGTAGAGCGAATGATCCGCCACAGGATAGCAGAGCAGGGTATGAGAAATGGCCCAGCGCTGTCGTCCTATCGGATATTCGACACGAGGATCGCAAGGGTAAATGCCACTATCGGTAAACTCATCGTCGGTCAGATGAAGGTCATCGCCCCAGGTTACGCGGCCCACCGATGGATCGCGGAGGGCCTCGGGAAAAAACGTGGTGCGACCGTCGCCGCTTAAATCGATTGAGAACCGTGTTGCGCGCCCCCAGCGTTTCCGATGAACACGCCAACCCTGCGGAGTCCAAATCCCCATCCATGTCAGCGGATTATGGATGATATTGGATTCGTAGAATCGCTCGACTCCATTTTGAATGCTGGTCATGGCTAGTGGCATTTCACAAGACGAACGATTTGTGGTTCCGGACCGATTGGGAATTTCAGTGTAGTTGTTCCTCCACTTATTTCGTTGTCAAGCGATTCCCATTCGTGAAAATCGCGCAACGAGATGCGGACGGGATAACGGTAGTCTGTCGATGCCAAGCTGACTTGGCTATGTACTTGGCCAGGTTCGTTCCACAGCATGAGAAGTAATTCCTGCCCGTCCGGCCTAGCGCGCTCGAACGCTCGCATTTGAGTGATTTTGGGGCTGGTTGTCACGTTGAATCTGGGAGTCCGCAACTCATCGCGATTATAAAATGTATTCGCCACCGTTTGGAAAGCATTCCACGCCGGATACCGCTTTATCGACAGGCGGTTGTTTTCAATGATATAGTCCTCGAACCCGAAGAATCCAAACCAGCGTGGATAAGCTCTTCCATCAACGATCCAATTTCGAAGGGAAATATAATACGGGGCTGCATCGGCTCCCAAATCCCACCACATGAACATCGTCTTGGCGACCTGAGCTGCATGAGCTTGTTCATCGGCGGCAGGCGGATATCCATCTCCTTCTGGGTAGCGATCTCTTACGGCACCGTTTGATACATACCCAACACCACTAGTCAGAAACATTTTTCCGGGCGCCAATCGATCGCGATCGGCCAGAAAGTTCGACACCGAACGATAATCGTAGTGATTGATCGCGACACCGTCCCCAACTCTTGCGTACCCATTTTCAAGCAGCCATCTTACATTGAACCACTCGCCACTAGATGCCGAAAACATGCATACCTTGGCATGGGGGTCGATCCGCTTAATCGTGCCAGACACCTGCGTGAAGTATTCTAGATACATGGACGGCGTCCAAAATTCTCTTGCCAACTTGGCGTCCGGCTGATGAAGCGTTAATTCGTCGCCCAGCACATAGTAGATCGTCCTCCCTTTGAGCAGTGCGGCAATTTGCTCGACCCATTTCAAGTAGGCTTCGCGCTGCGACTGGGGATTGTTGGGGTGCACACTCCACAACTTTGTTTCGTCAATTGCATCGAGTCGCACGCCGACTCTTATTCCGTATTGTTCGCTCAGTGACAGAAAATCTTGAACCGCCCGCGACCAATCCGGATCGATCGTTAATTGGCCACCGACGGGGTAAATGTTGAAATGGGTAGCATTGAGACCGAGGTCGGCCCAATCCCGGACCATCGCTTCTTGCCAATCGGCGTGGTTGCGATCGAGCTTCCAATTCCCCCAATCTTTGCCGCGAAGCCCCTTCATTCGTGGATAGCAGCGTGAATCAGGATTCAAGTCCCAGTCTCCTTCGTACGCATAACCTTTATGCATCAGATAATACATCGGCGTGCTATACGGCCCTCGTCGCTCGCTCGGAGGCGGAGCCTGACACATGTGGCGAATCTTCTGTTGCTCAGACGGATTCAATCCATCAAATCGCGGTCCAGGATCTGCGAACAAAACGGTCTGGGATACGGCAAGCAGCAAGACGATCATCCAACTCGTCAACAAAGTCGCGTGACGCATGATCGCTCTCGCCCCTAGCTATTTAGAATCGGCTTTGATTGGACAATTGTAATCGTAAGGAGGACGAGGGCCGGCGCCATGTGGCCATTCCGAATGCCATGATCGAAATAACACTGATTAGGCCGCTTGGCTCTGGAACCTCTTTGGCAGCCGCTGTTCCACTGCCGATGGTGCGGCCGAAGTTGCTTCGCCAAGTGCGGTAATCTTCTATCGCGATGGAACCAGGTGTTGTGTCGTTGGGCAGGGAGTTGCCTGTGCCGAGGTCTTTTCGCCACATTACATAGTCTGACTCGTCCACAATACCATCGGCGTTGTAATCGCCTGCGAGTGCGACATGGGGAAGTGACGCGAATCGAAGATAATCGAGGTCGAACACTCCGTTATTCGTGCCCACGAGGTCCCCAAAGCGAATTTCGTCGACACCACCCGACGACAATTGTTGCGCAAGAATAGCATTTGCATCGTCGCCATCTAAATACAATTGAGCAAGAATTGTGCTTCCCAGCGACGCTTGTGGCTGAATCGTCAGTCGATAATTGTGCATCGTCGTCGGGGAAAACGTCGGATGGTCCGTAGTGCGATACTCGACTTGTCCCGCGGCACCACCCAGGCCTTCGAGATTGACGCTGTCGCCATCGAGTTCAAGTGTGATCGCGCCATGAGAGCCGTCGCCCAGATAGATGCTCGCGGAACCTTCGGCGGTACCCGGCGAGCCAGCCCGTGCGCGAATTTCGAGAACGGCCCCTTGGCTAAAGTCGATGCCTGCCCACGTGGTACCGGCTGCTCCGCCGATGGCATAGCTCAATGAATTATCGCTTCCCGTGGAACCCGAATTGATGCTCAAGTAGTCTTGACCGAGTTCCGCCAACAAACGTGTGGTCGGCGTGCCGGTTTGCGCACTCGTCCAGCCTTGACCGATAGATGTAGGAACGGCGTCGCCATGGTATTCCGTCGACCAAATATATGAATCACTGGTAGGCTGATGTTGAATATTCAATGTGGCAACTCTTAGATTGGCCGATTGATCGTTGTTGTACACATAAGCGGGAGGTGGGCTGGCGTTCCAGGAGGGAGGATAAAAGCCCGACTGATCGTACACGTAAACGTACTTGCCGTCCGCATTGCGGCGCATCTCGGTGTGGCCGCTGCCGGGACCATTGTAGATCACCGTGGGTGTTGTCCAGCGCGTTCCGGTGTTGTCGGCAAACATCACCTTGGCCCCGTAACGGCCGTAGGTAAGGGCCACAGACCCATCGTCGAGTTTACGCATGATTGGCATTACGCCGCCGACGCCAAGCGATTTGGCGGCAGTCCAAGTGAAGCCGTTGTCGTGCGAGATCGATGAAAACAGTGCCGGCCCGAACGCGTCGATCTGCGAGTTGGGAAAAGGCTGCCCAGTTCGAAAAACGGCCAGCAGATCGCCGTTGTCGAGTTTGACTAGAGAAGTCTCGCTAGGACCCTCGATACCCATTTGCCCTAAGCTCAGAGAGCTTGTGTAGGCGGCGATCGTCGAGCGTCGCGTCCAGTTCTTTCCATCGTCAGTGCTGGTGAACAGGACCGACTCATTCTTCGAATTGCCGGTTCGGGTCCCATAGAGAGTCATGTAGAGCGTTCCGGACGAATCCACGACGTCGCTCAAATTGCCGTACATGAACGAATAGCTGACGCCGCCGGTGTTGTAGAAGGCGTCCTCGAAGCCGTTGTCCCACGAAAGACCGCCGTTGCTGCTGTTGTAGCGGCTGTTGCTGAACGTGGTGAAGCCGGCCGAATTCGACGCTGAAACGCCCCATCCGCGGCTCATTTGTCCCGCTGGCCGAATCAAGCTGGCCTGCACGCCGTCGCCGTTTACCTGGCTGGCGCGGATAGTCCACGTCTGTCCCCCGTCAACACTGACGGCTTGGCGTCCGAATTGTGATCCGCCTTGCGTTTGGCCGAGCGTATAGTTAGCGATGAGATCGCCGTTCGAATGCTGTTTCAAATAAGGAAAGTTGATATGGGCTCTCGCCCCGCCCAGTTGAGCCGATGTAATTGTGTCGATTGTCGATAGGCTGTCGATAGTAACTTGAATCGTCGGAGACTCGGCGGAATGGACTGCTTGGTCGCACGTGAATTGAGCGATTGCGCAGGCCGCCATCAGTGCGACTTTATCGCAGCACCTCAAATGAGATGGCAAACACATAAATGCGGCTCCATCGCGCGAGCTAACATCTCGACTCTGCGTTGATCACGAAACGCGGAACGAGGCGGCGCGCAGACCGAAAATGATCGTCTATCATTCAATTCTGGCGGGCACTACAGCTCGGAACGGATCGGGACTCTGGCCGGCTGCCACGGTCTGCAACATTTGGCCGATCATCGCCATCTGTTCGTGGATGCTATATTGACTCCGTACGCAAGGATAAGGAAGCGGAGGCGGACCTTCCTCGGAAGTGTGGTCGTACACGATGCCAACTTCGCCAGGAATCGACAGCCCGCGTTCTGAAGCCGCATCGATGATCGCGGAAGCAAAATAAGACAATCGGCAGATGAATGCGGCTGGGCGCGGTACATCGGTCAAAACTTCTTCGACTCCCATTCGCAAAGCGTGCGGATCAGTCGAGACGTTTCGCACCATCACGCTGCCGCTGCCAAGCCCGGCTGCCGCCGCCGCCTGCTGAATGCCATCCAGGGCCAGGTTGTCGCCCCGCCGCCAAAACTCACGAGCCACAAACACCAAACGTTGGTGCCCGAGCCGAATGGCTTGTTCGGCCATGAGCCTGCCAGTTTGTTCCTGATCCACTTCCAGCGACGGCAGGTCGATGCCTGGATACACGCTGCCATGCACCACCGCCGGGATGCCGCTTTCGGCTACGATACGTTGTAGATCGCGGCTGCCGAGCGTCACGATCATTCCCAACGACTTCACGCCGTAAGAAAGTTGATCGATTTCTTCTCGAAGCTGCTGAGGAGACAAGACCTGCGACAACGTGTGCGTCTTCAAGTTCACGTCGGGGATGTGTCTCTTAAGCCCCGTCAGCATGCAGCCGATCGGGATTTGCTGGGCGGGATTGTCGTCGGCAAAGGCGATGTAGTGCACGCAATTCGCATTATGCGAACTCTTCGCCGCAAGTCCCGGCCCAATGAACGTACCTCGGTTGCGATGTCGTACGAGAAGCTCGCGTTGAGCCAATACGTTGAGTGCGCGGTTTGCCGTCATGCGGCTGACGCCGAGCATTTCGGCCGCGCCAGCAGCCGTGAGATACGGCTGGCCGGGTCGCAAGCCTCGATAGTGGATGTCTTGCTCCAGCACCCCGGCAAGCTGATCCAAGCGGGTGTATTCGATATCCGTCAACGCGTGCGGAGTCGCAATTGCTTCCGGCTGGCCTTTGGGTTTCCTGTCCCCGGCTCGTTCCTTCAACGGAACGTGTGGGCCGGCCTTGCGGTTTGCCGCGGTTTGCGGTGTTTTATGATTCATTCGCGAATAGTTCTGTTCCGAAGAAAACCAACCGAAAAATGATAACAACGATCTCTATGTCCCTCGGCATACCGGCATGGCTCGTTCCGAGCCATACCGGATGACCGAAGAAAAGTCGACATCTAACCAAACCTGATTCAGATCAGCTGCGGGGATCATTTGCGCAGCCGACGACTAATCACCAAAACAGCGCCAATCATCAACAACGCAGCGCTCGCCGGCTCGGGCACCGGTGCCGGAAACGGCGCCGTCTGCGGGACGTAATTCTGGGTCATGTCGTAAACCAGATTGCCGCTGATTCGGAATTCATCGATGAAGCCAGGGAAGGGCGCCGAACCCGTTTGGTTTTCGCCAATGTGCATGCGCGAATTCGTGACGCCATGAAAATTGACGGTTCCGGCATCGGGGGTGTTCCGCAGCAACTGGCCGTCCCACCAAGTGGCCGTCTTGCCAGCCGTGGTATCATACTCCCAAGCAACACTATGCCAGTTGGTATTGTCCAACAGGCCTACCGGAATAGCTTGTTCGATTTCCCAGAACGCCGCACCGGCCGTCCCTCCAAGCATGTAGGCACCGAGCGTGCGTCCAGCTCCCGTGTCGTAGATATACATCCGGATATCCCCGCTGCCACTCGACGTGTCGGTTCCCCAAAGACCAACGAAACCGCCGCCGGTCACGCCGTCCCCCTTAACCCACATTTCGATCGTACCTTTGCTCTGATCCCAGTTGCCGGCAGTAGCGTACTCGACGCGGCCGCCGATGTTGGCCCCGTCAAATCGCTGAAGACAATTGCCAAACTTGCATCCAGCTGGCCCAACCGTATTGCCGCCAGGGCCATTGGGGGGGCTGACCAATTCGTTGGGATTGCCGACGGCGTAATCGGCGGTGCCCGCCCCGTTGTTGCCGGGATCGCCGACATCCAGATGATGAAGAAATAAGGTTTGAGCCAAGGCCTGGGTACTTCCCCAAGAAGCACCCAACGCCGTGGCCACGGCCATAGCGATGGCTGCTCGTCGAATAGTTGCTCTCATCAGTAGACTTCTCCTTCTTTCAGACTAGCCATGTGCAAGTGCCCGCCGGATCACGAGACCCGGAATAACGAGCATCTGCCTCGCTAACAAAAAAATCACTTACAAAGGTTACACGTCCTTACTTATTACCGGCCGGGATCCGATCTCCGGCGACCATTCGCGCACGAAACTCCCAGCACCGCCAACAGCACGAGCACCATGCTTGCCGGCTCGGGAACCGCAAGTCCCGACCCCACTCCGCTGCCCGAACCAGCGCCCGACTGCCCGAAATTGCTTCGCCACACGGTGTAATCCGCATTTGTTACGGAGCCAGGTGTCGCGTCATTGGGGAGCACAACGTTCGTGTTCAGATTATTTCGCCAAACCACATAATCGGCGGCATCGACCTTTCCATTGTTGTTGTAGTCGCCAACTGCCGGCACGGAAAACGGAGTCGTTGGCGGCGTGAAGTTGTTGTTCGTGTCGTAGACCAGGTTGTCGCTGATCCGGAGTTCGTCCATCAAGCCGGGCCACGTGGCAGAACCGCTTTGAACCTCACCCACGTGCATGCGCGTATTCGTGAACGACGGTAACGCTTGGATTTGATAGCGCACTCCGGAGCCGATCGAGACTTCGTCCGGCAGATTTGCAAGCAGAATTCCGTCCCACCACAAGGCGGTCACCTCGCTGCCTGGCGTGGTATCGTATTCCCAGACGACGTGGTGCCAATTAGTATCATCCAGTTTGGCGTCAGGAATGGGTTGCTCGATTTCCCAGTGTTGCGTATGGCCACCAAAAACTTCCATATAAGCGCCGATCGATCGCTTGAAATCGTTCGGCTGATCGGCGTAGATATACATGCGGATATCCGCGTTGCCGCTCGATGTATCCGTGCCAAACAAGGCACAGATGTCGCCGTTGTAACAAATGTTTGGATCGGTCGGTTGCACTACGCCGGGACCTTTGATCCACATTTCGATCGTGCCTTTGTTGGGGTTGAAATTACCGGCGGTTGCGTATTCGATGCGCCCGCCCGTCGTCCGCCGGTCCAACGCATTGCCGAACTTACCGCCAGAGACAATCATGCCGCCCGGCCCGGCAGGCGGCGGAATCACTTCGTTCGGATCGCCGACTGAATAGTTCGCTGGCCCCGCGCCGTTATTCAGCGGATCGCCCACGTTGAAGTGGTTGAGAAATGTCGTAACCGCGAACAACCGGGAACTTCCACTGAAGAGGAACAACAGTGACGCAATGGCCCCAACAAATGGTATTCGGTTTCGATTCTTCAGTGGCGAAATCATTCGAGTGACCTTTTCAATACAACGAATTTCAGTTGATTCCCAAGAAGCATCACGCAATCAATTAGTTAGCTGAAAATCTCTTGTATCCCGACTCTTGCCCGCTTCAACCGTTGTTACCAACGTCGATTTCTCGTTGAATTTTGCGGGTAAGAATTGTTCGCGAGTTCCTCCTTCTTCTCCCATCGCCGCCACGCTTTGCGCCGCCGCTTTGCTCGTATTCATCGGGGCTCGATAACCGTGAATCACGACGCGATGGGTTCCAACTGGAACTCCTCCTTTGCCGCTTGCTTCATAGTGTCCGTCCTTAATCGGTGCCCCCGATACAGGACCCTGTGTATTACCTGTTGGGTAAAAAAGGATTTCTCCGTTTTTTACCGGTTGTCCGTTGTAAGTAACGTCTCCGGAAACAATGACCTTCGTTAGTCCGCCCTTGTTGCATCCTGCCAAAGCAGCGACTACGACGATGCAAATTAGTCGAAGCCGTGGGCCGCTCCTACTCATGTCAAACCTCAAGAACTGCTAGTCCCTTTCTCCAAAACGTCATGGCAAACTGCACCGACTAGGGGATATCAGACACGGTTTCTGCACCGGCCCGCGTGGTGATCGCCGCCAGCACTGCTTGGTTGATGTCTTGCGAGATAAAATGCGTGCTCCCATCGACGTAGCTAAAATGGGCGCCCCCTTTATGATAACTCGAGAAACCGGCTTCGAAATACAATTCGTCGTGCCGATTGCCGCCGTCGCCGTCGAATGGATCGACCGCGTCGGATCGACCGCCGGGGACGGAACCGGGACCGTTGATGCCTAAGTGCGTGTCTTGAGTGTCCCAAGTCACCCAGAAGAAGCCAATGAAGCAATGTCCTTCCGTCGGGTGTTCGCCCTCGCCGCCGGTAACTTCGCCAATGAGCAGCGTGTGACTGCTGCCGTCGAGCACTTGCCCGAGGTTAGTCGAGTGCAGGTTGAATAACACACCATCGCCGTTCGGCGTAGCTACCCGCAGCCCAGGCTGGCACCAATTGTCTTTGCTGTCGCCAACGCCAGCCATGTTCGTCATGCGGAAATCATGCCAAGGTGTGGGGTCATTCGACCAGCCTGTAGATGCCTCGACCCAGGCATCGCCCTGTGCGTTGGGATCTGACGGACACAGAAAAGCTCTAACTAGATTGCCTCCTGCCTTGCGACTCTTTGTGCCGATGTAGCCACTGCTATCGAAGGTAATCTGGCTGTAGGTCGTGTCTTCCTCTAGGTATGGCAGAATCATCGTTCCCCAACCCCACCCTAGGAATTGCGTAGGAGGGAGGGGGGGGAACTTATCTTCGCATGCAGGATTCACACCTCGGTAATATATTGTCGTGCCGGGCGGAAACGATTTCTTCGTGGAATGGTAATTCTGCAAAGCAAGCGCAACTTGTCGGAAGTTGTTCTCACATGCCGCTCGGCGCGCCGATTCTCGCGCCGCTTGAACTGCCGGCAGCAGCATGGCGACCAAAATACCGATGATTGCAATGACAACCAGCAATTCAACTAAGGTGAAACCTCGAACGTTGCCGGCGCGCGTTGTCATGATCTAGCCTCGAGAAAAGATCTTTTTCTAGTGATCCAGATGAGATTGGTACAACATACACCGTTTTTGATACACTTGTCAACAATTTTTTCATCAAGTACGCGGTCTGTAATATTTCGGGCATTTCCCGGGTAGCAGCGACGGTTATAAGCCAAGTCCTGCCAACGCTTTGCGGCAATCCTGCGGCAGTAGTTCGAGCGGTAATCCGGCCGCTACCGTCAGGCAGTTTGGCACCGATAGGCCTCCCATTTCGAGCACGCTCGCTTGGCTTACTAGTTGGTAGGCGTCCCACCTCGACATCATCAAGTCGACTGCCAGCCAGTCGATCAAACGAGAGTACGCAGTGCAAACGGCTGTTCGCAGGTCGCCGTCTGTTGCAACGGTATAAATTCTTCCGCCAGCAAGAATCCGCGGAGACGAAATCGCGTGATCACGCAAGAGTCGAACCGTCAGCATCACGATGCCGCTAGTTTCAATCCCGCCGCCGACGATTTCGCCGGCACCCTGTGCGGCATGCAGATCGCCGACGAATAACAATCCACCATCGTGTAGCACTGGCAGCAAAACAGTTGCGCCAGACTCGATGAGCGGCAAATCTAAATTGCCGCCGAATGGCCCCGCGAACAAACTGCTGATCGCTTGGCCCCACGTCGGGCAAACGCCCAGGCAGCCAATCATCGGCCGCAAGGGAACCGAGATTCGATGGCTGCCAAGCGGATTTTCCAAATGCGCTTTCCGCTGTTCAGGATCGAGCCGCCATTGATAAAGGTGGTTAGGAACGCTTTCCCTATTGTCTGCCGCGCAGGAACCCAGGACAAAATCCTGCGAGAGCAGACCATGGGCAGGAGCAAGCAATGTCGCTCCGTTCTGCCGATCGAGTTCAATACCATCAATCGTTACAGCCAGAGAATCTCTCTTGGTCGCACTAGAAACATGAATCGGCCCGGCCAACGGATTACCCGCAAAAAGCTCGGTACCTTGGGCCGGCTGACGTCTTTCCGGAGGCAACGGTGTGCCGTCCGCCAGACCGCTATCCGAATCGGGACAAATGATTCGGACCGTCTCGCCGCTTTCGATGCGCAACGAAGGCGGGTGCGGACCCCAGGTATAGTAGAATCGTTCCGAGAAGAAAGCATCTGGCATCTCTCGGTCCTCATGAGGGAGGCATCGTCCGCGCCGCTTCGGCCGCCTCGGCGAGTGTGCGACCGTCGCTCAAGAACTGGGCGATTCGCAATTCGCGCTCGTATATGCCGGCGGCTTCTTTGGCGACTTGAGTGCACATATCGCGAGGCACGATGGTAATTCCAGATCGATCGGCGACTACCCAGTCGCCCGGCGCAACGGGTATGCGACCGCAGCAAATCGTCGTCTGCCATTCGCCAATTTGGGCGTGCGTGCCAGCACGAGGACAGATAAAACGCGAGAAAACGGGAAATCCGAGCTGGGCAATTTCATCGACGTCTCGCACCGCACCGTCGACTACGGCACCGGCGATGCCGCGCACTTGGGCACGTTGTGACATGAGTGCCCCCATGATGATGACGTCGGACCGTCCGCCTGCATCAATTACCAGCACATCGCCTGGCTTCGCCAATTCAAGCGATTGTTCAAGAGCCCAAGTGGCGCCAGGAAAACAGCGAACCGTAAAAGCGGGGCCAGCAAGTCGGCTGTTCGCATCCACCGCTGTAAAACCACCATCCAAACTCTGGAATGGCCGTCCCAACGACCGCAGCGCGTCGGAAACGACGGCACTTCCCCACTCGTTCCAACGATCGAGCTGAGAGGAAGATGCATGGACGGCCGAGGCAGCTTTTTCGTTCATAATCTATTCAAATAACGAGCCAACTTGTCGAAGGTTTCGGCAAACTGCTAAAAAGTCTACCGGTGTGCCAATCGCTTCGCAACCAGGACGCTTCGATGAGCCAGTTATCTGAAAGTGGATCGGGTCTCTCAATAGAGAGCTGTCACGAACGGCAACATCGGTTAGTGGAAGGGCTTGATCGCTGGAAGCTGGCGGGCGCGGTGATTAGTGATCGGCGCCACGTCATGTACTTCACTGGCTTCTGGCAGGCCAGTTATCATACCCCCATTTTGTATCTCGACGTCAAAGGCTGGGCCAAGCTGGCGGTTCCAGAGGCTGTAGTCGTCAAACCCTTGTGCGCGAACGAAATTGTAGCGTACCCGTGGCAGCGGCTGGGCACACTAATCGACTCGCCGACTGCATCGGCAATTCAGGCGCTCGAGCCTCAATGGGCGCACGCGAGCCGGATTGGATTTGATCAACCACTCGCGCCAATGATTGCAGCAAATGATCACATCGAGTGGGTTGATTTGTCGGCTGAGTTAGTCGCCTTACGGCGTGCCAAGTATCCGGACGAAGTGGAACTGATCCGCCATGCGGTCCTCGGCTGCGAAGCGGCCTATGCAAAGGCCGCGGAGATTCTTGCCCCCGGCGTGCGCGAGATCGATATGTTTGCTGAAATGCAGGCTGCCGCTATTCGTGAGATCGGCGAACCCATCGGCGAGATGGGGAACGACTTTCAAGCAGGCACGGGGGGTGGCCCACCAAGAAGGCGTGGCGTCGAAGCGGGCGAACTCATGCCGCTCGACGTTGCCGTGAGCGTCCGCGGGTATCGATGTGATTTGTGCCGTACGTTTGTCGTCGGTGGCCAGCCCACGGGTGCGCAGCGTCAAGCAGCAGAAATGGTCTTGGCGGCGTTAGAGCTTGTAGAACAACAAGCGCGAGTCGGCACTTCTGCTCGTTGGCTTTACGAACAAGTACAGTCGATGCTCGCCCAAAACCCAAAGTGGGAGTTTCCACATCACTTAGGCCATGGTACGGGCTTGAGCAATCATGAGCCGCCGTACCTCAATCCACATTGGGACGATTCGTTGATGCCGGGCGACTTGTTTACGGTCGAGCCGGGGCTTTATGGTGACGATTTGGTCGGCGGTGTGCGCATTGAAGACAACTACTGGATAGGTCCAGATGGACTGATGAAGCTGTCGCATTTCCCGCGTGGGCTGGTGATCCCAAAAAATTAGACTAGATCCCTCAATTCGGAGTATTCGATTATCGGGCAAATCGCATGAGCGACCATGGCTTCGGCTGAAGCCATGTCTTTGAATCCGCTGCCGGTAACAATACAAACCGTTGGCTCGCGGCGACCCACTTCACCGTTCTCCACGGCTTGAATTGCCCCGGCGAGAGCGACGGCTCCCGCCGGTTCGCAGAAGACGCCTTCTTCCCTCGCCAATCGCCGCTGTATGGAAAATACTTCGTCGTCGGAAACGAGAAATCCATTTCCCCCCGACTTTCGGCAAGCCTCAATCACTTCGTTACCATCGAGAACGATTGGCACCTGCAATCCACTAATTTTCGATGTACAAGAAACAGCGGTTGCGTTTGATCGTTCTTCCCGCAACGGGCCGGCAATAGTCGCGTTGCCTCGGGGTTGAACGCAGTGGACTTTGGGGCTGCGTTCGAGCCGACCATCACGAACTGAGTCCTGAAAGCCCCGGGCGATGGCGAGTGTCAGACCTCCGCCACCTGCCGGCACAAAGACGTGTTCGATTGCCTTGTGCCGTTCGGCCAATTCGTAGGCAATTGTCTCCACGCCACTCATTCCCAATGGGCTGTGGCAATAGGCACTGACTTGCAAGGCCGTGTCATCACGACTGCCAAGTTCTGTTAGCAACGTGAGCGTTTGTTCGGTAATAGATGGATCCAGTCCAAACCCTCGTATTCGAAACAAGTCTGCGCCATACGCCTGCATTTGCACCAGCTTTCCGGCGGGGGCGGTTTCGACGATCGCGATTCGGCACGGGATGTTTGCTGCGGCACAGTAAGCCGCCAGGGCTGAACCGGTGTTACCACTCGAAGTGGCCAGGCAGTTTGTCTTCCCCGCGGCTCGCATGTGTGAGATTGCCGCGGCTGCGAACCGGTCTTTGTAGGAGCCAGTCGGATTGCAACTTTCTATTTTCAGCCATAGCTGTTCGAGGCCTAGGCTGCCGCCAATCTGCTGCGCAACAACAAGCGGAGTGCCACCCTCACCCAGTGAGACCCGATGTTGGGCCGGCGGATCTTCGAGTAATCGGTCCCACGTCCAAATGCTCATGGATAATCGCTCGCAAAGTGACGTCGCTTGAGCGACAACGGAAAGTGCTGCCGAAGCCAACCGCCGTCAATCGCCAGCGTGGTCCCAGTGATATACGAAGCTCGGTCGCTGGCCAGGAAAACGAGCGTCTCCGCAATTTCCTCCGGTCGTCCCCAGCGGCCTAGCATGATCATGTCTTCGCTGAACTGGCGTAATTCGTCGGGCCGATTCGCATGGGCGACATCATTACTGAGTTCCGTGTCGATCGCTCCCGGTTGAACTCCGACAACGCGAATGCCCCCCGGGCCGTAGAGTGAGGCTAGCTCGAAGGTCAGAGCGTCCATTCCGCCTTTACAAGCCAAGTAGGCGGGAGAAATGCCAGCGGCTTGTTGTGACATGATGCTGCTGATGTTCAGAATTACGCCGCGGCGACGCCGTTGCATATCGTTGGCTGCTGCGCGGGCCAGAAACGCCGGTGCTGTGAGGCAGATTCTCAGCGTGCGTTCCCAGGTTTCCAGCGTGATTCGTCGCATCGAGGCGATTTCGCGCCAAGCGGCGTTGTTGACGAGCACATCCACTCGGCCGAATTTGGCAATTGTTTGGGGAACAATCGTTTCCGTGAAATTCATGTCAGCAAGGTCGCCGGCGATTGTCAGACAAGGCACTGACAGTTTACCTGCCACCTCTTGCAGAGCTGTGCTGTTTGTGGCGACCAGTACCAGGCGATAGCCATTCTCCGAAAATGCCTTGGCCGTGGCAGCTCCGATGCCGCGGGAAGCTCCAGTAATTAGGGCCACGGGTGATTCCGACATGGCGGTGATCTCCTGCTAAGCGTTTTCGAACTCGACGATGACGACCAATCCATCGCCCGGTTCCACCCGCACGGGTGCTGCCAGGCAAACGATTCGCCCCGATTGCTCGGCCACGATTTCTACCATTCGTTCGCCGACGATCCCAGAGAACCGCCCGAGCATTTGTCCCTGCTCCACGTTTTCGCCCAGTTCTACCGCGGCTTCAAAAGTCCCGGCAAATGGTGCCGGGTGGCACGCCTGCAAGTGTCCTGCGCCGGATCGCGCATCTTCGGCCCAATATCGAACTTGATTTGCTGGCAGCGGCCAATCAATCATCTCCAAACTCGCCATCGTTTGCAAACAGCCATTCGTGAGTACCCTTACCGCGTGCCGGCAAAACGGCGCCGCCCCCAGATACTCGACGTAGATCGCGGGCACATTCGCATCGCGGGCTGCGGAGAGTGTTCGTCCTTCGAGGGCCGGGTCGCTTCCCCATACGACGGGTAAATTGAAAGCCCGGGCCATTTCTCGCTGGCATTCCAGTATTTCAGAATTCGGGTGGACCATGTATCCTGCCAGCGGCCAAATGCGGTAGCGGTTTCCGCCGGTGTGCATGTCGATCAAGCAATCGGCATTGCCAATGTGTTGTGTTGCCGTGAAAGCAACTTGTTCGGTGAGCGAGCCATCGGCCCGGCCTGGGAAGGTTCGTGCGAGGTCGAGTCCATCGCCGCCCGTTCGCTCTTTGCGGCGACGGGCGTCTTCGTTCAGGATCGGAATCACCGTGACTTGGCCTCGCAATCGCATGAATCGCAACCGCCGCAGAAGTCGCCGGGCCGCGACCATCGGTTCACACTCATCGCCATGCACGCCGGCGATGACTAACAGATGTGCCCCGTCTCGATCGCCGCGCATCGTGGTGAGTTTAGGTTTCATAACATGGAATATGGGCAGCGAGCGGAATTTCACCACTCGAAATCTTGCTCGAACGGATAAAGTGGTTTACGGCGGTTTGAAAAGGACAATTGGGTGAAATCCGCTGTCGTGACGCCGGGCGTATCCACCCGGATAAAGTGCGAACAAACGTCGCGATAGGCGGCTACAGGTGCATGCACACCTTTAGCGACGATCACGCGAAATCGTCTTGGATCGACACCGCAACTTGTTAGTTGTGCCAGGCTGAAGGGCGGCGTTCGTTTTGAGGTAGTGATTACCGTTAATCCATTGGCAGATTCTAAGACGGCCGTTCTACCCTGGTCAAAGCTCACGAACCCGCCGTGCCGGGGAAGCGACTCCGAAAACCGGCCGGAGACGATTCCGCGGATGTGGAAACGACCGGAAATCGGGCGACCGGAATGGTGGCAACTCTTGCCGCCTACCTCGCCCTGGTAGCTTCCGCCAATCCCGATTTCTTCGACCGCTTGTACAGCTTGTGGATCATTGAGGCACACGAGAGCCGGAGAGATTTTAGCGTTGCACAGCGCCTGGGCGAGATACGTGGCGTCGCCCGGTCCTCCGCCGCCAACATTGTCTCCGACATCCAACAAACACACGGGACCCACCATTTGCCTGGTTCGAGCTATCGCTTCGTCCATCGGCACAGGTCGCGCGGTAAATCCTTGCCGATGATTCCACAACCATCTGGCAAGCCGATTTGCTTCTCGCTCGGCCAATGGCAGGTCGTCGTTGGCAATGGCCAAAGTCGCTGCTCCCATTTCCTCGACGTCGGCATACGGGAAACCCAACAACAAACTACTCCCGACCACACCGGGAATTGCCCGACAAGATTCCAACTGATCAAACCATTCTCGACAAGGTGGTTCCGATGTGTTCTGGCATTCGATATTGATTACCACAGGCGGATACGCGGCCGCCATCCGAGGTCGAATCTCGCCGCGCAGCGTTCGGACCAACAAGGTGGCAGCTTCCCGCCCCTGTTCTCGCTGATCCAAGTGCGGATTCGTTCGATAGGCTACGAGTGCGTCGCAGGCCGCAACCATCGCCGGAGAAAGGTTGGCATGCGGATCGAGCGTACCGATGACTGGCACTTGCGAACCGACTTGTCGCCGGACCGCTGAGAGCCAATAGCCATCCAAGTCGCGGATGTCCGCGCCGGAGGTCGCTCCGTGGATTGCAGCCAAAACGCCATCGAGTCGACCTGCCGATGATAGTGATTCCAGCAGTTCAGCAACCAGTTGGTCGAATGTGCGAGCATCGATCGGGCCGCCTGGCACGGCCCGGGCCGCAAAGAGGGGGGCCGCTTCAATCCCGTCATCGGCCAAACCCTCGAAGAAACCGCCGATTTCGTGATGCGCGGCCACGAAGTGCTCACGAATCGCTTCGCCGCGGAGCAGGACATCACCGGCAAAATCGGCGATCGTCGTGATGTCTGGCGCGAAGGTATTCGTTTCTTGCAAGAGGCCAATGATGCCGACTTTCAAAACACTGCTCCGGAAAATGACGAGAGTTGCGTTAATCCAATGGATAAACTATCGTCGCACAAAGCATCTTGCAACCATTCCTTCCTAGGTTCGATTTCCGTATGAACCCGGATCAATATCGACGCTCGGTTCAGCTTTATGAATCGGCGCAAAAAGTTTTGGCTACGGGCGTCTCTAGCGCCATGCGCCGCCGGGCAACGCCCATTCCACTGTATTTCGATCGCGGCGACGGGCCGTACTTCTACGATGTCGATGGCCGGCAACTGCTCGATTACACGCTCGGTTGGGGGCCACTGATTGTAGGCAGCAACCATCCGGCACTTAATAACGCAATTACGCAACAACTGGCCCGCGGATATACCTTTGGCGCTCAACACGAACTCGAACTTCAAGTCGCAACGCGGATGACGCAGCTCGTGCCCGGCTTGGAACAAGTTATCTTTTCCAACACGGGTACCGAGGCCGTTCAAGCCGCGATTCGGATCGCTCGGTCTTACACCGGGCGCGAATGTGTCTTGAAGTTCGAGGGACACTATCACGGCTGGATGAACAACATTCTCGTGAGTTACCACCCGACCAAGGGGCAGCCAATCGAGCCCCAGCCAACCTGCGGCGGGCAACCTTCGGCGGAATACTCACAAACGTTCGTTCTGCCTTGGAACGATCCGGCTGCTTTCAGGACAGCGATCGAATTGCATGGCGACAAAATCGCCTGCGTTATCACCGAGCCCTTGCTGGCAAATAGTGGGTGCTGCGAACCGTCGCCAGGGTTCTTGGAACTGCTGGTCGATCTGTGCCAGCGACATGGCATTGTTTCTATCTTCGACGAGGTGATTACTGGTTTCCGACTGGCGCTGGGCGGCGCGCGCGAATTCTATGGTGTAATCCCCGACCTGTCGGTCTATGGCAAAGCATTGGCGGGCGGTTTTTCGCTCTCCGCGGTAGGAGGTCGCGCAGCAGTTTTCGATGTGCTGCGCGACGGCCGAACGTTCCACGCGGGCACTTACAACGGTAATTCGATCTGCCTGGCAGCGGCAAAAGCCACGCTTGAAATCCTCGCTTCGCCAGGAGTTTTCGAAGCAATGCGCGCCCACGGCCGCCGCTTGCGAACTGCATTGCGGGAGGCAGCGGAGTCGCATCCCGTACCAATGATTGTAAGTGGAGCCGATACGGTTTTTAGCGTCCATTTCGGCATCAATCAGTCGCCTCGCAACTATCGAGACACACTGCAAACTTCAGCTGCAATGTTACAGCGGTTTCAATTGGCAATGCTCGTGCGCGGCGTGTATTTGCTGCCCGACGGGCGTTGGTACATTGGCGCGGCACACGACGACCAGGCGCTGGCGATTGCCGAATCTGCAATCAATGAAAGCATATGCGAGCTTAGCCAAACAATTTGACCGACTCACCATAGAATCATAAAGGTCGATTCCATGGCAAACGCCGTTTGGGATGTCGCCTCCACCGCACCCGGCAGTAGCTCGATCCATTTCCAGATCGGTCCGGGCGACGTGTCCGGAACGCCGCCAGGCTGGTCGGTTGTCAAACGAACTCTTCACTCAGGGGTTTCAGCCGGGGTCGAGATGATCGACATCGATAACGGCCGAATGAAGATTGCCGTCCTTGCAACGCGCGGCATGGGTGTATGGGCCGCCGAGGCAGGCGGCCAACGATTAGGCTGGAAATCGCCGGTTCGTGGTCCGGTGCATCCCCGTTATGTGTCGCTTATGGAACCTGCCGGCAAGGGCTGGCTGGCCGGATTCGACGAACTAATGGTCCGCTGCGGGATGGAGAACAATGGGGCGCCGGTATTTGATCCACAGGGAAGGCTGCAATTCCCTTTGCACGGTCGAATTGCCAACTTGCCCGCGCACAGTATCCAGGTGGAAGTTGATCCAATTGCCGGCACGATCGTGCTTCGCGGCACGGTCGATGAATTACGATTTCACGGCCAAAAGCTGCGACTTATCTCCGAATTCTCCACGAACTTCGGCAGTACGTCATTCGGTTGGCGCGATCGAGTCGTCAACCTCGGAGGCGAGCCGGCGATCATGCAGATGCTTTACCATATCAACGTGGGCGAACCGTTCCTTGTCCCCGGATCGCGTTTGATTGCTCCGATTCGGTCTGTCTCGCCGCACGATCGCTATCCGGAAAATTCGTCATTACGGGACTTCCAAATTTACCCCGGGGCAACTTCACCCGTTTCGCAACAGTCGTTTTTCTTCGACCTCCTGGCCGACGAGCGTGGAGCTACCCAGGTACTGCTTGAACGTCCAGCTCGTGATCAGGCTCTATCACTTCGTTTCAGCCGCCTCGAATTGCCCTGTTTCTCGATGTGGCGCAATAATGTGCCTTCAGAAGACGGCTATGTCACCGCTTTGGAACCTGGAACGAACTTCCCTAATCCTCGTCCTTTTGAAGAACAGCATGATCGAGTAGTACGGCTATCTTCTGGAGACGCTTGGCAGACGAATATCGACTTGGACTGGCATTTCGATCAAGAAAGTATTCGCCGTACTATTGCTGCAATCAGTCAAATACAGAGCGGTACTACTCCAATAGTTTACGAATCGCCACAAGCAACTTGGTCCGCAATAGCTTGAAACAGCCATCTTCAGCAATAATTGGAACCCCGCAATTACGCACTTCTATTACGACTTCGGTCGTATGCCCGCGTTGGTAACGTTCTAAGTATTGCGCAGATTGTTTGGGCAGCCCCTGCTTGGTAGGAATTGAGTTGCATTCATTCCCCCCACCAAGCGAAGGAGACTGCCACGATGGCCAGTGTCGTGAAGAACATCATTCGTGTCGACGAGGACGAGGTTCGGATTCATGTGGAGGAGGTGGTGCGGAGGAGCGTCGAAGAGACGCTCAATGGCCTGTTGGACGCGGAAGCGGAGCAGTTCTGCCGAGCCGCACGCTACGAACGCACCGCGGACCGGGTGGACACGCGGGCCGGCTCGTATGAGCGGAAGCTCATCACGAAGGCCGGCG
>JAKOXH010000001.1 GCA_029781135.1 Planctomycetota bacterium
ATTGACCGAACTGCGATCGGAATTCAAGCACCTCACGATCAAGCGTGGCTGCTGGACTGGCAAGCTCTTCTGTCGTAACCTGTCGCATGGCGTATCCTCCGTTGCCCTCGTCGGGCCGCTTGTGAAATAAAAATTCAAATCACCAGCAGGATACGCCGCCTTTTCATCTCCTCATAGAACACAACATTCGGTTATATCTCCAGTAGCAACTTCCGATGCCTCATAGTGTTACTCGCGAAAACTGGTCTTTTGTCGGCCGTGCATTCGATGTGGCAGCTTGGAAGCGTTGTGTTCCACTAACGGTTGTGGCTTATTGAAAACAACCGCGGATGGTTGCCATCGTCAGTATTAGCAGCAGAAACAGCAGCGGCAAAATCATCGGCACCAGACAGCCGACCGAATACATGTAGCGCCGCTGGCCATCGTACTTGCTGAACTAAAACGACATTGCTCGTCGGCCAAAACCCGTTCCAAAGTCCGTTGTCCCCAGCAAACGTCCGCAGTTGTAACCGCTAACGTAAGTATGAGAAAGCCTAAGACCGTCGATTATTGATAATCGAACGCACCACGTAAACCGTCGCGGCGACTGCGAACACGGCGAGAATAATCAGCAGCGGATCAACCGGCAACCGGTAGTACTTCGCCAAGAGCAAAGAAACTTCTTCGTTCGGCATGATTTGGCACCACGCTCATTCGGTCCAAAACCCGAACACGCCTGGCTACCACCTCACGTGGATGCCTTGCAGCACGTTCTCTGTTGGAAACTGTTCGGCCACGGCCCAGGTTACCGCGTTCGACGCATCTATCGGCTCGCTGCGCACCGCGCGAATGCTATCCAGTTCGCGCTGCACCGTTTCGAGGTTGGCGAACGCGAGCCGGCACTGCTCGATGCTTTCGCGGTACCGCTGGGCCGCACGCTGATAATTGTCGAATAAATCATCGACATCCGTCGTCATAACTGCCACTTTTCGAAGAAGGTGCCGTAAGTCCTCGGACCACAGCAACAAGTCCCGGTTTGAAGAGGCCTTTAACATACGCCCCCGCATTGGGGAATGCTAGTGGGTGATCGAAATTCGTTCACCTGCTAGAACGCGTATGTCGCGGCTGCACACTTCCCAGAATGCGCCGTCAACCATTCGGCGAAAGTGGCCGATCACTCGGCCCGCGAAGCTCATCGCTTGCGATGGTCGCATCCTGCGTCTCGCCAAACGCCCACCGCGTGATGCGCTCAGCGCCGAAAACCAATACGTAGCTAAGTGAGAAATACCCAGCGGCGAAAACGCCATAGTAGCTCGAATGCGTCTCCGAAGTACCAAGCTCTTGCGCCAGACCCGACCGTGACATGAGATCGAGGCGATAACTTAAGAACGACAAGAAGTAGGCCATGCTACGGTAAAATACATAAACGCCAAACAGTCGAACACCAACCGCAAACCAATCGCGTGGGTGCATCGATTTCCCCTTTCGTTTACGTTGCCAAGCCGGTTCCTTCCGCCGGGAATCCGGCTTCCACCAAATCGTCGAAGCCCGGCCGCAACGCCCGCACGGTGTAACCATGCTTTTGCAACACGAGCGCGGCCACCTTCGCCCGCAGCCCAACTCGGCAGTGCGTATAGATAATCGAATCAGCCGGCAACAAGTTCGTGAGCGTGGCGGCATCACAACCCTCGCACAGCGCGGTGACCGGCAAAAAGACCGCCCCGCGTACATGACCGTCGTTCCATTCCTCTTCGCTGCGCACGTCGACGAGCACGGCCGTCTTGCTGGCCAGGTTGTGGGCAACCTCGGCGAGCGAATCGGTCGTGAACTCGATCGCACCTTGCGTGGGATCGATGAACATCGGCATCCCCAAAACGCCAAAATCGGAAGGTCGAACAACAAGCCGCCGCGAACCGGCAAACCGCGCCCCATTCTACCGCCATTCGGCTGAAAGGCGCAGCCTCGGCGGCGATTCACCAGCCATTTACTACGATTTACGGGCGTCGATGGCCTCCGTGGCATTTGCAGAAGGTCGAATATCGATTAGTTTGCAGCGATGAGTGAAGAAGCCAACTATCCCAAGATTGCCCAGCTCAAAACGGTTGCCGCGTTCCGCGCCCGGCTGCAAGAACTCGGGCTTGATCTGCCGGTGGATGATGAGATGCTTTCAGCCGCGCAGGGCTCGCCGCTGGCCCAGCCCGCACGCGTCGGCAATTTCACGGTCGGCAATCGGTGGTGCATCCATCCGATGGAAGGCTGGGACGCGAATCGCGATGGCTCGCCCAGCCCGCACATGTTGCGGCGTTGGCAGAACTTCGGCCGCAGCGGCGCCAAACTGATTTGGGGCGGCGAAGCGGCAGCCGTCCGCCCCGATGGCCGCGCCAACCCCAACCAATTGATGGCGACCGAATCCAACCGCCGCGGCCTCACCGCGCTGCTTTACGCGCTGACGGATGCCCATCGCGAGGCGTTCGGTTCGCTCGATGGCCTGGTCGTCGGCCTGCAACTTACGCACTCGGGTCGCTTCTGCAAGCCAGACGATCATCACAAAATGGCCCCGCGGATCGCCTATCACCATCCATTGCTCGATGCCAAGTTCAAGATCGACCCGCGCGATGACTCCGTGGTGTGGACGGATGGCGAAATCGAAGAACTCATCGACAACTACGTGGCGGCCGCGCGCCTGGCCCACGAAGTTGGCTTTCATTTCGTCGACGTAAAATCCTGCCACGGTTACCTGTTGCATGAGTTTCTCAGCGCTCGCCACCGCGCGGGCCGCTTCGGCGGCGACTTGGCCGGTCGCTCGCGCGTGCTCACCACGATCATCGACCGCATTCACAATGAGGTGCCCGGCCTCGCCGTCGGTGTGCGGCTGAGTGTGTTTGATTCGGTGCCTTACGAAACGAGCCGCGAAATCGGCCGGCCGATGGAATACGATTCGTATTTGCCCTATGAATTTGGCTTTGGCGTGTCGCCTGAGAATCCGCTTGAGATCGATCTCAGTGAGCCGCTCGAACTGATGAGGATGTTGATCGATCGCGGCGTGGTGGCGCTCAATCTTTCGTGCGGCAGCCCGTACTACACGCCGCACTTGCAGCGGCCGGCCATTTTTCCGCCGATCGACGGCTACCGCCCGCCCGAGGATCCGCTGGTCGGCGTCTGGCGACAGATTGATGCGGTGCGGCAATGCAGGGCCGCTGTTGGCGGCAGGGGACAGGGGACAGGGGACAGGGGACAGGGCAAGGCATCTGGCGTTCAGTCCCTAGCCCCCAGCCCCCAGCCCCCAACCTCGAGCCCCCAGCCCACGCCGGTCCCCATTGTCGGCACCGCCTATTCGTATCTCCAAGACTACCTGCCGCACGTCGCACAAGCGGTCGTCCGCGCGGGCTGGACCGATTTCGTCGGCCTCGGCCGCATGGTGCTTTCGTATCCTGAATTGCCCGCCGACACTCTCGCGGGCCGGCCGCTGGAACGCAAGCGCATCTGCCGCACGTTTAGCGATTGCACGACGGCGCCGCGGAACGGCCTCATTTCCGGATGTTATCCACTCGATTCGTATTACAAGGAACTTCCCGACCGCGACGAACTAATCGCCATCAAGCAACGCTGGCAGAGTTGAGTCGATTTGACGGGGCAGCGTGCTTCGGCAATATGTCGGCCGACTCGATTTTGCACCGACTTCTGCAGTAAAGCACTCACTTCGTACAGTTTTCGGCACGCGGACTGCAACATCTATTTCTCATTACGAGCGCTTCATCGTACGCTCAGAAATGTCATGGAATCGTTTTGCTCCAGGAGGCAATCATGTTCAAGCGCATCGCAATGACATTAACGTTCTTGGCCGCGTTTGGCGCGGCCGGCCTGTTTACACCGGGCCACGCCGATGCCCACCGCGGGTGGGGACGCCCGTATGGTAGCTACTATTATGGCCCGCCGCGGGCTTACTACGGCGGATATTACGCTCGGCCCTACAGCACCTACTATTACGGACCGCGCGTGTACCAGCCCTACTACTACGGTTCGTACTACGCCCCCGGTGGCTTCTATTACAGCAGTCCCGGCATCTCGATTGGTGTTGGGTTCTAAACTCCACTGCAATTTGATCGTGTGATCGAATTGATGAAAGCGCCGTCGCTTCGACGGCGCTTTTTCAGTTGATGTATGCAAGAGCATCGCTCAAATCTCTAACGTCTTTTGCGCGAATACGCGAATCGCACACTGCGAATAGCCGCGGTGCTACGCACCGCCGGCCCGGCGATGCGTAGCATCGCGGCTATTCTTTACAATTTTGCTTATTTTGCTTTCAGTCGACTTGCAATCGCGCGCATGTGAACATAATATCACTACATTGATGATCGGGACGCCGTTGCCAAAGTGACCATGCCCTGCTACCTCTTCACGTATCATGCGTTTGGCAGTTGGATGCCGGATCATCCACGGGGTTATGTGCATCGCGGTCAAGGCGTTCTGCTACCCGATGAACACATGGCCAAGTGCTATCGAGGGAATCTGAAGCTAGCCATCATCCAATTCACGCCGCCGATTCAGCGCGAGTTGATCGAAGGCACGCTCGAAGCCTGCCGGTGCCAACAGCTTCGTTGCCACGCCATCGCCACGGATTCCACGCACGCGCATATTCTGGTCAGTTGGCGTTCCGACCGGTCGTGGCAATTGGCCCGCAAGCAGATTCGCGGCAACATCACGCGGCGATTGAATTCGAGTGTCAAGCGTCAACATTGGTTTTCAAAGAGCCCCAGCCGAAAACGCGTCCGCGAGCGCAGTCATTTCGATCACCTGATGCAACGTTACCTTCTCAAGCACAGCGGATGGAAGTGGTCGGAATCACGCGGTTATTATCGATAGCGAGCTTGGAGGGTTCGTCAGTTGTCAGCCATCAAAATGACAGCGCATAGCCGCGGTGCTACGCACCGCCGGGCCCGGCGATGCGTAGCATCGCGGCTATCTTGAGACGTTGATCGCAATGATTGCGCCAACTGCGACGCGCGATTCTAACGGTTATTCCGCCTCGATTCGCCTCTGCGCCGCCGGTCACTTATACTTGGGCAGGTCATTCACGGTTCCCTGGCCAGCCCCTCATGCGCGTTCAACAACTGCTCGAACATCACGATATCGCGGTCAACCCGTTTGCGGAGGAGGATGCCCAATCCGACCCCGTTTTTAAGGAACGCTGCCGCGACCTCACGTATCATCCCGCGTGGGACAAGGTCTACGGTAACCCCGCCGATCCGGCCACGTCGATCGTCTTCGGCGAGAAAGGCTCGGGCAAGACGGCCATGCGGATGCAAATCGTCGGACGCATTGCCCTGCACAACGCGCGACCCGGCACCGGCCGCATCTTTGCCATCGAGTATGATGACTTCAATCCGTTCCTCGACCACTTTGCCGACCGGCTGAGCGCCCGCAAGCAACGCGACCCCGCCAAGGTGCTGGCCGAGTTCAAACTGTGGGATCACATGGACGCGATCCTGTCGCTCGGCGTCACGAGCCTGGTCGATCGCCTACTCGGCGTGCCGCAACCCACCGGCCCCGAGGGCAATCAAATCAGCGAAGATCGGCTACGCTCGCTCGACCGCCACCAGAAGCGCGACCTCTTGCTGCTCGTGGCCTGCTACGACAACTCCACGCGCGAGAACGTGCTCTCACGCTGGAACCGCCTCCGTCGCAAGCTGCACTATGCAACGTGGCTCTCGTGGTGGGATCGGGTTGTTGGCGTCCTGGTGACGGCCGCCGTCGTTGGCACCACGCTTTACTCAAAGAAATGGGATTGGCTGGTCACCCCGTGGCCCTACCTCATCGTGCTGATTGGTTGGCTGCCATTTTTCGCCCGGCTGTGGAAGTGGTTCTGGGTCGGCCGACGAATCGCCCGCAATGTGCGCGTGATGAAGCCGCACATCGGCTCGCTGCGTCGCCTGCTCATGCGGTTCCCCAAGCGCGATATCGACGGCCAACCGCTGCCCGAATCACCGCGTACCGACGACCGCTTCGAGCTCCTGGCCAAATTTCAGGGCGTGCTCAAAACGCTCGGTTGCGAGGGCGTCGTCGTGCTGGTCGATCGCGTCGATGAGCCGCACCTCATCACCGGTTCGGTCGACCGCATGCGGGCGTTCATCTGGTCGATGCTCGACAATAAGTTCCTCAAGCAGCCCGGCCTCGGCCTCAAGCTACTGTTGCCACGCGAATTGGTCGACTTCATGCAACGCGAGGATCGCGACTTCTACCAGCGCGCCCGCCTCGATAAGCAAAACATGGTGCCGTCGCTCGAATGGACCGGCCAGGCCCTGTACGACCTTGCCAATGCCCGCGTGCGCAGCTGCGGCGCGAACGACAAGCAGCCCACGCTCCGTTCGCTACTCGACGACTCGATCACCGATGAGCGGCTGATCGACGCCTTCCGCGCCCTCCGCGTGCCGCGTCACCTGTTCAAGTTTCTCTACCGGCTCCTCGTGGCCCACTGCAACGCCCACACCGACGACAAGCCCGAGTGGCAAATCTCCAAGGAAACCTTCGAGGCCACGTTCGCCGTCTACAGCCGCGACCAAGACGCCGTCGACCGCGGCCTGCAAGCCGGCTGATCTCACGTAGCAGCGACCGGCAAACGTTTGGGTGCCCCTGCTGGCTTGCCCAGCAATGCTCATTTGCAGCGCCTTGCTGCATGCCTTGCCGTCGGCGGCGAAGTAACAGTAGCAACCCGTGGCAAAGATCCAACGATAACCGCGCCGGGTGCCACGGGCTTCGCCCGTGTTCTTGTCGGCTGAGCCTTGCACTCAACGCCATCTACGGCCAACTAATAGGATTCCCGCTCGTCCAATCATAATCGTGGAGTCTCCGCTGCAACTATATTACATTTGTCACACGACGGGCTACATCATCGCTTTTTCGCGCAGACAACTGGTTACACGTAATCGCAAACCTCGATAACTCACCATGAACAACACTTATCGCCGCCCACTTCGTGCATCGCTCCCATTCGCCATCTTTCTACTGGCCGCGATCCCGACTTATGCCCAGCAACCACCCAACGTCGACAAAACCTCTGAGCCGCACAACTCGGCTACGAACACCGCTTGGGCCCCCGAGTTCTTCAAGAACTGCGCCTTCGTCTGCATCGATATCCAGCCCGCCAAGCGCGGCCACATGGATGAAAACTCGGTCCCCAAGCTCTGGCGCACGATGGGTATCACGGCCGATGACGTCAATGCCGCCAACGACTTCGCGATCGACGTGGCCTACCCCAATGCCCGCAAGGTCGTCGATGCCTGCCGCAGTTTGCACCTGCCGATGATCTTTGTGCATTGGGGCTGCTTGTTCCGCGACGGCATGGACCTCGACCCCGCCGTGCGGCAGGAGTTCCTCAACCAGCACGGCACGAACTACGCGGCTTGGGGACATTGCCTCGGCGACGCCGCCTCGCGCCCCGCCGATGAACTCGGCGTCCGCCCCGGCGACTATGTACTCCCCAAAAGTGGCCAAGATGCCTTCAACTCTTCCAACATCAAGTTCCTCCTCGCCAACCTGGGCGCGCGGAACCTCGTGTTCATCGGCGGCCACACCGAAGCCTGCCTCGGCCGCACCGCGACATCGGCCAAAGCCCAGGGCTTCAAAACGCTCTGCATTGCTGACGCCACGTTCAACGCCCGCGAATCGACCCGCCTCAAAGGCATCGAGCAGTCGAAGTACGATCACGTCCTCACCACGGCCGAGTTCGTCAAATTGGCGAAAAAAGTCGCTCAACTTGCTACGAAATCCAGCAGCGCAAATTCAGCGGCATCCTCCTCCAATTAAGGTCTTGGCGTGACACTTTACGCTGGGTGTCGTGGACTTTGCCCGTCTCCTTCCCGCCCTGGCCTTGCATGCGAGTCCTGCTGGCAGACGTCCAATACTTTCCCCCCGCGCGACGTGCTTCTTCCAGTGCTAGCTCACTGCACTTCGGAATTGACCTCCCACCGAGCTTTTGACAAACTCCGCTCCGCATTGCCCGCGCCAAACTCTTGCCGTGTGGAACGCCAAGGGTGCGGCCGGGCACGTTACTTCAAATTTCGACGGGGAGAACTGCAATGAATTGCGGTATGCGTTTAGGCGTCGTGAGCGTTTTGGCCTCGGGGCTGTTCGTCGGTTGCGGCAAGAGCGGAACCCCGAGCGCTCCGGTCGCGAACAGTGGCGGGCCAGTCGCCGCTCCACCAATGACTGCCGGGCAGCCGACGGACCCGTCATCGAGCCCCATCGCCCAGGCGGCTTACGATTTTGTCGATGCCGTCGTGAAGGGCGATACGCAGCGTGCCAGCGCGCGCCTCACGCCCCAGGCCATGCAGCGCATCATCGCCAGCAAGGAACAGTTCGCCCCCACCGGCCTGTCAACCGCCACATTCAAGCTTGGCGAAGTTCGCACACCGAGCCCGACGCAAGCGGTCGTGCAATGCGTTCTGACTGATAGCTCCCAAGGCACGCCGCAGACCGAGGAAATGTGCTGCGTCCTTCGCAAAGTCGATAACGATTGGCGCGTGGCCGGCATCGCTTACGGCACTGCGGCCGACAAACCGTGGGTGCTCAACGATTTCGAATCGGGCAAGAGCTTCCCCATCCCACGACAAACGATGGGCGCCATGGCCAGCACGCCAGCCAACGGCCAACAACCTGGCACTGGCGTTTTTCCAACCGGCGCAACGCAGCCGGCCGTTGCTCCGCAGCCACAACCCGGCATGCCGCCGGTCGCCGCACAATACAATCCGCCGGCTGCTGCGCCGGTACCCAATGGCTTGGGCATGCCCGCGGTTGCTGCTCCACCAGCGAATCCGACCGCTGCGCCCTATCAACCACAGCCTCCATACACTGCGCAAGAGCCGCAGTCGTCCGGCCTCCGTTGACTCGAACAAAGTCGGCGGTGACTCACAGCATCCTGCTTTTCCAGCTCTGCCATCGCGGAACGGCAGGCACCGAAATATCGAAGCAGGAACAGACGCAGCCCGGCGATACGCCGGGTTTTTTTATTTTTGGCATTTGTCGCAGTTAATGCCGTAGAATTTAACGACGGCTTGCCTAATTTTGCGCATTTGACCCGCCCTTGGACGAACGAAAGCAGGATAACTTGCTTATGGGTAAGGCACTTGCGACGAGCCGTATCATGCGTCGTCTCAACGCAAAAGTGAGTTAAAGCGCAAAATGGCATTTGGGCGAAATTGCGCACTTTTCCCAATCCGCAGATTTTCTGCAATTCCCGCCTATCCGGTGTCTTGCCGAACCCCTGGGAATAGGGTTACATATTGTGGCATCCTCGGCATGTGACCTTGATGATCACGTGCTCTAGGTGAAGTGCGTCGACATTAGGGCCGCGTCTTTCTTACGACGGAGCGCTGTCCTAACCGCGGACGAGCGAAATGATTGCCAGGTGGCGATTCTTCCGTGGTCAAGACAATCGATCACTCAATTGGAATAGTTAGACGGGTCAATTTCTTTCTGTGTTTTGGAGGTACTTACGATGAAATGTAATGTCGTTCGTTTGACTTTGGGCCTGGCCGTCTTGGCCATCCTGGTCAGCATGGAATCGCCAGCGAATGCGTTCGGCTGTGGCCTTTTCAAGAAGCGCTGCAAGTCGGAATGCAAGCCAGCGTGCTGCGAAGAGAAGAGCTGCTGTGAGAAGCCAGCCTGCGAAGCAAAGCCCTGCTGCGAGGAAAAGCCCGCTTGCTGTGAAGCGAAGCCGTGCTGCGAACAAAAGTCGTCTTGCTGCGAAGAAAAGTCCTGCTGCGAAAAGAAGTGTGGCGGACACAGACTGGGTCTCTTGCACCGCAAAGGCAACTGCTGCGAAAACAGTTATGGATCGAGCTGCGGTGAAAACAGTTGTGGGTCGAGCTGCCATGGGGGCTGCAATTCTGGCTGCGGCGCTGCTAGCAGCGATTGCGGTTGCAGCGGCGCCGGCGCCGCGACTGAGTCGGCTGCCCCGGCAGATGCGCCCGCCGCGCCGCCAGCACCGGCCGAACCGGCCGCAGCGGCCCCGCCAGCTGCCCCCGCCGCACCTGCGGCACCGGCTGCTCCGGCAGCACCTGCTGCTCCCGCAGCCCCAAAGAAGTGATTCCCGCGTTCAAACGCGTAATCTTTGCGACGAACTCGGGCGGTCACTCGCTCTGATTGCTTGCACCTGGACTCCGGGTGCCGCCCGACGTTGAACACACTAAACTGGCCGGGGCTCTCTCGCGGAGTTCCGGCTGGTT
Organism: Planctomycetota bacterium; assembly: GCA_029781135.1. GTDB lineage: Bacteria > Planctomycetota > Planctomycetia > Pirellulales > Lacipirellulaceae > JABDGM01. Next base: position 10,203 of record JAKOXH010000001.1, read on the forward strand.
TTTTGTACATCTGACCTGATCTGTCGACGTTCCTTGCTAGCACGATTGCCGTTCGTCGAATGCGGCCATGATGCGCAAAGCAAGGTGACTGGGCAAAACGCCGGTAATTCCACTCGTCGGCGGCGAAGAAACGAGCTACAGTCCGCAATTCGGCCGATCCTACCGAGTACCGCCCGCAAAAAAGTATTTCGCACCCGAATCGCGAGACGTGTCGTCATGAGTTTTCGCGTCGAGCTCGATCTGTTTCGTGGACCGCTCGATCTGCTGCTGTATCTCGTGCGGAAACAGGAATTGGACGTCATCGACATTCGGATCGCGGCTGTCACCCAGCAGTTTCTCGAGTTCATCGCGATCCTGGAACAGATCGACGTCGATGCGGTCGGCGATTTTCTGGACATGGCCAGCCTGCTCATTGAAATGAAATCGCGCGCGGTGCTGCCTAGCGAGGAAGAGGTTGTGGAGGCCGAGCTCGAGGATCCCCGGCAAGAACTCGTCCGCCGCTTGCTGGCGTACAAACAATACCGTGACGCGGCTAGCATGCTGGAAGAGCGTAGCCGCGAATGGCGCGAGCGGTTCCCGCGGCTAGCGAGCGACCTGCCCGATCGGCGCATCGCGCCGGAAGACCAGCCGATTCAAGAAGTCGAGTTGTGGGATCTGGTGAGCGCGTTTGGCCGGGTGCTGAAAGCGAAGCACGCGGTGGCTGGCCCGGAGAGCATTCGTTACGACGATACGCCAATCCACGTTTATATGCAGCGCATCGATGGGCGGCTGCGGCGAGACGGAAAGGTGCCGTTCACGGCGTTTTTTGAATCGGCCGTCCATCGCTCGAAGTTGGTGGGCATGTTTTTAGCCGTGCTCGAATTGGTGCGGCATCAACATGCGCGAGCGGCTCAACCGGCGCTGTTCAGTGAAATTTGGTTGGAACCGGGCGAGCGGCCGCTGCCCTCCGTGTTGGCCGCGGTCGCGGATTATGAGCATGGAGGGAAGAGTGGTTGAGGGTTGAGAGTTGAGGGTTGAGGGTTGAAAGGCATCAAGGCAAGTAAGAGAGACGTTGATTCGCCTGGCGAATCGAATCCTACATCCTTCAACTTTCAACCCTCGACCTTCGACCATTTCCGCACGCCTGTTCTAACGCGACTGGTCCTTCTACAATGGCGGCTTTCTGCGAACCGCCGCATCCCGCTTGTGTCTTGCCTCTCCGATGATCAACAACCTACCGGTCAAGACGCTCAAGCATGGCGATGTGACGATCGAGGGCTATTCGCGCGCGGCCGTGCAAACCTATTGGCGGTTTCCCGAATTGAAGCTTGGGTTCGATCTCGGCGCTCAACCGTGGTCCTTCATGGGCACGGAAACATGGTTCGTCAGCCACGGGCACCTCGACCACATCGTGGCGTTGCCCGTTTATGTGGCACGGCGGCGGATGATGAAGATGACGCCACCGGTCATTTACATGCCGGCGGAAACAATCGAGCCCATGCAGCGGATCTTGCGGATGTATACGAAGCTCGATCGCGGCCGTTTGCCCTGTGAATTGCGTCCGATCGCCGCGGGCGACGAGATCGAACTCTCGCGCGAGCACATCGTAACGGCGGTGGCGACGCGTCATACGGTGCCGTCGCTAGGTTTCATCGTGTGGGATCGCCGCCGTAAGTTGAAGCCGGAATACCAGGAGTTGAGCGGCGAGCAAATTCGCGACTTGCGACTGGCGGGCACGGAAGTTAGCGCGGAATTGCGGCGCCCCATTCTCGCGTATGTGGGCGACAGTGCGCCGGGCGGCCTGGATGACAACCCAGTGATGTACGAGGCCAAGGTGCTCATTTGCGAGCTGACGTTTGTCGCCCCCGATCATCGCCGCGACAAAATTCACAAATTTGGCCACATGCACTTGGATGATATCATTGAGCGGCGCGATCGCTTCCAGAACGAACTGGTGATCGCGGCGCATCTCAGCACGCGATACCACGCCAAGACCGTGCGGACCATAGTGGAACGGGCGCTACCCGATATGCTCGACGGGCGCATGCAGCTGTGGCTGTGAGTCGTAGGTCAGGCTTTAGCCTGACCGCGTTCAACACCGACTGCGTCAGGCTAAAGCCTGACCTACGGCGATTCGCCACGTTGCAATTCGCGAATCCATTCGGGTGTTTGCGTGACGAAGTCGGCGATTCGCCGGCGACGTGAGAAGTAGTACCACGCGGTAGCGCCTTGGAACAAAACGCTCAGGAAGATCACGACGCCGTAGAACGAAATCGTCACCAGCTTGACGAGCGCCGAAAAACCGCCCGTTGACCCCAGGGCCGCATCGAGATCGGCATAGGCACGCGCTTCGGTGGCAACCGCGCTTGCTTCGTCGAGGCTCGTAACCATCATCCACAGGCAGTAGGTGGTGATCATGGCCAACAGGCCAAGTTGATTCCAACCGAGGAGCGTCGCGCCCGTGGGGTCGAAGTTCAGGATTCGCTTACGGCCGCGGAATTCGTTGAAGGCGACCAGCGCCAGCCCAGCCGTCAGGGCGAGCCCCACGGGACTCGATAACGAGAAGGGCAACGAGAGCACGGCGATGACGGCGGTCGTCCAGCCGTTGAAATTGGCAACGCGCGCGGCTTTGCGAATGGAGCGCGACTCGTCCCGCGCCGCCGCCAGTTGACGGCGGTGTTCGGCAGAGAGCGGGTCGACTTGCGCCGCATTGCCGCTGCGCGACGATTGTGGGACCGCGAGGGCCATAATTGGTACTTCGCCGAAGTGTAAAGGTGTGGCGCTTATTTCAGATATCACAAGTATACCTCGTCTTTCGCGCAGGCAAGGCTCTGCTGTGCGCATTTGCGAGCGAAATCGCAGGCATTGGCTTCAGCGAAGGCCGCCACCCAACTACAAATTCGCCAATTGGTTGCGTTTGCCCACCCCGCAGAACCCGCACTCAAGACGATGATTTCTTGAGCTTTTTCCTTGTACGCCAGTACCGATTTGACTTTCCAATTGGTAACGTGAAAGCTCACGTCCGACGATGAATTTTCGTGGTGGGCCCCGCCCAAATGAGCACCGTTCATTTTGATCTTGAAGAGCTACGCGAGCACGCGGTGTGGCAGCGCACCGCGACGGAAGAGTTCGCCAACACGCTGACGCACGCGCTCGGCTTCTTGTTGGCGGCGGCGGGTGGGCTCCTAATGATTTGGAGCGTGCTGCGACATGGCGATATCTGGCGGATCATCGGTTGCGGCGTGTTCGCAGCCAGCTTGATGGCCGTGTATGCCGCCTCGACGCTGTCGCATAGCGTCACGAATGTGCGGTGGAAGAGTTTCTTCCGTCAGCTCGACCAGGGCTGCATCTACTTTCTGATCGTGGCGACGTATACGCCGTTCGGTCTCGCTTACTTGCGTACCGGTGCCGGGTGGATGTTGTTGGCCGGGCTATGGACGGCGGCCTTCCTGGGGTTCTTTTCCAAGATGGTGCTCGCGCATCGAGTGCATGACATTTCGATGTGGACGTATATTGCCCTGGGCTGGTTGCCGCTCATCGCGGTGCCCGCGTTACGCCAAGCCGTCCCGGTCGACAGCAGCGGGTGGATGTTCGGCGGCGGCGCGTGCTACCTGCTGGGCACGCTGTTCCTGTTCTACGATGCCCGCGTGCGACACTTCCACGCGATTTGGCACGTGCTCGTGATCGCGGGCAGCGTGTGCCACTTCTTGGGGATTATGGAATCAGTGGCGTGGGCGAGCTGACGGTCGGATTTTTCACCACGGAGCCACGGAGAACACGCAGACGCAGATTTCAGATTGATGATTTATGATTGTTGATTTACGAAACGGATTTACGAAACGGATTGATGTCTGGTCCTTCAAATCTTAAATCATAAATCGTCAATCTAAAATCTGTTCCTGCGCGTCTCCGTGGTAATTCATTTGGACTGTCAGTTAGCGCCGGCTGAATCGCTCGCGCCACAAGCGGTCTTTGAGGCCGATGAGGCCGGAGGTGGTGAGAATCCAAGCCCCGGCCAGCGTGCCGGCCAGCGGGAACGGGATGCCCACCAGGATGCCGGCGAGCAGACTTTTGAGCCAGGCGGCCGGGCGGTTATCGAGACCGTATTTGCGCTGCAAATGGTACGTGCCGAGGAAACCGGCGAGGAAGCCGATTGGGACCGTGAACGGAATCGCGAATCCCAGCGACGCGGCTTCTTCGGAGAAGAACAGCCAATCGAGGCCCATGATCAGCAGGCCGGTGGCGGGCAACATGAACCGCCGCGGCAACGGGTCGGTGAGCCAATGGAGCCAGCTGGCGGCACCGGTAGGGCCCTCGGAAGCTGGCGGTAGCAATTCTTGTTGGGTTGTCGTGCTCATCGCCCTGAATTGGGTATGTGGTCAGTTTGTTGGGAGCAGTGTACTCCTCTCGCTCCGCGAGAGGAAATCCATCACGCGGAGCGTGATGACTACTCTACCCAGCGAAGCGGTCGGCTCGCTCTGGCTGCGTAAAGTCGTTTACGCAATTACGGAAATTGTACGCACGTGGTTCGCGCGGGGCGAAGGAAGCGGACATGATTCGGTTGCGGGATTGTGGCCCGCGAATGTCGCTCCCGAGTGCTGCGGATTCGACCGAAATATACGCCGTCCCAGAACATGGTCCCCCTTTTGCAGCTACCAGGAAACGATACAAATACGGATAGATTACGAGGCTGCATGGACATTGTGACGTTACGCCATTTCAGAGGAGCTGATGATGCAAGTCAAACGTGTTGGATCGCAATCCTCGCGCAGCGGCCCCAGCGATTGGTTTACTGGTTCGGTACGCATCGACCCGCTTTTCGATGCCCCGGAGCCTGCCCGTGTGGCAGGAGCGAGTGTCACGTTTGAGCCGGGCGCGCGAACGGCGTGGCACACCCATCCGCTGGGCCAAACGCTCATCGTGACGGCCGGCTGCGGCTGGGCGCAATGCGAAGGCGAACCGATCGAGGAGATTCACCCGGGCGACGTGGTCTGGTTTCCGCCTCACGTGAAGCACTGGCATGGTGCGACAGCCACGACGGGCATGACGCATATCGCCATCCAGGAAAAACTCAACGGCAAGGCGGTCGAGTGGCTGGAGAAAGTCAGCGACGAACAATATCAAAAATGAATTAATCAGGTTGAGCAGAACAGGAGTTCACCATGCCGCATGTGATTGTCAAGCTCTGGCCCGGCAAAACGGAACAACAAAAGCAGCAACTGGCGGAACGAATCACGCGGGAGGTAATGGATGTTCTGCATTATGGGGACGAGTCCGTTTCGGTGGCGTTTGACGAAATTAACCCTAGTGATTGGGCGGACAAGGTCTACAAGCCGGATATCGTCGATCAGCCTGGAAAAATCTACAAGCGGCCCGGCTACACAATGTAATTAGGAATGAAACCTTGCGCGGAACAGTCCTCTACAGCCCAGGTGACGTGCGTTTTGAAGACCAGGAAGACCCGAGAATCCAAGCGCCGACCGACGCGATTATTCGCACGTCGGCAACATGTGTTTGCAGATCCGACCTCTGGCCTTACCGCGGACTTCAGCCCATCAACGGGCCGACCCCCATGGGCCACGAATACTGCGGAGTCGTCGAGGAGGTTGGCCGGGACGTGAAGTCGGTCCAGCCAGGCCAGTTCGTGGTCGGTTCGTTCGCCACGTCGGACAACACGTGTCCCAATTGCCGCTACGGCTACCAATCGTCCTGCGTGCATCGCGAATTCATGAATCGGGCTCAGGCCCCGATGCTTCGGGTGCCGCTGGCCGATGGAACGCTGGTCGCCACCGCCGATCATCCGCCGGCTGACCTCGTTCCCAGCCTGCTGGCCACCTCCGACGTCTTGGGCACCGGCTGGTTCGCTGCCGATGCGGCGAGCGTTAAACCCGGCGCGACCGTGGTGGTCGTCGGCGATGGCGCCGTCGGTCTCCTGGGCGTGCTTTCGGCACGACAGATGGGGGCCGAACGCATCATCGCCATGAGCCGCCACGAAGCGCGGCAAAGACTCGCCCGCGAGTTCGGGGCCACCGATATCGTCGCCGAACGGGGCGACGAAGGTGTCCAGCGCATCCTTGATATGACCCAGGGCATCGGCGCCGACTCGGTACTCGAGTGCGTGGGCACGCAGCAATCGATGATGCAGGCCATCCACTGCACACGACGTGGCGGCCATGTCTCCTACGTGGGCGTGCCGCACGAAGTCGAACTGCATGGGACCGAACTTTTCTACTCGCATGTACACCTGCACGGTGGCCCCGCGCCCGTTCGCCGCTACCTTCCCCTGCTCATCGACCTGGTTCTGCAGGGAAAAATCAATCCTGGCAAAGTGTTCGACCTCGTCCTGCCACTGGAACAGGTAGCCGCGGGCTACCGCGCCATGGATGAACGCCGGGCAATTAAGGTGCTTTTGCAGCCATAGTACGTCAGGTGCAACGAGTATTCACGATGACCATTCATGTCGACGCGCGAATCGTGCATAAGCACGCGGGTGGCACGGACAGTCGGCCGGGAACGACGTTGCCATCGTGTGGGATTCTTCGGCGGGCAGCGTTTCATTCTTTCTGTATAAGTGAATGGAGCCCGCAGCGCAAGCAAGGGACTCTCAGCATATTCCCTTGCTTGCGCTGCGGGCTTCAATCCAGAGCATTCGACGTGACTGGCGGCGTGTGTAACTAATCGTCGTGACCGATGCGACGCCAGAGTGCGCAGTGTTGCGGCAAACCTGGGCTTTGGAGTGCAACCCCTTTGGCGTTGAACCGGTGCCGAAATTACTCTTGATTTGTTCCTTGGTCACTTTCGCTTGCGACCATCGGCAACGGATGGTCAACTGATTCTTGTGCTGCGCACACCAATACTTGTCCGAACATTATGGAATCACTGGCAGAGCCACTTGCGGACAAGTATCGGTGCGACCCGCGTTTCACCTTATAAAGCCGCCGGCTCTGCTGGAGGATATTTATGAGTGCGTTTCCAGAGCGAATGAGGCTTACGAGACTTTCGTGCGTCGGCGAGCGCAAATTTCCGTCACTCCCGTGAGAAGCATGATGAGAGTTGCGGGTTCGGGGACGGAAACACCTGCACTTACGCCCGAGCCGCCGCCGGCGGATTGTCCGAAGTGGAACCGCCAAACGTCATAGTCGCTTTGCGTGTACGTCGTCCCAAGGCCTTTGCGCCACACAACATAATCAGAGCTATTGACGACCCCATTTCCGTCAAAGTCACCAGCGAGTATTGCCGGTCTAAGTAGCCACGCATGTGGCACATTATTCTCATCATAACTGTAGCCAGCGATCCACCCGTTGTCGTTGATTCCCGTAGCCGCCCCAAGCAACCACGGGTACGAGCCTGGGGCAATTAAGTCGTTCAGATCGGTCATCACCCCGTGATCATAAATAAACGCTCGACCGCCGATGCCGGGAATAAGGCCATCGGGGCCATTGTACTCCTGAAAATCTACCACCGTTGCGCTGTAGCCAACAGCCTGGCCATGATTATTGATGGACAAGCCTTCGCTTTGAAAATCGGGAAACCCCGGGAGTGGGCCTAGGAACTGCGTTGTGCCATTGGACGGGTCAAATAGAAAGCCCACACCGACCACAACCCCGGCGTCATTAATGCCGTAAGCTGCTCTGGAAGGTAACTGAATTACGTTGCCGCTAATTCCATTCCACAGAAAAGCAAACCAGGTACCGAACTTGACGTCTTGATATTGGCCTACGGTCCAGTAGTTGGAGTTTATTGCAGTTGCCGTTGAGTTAAGTGCAAGTCGCCCGAAAGGGCCAAAGGCACCACCAATAGCGGTACCGACAACCGATCCGAACGGATAACCGTTCCCAAACCGTGGATCGATACAATTGTCCAAATCGCAGGAAGTCGAGGGTTGCCAAAACGGAGGCACATTCGGATTGTAGTCATTAATGCCCCATCCTGATGGGCCTCCATTTCCTCCAATAATGTCAAGTACTTGAATCGATCCCGCTCCGTTCCAGACGAAAACGTTATCGCTTACAAGGGGAACAAAAACATTGCCTACTACGGTTCCATTGTTGTTAATGCCGCGGATGGTCGTTTGGCGCCCGAGCGGATCGACTATTCGGTTCATGCCCGTTACGGGATCCCACTTAAAGCCAATAGGGTACAGAAGAGGCGGGAAAGGAGGATCGTAAACGACATCATCACTCTCTCCGACGACATGTCCGGACGCGTTGATTGCAAACGCCTTTCCGACGCCCAAATCCGTAACGGAGTACTGCGTAGCGTGGGTCGGCGCAATGTCGGCAACCATTGACAGCAGAACTGCCCAAACGAAAAGGCCGAACTTCGGCTCGTTGCGCCTCATGGACCTACTCCTTTCCGTATTTGCCACAGGGAAAGCATCGGCACAGTCGTTAGGCTATCACGGGAGGATCAGGGATGCAAAGAATTGCATGAAGTCCTCAGAGAGATTGGGGACTTCTTCCATGGCTCGGCAGCGGCCTGTCGGCACGCAAAATACGGGTTACGCGGCTGGCACGGACATTTGGCCGGGAATTGCGTTGTCGCTGCTGTTACATGAGGCTGGCGTCAGGATCTCGCTGTTGGGGGCTCGTCTGCGGCTCGACCCCAGCCACCCGTTACCCGCCACTCGCAACTCGCTCCTCGCCGCTACTTCGCCGCCAGGTGATCCACCGGCGGGCTGCCTTCGGCTGGGGTTTTGAGCGGTTCGAGGCCGAGGAGGTCGCGGACTTGGGGGCTGACGACTTCCTTGCGCGTGGCGGCGAGGGTGCCGCGGACGACTTCGTCTTGCAGGTTGATGTGGAGTTCGTTGCCGCGGGTGATGAGCTTGAGGAAGTTCGTCAGGTTTTTGGCCAGCATCTGGCTGGCGTGGGTCGGAACTTCGCTCGGCAGGTTCGTCGGGCCGAAGATCATGACGCCGTGCTCGACGACCGCCTGGTCGGCCTTGGTGAGCTCGCAGTTGCCGCCGCGTTCGGCCGCCAGGTCGACGATGACCGAGCCGGGCACCATGCCGCGGACGGCGTCGGCCGTGATCAGGCGCGGCGACGGCTTGCCGGGAATCGCGGCGGTGGTGATGCAGACGTCGCTGGCGGCCACGGTGCGGGCCATCAGCTCGCGCTGCTTCTGGTAGAACTCCTCGCCGAGTTGCTTGGCGTAGCCACCGGCCGTTTCGGCCCCGGTGGTTTCGAGCGGCATTTCGACGAACTTGGCCCCGAGGCTTTCGACTTGTTCCTTCACGGCCGGGCGCACGTCGTAGGCGTGAACGACCGCGCCGAGCCGACGGGCGGAGGCGATCGCCTGCAACCCGGCCACGCCGGCGCCGATCACGAACACCTTGGCCGGTGTGAGCGTGCCGGCGGCCGTCATCATGAGCGGGAACATTTTTGGCAAGCGATCGGCGGCGAGCAGCACAGCCTTGTAGCCGGCGATCGTGGCCATCGACGAGAGCACGTCCATGCTTTGGGCTCGCGTGATCCGCGGAATGAGTTCCATGGCGAACAGCGTGACGCCGCGCTCGGCCAGTTGGCGCACGGCCGCGGGGTTGCCGAGCGGATCGCAAGGGGCGGCGAGGACGAGTCCCTCGCGCATCGAATCGAGATCGGCCGCCCCGGCGTGTGCATTGGCGCCCAGGCCGCGGACTTGCAGGACGACATCGGCCGACTGGAAGAGCTGCCGGCGGTCGGTGACGATTTCGGCCCCGGCCGTGCGGTAGGCCTCATCTAAAAAGCCAGCGGCGATGCCCGCCCCGGCTTCGATTTCGACGCGCGAACCGCTCTTGATGAGCGGCGGGACGCTGGCGGGAACAAGTGCGACGCGGCGTTCGCCAGGATACGTTTCCTTCGGGACGGAAATAATCATGAGTGCGGTACTTCGTGGACTAGGACAAATCGGACGAAACGGATGTCCGCCTATCCTACGAAGTCGCGGGCCGAGCTACTAGTCCGCCGATGTGGTGGCTTGGGCAGGGCCGTGCAGCAGTTCGCGCGAAATTGGCGTCGGAGACGCCTCCCATATAGCTCTGCCAGTTGGCAAATGGCTGCTACCGATGTGATGGCACTCATTGCGCGGGGAGGGCCAGGACTCGCCCGGCAAACACGGCCTGCGGCGCGGTACCTTTGAAGCCCTTGATATTCTCGGCCGGCTTTTCGATGAGCCAGCCGACAACGGCCACCGGGCCGGAATAGGTCTTGATCCGTTCGCCGAGCGCCATCGGCATAATTACCGGCAACGACTGGCCGTTGCCGAGGTCGAAGCTGCATATGGAGTAGCTGCCGTTCGACTCTTGGCCGACGACATTGCCGGCAAAGAACACACCACCGTGTTGACGCTTTGACGACTGCAGCCACAGCGGTACGATTTGGGCCACTTCTTCGCGCGCGTGGGGCGATGTCAAAGTCTCACCGAAGATCGCATCGGCGTTCTTACGCAATTGGGCCACATCGGGGGCGGTAGGATCAACGAACGTAACTTTCTGGGCCAAGTCGGCGAGGATCGCGTAGCTGGCCCCCTTTTTACGTTTGATCTCGACGCTCTCGCTGAGTTTGCCGTTGATCAAATTCGGTGATGCTTCTTGGCCTGCCGCGATGGCGGATACGAGTTCCTTCTCCGTGAACGATGGTGTGTTGCTGATTTGCAGTGGTTCCGGCGCCGGTTCGGCCGCTGGGAGGGGTACCGCAGTTGGCGTTTCGAGTGGGGCAGGTTCCGCGGGTTTGTTGACGGTTGTCGCGCCAGTTGGCGCGGGTTCCGCTTTCTCTAAAGAGGGCTTGCCGCCGGTCGCGGGGGCGTTGAAGCTCGCCTGCTGTTCGGGGCGGGGCGACTTGGAATCGGCGGCGGCACCCTCAGCCTTGGCAGCTTCGTTGGCCGGGGCGACGGGTTCGTTTGTGGCTACGGTTGGCGGTGTATTTTCATTGCGTGTCGGCAAAGCCGGTGCGGCCGCGACTACGTGGGATTTCCCGCTGAATGATCCGGGCAGAATCGCCTTCGGCAGATGGTTGGCCCAATTCAAAAAGTCGGCCGTCGGGCCGCTGATCCACAGCAAGGCGTAATAACCGAGTGCCAAGCCCGCCAGGCCGCCGACGGTCGACATGGCAAATGTCGTCGCGAACGAACGCTTCCGGCGAGGCGTTCCAGCTCTCGTCAACAGAGAAACGGTTTCTTCGGGCGACCACTTGCCGGCTTTGACCGCGGGCGCTGCCTTGGTTTCTGCTGCAACGTCTTCATTCGTTCGATCGAATTCATCGCTCGGCATATCCTCGACACCGGCGAGCAGCTGATCCATGCGCTGCGAGTCGTCCCAAGTGGCGACGTCGCGCGATTCGTCACCCGACGATTCAAGGTCAAAGTCGTCGTTGAAACTCAATTCGTCGACGCCGCCGCTGCCAAGATCGATGGTCGCGTTCGTCGACGCCACTGATGGCGCCGATTCATCTTCGCGCTGCTGAGACTTGGATTCGTGCTCCAGCTCTTTCGAAGGCGAATCTGCGAGCGGCTGCACCTCGGCCACGGTCTTCGCCGAGCGGAACCAGGCATCGATGCGGCCCGCCGCTTCTTCTCGCGATTCGGAATGTGGTTCTTCCGCAGTCGAAGCGTCGAGTTCGAACGGCCCATCGTCAACAACATCGGCGACGTGTAATTCATCGGACTTTGCACCGCCCTGGCCGGCCGCCGATTGCGGCGGTGTGGACGGGGACTCTTTGGCAGGCAAATCGTCGTCGCCGAGCATGGCCTCGAGATCGGCAAAGTCCAGGCTCTCAGCTTCCGATGTTTCCGACTCGTGGCCCGCTGCGTGCTCCAACTCAACCGATTCGTCCTTATCGGCCGAACTCAGCTTCGAGTCCTTCTCGATGCCAACCCAGGTATCCAGCGAGGCACTGTCTTGCGTCTTCGCGGCACGGGGCTCACGATGATCCTCGACACCGGCGGACTCGACGAGTTCCACTTCCACCAGTTCGCGCGCGTTCGCATCCTTCAACTGAAAGAATGCGCGGCAATTTGAGCAACGCGCCCAGGCGCCGGCAGCAGCGCCAGCGGGAACCAACATCTCGTGATCACATTGGGGACAATTTGCCAAGCGAGCCATGGGGACGAACTCCGATAGAGCCGCCACGCGAATGGTGACGTGGCAGCCCGAAAAAAAGACCGGCCAAATAAGCGTTACGACAGTCTACCATTGCCCAAGCGCACGCAACACCTTCTCGCAAGCCAGTATAACCCGACTGGGCCGCAAGATTTCGCGCGGCCGGTCGATTAATCGGCATAACCGGCAAAGTCACAAAATGTGACGTAGTTTGCGCTTGATACCCGCAAGTCTATTGAGAAAATGGCGAGCTTTCGCTGTCCACACTTCTACGCGATTGGGCTTAGTGAAGATCGTAGAGGGGCGTGAATTTGCCGCGCAGGTGCCGCATGAGAGCATCGTGTGATAGCGGCGATCCCGTGACCAGTTGGCCTAACTCCGCCGCGGGGTAACGCCGGCCCTGTGAGTGAATGTTCGTCCGCAGCCACTCTCGCAGGGGCAAAAATTCACCCCGGGCAAACATGGCTGGCAGGTCTCCAAATTCTTGTTGCGCTTTCTCAAAGAACTGCGCGGCGTACAAGTTGCCCAGCGAATACGTGGGGAAATAACCGAACGCGCCCGAGCTCCAATGCACGTCTTGCAGCACGCCATCGGAGTCGGTCGGTGACTGGATGCCAAGGTATTCGCGGTACTTGGCGTGCCATGCCTCCGGCAGATCGACGACTTTCAATTCGTCGTTGATGAGCGCGAGTTCCAGCTCGAAGCGGATGAGAATATGCAAGTTGTAGGTGACTTCGTCGGATTCGGTGCGGATGAGCGACGGCCGCACGTCGTTGATGGCGAAGTAGAAGTCGTCCGGCGCAACGCCCCCGAGCGTTTCGGGGAACGTTTGCTGCGCGATCGGGTAGAAGAATTCCCAGAAGGCGCGACTCCGGCCGACAAGGTTTTCCCACATGCGCGATTGCGATTCGTGGATACCGAGCGAAACAGCCTCGCCGGTTGGCAGGCCGTAGCGCTCTTCGCGCAAACCTTGATCGTAGATTCCGTGACCGGCTTCATGCAGCGTGCTGAAGAGCGAGCCGGCGAGCGATTGCTCGTCGTAGCGCGTGGTAAGGCGTACGTCGCAGGGGCCCATGCCGGCACAAAAGGGATGGTTGGTTGTGTCGAGGCGGCCTTGTTGGAAATTGAAACCGATCGCGCTCGCGCAACGGCGACCGAACTCTTCCTGCTTCTCAATTGGGTAATGGCCTTGCAGCGCCTGCCTGTTCGGTCGCCGCGAACTCGCCGCGATGGCCGCGACCAACGGCACGAGTTGCCCGCGCAGGCCGGTAAGGGCTTGGGCTACTTCGGTGGTCTTCGCACCGGGCTCAAATTCATCGAGCAAGGCATCGTACGGCTGCCCGTCGTAACCGATCGCTGCGGCCTCTTGCCGCTTTAAGTCGATGGTGCGTTCCAACAGCGGGCGGAACCGGCCGAAATCGTTCGCCTTGCGAGCCTCGACCCACAACTGTTGCCCCAATACCGAGAGCTTGGCCAACTCCTCGACGAGTGCCTGCGGCAATTTTGCTTTGCGGTCGTAATCGCGCTTGATATTGACGATATCCGCGCCGGTGTCGTTATGCGGATCGGCGGCCAGGTCACTTTCGGCTAACTCGTTCAGCCATTCGCCGATTTCCGGGGCCGTTTGTTTCTGATGAATCAGCCCGGCCAGGTAGCTCATTTGCTCGGCGCGGTACTCGCCCCCGGCGGGCGGCAACTTGGTCCGCTCATCCCACCCCAGCAGCGATTGAACTGAGTAGAGAATGGCCACTTCGCGGGCATGGGCACAAAGGCGATCGTAGGTGTTATGGGCAAATTCGTTTTTCATGTTGAGAACCAATCGAGGCAAAAAATACATAGCCCAGCCGTCTCGGCTGGGCGTGTTGGGAAAAAGCATGGCGTGCCATGGCCACTGCTCGGAGTGGCCATGTTTTTTTGAAGCAGTCATGCCCACGCCGAGTCATGGGCATGGCACGCAACACAGCTAAAGGCGTAGCGCTCGTTTAACCCCGAGCCAGCGGCGAGGCGAAACGCGCGTTCCGTCGCCGTTGGCTCCAGGTTAAACGAACCGGGGCGGTTCATTCTCCATTCAGTCATCAATAGAGACCGGCAACGTCATTAGAGCCGATGGTCACGCATTTTAGAACGGGTTCTTGACGCCGGTGTCGGCCTTTTCGAGCCGGTGGTCGATGTCGACGGCCCGTTCGTCGCGGTAATTGTTGAGGTTCCACGTCTCTTTCTTGAAGAGCGCGCATCCGCCGGTCAAAAATAGCGGCAACATCATGGCTGCTGCCAAGCACACGGCGGGGCGAGTAAAATAGGAGAGTCGCTGGAACATGGTTGGACACGCCGACGAACGATGCAATGAGTGCGGAAAATTCCGCGGCGAAGTCTGACAAATTGGAGCTAAACCGACAAGCGGAGTTCATACCGCCCATCGCGCCAGCATTACTTGCATTTCTCCCTCAACTCTCAACCATCGACCTTCAACCACATCATGCTCGACATCCTCGTGATTGCCCCGCACCCCGACGACGCCGAACTTGGCATGGCCGGGGCGATTTTGAAGTTCAAGAAGGAAGGCCGCCGGGTGGGAATCTTGGACCTCACGAGCGGCGAGCCGACGCCCCATGGCACGCCGGAACTCCGCCAGCGCGAAACGGCCGCAGCCACGGAAGTTCTTGGCATCGATTGGCGCGAAAACCTTGGGCTGCCCAATCGCGCACTCGAAGCCACGATCGAAAACCGCGCTAAGCTGGCAGGCGTTATCCGCCAGCAGAAACCGCGGTGGCTCTTCGCGCCCTACTGGGTCGATGCCCATCCCGATCATATTGCGGCCACGCAGTTGGTCGAGGCGGCACGTTTTTGGGCCAAGCTCACGAAGACCGATTTGCCAGGCGAGCCGCACCATCCGCAACGTATTTACAACTACTACTGCGTCCACTTGAAAATGACCGCGCAGCCGGCGTTCGTGCTTGATATCACCGACGAATGGGAGCAAAAGCTGGCCGCCATCCGTTGCTACGAGAGCCAGTTCATCACCGGCCGACCGACCACGCCGCCCGTGTTCATCGACGCTCTGCGCGATGAAGCCGCCTATTGGGGCAAGGCGATCGGCACTCGGTATGGCGAGCCATTCACGTGCCGCGAGCCGGTTGGCCTGCAGTCAATGCATGGTTTGATATAAGTATTCGTCTCAAGTCCTGACACTTGAACGTCGATAACCCGTAGCGCGCCTGTCTCCGTACATGCGCTCGAATTGCTAGCAGGGGGGCTGGATGGGCGTTCGCTATCCGGCCGATGTTGCGCGGCTTTTCCAACTTGGGCAGTAAGCACTCAGCGGTTGGTGCTGCACTTTTGCTGGCTGGGTTTCTACTCGCTAGCAGTTCCGGCTGCGCGCTCATCATTCCGGACGTCAGCCACGAGCCTGTCATTCATAATCCGTTTCCGCAACTTAGCCGGGTGGCGGTAGCCCCATTCTTCAATCAGAGCGATGAGAAGACGGTCGACGGCCGCAAATTCGCCCTGGCCTATTTCGCTGAACTGCAAGCGACGCCGGGTTTCGAAGTCGTCCCACTGGGTGTGGTCGAAGAAGCGATCATTGAGAATCGTGTTGATCTTTCGCACCCGGGCGAAGCACGCCGGCTAGCGAATATTTTAGGTGTCGATGCCGTGGTCATTGGCTCGGTCACCGATTATTCGCCCTACTATCCGCCGCGCTGCGGTTTGCGCGTCGAATGGTATGCCGCCAACCCGGGCTTCCACGAAATCCCGCCCGGCTATGGACTGCCGTGGGGCACAGCGCAGGAAGAATTCATTCCAGCACCGCTAGTGTTTGAATCTGAATTCGCGCTGGCGAAGGCCCAGCTGGCCACGCAAACGCCCGATTGCGGTCCCCAGCCCACCGCGCCGCCGCCGCTGCCGCAGGTTGAGGAACCCGGCCTGTTTCCGGGATCACCGGCAACGCCACTCAATGGCAAGGGCCTGGGACCAGCGAATCAAGAAAATAGTGGGTTACCAAACCCATTGGTGCCCAGCAATGTGCCACCACCGAGCGAAAAAGCAAAGAACAAAGAAGCCAGCCCGAAGCCCTCGGCCAACTCCAAAGACCAGCGCGATCGCGGCAGCGTCGTGCGTGTGAAACATGAAGAGGCCGGCAAAGTCGAAGAACTTCCGGCCGGCGCTAGCACGGCGGCTGGCGCTGCGCCACCGGCGCAATCGGAAGCGGTTGCCTCCGCTGGTACTATCGATGCAACCGCTGCACCTCTTGCGTTGCCACCAAACTGGCCGGACGAACGCGGCTTTATTCCGCCGCCGCCCAGCCCGGTGCGGCCTGCTTGCTGCCCCACGAATGGTCCGGTTATGACGCATACGCGTATCTATCACGGTAATGACGGCGACTTTACCGAGGCTTTGGCTAGTTATTACCACTTCCGCGATGATGCGCGCTTCGGTGGCTGGCAAAACTATCTTTCGCGCAGCGATGATTTCATTCGCTTCTGCTGTCACATGCACATCGCGGAGATGCTCTCGGCGCGCGGCGGCGCCAGTGAAACGCGAGTAGTGTGGCGCTGGTCGGATTGCCGATAAATCGGGATAGAAGTCGCGTTGTGGCGGCTCGCCGAAAACGGAATTGCGACGACCCACGCCACGCGAACGACGCCCCCAAATGCCTTCAGCCCCCAGCAACTGACGGCAATCCCCCCGCCCCGCTGCCGAACGGAGTCTTGGCAAAGTGAACGACGACATCAACGTGCTCGCTCTCATTAAAGGCAAGGAACGCTACATCTTCTTGTACGACGATTCGCAACGCGCCGAAGCGCTGCGGATGCTCGGGCGACACGCGTCGAACCCGGAGCTGAGTTTCAGTTGGTACGATGCGGCCGTCCTCAGCCAGAAGATTCGACAGGAAGAACGCCAACAGCGCGCCCGCATGCGCATGCCGCAGGTGACGGATACGGAGGAGCTGTTTTAGTCAAGAGCGGAGAGTCGAGAGTCAAGAGCCAGCAAACGTTTTCGTGGTGATGCTGCCCTACGTTGCTGGCTCTCGACTCTTAGCTCTTGACTCTTGACTCTCCGCCATGCGTCCCCAAATCGGCCAGTTCTTGCAGTATTTGCGCGTCGAGCGGGGTGCATCGCCGCACACGCTCAAAGGCTATCGCGAGGACTTGCACGCGCTGGCCGAGTACCTGGCGGACGAGCAGGGCAATAGCCCCATGCCGAGCAGCATCACGACGAATGAGCTGCGCGGGTTTCTTTCGGCGCTGCATGAAGCCGGCTATGCGAAGTCGTCGATATCGCGACGCCTGGCGTCCGTGCGCAGCTTCTTGAAATTTGGCCAGCGTGAAGGTTGGGCGAAAGCGAATCCGGCGAAGGCGCTACGCAATCCGCGGAAGAGCCGGAAGCTGCCGCATTTCCTCACCACCGACGAAATCGGCAAGCTGCTCGCAGCGCCCAAAAGTGACGCGGCGGCCGCCCTTCGTGACCGGGCGATCTTGGAAACGCTGTATTCCGCCGGTTTACGCGTGAGCGAGTTGGTTGGCCTGGTGGATGGCGACCTGGACTTCGCGGCCGGCATCGTTCGCGTCCGCGGCAAAGGCAAAAAAGAGCGGCTGGCCCCCATCGGCTCGTATGCCGCGCGGGCACTCAAGCGCTGGCTGGAAGTCCGTAAGCTTTCCGAGCGCGAAAAGTCAGGCCGCGACGCCCCGGTCTTCACCAACAAATTCGGCACGCGGCTGACCACGCGTAGCGTCGCCCGAATGCTCGAGAAATATCTGAAGGAAACCGGCCTCGACCAGCGCACGTCGCCCCACACGCTCCGCCACACATTCGCCACGCACCTGTTGGACCGCGGGGCCGATATCCGCAGCGTCCAAGAACTCTTGGGTCACAAGAGCCTCGTCACCACGCAGATCTACACGCACGTGAGCACGGCAAACCTACGCGCCGCCTACGAAAAGGCCCACCCACGGGCACGGTGACATAGCCCCTCAATCCTCCCGGACACTTAACTTGTCGACTGCGGTGCGAAGTCGTTCGATTTCCTGCTCTAGTTCACGCAACGTCGAGAGTTGGTGGCGCATGAAATAGGTTATCGTGAACCAAGGGAAGATGAACGCAAAACCAAGGATGCCGACAACGGCCAAAATTAGCAAATCGGGAATTTGATTCAAGATATTCTGGTTCGCGCTAAGTTGGATTATTCCAACCAGAGCAGCAATTCCACTCAATAGTCCCATTACCGACAAGAAATAGATGGTCTGCTTTGTAGTCGCCCGCTCAAAAATTTGCCGCGCACGCTGGACATCATCGATTGAATGCCACCACATTATTTGTACCTCAGAAAGATGGCATCGGAACCCTATGCAATTCGTTCGGCGATTCCCAGCCCAGCCGTTGGGGGCGGCAGTGGTCGGCCATCTTTGTGATACAGTTCTATCGTTTCTTCGACGATCTGGCACAGTTCGGCAAATACCTGTTGTTCATCATCCCCGTGGCAACCGCCGTAGAACAAGCCGGGGGAACTGCCGACATAGCAGCCATCGACTTCGGACCATTCCACGAACTTGATGTAACGGGCACTATCCCTCATCGTCAAAGTTCCAACCGCTGTCATTTAAACCGCCGTCGCATTTCCTCATTCGAAACGCCACCTTCCGCGGCCGCCCGCGTACGGGATCGCTCGATTAACTCCAAGAACTCGCGATTCGTGCTCAGCGAAGCCGTCTCCAAATCGGCGTTTTCAATTGGCACCAGCGCGGCCACGGACCGACCTTCGCTGGTTACGATCACGGCACCGCTGGCGATTTGGGCCGCGTACTCGGCTAAGGTGCCCGTCGCATTGGTTTGTTCCACGACTTTCATAGATCGAACTCCTTGCCGCCGATCCGCACGCGATTGCGCTGCTTGACGCCGACCGCTAGAATCGTCACGAGCCGCGCGGGTTGCTCAACAATATCATAATACACACGAAGTTCGCGAATACGCAGTTCCCACGGAGCAATGGGATTCGGCCGCATCGGCTTGCGATTGCGAGTTTCCACGCCAGGTTCGTGTAGGAGCTGCTGGTCGACCGCATCAAAGACTTGCGACCGCTGACGAGCCGACCGATTCCAGGTGGTCACTCGTCTCCGGCGAGTATTCGATACGATAACTCACTTCCACCTCCTGCTTCGGTTCTCACCATCATATCTTCCTTGAATCGTACGCCCAGTGGAGCAGCGCCTGGCGTTGGCGGCGGCGGCATTGGAGATCGCCGCGTTGGCAATTCTTGCGAATTTGGGCGACGTGCCGTTTCACCGCCTTCCAACGTTTGATTTGCCGCTCGTCATCGTCGCAGCGACGGCCCATGTAATAGCGACAGTACCATTGGAACCAGCCACGCGGGTCTTCGTGGTAGATCCAACCCTTCTCGCGCCACACAGCGAGCGGTTGCGAGGCGTTGACGCCAAAGTGATTTAGTTTCGGGTCGTGCCGCTCGGAGCAGAGCTTGGCGTCGTCGAACCAGTCGGCCGGGAATTCCTGGGCGCAGTCAGTCATATAGCGGCCGCCAAACACACCCAGCTCGAGCAGTTGTTTCGGAGTGAGCTGGGGCTTGAAATCCGGATGGAAGTTCTTGCCCATCGGCTCCATGCGGTAGTACACGTAGCCGCGTTGCATCTTGTCGTTGACGACGACGCGAGTTGGTTTGGTCATCGAATGCGCCTCCCTACGCTGTGCCAGAAACTTGCGAGCTGCCTACGGCGAAGTCGACGGGCTGGTGGACATCAAATGAACTTCGCGATGAGCCCCGTCACGTTTTGCGTGCCACCCTTGTTCTTTTGATAAGTGTTTTGGGTGTTCGAGGGGCCGGTGCCGCCCGTGGTGCTGTCGTTGTAATCGAATGCTCCGCCGACACCCTTTGAATTGTTCTTGCTCGTGTTCTTGGTAAGCGTATTGCCGGTCGAGTTGCCGTCGATGTAAATGCCGTGCCGGGCGTTATTTTTCACGTTATTCCGTAAAAGTGTATTGCCATCGGCGTTTTCCAGGCTAATCCCATTGCCTTGCGTGGCGAATTGCAGGGTCGCGTTCGGATTGCCCGTGATGCGATTGCGCTCAATCGTATTGGATGTCGAGTCGCGGATCACCAAGCCAGTGGACCCAGCGGTTGTAATCTGGTTCTTCTTGATCACGTTGTTCTGATTTGTACCGGCACTCGCATCGTTGCTGAGAATGATGCCAAACAGATTCTGCGAGCCCGGATTCTTCAGCTCATTGTGTTTGATCATCACCCGCTGATTGCCGCCATTGAGTTGGATGCCGCTCAGCGCGATATTGGTCAAGTCGTTGTCGTCGATAAATGAGTCGACGACCTTTTCGAAATAGATTCCGGCGCCAGTGACATCCGAGAATTTGTTGTCTTCAATATCGATGCCGGAGCGCAACGATGTGGTATCGCCGGATGCCGCAACAACTTTGATACTTGCCGCGGTGTTTGCACCCGTGAAGCGATTCTCCTTGATCTTCACATTCCGCAGGCCCTGATCCGAAAAAACACCATTGCCTGCATTGGCGGTAAGGCTACTTCCGGTATTCGTGGGGGTGAGTTTGTTGTCGCGAATCACATTGTCTTTCACGGTCGTGCGCGCAGGCGTCGTCATGCTAGACGACGAGGTATTCAAATAGATTCCGATGGTGTTCTTTTCGATTACGTTGTCTTTGATCTTATAGCCTGCGTGCGAGGCCGAGGTACGGATGCCAATTGTGCCGTCGGGGTCCGTGTTCGAATCGAATTCACCAATCGTAAAGCCTTCGATTTTGATACCATCGGCCAGCAGGTCGAACGCCACACCAAGCCCACCGGTGGCGGTGTTGTTCACGGGGTCCACAATCGAAGCTTTGGCGGGATTTCTGTAATTCGCCAGCGAGGCGTCCGCGCCTTTGATCGTTAGCTGCTTGTTGACCACGACGTTTTCTGCGTAGGTGCCGGCGCGTACCTTGATCTTGTCGCCAGCCGTGGCGGCATCGACCGCCGCTTGAATCGTCGTGTAGTGCCGTGCCGCGACGTTGTTTGCCGAAAAGTCATCGTCGACCGTAAACACGGCCAGCATGCGGCGTTCTTCCAAAGACTCCAGGCGCAATTTCCGGCTACTTGATGGTTTCTTACTCATGGCTGTCTTCTCTGCGGGTGCTAAACGTCATGGCGCCAATCTGCGTGATCTCGTGGCATAAAGGACGCGATGACTTCGAGCTGCTCTGATCATTATAACCAGCGTGACAGAAAAAGCGCAGCCGGAGCCACCCTATAGCGGTGCAAACCATCCCTTTCATTCCGGTCCATTTTCGGAGGCCAATTTCGGTATCCTCCAGGCCGAAAGTATCGACAAAACGGCCCGATTACACGCGGCACAACCGTTATAGCCGGCCTCGCCATCGGACGACATTTTCATTCGTTGACCCGAGGCTACCCGTGACGTAGATATTTGGCGACAGAACTGCGCGGAGGGTGTCGAGCCGGCGAATCATTGATTCGCGGCCCACCGGGGACGTGGACCGCCGTACTTTGGGGATGAGTTATTCAGCATGAGGCTGCACCGAATTTGACCGCAAGCGAGCACGCCATGAACAAGCCGCAACTTCTGCTGGTAGATGATGATCGCCACGTCTTGGAATCGATGGCCGACTGGCTTCGCGCCCAAGGATACGAATTGGTCGCGACCGCGAGCTACACCGATGCGCTCGAACGCTTACGCCAGAAGACATTCGACCTCGTCCTGACCGACGTGCGCTTGCGCGACGGCGATGGCTTCGACCTGCTCGAGCACTGCCGCCGGTATTGGCCGGCAACACAAGTCGTGCTGCTAACTGGCTACGGCTCGCCGGATGGCGCCATCGAGGCGATTCGGGCGGGCGCCTTCGACTACGTCACCAAGCCGCTGATCAGCAATGAACTCTTGATGACGATCGAACGGGCGATTTCCCAACGCAGCGTCAAGCAAGAAAACGATAACCTGCGCGCGCAGCTCGACCGCCGCTACGGCATGGATAACATTGTCGGCCGCGATCCGCGCATGTTGCGCGTGTTTGAAATGATCAGCAGCGTGGCCGATACGCGCGCCACCGTGCTGGTTACCGGCGAAAGCGGTACCGGCAAGAGCATGATTGCCCGCGCCATCCACCGGCGCAGTGGCCGGATGAAAGGCCCGTTCGTCGAAGTGGCCTGCGGCGCGTTGCCGGAAACACTGTTGGAAAGCGAGCTGTTCGGCCACGTGGCCGGCGCATTCACCGGTGCGGCCGGCGAAAAGATGGGCAAATTCCTGCAGGCCGATGGCGGCACGATCTTCCTCGACGAAATCGGCACCGCCAGCCCCGCCATGCAAGTGAAACTGCTCCGCGTGCTGCAAGAACTCAAGTTCGAGCAAGTGGGCGGCACGAAGACCTTCGACGTCGATGTCCGCGTCGTGCTCGCGACGAACGAAGACCTATCGCGGGGCGTGGCGGAAGGTCGCTTCCGCCAGGATTTGTATTATCGCATCAACGTAATCAACATCGAGTTGCCGCCGCTACGCACGCGAGTCAGCGATATCCCCGTACTCGCGCACAGCTTTTTGGAACAGGTTCGCGAAGATTCGCACCGCCAAGTGGCCGGATTCGCCGATGACGCGATGGCCATGCTCGAACGTTACGCTTGGCCTGGCAACGTCCGCGAGCTGCAAAATGTCGTCGAGCGCGCCGTATTGCTGGGCAAAGGCCCGGTCATCACGGCCAGTGATCTACCGGCGGAGGTCCGCAGTAGTGGTAGCGGCAATGTGATCCTGGCGAATGCCATCGGACATAAATCGCTCAAGGAAGCATTGGAAGGCCCCGAACGCGAAATCATTCGCGAGGTGCTCGAATCCAACGGCTGGAATCGTAATGCGACCGCCGACCAACTCGGCATCAACCGCACGACGCTCTACAAGAAGATGAAACGCCTCGGCCTCGACGACGGCCGTGTTGGCGTAATGTAACGAGCACTCTGACGAATGCCTTGCAGCGAAACGGAGGGCTCCAGCAGCGCTCGACGAGCAGCTCGCCTAGCAACCGCGCAACTGTTACTTTGCCGGGGGGGCCTCTGTCTTAGTATTTTCGCCTGGTGCCGTCGCAGCTGCCACCGATGCCGCCGGTTGTCCTCCGGCAGCATTCGCACCATCTTCCGCCGGAGCTTTGCCGTACATCGACAGCAAGGCCTTATCCACCTCAGGCAGAAAGTCCTTAGCAAAACGGACGCACACACTTTGGTCGGCCGTTTCCAGGCCGTCGCGCGCTTCACTCGTGAAGTACATCTTGTATAACGCCCGCGTATTCCCGAAAAACCAACGCGCGTTTTTGGGGGCTTCCCACACTACTTTGTCTTTGTGTTCCGGCGATTCGGGGTTGTACCACGTCCAGAACACGCGGAGCAGCGCTCGACCCGAAACATCCTCCTTGAAGAACGTGTTTGTCCACATGGGCGTATCGGGCCGGCCCGGCATGACCAGTGGGTAAACGGCATTCTCTTTGCCGCGGGCTTCGAAGCCGGAACTCGGGTAGCAAATGTCTGGCGTATGAAAAGCCACGTCGCGGGCGTGGCCGACAATCAGCCACAAGTCCACATGCTCACCGGTTCGCGCATTGCGATAGTTCCGCGATACCGCGCCCACCGCCCCAGCCGATTTCTGGACGAGTGGATCGACCGGCTTATCTTCGCCATGCCAATCGCCGAAATCCTTAGGCACGAGTTTCAAGAGCTCCGCACGCTGTTCGGCGCTGACATTCGTACCCGACAGCCGATCGGTGATGTAGATTTGCGGAATCGTCAGGCCCACGATCAGTAAAGCGCCCAACAGAATCGGTACATAGCGAGTCACAACAAGACCTCCGGCGACGACCTACCTGGCAGCAAACGGCGACGCAGAATCGGAAGAGTTTGCGTTTTCGAGCGCCGCCCGTATTACGCCGAACAACAACGCTTGGTTCGGCGGCCCAGAGACACCCCTGCGGGCGTCCAACTCAATTCACGGTAGGCTCCTACCCCCGACGTGTCAAGCAAAAGCCGCCCTCTGGCCGCCCAGTCCGCACAACCACTATAGAGCGACTTCTCGCCCGGCGAAGGTTTCATTACCTTGGCCACCAAGTGAAATAGCCCATGCTAACCAATTAGCATGGGCCGTGCAGCGACGTTCGTCGGATAACTTACTTGGTTCTGCGCCTTCGCAAACCACAGCCGGTTGCTGCCCCTGCTAGAGCATCTTGCTCTTTTTTGTGCCGACGATCTTCATTTTCGCAGCGGGTTTCTTGAGGAAACGTGGCTACGCATCTTGGTAATTTGCTCTAATCCAATGCGTTGGCCAGCCCGCCCGGCAGTGCTGGCGGTGGATCGTCGCTGGAAGCGTTGACGCCGACCGTCAATTTGGGCGCCGCGATCGGGATCGCCGGCAACCGCTTGATTTGCAGCGGTTCCGCGGCCGATGTTGCAGGCTTGATCGCTGGCCCAAGTGGCAACGAAGGTGGCGGATCGGCATCACTCGTCGGCCCGGAACTGGTCGATGGCTTGGTGCTGGGCGTTTGGGGCGGCGTATACGGCGGCAGCATCCGACGCGGACCGACTGGCTCAGTTGAATCCGTTGAAGGTCTGGTCGGCGCCGTTGGCGTACGCCCTTCAGGCCCTGTCGGTGGCGTTGCCTCGGTCTTCGCCGGCGTGCCCGCTTCGCCCCCTTCCTTCGGCGTCGTGGGCGGCGGTGCCCGACGATCTTCTTCTTCCGCCGGGGGAGTTTCAAACGAAGGTACTTCCGGCTGTTGCGGCGGTGCCACTTGCCCCGCGGGGACTGGCTCCAGGTTTTCCATCGGCCAGCGTCGCCACCGAGTCTTGTAGTAGCCAAATGAGGCGGGATTCGCGTAGCAGTGCCCATCCGCACAGCACGGTGGCGGCGTCGGATTTTCCACGCATGGCGACACCGCAGCTGCCGGGCTGCTTATGCCGATTAGCAGTAAACCAGTCGTTGTCGCTCTTTGAAACAGCATGAGTGCATCCTCCCCGATTGCTCATTCGTCTTGACTATATCCAAGAC
This sequence comes from Planctomycetota bacterium, assembly GCA_029781135.1. GTDB lineage: Bacteria > Planctomycetota > Planctomycetia > Pirellulales > Lacipirellulaceae > JABDGM01. The sequence continues at coordinate 35,301 of JAKOXH010000001.1, forward strand.
CATTGCGCGATTAGAGCTGTAACTATCTTTAACTTCCGGTGTTCGTTCCTTACGCTATAGCGAGCCTAAACCGAAACGTCGGATCTGGTTCGCCATACCGGTGCCGAGCGATACGAACCCGAACATCCGTTCGAATGGCTGCGTGTACTTGAATACCAAGGCGCCAAACTTGACATAGGGATCTTCGGCAATATACAAGCGATCGCGTGGCATCAACTGGTAGTTCGTCGCCGTCGATGCGCCGCGACTGATTTCATCCCAGTTCACCGGCAAAATCTGTTCACAGCCCACACCATTCGGCGCCGGTCGCGCAATGAAGATCCTGGTCGATGACAGTTGCGACAAACCGCCGAGGTTGCCAATGGCATCCAACACGGTTTCGTTGCCCGTGATCGGGAACTTCTGCACGTCGTCGCCTTGGCCGCCGCCTTGCGTGATCACGTAGTAGTACTTGCTGTTGTAGGCAAACACGTCGACCGCGATTTGCGGCGCCTCAAGATAGTTCGATAAGTGCTTTTCAATGGCGACCCGCGCTTGGTCAAGTGTCAAACCGGCGACGTATACTTGACCATAGGTAGCTAAGTTGATGCGGCCATCGGGACCCACCAAATGCTCACCAGAAATCTGCTGCGCCCCGCTCGAAGCGGCCAACGACACCGACACCTGCGGATCTTCAATCAACTGCGCTAAGTGTTTGATGATCTCGGCCCGGGCTTCATCCGTGGTAAGACCAACAACCTTCACCCGGCCATAACCAGGCCCCAAGTCGACCGTGCCTTCCGGATCGATGAAGAACGCATCTTGCAGCGGCTGGTCTGCGAACGCATTGGCCACGCGAATCAACAGCGCGTCGAACGGTTCGAGTTTATGGGGCGCCTTGGGAACGATCTTGACAGCTTGAATGAAGAGAATATCGGGCGGCTCGATCGTGTACGAAGGAAGCGAAACCATATCCAATTCGCGCGGCACCGGACTATGCGGCGACGGTTCCGGCGGATTAATCGGGTAGGGCTCCCGAGGCTCAAGGAATGCCGTGCAACCACCACTGGCGAACAACATCACGACCGGCAGGAAAAATGCCCGGAACGCGGTCAATTTTCGGCAAAGCAACATGGCGTTTCCGACTCGGCTTAAGGGTGGGATAGCTTGGCAGCCACCAAGCTAGCTGCGTGGCAACAAATCGCCGCACAACCGGAATATCCGGCATGGATTCTGTAATCGGAAAAGTCGCCCAACAACTTTTAATGGGACCTGGAAAAGTCTCGCTATTTCTCCGCCGCTTCCCGAGCACCAGGGTAGATGGATAGTTTGAGAAATCTGGCTAACCGGAAATTCGATGACGTTCGCTATCACGAACGGGTGCGTTGCTGCTATCGACGAGCGCTCGCCACTACCGTGCGCCGGTTCAATCGCTGCGAAATGTCGCGATCGTCGCGCGAACCGTCTCCTTGAATCCGTCGTAACAACGCCAGGCGGCAAATTTCGTAAAAACCGCCTCGTCACGAGCAGCCAAACAAAACGGCTGTCCGCCGGTTTAGACGATGGGCCATTCGTTTATTCCGATTACGCGGATTGCCGATTTTGAGCCGAGTTTTCGTGCCCGAAACTTAAGGCACGGCGGGAGTTGCGTTTCGGAACGGTTGTTTGACAGATTTGGTCGTCACGCGTATCCTCGACTCTTAGGTAATCGATGTTTCGTCGTCCTATCCGTCGACACGTGCCGCCATCTGAATACGGGATTTGGGTGCGGTGACGAACCATTGGGGTATTCGCGGCCAAAGGACTATCGTCGCGAACGCGGTGGTCGCAGTTACTTTTCCGGCTCCCCTGCAGGCAGGCTGCCAATTGGAAGCCCTTAACTTCGGATTGCCAGAAATTGGGACTCCATTGGGTGCGTCAATTCTGCCATCAGCCTTGGCGACGTGACGACCCGGAATGCAGCCGCAATAATGGAAGGGTTGAGCACCTCACCGCACTCAATCTTCCGCTACGCCACGACTTTTTTGACTTTCACCGAATTATCACGATTCCATGAGCAAGACTGAGCCAATCGGCAAAGACCCTCTCCGTCCGGCGGCTGTTTCGGCAGTCGCCGCTAAGTCCGTTTCCACAACCATGTCGGCCGCCCGGTCGCAAGCGCCGGTCAGCGTCACCGATCCGTCGCAACTTGTTCCACTATTGAGCCTTGTGGGCTTAGTGGCTCTGCTGATTGCCGCCTATTGGGATATGTTCGCCCTCACCAGTGCAGCCTGGAGTGAAGGCCTCTATTCTCATGGCTGGATTGTGCCTGTATTTGCCCTCGGTTTGCTGTGGTTGCGCTACGAACCGTTTGCCCCAGTTCCAGCGGTGGAGCGTTGGATCGGGCTTGGCATTCTGGCCGCCGGCCTCGGGCTGCGTATTTTCGCTTCGGAATACTTCGTCAACACGTTTGAACGTTTGTCGTTCATTCCGTGCATGTTCGGGGTTTTTATGGTGGTCGGCGGCATGCGGACGATCCGCTGGGCTTGGCCGGCCCTGTTCTTCCTGCTGTTTATGTTCCCGCTGCCCACGTTCTTCGAAGTGAAGGTCCTCAATTCGCTGCAACGTATCGCCAGTATCTCCAGCACGGTGGTGCTGCAGACGTTGGGCGTGGCGGCGTTCCGCCAAGGCAACTTGATTAGCATCCCAGGCATGGCGCAGCCGCTGACGGTCGCCGATGCCTGCAGCGGTCTGCGCATGGCGACGATTTTTGGGGCCCTCGCCGTCGCGATGGTGTTCATCATCGAGCGGCCTTGGTGGGATAAATTCGTCATCCTCCTCAGCGCCATCCCCATCGCATTAATCGTCAATATCGTGCGCATTACGGTCACCGGTTTGCTGTACATGGCGGCCGGTCCCGACAATATCGCCGTCCAAAAGATCTGCCACGACTACGCCGGTCTGCTCATCATGATGCCGCTGGCGATGGCGTTGTTATGGCTGGAATTGCAGGTTCTGGAACGCATTACGATTCCCGTGGACACGGTGCAATTGCGACCGGTCGGCGGTGTTCGCGGCACCGTTGGCGTGCCGATTCGCTAGGCGGGTCAAAATGGTGGAGAAAATACGACAGGCGTGGAGGAAATGCAGCGCTGGTTACGTTGGCTGACTTGCCTTCCGCGTGAAAACAATTCCCTAAACCCTTAATTGGCAGGCATTTACAAACTCCTATTTCGATTGCCGTTGAATTGGCGTGCGAGTTGCTTTCTCAGCCCGGAAGCAATTGGCACCTAGACCCTATTCCAACCCACGGCAAATCGCCGAACTACCCAGGTCCATTCGAGATCCTCCCATGACGTATCGCGACGACTCCTCTCATGCTCCGAACGATCACCACGCCTTGATCAGCGGACAGCAACCAGGCGATGCACTGATGGTTCCATCGAACGGCGCGCCCCATTCGGCGCTCACGTTTCCTGGGCCATTAACCCACAATGCGCAGGACGTGTTACGTGGCGGAATGGATGCCAACACTTTTTTGCATGCCATCCGCCGTCGTTGGCTGCTGGCACTTTTGATGGGTTCCGTGGTGGCGGCGGCTTCGGCGCTTGGGTTGTGGTTTCTCTTCCCGGAATCGTCGTCGGCGACCGCGTTGTTTCAGGTTTCGAATCAACAAGACTCGCTGTTTGGCATGAATCGCCAAACCCAGCAAAGCTTCGACGTGATGAAGAAGACTCAGCTGGCGAAATTGAAAAGTAATTACGTGCTCACCGCCGCGATTCGCGACCCGAAGGTGGGTGGCTTGAGCGCCCTGGCCGGTGAAAAAGACCCTGTCCAGTGGTTGCAGGACAACCTGGAAGTCGATTTTCCGCAAAACGGCGAAGTGCTCAGCATCGCGCTCTCCGGCAATGAGCTGCCGGAAGACTTGGTCACGCTCGTGAATGCGGTGGCTAAGGCGTACCAGGATGAAGTCATTACCGATATGCGGCAAATCCGCGCCACGAATCACGATTTATTGGCGCGGAAACTCGCCGAGTTGAATAGCGAAATGAAGGAAAAACTCAACACCTATTTGGATATCGCCAAAGAGTCGGATCGACCGTACGACCAAAATCGCGATGCCAAAACGGAACTCTTGCTCCGCGATATTCAAGAAGCCCAGCGCAAGCAAGACGAACTTACCTCGCAGATCTTCCAAAACCAAACCGACTTTGTGATTACCAAAAACGAATTGGAAGACCCGGCCGTGGTCGACGCCCAGATCGACGAAGCCGTCGAACGCGATTATCAGGTCATGCAACTGCATGATGAAATCGGCCAAATGGAAATGGATCGACTCGCGGCCAGCAGCGGCCGGGGCGGCCGCACCGCCGCCACACTGGACAAGAAAATTGCGTTGAAGAACCAACAGCTCGATGCCTACCGCAAAGAGCTCAAGACGAAGATGCTGCGCGAGTACCGCAGTAAGCCCAACGTGGCGTCGGCCCAATTGGCGAAACGCTACGGTGTCATGCTGCGTGGGCTGCAGACGCAATTAGCGGGCATTACGAAAACAAAAGATGCGAAGATGAAGGAACTGCAAACCCGTGTCGAGCGCGTGGGCGATCTGGAAGTTCGCAAAGCAGAATTGGATCAACTGCAGTTAATTGCCAACGACATGAGCTCGAAGCTCGAAAGCCTCGATATTGAAACGGCTGCGGCGAACGATCAAATCAAATCACTGCAGCCAGCCGTTCCTACTCGCGGTATCAACACGTATCAACATTATGCGATTGCCGCCCTCGGGGGCTTGAGCGGTTTTGGCCTGACTTGCCTCGGCGTTGCCTACCTGGAATTTCGTAATCGCCGCCTGAATGCCCCGAATGAAGTTGACGAAGGTCTCGGTATCCGCGTTGTCGGTACGCTACCCGATTTGTCGGGCAGCAAGGCGCTCGACCCCAATCACCCGGTGGTCGCACAGCTCACCGAGTCGATCGACGGCGTCCGCACGATCTTGATGCACGACTCTTCCGCCAAACGCCGCCAGGTGGTGCTGCTCACCAGTGCCGCAACGGCGGAGGGCCGGACCACGGTCGCCAGCCAACTCGCGGCGAGCTTGGCCCGTGCTGGTCGTCGCACGCTCCTCATCGATGGCGACCTGCGTCGCCCAACCTTGCACGCCTTGTTCGACCTGCCGCTGGAAGATGGCTTGTGCGAAGTGTTGCGTGCCGAAGTGGATGTCGCCGACGTCATCCGCCCCACCCACGCCGAAAGCCTTTGGCTGCTGACGGCCGGCTATTGCGACATTGACGCCATCCATGCCCTGGCGACCGAGCAGATGCAACCCGTTTTCGACAAGCTCCGCGCGGAGTACGACTTTATCATCATCGATGGGGCCCCGGTGTTGGGCATGTCCGACGCCTTGATCTTCGGCCAATACAGCGACGGCGCCATCCTTTCGGTCCGTCGCGACCAAAGCCAGATGCCGAAGATCCATCAGGCCGCCGAATTGCTGCGTGGCGTGGGCGTCCGCATCATCGGCGCCGTCGTCAACGGCGTGCAGGCCAAGGCCGACGACCGCATCGTCCAAATGCGGCTGATGACGCCGAAAGCCGAACGCGAACTTCAACCCACGGCTTAACGCCCCGCGGTTGGACAAATTGGAAGCTCTTTTAGCCCCCGGTCAGCGACCGGGGGCATTTTATTTGCGCCGCCGCCAATGTGCTTGGTTCATTGCCGAATTTCGACCTTCCCATCCTCCAGGGCCGATCAGTTTTTCAATTTGGCTAATCTGTGTGGGAGGCCTCTCCGGCGCCGATTTTGCGCGAACTTCGAGAACGGCCGGAAGCGCCACGTCCCATCGGGGTCGGAGACCCCTCCCACAAGTCTTCCCAGTTTCAATAACTGATTGGCCCTGTCCCATCCTCGGGGGTCGTTTCCAACAGGATTCGAATTCGGTATCATAGCCGTTCAAGGCGGTCACCCCGATCGACGTTGATCCGGGGCTGGCCGTTTTTTTACATCGTGGTGAGTAAGTGACTCGCTGAGTCGGTGACATTCAGCGCCCCGACGTACTCCACCCACTCACCTACTCACCAACCCACCCCCTCTGCATTGGAGACTTCGGATCATGGCGATGACACCTCAAACGGTCCTGGCGATGTGTCGTGAGCGCGATATCAAAGCGGTCGATTTGCGCTTCATGGATTTCCCCGGCCTCTGGCAACATTTCACGATCCCCGTTTCCAAGCTCGATGAAGAAGTCTTCGAAGACGGTCTCGGCTTCGATGGTTCCAGCATCCGCGGCTGGCAAGCGATCAACGAGAGCGACATGCTCCTCATGCCGCAGGCCGATACGGCCTTTGTGGATCCGTTTACCGAAATCCCCACGCTCTGCATGATCTGCAATGTGCAGGACCCGATCACGCGTGAGGACTACACCCGCGATCCGCGCAACGTGGCGCGCAAGGCCGTGAACTATCTTAAGAGCACGGGCGTGGCCGATACGTGCTTCATCGGCCCGGAAGCAGAATTCTTCATCTTCGACGATGTCCGCTTCGATCAAACGCCCAACGCGGGCTTCTTCTATCTCGATAGCGAAGAAGGCCAATGGAATCGCGGTAAGGATTATTCGAGCGTCGGCAAACCCAACTTGGGCTACAAGCTGCGTCACAAGGAAGGCTATTTCCCCGTGCCACCGTCCGACGCGCTCATGAACATCCGCAATGAAATGATGATCACGATGATCGAGTGCGGCCTCGACGTGGAAGCCCAACATCACGAGGTTGCCACCGCCGGCCAAAGCGAAATCGATCTGCGATTCAACGAACTTGTGAAAATGGCCGACAACATGTGCTTGTACAAGTACATCATCAAGAACGTCGCCAAGAAGTACAACCGGACCGTCACCTTCATGCCCAAGCCGTTGTTCAGCGATAATGGTTCCGGCATGCACACCCACATTTCGCTGTGGAAGGGCGGTCAGCCGCTCTTCGCCGGTAATGGCTACGCCGGTTTGAGTGAAATGGGCATCTTCGCCATCGGTGGCCTGTTGAAGCATGCCCCCGCCATTCTCGCCTTCACCAACCCCACCACCAACAGCTACAAGCGGCTGGTGCCGGGTTACGAAGCACCCGTTAATTTGGCGTACTCGCAGCGGAATCGGTCCGCCTCGTGCCGCATCCCCATGTACAGCCCGAGCCCGAAGGCCAAGCGCGTCGAGTTCCGCTGCCCCGACCCGAGTTCAAACCCCTATCTGGCGTTCGCCACGATCATGATGGCGGCCCTCGATGGCATCCAGAACAAAATCCATCCGGGTGAACCGCTCGATAAGGACATCTACGACCTCGCGCCAGAGGAACTGGCCGAAGTGCCGAAGACGCCCGGTTCGCTGGGTGAGGCGCTCGATGCCCTGGCCAAGGATCATGAATTCCTGCTCCGCGGCGATGTCTTCACCGAGGACGTGATCAACACTTGGATCAGCTACAAGCAGAAGAACGAAGTCGATGCGATGGCCTTGCGGCCGCACCCGTACGAATTCTGCTTGTACTATGACATGTAATGAGCTGGACCGAACGATCCGATCGGCCGGCGGCACGAACACGTGGTTTGCCACATGCTCGTAGCTGCCGGTGCCCAAGCGAATCTCAGATCAAGAGGCCTGGATTAGGGGACTTTATCCGGGCCTCTTCTATTTCCGCTGGATTTTGCGGCCATTTCCGCTGCATCGTACGGCCGGCATCTTTTTTGAACTTTTTTATTTGTTTATTGTCGCAATCGCCGAGGAACTTGGCTATGATGCGCGACGCCACCCCCTGTCTTTGCGGGGCGGCCATTCCCCAGATTAATTGTTTCCCATATCGTTCGTGACCGTTTAGCTCTCGCAACCCAACCGCACGCGAGAAGAAAGGATGGTAGCTAATGATCGTGAAACGTCGGGCCAAATTTGGCCTACCCCTCGTCCTCCTGTTGGCCGCAATGTTCGGTGGCTTCGCGCAAGCGGCAACAATTCCCGCGCCCAACCCCATGGACATCATGTGTGGCGATACGAAGCTCGGCACACTCGAAATCACCAAGTATGAAGCCCAAACAAACGACAATGGCACGGTCGGCGCCGGCATCGTCGCCAAATTCGTGCTGGCCGATCCTAATTGCCGGTACAATTTCAAGTGGCTGCAAGCCGTCGTCGATGGTAAAGGCACGATCGGCCAGGGCGATGGTACCGAGCCGCCGTACCTCGATCCCTACGGCAGCGGCACTCCCAAAATGCGTGAAGACAACCTGCCCTGGTATTGGACGGAAGTGGAAAACGCACGCAAAGGCGATGGCACCGGCCTTGATGGCGCGAACGGCGACAACGGGCCCGGCACGCTGTTTTCCGACTACCCCAAGCAAGACAAGAACAACGCGGGCAACTTCATCAAATTCGAAACGGCGTTCGTGTGCGTCGATGGCCTCAACATTTCGTACCTCAAAGGCTTCACCTGGGGATACAAGGTCAACGCCAACATGACGTCGACCGTCGATGATTTTGCCTGGCTCGCTGCTCCCACGAATAAGCTGACTGGCCCGACCACGGCCTGGGATGGTACGCTCAATTCCAAGGGAGGCGGCACACCAGTGGGCTATAAATTCACGGATCAGTGCGTGTGCGAATGCACGCCCGAGCCTAGCACGTTGGTACTATGCGTGGTCGGAATGGCCGGCATCGCGCTCGGACATCGGCGAACACATTCCCAAATCGCGGCATGATTTTGTCCGCGAAGGTGATTGGAACCACGTGTCAACAAACGCTGTTCTATGTCTAATTGTTGTGACTATGTTCGGGAGCGGTTGTCAGCGAGCCGCTTCAACCGCTCCCCCTGCCAACCCATCGTCATCTCAACTCATTAGTGCTGCGAACGTGAACGTCGAATGGGGCAAAGAAGCGAACGGGTTGCGCAGTCGCATTTGGGCCGACAAATTACGCTTCGACAAAACGGAACCCATCCTCATTCACTACGCAATTCAAAACGCCTCCGCCAAGCCAGCGACCGTGTGGCACAGCGGCTTCTGGCCGAATCACCGCATCGATGTGACTGGCCCCGATGGCCAACCAGCCAAGTTCGCCGATGGAGGAGAAGCTCGCTGGACGGCCTTCACGCCCGGTGGCATGCGCGAGAAGAACGCGCCGTTCACGTTGCAGCCTGGCACCATCGATGATGCGTACGTGGCGTACAACCTGCGAGATATCTTTGCGCTCGCGGCCCGGGGCGAGTACCGAGTGCGGTACGTCTATCAGGAAGCGAAGGAAGACGCGCCGCTGATGAGTAATGAGTTAGTAATTACGATTGAGTAGGCGGCTCGGGCGTGTGCTGTGGTTGTTCTTGCGTGGCCTATGAGGCAGCTTGAGGCCGTAATTGAAATCGCCGCGCGGGGATGAGACAGATGGCGCCCTGCGGAGCGACTTTGTCGCCGCGTCGAAGTTAGGTTTGCCCGCCGCCAGGCGTGATGAGCATGACGTGGGCTCCAGCCGCAAGGCGTTTCGCAAGAGCACTGCGGGACAAGCCAGCAGTGGCACCCGGCGAACTGGGGCTAAGAAAGACGTGGCTATTCTTCGCTGTTGGCTACATCAAACGAGAACGGCTGGGAAATTAGCAAATACGGTGAAGGGGCGAGGAGTGGCGGGTTTATTGGCTCGTATTGTTTGCCATGTACGCCAAGCCGTTGAATCGCGGGGAGCTGGTCCATCTTCACGTCGTATGTGCCGGGAGGGAGCTTGCCCAGCGGAACTAGCGCCACTTGCATATTCATAATGCGCTCCGGGTACTGGGCGAAACGGTACTTGATGTCGATCGTGTGCTCGCGATGCTCCACGGCGCGTACCTGAAAATCGACTGCGGAGAAATACAAAAATAGGACGAGCGTGACGTCGGATTGCGTTGGGAGCGAGCGAGGCAACTCCTTGCCGCCAACCAAGATTGCGTGGACGTTCCGCAGTGCGACGGCATCCGAACCCGCGACCGCGAAGCCCTGCTTGGCCAACTTTTCTTTGCTTCTCAAGTCATGACTGATGTCGATCAGCGCACTGACGATTTCGTCGACGCGGCCATTTCCCACGGTCGGGTCTTTCTCCAATTCACGGAGATTGCGGGTTCCCTCCATATCCATCGCCCAAATTCGATCCAGCGGAATCGAGATCGCTTGGGGATCACGCGGTCGCGGTTGAACTTGATGCGAGTCGGTGGATTCCGTTGCGGCGCTTTCCGGCGAGATTCTTGGCCCTTGGCCTGCTTTCTCTGCCTGGCCGCAACCCACCGACAAACACAGCGTCACCGCCATGCCATAGCAAAATAACTCTACTCTCATGCGCATTGTAAATACCCTCCCGCTTCGCTCAGCTTGATGATGCGTCCACTTCGAATGTGAACGGCTGGGAAATAATTTGCCCCGCTTCCTGGACGTACCGCGGCGGTACGATTTCCTGGTAATCTGTTTTGCTCTTTCCGCCGACGGACGGCAGTTGAGTTAATTTGACTTCGTATTTGCCAGAGGCAAGCTTCCCCAACGGGATGAGGGCGAATTGCGTCGAAAGGATTTTTTCAACGTAGTTGACGAAACGGTACTTCAATTCGATCGTTTTGCCGCGAACTTCGACGGCTCGCAACTGAACGTCGATGCCTGCCGAGTACATGAAGAATACGAGCGCAACGTCAGTACCTTCTGCGATGCTGCGGGCTGGTTTTTCTCGGTCGACCAAAACCGCGTGTGCGCGTTGTAATGCTTTCACGCTGTCGCCAGCGACCACGAATCCTGGATTGGCTGGCTTTTGCTTGAGCCGCAGGTCGTGACCTGTATCGATCAGCGCGCGAACGATTTCGTCAACGTAACGTTCGCCTAGGGTGCCGTTTTTCTCCAATTCATGAATATTACGGGTTCCCTCCATGTCTACCGCCCAGATACGATTCAGCGGAATTGTGCGGACGGGCTCACTTTGGGTTTCGGCGAAGTTGTTACCCGCTGCAAACGATCCAACAACGCACACGGCAATCACGGTACGCAATCGCATGGTGTCCTCCGATGCGCTCGACCCTAATACATTCGCTGTTGGTTGGCAAACATATTCCGTTGTTTCTTACACCTCTCGCGGTCAGAACTGAAACGTTTTCGTTTAACCCGGAGCCAACGGCGACGGAAGCACTTTGCGTACAACGCCGTCGCCGTTGGCTCCGGGTTAAACAATTCAGTCGCACCCGTGTACGGTATAACATGCGACACATCCACACTAAGGAATGACTCAAGAATAACTTCCGCACTTCTTACGCCGCAGGCGTTTCACTCCACAGCCCAGCGTCGCTCCGAGTCTTCGAGGAGCGCACGCTGGGTGACCGGTTGTGAATGAACCCGGTTACGCCGAAGGCGTTATACATCCGTCACGGTGTGTGTAACGCTTTCAGCGTAAACGAACTCGCGTGGCGGCGTTACCCAGCGTGCGCCGCTGCGCGTCGACGCTGGGCTGTGGTGTGAAACGCCTACGGCGTAGAACCGATCCCGAAGTTATTTTTGAGTTGTTCCTAACACTAGCAGCGTGTTGAAAACGGCCCTTGCGAGCGATTTGGTATCACGGTGTTGTTTGGGAAGATAACTTCATGCTTTCCACCCCAGACGAATATCGCGCACAGTATGCCGACCAGGAAGCCAAGGCAGACTCGCCGCGGACGCCGGGGCCAGTGGTCGCGGCGTTTTGCTTTCGCGGGTAAGCTATACTTGAAGGAATGTGCCTACGAGCAAATTTGGTCCCTGGACGCCACGATGGCAGCTTCAAATCTCAATTCTTCTTCCGCGACACCTGGCGCGCGCATTGCCGCGATTGACGTCGGGTCGAACAGCATTCGGCTCGTCGTGGCCGAGGTATTGCCGTCGGGCGGGTACCGAGTGCTGGATGAAGAACGGGAGAACACGCGGTTGGCGGCGGCGCTCGCCAAGACTGGGCAGCTCGATCCGAAGGCGGCTGACGCGACGGTGACCGTGCTCCGCAATTTTCTTTCCATCGCCAACGGTTACGGCGTGAGTCAGTTGCGCGCGATTGGCACGAGCGCGCTGCGCGATGCCGAGGACGGCCCCGAGTTTTGCGACCGCGTGCGGAAGGACCTCAAGCTCTCGATCGAGGTGATTTCGGCGAATGAGGAAGCGCGGCTAGCATTCCTAAGTGTGGCCCGGGCGTTCGATATTTCGGGCCGCAAGGTGGCGGTGGCCGACATCGGCGGCGGCAGTACGGAAATTGTGTTGGCGTCGAGCGGGCTGGTTGACCAGGTGTACGAAACGCGGCTCGGAGCCGTGCGCGTGTCCGAGCGCTGCGGCACCACGGGCAAGGTGAGCGATAAGCGTGTCGTCGAGCTGCGCGATTTTCTCGATCGCGAGCTCAAAAAGGAAATTGGCCGACCGCCGTTCGTGCCCGATATGTTGTTCGGCACCGGCGGCACGTTCACGGCGCTGGCGTCGATCATCATGGCCCAACAAGGAATCGCCGGCCAACCGATGTGGGGCTTTCGCGTGACGCGGCCGCAAATACGTCACCTGGTGGCCGACCTGGCGAACATGTCGCTCGTGCAGCGGTGCAAAGTGCCCGGACTCACGCCGCAACGGGCCGATATCATTGTGGCCGGGCTGGCGATTATCGAACGCATCATGCGGCAGTTGCAGGTGAATGTGGTGCAGGTCCACACGCGTGGGGTGCGAGATGGCCTCTTGCTCACGATGGTCCAGCAATCGCCCACGCCGCCGGCGGTGCCGGCCGAGGAGCGTCGGGCGGCCGTCGAGGAATTTGCCAAGAACTGTGGTGAGGATTTGCCGCATGCACGCCATGTTGCCCGCATCGCCGGCGAATTGTGGCAGCAGTTGGCTGGGCCGCTCAACTTGAAGGCGGATGATCGCGAGCTCATCGAATCGGCTGCACTCGTGGCGAACGTTGGTTACCTAATCAACTTCGAGGGGCACCACAAGCACAGCTACCACCTCATCGTGAATAGTGAACTGCCAGGCTTCGAGCGGCGACAATTGCAGGTCTTGGCGAATGTCGCCCGCTACCACCGCGGGGCCGATCCTAAAAAGAAGCACGAGAACTTTTCCGATTTATCGCTTGAAGATCAGCAGCGCGTGCGGGCCTTGGCGGCGATATTGCGACTGGCGCTCGCGCTCGATCGCACGCATCAGCAGAACGTGGGCGATGTGCGGGCTCGCGTGACCGAGGATGCGGTGCGGATCGTCATTCAATCCCAAGGCGATACGCAAGTCGACGTGTGGGCGGCCGAACGCAAGGTCGAACTATTCGAAAAAGTATTCGGCCGGCAGGTGCGATTCATCGCGCGAAACGCCAATAGCCCCAAGCGCCGCCGGCGCAGTTCCCACGCCACCAAGCGCGCAACGCCGAAGCGGCAGCAGTAACTTTGTTCGCAGGTAGTTTGTGACAGTTGATTTCGTGGGTGGCATACCCCCGCTCGCGCCAGCATGCTCACGCGAAACCGGCACGCTTTGGCGCGAGCGTGGGCATGTCTCTGTTTCGCGAGAGCATGGCACCCCTAGATTCGAACATCATGGATCACTCGTGTCTAATCCCGCTTTAGCCACAGGATCATTTCACCGGGGCCGCGGTTCGCCCAGGCGTAGTAGGGGATCGCAGTGAATGGCACGTGACCACCGGTTTCAGTCTTATTGTCCGGCTGTTGTGCATCACGATGGGTGGTGCCTTCGATCACTTGAACGCCGCCGAGCAAATTCGGCTGGAAGTTAGTTTTCAATTCCGCGGCGTCGGCCAGCGCCAAATCGAGCACTTTGCCGCCCTGCACTTCCGGCCATTCGATGCAATAGACCACGGGGCCACGCATGATGGCGACGCGACCACGGTCGGCCTCCACCTTGTCATTGGCAACGACGCGGCGAATCGGCATGGGCAGATTCAGCGTCAGCACATCGCCCGCTTTCCATTCGCGATCGACCGTTGCGTAGCCGTGCTCGACGTTTGTGGCGATGGGCTTGCCATTGACTTCAATAGCGAATTGCTCATCGGCTTTGTCGGCGAATCGATACAGATCGCTGGCGAACGCCTCGCCGCGTGCCCAGCCGGGGATGCGGAGCTTCACTGCAATTTTCTGCCCAGCCGTTTGCGGCTTCAGTTTGATTTCGATGCGGCCGTCCCACGGGTACCGCGTGGTTTGCTCAATCGTTGCTTTGCCGTCGGCCAGCGCGACATCGGCCGTGCCGGCGGCGTAAAGGTTGACATACAATGCGTTCTCGTGCGTGGCGTACGCATAACCGGGCACCGAGGGGATGAACCGGCAGATGTTCGTCGGACAGCAAGCACAATCGAACCATTTGCTGCGCGAGTATTTGCCCTTCGAGGCCAGCGGATTGGGATAGAAGAAGGTCTTGCCATCGAGCGCGACGCCGGACGCGACGCCATTGAATAGCGAGCGTTCGAGCATGTCGATGAACTTCCCGTCGCCGTGCAGCAGGAACATGCGGTAGTTCCAGAAGCAAGTGGCGAGGTTGGCACACGTTTCGGCATACGCGGTGTCGTTGGGCAACTCGTAATCCTTGCCGAACGCTTCGCCCGAGGAGGTCGAGCCAATCGCCCCGGTGACATACGTCTTTCGCTCGAAGACGCTCGCCCATAGGCGGTCGACGGTGGATTTTAGCGTGGCGTCCTCCGTGAGCGTGGCGACATCGGTGGCGGCAGCGTACAGGTACATCGCCCGCACGGCGTGGCCAACCGCTTCCTGCTGATCGACAAGCGGTCGATGGTCCAGCAGGTTCTCACCCCACAGGTTGGGTCGATCGTCGCTCGGCCGACCACGGACGTTCAAAAAGAATTTGGCCAGGTTGAGGTAGCGCTCGTCGCCGGTGGCGCGGTACAGCTTCACCAAGGCCAGTTCGACCTCGGGGTGTCCGGGCGGCACTTCCATTTTGCCGGGGCCGAACGTGGCGACCAACAGGTCGGCACTTTTCTTGGCGATGTTCAAGAAGTGCGGGTCGCCAGTCCCTTCCCAATCGGCGACGGCCGCTTCGTACAGATGGCCCAGGTTGTACAGCTCGTGGCTCTCCTGCTCGGATAGCCATTTCTTGTTGTTGCGCGGAATGCAGCAGCGGATTGGATTCGGCTTGGCGATGCGGTCGCGCGACGTCCATTCGGTGTAGAGATAGCCATCCGGCTCCTGCGCCTTGCCGACCCACTCGATGAGTTGCTTCATGTAGGCCGCGAGTTTGGGGTCGGGATGCGTCATCAATGAGTAGGCCGCGCCTTCCATGACCTTGTAAACATCGCTGTCGTTGAACCCGGCCATGCCGGTCCACTTGGCTTGCGAGAGGTTGGCCGCGACCTTGAAGTTTTCGATGCGGCCCGTCTCTTCGCACAGTTGGAACGAAGCGGGAATCGTGGCGGTGCGATTCACTTCGAGCCGCGGCGCCCAGAAAACATCATTCAAATGCACGACGTGCGCCGGCACGGGGCGGATGGGGTAATCATGCGGCGGCTCAGCGGCGGATAGGAAATTGCTGAATGGTGATAGTGCGGTTGCGGCAGCGAATAGGACGGGTAGCTTATACATATAGTGTGCATCTCCATTCGGCAGTCGTAATAGTTTGTGATGTGCGACGTTAGGGTGGCATGCTCTCGCGAAACAGGGACATGCCCACGCTCGCGTTGGAGCTTGAATGTTTCGCGTGAGCATGCTGGCGCGAGCGAGGGCATGCCACCCATGAGCTCAACCGACACAACTCACGAGGGAGCAGTCAGAAAAACGCGTCCCACGCGAGGATGACGAGCATTATCGCGCCGGCGGCCAGTTTGCCGATAGTACCCCAAATGCGGCCCGCGAAGGCCCCACGCCCGACGGCCAGGCGATGCTCTTCCGGCTGACCTTTCCAGCCTTCGCCGACGTAAGCCCCGGCGAACGCCCCGGCCGCGCCGCCGACAAGGGCCATCACGAACGAGCCAACGACCGGCACCGGTGTGCCAACCATCAGGCCGAGCATGCTGCCGACGATGGCGCCCACCATCGAAAGTGCCACGCCGCGTTTACTTGCACCCTGTTTGGCCGCACCGGCGGCACTAGCCCCAAACTCAAACACCTCGCCAAGAATGGCGATGCCCGCGAGCACGGCGACGGTCGTCCAAGTGACGCCGCGGCCAGCATCGACGGGAGTGAGCCAGGCGAACAGTGCGGCCAGGCCGACAATGAACCAGTTGCCGGGCAGCGTCACGAGCGTCGTGAGCCACGCGGCGCAGCTGGCCAGCAAGAGTAAGGCAGCCCACAGGTAGTATAGCCAGGCGGCATTCAAAGTGGCTCACCTTCCATTGACCTCAAGTGCATAATTCAACCGACTGAATTATCCGTCCGAACACTGGTACATTTTCGATCTGATCCAGTTGATCAATTCCACTTCGTCTAGCGACCTGTCGGCGACGCCCATCGCTGTTTGGTATTTTTCTTCCTCGTTTGCATCCAAATCATAGCCATTGAGGATAAGGAACATACATCCGACCACGTAACCGGTACGCTTGTTTCCATCAACGAATGGATGGTTCTTGATGATGCCACACATATAGGCTGCCGCCAACGCGGCCAAATCGGGCGCAGTTCGACTGTAATGAAACAGGTTTCGCGGTCGTGTCAAAGCAGAAGAGAGTAACCCCGGATCGCGTACGCCCGCCAAACCGCCATGCGCAGCTAATTGCCGCTGGTGCACAATGGCGACGGCCGCGTCCTTGAGCCAGCGAGGTTCTTGCATGGCAGATGTTCGACTTATTCCGCTAGTCGCTTGAGCACCCCGGCATCCCGCTGCATCACTCGTTCAGCAATCGCAAGTTGCTCCTCAAGTTCCGGATCATACGGGCTAAGTTCGACGCCATTGGGTGTTTCGACGACCTGTAGTTTATCGCCAGAGCGGACGCGGAGTTTCTCCAACACTTCCGGAGGAAGCAGAATGGCGGTTGAAGCACCAATTTCGGTCAGTGTGACAGTAGTCATGTGCGTACCTGTTTTCCGTATTATAGCATCTGCCTCAAACTGAGGAAATCAACGACTGCTGCCGCATTAAGGAGTGACTGCACCAGTTAGAAGTTCGCGAGAATATTGACCGAAGGCTTTTCTGCCGGAACGCAGTTGATCACCTCTGCACCACGGTCTTACTCATCCGTTCGGCCAGGCGTGCCAGCGCTCGGCTACAGTCGGTGGGGTCGATGAGCACTTGAAGTAGGCTGGGGCCGGTGGGGTCGGTCCAGGCGGCGTTGAGGGCGGCGTCGAATTCGCTCTCGGTGCGAATGAGATAGCCTTTGCCGCCGCCCAGCAGTTCGGGCAAGCGATGGAACTGCCACGGCGGGATGTCGTTGAACTTCCAGTCGCCAGGGTGGAGCAGGCGTTCGGTGCCGTAGCCTTGATTGTCGAGGACGATGACGACCGTCGGGAATTCGTGGCGAACAAGATTCGAGAACTCCATGCCCGTCATTTGGAATGCGCCGTCGCCGACGATCGCCACGACGCGGGCCTCGGGCCGCGCCACGTGGACGCCGAGCGCGGCCGGCACCGCAAACCCCATCGACGTGTAATACGCCGGACTGATGAATTCCGTCTTGCCGCGGGTGGTGAGCTCAGTCGCGCCGAACAGTGAATCACCGACATCGGCAATTACCACGGTGTTGTCGTCGAGTTGCTCGTCGAGCCGATCCATCAGCCGCGTGACCGTGATGCGATCGTTCGGCCGCAGTGTGAATGGTTCCTTCCAAAACTCGGTGGATGCTTTCGGAGTGGGCTTCCTGGGTTTCGGCTGGCGGGCCAAGAGTTCCCGCACAAAGTCGTCCAGTTGTACATCATGGTAATGATGGTACCGCACGCGGCAGTCTTCGCTGGTGACGTAGATGCAGTCGCCCAGGTCGAGTTCGGCCGTGTAGATGCCGAGGTTGATATCGGTCATGAACGTGCCCAGCATGAGGACGCAGTCGCTCGCCTCGACGTACTTGGTGATCTCGTCGTGGCCGAGCGCACCCTCGTATAGGCCCATGTAGAGCGGGTGCGTTTCGGGCACGACGCCTTTGCCCAGCATCGTGGCGGCCATCGGGATGCCGGAGGCTTCCGAAAGTTTGATCGCTTCCTCTTGCAAGCCGAAGCGATGGATCTCGACGCCGAGCAACAACACCGGTTGCCGCGCATTTTCGATGCGTCGCACGGTTTCATCGACCGCTTCGGCGAGCGCCCGCGTGTCGCTGAGCACGTCCGGCTGTTTGTACGGCGGTGAAGTCTCAGGCCGCACGTGGACCATGTCGCGGGGAATTTCAATGTATACGGGCCGTTTGTACCGCGCGCACGTGGCCAGTACGCGATCAATCTCGCTGAACGCCCGCAGCGGGTCGCTGAGTTCCGTGCCGGCGACGCAGAGTTTTTCGAACACATCGTACTGCGTGCGAAAGTTGCGGACCATGTGGTGCAGGAGCGGGTTGTGTACGCGTTCGCGCAACCCAGGAGACCCAGTAATAACGACCACCGGCGACTTCTCGGCATACGCCCCGGCAATCGAATTGCACACGCTCAGGCCGCCGACGCAGTAAGTAACGCAAAGCGCGCCCATGCCATTGACGCGAGCATACGCATCGGCCGCGAAGCCGGCACAATCTTCACGCGTGCAGCCGATGACTCGTAGCGGGCTTTGTTCGAGCATCGTATAGAATGACAGAACGTAGTCGCCCGGGATGCCGAAGACATCGCGGATGCCGTAATCTTGAAGCCGGCGAAGTAGGTATTCGCCGATGGACCAGGTCGAGACGTTTTCGTGTTGTGTCATGGCTGGTTAATTTTCCAATGGCAGGAACGTGGTCGACCAATTGCGTGGCATTATACGCCACGGCAATTCGTATTACGTCGGCATTTCGCGAAACGGTTGCAAGCTGTCTTGCCATTGTCGCGTAGCTGGATCGACAGGTGCCGCTTCTTGGGCTGCCGTCGGCAACTTCACGATTCCACCCCGCGAATGGACTTTCCGCCTGCTATTGACTGCCCTTTGCCTGCCGCGCGACAATTCTCCTGCATCCTCGGAACAAATTGCATGCAGCACGATGTAAAGCGCAGCGAACATTCATCAAGCCAAATAGAACTGCTTGGTCCGCCGACATGGCGTTTCGCGCTGACTTACGCGGTCATCACGGTGGTCATTGTCGGTCTGATTCTGGCGGTGCTGCGCTACGGTCACACGCTGGCGCCTGTCACGGCCGAAACGCCCCATAAAGTTACCAAAGTGGGCGTCCATGAACTCAGCACGCTCTATCACGTGCTGCTCGCCTTGGTTTCAATTCTGCTGCTCGGGCGTTGGGTGGGTAAACTGTTCGTGTACTTTGGCCAGCCGCGGGTCATCGGCGAGATTCTTGCCGGCATCATGTTGGGGCCATCCTTATTAGGCCAAATCTGGCCTACCGCCCAGCATTTTGTGCTGCCGGCCGAGGTCGCGCCCTATCTGAAAATCATTGCTGAAATCGGCGTGATCCTCTACATGTTCCTCGTGGGCCTGGAACTCAACGCCGGCCTCATCCGTGCTCAGGCACACGCGACGGTTGTCATTTCAAACACGAGTATCCTGGTGCCGTTCCTGCTGGGCTCGATCTTGGCGCTGTGGCTATATCCGCACTTGGCATTGCCCGGCACGCCGTTTGTAAGTTTCGCACTATTCCTCGGCATCGCGATGTCGATCACCGCGTTTCCTGTGTTAGCACGCATTCTCACCGACCGCCAAATGGATAAGACCGAACTGGGCGTCATTGCGCTGAGTTGTGCGGCGCTCAACGACGTAACGGCCTGGTGTCTGTTGGCATTCGTGGTCGGGGTTGCTCAAGCCACGATCGGCAATGCCATCTCAACCAATCTGTATGCGGTTGTCTTTATCACGATCATGCTCGTCGTTGTGCGACCCATCGCGGCGCGAATCCTGGGCCAACATTCGGATACGCCGCCGCAACGCATGGCCGTGTGGGTGCTCGTGGCATTGTTGATTTCCGCGATGACCGCCGAATGGATCGGTATTCACGCGATCTTCGGCGCGTTCTTGCTGGGCGCCATCATTCCCCACGATGCCGATGTGGCGATCGACTTCGACCACAAACTCGAAGACATCGTGAAAATTCTCCTTCTACCCGCGTTCTTTGCTTACACGGGGATGCGGACGCAAATCGGGCTTGTTTCCGGCTGGCAGGCCTGGGGCTTTACGGTGGCGATCATTCTCGTCGCCACGCTGGGCAAGTTCGGCGGCACCTGTGCAGCCGCCCGGTTCACGGGCCTGAACTGGCACACGTCGACCGCGTTGGGCGTATTGATGAACACGCGCGGGCTGATGGAGCTCATCGTGCTCAATATCGGCTTGGAACTGGGCGTCATTTCACCGACGCTCTTCGCCATGATGGTGCTCATGGCGCTCGCCACGACCATCATCACCACGCCCGTGCTGCAGCTGCTCGCCGAAGGAAACCGCATGACCGAGCCCAACGTCGACGACTACATGCTGGGGTGATAGCACGAGCAGTGCTCGCGATCGGAATACGCAATTTATTGATAACTTCGTTGCGAATAAAACCTATGGGAGGCATAAACCTGTGGGAGGCGTCTTCGACGCCGATGACGGCATCCAGTTTCCAGTGGAACACGCCATCGGCCTCAGAGAGGCCTCCCACAGCCCAATGGCTGCGCAGGTATCAATAGTTGCGACGGGCACAGCCGGTTCTTAACAATGCGAAGCGGCCGCGCCGCTTTTGGACCTCAAATTTCCGCCGCCGTGCTTGACATGAATCGTCGCACCTTATCTGTTGGATTATGTCGTTCATCGCCAGAATGATTTACAATCTGCCCCATGCAGATCTTCTCCTCTTTTCAAATACATGGAGTCTCTATGAGCAGGAATTATCGGTACGGCGTCGTGATGTTGTCGTGTTGCGTGGCGGTCGCCTGGGCGACGTCCCACATCTTCGCCGAACGCGTCACGGCCAGCGGCGGAAATAATCAGGCGACCAGCGACAAGAAGGACGATGACGACCAAAAGGACCGCGACAAAGACAAGAACAAAAACCGCGATAAGAAAAATACCAATCAAAACAGTAACCAGAACGGCCAGAACCAGACTTCACAGAACAATCAGGGCGGCAATTCAAATTCGTCAAATAAGGGCTCATCAAGTGGCTCCAACGCCACGCAGCAGTTCCAGCAAATGATTCAGCGTAACAAAGACGTAAACAAGCTGAACAACCAGAATGGGCAGTCGCAGAACAACGCGGGGCAGGGCGGGGCGGTTAAGATTATGGGGCCTGGTCAAGCGGGTCCCGGGTTCAAATTTCCCAATCAACAGCCCGACGACCTGAAAGACGGCCAGCGAGAACTCGCCAACAAGAAGATCGGCGCGTGGCACGGCGACCGCTGGGAAGGCACCCGCAAGGTCGATAACTGGGCCGTGGTCTTCGGCAACAAACAAAAACCCTTTAGCGCCCAGTGGTACCACGATCATCCCCAGGCGTGGAAATACGAAAGCAAGAAGTCAAACGTGTGGGTTGTGGCGACGGTACCTGGCGTTTACGCGTGGCTCGGCTGGGGCAACGTGCCGCCGCAATTCGGCGTGAACTACGGCCCCGTCGCGCATTTCGACCCAGCGATTTATGGCGACTGGTACCCGCTTGGCGTCTATTCGCTGATGACCGGGCCTGATGACGTCGGTTCGCGCGTGGTGCAACTCGCCGTCGATCGGCACGGCCACCTTACCGGCAACTACTTCGACATGATCGCCAACGCCAACCACAACATTTCCGGCGACATCGATCGCTCCACCCAACGGGCCGAGTGGTGGCTCAACCGCAACCCCGCCGTCCACTTCAACGCCCGCATTTATCGCTTGCTCCAACCCTTTGGCACAATCTACGTCGAACTCCCCGGCGGCGAACAACGCTGGCAATTCGTGCGACTGGAAGACTGAAAACAATCCCCATCTCTTTTAGGGAGGGGCCAGGGGAGGGTTCGACAATGGCTGGCTATCGTTACGTTGCCACTCACTTGAGCAGCGATTGAACGGTGCTTCGGTTCACCCGCTGCACCACTCCGCGATCGGTGATTATTGCCCCGATCAACTCGGCCGGCGTCACATCGAACGCCGGGTTGTACACCCGCGCGCCGGCCGGTGCCGTTTGTTTGCCGAATCCGCAGGTAATTTCCTCGGCCGACCGCTGCTCGATGGGAATTTCGGCACCGCTCGCGATCGTCAGATCAAACGTCGTAACAGGCGCGGCAACGTAGAACGGAATGCCGTGCGCGCGGGCGAGCGTTGCCACACTGTACGTACCGATCTTGTTCGCCGTATCGCCATTGGCCGCGATGCGATCGGCACCGGTGATGACCGCTTGAACGCGGCCTTCGCGCATCACCTGGGCGGCCATCGAATCGCAAATGAGCGTGGCGTCGATGCCCCGCTGCATCAGCTCCCACATGGTGAGCCGCGCGCCCTGGAGCAGCGGTCGCGTTTCATCGGCAAACACCCGCGGCCGCTTACCACGCCGCGCGAGTTCGAAAATGACGGCGAGCGCCGTCCCGTCGCCGCCGGTCGCCAAGGCACCGGCGTTGCAGTGCGTGAGAATACCAGCACCTTCCGGCAAGTAATCCAAGAGGTCAGCACCAAACCGCCCCATCGCCGCACACTGCGCGCGATCCTCCTCATGAATCGCCCGCGCTTCAGCCAAAAGCAACTCAAGCAGCGAGCCGGGGCGTCCCCGCCCCCGTTCGGGGCCGTGGACGGCCCGGCTCGCCACCCCTCGCATCCGCTCGAGTGCCCAAAACAAATTCACGGCCGTCGGCCGACTCGTCGCCAGGTAATCGCACACCTCGTCGACCGACCGATCTTCCTTCACGCCAACGCACACCCCATACGCCGCCGCCACGCCAATCGCCGGCGCCCCGCGCACTGCCAGCCGCTTGATCGCCTGCCACACCTCTTCCACCGTGCGGCAATCAAGATACACCGTCTCCACCGGCAACCGCGTCTGATCCAGCAGCCGCAAGTGGCCGTCAATGCCGCCGTCCCAGCGAATCGTTGAAAATGGTTCACTCATCGAAATTGGAACCGCGGATGAACGCTGATGAACGCGGATAACAAGGAATTGTCGCCTACACAACTCATCATCTGCGTTGCTCCGCGTTCATCCGCGGTTAGTTCATGTCACCTTGAATCTTAGCGAATGCTCGAGCCCAAATGTCTCCGCCACTGCTTGGTTCGTCACCTCACCGCCGGCGAGGTTGATCGCCCGCGCCACCGGCCGTAGATCGCGGGCGGCCGCTTCGATGCCGCGCTGGGCAATTTCGATCGCCCACGGCAGCGTCACATTGCACAGCGCGAACGTGCTCGTGCGGCCCACCGCGCCCGGCATGTTCGTCACGCAATAGTGCACCACTTCATCGACGATGTACGTCGGGTTGCTGTGCGATGTCGGCCGACTCGTCGCGATGCACCCGCCTTGGTCGATCGCCACGTCGATGATCACGCTGCCCGGCTTCATCCGGCCGAGGTCGTCCTTCTGTACCAGCATCGGGGCCTTCGCGCCGGGAATCAGCACCGAGCCAATCACCAGGTCGGCCCGCGACAACTGCTCGCGGATCGTGTGCCGGTCGCTGAACAAGCAATCGACGTTCGGCGGCATCACGTCATCCAGGTAACGCAGCCGTTCCATGTTGATATCGAGAATGGCCACGTCGGCCCGAAAGCCGGCCGCGATCTTCGCCGCGTTCGCCCCCACGACGCCGCCGCCGAGAATCGTGATGTGCGCCGGCGCCACGCCCGGCACGCCGCCGAGCAAAATGCCGCGGCCCATTTGCGGCCGCTCCAGGTACTTGGCCCCTTCCTGAATACTCATCCGGCCGGCCACTTCGCTCATCGGCGTGAGCAGCGGCAAGCGGCCGCGATCGTCGGCCAGCGTTTCGTATGCCACGCACGTCGCACCGGTCGCCAGCAGGCCCTCGGTCAGCCCACGATCGGCCGCCAGGTGAAAATACGTGAAGACCACCTGTCCCTTGCGGATCTTGGCGATTTCGACCGGCTGCGGCTCCTTCACCTTCACGATGAGATCGGCCCGGGCAAAAATTTCATCCGGTCCCTCGACAAGTTCGGCGCCCGAGGCCGCATAATCCTGATCGGGCAGCCCGGAACCCGTCCCGGCCCCCGCCTCGATGAGCACCTTATGACCGCGCCGCGTGAGCTCCTCAACGCCCACCGGCAACATGGCCACGCGATATTCGTCCTGCTTGATCTCCTTCGGTACACCCACGATCATGATGTGGTTCCTTGTTGAGGGGGTTCGATTGCCGTATCGCATTATCTGTTCTCAACCCCCGGCAGAGCCGGGGGCTCGATGTAACCACACTATATGCCAAACACCGCCGACAAAAAATGGCTTCCGCTCTTCGTGCTAGCCGTCGCGCTCGTGGCCTGGGCCGCACTGTTCGCCGCCGGGGCCTACTTTGAAATCGGCGTCGACTCCCCGCGCCATGACCTGCGCAAGCCGCTCATCATCATGGGGGCCATGTTGACGTTCCTGACGCTCTGGGGCATCGCCCTGTGGATGCGCAGCCGGCGGAAATGAGGTTGACCCATGTCGCGTTACCCGAGTGACGTTGAAAAGCTCCAGCGGTAGATTCAGGAATTGAAAGCGCGGCTGAAGCAATGAACGAGGTTACTTTGTAGAGGTTGCTTTCCGCCTCTTACCTCAGCAAAGGACCATATGAAACCAATCTTACGGCGAAGTGTGATCGGCCTCGTTGTCGCCTGGTTTCTATTTGTGATCGCAACCGGATTCTGCGTGAATGAAGGAGGGAGCATTATCGCGGGATTCGTCGCTGCACTTTGTATCATTTGCCTGGGCAGTTTCTTGAGAGGCTGGGGCCATTTCTTCGCGATTCCGCTTTACCTTTACTTCACGTTGGAAGTTCTGGCTCTAGCCCTGCTTTTGTCGAGAATGGGCGGCAAATAAAGCCTTGATTGACCTATTTCCCGCCCTTGTAGCCCGGTTTCCTATGCGGTAAACTGTTGGATTCCCATGAATTCCCGTAGGTCGGGCTTCAGCCTGACCTTTTGAGATATCCTGTTCACGTCAGGCTCAAGCCTGACGTACGTTGTCGTCGGAACGCGAATCATGAAAACTTACATGGCCAAGCCGGGCGAAGTCGAGCAGAAGTGGCATATTATCGATGCCACCGACCAGGTGGTCGGCCGGCTCGCCGGGCGCATTGCGGTGCTGCTGATGGGCAAGCATCGCCCGCAGTACACCCCCCACGTCGATACCGGCGACTTTGTCGTTGTCATCAATGCCGAAAAGGTGAAGTTCACCGGCAAGAAGTGGGAGCAAAAATCGTATGCCTGGTACACCGGCTACCCCGGCCAGCGCACGGTTTCCGCCGCCACGCGGCTCCAGCGCAAACCCGAACTGATCCTGCACGAGGCCGTCCGCCGCATGCTGCCGAAGAACAAGCTCGCGTTCAAGATGATCACCAAGCTCAAGATCTACGCCGGTGCCGAGCACCCGCATCAGGCCCAACAGCCCGAAGTGCTGGAAGTCGCGGCGAAGTAACTCGTAGGTCAGGCTTTAGCCTGACGCGTCCGAATAATCAACCGAACTGTCAGGCTAAAGCCTGACCTACCCCCGAACCCTGACCCCTTCCCCATGCCCACTGCAGAAAAAGTCATCGATGCCCTTGGAACTGGCCGCCGCAAGACCTCGGTCGCCCGCGTGCGAATTCGCGCCGGCAGCGGCAAACTCACGATCAACGAACGCGAGTTGGATGACTTCTTCAAGGTTCAACAAGATCGCAACGCGGTCGTCGCGCCGCTCGATCACGCCGGCGTTCGCAATAGCGTGGATGTACGAATCCTCGTCCACGGCGGCGGCAGCACCGGCCAGGCCGGCGCCTGCATGCAAGGCATCGCCCGGGCGCTGATGAAGTACGACAGTGACCTCTCCGAAAAGCTCCGCGAAAAGAGCTTCCTCACCCGCGATGCCCGCATGAAAGAACGCAAGAAGCCCGGTCTGCGTGGCGCCCGCCGCGGAACCCAGTTCTCGAAGCGTTAATTTCTGGTTCACCCTGCGTGGCTCAAGCCAGTGCGGCGATAATAGCCCCGTCGTTTACGACGGGGTGGATTGCACGTCGAACGCCTCGACTTGAGGCCCGTTCACGGGCCTTTTCGCGGCCTTCGCTTGAGCCCCCACCGTTTGGCAGTAGCACGCCACCACCATGCATGGTTTAATGTCGGCTCTCGATCCCTGTCCCCCGACCCCCGACCCCTCGCCCCTCCACCATGCCCCTTGAACCGAAATTGTTCGTCTTCCTCCTCTCCACATTTTTGGGGTTGGAGGTGATTCGCCGCGTATCGCCGCTGCTCCACACCCCGCTGATGTCGCTCACCAATGCCATCTCGGCCATCGCGGTCGTGGCGGCAATCCAGGTCATGGCGGAAGGAAACACCACGCTCGGCGGCGGCGCGAAGACGTTTAACACGGTTTTGTGCACGCTGGGCGTTATTGCGGCCACGATCAACATCGTGGGTGGTTTTTGGATTACCGATCGCATGCTGAAGATGTTCCGCCGGGAGACCACCGATCGTGAGTAATCCACTTTCCACCGTCATTGTATTGGCAGCGGTTACGCCGGCCGAAACGGCCGAGGTCGCCAACACGTGGCTCGGCAGCGCATCGTACTTGATTGCCGCGGGGCTCTTTATTCTCTCGCTGAAGTGGCTCAGCCATCCGCGCACGGCGCGCCGCGGCGTGC
Source organism: Planctomycetota bacterium (assembly GCA_029781135.1). Lineage (GTDB taxonomy): Bacteria > Planctomycetota > Planctomycetia > Pirellulales > Lacipirellulaceae > JABDGM01. Next base: position 62,039 of record JAKOXH010000001.1, read on the forward strand.
GCGCCGGCGAAATCGGCATGACCGTTGCCATCATCGGCACGCTCTTGATCTATCGCGCCGTTTCTTACGAGTGGGTGCTGATCGGCATGGTCATCGGTTCATTGATCGGTGCGCCGATGGCCATCTGGATGCCCATGACCGCCGTGCCGCAGCGAACCGCCTTGTCCCATGCCTTCGGCGCGCTCGCGGCCGCACTCGTCGGCACCGCCCACTACTATCAGGTGCTCGCCACCGGCGAACTCGAGTACGACCATTTCACGATGGCGATTCTCGCCCTGGAAGTGTTGCTCGGCAGTCTCACGTTCACGGGCAGCCTCGTGGCCTTTGGAAAACTTCAAGACTTGATCCCCAGTCGCATCAAGGGCCTGCCGAATCAAAATGCCATCAATTTCTCGTTGCTGGGGGCGGCGATCCTGGTGGCGATCTGGCTCACCATTCATCCGCTCCACCAGGCGCTCTTCCCCGTATTAATTGTTCTTGGCCTGTTCTTCGGATTGTGCCTGGTGATGCCCATCGGCGGCGCCGATATGCCGACCGTTATCTCGTTGCTCAATTCATACGCCGGTTTATCGGCCAGCCTGATGGGATTTGTCCTCAATAACTTCCTCTTGATCGTCGCCGGTGCGCTCGACGGTTCCTCCGGCCTCATCCTGTCGATCATCATGTGCAAGGCCATGAACCGCTCGTTCACGAACGTGCTGTTCGGCCGGATGGATGCCAGCAAAACCGCCTCCGCCGATGACGTGTATGGCGGCAAAGTGAAGTCGGCCACGGCCGAAGACGTGGCGGCGATCCTCGATGGCGTCCGCCGCGTCGTCGTCGTGCCGGGCTACGGCATGGCCGTGTCGCAAGCCCAGCACGCCGTGCGCGACCTGTTCCATCAGCTCGAAGAGCGCGGCACCGAGGTCGAGTTCGCGATTCACCCCGTCGCCGGTCGCATGCCGGGGCACATGAACGTGCTGCTGGCCGAGGCCGACATCCCCTACGACAAGCTCAAGGAGATGGACGAGATCAACCCGAGCTTCGGCCAGACCGATGTCGCGATCGTCATCGGTGCGAACGACGTGGTGAACCCGCTCGCCGATACCGACCCCAAGAGCCCGATCGCCGGCATGCCGATCCTCAATGTCGGCGCGGCCCGCACGGTCGTTGTCATCAAGCGCAGCCTGAGCCCCGGTTTCGCCGGCATCCCCAACCCGCTCTTTGCCGCCGAAAACACGCTCATGCTGTTCGATGACGGCAAGAAAGCCGTGGTCGATATGGTCGCCGCGCTCAAAGAAGCGGCGTAACGCTTCGCTCATCAATAGAACAGACGAGGGGTGGCTGGGGCGGAGTCCGCGACGCCCCAGTTTCGCTCCATGCTGGGGCATCGCAAAGCCTCTGCCCCAGCCACCCAATCGCGATACTTCTCAGCTCGACGACTACCAAGATTTTGCGACGAGCTTCGATTGTCCGCAGGTGGCGTAGATTACCGCAGATGGATGGTGCGAATCTGATCTTCGTATATCTGCGAACATCTGCGGACCAAAAAAACCGTTCTGGAAGCTTGTCAAAAAGTGTGATTTCCACGGCAAAATGGTAACCGGCCCCTCATTACCATTGGCAATCTGCCGCGATTCAGCCATTTGCCCGTGGCATATATTTTTTCTAAACCCCCGTTGAAAGGGTGAGCGCCACGTACTAAAATCACGATATAGATATTGAGAATCGTTCTCAATTAGCCCTTTCGCAGTTGCGGGGCCTTTCTGATGCCCGATCTCGTTCCCCTTTCCGTCCTTCGCAGCGGCCAAATCGGCGAGATCGGCCAGCTCGTTGGTGCCCCCGATCAAGTCCGCCGCCTGGAAGAACTTGGCCTGCGAACGGGTGCTCGCCTGGAAATGATCCGTTGCGGCGCTCCTTGCATCATCCGCGTCGACGGTAGCAAACTCTGCTTCCGCAACGACGATTCACTCCGCGTGCTCGTGCGGACAAGGAAGTCGGCATGACCCGCAAGGCGGCCGAGCTCGAAGTCGGCCAGGCCGGGCGCGTCACCCGCGTCGTCGGCGTCGATGAAGTGAGCCGGCGCATCCTGGAAATGGGCGTCACGCCTGGCGTCGAAATCCGCCGCATCGGCACCGCCCCGCTGGGCGACCCACTCGAGTTCGAACTCCGCGGCTACCGCCTCAGCCTGCGCAAGACCGAAGCGCTGCAAATCGAGATCGAATGAAGCTGCATAACTAGAAATGCTATCTGCAAAAGACAAGGAGACCGGGAGACACGGAGACAAGGAGATCGGACGACAATGGTTTCTCCTTGTCTCCCCCTCTCCTTGTCTCCTTGTCTTTGCACTTGGTTCGATTTCCCAACCGTTTCGAACATGAACACCGCCTCGCCCACCAAACCGCTTCGCGTCGCCCTCGTGGGCAATCCCAACACGGGGAAGTCGACGCTCTTCACCGCGCTCGCGGGCGTGCGGCAACGGGTGGGCAATTACCCCGGCGTCACGGTCGAAAAAAAAACGGGCGCGATGCGCCTCGGCGACCAGGTGCTTGAACTCATCGACCTGCCGGGCACGTACAGCCTTGCACCGCGCTCGCCCGATGAAATGGTCACGGTCGACGTGCTGCTCGGCCGGCGCGATAACGATGGCCCGCCCGATGTCGTCCTTTCGATCGTCGATGCCAGCAACCTCGAACGCAATCTTTACCTTGTGAGCCAAGTGCTTTCGCTCGGCATACCGACGGTCATCGCGCTTAACATGGTCGACCTCGCGCACGATCGTGAAATTGAGATCGATATCGACGCACTCACCGATCGCCTGAAAGTGCCGGTGGTGCCCGTGCAGGCCAATCGCGGCGTCGGCGTCGAAAGACTTTCGACCGCGCTGGCGTCTGCGGCCGCTGCCGGACCGCGACAATTTGAAAACCCATTCCCCCCAGCATTCCAACAGCATACGGCCGACCTCGCCGATTGGCTCCATCAGAACGCCGGTCAGAAGCTGCCGCGGTTTCTCGTTGAGCGCCTGCTGCTCGATGGCGACGGCTACCTCGAAAGCGAACTGCTCAACGGCACTGCCGAAGTGGGCAAACAGAAGTTGCGGGCAGCCCGCGAGTCGCTTGCCGCCGCCGGCCTTCCTGTACCTGCCGTCGAAGCAATGGCCCGCTACGATTGGGTCGGCCGCACGCTCAATGGCATTTGTCGCCGGCCCGCTGGCCACCGCCGCACGACAACTGACCGCATCGACGCCCTCCTCACCCACAAAGTTTGGGGCACGCTCGTGTTCGTGCTCACGATGGCCGTGCTGTTCTCGTCGATCTTCGTGATGGCCGCGCCGCTCATGAATTTCATCGATGCCGGCGTGGGCGCGCTGGCCAGTTTCGTGGAAGGCGTGCTGCCCGATGGCGCGCTGCGTTCGCTGCTGGTCAACGGCGTCATCGGCGGCGTGGGAGCGGTCATTATCTTCCTGCCGCAAATCCTCATCTTGTTCCTGTTCATCGCGCTGCTCGAAGACTGCGGCTACATGGCCCGGGCCGCGTTCCTGATGGACCGGCTCATGGCCGGCGTCGGCCTCAGCGGCAAGTCGTTCATTCCGCTGTTGTCGTCGTTCGCGTGCGCCGTGCCCGGCATCATGGCCACGCGGGTCATCGAAAATCGCCGTGACCGTTTGGCGACGATCCTCATCGCGCCGCTCATGAGTTGCTCCGCGCGCTTGCCCGTCTATGTCATCCTCATCGGTGCGTTCGTGCCAGCCCACCGCTACCTCGGCGGCCTCGTCGGTCTGCAAGGCCTGGTGCTGCTGGGCATGTATTCGATCGGCATTATCGTCGCGATTTGCGTCGCCTGGATTCTCAAACGCAGCGTCCTCCGTGGCGATACTCCGCCGTTCGTGTTGGAATTGCCGTCCTACAAAGTCCCCTCGGCCCGCACCGTCGCCTTTCGCATGGGCGAACGCGGCTGGTCGTTCCTCGCCCGCGCGGGCACCGTCATCTTCGCCGTGACGATTGTTATTTGGGCGCTCTCGTATTACCCGCGAAGCAACGATCGCGTGGCGGTCGATATCGCCAGCCGTCGCGCCGCAATTCAAAGTGACTCCGCCGCACTTGCCGCCTTCGACGACCCGCAAAACCTCGAACACCTCTCCGCCAGTTTGCACCAGCGTTACAGTTTCCTCGGCCGTGCCGGCCAACTCATCGAACCGGTCATCCGGCCGCTCGGCTGGGACTGGCGGATCGGCTGTGCCGCCATCGCCTCGTTCCCCGCCCGCGAAGTTGTGATGGGCGTCCTCGGCGTCATCTACAACTTGGGCAGCGATATCGACGTGAAGGCCGAGAGCGATCAGCATCGCCTGCAGGCCCAACTCCGCGCGGCCCGCTGGGACAACACCGGCAAACCCGTCTTCAACCTGCCGGTCGCCCTTTCGATCATGGTCTTCTTCGCCCTGTGTGCCCAATGTGCCGCGACGCTGGCCGTCATCCGCCGCGAAACCAACAGCTGGCGCTGGCCCGCATTCACCTTCGCCTACATGACCACGCTCGCCTACGTCGGCGCGCTAATCACCTACCAACTCACCAGCCGCCTCCTCCTCTGACCCTCGACCCCTGACCCCTGACCCCCGTCCCCTCTCCCCTCCATGCAAGACCTCATCGCCATCCTGATCGCGATCACCGCCGCGGCCTTCCTCATCCGCCGCAGCTGGCAGCGAATCGTGCAACGCCGCTCGGCTTGCGGTGCCTGTTCACATTGCCCGGCCAACGTTCAATCCAATCCGTGCCAATTGGTGACGCTTACTCTGCCTATGTCTCACGCAGAGACGCAAAGACGCAAAGGATCTTAGCGAGCGATTTGAGTGGTTTGTGGTTTGTCGATATCTATTGAGGCCTGCGCAGCCAATGGACTGTGGGAGGCCTCTCCGAGGCCGATTTCGTGCTGTAATGGATAGCGTCATCGGCGTCGGGAGACGCCTCCCACAGGATCATTCACCGCAGCTTTCAATAGAACATCAATCTCATGCTTGGCACTTCTCGAACCATCGAATCGCGGCCCATTAGCGTCGATTAGCGGTCTAACATTTTCAGCTTCTCTGCGTCTTTGCGCCTCTGCGTGATACAATCCGAGCATGCCCGCCGCGACGGAACGCAAATTGACCGCACCTACGACCAAGGCTCATTTCACCGCCGCTCATAAGCAGTCGCTGCGCCGTCGGCTGCTCGCCTGGTACGCCAAGCACGCTCGCGACTTGCCTTGGCGACGCTTGTGCGATCCCTATCGGGTGTGGATCAGCGAGATCATGCTCCAGCAAACGCAGGTGGCCACGGTCCGCGACTACTTCACACGCTTTATCGCCGCGTTTCCCGATGTGCGTTCGCTGGCCGCCGTCGAAGAAGTTGATGTCCTACGCCTGTGGGAAGGCCTCGGCTACTACCGTCGCGCTCGCCAATTACATGCCGCCGCCAAGCAAGTCGTCGAACTCCACGCCGGCAGCTTCCCGCGCGACGTCGTCGAACTCCAATCCCTCCCCGGCATTGGTCGCTACACCGCCGGCGCGATCGCGTCGATCGCCTTCGACCAGCGCGCCCCAATACTCGAAGCGAACACCATCCGCCTCTTCAGCCGTCTCCTCGCTTTCACCGGCGAGGCCACTTCAGCGGCTGGGCAATCCACATTGTGGAAGTTCGCCGAAGAAATCCTCCCACAAAAAGGCGTAGCTAGTTTCAACCAGGCGCTCATGGAACTCGGCTCCCTCGTCTGCACGCCCAAGGAGCCGCAATGCGACCAGTGCCCGCTCGCCAGTTTGTGTGCCGCCAACAAACTCGGGTTGCAGCACGAAATCCCCGCCGCCAAACCGCGCCCCACGTTCACTCACGTCCGCGAAGCCGCGATCATCGTCCGCAAGAACGGCAGCGTCCTCATGCGTCGTTGCGGCGAAAATGAACGCTGGGCCGGCCTCTGGGATTTCCCCCGCTTCGAACTCGATTCCACCGGCCCGCTATTCGCAAAACAAGAAATTGTTGCCAAGGTCGCCGCCCAAACTGGCATCCAATGTGCCCCGGGTGCCATTTTGAAAACACTCAAGCACGGCGTCACGCGCTACCGCATCACGCTTGATTGCTACGACGCCACTTATATCGGCGGTCGCCTGAAGTCATCACCAGCCGCACCGATCCGCTGGACCGCACTCTCTCAACTGACCGCGCTGCCGCTCAGCACCACCGGCCGCAACATCGCCACACTTGTCGCACGTTGACACGTATAGTGTAAATAAATACACTATCGCTGTGAAGGATTCGTTTTCGTGGGTGGCATGCCCTCGCTCGCGTCGACATGCTCACGCGAAACATTTGCGCTCTAACGCGAGCGTGGGCATGTCCTTGTTTCGCGATAGCATGCCACCCCAGAAATAATTCGTTGCTCTCCTCTCAGGCCACCTGCTTATGTCTCACTCCATCAAGGGTCGCGGCGCCGCCATCCAGCCGCCGAATCGGTACCTCGCCGTGCATTGCGAGCGCGACCTCGATCAAATCGAGTGGGACACCGAATACCTCGCCGACCTCGGCCGCCCGCCGACGCAATATTTGCCTGATAACTCCCAATCGATCGTCGCGGAAAACGATAGCCCCGATGTCGGCTTCCGCTACAGCGTGAATCCTTATCGCGGCTGTTCGCACGGCTGCAGCTATTGCTACGCCCGCCCCGGCCACGAATACCTAGGGCTTAGCGCCGGCCTTGACTTCGAAACGAAAATCCTGGTGAAGCACCGCGCCGCCGAACTGCTGCGCGAGTTCCTGGCACGCCCCTCGTGGAGACCGGAAACAATCGCCTTCTCCGGCGTCACCGATTGCTATCAACCGGCCGAACGCGAGTTTCGCATCACGCGGTCGTGTCTGGCCGTGGCCGCCGAGTGCATTCAACCCATCGGCATCGTTACCAAGAACGCGCTCGTTTGCCGAGACATCGACTTGCTCTCGCAACTCGCAGCCCATAATGCCGTTCGTGTGGGAATCTCCATCACGACGCTCGATGCCTCACTCGCCCGTGTGATGGAACCTCGCACCAGTTCGCCAGAAGCGCGCCTGCGCGCCATCCGTGAACTCACCGCCGCCGGCATCCCCGCGCAGGTGATGACCGCGCCGATCATCCCCGGCCTCAACGATTGCGAGATTCCGGCGATCTTGGCCGCCGCCCGCGAGGCAGGCGCGACGAACGCGGCCTACGTGCTCCTGCGGCTACCAACAACGGTGCGGCCGGTCTTCGTGGATTGGCTCGAACGCACGCAGCCCACCAAAGCTGAGCGCGTACAGTCGTTCATCCGCTCGACGCGCGGCGGCTGCTTCAACGATTCCACGTTTGGCCGCCGCCAGGTCGGCACGGGCAACCTGGCCGAAGTCATTGCCGACACGTTCCGCATCCGGTGCGCGAAGCTCGGTTACGCCGAAAAGCATGCTCCCCTCAACGCCGATGCTTTTCGCCCGCCCCGCGCAACCGCGGGCCAGCGGCGCCTCTTCTGACCCGCCGTGCCATTATTGGCCAGCAACTAGGTAATTCGTCGTTCAAACGGACTATACAGATGGCTGGTACCATCATCCATCAACGTGTTGATTCCCAGCCCGCCGTCAATATACGAATTCGCTGTCGTCACATCCGAGATCGTCAGCATATCGTTGCCGTCCCCCATCCTGGTGCTAAGCCTCTTGGTTGCCAAGCTGGTAAGCGCGAGATTGTCGTTGCCGACACCTCCTTTGATCTTGGTGGTGCCCGCTACCGTCGTATTCGTCATGGTAAGGGTATCGGCGCCCGTTCCGAGATTCACTCTCAGATTGCCTTTCGCGGTAACGCCTGAAATGGTCAACGTGTCAACGCCCTCGTTCATGTTGACGACGGCATTCCCGCGAATGGTGAGGTTGGTGATAACCACCGTATCGTCGCCCCCCAACATGTTGATCTTGAGATTCTTGGTGAAGCCCGAGACGGTTGTTGTACCGTTGGGCGTGCCGTTAATGCTAGTCGCCGCGCCGCCGGCCGTTACTCCAGAAACAACTACCTGCCCCGCCGATGCCCCCGGAGCAATCGTAATGCTGTTGCCCAGGTAATCGCCCGTAATGGAAAGCGTCCCTTGGAAAAGTTTGACCGAAACGTCGCCGGCCATCATCTGTCGCTGTTCGAGCGATTCAAACTTAAGCCGATTACCTGTTTTGCGAGAAAATGCCATTGGTCACGTACCTCATCGATAAGAAAATGGCTGCGAGGATGGATTCGTTATCCCTCAACCTCTTTGGTGATTTAACGAAACTTTTCCCAGAATTGCGGGTTCACGCAGGAATGCGTACGGCTTGTACTTGCTGTAGGCAATGTGCCGGTTGTTATGGTTGTATCGTCTGCGCCGACTACGAAACCCACAGCATTTTTGACCCGCAGCAGTGGAACTTTATGCGTTTTCACCGCGATGCCAGCAGCGCTGCCGGCACGAGAGGCGTTAAACCTTGCGCAGTTATCGCCATCCACTATTTCAAGGCTTTTTCGCAACAATTCGCGATCATGACCATGCCCGACAAAACTCTGCTAGCGGTCTTCGCAGGCACGCTCGTCTCCGCCATCTTCACGACTGCCGCCCCCTCTATTGCCCAGCAAGAAGATTCGCCGGCAGCAAGGTCCTCCAACAAGCAGGAAACCAATCAAGTGAACATCTTCACGCACGACGGCAAACGCATCGTCGCAGCCAACGGCCTGCCCGATCATGAACATGGCCAGTTCCCTAACCGCGGTAATCCCAATTCAATCCGCGAACAGCACTACACGTTTGAAATGCCGCTCGAGCCCCAGGCGGCTGACAAGCCGCGACCGCTTACCTTTTACCTATTTGGCGTCGCCATCAACGGCGTCGTCTTCGACCCCGGCACGGCCGAAATCTGGGTTCCCGGACGAAAGGTTGTCAATCGTCCCGGTCCCCACACGCGTTTATTTCCCGGTCAAGAACTCGATCGTGCCTGGAACTACGAATGCCTGGGCAAGATGGATTTGGGTGTCGACGCCAACCACGCTCACGTGCAGCCCAACGGCGCGTATCACTATCACGGCCTGCCGACTGCGCTCATCGAACGCCTACGAACAGAGCAGGGTGCCAACAAGATGCTCCTCGTTGGTTTCGCCGCCGACGGCTTTCCCATCTACTCCGAATTTGGCCACGAGAAGACGAGTGACGCGAACTCTCCGCTCAAGAAACTGCGGCCCAGTTACCAACTGAAGAAAGGCCAGCGCCCGACCGGCGACGACGGCCCAGGCGGCGAATACGACGGCACGTTCGCCCAAGATTATGAGTTCGTCGTCGGCAGCGGCGACCTCGACCAATGCAACGGCCGCGACGGCGTGACCCCCGAATACCCCACCGGCACCTACTACTACGTCCTCACCGACGCGTTCCCGTTCATTCCCCGTTACTTCCACGGCACGCCCGACCCATCGTTCGTAAAACCAGGTCCGCGCTCGCGTCCCCGTCTCCTCCCCGGCGGCCACCGCGGACCACCACCATGATTCGATCTGCCGCGTCCACAGGTTACAATGACAGGATATTTGTATTCAAACCGCCCATGTTATAATTGGGAGCAGATGCGACAGGACGATTGGGGAATACCGTTATGAATATCGACTACCATTCCATTGGGTTGACGACACAACAGCAGCTGCAACTGTCAATGCTTTCCCAACGGACCGGCAAGAGCCCAAGTGAATTATTGGATGAATTGCTGGCACAATGTTCCGCGCCAATAGCCAAGGCAAATGACGCGGGTAACGTTCCGATTCCGACGCTGTATGAGGTCTTCGTCGCCGATGGTTCTATCGGCATGGTGCACGGCGGGCCAACGGACATGAGCACGAATCCGAAGTACTTAGAAGGATTCGGTCAAAGTGGAAAGTGAGCGCGTACTTGTCGCTACAGGTGCCATTGTGGCAACGTATCGCGCCAATGACGATCACCATTTGGCGAGTATCGATATTTGGCGGCGCCTGCGTTCACCACAATACACGTGTTGGCCGGTGATAACTGAAGTCGTGTATCTCCTCAAGGATTCACCCGCGGCAGTGCGAAGTGTACTCGCGAAAATTGCGGACGGTCACTTGATAATTCTTCCCTTGGCCGCGGCAGACGCGCAAGCGATCTCCAATGTGTTCGCGACGTTTGACGATCAAGACACCGATCTTGCTGACGCCTGTTTAGTTCATCTCGCCGAAAGAGAGTCGATTCCCACGGTGTTTACATTCGACAGACGACACTTTTCCGTATACCGTACGGCCTCGGGCAAGGCTTTGTCGATGTTGTCCCATTAAATGGATGTCACGCGTGTTTTCCTTACCGTTCCAACTCGACAACCACGGATGATGCTACCGTCGCCTACTCCGTCCGCGAAATACCAACAACAGTCGCCACATTGACATTGGCCATGAACTTAGCAGCTTTAGCCTGCCGTTGGCTCCGCAAATAACCCGGTTCTCAGCCGCTTCCCCCCGAACCCAACCGGTTGCGGCCCGGTCCCTGGAGAGATATTATCGAGGTTTCCCGTTCGTCTTGCCCCCTCTCCCCGTGGGAGAGTCCCGGCCAAGGGTGCCTCGGCCCCCTGTCCCCTGCATCCCCCATCCTGCATCCTCCCCCATGCGTCACGTCCTTTCCGCCACGGTGCAAAACGTTCCCGGCGTGCTCGCCCATGTGGCCGGCATGTTCGCCTCGCGCGGCTTCAACATCGATAGCCTCGCCGTCGGCGAAACCGAAGACCCCCGCCTCTCGCGGATGACCTTCGTGGTCGTCGGCGACGACAGCGTCCTCGAGCAAGTCCGCAAGCAGCTCGAAAAAATCGTCACCGTCGTGCGGGTCGAGGATGTCAGCTCCCACGACCACGTCGAACGCGACCTGATGCTGATCAAGGTCCGCATGAAGCCCGGCCAGCGGGCCGAAATCCGCGAACTGGCCGATATCTTCCGCGGTCGCATCGTCGACGTTTCGCACGATCAGGTCGTCGTCGAAATCTCGGGGCAGGAAAAGAAGCTGGAAGCGTTCATCGACCTCATGCGCCCGTTCGGCATCGTCGAACTGGTGCGCTCCGGCCGCATCGCCATGGTCCGCAGCATCGACCGCAGCAACAACAGCACCACCGGCTCCCGCAAAGTTGCGGCAAAAGCCTAACGAGTACTTCACCAAACCAATTCGCCACAGAGGACACAGAGCCCACAGAGAAGACAAATAATGTTCAATGCAAAATGATAAATGCAAAATAACAAAAGCAGATGGTGTGCTGCATTTTTCATTTTGCATTGAATATTTTGCATTTTTCATTTTCCGACTCTCAGTGATCGCTGTGACCTCTGTGGCTTAATCCCTCGGAAAGCACCAATGGCAGCCACGATTTACTACGACAAAGACGCAGACCTCTCGGCCCTCAAAGGCAAGACGGTGGCCATTATTGGCTACGGGTCCCAAGGCCACGCCCAGGCCCAAAACCTTCGCGATAGCGGCGTCCACGTCGTCATCGGCCAGCGCCCCGGCGGCAAGAACTACGACCTCGCCATCAGCCACGGTTTCAAGCCGCTGAGCGCCGCCGACGCCACCAAGGTCGCCGACGTCATTAACATCCTCGTTCCCGATGAACTCCAGGGCGACCTCTTCAAGAACGAAATCGAACCCAACCTGCGGCCGGGCAACATCCTCATGTGTTCGCACGGCTTCAACATCCACTTCGGCTTCATCAAGCCGCCGAAGGGCGTCGATGCCCTGCTCGTCGCCCCCAAAGGCCCCGGCCACCTCGTCCGCAGCGAATTCGTCGCCGGCGGCGGCGTGCCCTGCCTCATCGCCACCAGCGAAGGCGCGAGCGGGGAAACGTTCAAGGTCGGCCTCGCCTATGCCAAGGGCATCGGCGGCACGCGCGGCGGCGTCATCAAAACCACCATCGCCGAGGAAACCGAAACCGACCTCTTCGGCGAACAAGCCGTCCTCTGCGGCGGCGCCAGCGCCCTCGTGAAAGCGGGTTTTGAAACGCTGGTCGAAGCCGGCTATCAGCCAGAAATGGCCTACTTCGAGTGCATGCACGAGCTCAAGCTCATCGTCGACCTGTTCTACCAGGGCGGCCTCAACTACATGCGCTACAGCGTCAGCAACACGGCCGAATACGGCGACTACACCCGCGGCCCGCGCATCATCACCGCCGAAACCAAGCAGGAAATGAAAAAGATCCTCAAGGAAGTGCAGGACGGCACCTTCGCCAAGGAATGGATCAACGAAGCCAAATCCGGCGGCAAGAACTTCAAAGCCATGCGCGAGAAGGACAAGAACCACCCCGTCGAAGTCACCGGCGCCAAGCTCCGCAAACTCATGTCCTGGATCAACGCCAAGGAAGTCGACTAACCACAAAGCCGCGGCCTCTGCCCGCAGTCTCCCCACAAAGCTGCGACCAGTGGTTGCGGGATTGTGCGCTACAAACGTACAATTTCGGCACCTTCGTGCGGTCCATCACTCGCCGCTGCCTAATTCCTACTGCCGTATGTGGTTTAACGGCACCCAGTCGCCGGGGGCTCGCTCGTACGACCAGAATTGCCAGCCATTGGTGGGACGCTTCCGTACGGCATTCCCGGCCGCCGACGGTGTCCGGTACACGATGCCGTCAAATAGAATCGTTCCATCGCGACGGATTCTAGCGCGGTAAAGCTTTCCTTTGTATCGTACACGCAGCCGAATAGGGGCAGCGACATACGCGGCTAACGGAGTTGAAGCCCCGTTGGAATCTTCCAAAGAAACCACCTTGGTTTCTTTGCCCTTCAATCGCCTGATCGGAACTAGCGATCGTTCTTGCGCGCGGTGATGCAAACGCAGGTCTCGCCGCAATTGTATGGCGAGGTTTTGCGATCTTACGAACTTCCCACCGACTCGATTGCCGGAAGGGCTCACGATTCGCAAGAGTAGCGTTTCGAGTTCCTTAATGCCTCGATTATCGATCGTCAAATAGACGCTGAAATGATCCCAACTGTCTTTGTGACGATCGTGCAAATGCCGGTGCAAGCGCGTTCGCAGGTTGCTCGCCAGCCCAACGTACTGTAGCTTTCCACGGCGATAGAGCGCATATATTCCATGCCGGCCGCGGATGTAGCGCCGAATGATCTCGTGGTATTGTTCTAACGCGTCACGCGAAATGTATTCAAGATGCTGGCATACAATTTGGGTTAGTCTTTTCATGACAAGGCAATGCCCGATTGACTACGCGATCGTCGCACTCGATTATAACTCCAATCGAAATTCGGTGCGCAATCTCTCCCCGATCGTATGGTGTACAATGTCCGCCAAATTCTGCATCACCTCGCGCTTTGCCCCCACTCGCCCCGAAGCTAAAATACACTTATGACCATCCAAGTTCATGCTACTTACCGTGCTGGTGCGATCCACCCCGACGAGCCTCTCGGCTTGCCCGAGAATACCGAGGTGGATGTCATCGTCGTCCCCGCCGCCACCTCGATGCCCGCCGCACCGCAGCCCGAAGACCTTGATGCCATCCGCCCCAAGTCTCCGAAATTCACGTCCGAACAACTTCGTGCCCTGATCGCCAAGAATGCGGTTCACGTCGGCACATTACCACTCGACTTTTCACGCGAAGATATCTATAGCGACCACGACTAATGCGATTCCTCCTCGACACGGGCATTTTGTTGCGATTGATCGATGAGAGCGATCCACCACACAATCTAGTGGAATCAGCCGTCGGCAAACTCGGCAACCAGGGTTTTGAGGTATTCATCACCACGCAGAACATCGCCGAGTTCTGGAATGTCGCTACTCGCCCGAAGGCGAACAATGGCCTGGAATTGCCACCCGCCGAAGTTGCTCACCTGTTCACAAGTTCCATCGAACCGTTGGTCGCTGTTCTGCCAGAACGCGAATTGTTCCACAGCGAATTTCGCCGACTCCTCGTCCACTACAACGTCGTCGGCAAACAGGTTCACGACGCCCGGCTGGTCGCAATGATGCTGTCCTGGCAAGTCACTCACATTCTCACGCTCAACGAGCGCAACTTCCAGCGATTTGGTCCCGAGGGAATCACCGTCGTTTCGCCCCCCACTCTAGTACCGACCGGGTCGTGAATCATCGCGGGCAGGAAGAAGTGATTGCCAGGAAGGTTCTCGTAACTCGCTCCACGCTCCCACGCCACTTCACCATGATGTCCTACGCCTGCCCTTCGGCCAACAGCCGCGCCGCTTCTTCATCGGAGAGCTTTTCGATTTCAGCCAGGATGGCCGCGAGCTGCTCATCATCGGGCGCGGGCGGCAACGGAGCGCCGTTCGTCGAGAAGTGTGACGCAGGCGCCTCGGTCGATTCACCAACCCCCAGCGACTGCTCCGCCAAATAGCGCGCCAGCGCCGCGGGCGTCGGGTAGTTCCAGGCCACAATCGCCGGCAACGGCACCTTGAATTCGTCTTCCAATTCCTGGCTCAACTCGACCGCCGCCAGCGAATCGACGCCGAACTCGGCGAACGGCCGGTCGCGGGCCACATCGGCCGGGTCCATGCTCAGGCGGTTCACCAGCCACTTGAGGAGCCACTCTTCAATTTGCTCGGCCGCCCGATCGACTTCGAGCGGGCTCACCGGTCCCTTACGCGGCTGCAACTTCAGTCCTCCGTGTCCGTTCGTTCCAGAATGACCAGAATGATTCGTCGAAACGCCGTGCGGGGCCGCACCATTCGCCAACGCGGGGAACGGAACTGTCGCCGGCCCACTGGCCTTGCCGTTCCGCTGGCTCACAATGCCCTCGCCATGCACCTGCACGCGCACCGGCTCGCCGACCTCTGCCGTCTTCGCCGGCATACGCAGCGCCGGGTTCGTCCACGAGTGCACGACCTTCAGCTCGTCGGCCAGATACTGCTCGCGGCACAAATTCCGCTGCACCTTGCCGCTCGACGTGATCGGCAGTGACGTCTGACGAATCAGCACGATCGCATACGGATCGAGGTCATGCTGCTCGACAATCGCCCGGCGAATCGCCTGAATGATTTGATGATGGTCGGCATCGCGGAACTGGCGATCGAGCTGATGCACCACGACCAGCCGCTCGCCGTGCTCATCGCTCAGCGCGAACGCGGCCCCCGGCATCACGGCCTCGTGGGCTTCTTCGGCCGATTGCTCGATATCCTGCGGATAGTGGTTGCGGCCGCGAATGATGATGACATCCTTCACGCGGCCCGTGACGTACAGTTCACCATTGCGGAAGAAACCCAAGTCGCCGGTTCGCAGGAAGCAGCCCGCGCGGCCCGGCACCTTGGCACAAAACATCTGTTCGGTTTCTTCCGGCCGATTCCAGTAACCTTGCGTGAGCGACGGCCCCTGAATGACGATCTCGCCCACGATCCCCTCGGCCACTTCGGTGCCTTCCGCCGGATCGACGATCACAATGGTATGGCCAATAACCGGATGTCCGCAACTGACCAGCCGCTGCACCATCGCATCCGGCTCACCGATGGCTGGCGCTACTTGGTGCTGAGCAAGCGCTGCCCGGTTCACCGGCAGGATGTGCGGTTCCTCGCGAAAATCCGGTCCCGCGATGAGCAGCGTCGCTTCCGCTAGCCCGTAGCACGGATAGAACGCCCGCATTTTGAAACCCGCCGGCGCGAACGCTTCGGCGAAGCTCGTGAGCGTTTCGGCGCGAATCGGCTCGGCCCCGCAGAACGCCAACCGCCAGCGACTCAGATCAAGCCGAGCACGATCCTCGGCAGTCGTCTTGCGCACACAATACTCGTAGGCGAAATTCGGTGCGCCGGTGATGGTCGCTTTGTAGTCGTGAATCGCTTGCAGCCACCGCATCGGTCGCTGCAGGAATGAGGTGGGCGACATCAGCACGCTGCGGCCACCTTCATACAGCGGCGAGAGAATGCCGCCGATGAGGCCCATATCGTGGTACGCCGGCAACCAGAACACGCCGGTCGACGACGCCACATCATCTTCGCTTTCGCCGATGCCAAACGCCCGGCGAATGCATTCCAAATTCGTGAGCAGATTGGCGTGCGAAACCATCACGCCCTTGGGGTCGCTGGTCGAACCGGAAGTGTATTGGAGGAACGCGAGGTTGCTGCGATCGATTACCGGTCGCAACCAAAGGTCGGCCAGCTCATCGTTTAATTGGTCCGTGGCGATCCACTGGCTCGTGGCCGCATCGGCCGATAATAAGTCGGGGTCGAGCGTCGTCAGCGTTTGAGCGGTGGAGAGGGCGATGTGGGCGTCGCAATCCAGGGCAATCCGCTGGAGCCGGGGCATCGGCCGCTTGGGTTTCGGGTACGTCGCCGGCACGGCAATCACGCCGGCATACAAACAGCCCAAAAACGCTGAAATGAACTCCAACCCGGCCGGGTAAACCAGTAACGCCCGATCACCCGGCGAAAGTTCCAGCTGCAGCCGGCCAGCGATCATCCTTGCCCGCCGGTCGAGCTCGGCAAACGAGATTTCCGCAATCCCGTCGCGGTCGTCCAGGTAGGCGTAGGCCGTCCGATCACCCTGGTCGGCGGCTTGGGCCGCCAACAGGTCGATCATCGTTCGGCATTCGGAATCGGCACGCATGATAGGGAAAGCAAAAACTCGCGACTTCCGTTAAAACTGCGGAAGCTAGAAGCTTTGAGTAGTCAGAACCGGAATCTTGGCCTGTAGCGCGTCCGATCGCTAACCAGCACCGCTGGTCCCTCTTGAACCGCATCGGAAAATGCCAGCGTCCAAACCAGCAACTTTGATTAGCATGGTAGAACCTCTATTCTAGGTGTTATCCCGGGGCTCGGAAAGGACCGCCCACGGCGTACGGTTTCACGCAAATCTGCCGGAATTTCTCGGTGTTTACGTCAATTTCCCGCTCGCAATTAAACGATGAGACCGCCATCCGGCTGGTTTGCCTACCCTACGCGGGTGGAGGGACGGCGTCGTATCACAAGTGGCGGCCCCACATGCTCTTACGGGTCGACCTGCTGCCTGTTTCACTGCCGGGCCACGACGGCCGGCTGAAGGAGGCTCCCTACACCGATCTCAAAGCACTGGCCAACGCCTTGCGGGAGGATCTGAGCCGATTTGCCCTGGATAAGCCGTACGTGCTGATGGGCCACAGCATGGGGGCGGTGCTAGCATTCGAAATGGCGCGGTCGCTACGGCGGCACGGACACCGGCTGCCAGAACTGCTGATCGCGACCGGCTGCCCGCCGCCGCATTTGATCGCCGTGAAGCAGCCGCTGCACACGTTGCCAGATGATGAACTGCAAAACGTCCTGCAAGCTCGCTACGGTGGGATTCCGAAGGTCGTGCGCGACAATCCGGAGCTATGGAGGATCCTGGTGAAACCGATGCGTGCCGACTTCGAGATGATCGACAAGTACGTTTACGAGGAAGAGCCGCCGTTCGATGTACCGCTGCTGGTGCTTGGCGGGACCGAGGACGCGGCCGTGCCGGCCGGCAAATTGATGGATTGGCGACGCCACACGACGCAGGAATGCAGCATCCGGCTGCTGCCGGGGAATCACTTCTTCGTGTTCAATGGCGGGCCTGCGACGGAAAGCGGCGGCGACATTAATCGCGACGAACCGACGCCCGCGCTGCGGGTAATTCTGCAGCGCTTAGAACAGTGTGTCGAGAAGATCGACGGGCCACCAAACGCATGAGCCGCCGAGGTGAAGAGTTACATGGAACTTGATTGGCCACGATGCGCATCGCCGCCGAAGCTGCACGCTGATGAAGTTCACGTGTGGGCCGTGCCGCTGGATGTCGAGCGACCTGTGCTCCACTCGTTTGCCGAACTGCTGTCGGCGGATGAGCGGCGGCGGGCCGAGCGATTTCACTTCGAACATGTCCGACGACGATTCATCGGTTCGCACGGTGCATTGCGGCAGTTGTTGGGACGGTATCTTGACATCGAGCCGGCCGACGTCGCGTTCGCGACGGATGACCGAGGAAAGCCGCGGATTGTTAACGCAATTAGCGCAGAGTCAACTTGTGATCTGCGCTTCAACCTCTCGCATTCGGGTGAGTTGGCACTCATCGCGATTGCTGCAGGGGCGGAGGTTGGAGTCGATGTGGAACAGATTCGAGTGGTCAGCAACATCGAGCGCCTCGCGCGGCGGTACTTTCACGCGGCGGAAGCCGAAGAAGTGCTCGCGGCCGAAGGTGATCAGCGCGAAGCGCTGTTCATGCGCTGTTGGACTGCCAAGGAAGCGGTCGTGAAGGCGTATGGCAGCGGAATCGGAACGGGGTTGAATCGATTCCGTGTTCCGCTGGAGCCGTCGTTTGCGGCTTCAATTGACCTCTCAGCGTTGCCGCAGCCGTTCTTCCTGGACACCCGATGTTGGCTGTCGCGCCTGACTCCGCGCGAAGGTTACGCCGCTGCCTGCGTACTCGTCGGTGACGAGCGAAGAGTTCGCTGTTTTGAATTTTCAGCGTGATTCATCCGCATTTTAGTTGAATTAGGCTCGCGATCGCATTCCCATCAGGGCGATTTACCGTCCTTGGCAACGCTATTAGGCCCGCCGTTCACGACGGGTAACCGAATTCCATAATTGCTGCATCGGCTCGTCGCGCTGTTCACCTGCTCGCAGGCCGAGGTTGCCGTAGCGGTGGTAGATGCGGGAGACGCTTTGTTCGCGGAGGTACCAGAGGAGTTCGATGCGGCCGTGAGGTGAGACGGGCGTGTCGGCGATGTATTGGAGGGCTTCGGCGGCGGCGCGGCGGATAGTGGCCGGCACCCGGTCGGCGGCAGCATAGCGGACACGGGCGACGTGGCCCGTGCGGATGGCGTTGGCAAGTGTTTCATCATCTTCTTCGACGAACTCAATAGCGCCCGCCCAGGAATCGGTAAGTTCGTCGAGTAGTTTGACGGCATCGGCAGCCGTAGGTGCCGCGAGCCGAGCGGCACTTGGTATCGTGTCGGCCGGTGCAACCGGTCCGCCTTGACTCGGCGGACCTACTTGGGGCGACGTGCTGATCGTCGCGCGGCAGCCGGCGGCGCGGGCGGCGGCGGCGCGGGCGAGGATGTCGAACGGCGTGTCGTCGGCGTGGATGCGAATGCGGAGCGGTTCGACCGGCAGGTAGCGGCGGATGTTGTCTTCGCCGAGCAAGCGGAAGTGATCGTGCTCGGCAAGGAACTCGGTTTCCGCCCAGTAGGCGTAGCTGTCGATTGCTTGCAGCAGTTGCGGCGGGACGCCGTCTGTACGCTCAAGTTCCCGCAGCAAATCCAACACGTCGGTAATTGGAGAGTGGTTTGCCAGGCTACCACTCTTCTCCTTGTCTCCCCCTCTCCTTGTCTCCCCCTCTTCGCCGTCGAACCGCATCAGCGGCACGACGTAATTTCGTCCGCCGGCTTTAATGCCGGGGCCGACGCTGCTTTTGCCCATGCCGCCGAACGGTTGGCGGAGGACGATCGCGCCGGTGGTGGGGCGGTTGATGTAGAGATTGCCCGCACGGATGCGGCTGATCCAGCGCTCTTGCTCGCGATCGTCGAGGCTTTCGAGGCCAGAGGTGAGACCATAGCCGGTGGCGTTCACGATGTGGATCGCTTCGTCGAGGTCGCGGGCTTCCATCACGCCGAGGACCGGGCCAAAGAGCTCGGTGCCGTGGGTGAAGCTGCCGGCGCGGACACCCCATTTCAAGCCAGGGCTCACGAGGTGCGGGTTGCCCTCGACGTGCAGCCGCGGCAGGACCGCCCATTCTTCGCCAGCATCTAGTTCTTTGAGGCCCGTTTCCAGGACGCCGCTGGGCGGGCGAATGAGCGGGCCGATCTTGGTGTGAAGTTCCCAGGCGGAGCCGACGTGGATGCTTTCGACGGCGTCGCACAAGGCGGTGCGAAACCCGGCGTCGTGGTAGACTTCGCTTTCGAGAATGAGCAGCGACGTGGCAGAACATTTTTGGCCACTATGGCTGAACGCGCTATGGAGAACGTTCTTGATGGCCTGGTCGCGGTCGGCGAGAGCTGTAACGACGGTGGCGTTCTTACCGCCGGTCTCGGCGAGCAGATTCATCATCGGCTTGGCGCGGAGCATTTCGGCCGCAGTGGCGGTGCCGCCGGTGAGGATGACGGCATCGACGCCTTCGTGGGCAACCAACCGGGCACCCACCGTGCCGCCACTGCAGGGGGCGAATTGCAGAGCGGTTTTCGGCACGCCGGCACGCCAAAAACATTCGCACAGCAGATAGGCGATAAGCACCGTGTCGGAAGCTGGTTTGAGGATGACCGTGTTGCCGGCGGCGAGGGCGGCGGCGACACCGCCGCAAGGAATGGCAAGCGGGAAGTTCCAAGGGGAGACGACGACCACGGTGCCAAGGGCGCGCGGCTGGAATCGTTCGTAGGACGGACAATCGTGTCCATCCATCGCCTCTTCGCTCGGCTGGTTGGGAGAACGGACAGAAATGTCCGTCCTACGAAAGAAGGCATCGTGGAAATAGTCCGCACTGTCGGCGTAGAACCGGCAGAAGTCGATGGCTTCGGAGACTTCGGGATCGCTTTCGGCGAGCGTCTTGCCGCCCTCGGCCAGCATCGCACCCATGAGCTCGCCGCGGGCGGCTGCGAGTTCATCGGCAACGCGATGCAGGATTGCGACTCGTTCGCCTGGTGGAAGGCGTCGCCAGCCGTCGCGATCTTCATTCGCGGTTTTCACGGCGTGATCGATGTCGGCGTCGGTGGCTTGCCGATAGCGGGCGACCACGGTATTCGGCCGCGACGGATCAATGGAGTCGCGCAGTATTCGATTCTCGTGGATTTCGTCGCCCGCAATGACAAGCGGCACCTCAGCCACGCTGGTACTGTGCCGATCTTTCCAGTTCGCAATAATCGAACTCGCCCACATGCTGTTCGCGGGCAATGACCAGTCTGTATCCGGTTCGTTAAGAAATTCATTAAATAGCGAGCCGGGGCGTCCCCGCCCCCGGCCGAGCCGGTCATTGTTCTCGGGGGCGGGGACGCCCCGGCTCGCTGGCTCTTGACTCTTGACTCTTGGCTCTCGACTCCGGTCCTGCGTCCGTCGCGGCGCGCTGCTGACGGTCTCACTCGCCTTGAACGCTTCGACGAACTGCCGTTCGAGCGTATACCACTCCGGTTTATCCACCTCGATGTTGAAGGCGTGGCGGAGGAAGTTATCGGGACCGGTGTTTTCGTCGAGGCGGCGAACGAGGTAGCCGATGGCGTTGGTGAAATCTTCCTGCCGGCAGGCCGGCGCGTAGAGCAGCATGTTGCCGGTGAGTTCGAAGAGGGCCCGGCGCTGGTGGTTGGCCATGCCTTCGAGCATTTCAAACTGCACGCGGTCGAAGGCGTGCGCGTTGGCGGCGAGGACGATGCCATAGGCGAGTGTGAATAAGTTGTGCGACGCGATGCCCAGCCGAACGGCCGCGAGATTCTCCGGCCGCATGCCCTCGCTCAGCATGCGGAGGTAGTTGGCGTCGGTTTCGAGCTTGGTCTTGTACGGCGCTTGCGGCCAGCCGCGAAGGCTGGCCTCGACGCGCTCTGCCTCCATGTTGGCGCCCTTCACCAGGCGAATCGTCACCGGCGAGCCGCCAGCCGTCAGGCGGCGGAGCGCCCAAGCGTTGATTCGCTGTTGGGTTGCGAACGAATCAGGGATGTACGCCTGTAAAGCGATGCCGGCGCGGGCCTGTTCGAGGCCGGGGCGATCGAGCGTACGCATGAAGACCTCGGCCGTGAGTTCCTTGTCGCGATATTCCTCCATGTCAAGGTAAACAAATTTGGGGACGGTCGTGCCATCGCGGCGGGTGAATTTAGCTTTGGCGGCGGCGCGGAAGAGTAGTTCCAAGCGGTCGCACAACACGTCGATCGTGTGCTCGCGAGCGAGCGCCGAGATTTGCGAATAGATCGTCGAGATCTTTACCGAGATGACTTCGATCTCAGGTTGCTGGAGTGCGGTGAGGTAGTTTTGCAGGCGGCGGCGGGCGTCCTCTTCGCCGAGGAGCGCTTCACCCAGGTAGTTGACGTTCATCCGCAAGCCCTCTTCGCGACGGGCCTGCAGATGTTCGGCGAGCAATTCGCGCTCGGCCGGCAGAATGACGTTCGCCGTTTCCTCGCGCATCCGTTCCTTGACGAACGGCATGGCCACGCCCGGCAGGTACGAGCCGAACGACTGGAAGCCCATGAGGAGCGTGCGGTCGATCGCGCCGAAAAAGCGCGGGACGCCCTGGACATCGAGAATGTGAATGAGCTGGTCGGCGGCCCGGTGGGGCCGGCGCGAACGAAAGGCCTGATCGGTGAGCTGCATGAGCGTCGCCTTATCGTGCGGCGACTGGATCATGCGGTCGAGTTCGGCCTGCTGCCGGCGCTCCTGCGGCGTTTGCAGCGTACGAGCACGGCGGCAAAGTTCGCGGGCAACGTGGATCGCTTGGCGGACGGCAAGTGGAACGGAGGGATCGCCGTCGGTGCGAACACCGTCCAACAGGCTGTGGATTTGGTCCTGTGTTGCGGGTACCGGCGTGTTAGAGGCGTGCGATGACATGACAAGTGAATTGTCACGTGAAACGGCGTGGTGTCTACCTTGGTTCGACTTGCATCATTGCATCAAGCTGCTGCGCACTTATGAACAACCGGTACGGTTGCCCTGGTAAAGGAGTGAAGCCGAAGCGTTCGTAAAATGACCGGGCATTGTCGTCGACGCAGTCGACAACGACGGCCACAAAGGGAAACACTTTGCCGCCCTCCCAACAATCACGCAGGGCTTGGGCCAGCAGTTTGCTTCCCAGGCCGGCGTGTTGATGCGGTTGGTCGACGCCCAGCCAGGCAAGGATGGCAATAGGAAGCAACCGATGCGGCAGGCGTCGAAGAATTTCTGGGGGAAGGTCCGCAAAATCGATTTGAGCGGGCGCCAGGGTGTAGTAGCCCGCAATTGCCCCTCCTGCTGTCACCAACACTTTCGTGGATGAGAGATGTTTCGATTGATGCTGCAAAGCTTTGGTCTTGAGCCAATCGTCGACTGCCGATTGGCCTGAGCGGAATCGCGTTCGCGGATGCCGACGCTGCAGCATCTCGATGTGAAACCCTGCCGGAAAGCGGACGGGGTTCACGCTTCGCCTCGCATCAGGGCACCCACCCGCTTTTGAGCCGCGGTGAGCCGAGGAGGTTCGCTGAGCGCGGTCCACAAGGCGAGCTGTTCATCCGGGGTCAGGCGAATCACGCTCTCGCGTGCGGCCGACACTTCGCGCTGAGCCTGCGGAACCATTACGGTGCGGACGTAATCGCTGACGCTAATGTGCCGCAACTCCGCGGCCTGCTCAAGTGAGCGCTTGCTATCGGCATCCAGACGAACCATGAGCGGACTTGTTTTCGGGCCGCTCGATCGACCGTTGGACGAAGCGGATTTGCGAGAAGTTGCTTTCTTTCCCATAATCCAATTGTATTGCAAATTGCAGTACAGTCAAGTTTGCAGCTCGTTGAAAGTATCGGCAGGGCAATTTAATGGTGTTTTTTCGCTACCACCCGCTCGGCGAGGTACCGCAAAATATCGCGGATGGAGATCACGCCGGCGAGTTTGCCGTGGAAGAGGATGGGGATGTGGCGGTAGCCGCCGAGGTTCATTTTGTGGAGGGCGAAGGCGATTTTGTCGTTCGTTTCGAGCGTCACCGGGCTCGTGGTCATGAACTGCGAGATCGGCCGGGTGAGGAATTTAGGGGCGTCGGTGTTGAGTTTCATCAGCGCGTCGCGCTCGCTGAAGATGCCGACGAGCTTGTCGCCATCGACGACCATGACGCAACCGATGCGCTCGTCGACCATCCTTTTGAGCACGTCGCCAACCGGCGTGGTGGGAGCGACTTTCGAGGGCGATTTTGGCCAGAGGCGTTCGATGCGATCGCGCAGGAGGTCCGCCTCGACGCTGGTGGCCGGGATGCGGCGGCTGAGTTCCATCAGCGATTTGCCGCAGGCCTGGCACTCGTCGGTGCCTTCAATGTTCTCGGCTTCGCAGTAGGGGCAAAGGATCGCGCTCATGGCAGGGTTGATGGTTGAGTGTTGAGGGTTGAGTGTGAAGTGCGGAAAATCGGCACGCCTAAAATTTCATTGGTCCATCAGTTCGTCCCTCAACTCTCAACTCTCAACCCTCAACCACTTCACGCCACATCCCAGGTATCGCCGGAGGCGAACAGTTTATCGATATCGCCGACGCCGCGTTCGTTGGTGGCTTGCGTGACCTGGTCGTTGATCATGGCGTCGTACTGCGGGGCTTCGACCGCGCGGAACACGCCGATCGGTTCGGGGAAGCCGTCCTCGTGCCGCATGCGGCTGAGCAGGTAGGCGAGGCTTGGCTCAGGTGCTTTTTCATCGTGGAACAGAAGGTCGTCTTCCGACACACCTTTGCCAAGCTCGACCACTTCCGGGTCCATGCCGTTGAGGCGGATGCCTTTGTCGCGGTTCTTGCCGAAGATGAGCGGTTTGCCGTGAACCAATTCGAGCGTGGTATCGGCCTTCGACTCGCGCTCCTTGGCATACGCCCAGGCGCCGTCGTTGAACACGTGGCAATTTTGATAGACCTCGACAAACGACGTGCCGGGGTGCTTGGCCGCACGGGTGAGAACCTCGCCGAGGTGCTTGATTTCCGTATCGATGCTGCGGGCGACGAACGTGCACTCGCAACCGATGGCGACCGAAAGCGGATGGAGCGGGTTATCGATCGCACCCATCGGCGTGCTCTTGGTCTTCTTGCCGAGCGGCGAGGTGGGCGAATACTGGCCCTTGGTGAGGCCGTAAATGCGGTTGTTGAACAGCACGATGTTGAGATCGAGATTGCGGCGAATGGCGTGCATGAGATGGTTGCCGCCGATCGAAAGGCCGTCGCCATCACCCGTGATGACCCACACGTGCAGGTCGGGGCGCACGCACTTGAGTCCGGTGGCCACGGCCGGGGCGCGGCCGTGGATCGAGTGCATGCCGTAAGTGTTCATGTAGTACGGGAACCGGCTGGAGCAGCCGATGCCCGAGATGAACACGATCTTTTCACGCGGGATGCCAAGATTGGGCATCACCTTTTTCATTTGAGCCAGAATGGCGTAATCGCCGCAACCGGGGCACCAGCGGACGTCTTGGTCGCTGGCGAAATCGGCGGGCTTGAGGACGGGGAGTTCGACGGTCATGGTGAATGGACGCCTATGTAGTGTTGAAATCTTGTTCGATATGTCGGGAAGACAAGGAGACATGGAGAGGGGGAGACAAGGAGACTCGATTTGATACGTTCTCCAACTGGATCACCCCTTCTCCTTGTCTCCTTGTCTCCTTGTCTGAATTAACCGCCGTGGGCCACTTTTTCCAAAACGGCTTTCGCGGGCGCTTTCTTATCAATGGGCTCGGCCTTGGCTTCCGTGTCCTTCGCATCGCCCTTCAGTAGGGCTTCGATCTTATCGACGACTTCGCCGACGCTGAATGGTTTGCCTTGCACCTTGTTGAGGCCGACGGCATCGATCAAGTACTTCGCGCGAATGATCGTGCGGAGTTGGCCAAGGTTGAGTTCCGGAATCACGACCTTCTTGAAGCGCTTCAAGATGTCGCCCAAATCCTTCGGCAACGGGTTGAGCCAACGCAGGTGGCAATGCGTTACGGCTTTGCCTTTGGCTTGCACGTTGTGAACCGCGGTGGCGCAGGCGCCGTACGTGCCACCCCAACTGAGTACGAGCAGGTCGCCGCTCGGCGGGCCATCCAGCTTTTGTGGTGGAATGTCGTTCACAACCTTCTCGACCTTGGTCGCCCGCAGGCTGATCATGTGCTGATGGTTGGCCGCGTCGTAGCTGACGTTGCCGGTGATATCCTGCTTTTCGAGCCCGCCAATGCGGTGCTCGAGACCGGCTGTGCCGGGCAGAGCCCAGGGCCGCGCGAGCCGCTCGTCGCGCTTGTAGGGCAGGAACTTGTCGCCGTTGACCGACGGGCCGGGGTGCATAATTTCAATCTTCTTGAGTTCCGAGAGCTTCGGAATCCGCCAGGGCTCGGAGCCGTTGGCGATGTAGCCATCGGTGAGCAGCATCACGGGCGTCATATAGCGAACGGCGATTCGCCAGGCTTCCTGGGCGGCGTCGAAGCAATCGGCCGGGCTGGAGGCAGCGAGAACCGGCATCGGGCATTCGCCATTGCGGCCGAACACGGCCTGGTACAAGTCGGCCTGTTCAGTCTTCGTGGGCAAGCCCGTCGAGGGGCCACCGCGCTGCACGTTGACAATCACCATCGGCAGCTCGGTCATCACGGCGAGGCCCATCGCTTCGCCCTTGAGGGCGATGCCGGGACCACTGCTGGCGGTGACGGCCATCGCACCCGCGAACGCCGCGCCAACGGTGGCGGCCATTGCAGCGATTTCATCTTCGGCCTGAAAAGTGAGGACGTCGAAATTCTTATGCCGGGCCAGCTCTTCCAAAATGCTGCTGGCCGGTGTAATTGGGTAGGCCCCCAAGAACAATCGCTTGCCGCTCAGGCGGGCGGCGGCCATCAAGCCATAGGCGACGGCTGTGTTGCCGACGATGCTCGTGTACTTACCCGGGGCCAACTTGGCCTTCGGCACGTGGTACTGCGTGTTGATGGCTTCGACCGTTTCGCCGTAGTGATAGCCGGCTTTCAATGCGGCGGTGTTCGCTTGCGCGATCTCCGGTTTCTTGCCAAACTTGTCGTCAATGTAGCGTTGGGTCGGCTCCAGCGGCCGATCGTACAGCCAGAACACAAGCCCCATCGCGAAGAAGTTGCGGCAGCGGTCTTTTTCTTTTTGGCTGAGTTCCAAGCCATCAACGGCAGCCCGCGTGAGCTTGGTCATCGCCACGGGATACAGCCGATAATTCTTCAACGAATCGTTTTCCAGCGGATTCGTTTCGTAGCCGGCTTGATCGAGTCCCTTCGATTCGAAGGCATCGCTGTTGACGATGAGAATGCCACCGGCCCGCAAATCGACGAGGTTCGTGGCCAGCGCGGCCGGGTTCATCGCCACGAGAGCGTCGACCGTGTCGCCGGGGGTGTAAATATCCTTGCTCGAAAAGTGAACTTGGAAGCCGCTCACGCCGGCGAGCGTGCCTTGCGGGGCGCGAATTTCGGCCGGAAAATCGGGGAATGTCGCGATATCGTTGCCCACCAGGGCCGAGGTATTGGTGAACTGCGTACCAGCCAACTGCATGCCATCGCCCGAGTCGCCACAGAATCGGACCGTGGCTTCATCTAGTGTACGAACTTGTTTTTCAACTGCTGCCGAGGTAGCCATCGTAGGAAATAAATCCTCATCCCCAGTCGCCGCACTGAAGTGTTTTTAGGTAAGGCATTCGAGCCAGCGGGAGGGCTTGCTCGAAGAGATTGCTAGCATGATCGCGGCGCCGGCAATCGCCTGTATTATTTATTGACTATTGTTGGATGATCCACGCCAGGCGACAACACGCACGACTGGCGGCAATTCGTCATGCTCCTTCCCGCTCGCGCGGTTTCGCTTTCGGGTCGGGGGGCAGGTTGTACACCGTTTCCGGGAAATGGTCCACCAGATAATGCACAATGCCGCTCACCGCCAGCATCCCTTTTGGATGCTGCTGGCGATCAATAATTGGTAAATGGCGGTAGCCCCCTTCGGACATCTTGCGGATTGCCTCGCCCACGGTCGCGGAATCGGCAATTGTGACCGGGTCGGTCGACATCACCTCGCGCACGGGGGTCGAAAAATCAGCACCGCTCGCCATGAGCTTGAGCGCATCGCGTTCCGTGAACACCCCGACCAGCTTCGGGCCATCGCAGATCAGCACGGCACCGTTGCGCTGCGCACGCATGATCTGCATGACGTTACCGACGGTATCGTCGGCGGTCATGGCCAACGGTGGCTCGGGGTAAGCGGAAGCGACCCCTTCGCTTTCAAGGCTGAGATGAAAATCCACGGCGATTCTTCTTCAACGGGCCGCTGCCAGAGCGGCCGAGTGCACATCATGCGCGAGAACACATTGGGCGGGATGCACTACCAAAACGCCCTCCGGTCGGCGTCATTCCCGTAACTCTACCATGCGAAGCGGTTCCGTTGAACCGCAGAAACGTCGGAAATTAGCTGAATTATTACGACAAAACCCCCGGCAAAGCCGGGGGCTGACAGTGCGAACGCCTCGTCAGGGGCCGGAGGGTTTCTCGTAGAACTTGGTGAGGTCGAGGCCACCGCGCTGCTCTTCTTCTAGGATTTTCAGCCGCATTTCCAGTTGTTCCATGCGGCGAGCCAATTGCGGCAGCAGGTGCTGTTCTTTTTCGGCGGCGTGGACCCGGGGAGCCGCAGGGTAGCCAAGCTGTCGGTTGAGTGAGGAAAACAGGTAGAGCGGGTCTTTCTTGCGGTTCGCCAGGGCGATACGGCCTTCGCGTTCGCCGAAGAGGACGATAGCAGGGGCCGCCGGGGGCGAGGACGCCCCGGCTCGCGCCTCGTTGATCGCTTCATCAGCGAGCCGGGGCGTCCCCGCCCCCGGCCCCCCCGCCCCCACTTCCTCTGCCTCCGCCGCTCGCCCGCCAGTCGCACGCCGCCAATAGTATTCGCTATGCACATAGATCACGTCCGCAATATCCACCATCCCGATCTGCCGGCGCAGCTTGCGAATCCACTCGCACCATTTGCCCGCGAACGCCGGGTCGGCGGCCATCGCCTCGAGGCCCCGGTCGTAGCCCAAGCGGTTGCGGCAGAGCACTTCGAATTGATACAGGAACAGCCCTTGGTGCGTGGGTTCGTTGGCACGATATTCAGCTTCACGCCGCAGAATCTCTAACCCAATCCGTAGGTCGAACCGCAGCCGCTCGTTTTCCGATTCCTGAACGATGTACGCCTGGAACGGCGTGAAGTAATGAGGCAGCAGGCCCATCGCGGGGCCGAGCACGCCTTCATGCCGCAATTCCCCCAGCAGAAAGTCGATCGCCAGCGGCAGCTTGGTCGTGGCGAGCACTTCCTCGCGGACGGTGGACAACACCTCTTGGGCCGGAATGTTCTCCACGAGCCGTTCGGCGAGCGCGCGAAAGAAGTGCGCCTGCTCGATATATTCCTCGCGCCCCAGAGGCGCAAGCGGCGATTCGATTTCATGATTGCCCATCGTACGCCTCGACAGTCGCTCCAGGCGGCTCATACCCTCCGGCCCGTCGCCCCGTCATCGCCTCCCGCCTGCCGCCCGTATTGCGTATCATAGATTTAGAAGCCGCTGCGGCCTAGTTCCGACCCATCGCCGGCAGGGCCAATCAGTTTTTTATTAGGATAGAGAAGTTGTCGCAGGGTGGCATGGCCTCGGAGGTACTCCGACGTGGCCATGTATCTCCAGCGATTCCATGCTCACGCTGCGCGAGAGCATGCCACCCTTCGGGCTCCATGTGAAAAACTGATCTGCCCTGCCATCGCCGGGTCTTTTTCTTATCCCATAGGCACTTCCGTGAACAAGAATTTTTCCACCATCGAGGATGCCGTGGCGGCGATCCGCCAGGGCCGAATCATCGTCGTCGTCGATGCCGAGGATCGCGAAAATGAAGGCGACTTCGTTTGTGCGGCGGAAATGGCGACGGCGGAGAGTGTGAATTTCATGATTCGGATGGGCCGCGGGCAATTGTGCATGCCGATTCTGCCCGAGACGAGCCAGCGGCTCAACCTGCATCCGATGGTCGAAGCCAACACGGCGCCGCTTGGCACCAATTATACCGTGCCCGTCGATCACCGCACGACACGGACGGGCATCACTGCGTCGGAACGAGCCCGCACGATCCAGGCAATCTGCGACCCGACGAGCCGACCGAGCGATTTCACCCGCCCGGGGCACCTGTTCCCGCTGGTCGCGAAGGAAGGCGGCGTGTTACGCCGCGCGGGACACACCGAGGCGGCCGTTGATCTGGCACGGCTGGCCGGCTTGTTGCCGGCCGGTGTGCTGTGCGAAATCCTCAATGAGACGGGCGACCGGGCGAATCGCGAACAACTGCACGAAGTGGCCCGCGCTCACAACTTGCCCATCATTTCGATCGAACAACTCATTGCTTACCGTCGCGTGCGCGAGAAGCTCGTGTTCCGTATTGCCGAGGCGGCACTGCCGACCAAATACGGGGCCGGCACCATCATCGCATACGGCGTGAAGTACGAAACGCAGAATCCGCTCGTCTTCGTGCTCGGCGACACTTCGAAAGTCGATGCGCCGCTGGTCCGACTGCATTCCTCGTGCTTCACGGGTGATTTGCTCGAATCGCTGCGCTGCGATTGTGGCGACCAGTTGCACCTCGCGCTCGACATGATCCAAAGCGAGGGCGCCGGCGTCCTGGTCTACCTGCCGCAAGAAGGGCGCGGCATCGGCATCGTGGAAAAGATCAAAGCGTACGCGCTGCAGGATCAGGGCCTCGACACGGTGGAAGCCAATCTCGCCCTCGGCTACAAGGCCGATCCGCGCGATTACGGCGTGGGAATCCAGCTTTTGAAAGATCTCAATCTGCGGAAAGTGCGGCTGCTCACGAACAACCCCAAGAAGACCGACGCGTTCATCTACGGCGGTTTCGATTTGGAAGTCGTCGATCAAGTTCCGATCGTCGGCCCCATTCACGAGCACAACAGCACCTATCTCGCCACCAAGCGCGAAAAGATGGGGCACCACCTCCCCCACATCGAAACCTAATCCGCAGCGAGCCGGGGCATCCCCGCCCCCGCCAAAAATGCCTCAATTACTTCCACGCCAACAATTCGTCTCCGGCCACACCCCCTGGCACATCACCTTCGGCACCTACGGCACCCGCTTACACGGCTCCACCGCCCCCACGGTCGATAAATCACACAACGAACTCGGCCAGCCGTTCCTGCCGCAAAACCAACTTCGCGTCGATTGCGAGCGGGAACGCATGAAGTTCCCCCCGCGCTATCTTTCAAATGAACAGCGTGCGTTCATCGAAACGGAGATCACCGCAATCTGCGACCGCGGCGGCTGGCAGTACCGAACGTGTGCCGCGGAAAGCGATCACGTGCATGTGCTGTGCGACGTTCTCCGCGAGATTCACGGCGAAAAAGTGCGACGCTTGATCAAGCGTTGGCTCGGCCAAGCGCTCAGTGAGAAATGGCCACTGCCCACTGGCGCCACGTGGTGGGCCGAAGAAGGCTCGAACATCGCCATCCACGACGAGCACTACCTCAACAACTGCTTCGCCTACATCTTCCGCCAACGCACCACACCCCCGCGAGCCGGGGCGTCCCCGCCCCCGGTTTCCCCGCCCCCGACGCATGACGGCATCTAATCAATCAACTCGTTATTTGACGCAACGGTTCCGCTCGGGGCCGGGGACGGCCCGGCTCGCTCACGAGCTGTGCAAAGTTCAATGAGACTTCCTCGCTGTCGTCCAGATGATCCAATCGCCGTCGTCGGCGGTGCTCGTTGGACTGCATGGCCGGACGTCCTTTTCCGTTGGTCGGCCACCGTCGTCGTCGTGGTCAGGGCCAACGCTGTAAACGAGCGGACGATCGTCGACGATCTTGTATTTCAACGGTTTGCCCGTAATTCGGTCGACCGGCGTCTCGGGCAACCATTGTGGCGAAAGGTCGGCCAGTGATGACGGCCATTGGTGATGCTGGCGATGGTACAGCTCGAGGGCGAGGCCGATGAACAAGCCATCTCGCTCACCATCGGACAGGGCGATGCGATTCCGCAGCGCATCTAATCCGGGAAACAACAATTCCAATAGCCAGAAATGGATTCTGCCTGTTGGTCCTTGTTGCAGGGCACGTACTTCACTTTCGAACGGGGCGTTCTTATCCTGAAGCCACAAGGGCTTTTCCATCTCCGCTTGAGCGCGCCCCATCAACTTCTCATAAGCGTCCGCCATTTCTTTGCGTGAAGCGACGACGATGTTCGCGGCCGGCAGGGTCAGAAGCGCTAACGTCGTATTGGAAAAAGCCGAGTTAGCTGGCGGGGAATCGCCGCCAAGCGACTCAATCATCTGGAAGACATTAACGTGATCGGCAACGCGGAAGGCGAGGTGCCCATCGCCAGCGCCATTGTCGGTATAGATTCGCTGCATGATGTCGTAGAAGAACATCCGTTCTCCTTCGAACCCGCGTTGCCAATCGACTCGTGACGATGCGAAGGCATGGGCCACCCGCTGAAGTTGGTCACCAGCCCACAAATTTGGGTAGTCCGCCAATACGTCACGCACGACATTGCGGGCCTTCGCCTGAATGGCT
Organism: Planctomycetota bacterium; assembly: GCA_029781135.1. Classification (GTDB taxonomy): domain Bacteria; phylum Planctomycetota; class Planctomycetia; order Pirellulales; family Lacipirellulaceae; genus JABDGM01. Next base: position 94,145 of record JAKOXH010000001.1, read on the forward strand.
TCGCTCGTCAACAGGCTGATGAAAAAGGGAGTTTCCTGAGAATGTCGACTTACGCCGAGCATGGCCATCACGTTGGTATATGCCGTCGCACCGTCTCCCCCAGCGGCGGCACGCAAAGCGTCGGCCCGTAACGTCCGCCCGGCACTTCGCAATTGCCCGAGCGGCAGCATTACCGAAATCAGACTGTCTTGCAGCGGCGAGTCGTTGTCTGGCGTTGCTTGTTGGTTCGGTACTTGACGACCAAAAAGTTTTTGGTCGGTCCCCGAAAAGCCAGCTTCCGCGGTTACCGCGACAAAGCCGAGAGTCGGTCCCATGGCGGCAGCGCGCAGCTTGGCAATGGCCTCGGCGTGATCGTTAAGAAACTTCTCTTGGCTGGGCCAGTCGACATCGCCCGGTTTCGCCTCCGATGCCAAAAATCTTGCCGCGGAAGTATCACCTTCACTTTGATCGAAACCGAGGGCTAATAGTGCTTCACGGTAGGCTGGCCACGCCCGTTCGCCTGCCGGAACGGCTTGGGCGACCTTGTTGATTTCGGCCAAATAATTGACGCGGATCTGCGGGCGGTCAAACGACATCCAGATTCCGGTGACGACGTAAAGTGCCGCCAACATCAGCAGGGCCATCCAGCCATAATGCCAAACGTGCCATATGATGGGGCGATTCCGTCGCTTCGCGCGGCGGATAAGTTGGGCCGCCGCTTTGAGATCACCGAACGTCCCTAGCAACTCCTGCGGCGACCGGCCGGCCTCCAGACCGTCCTGGAAGTGCGCCACCAATTCATTGGCGACTGCGAGTTTTTCATCGCGCCACAGTCGAGAGCGGCCTACAACCTCGACGACGGCATTCGCAAGCTCTACGGGGAGTTCGGCTAGAGCGATTTGTTGGCGCCAATCGAGACCAGCATCGAAGCGACCGCGCAAAACGTTGCTCAGGCGTGTGTACCACAATCGCCGCCACAGCGATGGGGAGTAGCTCGCCGCGTTCATCGCGCACCTCCCGCCGCAGGTTGGCCGGCGAGACCGAGTGAACGAAACGCTTCCCACAGGGACTGCCATTGCTTAGTATCGTCGGCAAGTTTACGTCGGCCGCGCGGCGTAAGCCGATAAAATCGGCGTGGTCGCGCGCCCGTTTCATCGACCCGCGAAGTAACTAGTCCCTTGGCCTCGAGATTGTAGAGTAACGGATAGAGCGTCGATTGGCCGACGCCCAGCACGCCGTTCGATTGTCGCGCTAACGCCTCGACCAATTCATAGCCGTACTTTTCGCCACCGGCGAGCACCTGCATAACGGCCGTGGGGGCCGCGCCCCGCATCAATTCGCGTTCGAGTTTCATCTGCTTCGCCCTTTCATCACGTGCTGCTCTGCATCGCATACTATGCACTACATAGTATAGGCGCGATCGCCCATGTAAGTCAAGCCTGTTGGATCGAGGATCGCGGACCGGCGATGCGGATAAACGAAATGGGGAGCTCTGGTTCGAATGACCAGTGCTCGCGAAAGGAATGCTGAGCAAACGTCACGCCCGCAAACGCGCTGCGTGAAATAAAAAAGCCGCGATAGGAACGGTTCGCCTGGTGGGCGCCGTCCGATCGCGGCTCGCATTTATGATCAAACTGCCCGACCGCGGGCAGATTGGTTACTTCTTTTCTGCTGGGGGGGCAGCTGGGGCAGCGGCTGGCGCGGCTGGCTTTGCTTCTGGGGCAGCCGTCTTGGCGGCTGGCTTCTTCGTCTCACCGCAGCCGATGACGGCCACGGCCGACACCAACAGCACGATTGCGAACAACTTCTTCATTGCCTTAGTCTCCTGATCTAAATGAAACAATTCACTTCCCGCAGTCGGGGGTGGTCTCTCCAATATCACGTCGCGCTGTCGCAGCGCCTAGTGGCCAGATTATGGGGTTCTTGGCCACTAATTCAAGTGTTCCTTCGTTCAAACGCCGGAAATCTTGACTGCGCAAGGCGATGAGTTTAGCAGCTCCCTCCCGAAGATAAATGCAAAATCGAAAAAAATGGGGAAAACTGTTGACGCACCGCAAAGTCATTTCCCCAACAAATCCTCGGCGGCCGCGGCAATTTCGGCCGCCGTGTATTGCTTTTTGGCCGAAGGATTTATGCCGAATGTCTGCCTGAGCTTTCCCGAGCGGTCGTAGAGTTGGTAAAACGGCACCGCACCGGTGGTGATTTCAAATGCCTCCATCGTTTTTGGACTACCGCCGAATTGGCTGATCAGATTCGTGGCATTACCTGCTTGTTTCGATGTGAGAAACTTCGCGACTTGATCGACATCGTTAGGATCGTCGCAACTTACAGTGACAACGACGAGGCCGCGGTCGGCCAATCGCTTCCCTAACTCCAGCGTATGCGGCAACTGCTCGACACACGGCAGGCACCATGTGGCCCAAAAATCGACCAGGACGACTTTGCCCTTGAACTTGGCGATCGTTGCATCAAACGCCGGCCGATCGACCGGCGTGAGCGTTACGGCTGAGGCGGCATCTTGAATCTGTCCCGCCGCCGAATCACGCTGGGCTTCTTCAACCACTTGCGGTTTCTTCGGTGCTTCATCGCGCCCCGATTTTCCGCCACACCCAACAATCACTGGAAGCGCATAGACCACGCCAACAATCACTACTCCGCGAACAACGGCTCGCGACCACGCACTATTCATAGTGAATGCCGCAGCCGAATTGCTTGGTCTTGGCAACGGTGGGTTCTTTGCCCGCGAGGACCGCATCAATCGCGTCCTGCAAACTGTGCTGCTTGACGCTGTCGGCGTTCATGTCGTCGTCGATCGCGCCCATGTAGACGACCTTGTGTTTGCCGTCGAGCAAGAATGCGTGCGGCGTGCAGGTCGCACCAAAGTCGCGCGCGGTCTGTTGCGATGGATCAAATAGATACGCGTAGGTTAGTCCCTTCTTCTCCACACGCTGCTTCATGGCATCCAGGCTGTTGCTGGGGTCTTTGTTCACATTGATTGCCACGACAGTCACGCCTTTGTCCTTGTAATCGGTCGCCAGCTTATTGAGACGGTCCTCGTAAGCCTGGGCGACAGGGCAGGTGTTGCACGTGAAGACTACTGCCACGGCTTTGGCCTTTTCCAAATCCTTGAGGCTGTGCGGCTTATCATCGGTGCCGGCCAGGTCTTTCCACGCCGGCGCTTGATCGCCCACCTTTAGCTCCTTATCCTCGGCAGCGCTATCTTGGGACGTTCCTTCGGGCGACTTCGAATGCGCTTCCTGGCATCCGGCAAAAACCAATCCCACAGCGAGAACGCTAGCCAGCGAAAACGCAGACCTCATAGGAAGCTCCCTGTTTTGTGCAAGTAAATATGCGAAAAACTCCCTCGTATCATCGCGCGCGAGCTTGCTAAGTCAAGGGCGAACGAATGGCGCACCTCCTGCAAACTGGCCCATCGCAAGACGATAGAATTGCCGCAAATCACCCCGGCAGAATCACTTGGGGCGATTCAGCCAGTCGAAGCCCGAGATGTGGGCCAGCGCCAGCATCAACGAATGCGTGCCTTTGCGGGCGTGGCCTTGAGCGGCAACCGCCTGATAAAGCTGCTCGGCCAACGCGAGTCCGGGCATGGCCAGCCCCATCCGCCGCGATTCGGCCAGGGCGATGCCCATATCCTTGATGAAGTGCTCGACGAAGAAGCCCGGGTCAAAATTACCGGCAATGATCCGCGGTCCATAGTTGGAGAGCGACCAACTGCCCGCCGCCCCGGAAGCAACCGATTCCAGCACCGTCTCCAAATTGAGGCCTGCCTTGTAGCCGTAGAGCAGCGCCTCGCACACGCCGATCATGCCGGTCGCGATCAGAATCTGGTTGACCATTTTGGTGTGCTGGCCGGCACCAGGCCCGCCTTGGCGAATCCACTTCGCGCCCATTGTTTTCCAGATGGGTTCGAGTGCCGTAACGGTTGCGGCGTCGCCGCCGATCATGATCGAGAGTGTCGCGTTGCGGGCACCGACATCGCCGCCGGAAACCGGCGCATCAATGCTGGTCACGCCACGCTTCTTGGCCTGCTCGGCAATCTCCACGGCGAGCGATGGTTCGCTGGTCGTCATATCGACGATCACATTGCCGGCCTTGCAGCCTGCCAGTGCGCCGCTTTCGCCAAGCAACACTTGCCGCACGTCACTGGGGAACCCGACGATGGAAATAACGACGTCGGCAGCGGCCGCCACTTCGCGCGGCGAGGCAGCCCAGGCAGCTCCACGCTCGATCAGCTCGGTCGCCTTCTCTTTCGTGCGCGAGTACACCGTCGTCTGGTAGCCGGCGGCGACCAGGTGGCCACACATCGAGCGGCCCATGACGCCGGTGCCGATAAAGCCTACGCGAGTTTTCTGCGGAGATATTTCGAGAGCCATGGTTTTTGTTCTGATTTACAATTTACAGGGTATTTGTCGCGACCCACTAATTACATCATGGCTTTAGGTCGGGCGGTAGTGCCTCGGGAAACGCTTGGTCGATCTCGGCCTTGATATATTCTTCCCGATGAGCGGGATTCGGATGCGTGCTGAAAAACTCTGGCGGCCCGCTGCCACCGCCCGCTTTTTCGAGCACTTGCATCAAGCCGATCATCGCCCGCGGATCGTACCCCGCAAGGGCCGTAAGCCGCACTCCCCAACGGTCGGCCTCCAGCTCATCGTCGCGACCGTATTTCATGCTGACCATCGAAGCGACGGCTTGGGCCATCTGCGCGCTCGAACGATCTCCGCCCGCCACGCCGCCCGCCGCGGCCAATCCCTGAAACAACTGTTGCTTGGCCATTTGCTTGTTGCTGTGCCGCTCGATGACATGCCCGATTTCATGGCCCAATACACCGGCCAATTGTCCTTCGGTTTGCACCGCGCGGTAAAGCGCGGCGGTCATGAAAATTTGGCCACCCGGCAAGGCGAAGGCATTCACGGTTTTGGGGTCAGCGAGCAACGTGAAGCGAAAATACTGGCGATAAGGATTCGCCCGTCCTTCTGTCGCTAGTTTTTTGTCCAGCGCCGCGAGCAGTCGTTCGCCCACTTCCTGAACATGCCGGCAGGCTCGCTCATCGGGGTCGCGCCCGCCATGCATTTGCGTCATCTCGGGCACGGCCTGGAGGCCCATTTTGACTTCGTCGGCCTCTTCCGCCAGGGCAACCCGTTCCGCTTTGCCCGTGATTTGGTTTTCATCACCCGGTCGAGCATAATAAGAGACGACCGTGAATAGCGCAATAACGACGGCGATAATAAGTCGGATTTTCAGGCCGCTGCTTACTCCGCCATAGGGGCCGTAATTATTCTGCGACGGGAAAGGATAACCCATCCGAGTCATACTGGCACCTCGCCCGTGGTCAAAGTTTGTGTGCAAAGCCCCGTTGCTAAGCGGGTAATTATCCTCTCAACTTACTGAACTGACATTCCACTCGCAATCGGGTGAGCTCGCTCGCACACCCCTCTCGTCACCGTTTAACACTTCCATTTCACCCGCCGCGATTCGCCAGACTGTTCACCAAATTATGCCCAGTTCCAAGGCTCGTTCGACCGTCGTTACCTTGAGCAAGCTCGCGTTGGGATTGTTCTGGCTCGCGATGTTCATCGGCACCCACATCCCGCCCACAACCGATCTAATTCCCATCGAGAACCACGATAAACTGGCTCACTTCGGCGCGTATCTGCTCCTTACGATTGGCATGGCAACCGCCTGGCAATTGGCGACCGGCAATTTGACTGCGCGACACTTGCTCTTCGCGTGGCTCGCCATCTTAGCGTATGGCGCGTTCGATGAAATTACGCAAATGCCCGTCGGACGCGACTGCAGCATTTGGGATTGGCTCGCGGATGCCACCGGCGCCGCGGTGGGTATTCTCGCCTTTATTGTGCTCCGCAGGTTGATTGCGCCGCGATTCAACTGGAGCGACGAGCCGCGATCCTCCGGCACGCAATCGTAGTTCTAACCGCACAAGCCTCCGGCGGACGTTGGGAGCACTTAATAATTAGGAGTCGGCGCGCGGTACTCTTCCCAGCGAATCGTCTTGAACCAGGCGATCGTCTTCTCCAACCCGGCACGAAGCTTCGTCGTGGGTTGCCACCCTAGTTTGCTCTGGGCGAGCGCGATATCGGGACGTCGGCGCGTGGGATCGTCCACGGGCAAATCGCGATGTACGACCTTCGATCGGCTTCCCGTGAGTTCAATTACGAGCTTTGCCAGTTCGAGAATCGTGAATTCATCGGGGTTGCCGATATTCACCGGCCCAATGAAATCGACGGGTCCGTTCATCATGCGGATCATGCCTTCGACAAGATCGTCGCGGTAGCAAAAGGAACGCGTCTGACTGCCATCGCCGAAGACCGTGATGTCCTCGCCTCGCAGTGCTTGCCGAATGAAGTTGGAGACCACGCGGCCATCGTACGGATGCATCCTGGGACCGTACGTGTTGAAAATTCGCACGAGTCGCACATTGAGTTTGTGGACGCGATGATAATCGACGAAGAGCGTTTCGGCCGCTCGCTTGCCTTCGTCGTAACAGGCCCGTGGCCCCACCGGGTTCACCGCGCCCCGATACGATTCCGGTTGGGGATGCACTTCCGGGTCGCCGTATACTTCGCTCGTCGAAGCCTGCAAGATTCTCGCCCGGCAGCGCTTCGCCAAACCGAGCATGTGGATCGCTCCCAAGACCGAGGTCTTCATCGTCTTGATCGGGTTGTACTGGTAATGCCCCGGCGCGGCAGGGCAGGCCAGGTTGTAGACCTGATCGACCTCCAGGATCAGCGGTTCGGTGATATCGTGCCGAATGAGATCGAAATTCGAGCGATCCAAGAGGTGCGCGACGTTCGTTTTCTGGCTCGTGAAGAAGTTATCGACGCAGATGACGTCGTGCCCCTCTTCAACGAGCCGTTCGCAGAGATGCGAACCTAAAAACCCGGCCCCGCCGGTAACTAAGATGCGATTGATTTGCGGCATATCAGAATGTATTCAGAGCTAGGAATGTGATTCTTGAAACGAGGTCGCCTTGCTCAGGCATCGTTCCAATCCTCATCATCTAGTGGATTATCCCAAAATTCAGTGCTGGTCGTTGCCGCGGCCAGCAATTCATCCGCCTCGTGTCGATCTTCCACCACATACACGGTCACGCGGGAAGCCACGGGAAGTGGCAACTGCAATTCGATTCGTCCATGCGGCGGAACTTTAAGATCGTATCGCAGGGGCCGTTGGGAAGAGGACATATCAAGGCTTGTGGAACGGTGTCGCGGAAAATTGGGAATACCTCATCCAGTATAACGCGCAGCGGAAGCCCGGGGAAACACGGAACTCACGTCCGCAGGGCCGATCAGTTTTTCACATTGAGGCCGAAGTGTGGCATGCTCTCGCGAAGCGTGAGCAGGGAAACGTTCGAGAAACACGGCCACGTCGGAGTACCTCCGAGGCCATGCCACCCCGCCCGGGGAAACACAGAACTCGTGTCCGCGGTTTTCGTGGCGACGGGGCGGCTCGCCAACTGCGAACTTGTGTGCGAGCAGCGTCTTATGGCGTGGAGGATCACACTTCGACTGCCCGCACGACCACGCGGCTGCCGCGAGTCTTGACGACGACCACCGCGGTGCCACGGTCGATCGGCAAGCCGTCGGCGATGACGTCGATCAACTGGCCGTCGAACTCGGCTTTGCCCGCCGGCATGAGGTTCGTAGTCGCGGTGCCTTGCTGGCCGATGAGATGGGAAAAATCGGCCAGTGCTTCGCGCGTGTCGAGGTCGATCAGTTCTTCCTCGGGTGTGGGGTGAAGCAGCAGCTTCGAGAAGACCGGCGCGCTCGGCAGATAACGCCGCAATGCGATGGAGGCCCCGACAACAATCAACATGGCGGCCGCCACGATGGTGAGCGAATGCCGCAGTTCAACCATTTGCGATTCGGTGCGCGGCAGCACAAAGGTTTGTGTCGCGAGCACGAGCGATGCCAAGATCATCGCCCCGCCACCCAAGCCGAAGATGCCGAAACCGGGCAGGACCAGCACTTCCAACAGCACGCAAAAAACGCCACCCAAAAAGAGCAACACTTCCAACCACTCCGCCGTGCCATTGAGAAAATTGCTCCAGAAGAACAAGAGGAATGCGATTGCCGCCACGAATCCGCCGATCCCCATGCCGGGGCTATGCAGTTCGATATATACGCCGATGAAACCGATCACTAGCAACAACACCGCCAGCGCTGGCGACGACAGCGCTTCGACGAGTTCGAGCGCCCAATTGGGTTCGGCAGTCCGGATGTTCTCGCTAATTCCGTAGAGTTGCTTGAGTTCGTCGAAGTTATCAACAACATGAGCGGCCACATTGAGTTCGTGGGCTCGATTGGCGTTGAGCCGTAGCGTTTCGCCCACCGGCTTAATGCGGGCACCACGCCTCCAATTCTCGGCATCCGGCTGACCTTTTGCTTCTTCATCGCAGAAGTAGCGCACATCGCCCGTCTTCGTATTCTGGTAGGAAAACAATTCGATATTCGGATCGATCGTCGCCATCACCAGCGACCAAGTGTGTGCCGATTGGTTCCCGAGTGATTCCCGAACTGCACCGCGCGCCGCATCGAGTTCACCGCGATCCAGCTCGACCGTACCCTTACCGCCCACGTGGGCCTCGGGCTGCATGATGAGTTGATCGCACGCCAGGGCAATGAGCGCCGCGCCGCCGCTGGCCTCGACGGGCACATACGCCACGGTCTGAACGTCTTTCGAGTCGAAAGCGGCCAGTTTCTCAGCCAATTGCCGGCAATCCTCCAGTTCGCCGCCCGAACTATCAATCGAGACGCAAATCCAATTCGAATTGCGCTTGTGCAGTTCGGTGCCAAGCAGCGTTTCGAGCTGATGCACCTTCCGCCGCGTGATCGGCCCCTCGATGCGCAGAATCGCCGGCCGCCAATCACCACGCATCGATTGGTCCTGCGAAACCGCTGCGGCCGAGAGGCCCAAGCCACGCGCGAGCGCCGCCGAATCACTGGCGAGCAATAAGCCATAATCCCGCCCTTGGCGACCGGTAAAGCTGCCGAGGGTTCCGGCCGGAAAGACCGTCTCTTGGGAGACAATCGTGTGCTTCTTCTTAAGTGCATCCAGCTCACTGGCCAAAACAAACTCAGTACCCTGATCGGTTTCGACCTTGAGCACTTCCACGCGTCGATCCACCAAACCGATCGCGATGGCTTGCGGTATCGTGCGCTTGGCCGCCACGGTCTCTTTGTACGCGCTGACGATCTTCGGATCGATCGCCCGGTTCGAGTTCTCATCGATGCTCGCTTCGCCGAGCTCCGCGTCGGGGTGCATTACGATCTGGTCGCACGCCAGGGCAATGAGCACGCCATGACCTTTGATCGACCGCGGAATATAGGCCACGGTCTTAACCGCCGACATCTCGGGCCGCTGCAAATAATTGGCGATGGAAAGTGCCCGCGTGAAATCAGTACCTTCGCCCGAACCCGCATTGGCGTTTGGCGGCGATAGTTCGAGCACCAGCGTGGGGCGCCGGTCGCCACGCGGCAAGCGGCTTAATTCGTCGACAACGCGCTTGATGGTGCTGTTGATCCGCTCATCCGACCCACCCGTGATCGGCAAGCGGATGCGAACAAGCCGCCCTTCGCCCGTCGCAGCGGCTGCCGGCTCATTCGCGGGCTTCTCGGATGTGGCAGGTGCTTCGGCAGCCGGTTTTGCGGGCGGTTCCTTCGCCTTATCCTTGGCGTTTGCATCCTGGCCGCCGTACAGGATAGCGGCAAACGCCGCGCATAGAACAACCCCTGTACGCGGCAGTTTTCGACGATTGACGTACACTTGGGCCATTTGCGAAATAATCCCTTGGTCCGCTAGAATTCCCCGCCTGGAGAGCTCCCTCTTAACAGCGTGTTGAAAAAGGGGACTGGCTCGCGACCGTCGCCGAAAACGTCGGGGAGTTGCCGTCTCGCGAGCGTGCCTGTTCCCTTTTTCAACGGGCGGTTAACCGTCCCCCCACGGCAAACCAAATTATAGAACGAATCGGAAACGCAGGCAAAACACCGAACCTGGCACCGCAATTCTGTAACTATGGTAATTCGTGGCGGCAAATCGATTATCGCAAATTGATAGCGTCGGTTGCAGAAGTAATGAAATCTTTCTGCGATCCTCCCTCTGGAAGAGGGCCGGGGTGAGGGTGCCCCGGCAACTGCATCGTTACGATTGCGGAACTCTACTGCTACTTGATTTGTGCATTGTGAATCGAAAGCTGGGGGAGCGGCGGTTCCGTGGGAGCGGCGGTTCTGTCAGACCTGTGGGAGGCGTCTCCGACGCCGATGACGGCATCCAATGGAAACACGCTATCGGCCTCAGAGAGGCCTCCCACAGGCACTGGGTTGCGCAGGCATCAATAGTCTCTGTTATGGATTGATATTACGAATCAACCATGTCCACATCGCTCGTCGATTCGCCTGGCACGTTTCGCCCCATGTTGTGGCTGACGCTGCCGGTGCTCGTCGAGCAACTGCTCCATCTGTTGGTGGGTTTCACCGATCTCTGGCTCACCGGCAACTATTTGCAGGAAGAAGCGTACGTCGCCGCGATGACGCTGATGATCTACGCCCTCTGGCTTGTGGGCAACCTGTTCGGCTTTGTGGCCCTTGGTTCGACGGCGCTCGTGGCGCGGTTCGTGGGAGCGCGCGACCATAGCATGGCCAATCGGGTGACGAACCAGTCGATTACCAGCGGCCTCATTTGGTCCATCACGTTGATCGCGCTCGCGTTGCCGCTGGCCGGCTATTTCCCACGCTTGATGGGTCTACAAGGCCTGGCGGCCGCTGCCGCCGAACGCTACCTGCAAATCGAAATCTGTGTGCTGCCGGCCGTGATGATGGAACGAGTAGCGGTCGCTTGCCTACGCGGCGCCGGCGATATGGTTAGCGGCCTCGCCGTGATGGCGATCGTGAATTTGATCAACATGGCCGCCAGTTATTCGCTGTGCCGCGGCGTCGGGCCGCTCCCCGAACTCGGCTGGACGGGCATCGCGCTCGGCACGGCCCTGGGGCACTGTTGTGGTGCCACGATACTGCTGGCGCTACTCATCGGCGGCCGGGCCGGTTTTCATTTGCGTCTGGCGACGATGCGACCCGATCTCGCGTTGATCCGTCGCATCCTCCGCATCGGCGTACCTGGCGGCATCGATGTTCTGCTCGTAAGCTTCTGCCACCTAATCTACCTGCGAATTGTCCTTTCACTGGGCGACGTCGCCGCGGCCGCTCACGGCGTGGCGCTGCAAATCGAGGCCATCGGTTACATGCCGGGGGGCGCGTTTCAAATTTCCGCCGCAACGCTGGCAGGCCAATATCTGGGTGCCCGCGATCTCGTGCGCGCTCGGCGCAGCGTGCTGATGGCCTGCGCGGTCGCCACCACGCTGATGGTGATCGCGGGGATCATATTCTATGTCGCGGCCATTCCGCTGGCGGCGTTATTCTTGAAGGGCAGCTCGCGCGAAGTAATTCCTTACGCCGCTGCGATCCTGCGCGTCGTGGCGTTCGCCATGCCGCCACTCGCCGTGCTGATGGTTCTTGTGGGTGCCTTACGTGGAGCGGGCGATACGCGCGTGCCGCTGGCGCTCAACATTATTGGCGTCATCTGCTTTCGCGTGCCACTAGCGCTATTTCTGGCACATCAGACAATCCATTTGCCGCTGATCGGCTACACGATCCAAGGCGCAAATTGGGGTGTGGTCGGTGCGTGGTACGCGGCGGTGATCGACATCGTGGTGCGCTGTATCCTGCTGACCATGCGTTTTCGCCAAGACGGCTGGCAGCGAATCGACGTTTAGCCGCCCGTCGAAAAAGAGGACTGGCTCGCGGTTCGTCACAAGAAGGCCGGAACTTGGACGGCTCGCGAGCGTGTCCGCCCCTCTTTCAACACGTGCCGACCGACGGTACGATCCGCCCAAGAAAAGTAGAATGTCCGCTCTTTCACTCACTCTTTTCACTTCTGCGGGCTTGGCAGGATGTGACAACTGAAATTGCCCACCCCATGCTGGGTACCGCCAGATCACTGACCGCGCACGCGCCGCACAGTTAACTGGAGAATGCGAGTTCCGGCAACCGTTGATTCCGCTCGGCACTTACGGCGATGAAATCGAAACCCGTAAGTCCCTGGGGGGCAACAGTTTCGTGAATAGCACTCGCGCGAGTCGTTACGAAAAGCATTGTTTCCAGTGCGTTTGATGGTCTGACGCCGCTAAGGTCCCCATTTTCCGCCGACAGCAACTGCCTGCCGAACGGCTCATAGTGGTTATTGCAGCGGGGGGGGCGCGGCGATAAGGTGACGGAGGGTGATCAGGTGGCGGAAACCGATTTGCGTTTGGTTTCTGACCATTTTGTTCCTCTGTTTTCCTGAGCGCGTGAATTAGTGTTTAACAATCAATTGCGATACCTCCGTGTGGACTCGGTGGACGATCGCACGTGATACCCGAAGTCCAAGCTTCTGCCATAGGAGAATTAAAACTATGAATCTCATTGAACAAATTATGGAACAGTTTTCCGGAGACACCCTGGGAAAGCTCGGTTCGCTGTTGGGAACCGATGGAAACACGGCGAAGAAAGCCGCTGGCGCCGCTGTGCCGTCGCTGATGGCAGCCCTGTCGGGATTGATGAGCAATGATGTCGGCGCCAAGAAGTTATCCAGCGTATTGGGCGGACTCGATACGGGTGGCCCCGCTAATCTGGCTCAGTTGCTCGGCGGCGACACCAATTCGTTGATGGGTAAGGGCACCAACCTGCTCGGCTCGCTCTTCAGCGACAGTATCGTTTCCGGACTGTCCAGCGCAGTGAGCCGCTTTTCAGGAATGAACGTCGGCATAGTTAAAAACCTTCTGGCCATGCTGACGCCGCTCTTGCTCGGCAAAGTGGCTTCGCAGTGGAAGAGCCAAGGGGGGACCACTCAGGCGCTCAAGAGCCTGTTCGCGGATCAACAGCGCAATATCACCAACGCCTTGCCGTCGGGTTTCTCACTGCCCGATGTACCCGGCTTGGCGGATTTCAAGCGGTCTGCCCAAAGCGTCGGTCGCGGTGCCGTCGAAGCAGAAAAGGCGGCGGCCGGGTCGATTGCCAATTGGCTTTTGCCGTTGGCGATCGTGCTGATCGGCGGGTATCTACTTTGGCACTTTTTGGCCGGTCGCGAAGCGCCGAAGGCGGCCGTCGATAAGGCCAAGGCGGCAGTGGAGAAGACGGTCGATAAGACAAAAGAAATCGGCGAGAACGTCGCCAAGGCCGTCGTGCCGGACACGATTGGCGTGCCCGATCTGGCAAAACTGAAGGAGAATTTTGGCGGACTGTTTAAGTCGATGGATTCCGCGCTTTCCGGTATCAAAGACGCGGCAACCGCCGAGGCTGCCAAGCCGGCTTTGCAGGACCTGAACACAAAGATCGACGCGATGAATGAAGTGCTTTCGAAGTTACCCGAAGCGAGCGCCACGGCATTGCGGCCATTCCTAGAAGAGCAAATCAAGGCGGCCGCCGAAAAAGCCAATGCCGCCAGCTCGGCCCAAGGAATCAGCACCGATGTTAAGTCGCTGATCCAGCAGATTATTTCCAAGATCACCAAATGGATTTCCTCGGCCACCGGCGCAAAGTGAACGTGATCGCTTACTCAAGTTTTACGGAAATAGGAAAGGATTTATCGCCATGAGCAAGAAGTCGGACTTTACCGATCAAGAATGGGAAGTGCTGCGCGACGCGCCGCACTTAGTAATGTTGTCAGTGGCGACGGCAGGGGCAAGCGGCCTGTTTGGAAGCCTTAAGGAGGCGTTCGCACCTGCCGCCACGATCGTCACGGCAGCCAAGGGCGACAATGAGCTCCTGCGCGGCATTTGCGACCGCGCGGAACTCAAGGCTGCGCAGCAATCGCTCCGCGGTTCGCTCAAGACGACCGACCTGAAAACGTTGCGCGAGGAGCTGCAGACCAAGGTCGCGGACACTGTCCGCGACGCCATGGCCATTCTGAAGCAAAAGGGTTCGACCGAGGATGTGGATTCGTTCCGCAAACTACTCGTGGACATTGCCGACCGTACCGCGAAGGCCGCCAAGGAAGGCGGATTTCTCGGTTTCGGCGGGGAACGAGTCAGCGAAGGCGAACGTGTCGTCATCAGCCGTATCTCGCAGGCGTTGGAAGTTCAAGCGTAACGAACTGCGGACGCTTTCTTCCGGCGATGCGCGATTCTGCGGGGGGAGTCTGCGCCATTGGGAACGGCGTGAGACTCCGCGGCGGCAAGTGCGGAAACAGAAATGCGAAAGGACGAGCCGACTGCCGTCTATTTCGAGCCCGAGGATGGTTATTGGCCGCTGCTGCTCGCTGTTAGCGTTGTGGTCGCAATGCTGACGTGGATCGCAAGCTCTTTTCTCGCGGGGTTGTTTATCGGGTTTAGCATTTTTCGCGGGCGGTGGCTATGCCGTGCATCATTGGGGCGTTAACATTTTTGGCCAGGAACATGAAGTTACGCAGCCTCGCAGCTCAAGGCACCACACGTGCGTTTGTTGCCAACAGCCGGGAAGCGAGATCGGCGCAGTGAAACTTCGCTCGGCGATACCGAGATGATGGCATGGTGTCCGGCTGGGGCTTGGTAGACCTTGTCAAGGCAGTGTTTTGATCGAACGGAAATACCGCTAAGCGGTCGCATTGAGTGCTGGAAATCGCTGTCGTTACCGAACTGTTTCGCAATACCTCGTGCTGATGAAAGGTACATTGTATGGAAACCGAAAATGCTCCGGCGTACGGTGAATACGAATTCAGTGATGAACAGAATCGCTTGCTCGGCAGCCTGGCGCGCAAGATGGCGCTCGTGGGACTGTTCGTGATGTTGTTCGGCGGGCTGCAGTTGGTGAACGGGATTGTTTCATTCTTCGCGACGCGCAATCCCGAAAGAATGTTGGCCGCCGCCAAAGAAGCAGGCATGCCCGAAGCCAATCTGCAGCAATTGGAAAAGGCATTGACATCGGCGGGCTGGCTTTCGCCCATAGCGGCCTCTTCATTCGCATTTGCACTAGCCGGCTTGTTCATGCTCCTGGTTGGTATTTGGACTCAGCAGGCGGGCGCCGGGTTTGCCGGCATCGTGAACACAAAAGGTCAGGACATCCGCCGTTTGATGGATGCGCTAGGAGCGCTTCACAATAAGTACAGCCTAATGTACACACTGCTCGTGACAGCAGCCATTTTCAGTCTCATCTCGCTAGGCTTCACACTATTCCACCTTTGGTCGGGGAGGGCATAAAGGTTCAGTCATGCCAAGAAGAAAAGGGGACATTCTGGCTGTGTAGAAAACCTCGACGATGACAAGAATCATGATGTTGTGGGTGAGGACGAGTAAGCGGAGTTCGCGGCATTGGCTATGGTAGGAGCGACCGCTGACGTGGGCACCTTGGCGGCGTTTGATCATCGAGATCACGGTTTCCACTTGCGAACGGCGGCGGTAGGCAGTGCGGTCGAAGCGGACTTTCATCAGTCGGCGGTAATGGCCAGTCGGTAGCTTGTCGGTGGGCCGGCCGTGCTTGGCGGGAATGATCGTACGGATGCCCTGCTCCTCGCGGGCAAACGTGTGGTTCCCTTCGGAGTCATAACCGGCGTCGGCCGCCAGTTGCGTGAGCGGCACCAGTCGCGTGGCGGCCGCCACCAGCGGGCGGAACTCATCGACATCGGGGCGTGGTCCGCGTCCGGCGGCGAGCGCGTAAATGAAGTGATTGTCGGTGCTCGACACCACACCCAGCTTGGGATAATGATGATAGACGACTGTTTTCCAGGGGTTTTCCACCCGCGTCCGACGGCGCACGAAATAGCCGCTGGCACAGGTGCATTCCAGACCGGTCGAGTCGATCGCCGCGCGCTCGACCCGCCGCTTGCGGCCCAGTTGCAGCCGCACGGTGGCCGCCAGAAGTTGGCGCACGGGTGCCGTGCGCAACAGCCGGTGGGCGGCCTTCTGGAACGTGGTGAAGTGGGGAACTGGCTTCATTCCTAACACCGCGCACAGCGACGGGTTGTCGGCCAGATGGGCCGCCAGGCCGCGGTAGTCGGTCTTCAAGAAGTTCTTCAGCACCAGGCAAGCGAAGAGCTGATGCTGCGTGAACTTCTTGGGACTATAGCGATGGGCGTACTCCGGCAACGCTCGTCGCGCCGTCGCCAACGCCGCCACCGTCACCGCCCGAGGAGATTTACTCGTCCGCGCCATGAC
>JAKOXH010000005.1 GCA_029781135.1 Planctomycetota bacterium
CCTTTGGTCACCCCGGCGCCACCCAGGGAATTCCTACGAATTCTTCTCCATTTCCAGCTACTGAAAACTTTTCCACTATTTCCTTGCTTTTGTGCCACCACCTGTGCTATAGTCGCCCGTTGAAATGACCGTTCGAGTGCAGTCTCTGCCAAGCAGACGTCTCGCCGGGACAATGTCAGTTGGCGACCTCTCGGATCGGAGCCGCAGCGCGGCCACCACCGCTGAAACCTCCGCCAGCCAGGCACCCCGGTCCCGCGGCGCAGAGCCACACTCGCACGGGTGGAGAATCGGTCCGCAGCTCGTTGCCATCCGCCGCCGGCGGATCATGCGCGCCAGCTCACCTATGACCGACGCCCCAATGGGCCCATCATTTTTTTGAAGCTGTTAGCGGTTAGTCGTTAGCTATTAGCCAGAAGGATTAACGACTAGCATCCAGCATCCAAAAACGGATCACCGACAACGCCATGCTGCCGTCGCCTCTCCTGACGCCGCAGCCCACTGGCGACCGCGCACACAATCACATAGATTGCCACCGCAGGTTCCGGCACGGCCGCGTTCGTCGGGTTGAAGTTGTTGAACGCCAGTCCAATTCCGGCCGGCTTCGAACCGGTGAAGTCGACCGTGATCCGCGCGATGCCAGCCGATAGGCCACTGAATGAAAACACCCAAGGCTGGCCGTCGAGCGGCGCCAGGGCCGACGTCAACGTCCCCAGCGGCGAGACCTGCGTGGCCAGCAGGTTGTTTGCCGCATCATACGCCCGCACTGTGTATTCCTCCGTGTCGCCCGGTCCGCCCGGCACTTGGGCCGTGCCGTCGATGTCCCAAATCTCACCACTCGCGGCCGTCACCGGCGAGGAACTCGTGTACGTGATGATGAGTTGCCCGAAATCAGATCCACCCACCGGCGAGCGCAAGAACCAGTTGCCCAACTGGGCGGTAAAACCAGGATCCGCCGTATCGGTCCCGGATGAGCCCGAAAATCCGCCATTGGGTGGCTCTGAGGGATCCAAACCAGCGTGCTCGAAAACCGCATCCGCATCCACCGCGCCGTCGCTGTTCGCGTCGATGCCAAAACTCACACTCAGTCCCGGAAAAACATAAGCAGAAGTGGAAAGCAACGGCAAATCGTCGGTCGGCGTTACGCCGGCCGGTGTCGTTTCGAAGTCGATCAAGGCCGCGAAACTGCTGGTCGCGTGTCCAATCGTGAGTTGAATCAATACAAAAAGGTAGTGCGTAACCAGGCTCCGGTGAGCGTTACGGGTTCCAATGAATGTTGTCATGAGCATGTTCCCTGGAATTAGGTTCGGCGGAAAGTGATGGATGACTGCATTGACAATGATCGGCCGTTTAGCCGCGACGCGCAGCGGAGCGAGCACTGCTTGTACGTCGTCAATGCAAGACCCAAAAACAAACGATCAAATCGTAGCCACGGTTCTTACCTGCAATCTTTGCTTGCGTTGCCCAACCGCGCAATCGTCGTGTGCATTCAGCAAACGCGAGCAGCCACGAAGATCGAAACCCGGGGCCCGGCAAGAAATCGGCTACGAAAAAACTTCAAATGTTAGACGTGCGCCATTCCAGTTCGTTGAAGCGAACGACGACGCAGATTCGAAGTCATTAAACGCAAATTGCGGCCAGTTTTGAGAAAAAACTCGAAGCTTGCTGAAACAGCAAGGCGTGACATCCCTAGCATAATAATGTCGCGATGGGACGATTGCAAGCAAAATTCCCGCGTCCACGACCACTTCTTAGGGCGAGGCCGGGGTAGTGAAAATAGCATCTACAGATTCCCGCTTTCTGCAATGGCCCAGCGAAATGTGACGGGGTTTCGCCGTTAAGGGGCAAGAATTCGCAACTTCATTGTGCCCCTTCTCGCGAGCTTGGTCAGCCACCGACTTTCCATCGTTATCACTTACCCGGCAGTGCCACTCCCGATATCGCTTCCAAGCGTCGGGGCGTAGACTCCGGGCCATGTCGGCTGCACCCCCTAAACCGTGAAAAGTCAGAATCCACAACCCCCCAGCGCGCCCGGCAGGACTCGAACCTGCAACCCCTGGTTCCGAAGACCAGTGCTCTATCCGATTGAGCTACGGACGCTAGTGGTTATCTCTGATTACGATTGACGTTGTTCCGTTTCTTCTACTCTATCAGTTGATAACGCCCTGATTCTACGTCTTACACAATAACGAAGGCGTAAGAACGCAGGCCCACACGCGACCAGCGAGTTTCAAATCATTCCTACGCAGAAACTCCGGCGGGCGGCAAATTCCAATTTTACCGATGAAGAACCGCTCCGCAAGCTGCCCCAGCAACGCGGCGACGTGCCGCTTGGCGCCCGCATGAGAATCAGCCGCTTAGATACAAAGTGCTAGGCCCGAACATACTGCTCCAGCAAAGCACGAGACGAAACCATAAGGCGAAGCTATTCCGCCGCGCTGGGACGGAGGTCAAAACTGGAAACCGGTTAGTGTCCTGCCTCCGACGGAACGGGAGTCTTCCTGGGCGGACGTTCGCATAACGCGAGCCGAATCGGGATTTCGGGGACGGAGCCCAGAACGGATCGAATTCACGGGAGCGAAGACGCCGATTTATCGCCGCCACCGTGGTTGCAGCGAGCTTCCGGAACCTCGTGGTTGTTCCGCCTCGTCTTCGCTTGATCCGAACTGCAAATCAATGCTCGGCCTTGGTATTTCGCACGGAAATCGTCGACCTTCATTGATGGAACCCGGGCAAAAAGATAGGTTAAGTAATCCAAACCCTCGTGGAGATCAAGATGGGAATAGAATCCGTGCGACCAATTGAAACCAAACCCGCCGCTCAGCGGCTGTTGAGCCTCGATGCCCTCCGCGGGTTCGACATGTTTTGGATCATGGGCGGCGAGGACATCGTGAAAGAAGCCGCTGTCCTGACCAAGTGGCCCTGGCTTGTAGCGCTTGCAGGCCAGTTCCACCATCCCGAGTGGAACGGCTTCACGCTCTACGATTTGATCTTCCCGCTCTTCCTGTTCATGGCGGGAACCGCCATGCCGTTCTCGTTTGAAAAGCGGCTCGAACGCGGCGATAGCCGCGCGCAGCTCTATCGGCATGTGATCGTTCGCGGCCTGATACTCGTGCTGTTGGGCATGATCTACAACGGCCTCTTGCGCTTCGATTGGCCGAACACGCGTCTTCCCAGCGTGCTCGGGCGTATCGGTTTGGCGTATATGTTCGCGGCGCTCATTGTGCTGAGCACCAACGTGCGCGGACAGATCATGTGGATCGTCGGCGTCTTGGTCGGCTATTGGGCTTTGCTGCGATTCGTTCCCGTCCCCGGGTTTGGTGCGCATGACCTGTCGCCTGGCCACACGCTCACCGATTGGATCGATCGCTCGCTGATTCCCGGTCGTTTGCATGTTGGCAACCGCGATCCAGAAGGCATCTTGGCGACCATCCCCGCCATCGGCACCGCGCTATTGGGCGCTGTTACCGGGCAGTGGCTTAAGAACGTGCGCTATTCTGGCTATGTGAAAGTCGCCGGAATGCTCGCGGCAGGAGCCGTATGCCTGTTCCTCGCCTGGCTGTGGAACTTCGAATTCCCCATCAACAAAAACCTGTGGACCAGTTCATTCGTCTTGCGATGTGCCGGCCTGAGCTTGTGGTTCTTGGCCGTCTTCTATCTGGTCATCGATGTCTGGCATTTTCAATGGTGGGCATTTCTGTTCATCGTGATTGGCAGCAACTCAATTCTCATTTACATGGCGCCGCGTTTCCTCGACTTCGATCACGCGGCTCACTTCTTCTTCGACGGCCTCCTCCGCAACACCGGCGCCTACCAACCGCTGCTCTGGGAATCATCGATTGTGCTGCTGAAGTGGCTGCTGCTCTATTTGTTCTATCGCAAGAAAATCTTCTTGCGGGTATGAGCCGCGAGGAGCGAGCGGTGAGAAGCGAGGGGTTTTAGCGGCGGCGGCCACGCCGTCCACCCACCACGGACTTTGCCGAGTGGCGAGGAGCCAGCGTGCCACTGCGAACTGGTTCGCAGTGCCTCCGTCCGCGTGCAACTCGTGGATAGCACCCCATAACGGCTAATTGCCGGGTGCCACTGGCTTTGCCAGTGCAAGTGGCGGCCTACCACCGGTCGAGCCAGCCGAACCAGCATGCGATTCAATCGACCACACACCCGTTGCTCCGCAACGAGTTGAGATCATGCCGGCTTGCACGCAATTCAAAAAAAGCTGGACAACTTGCTTGAGCAATCAACCGCAAGGGTTTCGCCGCCAGAGCACTGGCGGAGCCAGTGGCACCTGGCGCATACCATGTGCAGAGGATCACCACGCATCCAATCGTATTGAAAACGCCGCTTCTATTTGCAGAACGGACTGCCTGCATTGCTCTGCGCATGCGATTCACCGGCTATATGCGGCGAGACGTGGATGAGTCCGGCGCCGCGGGCGATGGTGATGAGGCCGGCGGCGATGACGCAGAGGGCGGCGACGCGGAGGATGCGTCCGCGGGCGGCGTGGCCGAGGAGCGAGCCGCCGCAGCCGGCGAGGATCATGAGCGGGGCGGTGCCGAGGCCGAAGGCAACCATCGTGAGCCAGCCTTGGGCCAGGTTGCCGGTTGTGGCGGCGATGCCGAGCATGGCGTAGACGAGGCCGCAGGGGATGAAACCGGTGAACACGCCGGCGAGCAGCGCGGTCGTGTAGCCCGGCGTGGTGAGTAATGTTTTTAGCCATTTCGCCGACGTGCAGGAGACGACCGGGGCGAGCCAGGCGGCGGGAACGCGAATCAGGCCGACGTACGACAAGCCGAGGATGACGAGCACGGTGCCGGCGACGATCGAAAGGGCGGACTGCAGGTTGATGAACGTGAGCGGCTGGCGCAGCAGCCACCAACCGGTGAACGAAGCCACGAGACCAAGGAAGCTGTACGTGAAGATGCGGCCGAGCGTGAAGACAATTTGCCGGCCGAGGTTCGCGCGGAAGCGGTTTTGATTCGTGCCCAGCACAAGGGCCAACGGCCCGCACATGCCGACGCAGTGAGACGAGCCGAGAAACCCGGTAACGAAGATGAGCGGCAGTTCGATCATGGGTCAAGGTCGTTGGTCGGCAGTCGAGATCAACCACGAAGGGCACGAAGGGCACGAAGAAAGACAGGACCGCTAATCTTCGCTAATCGGCGCTAATTGGGCAGTGATCAAAAAATATTTTGAATAAATACTATTAAGGCCTGCCGGCGAATGCGCTGTGGGAGGCCTCTCTGAGGCCGATTTCGCGTTGCATTAGGGAGCGTCATCGGCGTCGGGAGACGCCTCCCACACGTTCATTCATGGCACAGGCTTCAAGAGCTAGCGAATGACTGCGAATTAAGGTCTTCCTTCGTGTTCTTCGTGTCCTTGGTGGTTAAATCATGTTGGATTACGTTGTCGAGGCAGTTAGCGCGGGTTCGAGTAGCGGGGTGGCTGGTTGAGCGGCATTCGAAATTGGGCGCGTGATGTCGGTAGGTTCCCCGCCAACCTCGGGAAAACGATTCAATCGGAGTGAATTCGCAATGACAAACGCGCTGCTGGCGACCATCGAAAATGCCGAGAAGACCGGGCTCAGCTTTCCCGTGGCGGCGAGCGCGATGCCCACGATATTGTAACTGAACGACCAGCACAGGTTCTGGCGGATGATGCGAATCGTTTGGCGGGCGAGCTCGATCGTCCAGGGCAAGCGAGATAAATCGTTCGCCAACAGGCAGACGGCCGCCGATTCGCGGGAGAGATCGGCGCCGCAGCCCATCGCCACGCCGATATCGCTGGCGGCGAGGGCCGGGGCATCGTTGAGGCCATCGCCGACCATGGCGGCCGGGCCGAACTGCCGGCGAGCGTTCTGCAGCACAGTCACTTTGTCTTCGGGCAACTGCTCGGCAAACACGGTCACGCCGAGGCTCTCGGCCAGTCGTTCGCCGCGCGAACGGCGATCGCCCGTGGAGACCGCGACCTGCAGACCCAGGCGTTGGCAATGCTGCAGCGCCGACCGCGCTTCGGGCCGCAGCTCCTCGTGAAAGATGAAGATGCCGCGCACGCGGCCGTCCCAGCCGATGCAGGAGAGCGGCGCATCGGTGCCGCCGGCTGCTTCGGCGGCCCGCCACAAGTGCTCGGCGACGGGGCAACCTTCTTCGGCCAGCCACTGAGGGCTGCCCAGCATGACGGTTTGAAACTCATCGATGGCGCTGCGTTCGTTTTGCCAACGAGCGGCGATTCCCTTGCCGGGAACGGTGCGAATATCTTCGAGGACGTGCCCGCTCGCAACCTGCGGGGAATAACGCTGGATGGCGATGGAAAAGCAATGATTGGAAACAGCGGCAAGTTGCGTGGCCAGTTCGCGGGCGAGCTCTTCATCGTAGGGATTATCGGCGACGAACGCTTGGACGACCGCTTCGCCCGTGGTGATGGTGCCGGTCTTATCGAAGAGCAGGGCCCGCGCGCCGGCGAGTTGTTCGACCGAGGGGCCGTGGCGAAAGAGCACGTGACCGCTGGCCGCGCGACCGAGGGCGACCCAAATAGCCATGGGAGTTGCCAAGCCGAGCGCACAGGGGCAGGCGATGAGGGCGACGGCAAGGCCAGCGAGGATCCCGGCATCCAGGCCATAATGCGCTCCGTGCCACCAAGCGGCGAGGAGCGCAACGACAGTGACAACGGGGACGAACCAAGCGGTAACACGGTCGGCGAGCTTTTGATATTCGCCGCGAATGCGGCGGGAACGGCGGACGAGCTCGAGCATGCGCGAAACCGTTTCCTCACCGGCCGCGGCCGTGATTTCAATTTCGAGATCGCCATCGATGTTGAGCGTACCACTACTCACGTGTTCGCCGGGGCCGCGGCTGACGGGGCGGCTCTCACCGGTGACGATTTGCTCATCGATATCGCCGGTGCCGCTCGTGATGCGGCCATCGACGCCGAACCGCTCGCCGGGAAAAACTCGCAAACGCTGGCCAACTCCAACACTTTCGCGCGGCTGGTCGACAACGGTTTGGTTCTCGACGAGATGGACGCTAACGGGCAGGAGTTTGGCGATGCCATCGAGCGCACGGTTGGATCGCAGCTTGCCTTGCGCCTCGAACCAGCGGCCAAGCGTGACGAAGAGCAGGATCATCGACGCGACATCGAAGTACACTTGGCCTTTGCCAGCATATACGGTGGTGAGTGAGTAGAGAACGGCCGCAGTGACGCCAACGAGCAGCAAGAGATCGGTCGTAATCACTCGCCGCCGGATCGCGTGCCACACGCCGACGGCCACCGGCTCGCCGAGCAAATACAACACGGGCAAACAAAACAACAGGGCCATGTAGCGAAACAAATCATGTACTGCCGCGGCCAGTGAACCGGCTGTCAGCCAGTCGGTTCCGTAGACCTCGCTGGTCCACAAAAAAATGCTGCAGACCATGACGTTCATGGCAAAGAAGATACCGAGACCGAGCTTGATCAGCGTGCGGCGAACGGTGGCATCGGTGGCGTCGGAAGCGATGACCGAAGCGGCAAACCGGCAACCGCTACAGCAGAACTCAGGTGCGGCGGGTACAGAAACTACGCGGCGGCGATCGGAACCTGGGACTGGCAGGCCACAATAGTCGCAGGCGACATCGCTGGCCAGTTCATCGCTCACTGGGGATTTAGCACCCGCGTTTGCAGGTCTGGGAATAAATAGGTGATCGTATAATAGACCGCGAAAATCCAGAAACCCAGCCACAACAACCGGACGTACCAGGGGATACGATTGCCAACGTAAGTGTGGAACCGGCTTTCCACCTCGGCCGTTCCATTCTTATCGACAATCTCGTCTGTGTCTTGCGTTTGACTCATGATCGATCCTACTTCTTCTTCCACAAGGCGAATGGTTCGCTGGTTCCATCCAGTTGATGTTCGTTATCCAACATGGTTTGCTTGGGCTTCTCGATATCGTGGAACATGCCGTTGTAAGCGGCCCAACCAAGCATGCACAAGAATCCCACGCCAGCCAATAGGTAATTGACGACCGGCGTCACCGCAAATGCGCCATCGGGAAGGTACATGGCAATGTATGCCAGGTCATACAATTTGCGGATAAAGAACACCCCCGCCATCAACACAATGAAGATGAACAAAATCGAGACGGCGTTGGGTAATCGCGATTTGCGCTGCTCTGAGGGAGAATTGGTAGACATGGGTCACGCCTATTCAAGTGGGTTGGACATGGATTCGTTAATCGGCACGTACTTCTCATACATCGGGTAGCTATCCAGCCAGGAACCGAGCCATTGGACATACAGAATTAACGCCAAGCCGCGTTTATTGGGCTTGTCGGGTGATCCATCGAAGAACCAGGGGTATTTCGGCATGGGCGAGCCAGTCGAAACTGAGGACGGGTTAAAAAAATGAACCGTGTGCCAGTCGTTGCCGCGGCGACCACCTTCACGACTCAAGTCTGGACCAACCCGCCGCGTGCCAAATAGCACCGGGCGCTGCAGCTCATTTTGATATTCGGGCGTCTCGGACACGGGTCCCCAGCGACGGCTTTCATTCGAAACTGGCCGCACGAACTGGCTGTGGCAATGCCAGCAAGCTTCACCAACATAAACGCGGCGACCCAGCCGCAACATATCGGCGGCATTCTGCTCATTCGCCTCGCCTACGTATTTCTCAAACTGCTCGGGATAGCGCAGTCGCAAATCCTCGAACTGATACAGTACGTTTTGGGTAACCAACTGCTC
This sequence comes from Planctomycetota bacterium, assembly GCA_029781135.1. Classification (GTDB taxonomy): domain Bacteria; phylum Planctomycetota; class Planctomycetia; order Pirellulales; family Lacipirellulaceae; genus JABDGM01. The sequence continues at coordinate 8,712 of JAKOXH010000005.1, forward strand.
GGCCGTCTTTTCCGGCAGATGGCGATACATCAGGATCGGCACCAACGCGTTCGAGACGAACGCGAACAGGAAAAACCCCAATCCGCCAATCAACAAAATACCCGACTTATTTTCAAACATGGAAATTCACTGACAAAAATATCGCTAGGGTTTAAGTGGCCGACCAGGCGGCGTTATAGGTGGAAGGGTGGGCCGAGGCGCCTGCCAACGCGGCGGCACGCGAGGCCTGCCACGTCTTATAGATGTTGACGGCAAAGCAGATCTGACCAGAGATGATCGCCAGACCGGCAAAGAGGCGAATGATCCAGAACGGCTGGGATGCGTTCACCGAGGCGTCCCACGGCTGCATCGACACCCAGTAAAAGCCCTGGAACAAGCCAGCGAGTGTCAGGTCGGCCGCCATCACCAAGATGCCGACGGCGGACAGCCAGTAATGCCATTCCGCCAGGTTCTTGCTGTACCACGGTTGCCGATAGAGCCGGGGAAACAGATAGGTCATCATGCCGAAGAACCACAAGCCAAACACGCCAAACATGACGAGGTGGGCGTGGCCAACGACCCAATCGCTGAAGTGGATCACTTTTTGGAAAGTCAGCGACACTTGGAACGAGCACTGCAGACAAGTCAGGAAATAGAACACCATTCCGGTGTAGAACCACCGAATCGGCAGGTTAGTGAAAAAGGCCTTCCCGTTGCCCCATAACGTGCCAAAGAAGTTGATGATTACCGTGGTGACCACAAACTCGATCGCGACCGTCGATACGATGGCCCCGTATTGAAGGAACATCGGAATCGGCGTGTACAAGAAGTGGTGAATACCTTGAAGCGGGTAGAAGAACGCCAGGCCCCAGAAGCCAACCAGCGACAGGCCGTGACTCCAAATGGGCTTTTGGAGCAGGATCGGCACGAAATAATACATGAGGCCCCAGGCGAGTGGCGTCACGAACAAACCGACCAGGTCGTGAATGAATAGGCCCTGGATAGCGCCGGCGCTCGTTCCTCCCACAAAGTATTGGGGAATGAAGTTGCCCATCGCATAGGTCAGAAACGTCCACACGAACGCCGCCATGAAGTACCACAGACTAACGTACATGGGACCTTTCATCTGGATGATTGGCGCCATGAAGTTGATCGCCACGAGCAGCAGGCCGATCTGCGCCAGCGGATCAATCCAGACCGGCGTTTCACCCCATTCGACCGCTTGGGCCTGCCCCATGATGATGCCCACCGCCGTGCTGAGCACGACGACTTGCCAAGCCGCGAAGATAAAGTACGAAAGCGGCCGGCTCAACACCGGCTTGAGCGTCAGCCGGGGAATCGCCCAATGGAGTGCGCCCAGAAACGCATTGGCAATGAAACCGTAAGCGATGGCATTCGTGTGAATCATCCGCCAACGACCAGGCGACAAGTACTCAATGAACCCATCGTGCGGATTCCAGTGCACCAACTGGAGCGACATGATCAGACCGCCCGTGAACGATACGAACAAGTACCCCAGCGACGCCAAGAAGTACCACAGCACCAAGCGCTCTTCGACCAATTCTACGGGCGCGTCGGCTTCCGCATCGGGAGATACGGACTTTGAGTGATCTGAGTTCATACTTGTTCCATGGGTCGGCGATAGGCCGTGAAAGTGCCAAACGGATAAACCAGAGCCAAGGTCCAGCCAAATACAAGATGTGTGAACGCCGCGACATACCACGGCACACGATGCACGATAAAGTTCTCCGGCTTCATGTCCGGCACAATGGCCGGTTGCAGCCACGAGAGAATACCGTAATACATAATTCCCCAGATAATCAACGACACCACACTAGCAACCACCAAACGCTTCGCAAGTGGGCCATCGGCCGCCCACCGGGTGAGGGCCAAATAAACGGGAATGCCCAGCAGCATCCCCGTGCCGAGGTATAAACAGCAACCGATGGCCAGTGCCAGACCACTGTTAAGCTCCAAGGCCTTGTCGCCTAGCGGGAACGTGAGATACACACGGATCAACTCCAGCGGATGCCGATCGGTCATGGCCGATCCAACGATATTGAATAGCAGGCTGCTCATGGCGCCGAAAATCCCGAGCATGAAACCTGTGGTCGCATAGTAGGCCGTGTAATAACCGTGCGGTTGAAATGGGGCGGCAACCGACTCCTGGGTCAGCTCGCGTCGAAGAACTTCCGCTCGTTCCTCAAGCTCGGCCAATTCGCGTTGTTTCTGTTCGACGTTCGTCATAGAGATTTCGATGGTAATCAGAAGGGAGTGTGGAATAGAGGTTTTGATGAGTTATCCAACAACGAGCCACGATCAGCTCGGCGATTTGTCGTTTCCTTCGGGCGCTGGCTTCTCGTCGGACTTGGGTTTTTCTTCCGCCGCCGGTTTTTCTTCAGTCTTCGGCTTCTCTTCCGTGGCCGACTTCTTTTCTGGTTCCTCTTTCTTGCCTTCCTCTTTCTTGCCTTCCTCTTTCTTGCCTTCCTCTTTCTTGCCTTCCTCTTTCTTACCTTCGTCTTTCTTACCTTCGTCTTTCTTGCCTTCGTCTTTCTTGCCTTCGTCTTTCTTGCCTTCGTCTTTCTTGCCGTCACCTGTCTTGGCTTCCTTCGATGCCGCATCGGACTTAGGCTCCATCTTCGCTTTGGGAGCCGCCGGCTTCGGCGCCGGCAAGGTTGGCGGCTCAGTGGCTCGCGCGGCTTCATCCAGCTCTTTCTTCGTCTGATCGGTTTCCGAAGGAAGTGCCCCGGCTGGAATTAACGTGCCTCCCGCCGGATTGGCGGCAGCTGTGATTCCCGCCATCGGATCTTTCGGCGGCGGTTGGTTGCGCCGGCGACGTTCCCCAAGGTCACGAACGTAATGCACGAGGTACCAAATGCTATCCGGATCCTTGGCAAAGACCTGCGAGAAACCCGGCATCGGCGTGCCGTTGATGCCAGAATAGATGCGGCGATAGATATCGATCGGCCGACCGCCCCCCCGATACATTCCCGACGTCAGATCGGCGGCGGCCCCCTTATGACCCCACGAGTCGACGCCAATATCAATGCCGCCCGCCAAGCCGCCGCGACCATCCAAACCGTGGCACTTATTGCAAACCTGTTGGAAGTACAATTCTCGACCCCGGGCCACCGTTTCCGGAGTCATCGTCGGCATCGCCGTCACCGGCATGACGGTTTGCGACTGAGCCTCTTTCCAGCGGCCGGCAATTTCGTCAACCGCACCTTGAATCGCTTCGGGTGGCAGGGCCTCATCATCCTTGGCAATCGTTACGATCTTTTGTTCGAGTTCGCCCCGCTGCGAGAGATAAATCACATAATCGACGACTGCCGCCAGATCGGCTGGGTCAAGGTCATCGAACGTCGGCATCGAAGTTCCGCGAATGCCGCGACGCAGTGTGTTGACGAGATCGCTGTGACGCGGCTTCGAACCATACGGCGTCGACGTGAACTTGAAAATACCCTTCGTGTAGTCGCGCGGCTGCGGGGCCAAGTATTGGGCGACCGCGCCTTTGCCATCGCCGTTCACGCCGTGGCACTGGATGCAACGGTAGGCATACACTTCAGCGCCGTGCTCTAAGGTCGAGCGATCCGCTTTCGGGTCGCCGAACACGATCGGCTTCGCCGGCTTGCCGAAGCGATCCTCCATTTCCTTTTCAATTTGCTGCTGCAGTTTCTGCAAGGTCGCTTTTTCGGTGGCGTCCTCCACGCCGTCGGTCATCGCGCGCAGTTCCGCACTGGGTGTGAACTGCAAGACCTGCGGTGGGCTACAACCCACCACGACGACCAGCGCACAAAGAAGAGAAGCCCGCTTGCCAGAAACAAACCGTACGACCTGCCGCATTTGCCAACGAGTCCGCTTAAGTAGTTAGAACGATGGTTACGCGCATACAATCAGTGCGGTTCGTTCTTAGAACGAAGAACCACAGCCAAGATGCTGATCACGCGCATGGCCCAGACACAAGAATCTCGCTGCGAGAATAAGTTGCCAAAAAAAACCAATCGTTGCAAGTGGTTGACGGGCAAAAATTTGCGACTATTTTGGCCAATGTGCGGCATGGCACAAGCGCGCGTATAGGCACACGTCCAACATGTCGCGCTTCAATCCTGGACCGTCGATTCTGTCGGGCTAAACGTTACAGCTTGACGCCTCCCCAAGGTGAGCCGGCGCGAAATTACCGCACGGACCCGAAGTGGTAATCATTCGATTTGTCGTGGAAGCCGACGCACGGCGGACCAAACTCTCTGCGCATCAAGAACCCGCGATCCGATAAGTTCTGCGATGTGGATACGCTCGGATCATCAAGGCGCGGTGAAGCGCGTTCTTCCCCCGACGCAAAGTGAACTCGCAATGCTGGTAAGGCATGCCCCGCAAGCTTGAAATTGGCTGGATTCTCCTCTGATTTGGCACCCGAGCAGTGCGTTCGGTAAAATAGGAGGACTTTGACAAGGAGACACAACTGATGACGCGATGTCGCGCCATGTTCTTGATACTGGCACTCTTGACTCTTTTCCAGCCGGGCCTCGCTCTTGCCCAAATTGACGAGCGTCCATTGACGGTTTCCATCGTATCCGCCTTCCCGCGACTGAAATGGTCGGGAGGCCTTATCGGTGCCGATACCGGTCTGCACCGCGATGCCCGGCCCCTGCTGCTTACCGGCTGCGGCGATGGCACCAACCGCATTTTTGTCGCTACCGAATACGGGACGGTGCATGGTTGGAAAAACGACCCGAACACCGACACGATGACGACCTTCCTCGATATCCGAGACCGCGTACAGTACGACGATAAGGTCAGCGAAGAGGGATTCCTCGGGCTTGCCTTCCATCCCAAGTTTAAGCAGAACGGCGAGTTCTTTGTCTATTACTCGGCCAAGCCGACTGCTGAAAACCCTCATCTCTCGGTGATTTCGCGGTTTCACGTTTCGCGCGACAATCCCAATCAGGCCGATCCCAAGAGCGAAGAAGTCATCCTGAAGATTCCGCAGCCGTATGCCAATCACAACGGCGGCACCTTGGTTTTCGGCCCAGATGGTTTTCTATATATTGGCTTGGGGGATGGCGGCGCGGCCAACGACCCGCATGGCAACGGCCAGAATCTCAAGACTCTTTTGGGGTCGATCTTGCGCATCGACGTTGATCACAAAGACCAAGGACTATCGTACGCGATTCCCAAGGACAATCCGTTTGTCGGCCGGGGCGATGCCGCCCGCGGTGAAATCTGGGCTTATGGAATTCGCAACGTGTGGCGAATTGCCTTTGACCGCGAGACGGGCGACTTATGGGCCGGCGACGACGGCCAAGACTTATGGGAAGAAATTGACCTCATTACCCGCGGCGGTAACTACGGCTGGAACCTCCGCGAAGGCAAGCACAAATTCGGACCGAATGGCAGCGATCCGCGTCCGGACCTCATTGAACCGCTGTGGGACTACAGCCACGATGTCGGCAAATCGATTGTCGGGGGCAACATTTACCGCGGCAAGAAAGTTCCCGAGTTGCGTGGCGCTTATCTCTATGCGGACTATGTGACCGGCCAAATCTGGACGCTGTGGTACGATCGCAGCAACAAGAAGGTGATGGCGAATCGCACGATCCGCCCCAAGGGTGAGCCGGTCATGTCGTTCGGTGAGGATGACGACGGCGAAGTATATTTCCTCACGCAAAACGGCGGCATTTATAGGTTCGCTTCGCCGTGAGTTGCGGCCCGAAAGGGCAAAGTTATCAACGGTTCGCCTGTTGGCGCATCTCGTGTTGGTTTCCGTATGCACAGAACACAGGTCCGTTCGGCAAAACCTACCGTTTTGCGCAATTCGAAAACAGTTGATCGTCCGTTCGGCCCCGAGGATCAAGCCAGGGCCGATCAGTTTTTCAATCTAGCCGATCGGTGTGGGAGCCGATCGGTGTGGGAGGCGTCTCTGACGCCGATTTCGCGTGAAATACGAGAGCGGCTCGAAGTGCGACGCCTCATCGGGGTCGGAGCCCCCACCTCCCACAGGTTTCTCTAACTTCAATAACTGATTGGCCCTGGGGTCACGCCGATTCTGTCGCCTTGGCTTGAGTTGGCGGATACAATCACTCCGAACTTCTCTCCCATCGAGGTCGATATGCCGGCGATTCCCCTTGAGCATCTTGATGCGCACTACCCGCTTGACGACGCGCTGGTTCGGCAATTTCAAGCGGATGGTTTCATCCGACTCCCAAATGTGCTGAGCCCGGACGTCTTGGCGGCCATCGCGCCAGAGATCACGCGACTGGTCGATGCAGGCAACCGCCTCAAGGACATTCCCCTGGAACAGCGTACGCTCTATGACCAGGCGTTTATCCAGGTGATGAACTTGTGGACGCGCAACGACCGCGTGCGCCAGTTTGCGTTCAGCAAACGCTTGGCTCGCCTGGCGGCAGAATTGATGGGCACCCGCGGCGTTCGCCTGTGGCACGACCAGGCGCTCTACAAGGAACCGGCCGGCGCATTCACGCCGTGGCATGCCGATCAGCAATATTGGCCGATGGCCAGTGCGCACTCCGTTACTGCGTGGATTCCTTTGCAGCCCGTGCCGATCGAGATGGGGCCACTGTCGTTCGCTCGCGGTAGCCATCTCAAGCGGATTGGCCGCGATTTGGAAATCAGTGCGGAAAGCGAGCAGCAGATCAGCGCGGCCGTCCGCAAGGAAAAAATCGACGAGGTGCAGGAGCCCTACGCCTTGGGCGATGTGAGTTTTCACTTAGGCTGGACGTTACACCGCGCCGGCCCCAACACGACGCAGGACCTTCGCCGCGTGTTTACGATCATCTACATGGATGTCGACATGCGCCTTGCCCCGCCGAAAAACAAAAATCAGCAAAACGATTGGGATACTTGGACACCGAGCACGAAAGTCGGCGAAATTATGGACGATCCAATCAACCCGGTGCTATTCGAGCGGGCCTAAACGACACACATTCGTCGGCTAGCGACGTAGCGTCGAATCGCGGCGTTCGCGAATGCGGCTGGCGAGGTCGGCGATTCGCGGATCACGATCGCGGATGGAAACCTGCCAGGCTTTCTCGACCAGCCCGGCATCCGAAGACGTCGCCATCATCGTAACTGCCGAGAGACGGACGTCCGCATTTTCATCCTCGGCCAAGAGAGCCAGCCAAGGCCGCGAATCGATTTTAGGCTCAGCAAAAACCCGATCGAGCAGCTGCGCGCGGCTCGTGTCATCGGCAGTCAGATAGGCGCGTACGAGTTTTTCCGGCAGCTGCTTGAAGCCACGAGCTGCGAGCAACGCTTCGAGTTTAGGACGATCCGCACCGTTGCCGTTGTCGAACGCAATGAGCCAACGTTCCAACAGGCCGCGAACCGATTCACTGGGAATTGCTGTGTTGATTGCCTCAGCGCTCAACGGCTTGGGTTGGCGCGGCGCGTTGTTGGCCACCAACGGCGTGGCCGGCGACTGGGGCTGCATCCGCAGCATAGGCAACGACCAAGCGGGACGATGCGAAGCGTCGCGATCGGGAATTTGCGTTCCGTCGCCGCTGGCGTTGCCCGTATCCGCGTGTTCGTCGGCGGTCTCAGCGTTTTGAAGCTCCGAGTTCGGTAGCGGCCGGCCATTCGGCCGAGCACGAGCATCGTCGCTCGGCAGTGTCTGAAGTCCGTTGCTTTGTGAAGAGTTCGCGCCGTCCGCTCCACCAGATTGGGCATTGATGAAAGGTGCTGGGAATTTTGAAAACTCTTGTTCCAAGCGCTGTTGATTCGACTCCGGCGAATCCGCGGCCGATGAGATCGGCTTATTCTTGTCGGCGGGCTGCAGCGGTTTGGGCGCGTTGCGAACCGTGCCACTTACTTCGGACGCATCGATTGCGGAAAGAATCTCGTCGCAGTGCCTGGCCACGAGCGGCGTTTTCTTTGCGGGGCAGCGATTGGCGAGGGTCAAGACTTGGTGTGTCGTGTCTGCCAACCAGGGATAGTCGGCCTGGGTAAACGCACGACGTTGCGTCGCGAGATACTTGGCAAGTTCCGTGAGCTGCGCGGCGATGCGACCCGTGCGTTGATGGTCATCGAGCTGCTGTTTCCACTGACTCAACAGGCGGTTGAGCGCGACTTGCGCGGCTTCGGCCGTGGCCCGCTCATCCGACGATGCGGCATCCACTAGAACTTCCAACGGCGGGTTGGAAATCGCAGCCAGTTGGCGTACGGCCGCCGCCGCCTCGGCCTTCTCCCCATGGGCAATTTGATCGACCAGCTCCGCGATGACATCGGACCGCTGCCAGGCCGCTAGCCCAGCCACCGTCGAAAACCCGATCACAACGACGATGGGCAACGTATACAACGAGGAACGACGTTTGAGATTTGCAAGCACCCTAGTGCTCCGGCGAATCGTGATAGTGAACAAGGGGCGGGATTGTCGTTGGGAGTGCACCTGCCGAGCAAGGCCAATGTTTGCCGTATCGATAGCGCGAGTCATTTGAGAGAAATTGTTGCATTCGCTTGGGGTGTCAGCGCTAATTCCAATTCGTGCTTGCGCCAGCAGTCGCTGGCGTGCGGAATTGCTGACGCGAAGTCCCTCGCCTGTCCGAAATACTTATGAGACCGATACAGTTTAACGGAATGCTGGCAAGTGCGCTCGAACGAGTCGGTGCGGGGGGACTTCTATGATGGGTGGTCGCAACTCTTTCCGGAGCAGGTGGAAGCGATTTGCGCGCACCGCTATCAGCAGGGCCGGCAGCTTGGCAATTGCCTTTGCCATTGCACGTGTATGCGGCGCGCAGACGGTGCCGGTTGACTCTGGGCCTCTCCGCACAACGAATTCACCATCCGCGGAAAACGCGTCCACCGACGCCACCTCGAGCCGGGCGGCGCATGACGATGCGGTGCGGCTGATTCCGTGGAAGCAGATGTCGCCGGCAAACCGCAGCACGGCGCAGTTCATCGTCAAGAATGCCAGTATCTACCGGCGGCTACCGACGCGCATCATCGATTGCGACCCCGATCTTTTCACGTTCCTCCTGCAGCATCCCGAGGTGGTGATCGACGTGTGGCATGTGATGGGCATCACGCAAGTCAGTCTCGAAAGATCGCCCGACGGTATTTACCGCGGTACCGATGGCGCTGGTACGAATGGGTCGGTGCGTTACCTGTTCAGTAATTGGGGCGGCAACGCCCAGAATTTGGCGGTCGTTTACGCGGATGGAGCGTATACCGGCGCGCCCTTTGTCACGCCGTTGAAAGCGAAATCGGTCATGCTGGTTCGCTCATCGGGAATGCAAGAGACGAATGGCCGACATTACATTACGGTCCGTATCGACTCGTTCATTTACGTGGAGCAATTGGGCGTCGAAGTGATCGCCAAGACGGTGCAACCCTGGATCAACAAGGCGGCCGATCAAAACGTTATTGAAACGCTGACGTTTGTCAGCAACTTCTCACGGACGGCCGAGAAAAACCCCCAAGGCATGCAACGCTTGGCCAAGCGGCTAAATGCCGTGGACGAACCCACGCGCAACCAGTTGATATCGCTGTGCTATCGCACGGCCGAGCGCTACGCACAGCGCGACAATGCCGCTCGCACGGGCGACGTCGTCGCCGTTCGCCGCGACCTGGCTGCGAACGAACGTTGAACTTGCTGGGCGATTGGTTGCGCCCCGCCGCCAAAAAAATAAAAAGCCCACGCGAAGCTGATCGAGTGGGCGTTCGGCTCGAATGACCTGTCGTTGTGAATACTCGCGGCGTTAGGAGCGTCGACGCCGCACCTGCAATCCTGCCACGCTGCAAATTGTCAGCAACACAACCGCCGCTGGTTCAGGCACGGCGCTGGCCGACACAGCCAATGTGGTCGGTACCGCCAACGAACCCGAGCTTAAGGCAGCGGACAAAGTCGTCGTTCCACTTGCCAACGATTTCAGCACACTTGTCGTCGTCTTGCTCGTTCCACCGCCGGCTGTGGTGATGGTGTCGAGGAACGTCGACAGATCGGTCTGGAATGTCTGGTACGTCGGCAGATTCGTCTTCAGTGTCGTCTGAGCCGTCGTCAACGAATCGACTTTCGAATTCAGATGATCGATCCAGTTATTGATCCGCGTGGTTATCCGGTCAAGCTTCGTCGCCGAAATCGTCGTATCGGACTGATATTGCGCCAGCAAATCATTGAGATATGAGATGTCGTCGTTGACCAGCGTAATGGTATCGCCGATTCGCGTAATGCCGTTGTCCACACCGGTTACGAACCGATCGTAACGGCTCGAGAGCTTCTGGGTATTGCTGAGGATCGTGTCGTAGGTCGATGTCGAAAAGAAGTCGGTCGTGTTGGCCACACCGTTGTCGTACTGCGTCTTGAGCGAATCGAATTTATCGGAAAACCGCGTTTGCAGTTGGGCGATACGATCCGTGCTGAGGAAGCCCAGGCCATGCTCGCCAAATAGGCCATCTCCTTCGTGATCGTCGCCGTGGTCACCGAAACCAAGGCCCAGGCCAAAGCCCAGGTCGCCGCCAACGCCGGAGTCGCCGAAACCAAAACCATCACCGTGGTCGTGGGCTTGGGCCACCGTTGAAAAGAGCAAGATTCCGAGCAGCGCAAAAGTAGTAATCTTCACCGTTTCTCCTCGTTCGCAAATTCCTGGAATTCGTAGTTACAAGATCATTCGCCGTCCACAGCTTGCGACGCCGCCGCGGTTCTACTGATCCACGGTCCGTTCGTCTCTTTAGACCGGAAATACTGGCACCGCGCCACGCGGTTTGCCCCCGTTTCCAGCCCTTTGGACAACTCAATCGAGCGCCTATAACACGGGCAAAGGTCCAGTGAGCACCCGCAGAAATCACTCGTTGCCGCAGCCCAAGCCTCACCATTGTTGCGTCGTGCGCCGCCAAGGCAACCCGTGCCCGGCAATCGGGGGGATTGCAGTTTGAAAATGGCAGCTTAACGTGGAAGTGAAGAGACTCGTTCTTATTTCTGCGGTGGCACGTTGACGGAAGCACGACCGATTCCGTCCCGGCTCGACAGTTGAAACGATTCAACAATGCACCGGTTCGCGAACTGCCGCATCACCACCTGGAGCTATTTGTCCCGCGTCTCGCCTCCGATGACCCGTTGGGCCGAGGCACGCCACGACAGATAGTGCGGTCGTTCCATGTCGACTTCGTCTTCTTCCGCATCTTCCGCCGATCCGTTGGCGACCTCCGAAAGTATGTTGGCCGGTGCCTCTGTAGGCGCCGAGCGCGCTTGGTGGCGATTGGTACGGAACTACAGTTCGATGATCTTCAACTGGGCGAAGTATGCCCAGCTGCAAGATGCCGACGCTGCGGACGTGCTGCAGGAAGTGCTATTTAGTGTGCATCGTAAACTGGGTAATTTCCGGCACACGACGAAGACACGAGCATTTCGCGCGTGGCTGTGGACGATCACGCGGCGGAAGATCATCGACGTTTATCGGGCGAAAGGCACGGTAGTGACGCTGCCCCCCGAAGTGTGGGGTCTATTGCAGGGCAATCCGCCAGATGATGACGAACCCGCCACCTCTCCCCAGCAAGCCGCCGCTCGTACCGAACTGGACCGTCAATTGGAAAAGATCCGAGCGGAATTCGCGCCCCACATTTGGCAGGCCTTTTGGCGGACCGCCGTCGACGGCGAAACGGCCCCGGTCGTCGCCTCGGAGTTGAGAATGACGGCCAATGCCGTGCGTGTCGCCAAGCATCGCGTGCTTTCTCGATTGCGCGCGGTGCAGCGTTCAAAAGGCGATGAATCCGCCTGAGTCGCGCAAATCGCGCCACCGCGCGATTGTCGCGCGGTTACGTCTAAGATATATGGCAGACTGCGCATTCTCTCGAATCTGCCAAAGTCCAAATCGCAAAGTCTTGTAATGCCGTGCCGTTTGCAATGGAATGCGATCGGCCAATGCCGGATGCGCGGCCGAATTTACCCGTGTGCGCCTTGTTATTGGGCCGCAACGCGCTCAAACTGCCAACGCCGAAGCAATTTCTTGGATATGGAGCACGCTCAAAAAACTACGACTGCCATCGTCTTAACGGTTGTTGGTCCCTATTGCCTGCTCTCGGCAACGAACGCGGCGCCGTGCGGCAATGGCACGGAAGTTGTTGCATAAAGGAAGTGCGCCGTTGTGACCGTGGTAATTGCCCCCCGGTCGCAACGGCGCGGGAAGGCCGGCGTTTTGATATTGGCTCATACGCGGCTTCGATCGGTGCCGTATTCGACGAGGAACTCCGATGAGTTTCCCTGCACTTGCCGATGTAGCCGTAGCGATTGCCCAGTTTGCGCGCAACAACGATGCGCATTCGATTTCACCCGCGGCAATCAAAATAGTTGAAACGCACATATCCTGGGTGTTCCTGGCCGGGCCGTTCGCGTTCAAGCTGAAAAAGCCAATGCGTTTCGAGTTCCTGGATTTCTCCACTCCCGAACTGCGGCACCGTGCCTGCCTCGCGGAGTTGCGCCTCAACCGACGTTTGGCGCCGGAAATTTACATAGCGGTGCTTCCACTTACTCAGGCGAACACTGGCGAGTGGCTCGTGAACGGAAAGGGCGCCCCCATCGACTGGCTTGTTCAGATGCGGCGGTTGAACGATTCGCAATCCCTGGCCGCTCTTGTTCGAGCGCAAAGTCTCACAACGAAAGACGGTAATGCGATCATCAATCACTTGGCGAGTTTCTATCGCGCGTTGCCGAAACTAGCTGTCACTCCTGAAGAATACCAACACACATTGGAGCGTCACATCCGTGCCAATCGCGACGTGCTCCTCACGGCGCCGCAGCGAGACCAGCCGCGCATTCGGCGAACAATCTCTGCCCAGTTGCGGTATCTGTATGTCCGTTCCGATACGCTTGCCAAGCGGGTGGCGGAGGGGAGAATTGTCGATGGCCACGGCGACTTGCGCCCCGATCATGTCTTCTTCAACGGCCGGCCGGTCGTGATCGATTGCGTGGAATTCTCCGAGGAATTACGGCACGTCGATGTTGCGGACGACCTGAGCTTTTTGGCGATGGAGTGCGAGCATCTCGGGGCGGCGGACTTGGGCAATCGAATCATGGCCGCCTGCGAACAAATCTGCGGCGACGTCGTGCCGGCACACTTATCGGCCTTTTATCGGTGCTACCGCGCCTGCGTGCGGGCGAAAGTCGCACTGCTACGCCTGCGGCAGCAATCCGGCGAATCGCGAGACGACACGCATTTCAAACAGTACCTTCATCTGGCCGATATTCATGCCGCTGAATTGGGGCCGCCGATGTTGCTCGTCGTCGGCGGACTGATGGGCGCCGGCAAATCGACTTTATCGGCGGAACTTGCCCGGCAGTTGGGTCTGGCGTGCTTTTCCACCGACCACTGCCGGCGCAATTTGCTGGGCACCAGCAATTCGCCGGCCGCGTACGGCGAAGCCTTGTACCAACCCAACTTGCGGCAACGAATCTACGATGCGGTGTTCAAGCACGCCGCGGAATGTCTGCGGCACGGTGAGTCGGCGATTCTCGACGGCACGTTCTTGACGGCCGCTCTGCGCGAACAGGCTTACCAGCTTGCGCGGTGCCATGGGGCAATGCCACTGTTGATCCTCTGCACATGTCCCCGTTCGGTTGCGATCGCCCGCATTGAAGAACGCCGGGCGCGGCAACGCGACCCGTCCGAAGCGCGGCCAGAACTTTTCGATCTGCAGTTGCAGGCGTTCGAAATGCCGAAGTCAACCGAAATGTACACGGAAGTGGATACGGATTGTCCCCTCGGTGACCAGCTGAACACAGTTTTTCTCGCATTGCGTCCGTGCTTTACGGATGGAACGTGAGACGGACCAGGCGTGCGATTCCGCGCGTGCGTTTTCGCCCATCGCACGGGCGTCCCGTCCACTGCTGGCGAGGTCGCTGCAAAACTAGCCTCATTTTGTCGGTACCGGACAACTTGCCCGGGCAACGCGGGTGGGAACGGCGCTTGCTGCTTCATCATTTATCGATGCTTGCGTTGGCACGGAACGGCCGTTTCGCCGCCACCGGGCACCCCCCGCAGTGGCCGGCGGAATGCGCATTGCTCATTTCCCAATCGAGCATTGAAACGTTGGTTCTTAGTTGTTGCGTTAGGTGCCGAAAAGCCAATATGCCTGGGCCATGTTTAATGTCTGGGCGTGACAGTTTTCGAAAGGAGTATAGTTATGAAAGCCATTGTACCACGTGGACAAACACGCCTACCTTCGTTGTGGGCACGCGAACCGTTTGCCGCGCTTCGCGAGGAAATGAACGACCTCCGTAATCGTTTCTTCGGCGAAGGAAACGGCGGCTGGATGGTGGAAGCCCTATCCCCAGCGCTCGATTTATCGGAAACCGACACCGCCCTGGAAGTGCGGATCGATTTGCCGGGCATCACCGCCAAGGATATCGACATCCAAATCAGCGGCAACCTACTCACCGTGACCGGCGAACGCACCGAAGAAAAGGAAGAGAAAGGCAAGACCTTTCATCGGGTCGAGCGCAGCTATGGCAATTTTTCACGGTCGGTGACGCTGCCTTGCGCGGTCGCCGAAAGTGAAATTGCGGCCGAATATCAGAATGGCGTGCTGACGATCAAACTGCCCAAAGCAGAGGAATCGAAGGCCCACAAGATCAAAGTAAAGGGCTGAAGGACTGGTTGCGAATCGCCTGCGCTTGCGATAATTCAAGGGGATCGGGGGCGCGGCGCAGCCTACCACGATTTTTTCCGTCGAACCTAAGATGGAAGGTAGGTGTCTCATCGACACCGCCGGTGGCTTGGCTGCGCCGGGCGGAATTAGAGGCTATCCGAAAAATTGTCGGGGACTGTCCCTATTTCGCCGGTGTTAGGGGGCAGTCCCCATGGTTCCGAGCAAGAATTAGGACAGATCCGACGAAATGAGGACCGTCCCCCCTCCCAGACACTCTTCGGATACCACTTATAGCATCAACACCGGGTTGCGCGTCATTGACTAAGGTGACTATTGGTGATTGCATTGACACGGATCGGCCGTTTAGCCACGACCGGGCCCCACGCCGTGGTCGGCGAAACGCCTGCTGCTCGATCAACTGTCACTGCCGGACATAGGAGGTCACTCCATGCGTTATCCGTCGCTTGCGAAGGCAGCTTAATGGCGGGACAATCAGACGTGCGTAGGTAAAGATGACGTGTACGCCATCATGCGGCGGTAACGTACAGCCGGGAATGGCCGCCGAGATGGATTCGATGTCGTCCGAAGTGCTCGCCGATGAATCAGCCGACGCGCGTCGTCGCGAGCGGATCGTCGTCCTCATTCTCGCGGCGGTTCAGTTTACGTCGGTCGTTGATTTCATGATCGTCATGCCGCTCGGCCCGCAACTGATGCGCACGTTGCGCATTGGTCCGGCCGAGTTTGGCTTGATCGTGTCCTCCTACACGTTTGCCGCGGGAGCGGCCGGCCTGGTCGCATCGTCGATCGTCGACCGATTTCCTCGGCGCACCTCGTTTCTTGGGGTGTATGCCGGCTTCTTGATCGGCACGCTGTGCTGTGCGTTTGCCCCTACCTACCAAACACTTGTCGCGGCTCGCGTGGCGACCGGCGCATTTGGCGGGATCCTGGGCGGAATGGCAATGGCTATTGTCGGCGACGTGTTTCCCGAACAGCGCCGCGGCCATGCGACCGGCTCGCTCATGACCGGCTTTGCATTGGCGTCGGTCGCGGGTGTGCCATTGGGATTGTTTATCGGTACGAATTATGGCTGGCACGTGCCGTTCGTCGCGCTGGCGATTGCCGGTTTGCCGATCCTCATGATCGCGCCGTTTGGGCTGCCGCGATTGGACGCACACGTGGGGAAGTCCCACGCGCACCCTCTACGCTCCCTCATCGAAACGTTTACTCACGTGAATCACTTATATGCGTTCGGGTTGATTGTCGTATTGATGATCGGCAGCTTCACCGTCTTTCCGTACCTGCCTCCCTACTTGGTGAATAATGTGGGGATGACCGAACAGGAACTGCCGCTCGTCTATATCGCGGGTGGCGGTCTCACGTTCTTCGCGGCGCCGGTGATCGGGCGACTGGCCGATCGTTTTGGCAAATTAACGATCTATCGACTGATCGCGCCGGGTTCGGCGCTATTCCTTGTCGTTATCACTCATTTGCCGCCGGTTCCCGTCGCGGCAGCCGTCGCCGTGTTTGGCCTCCTCATGTTGTGTAATGTCGGACGCATGATTGCGGCCATGGCGATGGTGACGAGTAGCGTCGAGCCGCAACGGCGGGGCGCGTTTCTCAGCGCCAATTCCTCCGTGCAGCACGTTTCGAGCGGCTTCGGGGCGTACCTCGGCGGGCTAATTGTCACACAGGCCAAGAATAATCATATCGAGCACTTTGGCACGGTGGGCTGGATCGCAGCCGCTGCCACCTTGGCCAGCCTCTGGTTAGCGACGCAAGTGCGCGTAGCCGAAGAGATGCCGGCGTCGGCCGAAGAAATGTCGCTGGCGGCCGCGGCCGAAGCAACCGCCGATGCCGGCGAGCCGATTCTCGGCTACAGCGAAATGTGAGGTTTCATTGGCAGCGCAATTATTTACAAAGAACCTGCGCACAAGCAGGTACGTCGCGGATGTGCCTGTTTACTGATCGCGCTCGTCTATCTTCGATTGCCTCACTCGGAACCATGCAGCTTTACGAGCTTGTTGTACAGGCCGAGGATTAATAGAGCGGGAGCCCACTGGCCGACGAAGGTCGATTTACGATGGTCGCCCGCCAGTTGAAACACCAGCGACGCGATCATCGATCCGCCTGCTGCCCAAAGAAATACATCGGAGGGCAATTTTGCTGATTGCTCTTCGATCATTTTGGCTAAACGCCCTTCAGAGTATGCACTTTGGCCGGCCTCGACCCCTCTTTTCAACAATGTGCCTTGAGCCATGATCATCTACTCCCTCGACGGAATGGGTTGATTTTTGAACCAAGCGCACCTCAACGCAAACAATGTGCCGACCATTCCGGTCGAAAGAATTGATCGCAGTCCGCAAATTGAGGACCCTGCCAATTTACTGCGGCAGAGTTACGCGACACGATCCACCCGGGACGAGCCCTGGGCAACCGGGCATGCCGTTTGCGTCGGCTGACTATCTACGGATCGGGCGGATCCGCGCATCGCTACGAAAGTACGAGTTCGATGTTGAAACCCGAAAATCAAGAGGATAGGCGGCGATGGCAATTCGCGGTGCGCTCAACAGGTGCTGTTGACCGGGTTCCAACGCTAGGTGGATCATATTGATCATAAACCACTGGGGACGCAGAAATGAGCATTTCCAATTTGGCAGACCTGTTTATTTATGAACTCCGCGACATCCTGGATGCGGAACGACAAATTACGAAGGCGTTACCAAAAATGGCCAAGGCGGTCGACAATGAAGACCTGAGGGCAGCGTTCCAAGAACATCAGCAGGTAACCGAGCAGCACGTGGAACGCCTGCAGCGAGTTTTTGAAGGCATCAACAAAGTTGCGCGTGGCAAACATTGCGCCGGCATGGAGGGCCTATTGACGGAAGGAGAGCAACTTATCAAGGAAGAAGAACGCGGGGCAACGCTCGATGCAGCCTTGATTAGTGCCGCACAAAAAGTCGAGCATTACGAAATCGCGGCCTACGGCTCGCTCGTAACTTACGCCCAGTTGCTCGGACGAAATGAAGCAGTCGACTTGCTGAACGCCACACTCAATGAGGAAAAGGAAACCGACCGGAAACTGACCGCGCTGGCGTCCTCGCTCAACTTGGCGGCAGCTGAGCAAGCTGCGTGATGCTGGTCGCCCCACGCTTTCGCAACCGGCTTCCGACTCAAATCGGGAGCCGTATTCTCGTTGATTTTGGATGATTGACCTTTCGGACAGGGCTACCCGGCAGGTGGGTATTCGGCCGCCCGACAGTCGCGAAACAGCTTTCCGCAACCCAGAATCGGGCCGGGCTAATATCGCTACGAAGTCCGTCACCCTTCTCTCCACACACGGACAGTCAATTGCTTCATGCGGCGTAACGCGTGGCACGTCCACGAGGCTCTGCAAGGGGCATGGAATCGTCGGTGATTCCTTAGTCCGCCATGCTCTTCTAAGACCCAGCGCGCCACCCAAAGGGAATAACGGATTGGCCTGTCTCCCCGCCCCGGCATGATTGCTTTCTTTCTCGCAGCCGTTAAGATGGGCAGTTTCGCTCCACTAAATCTGGCGTCTTGAGTAACACCTATCTTCGCGAGGCACCTCCATGATGACGCTGAACTGGAAGAACTGGTCCGGACTTTTCCCAGCAAAACGGGCAGCCCGCCGGCCACAAAATACGATCAGTCGCCAGTTGAAGTTCGAGGCGCTGGAAGACCGGCGCGTGTTGGCCATGATGGTGACTACTTTATCCGACGCACCCGTTTCTGGATTTGGACAGCAAATCGGTACTCTTAGGCAAGCCATTTACGATGCGAATCACACGCCCGGCGCCGACATAATCGACTTCGCAGCCGACTTGACCGGCACCATTGAACTCACGGTTGCTGATGATTTTACGAATGGCGCCTCAGCGCTTGTCGTATCATCCGAGATCACCATTCGCGGCAACTCCCGGGGGATCACGATCAGCCAGAGCGACGCCGTTGGAATGCGTCTGTTTCGCGTGACGGCGGCGGCAAATTTGAAGCTCGAAAATCTATCGCTGACCAATGGAAACCTGCATGCCGACGACGGCGTGATGCCCGGCGCGGATGGCCAGGAGGCCCGCGGCGGCGCAATTTACAGCCAAGGATCGGTGCAGATATTGAACAGCACTTTCTACAGTAACCAGGCCGTCGGCGGAAACGGCGGACCTGGCGGGAAGGGCGGCTCCGCCCGCGGCGGCGCGATCTACAACGATGCCGGAACCCTCTCGGTAGCGAACTCCACATTTTCAGACAATGCGCTGCAAAGCGGAAATGGTCTTAATGGTGCGCCGAGCAGTCGCGGCGGCGCCATATTCAGCCGCAACGGTTCGATCATCGTTCATAATAGCACCATCACGAATACGACCGCCGCCGGAACAGGGCGCGGCATTTTTATCTCGGCTGAAGATGGCACGGCGTCTGCCGACATCTGGAGCACCATCATCGGCCAAACCGAAAAGAGCGTTTTTCAGGTCGAATTCCAAGCGGTCCCTGCGAGTGAGACCGACCAGTTGATAATCACGGGTGGCAACAACCTGATTCGCTCTCAGGGCGGATCTTGGCAGATCACAGTCTCCACCGATGACCCACAACTTGGCCCTCTGCAAAACAATGGCGGACCTACGCTGACCCATGCCCTCAGCGCGGCGAGCCCTGCCATCGATATGGGTGATAACTTGCCCGGGCTCGCCTCCGATCAACGGGGCTTGGGCTTCGCCCGTGTCGCGGGCGGCGCTGCCGACATCGGGGCCTTTGAATTGCAGTCGGGTTCCGGCCCGGCACTCGTGGGCGACTACAATCTCAATCAAACGGTCGATGCGGCCGACTATGTGCTCTGGCGCAAAACGCTCGGTGAAGCGGTCGCTCAGTATGCCGATGCCGATGGCAACGGCAGCGGTTTAATCGATGCGGGTGATTACACCGCGTGGCAAGCGCAATTTGGTGCGAGTGGCGTCGCGGCAGTTTCCATGGCATCGCCAGCATCTTTCCCAATGGAGACGATTGAGTCCGGCACTAATCGCCGGAAAGCGGTTCCCGTACTCGCAGCGGAGAATAGTGGATATCAGAATTACGAGTGCGCGCTGTTAACGACATTGGCGGCAGCCTCGAACGCTTCTGCCGCCAGCTTCGACGGTTTGGTTAGCCAAGAGGAGCTTCTGCCAAGTGCGGCAGAAGGCAACGCACTCTTCGCTCCTCTTGACGAGCTGTTCGCTGCCTTTGGCGACGAGCAATTGCTCTTATCGTAGATGCTGTCAAATAGCGTCACTCGATCACATCGCCGAAAGGCGTCGTGCGGCGGGGCATCCATTTGCACAGCATGATGCCAAAGAAGAACAAGCCCACCAGCGGTGTGGCCATCAACATCATGCTGTACGGGTCGCTCGGCGTGAGCACCATCGCAATGAAGCAGATCACCAGCACGGAAATCCGCCAATTGCTCAAATAGATGCGCGTGGTGAAAATGCCGATGCGTTCCAGGAACAACATCACGAGCGGCAACTGGAAGCTGATGCCAAAGCCGAGCGGCAACACCAACACGAATGTGAGCCAGTCGCTGATCCGGGCGTCGGGATCGATGCCCATCCAGTCGTAAAACGACAGCAGGAATGCCAAGACAAAACGAAAGACGACGAAGAACGCCAACGCGGCGCCGGCAATAAACAACCCCAAGCTGAACGGCAAGAACACTCGCACATAGCGCTGTTCGTGCGGATACAGGCCGGCGGCCACGAACTGCCATATAAAGTAAAACACGAACGGGCAAGCCAGCACGATGCCGAGTACGATGGCCGCTTTCATGTAAACGACAAACGGCTCTTCCATTCGCAAGCCGACGATGCGCACACGGGAATCGTCCTCGACACGGTGGTAAGTGCGGAAGATCGCCAGATCGTCGAGCTTGACCGGCTCGTCCGGCTTGCGCCCTGGTATGGCCGATAAGTCGATGGCTTGCGGGACGAGCTTCTTCAGCAGCGTCGCCAAGTCGCGAAAATCGACGTACCGCTCCTCCATAATCAGCTTCTGCTCGGCAAAGGTCCGTGCGGCCTCGTCTAGGTCTTTGGGAACGGGCGCTCCGTTGGCCGCTTCCCTTTCGAGATAGTCGCGATACTGCTTGGCACCTAGCCCAGTGTAATAGTCTTCGAGCGCATTCTTCAGCGGCGTCTGCACGTACGCCACCAAGTAATTGGCGAACAATAACCCAATTAGGACACCCACGATCAACGACAACACGGCCTTCACCAACGAAAAGCGCAGCTCCTCCAGGTGCTCGCCGAACGTCATCTTGGTGTGTTCGAACAGGTCTTCGTTATGAGGGCGATGCACGCGGGGCAAGGGAGGGGCAAGAGGAAGGAGTGCGGGGAGCCAGACGGCCGTCTGGAACGAAAATGGCAATAAATGCCACTATTAGCGATGATAACTACCGATTTGTCGCGCGACAATGTGCCGACGCGGCGCATCAGGGCCAATTGAGCCGTTCGACTTGGTCCTATTCCCGTTCGGCATATACTTATGGAACTGCTAATTCATACGGAACCGAGTAAATTTCGTGTTTGGCGGAATTGAACGGAGAGTTTGTAGAAAATTATGGCGACACTTGGCCCGCTACGATTTCGACCGATTTTGCGCGATTACCTGTGGGGCGGAAACCGCCTGGCCACGGAGCTGCATAAACCACTGGGCACGCTCACTCGCGCTGCGGAGAGTTGGGAGATCGTCGATCATGGGGCCGATCAAAGCGTCGTCATCGAGGGCCCGCTCGCGGGTAAGACGCTGCATCAACTTGTTGGCGAATCTGGCCCAGCGCTGCTGGGACGTCATGTTCCGTTGACTCAGTTTCCCCTGCTGTTCAAGTTCTTAGACTGTTGCCAAACGCTTTCCGTCCAAGTACATCCGAATGATGCCCAAGCAGCCAAACTGACTCCGCCCGATTTGGGCAAGACCGAAGCGTGGTATGTTCTCGCCGCCGAACCGGGCAGCAAAGTGTACGCTGGTTTGAAAACCGGCATTGATCGACCGATGCTCGAACGCGCCGTGGCTAATGGAACGTGCGCTGAGTGTTTGCATTCCTTTGAACCGCGCGTGGGAGACTGCATTTTGATCGAGGCGGGCACGGTTCACGCGCTCGGCGCCGGGTTGCTCGTCGCTGAGATTCAACAAGCTAGCGATACGACGTATCGGCTGTTCGACTGGAATCGCGTCGACCGCGATGGCAAGCCGCGCGAATTGCACGTGCGGCAATCGCTGGCGACGATCGATTTCGCGCGCGGGCCGGTCGCTGCGGTAACACCCTCGCAAGTTGGCGAGACGAACATCGAGCGGTTGGCGGCATGTGATAAGTTCGTGCTCGATCGCCGCACTGTTGAAGCTGCGCAAACAATTACCGCCGATCATCGGTTTCACATTTTGGCTGTGATTGATGGCAACGCAAAACTGGTTTCGGAATCAAACAGTCGGTCTCTTCATCGAGGCGAGACCGTCCTCGTGCCGGCTGCCACCTTGCCGGCCGAAATCGTGGGGCAGGGCAGGGCGACGGTCTTGGATATGTATTTGCCTTGATTTTGCCGACCGAACATCGCTTGGCCGGTTCGCCTGTTGGTCTCTATAATCTGCCGCCGTTTTGTGTCCAGCCTCCGTCGGCAGATCGATATGAAGCCAAAATTAGTTGCTCGCGATTGGAAGGCCCTCGGGGCGGTCCTGGCTTGGGTATTTGCCACGAGCGGCTGTTCGCCGGAAGCGCAGCGGTATATTCGGTTTCCGAACTTCGCCCATCCGGGGCCTGCGGCGGCGCAGCGCGCAGACGCCATCTACCACGATCCCTATCCGCTAAATGACCTGGGGCCGGAAATTGTGGGTGGCCGGCCGCTGGCTTATCAACAGTCTTTGAACGAGGTCGACCGAGCGCGCTTGCAACGACCAGGGCAAATGTTGCGACCCGTGCCCGTTCCCGGTTCGGCAGTCGCTGCGCCGCCGGTGACGAGTTCGCCGTTCCCCGTCGCGCCGGCACAGCCCGCCGCGCCTTTGGCGACGACACCGCCACCTATCGTTACCTCGCCGGCTCCCGCTCTAGCCCCCGCACCGCCACCGGCTGCCTATGGCACGCCGGTTGCGCCGATCGTCACTACGCCGGCCCCACCTGCGAACACGAACTCATTTCCTCCGCAGCAGCGTGCCCCTTACTAACGGAACACGCCGAGCCTCCCCCTGGGCGTTGGTTACGGTGCAGCCTATCATGGCATGTGCAGGTATTGTCCCAGAACGTGCCATTTCACGCTCGGTCAGCTCGAATGCGCCCTCGAAAGTCTCAGTCCCGAAAGAATTCACAGCCGCGCGCATCGCAATCGCGTTCCCAGCGTACGCATCCGCGGCGGTCCCGAGCACTGCGTTCGCAACCTTTTGCCGTTGCGAAGGAAGGAGTTGAATCGGACGATCGACTCCAGAAAGTTTTGGCGCAGGCCGGTGTTGCCAGTCGGCGCGATTGTGAGGAGTTGATTCTTACTGGCCGCGTGGAAGTCGATCGCAAGGTCGTGACCGAGCTGGGCACGCGCGTTAATCCGCTCACCCAGGAAATCCGGGTGGACGGGGAAGTATTGCCGCGACCGAAGCCCGTATACCTTGCCGTCAACAAACCGGTCGGCGTCGTGTGTACGGCACGCGA
The DNA here is from genome assembly GCA_029781135.1 of Planctomycetota bacterium. GTDB lineage: Bacteria > Planctomycetota > Planctomycetia > Pirellulales > Lacipirellulaceae > JABDGM01. The sequence goes on from JAKOXH010000005.1 coordinate 31,951, forward strand.
CCCGGCGGGACGGCCACGCGTGACCGATTTACTGCCGCCGAACACTCCGCGGGCATTTTGCGTCGGCAGACTCGACCTTGCTACCGAAGGGCTAATTCTCGTCACCAATGACGGCGAATTAGCGAATGGGCTCACGCACCCGCGGCACGGCGTGGAAAAAGTGTATCACGTCCAAGTCGCGGGACAAATGGAGCGCGATGTACTCGCTCAACTTCACAAGGGTATTTACCTAGCGGAAGGTTTCGCCCATGCCAAGCATGTGCGCATCAAAAGCCGCCGCAAGCGCTCGACCCTGCTAGAAATGGTCCTCGACGAAGGCCGAAACCGCGAAGTCCGCCGCTTGCTCGCGCGCGTGGGTCATAAGGTGCAGCGGCTCAAACGCATTGCCGTCGGACCCGTGCGGCTCGGCGAGATGCCGGTGGGCGCTGTCCGACAGCTTACGAAACAAGAGATTGAGGCGTTGCAGCGGGCCGTGGCGCAAGGTCCCAAGGAACGACAATTTCCCAAAGGCGGTAGGAAGCCACCGAGGTCTCATGGAACACAAAAGTACGCCGGCAGTCAACCGCACAAGCCGCGCAGAGACGGACCCACGATCATTGGCGGCAAATAGAATTGCCCCGCAGACCCCAGGAGGATTGTTAGCCGCGTCGTTTGCAGGTTGAACAGGAGATAACAGAGAGAACAGAGTATTTCAACATCGCACGACGAGCGTTGCCTCGAACTTTGGGATGTCTGCCTCTGTTTGCTCTGTTATCTCCTGTTCAATTTGAGGGTTATTTCCGCGAATAGGCCATAAATGACTGTGCGATTTCTTTCGCCCCGACGCTTGTGCTTCATCGCAGTTTTTGTGACTTCTTGTGTTTTTTGTGGCCATTCCGCCTAAGCAATCATGCCGAGATCCTCGACCGAACGTAATCCACTGCACGCCGGTTACTACGCCGACTCGGCCAATCAAGCGCGCGTGCCCATCGTCGAAAATGTGCGCTTGGCACGGGACACCTACCGCATGCGTTTCGAGTGCCCAGAAATTGCCAAGAGAATTGTGCCGGGCCAGTTTCTCATGGTGCGGCTAGCGGGCCTGAACGACCCGTTATTGGGGCGGCCACTTGCCCTCTACGACACCGTTTGCGACTCAGTTGGAAAACCAATCGGCATCGACATCGTCTACCTCACGGTCGGCAAAATGACCCGACGATTGGCTCAATGCGTGGCGGGCGACGAATTGGACGTCTGGGGGCCGCTAGGCAACGGCTTTCCCGCAATAGCAACCGACCATCTCATCATGGTGGCTGGCGGAATCGGCCAAACGCCGTTTCTGGCGCTGGGGCAAGAATACTTAGGTCGCCGCGTTTACGGTGCAACGTCAAGAAGCGTGCAATCTGCCCACAAGGTCACGCTATGCTACGGGATACGGTCGGCCGGGTTCCTGGCGGGCGTGGCCGATTTCAAAAAAGCCGGCATCGATGTGCGCCTCAGCAGCGACGACGGCTCGATCGGCCACCCTGGCTTTGTAACCGAAGTCTTGCGCCAAGTGCTGGCGGAAACATCCAGCGAGAATCGGGCCGTCGTGTGCTGCGGTCCCGAACCAATGATGCACGCCGTCGCCGCCCTGTGCAAACGCGAGAACACACGCTGCTATGTTTCGCTCGAAACGCCCATGGCCTGCGGCATCGGCATTTGCTTCAGTTGCGTCACACGCGTCCGCCAGCCCGATGGCTCATGGGATTACAAACGAACATGCGTCGAAGGACCGATCTTCGACGCACACAAGATTGAGTGGTAACAGCCGTTGCTACTTCAGCAAATTGGCAATGAGCTACCCGCCAAGCAGACACGATCGCCCACAGACGACCGCTACTTGCCCTTAAGGGCTTTAATCGCACTGGACAATCGCGACTTCGTTCGCGCGGCGGCGTTGGCGTGAATCACATTGGCGGCGGCCGCCTTGTCGAGCTTCTTCACAAACGCGCGAAACTCGGTTTCACTTTGCTCGACGTTCTTGGAACCGATGGCGGCACGCACTTTGCGCAACTGCGTACGCAAGGTCGACTTCGAAGAACGATTCCGGGCGCGGCGGACCGAATCCTGCCGCATCCGCTTCTTGGCACTGGCTGTATTGGGCATTTTTTGAAAGGTGTAAGGTGTTAGGCGTAAGGTGTAAGTGAGAGGCCGGCGACCGACATTGGCCACCAATAAGTACGCGATATGTCCGCCCCTAACGACTTACGCCTTAAGCCTTACGACTTCGGAATCACACACTATCGCGTAATGAAGCGAGTTTGTCCAGCCGTTCGGCCACATCGCGGTAACCGAAATCGATGGCGGCGAGCTGCGTAAGGTATTTTTCGGCCTTTTCGCGCTCATCGAGTTCGGCCGCCAAAACGCCAGCCCGGTAAAGCGCGAGCTTTTTGGTATCTTGCTGGAAATCATCCGACGCCTGAATGGCGGCCTCATAGCTGCCCAGGGCGAGCCGAAACTGGCGGATATGTTGAAAAGCCTCTCCCAGGTGCAACTGAACGAGGGCCTTGTGACGGGTATCGTCTCGGGCGGATTGGAAAGCCTGGATTGCCTCTTTGAACTTGCCCGCCCGTTTGCAGCGCAACCCTAACTCGTACTGGAGCAGGGAATTGCCCGGATTGCGGGCGACTCGCGCGGCATAAACTTCCAATTCCGCCTGGTTGGCCTGAGCAGCCATCCGTCGAGCGAGTTCGATCGATTCTGGCGTCTTGTCTTTTTCAGCACGCTGCTGCGCCACGGAAACCTGATGCTGCGCGTGTCGTAGGTGGGCCTCTTCCAGCCGCTCGCGTATCTGCAAATCTCCACCGCCAGACGCGGCTAGCGCCCGGCCGAGGATGTCGGACGCTTCCCGCAATCGGTTTTGCGTTGTGAACAAGTCCGCGAGTTCCAAGTAGCTTTCCGTCTTGGCTGGCTCCTTAGCGATGGCGGCTAACAACTCTTTTTCGCGTTCGCCCTCGGCTCGGCTCGGGGCAGGTGCCAACCAGGATTTGCGGCCCTCGCCGGCGTTTTGAACAATCCGTTCGCGTACCGACGATTCGAGTTCCGCCGAATCCGTCACCGCGCCTTGCAACAACTCTTGGCTGTAGCCGCCTTTTTGAATCGTTCGTTCGACACTCAGCGTTGAAATCGCCTTGGCCGCTTCTTCATCGCCCGGCTTGGCTTGTTCCACGCGGCGCCAGCAGCTGATGGCCTGGTCGAATTGACCGAGCCGTGTGAGCGTTTCGGCCGCCTTGCGATTCACCGTCACATCCTTGGGCGCGACATCGAGCGCCCAGCGCAGCACAAATAACTGGCATTCATCGCTGCCGATTTGGTGATAGGCGTCGGCCACGTCGAGCAGCGTGCTCGTATCCCAGGGGTTTGATTTGAGCGCCTCACAGGCGGCGGTAAAGGCCTCGCGCCATTGCCCTTTGCCGGCCGCTTTGTTGAGGGCCATCCGAGACGTTCTGATGCGTAGCCCCGCGAACCGAGCACCTTTTTTGTTGTTGCCGTACTTCTGCGCGAGGTTGCCAAGGAAGTGCTGTAGGTAGATCAGGTTTGCCGGATCTTCGACCAAGCACTGCGTGAACAGATCGTGCGCGTAGTCGTAGTCCGCCTTCTCCGAAGATCGTAAGCCATGCTCGAACACTGCCTGCAAGCGCTGCCGAACGGCGGCCGTCACGGGCGGCAAAAACGTGCGACTCGAACGCGCTGGCTGCTGTGCGGACATGAACGCCAAGGACTCGTGAAGATTGTGCTTCTCGGTGAGAATCAGCTTCATTTTAGCACGCCGCTTTTAACGCACATAGTCATCAGTTAACGTAAGTTAAGAGGCTTAGAGCAGTTCGGAAGACACAGAATGCAACGTTCAGCCGGCAAAGTGTACTTGGTGGGAGCCGGCCCGGGCGACCCGGGGCTGCTCACCATGCGCGGTGCCGAGTGCCTGCGTCAGGCCGATGTCGTGCTCTACGACTATCTCGCGGCGCCAGAATTACTTGTTCATACACGGCCCGATGCTGAGTTGGTTTGTCTGGGACGTCACGGCCACGGACGCCTCATGTCTCAAACCGAAACCTGCGATCTCATGATTCGCCACGCCACGCAAGGCCGAGCCGTGGTGCGGTTGAAAGGCGGCGACCCCGCGATTTTCGCCCGGATGGCCGAAGAGCTAGCCGCTTTGGAAGCCGCTGGCATTGTGTACGAGATTGTGCCCGGCGTGACGGCCGCTTCGGCCGCCAGCAGCCACGCTGGAATACCTCTCACCGATCGCGATGAAGCGTCGTGCGTGGCGTTCGTCACCGGCCACGAACGGCAAGATAAGGAAGCCGACAACACGCTCGATTATGCCGCACTCGCCCAATTCCCCGGCACGCTCGTGTTCTACATGGGGATCACGACCGCACCTCATTGGAGCCGTGAATTAATTGCGAACGGCAAGTCGCCCCACACACCGGTTGCGATTGTTCGGCGTTGCACTTGGCCGGACCAGCAGACCTTTACGACGACGCTGGGCGAACTGTCGAATCTACTCGCCGAATCGAAACTGCGGCCACCTGCTGTGCTGATTGTTGGCGATGTGGCCCGCCAGCGCACGCCGGAGAACTGGTTCAACACGCGACCGCTGTTTGGTCGAACCGTCTTGGTGACGCGCCCCGTGCATCAAGCCGACGAGTTAGCGAACCGACTTCGTGAGCTGGGTGCCAACGTGCTGTATCAGCCGGCGATTGAAATTGCTCCGCCGGCCGATTGGTTGGCCGTCGACCGCATGATTGAATGCCTAGGAGAATTCCGATGGCTCGTGTTTTCGAGCGCGAATGGCGTGCAGCACTTCCTGAATCGACTGTTCGCATTAGGACATGATGTGCGGGCATTGGCGAATGCGCGCTTGGCGGCGATCGGCCCAGCCACGGTGGAATCACTCGCGCAATATCGTCTGCGGGCAGATTTGTGTCCCGAAAATTATCGAGCGGAGGCATTGGCGGAAGCACTGGCAGCGCCAACGCGCGGCCAGCGCGTGTTGCTATTGCGCGCCAGCCGCGGTCGCGAGATCCTGGCTGAAATGCTCGCCGCAAGCGGGGCGATCGTTGAACAAGTTGTGGTCTACGAAAGCCGCGATGTCACGACTCCGGACGAACAAATCGCGGAGTTGATGGCGGCCGGAAAAATCGATATCGCGACGGTTACCAGTTCGGCAATTGCTCGCAGCCTGGTCCACATGTTCGGCAGTTCTCTCCGCAAAACGCAACTTGCCGCCATCAGTCCGCTGACGGCGGAAGTGCTGAGCGAACTCGGCCACACGCCTTCCATCATCGCGGAAACCTACACCAGCGACGGATTAGTCGACGCCATCCTCACGGCCGCAGCGAACGCTACTAAACCCTAACGCCTGCGGAATTCTTGTCCGGCATACCGCCTATCCGCTTGGCGGTGACCTTTCCGCGAAACGTCTGACGTTTGATGATTCGTCGGCCAACGTCCGATGAACCTTGTAGGTCAGGCTTCAGCCTGACCGAAATTGGTCGAGCCGAACGCCGTCAGGCTAAAGCCCGACCGACCGCACCTGCCGCCGTGAACTGCGAGCGCGATCGGCGGTGCACCGTACCGGGGTAAGAAGCCCCGGCCCCCACTTGGCACGGACGTTCGTTCCACCCACCTGTCTGCCACTTGAACCACGCTCGCGGATGTTGGGAGCCAAACATGTCCGGTAAATTTCCCGCCGCATCCCCAAAGGTACGGGCCACGCTCTACCTGCCGCAGGATTTGCTGGAGGAAGCCCGCGACGCAGCCGTCCACTTGGGCGGCTTCCCGCTGCGGCTGACGCTGACCAAATTCGCCGAGCGCGCCTTCCGTGCCGAACTGCAGAGGCTCAAAGACACCTACAACGCCGGCTGCAGCTTTCCGCCGCGAGACGAGGACCTCAAGGGTGGCCGACCCATCGCAGCTTAGTGCGAAGGAGATTTACCATGCTCCGCAATTCCCCACGAAAAACCATTAAATCTGTCCGACTGTTTCCACGACTAGCGACCGCGAAGCGAGCGCCGCGTTTGGTGCGGCTCGACAAGCTCGTCGCGCGCGTTCGCGACCAGGCCACACCAGCGAGCAAACGCGACGATGAAGCGACTCATGTGCGTGCCCACCTGTTGCGGATGATTCTCGAAAACGAAAGCCGCCGCCGCGGCGACTGGCGACCCAGTGCGAGTTAGAGGTTCTTCCCCTCTCCCACTGGGAGAGGGCCGGGGTGAGGGTTCTCGGAACTCTCATCTGACGACCTCAATGCGAAGAAGGCTACACTTCAATCGTTCGGAGCCCGCAGCGCAAGCAAGGGCCAAGTGGACCAAACCAAACACAGGGTGCCATGCCCACGGCTCGGCGTGGGCATGTTGACCACACTTCCCATGACTATGCAAAGTCATCGGCATGACACCCTGCAACAATGCCCTTGCTCGCGCTGCGGGCTCCAATCCCTGATGTGACGAGAATAGCAATGGGCCGTGCAGTGCGAATTGTGATGATGGGAGCGAGCCTGCTCGCGATCGTCGCGAACAGCGCACAAGCCGACGTTGCGTTCGCACCGCCAGACGGAAATCCACGCGTTGCCGCGTTATTGCCCTTCCTGTTCGGCGGCGGCAACCAACCGCTGTACGATTCGCTACCTGGCGATGTCAAACCGCATCCGGCTGTCGCGCGAATCATCGTGCCGGAAGACGGCTCGACCGCCTACGGCAGCGGTACGCTTGTTGGTGTCCGCGACCAGCACGGCCTCGTGGTCACGAACTGGCACGTGGTGCGCGATGCCGTCGGCATGGTCGAAGTTGTGTTTCCCGATGGCTTCCGCTCGAACGCCCGCCCGCTGCAAGTCGATCAGGACTGGGATTTGGCAGCGCTCGTCGTCTGGCGGCCGCCAGGGGTGGAACCCGTGCGAATCGCGGCCCAGCCGCCGCGACCCGGCGATGTCCTCACCATCCACGGCTATGGTCGCGGCAAGTACCGCATTGCCACCGGCCGTTGCACGACGTATTACGCGCCGCAGCCGAATTACCCGCACGAAATGGTCGAACTCGATGTCGAAGCCCGCCAAGGCGATTCCGGCGGCCCGATTTTCAACCAATCGGGCGAACTCGCCGGCGTGCTGTTCGGGGCAGGGCAGGGCACCACGATGGGCGCCTTCTCGCCGCGGGTGCGCTATTTTCTCGCGGCCGTGGCACCCTATCTCGATCAAACGAACGCTCAAGCGCAAGTTGCCGTCGCCGATCGACCACCGCCAATAGTCAACCTGCCGATCGCGAAACCAGCGGGGGAGTCGCCAGTCGATTACCCCAGTTCACCCTGGTCGCCACCCCAGCCAGCCGTCGTCGAAGCCTCGAACGGCCCCACCGCCTTGCCCAAGCTAGTTTCCACTAGTGCCCCGGCATCCACCGTGAACGAACACCCGCAAGAGACGCCCCCAAACTGGTACGAGCCCGCCAAGACAGTGCTCGCCGCCATCGGCCTGACGGCCATCGGCCTGCGGTTGGTGAAGGTGATCTTGTAGTCTGAAGACACTCCAATAACCAGCGTCATGCCGACGACCCGTGCGCATCGCTTGCGGTTTAGCTCGCCGGCAACTTCGCCCGCAAGTCGGGGATAATCGCCTTCGGCACAAACCTCGCGAGCGCTTCGTCCGTCGCCAGGGGCGTGATCTGCTTGATGAGCGAGCTGGAAACGTGCGAGAACTCCTCATCGGCCATAAGGAACACCGTCTCAATACTGGCGTCCAGTTTGCGATTGGCAAGCGTCATCGTGAACTCACTGTCCATATCCGAAAGCGATCGCACGCCGCGAATGATCACGTGCGCGTGGCACTCGCGCACGAACTTCACGGCCAACCCATCGAATTGCCGCACCTCGACGTTGCCCAGTGGCTTCGTCACCCGTTCGACCAATTCCACCCGCTCTTCCGCCGAGAACAACGGCTGCTTTTCGATGTTCAATCCGATGCCTACGATCAAAGCGTCAACCAGTCGACTGCTGCGCTCGATGACGTTGAGATGCCCGAGCGTGATCGGGTCGAACGAACCAGTGTAAACGGCACGGCGAGACATGATTTTCGATTGCGGATTTGGGATTGTGGATTGCGGATTCGACGACTGCAATCCGCAATCCGAAATCCGCAACCCGAAAGTAGGACAAAAGTGATTTCAACCTTCGCGGTACGACGTAAGTGCCTCCACCAGCCGATCCAGGTCTTCCTCATTATTGTACGCATGGGGGCTGATGCGTAGGCGGCCGGCGCGGCAACCGAAAATGACATTTTGCTGCATCGCGTGGCGCTTGAGGGCCATCGGGTCGCGCCCTGGCATCGCGAACGACACGATACCCGACCGCTGCTCGCCGCCACGATGCGACAGATCGCGGTCAGAGACGATCGTCGCGCCGATCGCCGCGAGCCGTTCGCACGCCCGATCGGTGAAATCCAATACGGCCGCTGCGGTGTTTTCGACGCCCAGTTCCTGGAGCATCCGTAAACTGGCGCCGAACGCCAACAGACCGGCACTATTTTGTGTGCCGCCTTCGTAGCGAGCCGCCGTCGGTCGCAGATTGAGTTCGATGTGCGTGAAGTCCTGGCCGGGATTCACGCTGTGCCACCCCGGCCCAATGGCGCGCAGTCGATCTAAATGCCTGCGGCGAATGTAGGCGACTCCCGCCCCCTCCGGCCCCAGCAACCATTTATGGCTATCGGCGGCCATGAAGTCGATGCCGAACTCATCCACATCGAGCGGAAAAACGCCCAAGCCTTGGATGCCGTCGAGGAACATGAGTGCGCCCTTCGCATGGGCAATCTCCGCAATCCTGCGAACATCGTGCCGGTATCCGGTCGCAAAGCCGATCCAACTTACGCTGACGACGCGCGTTCGCGAGTCGCACGCAGCGGCGAGGCGATCCAAATCGGGCCGACCGCTGCGCGAGGTTTCCACCCGCCGCGTCTCCACGCCGCGGCCGGCGAGGTTCATCCACGGGTACACATTCGACGGAAACTCATCGGCAAACGTAACGGCGTTATCGCCCGCCCGCCAATCGAGCCCTTCCGCAACCAGGCTGATGCCGCTGGTCGTGTTACTCACAAGCGCAATTTCTTCTGGCTGCGCGCCGATGTACTTCGCCGCCGCGGCCCGCAGTGATTCAATGCCCTTCACCCACTCGCCCCACACCGGGTTGCCAATTTCGACCGCCTCCTTGAGCCACGCCTGAAAGGCATCCGCCGCCGGCTGCGGCAACGGCGACATGGCCGCATGGTCGAAATAGGCATATTTCTTCGCGGCAGGCATGAGTGCCCGCAACTTCGCGCGTGTTTCGGCAACCGAGGTCATGGATTTCTAAAATCAAAAGGGCAGGGCAGGGGCGCACCAAGGGAAGTCGTCTGCTGCGGTGCGATGGCAACGCAACTCTCGCAGATTCTAGCGGTAACCGCCTCGCGATTCTATGGTCGGCAGTTCGACGAACTTAGCGGCGAAAGGACCGCCACCAACTTAGGCCGCCGACGACGCTGATCGCAATGAGCCACCAACTCGTCGGTTCCGGCACGGCAGAAGACACGGCGAAGGGTGCGCCAGCGGCGGATTCACCGAAGTGAGCGCGCCACGTGTCATAATCGGTTTGTGTCAACGTCGTGCCGAGGTGCTCGCGCCACACGACGTAATCGGCGGCATCGACCACGCCATCCCCGCTGAAATCGCCGGGCAACGCGGGGTCAAAGTCTCCATTGCTAAGCGCGGTGAGCCGATAACCGCCGGCAATCGGGTCAAAACTGTACTGGAAGCCAGGCGCCAGATTCTTGATTTCAATCTGGTAATTGGTGAGCTGCGCTGTGCCGCCGACGGCGATCAGGTCAAACGTCTGGCCCGCCTGCGGTTCGAACGCGTTCTCAAAATTGAATGTCAGTCTGCCACTGAGTTGTAAATCTCCGCCGACAACCAGCTGCGAATACTCGCTGCCGGCTTGCGTCCCGGCGATGCTGAAACTCGTCGCTCCCCCGGCATCCTGGATGTACGCGCCGACGACGTTTAATGTTCCCGGCGATCCGCCGACATGCACGTCGCCGGAGTAGTTGTGCAGATTCGGAACGGCCGAACCCGCTGAGAAATGGCCCTGTGCGCCGACGTTCACAAAATCGACCTGTGAGGCAAGCGGCGGCACGTCGCCGACGTCGATTCGGCCGCCGACAAGTTGCAGCGTGCCAGTGCCTAGCTCGAGCGTGGAATTTGCCTGGAGATAGCCGCCGCCCGAAACTTCCAGCGTTGCTGGTGAGGAACCTATGAAAATCTCGTTGGCCGTCAGCGTGCCGGCAGTGCGCACCCGAATGCTCCCCGACGATGTCGCCTGGGTGCCGATTCGTAGCCGAATACTGGGAGCGTTCAGGGAACCGCCATCCTGCACCAATAAATGACCATCGCCCAACGCGCCTAAAGCGATTTCGCCGCCAGCCTGTAAATGCGATCCCGCGCCCTGCACAGTGACTTGGCCCGCTTCGCTGTCTTCCGTCGCCACCACCAGTTCGCTGGCCGAGAGTTGCCCGCCACTCGTTACTTGAACTTCTCCTGTTCGCACATGCACGTTCGCCGAGACCTGGCCATTATTTTGCACCTGAAACGTGCCCGTTCCCCCCTGAAAACCGCCGACGTTCACAACGGCAGCCATCGATCCGGTCAAACTCGCGTTGTCGACGATGAACGTCCCTTCGGAATTCGACGAACTTGCCAGTTCAACATCAAGATCGGAAACGGTTGCACCGTCGCGGATGGTGAACATCCCGTGACCCCCCACACCAACTTCCACTCGATTCGCGCTGAGTTGCGAACTCGCACCAGCCACATACAAATACCCATCTCCCCCCGCCTTGATCCCAATTCCCACGGTCTTACTGCCACCCAGCGCGAGCGCACCGCCATTTTGAATCGTGAGTGTTCCTTTCGACGAATCCCCCACGCTGAAATCTTGCTCAGCCACTTGCCACTTACTGCCGTTGTCGCTGATGACAACCCCGCCTTCTCCGCCGCTGCCGATGGTTCCGCCCCGACTGAAGAGCTGACCGCCGCCAGAAATATTCAGCGTTGCCTTGCCCTGAGTGCCGATGCTTGCCATTTCGTGCGCCTGCACGAAACTGCCGACGCCGCTGATCATTCCGGTCGACTGTTGCCCGTTGCCGGAACCCATCAGCAAATTCTGTGCGTCGACCGAACCTTGTTGGGCCACCTGCAAATCACCCTTTCCCTGTTGCCCGACTTCCAGTGGCCCATTGACGACGACCAATTGCGAGCCCGCCTCTTCGACGCGCAACGTGCCATTGCCGCTCGAATTGGCCCCCAAGTTGACGAATGTACCGGCACCCTGAACGTTCACTTGGGCACCGTCGGTAATGTCCAGGAGCCCTTGCCCCAAGCTGCCGATCGTCAGTGGCGATCCGACCACTTCGAGCTGCGAGTTAACTTGCTGCACGTAGGCATTGCCCTGTGATCCAGAAGAACTGCCGATCAGCGCGCCATGCACCGTGGCCGTCGCGCCGCTGCTTATGTTGAGCAGCCCATTACCGCTGTTCCCCACGACGAGCTGTTGCCCCGCCGTTAGCGTGGTCCCGGCATCAAACACATTGACTTGCCCGATGCCGGACGCGGATCCGCCGATTTCGAAGTTTCCGGTCGATTGCACGTTGCCGCCTGAATTTGCAATCAGCGAGCCGTTGCCCAAGTTCCCCACGACGATGGAGGTCTTGGCTGAAAGAGCGCTACCGAGTTCGGCAACAACGACGTCGCCGTCACCGTTGCTGAAATCGCCGACGAGTATTGGACCATCCGACGTTGCCACGCCTCCGCCCACCACTTGCAACAAACCCGTGCTCGTCGACCCGATGCTGATTACATTGCCATCGTGCAAAGCGCTGCCGCCACGCACCCAGATCTTCCCATCGGCATCAACGCCCGCCAGCGTTCCACTGCCGTTGATATTACCGCCGCTCACAAGGTCGAGTGTACCCGGCGCCACGACGCCAACGCGCATCAAGTTGAACCCGTTCACTTGAAGCGTGCCATTGGTGAACGAGACGCCACTCGACCGCACCTCCGCCGCGTTTACGTTTTGATCGCCCTCCAGCGAGATTGCGGCTGGATTCGAAAAAATGGCGACATCATCCGCGCCAGGATACGTGATCGGGACCGGTTCATTCGGGTTGGCCCAGTTCATCGGATCGGTCCACACCGGCGACAACCCCCCGCCGATCCAAGAGTAGTCATCCGCGGACGCGAGTTGGCCGTAGGCCCAAAACATGACCGCTAATAAGGCCGGCAGAGATGGAGACGGGATCGATAAACGGGATTGCAACGAAATTACCGTGCGAAGCATGGATGGACTACTCACAGGATGTGCAACGAGGCCGCCAAGATGCGCTACAATCGATGAGAGGCCAAGACACACTCAAGTCGATGTCCTGGCTTAATCAACGGCAAACCTCTCCCTGCCGCGCCCGAACGTTCCAATGGTATGATAACAAGGGTGGTCGTTTTGCGGCAAACGTGGTTGCTGCGGCCCTGCCCCCGATTCTAGCACGATCAGGGGAGGGCCTTTCGCAATGAGGTCTTCGACATGTTGAGTGTTCAACGCGGCGTGGCCGTAGCGTGCGCGCTGGTATGTGCTCACAGCGCATATTGCGTGGTTGGCTTTGCGCAGCCGGCGTACAATTGGCAACGGCTGGCCAATTCGATGGTCGACAAGGAAATCGTCGCCGCGGGCGTAAAGAATGAGCGCGTCATCGCGGCGATGCGCAACACACCTCGTCATGAATTCGTTACGCCGAATTTGCGCGAGCGCGCGTACTACGACATGGCCCTCCCCATTGGCAATAGCCAAACAATCTCCCCCCCATTCGTTGTGGCCTCGATGACCGAGGCCCTCGATCCGCAACCCAATGATCGCGTTCTCGAAATCGGCACCGGCAGCGGCTATCAAGCGGCGATCCTCAGTCCGCTCGTCCGTGACGTGTACACCATTGAAATCGTCGATGAGCTCAGCCGACGGGCAACACGCGTCCTGAAACGTTTGCATTATGACAACGTTCACACGCGCTCGGGCGATGGCTACCAAGGCTGGAAGGAAGTCGCGCCCTTCGACAAAATCATCGTTACTTGTTCGCCGGAAAAGGTTCCTCAACCACTCGTCGATCAATTGCGCGAAGGGGGCTTGATGGTAATCCCCGTCGGCGAGCGTTATCGGCAAACGTTGTATCTCATGCGCAAGAAAGACGGCGCACTTAAGTCTGAAGCACTGCGCGCGACACTCTTCGTACCGATGACCGGCGCCGCCGAAGAACAGCGTCAAATCAAACCCGATGGCGCTCATCCCAAGCTCACCAACGGGAGCTTCGAGGAAGTCGCTCAGGATAAAGATGGCGAAAAGAACGCCGTGACGGAACCAGCCGGCTGGCACTACCTTCGGCAACTCATGCTAAAGTCCGACCCGTCGGCGCCGGACGGCAAGCAATACGTTCAATTCCACAATGGGGATCCCGGACGCGGCTGTCATGCGTTGCAAGGTTTTGCCGTCGATGGCCGCCAAGTTTCGAATCTCGAACTCAAATACTGGGTCAGCGGCGAGAACGTGCGCCCCGGCATGCCTACGGATGACCTCCCTCGCATCCTGGTTACCTTTTACGACGACCGTCGCGCTACGATCGCCGAGGAAGCGGTCGGCGCCTTCACCGGCACGTTTGCCTGGCGTGAAGAATCGGCTCGCATTCGCGTTCCGCTAAAAGCCCGGGAGGCAATCATTCGGATCGGCTTGCTAGGAGGAACGGGCGATCTCTCGTTCGATAATCTGCGGCTGCAGCCAGTTTCGGCAAAATGACGGGCAGCGACAGCCCGAAGGCTCGTCACTTGGGTAATTCGCGATTCTGAGCGAGATTTCCAGGGCTTTTCGCACGTTGCTAGCACCTACCCCCAATTCGGGCAGTCGTGCTTTCGTCGTCGCTATTCTCTACGAAACCGGATAATTCTTCCCAGCTTACTTGAATTGTGCATCCGCGCTGGTATCTTGTTACCCATATGCCTAAACGGTGAACCGCTACCAGTGGGGTGGTTGGTTTGGTCGTCTCACGGAAACTCGGAGGATTCTCACACATGACATTGAAGAAAATTCTGTTTGCCACATTGGTTGCTGTCTGCGCCGTCGCTGCGACGGCCAATGATTCATTTGCATTTGGCCATCGCTGGGGTGGTGGCTGCTGGGGTGGCTCGTGGGGATCAAGCGGCTGCTGGGGCGGCTATAGCTCGTGCGGTTGCTGGGGTGGCGGTGGCTGCTGGGGCGGCCGTCTCCTCGGGGGCTGGGGCTCGCGCGGCTGCTGGGGTGGTTACAGTTCGTGCGGCTGCTGGGGTGGCTCCTCCTGCTGCGGCTGCTGGGGCGGTTATACGACCGTCTCGTGTGGTTGCAGCGATTGCGATAGCTGCGGATCGGTTTCGACGTGCGATGGTTGCAGCGCCAGCAGTGGTGTTGTCGTCGATGGTTATGCTTCCGCGCGGCCTTATTCGACGACCGTCGTTGCTGCTGCTCCCGCTGTTCGTACCCGGTTGACGCTCCGTGTTCCTGCGGAAGCCAAAGTGACCCTCTCGGGTGTGGAAACGAAGCAGACCGGTGAAGTTCGTCAGTTCGCAACCAGCAGGCTGGCGGCCGGCCAGACTTGGGACGACTACAAAGTCGTGGTCGAGATGACCCGCGATGGTAAGACCGTGCGTCAAGAGCGGACGGTCAAGCTCACCGGTGGTCAGGACCAGGAACTTGCCGTCAACTTCGCGAACGACAGCACCCAGCAGGTCGCCAAGTTGACCCGTTAGTTTTGAGCGGATTGCCCCGCCGCCTTGGGGCGGGAATCCTGAATACGAATGCCATAGCTCGCGTCCCGGTTTGGCTGGGACGCGGGCTTTTTTCATTTCGATTGCTCTGGCGGCTGGTCCCGACGTATTGCTAGTATTCCCAGCCAGTCGGTCCGCCGAAACGAAACGAACCCCATACGTTGAATCGAGACGCACCGACGATACTTTGGGCCACCACAACACGAACGCTCGACTTGCATAAAATCTCCTTGTCTTTGTGTCTCCCGGTCTCCTTGTCCACAATTCGCCAAGACGATCATAACCGCAAACGGTTCACACTGCTGCATTTCGCTTGACTTCATATTAACCGCCCATGGTCGGTGCTCCCGTAAAACCTGCTGGTCAGCCGACGCCAACTCCGCAACCGCCAGCCAAGCCGCGGCCCGCGGCCACTCCGCGCGAAGGGGGTTCCAAAGGCAACGGCAGATTTGGCCCCACCCTGCGGATACTAATCAGTGTCGTGATCATTTGGCATTTCGCAGGCATTTTTCTGGCGGCACTTTCGATCCCGATCAGTTCACCATTGGTGATGCGGCTCGCCCAACAACCGCCGATGCAGTGGTATCTGGACGCTCTGTATCTCAATCACGGCCATTCGTTCTTTGCTCCCGACATCGGTCCCGGCCACGTCATTCGCTATGAACTGCTCGACCCAAGCGGCCGTCCTATTGAGCAAAGCGAATTGCCCAACCGTAAATTGGATTGGCCGCGTTTGTTCTACCACCGGCACATGATGCTCGCCGATCAAGCGGAGATGCCGGTCGAGAACAAACAGCTCGGCGAGCAGTGGCAACGGAAATATCTACGGGCGTATGGCGAGCATTTACTGAGCGTGAATGAAAATGCACAAAGCGTGCATCTTCAGCGCATCGCTCACTGGCCGTTGCCCCGCGATCTGGCCGAGAAAGGTGTCAAACTCACCGACCCTAAGGGGTACGAGTTGTTGATTGAAGAAACGGTTCATCGCAAGACGCCGGTCGCTACTCCTGCCGCGGCACCGGCCGTTCCAAATCAGTCGCTGTACTGGCAGGGTAATCGTCCCAATGTGGCCAATCGGATGATCGGGGGACCGCGATGATTGCTGCTGCGCGCGATTACGTTGCCGAACTCTGGGAGGCTTGGAGTGAATTCTGGTTCGCGCCTTCAAGCCCCACGACGCTCTCGGCCATCCGCGTCTTTGCCGGCATGATGCTGCTCTACACCCACCTGGTATGGTCGCTCGGCCTGACCGATTTCTTCGGTCCCAACGGCTGGCTGCCGCAAGACCTCATGCGCGAGGTGCACACCTCAGCGGATCCCGATGGGCCTGGACCGGCCGTCGGCAAAGCGCGGCTTGTGTGGTCCCACTTCGACTACATCCAATCTCCGAAGCTCATGTGGACGGTTCACATTTGCGCGCTCGTCGTCTTCTTCTTGCTGACGATTGGCTTCTTCAGCCGCATTATGGCATTTCTCGCCTTTCTGTTCGCCGTTTCGTATGCCAACCGGATTACGCCCGGCGCCTACTACGGCCTCGACAAAGTGAACTGCATGCTGGCGCTGTACCTAATCGTCGGCCCGTGCGGTGCGCGCTACTCGGTCGATCGGTTGTGGCGATTGCGTCGCGGCAGCAACGAGGTGCCAGCCGCCTCATCGGCCAATCTCGCGATCCGCCTGATCCAGGTGCACATGTGCATCATTTATCTCTTTTCGGCACTCGGAAAACTCCTCGGCGGCCCTTGGGTGACGGGCGATGCTGGCTGGCTAGCATTCGCGATGTACGAATACCAATCGCTGGACATGACGTGGATCGCCAAACACGAATTTCTCATCAATTTCGTCACCCACCTCACCGTCTTCTGGGAACTCTTTTATTGCGCTTTGGTGTGGCCCGCACTGACGCGGCCGTGGATGCTGCTCATGGCCATTCTAGTACATGGCGGCATCGCCCTGACGCTCGGAATGCCGACGTTCGGCCTCGCCATGCTGATCGGCAATTTGGCATTCGTTTCACCCAAAACGGTACGGAAATTGTTCGACCCGATCGCTCGCCGCATCTCGCTGGCCGTCGTCGGCAAAGCCACGAAGGGCGGGGCAGGGGAGTGAGATCGGGTTTTCTGGCCTCTTTTGCTAATCCACCGAACATTGTCGGCGTTTGGCTGTCGTCTTATACTTAGGGACTAAATTGGATAGTCCAAGAGCCGTGCTTTGCGGCCAATTCGAGAAAGCTGTTCGTCTGATTGTTCTGTAAGGAGAAACCACCCGTGTTCGACTCGATCGCGATCGTAGGCGCTACCGGCGCCGTGGGCCAACTTATCCGCACCATGCTGGAAGAGCGGGAGTTTCCCCATAAGAAGATCACGTTCCTCGCTTCCGCCCGCAGCGCGGGCAAAACGATCGAGTTCGCCGGCGAGAAGCACCGGGTGAAGGAACTCAAACCCGAGGCCTTTGAAGGCATCGATTTGGCGATCGGCAGCACTCCGGACCCCGTGGCCAAGGACTTTGTGCCCTGGGCCAAGGAGCGGGGATGCGTCGTGGTCGATGAAAGCGGCTATTGGCGCATGGATCCGACGGTGCCGCTCATTATCCCGGAAGTGAACCCAGATGCCGTCCACGATCACACGGGCGTCATCGCGAGCCCCAATTGCTCGACCACCCAAATGGTCGTGGCCCTCAAACCGCTGCACGATGCCGGACGTGTTCGCCGTGTGGTGGTGAGCACCTACCAAGCGACGAGTGGCGCTGGTGTCGGCGGGCAGCGCGATCTCATCAACGGCAGCCGGGCGGCACTTGAAAACAAGGACTACAAGTACGAAACGTTCGCCCATCCCATCGCGTTCAACCTCATCCCGCAGATCGGCTCGCACAAGCACGCTGGTTACACCTCGGAAGAAATGAAGATGGTGTACGAGACGCACAAGATTTTGGGCGACGACACGATCCGCGTTTGCCCCACCTGCGTTCGCGTGCCGGTTTCCAACTGCCACAGTGAAAGCATCTTGGTGGAGACCGAGCGGAAGATCACTGCCGACGAAGCCCGTGAATTGTTCGCTTCGTTCCCGGGCATCAAGGTCATCGACGATTTGGCCAAGGGCCAGTATCCGAAGCCGAGCGATTGCGATGGCGACGACGCCGTGTTCATCGGCCGCATTCGCGAAGACCTGTCGTGCGACAACGGCCTGACGTTCTGGTGCGTGAGCGATAACCTTCGCAAGGGCGCCGCCACGAACGCCGTGCAGATTGCCGAACTCTTGGTCCGCACGCAAGCCGCCGTCAGTTGAGCGCGAACAATCGCTTAGCGTCGGCGGCAACGCCGAATTTACCGCCGGCAACCGTTGCCTCGGCGAACCGAACACTAAGTAATTCGGCGTCGCCGCCGACGCTAAATTCAATGCCCACGCGCTGGCTCAAACTGACCGTCTCTTACGATGGCCGCGCCTACGCCGGTTGGCAAATTCAACCTGATAAGCCGACGGTGCAGGGCACGCTCGAAGCGACCTGGCAGCGCCTTACGCAAGAGTCACTGCGAGTCACGGCGGCCGGCCGCACCGATGCCGGCGTCCATGCACTCGGCCAGGCAGTTGGCCTGCAGACTGAAACGCATCTGACGAACGACGATCTGCTGCGTGGCTTGAACGCGCTCTTGCCGAACGACATCGCCGTGAGCGCGGTCGAAGACGCGCGTGAAGGCTTTCACGCCACGTACGACGCCATTGGCAAGCGGTATCGTTATCGCATCCACAACGCGCGTACGCCGTCGGTTTTCGAACGCCATTATGCCTGGCATTTCCCGCAGCCACTCGATGCCGACCGAATGCACGGGGCAGGGCAGGGCCTCGTCGGCCGCCACGACTTCTCCAGCTTCGAAACCGCCGGCTCCGAACGTCCCGACTCGATCCGCACGATCCACGAACTAACCGTCGAACGCCCGCACGTGATCGCGTCTCTCCGAGACGCGAACTCGCCGGTTGCGGAGAACCTGGCCTACGGCAATACCAACCTTATCGCGTTCGAAGTCGCCGGCGATGGCTTCCTCTACAACATGGTCCGCACAATCGTCGGCACGCTGGTGGAAGTGGGCGTCGGCAAGCGGCCAGTCGAGTGGCCCGCCGAAGTGCTTGCCGCTCGCGACCGCCGCCGCGCCGGCCAAACGGCACCGCCGCACGGCCTGTTTCTAGTGCAGGTCGATTACTAGTCATATAGCCCGGTCGTCTCGGCCGGCGACTCTATCCGTGCATCGGCATCGCACAAAGTTGATCCGGTAGCTCGCCCGACCAAGATGGTCGGGCTATCTAGTCGTCCCTGAAAAACTGCGTTGTGTCTACGAATAGGGGGTGCGTAGCGGTTGTTGTGGCGCTAAAATTTGCCAGGTTTTGGTTCCTATGTCCTCGAAAGCTGGCGAAAAATGCAACCCAAGTCACGTTCTCCGCAGATTGAATTGTTTGGTGCTCGCTTGAGCGAACTGTTGAATCCGGAGCATCCGCTGTACATGC
>JAKOXH010000020.1 GCA_029781135.1 Planctomycetota bacterium
AACCCCACTTGCGACTACTGTTCGTCGCCGTGGCCCTGGTGCTGCGCAACATCTGGGTTTGGATGCACCTCACTCGACTGGCGGACGGTTGCGGCGATGCCGTAACCCTCCGCTTGGAACGACTCCGCTTCAAACGCATGTTGGATTGGATCGTTCACGAGATTCAAACCCTATACCACGATGGTTCAATGCCTTACGTCGGGTGGTCACCGTAAGGCAAACTTGGAACTACTGAATGACCAAATGGGAGTGGGGAATTGGGAATGCAAGACAGCGAATTCCGTATTCCCCACTCCCCATTCCCAATTCCCAATTTTCGTCCCCTGAACCCTGAAATCGAACGCGCCCGCTCACGGCGGATCATAACCGCCCGAGTGAAACGGGTGGCACCGACAAATTCTGCGCACGCCGCGCCAAGCCCCGCGCACGGCCCCGTACTTCTCAATGGCCTGAATAAAGTACGCACTGCACGTCGGCTCAAACCGGCAACGCTGGCCGATGAGTGGACTCAGCGTCCATTGATACACCCGCGTCGCGGCAATCAGCAGCCTGGCCGGCAAGTGCCACAGAAAGCGAGTTAACGTCGTCATGCGAATCTTCAAGGGGACGGGAGTCAATTACCGGGTGCGTCCTGCGGTGTCGAGCGTCGACGACGGTAATTGACTCCCGTCCCCGTTGCGTTGCGAGCCAGTCGACTGGCCACTTCTGATATCCGGGCGGTGAGTTGCGTCAACTTCGGCGGCTCCGGCGCTCGCACGACGCACACCAAGTCCAGGCATGGCAATTCATGCTGCGACAGCCGAAACGCCTCCCGCAACAACCGCTTCCACCGATTCCGTGCCACCGCATTCCCCACCCGTCGCGAAACCGTGATCCCCAGCCGCGCAAAGCCAACGTCGTTCGCCGCCCCGTACAATACGAAATGCGGATTTCCCACCGAGTTCTGCGCCGCAAACACCCGCTCAAACTCACTCGCCCGCAAGAGGCGCAATCGCTTTGGGAACTGTAGATCACACATTAATTCAAGGACGGACGGACAGGAACTCTTGCGACTCCATTGAGACTGCTTCCAGAATTCGACCGTTGTTTTCTTAGTCCGCAGATTTCGCAGATAACCACAGATAAGAACACAACTGCAGAGCGTGAATTAATCTACTGCATTCGTTTTTCGAGCGGGTAGTATCAAAAAATCATCTGCGAACATCTGCGTCATCTGCGGACAAAAAAGCATTCCCACGCGATTCAACCGTCCACTTTCGTATCACCCGGCAACTTGCTCATGTGGATCGTGTCGTCCGTCTTCGCCTCCGGCAAAACCGATTCCAGCGACTTCCGCAGCTGCAGCGATTCCGCGAGCTTGTCGTCAGCCACCTTCGCCGACTTTCCCAGCCGCTGCCGGGCCATCCGCCGCACCCAATGCCCTCCCACCATGATAAACACAACGGAGAACAGCCCGATCAGCGTCAGTGCCAAGAGCGCCATCACCACCGCCGCCCGCCGCAGCGGATCAAGCTTCTCCAGCACCGGCTCGGCCCCTTGAGCAGCCGCGATTAGGTAGCGAAAAGTACTCATGTTGACGTGCTGCGGGGGGGGCCAGGGGACAGGGGACAGGGGTCAGGGGACAGGATGGAATTCTCCTACAAAAACGTTTCTTGACTGTCGTTGGTAACTCTCAATTCGGACAAAGCGGAGTGCAGATGTCTTTCCCTGTCCCCTGTCCCCTCACCCCAGTATCCTCCACGTCCCTACCCACCCCATCCCGCAGCCTCTCCTCCCTCACCACCTCAGTTCCCTGCGCGGCTCCTGCCGATGCCGATGCGAAATCTCCGCCAACTGCTGTCGCTCGGCATCGCTCAGCCCCTCGGGCAATACAACCTGAATCTCGGCAAACAAGTCGCCCGCCGGGCCATTGGCTGGCCGCACGCCGTGCCCTTTAATTCGTAGCCGCTTGCCGCTCGATGTGTTCGGCGGCACCGTGAGCGTAATCACACCCGCCCTGCCCCCTTCGCCATGCGGCGTCGGCACATCGATCTTCGCCCCCGTTGCCGCTTCGGCCAGCGTGATCGGCACTCGCACCTCCAGCCGATTTCCCGTCCTCCGAAAATAGGGATGTGTGCTGACATGGATCGTCAGCACAATGTCGCCGGCCGGCGCGTCTCCCAGACCCGGAATACCCTGGCCGCGGAGACGAATCTTCTTGCCATCCTCAATGCCGGCTGGAATTTTCACCTGCAGCGTTTCCGTCTCACCATTCTGGCGTTGCACCGTGATCGCTGCTTCGCCCCCCATCACCGCGGTGTTGAACGGAACGGTCAGCTCGTGCTTGAGATCCTCGCCGCGTGCTGTCGGCGCAGTTCGCCGGCCACCACGACCGCGACCAAGGTTCCGAAACAAATCGGCAAACCCGCCGCCACCTTCCGTTCCCGCGCCGCCGCCAAACAGGTCGCCCAGGTCGTTGAAATCGAACTGCTGACCCTGCGGCCCGCCGGTCGTCGTGTAGCGCCACGTGCGCGGCCCGCCGCCCGGCCCACCACCCGGGAATCCGCCCATCGACTCGAAGTCGGCGCCAAACTGGTCGTACCGCTTCCGCTTGTCCGCATCGCTCAGCACCTCGAACGCCGATTGCACTTCCTGAAACTTTTGCTTGGCCGTCTTGTCGTTCGGATTCATATCCGGGTGATACTTGCGCGCGAGCTTACGGTACGCCTTCTGGATTTCCTCCGGCGTCGCCGACTTCGTTAACCCGAGCGTCGCGTAATGATCGACAGCCATTGCTTTCTAAACACCGAGTACGAGAACCTTCTCAACAACCTGACCTACCATTCTACGGCAAACGCCGCCGCCGCAAAATCGCCTGTTTTTGAGGCTCGCTTGGCCACATTGCCGAATGCTACATTGAAGATAGATGTAAAATCATTCTCTTTCAAATGTCTCACGCAGAGACGCGGAGGACGCAGAGAGCAGATCTTGCAGTAATCTCTCCGCGTCCTCCGCGTCTCTGCGTGAAACCTATTCATGTTCCGCCAAATGGTACGAAATCGGTTCAGAACTTATCTGGTTGTCTTCCTGTTAGGCGTGGCATGGAGCTTGCCGATCGCTTCCGCGGCACCGCATGCCGATGGCGAGCTCCAGATCCAAATTGTCGACAGCGAAACCAAGCAGCCCATCGCCGCGCGCATGCACCTCAGCGCCGGCCGCGCAACCAACCCAGCGGCTTCCACCAAACCGCGCCCGAAACGCCCGGTCAAGCTGAACCTTCCCGGCACCGCCGAGTTCGGTGGCCATTTCTACATCGACGGCAACGCCAAGCTCCCGCTCCGCGTCGGGCCCTACACGTTTGAGCTTGAAGCCACGCCCGAATACCTCGGCCAGACCGGCCAATTCGAGATCGAACGCCACGCCGACGACTCGAAGAAGATCGAAATGAAACGCTTCGCCAACCTCGAAAAAGAAGGTTGGTACGGCGGCGACATCGATTTCAATCGCAACGCCAAAGATTTGCCACTCATCCTGCGAGCCGAAGGCTTGCAAGATACCCACACCAATGACTACGCCAGCCTGTTGGGCGATGCGCCCAACCAATCCGCAACCCGCAATTCGCAATCCGAAGTCGGCATCGCCGCAGTTCCCTACGCCTGGAACCTGCCCGTCTGGCTCGCGGACGACCGAGTTCGCGCGATCAATCTCATCCATCGCCACTCACTCCGCGACGGCGTCGTCGACAACGAAAAGGACGGCCGCCCGCGCGATAAGTCGCTCTTCCCCGGCACCCGCGGCAATGGCCGCTGGTCCGAAATCGTGTACTACCATGTCCTCAATTGCGGCTTTCGCGTCCCGCCCGTGGCCGGCAGCGGCTCGGGCGACAACGACAACCCCGTCGGCACGAATCGCGTCTACGTCCACTGCGGGTCCGAGTTCTCACCAAAAACGTGGTGGGAAGGTCTCGAAGCTGGCCGCGTGTTCGTCACCAACGGCCCACTCCTGCGGCCACTCGTCGAAGGCGAACCGCCTGGTTACGTGTTCCACGCTGAGCAGGGCCACCCGCTCACACTCGAAATCGGCCTCAACTTGGCGACCCGCGTGCCAGTCGATTATCTGCAAATCATCAAGAACGGCGCGGTGGAAGCGGAAGTTCGCCTGGCCGATTTTAAGGACGGCAAAGGCAAACTCCCCCCGGTTACGTTCGATGCTAGCGGCTGGTTCCTCGTTCGCGCCGTCACCAAAAACCCGCAGATGTACCAGTTCGCCTCGACGGGCCCGTATTACGTCGAGCAGGCCGGCCAGCCACGCATCAGCAAGAAGAGCGTGCAATTCTTCCTCGATTGGCTCACCGCCGCCGACGCCCATCTCCGTGACGACACAAAAATCGCGGACGAAGATCGCCAAAAGCAGCTAGCAGCGCAAAATTCCGCACGCACGTTCTTCAACGACCTGCTAAAAAAAGCGAATGCGGATTAAATTCGCTAATCGTTTCAAACAGAACCGTGCTAACTGCCGATTAAGAACCAGTTGCGGTGCGCCACGCCGCACGCTTGCTAGCACCGGCCAAGTCGCCGGTGCCGCACTCGTCTTTGCGTTGGGAATCGTTCGATGGGTGGAGTTGCCTTCAATGTCGTCAGCATGTTGGATGGTGCTGCCGAGACTCAGGTCTACTCGCAGCTCGCCGGTCCCATTGAATCGTTAAGCGTCCTGCGGCGTTCGCTGCTGTTCGCCGAACTCTCGAACCTCTCGTACCTCTCGCGTTGCGAAGCCGGCATTCTGGCCAATCGCATTGGCTTCCCGGAAATCCGCTACTACGATAACGACGGCGCGCAAGCCTATATTTTTGGCAACGAGCACGATGCCGTGGTCACCTGCCGCGGCACGCAGCCCGACGACTGGAACGACCTCAAGGCCGACCTCGATTTGAAGCGCGCGATGGCCGAAACGGCCGGCTGGGTCCACCGCGGCTTCAAGCGCGAAGTCGACGACCTCTGGCCACGCCTCGAACAAGCGCTAGTGAATAACACTCGGACGCTGTGGTTCAGCGGCCACTCGCTCGGCGCCGCGATGGCCGCCATTTGTGCCGGCCGCTGCAAACTCTCGTACATCAAATCCAATCCGCGGGCCCTGTTCACCTACGGCAGCCCGCGGATCGGCAATCGCCGCTACGTGAATTACGTGCAGATTGAAACGTATCGGTGGGTCAACAACAACGATATCGTCACGCGCGTGCCGCCGATTTGGTTTGGCTACCGCCACAAAGGCCGCGAGATTTATCTCAACGCGTATGGCCAAATTCGCCAGTTAACGCACTGGCAACGCACCAAGGACCGCTGGCGCGGCTTCCTCCGCGGCCTGCGCGAGCGCCGCTTCGACCCGTTCTCCGATCACTCGATCGTCGAATACGTCAGACACATCCGCGCCGCCGTCGAAGATGAAGAATGCATCACGCTGCGACCCGTGCGCGATCAGTCACGATTTGCCCCATATCGCCGGGCGGCATAATACAACATCGTGCGAACTTTCCCAATGGTCCTGGGAGCAGACGCGTCTGGGGAGACAAATTCATATCGTCGCGTTTATTGTCCGCAGATGGCGCAGATATCCGCAGATGAATCAAGATGCATTTTAGTCTTGTGCGGCTAACACGCGAGAGTCACGCATTCACCTGCGGTCATCTGCGCAATCTGCGGACAAAACAAGTCCTCAGCAGGTCAGACTAAACGGCGGTGCCCACCCTACTTCGCGGTCGAACTCTTCCGCTTCTTCTGTTTAAGGCTGCTGCGTCTTTGATCGCCGACGGTTTCCATTTGTGAAACCAACAGCTCCGCCGCGGCCCAATCGTGCTCTTTCGCCACCACGGCACCTGTGCGCGACGACGCCTGCGCGAGTAGTTCCACTTGCGCTCGATGGGGAACCTGGTCGCCCAGTGTGGCCCGAATGTATTTCGCATCCGGCTGCAAAATCCGCGTGCGCTGGTTATCAGCGAGATACGTCGGAATAATCTCCTCGACAATTCGCCGGCGGATGTCCTCGGCCTCTACCGGGAACATCACCTCCACGCGCCGCTCGAAATTTCGCGGCATCCAATCGGCACTACTCAAAAACACCTGTTCCTTGGCCCCCTCGCCGAATACCAAAATACGGCTATGCTCGAGGAAGCGATCGACAATGCTAAATACGCGGATGTTCTCCGAAATCCCCGGCAAACCTGGCCGCAAGCAGCAAATGCCACGGATCAAGAGATCAATCGGCACACCCGCCCGACTCGCTTCGTAAAGTGCCTCGATCGTCTGCCGATCGACCAGCGAATTCAGTTTCGCGATGATCCGGGTGCGCTTGCCCTCGCGCGCCCGCCGCGTCTGCTCATCAATCAGCTCGATCGTCCGCCGCTTGAGGTCGCTCGGCGCGATCACGAGCTTCTGCCACTGATGGTTTTGCGAGTACCCTGTCAGCAAGTTGAAGAGCGCGGAAACATCGTCGGCCATCACCTTGTCGGCCGTGAACAGGCCCAAATCGGTGTAGATGCACGCCGTATTCGGGTTGTAGTTGCCCGTGCTCATGTGCACATAACGGCGGACCTTCTTCCCTTCCTTTCGCACGACCATCGCCAGCTTGCAGTGTGTTTTTAGCCCCATGAAGCCGAACACCACATGCACGCCCGCCCGCTCCAAATGCCGCGCCCACGTGATGTTGTTCGCCTCATCGAACCGCGCCTTGAGTTCCACGAGCGCCGTCACATGCTTGCCATTCTCGGCCGCCTCGGCCAACGCCCGAATCACGGGGCTATCGCCGCCACTCGTGCGGTAGAGCGTTTGTTTGATGGCCAGCACCTGCGGATCGCGCGCCGCCGCATCAATAAAGTTCAACACGGGCACGAACGATTCATACGGGTGATGCAGCAAAATATCGTGGTCGGCAATCTCCGCGAGCAGGTTATCGTAGTTCCGCAAGTTCACCGGCGGCCGCGGCACCAGTGGCGGGTCGCGCAAATCCTTGCGATCGACTTGCTGCACGAGTTCGTGCAGGCACGTCATATCGAGCGGCCCCTTCACCTCGTACACTTCGCTATACGACGTGTCGGTCGGCTTCGTGTCGTAGTGTAATTCCTCTTCCGTCACGAGCATCTTGAGCACCGCCGAGTTCATCCCGGCCGAAATCTCCAGCCGCACGGCTTCGGCCCGCTGCCGCGCTCGCAGCCGCAATTCGATCGAACGCATCAAGTCATCTGCTTCCTGCTCGAGCAGGTTCACGTCCATATCACGTGTGATGCGGAACGTGCCGTGGTCCAAGATTTTGTAGCCGCCAAACAAATCGGGCAACCGGCTCGCGATGAGATCCTCCAGCAGCACGAAGTTCTGCTTGTCTTCCGGCATCACCGGCACGAACCGCGGCAACACCTGCGGCACCTGCACCACGGAAAACAACTTCTGCGGCCCGATGCCGCTCACACGCTCCAGCATCGAGGCCAAATACAACCCGCGATTGTGAAACCGCGGGCTCGGATGGGCCGGATCGATCGCCATCGGCGTCAGTACTGGAAACACGACCTGGCGAAAATACTTATCGAGCGATTTGAGCGCCGCGGCCTCCAACTCCTTCATCGCGTGGATTTTCACCCCGGCCTCGGCCAGCGCCGGCACGATCGCCTCGTTCCAGCAGCCGTACTGCTGAGCCACCAACTGCTCGA
This sequence comes from Planctomycetota bacterium, assembly GCA_029781135.1. Classification (GTDB taxonomy): domain Bacteria; phylum Planctomycetota; class Planctomycetia; order Pirellulales; family Lacipirellulaceae; genus JABDGM01. The sequence continues at coordinate 7,673 of JAKOXH010000020.1, forward strand.
CGCGCTTCGCCACGCGCTGCAATTGAGCGAGCGGCTTGAGACTATCGGCCGGCTGATCTTGCGGCGGCATATCGCTAAACGCCTGCTCGCGCAGCCCCGCCACGCGGACCATGAAGAACTCATCCAGGTTCGAGGCAAAGATGGCCAAGAACTTGGCCCGCTCCAACAACGGATTCTGCGCGTCCTCCGCCTCCTCCAACACCCGCGCATTGAACTCCAGCCAACTCAACTCGCGGTTGATGAAATGCTCGGGCAAAAACGGTCGTGATCCATTCGTGGCGGTGCTCATACCGCAATTCTACCACGTACAATCATGTCGAAACGACCGCTAATTCGCCCATGTTTTTCGCAAGAAATTGGGTGAATTTCCACACAAGTCGAAGACACTCCCACCAAGGAAGAGATAACATGGGCATTCTTCGCCGGCAGCCTACACATCAGCAGCCAAGGGCTAACGCCTTCCGACAACAGCAATGAATTCGCCTCCGCTAAACAACCGGCGTCCGCCAAAACGCAGATCTTGCTCGCTACGTGCGTGATGCAACGTTATTTCAATTTAATGTGCAAGCTATTATCCTGTAGTATGGCTTGCGGAAACGCAATTACAGATCGCAGTCGTGCAACTGTTATATGAGGTCACAAAATGGTTCCCAATATCAGGGCAAAGGTGCGTCGGTTTGCGCCTCAGTTCAGACAAGCCCGAGCAAGCGCTTTGAATGAATCAGATACGGTCGATCGCATTCGGCGATTCTTTGAAGATGTACTGGGATACGAAATCGATGACATTTCCAGTGAAACTATGATGAAAAACAAGTATGTCGATCTCTGCCTAAAGATCGATGGTACAATACGACTCTTGGTCGAAGCGAAAGCAGCAAACGTTAAGCTGCGCGACAGGCACATTGAACAGGCAGAAGGTTACGCTTCTCGCAATAACTACCAGTGGGTTCTTTTGACCAACGGAGTCGAATGGCACCTATACCATTTGACCTTTGATGAAGGCATTGAATACGAGCGTGCCTTCGTCGTTTCGCTGGCTGAAGACGGTAACGCTGATGAGGCAGCAAGACACTTGGCATTGATTCACAAACAGTCGATAAAAAAGGGTCATCTCGACAAATTTTGGGAGAAGGCCAGCGCAATGTGCGCGTTTTCGATAGGTAAGGGAATCTTCACGGAAAGCGTTCTCGGCGCGTTAAGACGTGAAATTCGGCGATCGTGCGGAGTACTTATCGATACGGAAGACTTGGCAAAAGCGGTGCTTGATCTAATGAGCCAGGAAGCAAGAGAAGCAATGGGGCCGATTCGAATTCGACGTAAGCGAAAACCGCGAAATACAAAGGCATCGCCTCGTAAGGAGAGCAGCAATGGTAGCACCGAAGTTGTGAGTCAGCCACCAATTTCACGACAACGCAATCCATAGAACACCGCGGCGACATTTGCGCTCGATGACGAGTCCCATTGCAGCATTCCAGCACAATGCCACTTGTAGCGCCAAGTGACGCTTGCTAGAAGTGCCGAAGGTGTTGTTAGAGGCCGTCTCTGCTCAAGGCAATAATCTCTATGGCCGGTCCTTCCCATCGGATAGCCACTCGAGCGACACCCGCACGAACCGTATCCACTCGCGGCGGTGCTTCTCGCCCCCCTCAAAAACCAGTCCCACACTGCCATCCGGCAAACGCACGATCGAAGAGTAGGATGACGGCCCGGCATACACCAACTTCTTTACCGGCCACGTCTGACCTTCATCGTAACTGATGCGCACAGTCAGCTTCGTCCGCTTGACGACGCCATACTTGGCCCCGCTATTGTCCGGGTTGGCAAACAGAATGCGGCTCTTGCCGCCGCCATCCGCCCGGCTGTAGCGCACGATGCTCGCCTGGCAGGGGCATTCATTGAGCGCCGTATCCCAAAACTGCGTCTTCCACGTTTCGCCGCCGTCCGCGCTGATCGCCACATCGCGACAACTCTTCCCCACGTTGCTCCGCATATTGAGCATGAGCCGGCCGTCGCTCAACTCGACCGCCTGCGACTCGTCCGACGCGAACGGCACATTGGCCCCGCGCTTCCAATGCGCGCCATGATCGTCGCTCGTCAGCACGCACGAAAAACAGCTGCCGCCGGCCCTATCGTGCCACTCGCCGCAATAGCCAGGAATCACCAGTCGCCCACTCCGCAATTGCACGCCCACGCCCGGCCCCGGCACGAACGTGTCGTCGTAGTTCTCGATCCTGTCGGCCAATTCCACCGGCCCCGACCACGTCGCGCCATCATCGTCGCTCGCGAGCAAATAATGCCGATGATGCTCCGGTTTCACCTTGTGGGCATTGATGCACACGAGCAGAATGCGGCCCGTCGTTTCATCCTGCACCGCGCACGGGTTCATCATCGCTTCCTGGCCCGTGCCCTGGAAGATCGTCGCGATCGGCCCCCACGTGGCCCCGCTATCGACACTCCGCCGCACGACCAAATCCGTCGGGCTGGCATCCGCCTGCGACTGTTTCCGCGCCTCGCAAAACACCAGCAGCGACTTGTTCCGCGTCACGATCAGTGCTGGAATGCGGTACGTATTCACGCCCTCCGTACCACTCACGTACACATTCGTGAATGCGGGCGGCGGAACCGCATTGGCCGCCTGGCACGAAACAACGCCAAGAAATACCCAACAAAGAAAGGCCGCTTTTGCGTTCATCGCCAATTCCGGATCGTACGTGAGGCCCCGATCTCATTGACTACGGCGTTGCGAGCAGAACCTGTGGGAGGCGTCTCCGGCGCCGATCACGGTATCGAATGGAACACGCCATCGGCCTCAGAGAGGCCTCCCACAACCCTTGGTTGCACAAACAACAATTGTTCTCGCGATTGTACCAAAGAATTGAGTTTTGCGATGTACTCTTTGGGTTTTTGTTAGGAGCGGCCGATCGATCGCGATAAAATAGCGGCGATGGCAAGATCAATAGGACGACTAGTTCGGAATGGCGTCTGGAACTTTAGTGTCGGCAATTGAAGATCCGTAACCCTTTTTGCAGGAGTGGACTAATGAATCGAAGACCGACTGGGATCACATTCGCACGGATGTTTTTCTGGACCATGCTGTTTGGTCAAAACAACGCCGTGCTTGCAGTTACATTCACCCCGGGAAATATCCTCGTACACAACGCGCCTTCCAGCGCCGACGATTTGTACGAGTACACACCCACCGGAACCCTCGTGCAGCATATTGTCGTTGTTCCGCGCCAAGGCGGAGCCGATCTGGCGATTGATCGCGACGGCCGCGTCAACATCAACAATTCACCGACTCTCAACATCTATTCGCCGGCCACGAACACTTTTTCCACGCGAACTTTTGCCGGCTGGACCACTGTGGGCAACCTCACCTACGGGGGCATCGCCGCCTTCGACCGCTATGTCTACGCAGCCGACATGAACAACTCCGGGTCGGATACCGGCCTGCAAGGCGTGATCCGTTTCGATCTCGACGGCGGTCCCACGATCCGGTTCGCGACAAGTACCGACCCCATCGATCTCAACATTGGGCTCGATGGACGTCTCTACACGCTGAGCCGGGGTTCGGCCTACAACGGCGGCGGCAATCGAGTCGATGTTTTTGACCCGCTTTCCATGGCGTTCATCCGCGCATTCGATCTGCCGGAAGAGCACCGCGCAATCGCCGTCGACTTCAACGGCGATGTCTACACCGCCCAACGCGATAACGTGTCCCGCGTCAACCATTTCAGTCCGAATGGCGTGTTGCTTGACACGATTGCTGATCCGGGCGTCGGCGGCTTTGCCGATATCGACATCAACCGCAAAGGCGACATCGTTGTCGCGTCGCACGCCGGCACCATTCTCGTCACCACGACGGCCTTGGATTCGATCTCTTATTTCCCCACGCGCGTTTCCGACTTTTTCAACTTTGCTACGTGGATTCCCACGCCGGTGCCGGAACCCAGTAGCGTGGCACTCTTGTTTATCGCAAGCGTGATGCTGGGCGGCAGCCGATATCGAGCGCCGCGGTGTTGAAAGCCAATTCGCAGCGAGTCCACCGTCGGGCGACGGTGGCTACAAAGTTAAGTGGTTTGAGAACTCGTCTATTGGCGAGTTTCCGAAACGAATTTGCCGTTCTGATAGGTTTGCACGATGGTCTTGCCATCCGGCAGATGTCGGGTCGCGGTGCCATCCAGTTTGCCCTTCGCGTAGTTGGCTTCGACGACCTTCTCGCCCTTGTCGTTCCACTCGATGCCGGCGCCTTCGCGTTGACCGAGTTTGAAACTGGCCTGCTGCTTCTGCTTGCCGTTCGGATACCAACTCTTCCACACGCCGTCTTCCTTGCCGGTCACGTAGTGCTCTTCCGATAGCGGCTGCTTGCCGGTGGTATCGTACGTGATCCACTCGCCGTCGCGCAGGCCATCCTTGAAACCTCGCTTGGCCGCGAGCGTTCCATCGGCGCGAAAAACGTCCCATGTGCCGTCGAGCTTGCCGTTGCGATAGGTTGCCTTGCGATTCACCTGGCCATTTTCAAAGTAGTACGTCCACAACCCTTCATGACGCCCGGCACGAAATTGACCTTCGATAAAAGGCTTGCCGTTCGGGTGATACTCCAAATACTTGCCGTCCGCGGCAAACGTGTTGTCCGAGTAACGAGCGATCTCCCGTTCGACACGTAGCGATTTGTCGTCGTCGAATTTCTCCTTGAGCGTTTCGCGCGTCACGATCGTGGGCTTGGCAATCTGCTCGGTCTCATTCAAGTAAATTGGCTCACCCGTGTAGGGCTGGATTTTGACGCTTTCCTGCTGCACGGCATCGGTCTTCGCCGCACCGGCCGTGGGCTTAGGAGCCGCCGTTTGGGCCGCCGCGTCACCCGTGAAATGGAGCACGGTGAAAACCGCAACCACGCCGAGACCTGCCTTACGAAACGCCGCCATCATCACCGCACGCTCCCGCTGTCTTTAGAACCTAGGACCAGCTCTTATTGTAACAACCGCCTCTGAGTAATCTTACCGAAGGGCGGCAGTTCGTCTACGAACATGTTCTACGCATGGCCGGTTACGATGGTTTTGCCGACCATTGGGGGGTCGCCCAGTGTGCCCGGTCGTTACGACCGGCGCCACCCATCGGGCAGTACGGCATTTTTTGCCACGACCATTAAACCGTCGAGCATTTCCCAGCATTTGCCGCTGATTCGCTCGATTTGCTGGGGATCGCCGATGACCTGGGCGCCGGCGCCCACGTGGCAGTTCTTATCGACGATGGCGTTTTCGATTACGGCCTGGTCGCCGATTCCCATCGGCGGCCAGCCCTCGCGGGTGTCTTCCGCCAATTGCCGGGGGGCTTCGTAGAAATCCGATCCCATAATGACCGAGTTGCGAATCGTGACATTCCGGCCGATGTGGCACCGCAGGCCGACGACGCTGTTTTCGATCCGCGACCCGGCGCCGATAAAGCAACCGTCGGCGACCAAGCTATGGCGAACAGTCGCATTATCGAACCGCGTGGGCGGCAACGAGCGGGTACGAGTAAAGATGGGCGCGGTCGCCGAACCCAGTTCGAACGGCGGATTGGGCAGGGCCAGCCGCAAGTTCGCTTCGTAGAAGGAACGGATCGTACCGATGTCTTCCCAGTAGCCATCGAACACATGCAGCTGCACATGCCGCGAACGGATCGTCGCGGGAAACACGTCCTTGCCGAAATCTGGGTAGCTAGTTTTTTCCAGTGCCGCGAGCAGCGTTTTGTAGTTGAATAAATAAATACCCATGCTGGCCAAACAATCGCGGCCATCGCTCTGGATGCCCCGCTCGTCGAGCCACTTGGGATCCATCGCGACGTCATCCAACTCACGCTGCGTTTGGGGCTTTTCCAGAAAGCCGACGACACGGCCGGTGGGATCGACGCGCATAATGCCGAGCGAGCCGGCTTCACGGCGGTTCACCGGTTTGCCGGCGATCGTCACTTCGGCCCCCGAGGCTTCGTGCGTGGCAAGCATCTCGCGGAAGTCCATGCGATACAACTGATCGCCCGAAAGAATCAGCACGTACTCAATGTCAGGATGCACGAAATGGCGGAGGTTCTTGCGCACGGCGTCGGCAGTGCCCTGGTACCAATGGCGGTTATCGTCGCCTTCCTCCATCGTTTGCTGCGCGGCGAGAATTTCGACGAACCCGCCGCTGAAATTATCGAAGCGATACGTGCTGCGGATGTGCCGATGCAAGCTCACCGATTGGAACTGCGTGAGCACGTAGATTTTGTTGATTTCGCTGTTGAGGCAGTTCGAGATCGGGATATCGATCAAGCGATACTTGCCGGCGAGCGGTACGGCCGGTTTCGCCCGGTAAGCCGTCAGCGGCAACAAGCGCGTGCCGCGTCCACCGCCCAGGACCAGAGCCACGACTCGTTTCACAACATGCTCCTCTCAACCTTTGATCACCAGGTTGACCAGCCGCTTGGGAACGACGATCAACTTCACCATTTGTTTACCGGCAAGCAGCTCGGAGATTCTTGGATCCGCCTGTGCGGCCGCTTTGACTTGTTCCTCGCTGGCGTCGGCCGAAACGGTAATCTTCGCCCGCACTTTGCCGTTCACTTGCACGGGGATTTCGATGGTGTCTTCCTTCGCGAGCGCCGGGTCGAATGTCGGCCACGGCTCGTAGGCTAGCGAATTTTTATGGCCGAGCGCTTGCCAAAGTTCCTCTGCAATATGCGGAGCGAACGGCGAAAGCAGCAGCACGAATTTTTCCAAGACTTCGCGGGGCCGCTCGCTGGCAGTCGTGAAATGATTCGTGAATTCCATCATTCGCGAAATGGCCGTGTTGAATGAGAGCGTGCGGATATCGTCGGTGACCTTCGCGATGGTTTGATGGAGAATGCGGTTTTCGTCGGCATTCGGCGGACGATCGACCACGGCGGCGTTGAGCGTCATCGCTTCGGCGCGGTCATCGACAATGAGACGCCACACGCGATTGAGAAAGCCGAAGACGCCGTTGACGCCCTGCATGCTCCAAGGCTTTGAGGCTTCGAGCGGGCCCATGAACATTTCATAGAGGCGGAGCGAGTCGGCGCCGTACTCGGCGACGATGGCGTCCGGGTTGATCACATTGCCGCGGCTCTTCGACATCTTCTCGTTATTCTCGCCGAGGATCATGCCTTGGTTGACGAGCTTTTGGAACGGCTCGGGCATGCTGACAATGCCACGGTCGTACAGCACCTTGTGCCAGAATCGCGAGTAGAGCAGGTGGAGCACCGCGTGCTCGGCACCGCCGACGTACAGGTCAATCGGCATCCACGCTTTTTCAACTGCTGGATCGACGGCCGCTTTATCGTTACGCGGATCGAGGAACCGCAGGTAGTACCAGCAGGAGCCGGCCCACTGGGGCATGGTGTTCGTTTCGCGTTTGTAGCGTTTGCCATCGATGACGGGGTATAGCCATTCCTGGGGTGCTTTGTCGAGCGGCGGTTCCGGGCGGCCGTGCGGTTTGAAGTCGTCGAGGTGAGGCAGATCGACGGGCAGGTTTTTTTCATCGACCGCGCGGATGCGGCCGGTGGGTTTGCCGTCGGCATCCAGCTCGTGAAGGATTGGAAATGGCTCGCCCCAAAAACGTTGGCGGGAAAAGAGCCAATCGCGGAGTTTGTAATTGACGGCCTCGCGGCCAAGGCCTTGGGCGGCGAGGTCAGCAGTGATTTTCTTCTTGAACTCAGTAGTGGAAAGGCCGGTGTAGGGGCCGGAGTTGATGGCGGTGCCGTCGCCGGTGAAGCACGCGTCTGCTGAAGCGGACTCGCCGGAAGCTGGGGGGGCGACGACGCGGATGATGGGGAGGCCAAACTGCTGGGCAAATTCGTAATCGCGTTCGTCGTGGGCGGGGACGGCCATGATTGCGCCGGTGCCGTAGCTGATCAGCACGTAATCGGCGACCCAGATGGGCGTCGGTTCGCCGTTCACGGGATTGATCGCGTAGCTGCCCGTGAAGACGCCGGTCTTTTCCTTGGCGAGTTCGGTGCGATCGAGGTCGCTTTTCCTGGCGGCTGCTTCGCAGTAGGCTTTCACCGCGGATTTCTGCGCTGGCGTTGCGAGGCGTTCGACGAACGGGTGCTCAGGGGCAATCACCATGTAGGTTGCACCGAAGAGCGTATCGGGACGAGTGGTGTAAATGCGGAGGACGTCGTCAGCGGGCTTGCGTGGGAAGCCGGATTTTCTGCGGTTGGTTTTCCAGTTGGCAAAGGCGGCACTGGCGGAGCCAGTGGCACCCGAAGTAGTGCAAGGTGCGGCAACGTTTTTCGAGGGGCGTTCGGCCCCGATGTAGAAATCGACCTCGGCGCCGGTACTGCGGCCAATCCAGTTGCGTTGCAGCGCTTTGATGCCTTCGGACCAATCGAGCGTTTCGAGGTCCTTTTCCAGCCGGTCGGCATACGCGGTGATGCGGAGCATCCACTGGCGCAGCGGCAAGCGGACGACCGGGTGGCCGCCGACCTCGCTCTTGCCGTTGACCACCTCTTCGTTGGCGAGCACAGTGCCCAGGGTAGGGCACCAGTTTACCGGTGCTTCGGTTTGGTAGGCGAGGCGATGTTCATCCTGATACGCGCGGACGGCATCAGCGCCCTGGTTGCGAACGTCGTCGGGAATCGGCAGTTCGCTGATCGGTCGGCCGCGCTCTTGGTCGGCGTCGAACCACGTGTCGTAAATTTGCAGAAAGATCCACTGCGTCCAGCGGAAGTAACCGACATCGGTGGTCGCAAGTTCGCGGCTCCAGTCGTACGAGAATCCGAGTGACTTGAGCTGGCGGCGAAACGTCGCGATATTTTTTTCGGTACGTGAATGCGGATGCTCGCCGGTCTTGATGGCGTGTTCCTCGGCCGGCAGGCCGAAGGCGTCGAACCCCATCGGGTGCATGACGCTCTTCCCTTGCATGCGGGCGGCGCGGCAGACAATATCGGTGGCGGTGTATCCTTCGGGGTGACCCACATGCAGCCCGTCGCCGCTGGGGTAGGGGAACATATCGAGCGCGTAGAGCTTCTTGGTGCCGGGTTTGGGCAAGCGCGGCGCGGCGAAGGTTTGGTGCTGTTCCCAATAGGCTTGCCACTTGGGCTCGATCGTCGCGTGGTTGTAACGGGGCATGGGGGAGGGGTCAGGGGACGGGATACGGGGGACAGGGAATGTCGGCACTAACGACTATTCAGACGGTGCCAAAGCGGGCCTATTGGAATCCATCATCTTAGCGGGCTGGGTGGGCTTCGCCAACGCTGCCGACAATGTTTGGTGATGCGAGTCGTAGCATATTCGGATGGCTGATATCCAGCGATATATCAATGAGCCACTGCAATCGCGTGGTTCCATGCGTATGTTAGTGGGAATTAACGCCAAGCGTTTGCGTCACGGTCACAACGAATCGGAAGACAATGAACGATCGGATGGAACGAAATGATGGCTTCGGGATGGCGGTGGTCGTCGAAGGCGGCATCGCCGTGCTGGCCGTGCTTTTGGCTTGGTTGTTTCAGGTGACATTGCGGGAACAGTTTGCAGCATGGGGAAGACCGCTGGCCCTGGCTGTCGGTCGCGGCATTGTGGCGACGATTCCCATGCTGTGTGTCTTCGGTACGCTCGTTCATGCGAAGAACGCGGAATTGCGGCAATTGCGCGAGCACGTGGAATGGATGGTCGGCGAGATGTTTCCGCGGAAGAGCGCGGCCGAGTTTGCCCTAGTTGCGCTCTTGGCCGGCGTGGGCGAAGAATTGCTCTTTCGCGGCGTGCTGCAAGCGAAGCTGATCGGTTGGACGACGCCGCTGGCTGGCTTGTGGCTGGCGAGTTTGCTGTTCGGGCTGGCGCACGCGTTGTCGCGATTGTATTTTGCGTTCGCGGTGGCGGTGGGCTTGTTCCTAGGTTGGATTACATTTCAATACGGTGATCTCGTAGCACCGATGGTTGCCCATGCACTCTACGATTTCGTCGCGCTTATGTACCTTTCACGAGCGAGGCGGCGGCCTGTTTCCCCGGAAACGTCGCCCGTGAGCGAATCGACGGATGATCGAGAGGTAAGATAGGGCAAATCCTCGGGCAGCGATGATCCAGATGGGCAGCCCCGATATGACGAACTGGCGCGAAACATGTGACAAATCGATCCACACTTCCCGGGGGATGCTAGCACGAGCGAAAAATTTGCGAAAACTGGTATTGTTTTTTGGAATACACAAGAATTAGAACCAGTTACTAGCTCAATGGACGCGCCCCCAGAATGGACGCTGTGGGTCAAAAGTAAACATCTGCATGGATGCAGCGTAGGAAGTGCCGCGTATGGAATTGCGGCGCGTGACGACCGCCTGAGCCAACGCGCGCGCGAAGCGCGAAATGGGTGTCAGTGCTGTCGTGATGGTTGTGCCGATGGGCCGGCCAAAAAGCTCAAGGAATCCATGCTATGTTAGTTCTCTCTCGCGGCCGGAATGACAAAGTCGTATTTCCCACGTTGGGGATCAGCGTCGAAATTCTGCGTGTGGCGGGCAACAAAGTTCGCTTGGGAATCGAAGCGCCCCAAGACGTGCCGATCCATCGCCACGAAATTTCCGAGAAGATCGCGGCGACCGGCGAATCGCCCACGGTCAAGTTCCCCACATCGAGTGACACGCGCTCTCGGCAACTGAGCCATGCGACGCGCAATCGGTTGCATGCCGCCTCGCTGGGGCTGCATTTGCTCCATCGCAAGATTGAAGTTGGCGATCTGACGGATGCCGAGTCGACGATCTTTCAGATCTTCAATGAGTTGAAGGCGATCGAAGTTGAACTCGATGATTCGGTTGCGAAGAAGTCGCCGCGGAAAGCGGCGGCTACGGCTGGTAAAGAAATTCATCACCGCGCCTTGGTGGTTGAAGACGACGATAACGAACGCGAGTTGCTCGCCGGCTGCTTGCGGATGAGTGGCTTCGACGTGGATACGGCGGCCGACGGCTTGCAGGCCATGGTGCGACTGACCGAGAAGTCGCCCGATGTGGTGCTACTGGATATGCGAATGCCGCGGTTTGATGGACCAAAAACAATTAGCGCGATCCGCAGTAACCCCGATTATCGCGGTCTCAAGTTGTTTGCCGTGAGTGGCATGGGGCCGGAGGATTTGAATGTGCGCGTGGGCCCGGACGGCGTCGACCGCTGGTTCATCAAGCCCGTCGATGCCAAAGCCATCATGGACGCGCTGCGCGAAGAACTGCACATTGACCGCGTTTTGGCCTAATGAGCGGGCAATTTTCGTGGCGACGGGCGGCTCGCCTGTCGCGATCATTCCGAGCGCAAGTGACAGGCGAGTCGCCTGTCACTACGAGTTGCGTGGCTTTTCGGATAGCCTCTGATTGGTCCGCCGGGAGACGCCTCCCGCGAATCTTTCCCGCTTCCCAGAGAGGCTGTGATTTTATCGTGACCAGGGTGGCATGCCCTCACTCGCGACGACATGCTCACGCGAATCGGTCTCGTTTTGCCGCGAGTGTGGGCATGCGGCGATTCGCGAGAGCATGCCACCCCAGATACTGCTTGCTCGAATTCAAAAAACTCACAGCCTCTGACGGATCGGCCCCGCCCAAAAACAAAAAGCGGGCTGGCTCGAGGGGAGAGCCAACCCGCTTGTGGGTTTCAGTTGACCAGCCGCGCTTCCCTGCGACGGGAAGGAGGCTTACGGCAAACTAGTTGTTGCATCCGCAATTGGAACCGCCGTCGCAACCGCCTTCACAGCACGGGGCTGGGCAGCAGGTCGTGACCGTGACCGGAACCTGTTTGCACACGCAATGCGGCACGCAGCGGGTGACCGTGTACGGCACGCACTTCGGCACGCACTTCGAGACCTGGATGGTCTTTTGGTAGCAAACCGGCTTGCAGACCGTGTAGCACTCGGTGCGGGTGCGTTGCTCGGGTACCATGTGGCAGACCTTGTATTCGCAGGTCCGTTGTTCGGGCACCATGTGGCAAACTTGGTAGCACTCGGTGCGGCTGCGTTGCTCGGGCACCATGTGGCAGACCTTGTATTCGCACGTGCGCTGTTCGGGCACCATGCGGCAGGTCTTCCAGCACACCGTACGGGTACGCTGTTCTGGAACCATCTTGCAGACCTTGTAGGTGCAGCAACGTTGTTCTGGCACCATGTGGCAAACTTGGTAGCACACTGTGCGGCTGCGTTGTTCGGGCACCATGCGGCAGACCTTGTAGCAACCGGTCCGCTGTTCGCAGGTCATGTGGCAAACTTTGTAGCATTCGGTGCGGGTGCGGGCTTCGCACTCGTACTTCGTGCAGCAGATTTGCTTCTCGCAGCATTCCGAGACCCAGTGCTTACGGCAGCAGGTATGGCCTGGGCACTGCACACATTCGGTGTGGCATTCGCCTGGGCAGTAGCGGCAGCAGCACGAGCACGGATCATACGTCCAGGTGCCTGGTTCGTGCACGGTCTTGCGGATCACCGGACCCGGGACTTCATACGTCTCGGTTTCCCAATGGCCACTGGGAACCGTGATCGTCTTGGTGTAGGTCACGGGCTTACGCACGTAGTATGTAATCTCGCGGGTGCGATCTTCCCAAACTGGTTTGCTCACGTTGTAGGTGTAGGTGCGATCTTCCCACACTGGCTTGCAAACCGTGTAGCAAACTTCACGCGACTTGGTTTCCCACACTGGCTTGCAGACGGTGTACGTGCGGGTGCGTTCTTCCCACACTGGCCTGCAGACGGTGTAGCAAACTTCTTTGCTGTGGTCTTCCCAAACCGGACGGCACACGGTGTAGCAGCGGGTCTTGGTTTCCCAGACTGGCTTGCACACGGTGTAGCAGATCTCGCGGGATTTGGTTTCCCACACGGGCTTGCACACGGTGTAGCAGCGGGTCTTGGTTTCCCAAACCGGACGGCACACGGTGTAGCAGATTTCACGGCTGCGTTGCTCGGGCACATACTTCACGCAATTGATGACCCGATCTTCGCAAACTCTCTCCCAGCACGTTTTGTAGCAAGTAAATTCTTGCTGCTCGTACTCGATGCAGTGGACTGTTTTCATGACCGTGTGCGTTTGTACTTGGCAGCACGGATCACAACAGCTGTAACGTGCGACTCCGCAGAATCCGGCCTTCGCTTGGGCTGGAGCAAGCGACAGCGCGGCGGCCGCGGCTAGCGCAACCATCCATCCTTTCATGTTCCTTCGCCTCCTGTAACTCAGATCGTAGGGAAATTCCAATGGGCTGGTCTGGGCGGACACTTCACCCGCCAATATCTAATTCGGGCTGCCAAATCCACGCACCTTAACTGATCTGTGCATTTTTCCCATTCGATTCATTGACCCGATATTCCTCATCCTAGTTATTCGTTGTTGTTGTAAACCCTTATCAGAAAACGGCTTGCAGATTCAACCCAGGCGGCAAAGCCGAACGAGGCCGGGTGGGGTGATAGCCGCTGTTCGCGGTTAGAACGGTTAAAGCAAAGAACTCGTTGGCGCGGCAATTGCGGATACCGCCGTCCGAAGGGCTGCCGCAATTCTGGGACAGTCGTCAGAAACGGAATTCTCAGCTCGCCCCGAGCGCAATGTGGGATCGGCGATGGGAAGGCGCTCTCGCGGTATAAAGGCTTACCGCACGGGGCTTTTGCATTTGGGCGGTGTTTGATCGGGACCCCCGTGTAATTGGCATTGCCATCGAGAGTATTCCGGCCTACGACGTCAAACGACGGGCAGAAGTCGTCGAGCAGGAGCAAATCCAATTGGGAATGATCACGGTTGCCGCAACCGATGGTCAGCATGCCGCCGATCGGCTGGCCGCGGCTGGAATTTCCGGGATAGTGAACTTCGCGCCGGTGGCACTGTCACTTTCGGAAGAGTTACCGTAGGTGGGGGTGGATTTGACGACGGAACTCGAACAGTTGGCGTTCTCCGTTGCCAATCGAGCCCGTTCGCGCTAAAGTAGCACAAAGCGAGGAGCTTGGAGCGAGGTGCTAGGAGCTAGATTAACTGAGTTTTGCGGCAACTCCTTGCTCCCTGCTTCTTGCTCCATGCCCCCGCCCAATTACCCGGTGGTGTAATGGTAACACTAGGGATTTTGATTCCCTCATTCCAGGTTCGAGTCCTGGCCGGGTAGTTTTCTTCTTATTTCATCTTAGCTGGATAGTCGGCCAATTGGCCGGATAAGTCAAAAACCGGCCGTTTCGGTGGCGCGAAAACGGCCATCTCGGCCCACGAGTGGAGAGGTCCGACGATGGCCACACAGCCGTTCTCTTCCGCCGATGCCCAGTTCGCAATTGCGGCCGTTCGAGAGGCATCGCTGCTCGCACGCCGCATCCAACGCGAGATGGTGACCGGTGCGCTGACGAAAGACGATCGCTCGCCGGTGACCGTGGCTGACTTCGCGGTGCAGGCGCTCATCGCGTATCGGTTGGCGGATTACGCGCCTAGTGCCACGCTCATCGGCGAGGAGCAAGCGGATGCACTTCGCGGCAGCGAGAACGCCGGTACGTTGCGACAAATCGCGGCGTTTCTTCAATCGTCGATTCCGAGTGTAACTGCCGACGAAGTTTGCAGCCTGATCGATCGCGGTGGCGGAACTCCACCGGCCACGTTCTGGACGCTTGACCCGATTGACGGGACCAAGGGGTTCTTGCGTCGCGAGCAATATGCCGTGGCATTGGCACTGTTGCAGGATGGTAAGGTAGAGCTCGGTGTTCTGGGGTGTCCGGAGCTGTCGCTACCGGCTGTTGGTTCAAACGCTGTGAATTCAATGGGCAAAGGAATGGGCAAAGGAAATGGAACGATTGCGGCAGCGGCACGGGGCAGTGGAAGTTGGAGTCAGCCGCTGGACGAATCGACGCCCTGGCAACGTCTTGCCGCGTCGGCCCGCAAGAATTCTCGGGAGGCGCGCATTTTGAGATCGGTCGAAAAGGCGCATACGAACGTAGACGAGATCAGCCAACTTGCCGCAAAACTTGGAACATCGGCACCGCCCGTGGGCATGGACAGCCAGGCAAAGTACGCCGTCCTCGCGGCCGGCGAGGGCGAGGTGATGTTACGGCTGCTTTCGCCGTCGCGGCCCGATTATCGCGAGAAGATTTGGGACCAGGCTGCCGGATCGATCGTGATTGAAGAGGCCGGGGGGCGAATCACCGATCTGGACGGCAAGCCGCTCGATTTCTCCCACGGCCGCACGCTGGCACGAAACCGCGGCGTGCTGGCGACGAACGGCCAGCTACACGAGGCGGTTTTGGGGGCGCTAAGGCAGTTGGGAGCGTAAAGTGCCCCTTTGCTGGGATGGAACACGTCGGTGCGTTTTCGGCATCAAAATTCTCGTTTTTGTCGTTGAAATAAGCCTGCCGGTTACATATACTTTTGTTCATGCACGCTTCCCAAGGCAACAAGTGTCGCTTGTCGTTTGATTACAATGTCAAACGAATTGGCAATTCGTTGCTCGTTCATGCTGACTGCATCGAGTGGTTAAGCCGCATTCAGGAGGATTCGATCCACGCAGTGGTGACGGACCCGCCATACGGTGTGAAGGAGTATGACCTCGACCAACTGGAAAAAAGGTCGTCAGGAAATGGTGGTATCTGGCGAATTCCGCCGTCTTTCGACGGGCATAAGCGAGCGCCACTTCCCCGGTTCACCGCGCTGGATGCTAGTGAACGTGAGCGTTTGCAGTGTTTCTTCCAAGATTGGGGCCGGCTCGTTCTGCGGGGACTTCGTCCGGGAGGACACGTATTCGTGGCCACAAACGCGTTTGTGGCCCAACTCTTATATGGCGCATTGACATCGTCAGGACTTGAATTTCGTGGCCAACTTATTCGATTGGTGCGAACGTTGCGTGGGGGAGATCGGCCGAAGAATGCCGAGGCGGAGTTTCCTGGCGTGTCCTCGTTACCCAAGGGCTGCTATGAGCCGTGGGGCATTTTCCGCAAACCGCTGCCGGCAAGAATGACGGTGAGTGAATGTCTTCGTCGCTGGCAGACTGGCGGGCTGCGTCGGACAAACTGTGATAAGCCGTTTGAAGACGTGATATCGAGCGAGCGTACGCCACGGCGTGAACGAGCAATCGCCGATCACCCAAGCCTGAAACCACAGTCTTTCTTGCGCCAAGTCGTCCATGCTTCGTTGCCGCTCGGCGAAGGCATCGTCGTTGATCCGTTCATGGGATCGGGTTCGACGATTGCTGCTGCCGAAGCAGTGGGAGCATGCAGCATTGGAATCGAGCGGATTAGCAACTATTTCAAACTCGCGTGCGATTCGGTTCCGCGACTTTCGGTTCTGAACGTGCCACAAGTAGACCAGTTAGTGGGAGTTGCTCGCCCACAAAAAAGCTTGTTTTAGGCACGATAGATCCAGTTAGCTTCCATTTTGTTGTAGCCCGACCGCGTTACGCTGGCCGTGATCGTCCGGCGACTCGATGCCGATCGACCCGAGAAAGCCCAGTCGGATTTCTCCAATGCGGCTCCGACGACTTTCACGAAACGGAAGGGGCGTCCGGCTATTCCACGCGATGTGTCACGAGAAGTATTCGAGTCGAACACAAACACCATAAGCCACATTGGCTCTGCGTTATGTCCCTGCCAGCCACTGGTGTGTCGTGATCCCTTGATTTCAATTCCATCGTCAGCGTGTTGGGCTGAGTCGCCGGGGAAGCGTCGCGCCGGGAGGATGTCGGGATGGCCGTTGTGATACTTGTTTCGCACAACGGTTTTGCAGTATTTCGGGATGGCCGCCCCCATGAATTCGCCGACGATGCTGCTGAAATTTGCGGGCATCAGGAACGATTCGAGGCGTTCGATTTTCTTTGTGTCCAATTGTGTGTTAATAAAACACAAGAAATCGAGGAAATCCTGCATGGCTTTCTGAACGTGCGATACCGTCATTCCAAACGGAATCTGACACTTTCGATTGAAGCCTTTTGAATTGATGGGAATCGGTGTGCATGCAGGATTGCTCATACAATTGTCTATCGAATCGCAGGGACAGGTTTTCTTGAAGGAACTTTCCCGGCAACATGCGATTCGGGTACCTGGCGCGACCTGCAGGCCACCTTTCTTACGCCCTCCAAACAGGCAATTCAGCGGTTGACTGGCGGCGTCGTAACCCGTTATCTTACAAGGCTCCCCGGTGCGTCGTACGGCCCGATGTGGCTGGGTTTTCAAGTTGGCCGAATGGTTTTTCTAACGCCGGACGCCATAGCGTAGGTCAGGCTTCAGCCTGACGAGTTTGGGAGAATTGCGTGTCAGGCTAAAGCCTGACCTACGCGGGACATAGCCGGTGTGCCCAAGGAGATTTTTGTGTCTGCACTTGTTAAAGAGCTGGTGGAAGCTGGGGTTCATTACGGCCATCGGGCCAGTCGCTGGAACCCGAAGATGCGGCCGTACATTTACGCCCGCAAGAATTTGATTCACATCATCGACGTGCGGGAGACGGTCCGCGGCTTGTTGCGGGCGAAGAAGTACCTCACGCAGATTTCATCGCAAGGCAGCTTGGTGCTGTTTGTCGGAACCAAGCGGCAAGCGGCCGACGCCATTGAGCGCGAGGCTGCGCGTTGTGGCATGCCGTTCGTGAACGATCGCTGGTTGGGGGGCACGCTGACGAACTTCCGTACAATTCGCAGCCGGCTGGGCCGACTAGAAGAGCTTGAAGACATCAAGAACACCGACAAGATCAATACGTACTCGAAGAAGATGCAGTCGGCCCTCACGCGCGAATACCGCAAGATGTTCCGCAACCTGAACGGCATTCGCACGATGAATCGGCTGCCCGAGTGCTTGGTCATTGTCGATCCGAAGAAAGAGAAGAACGCGATCAGCGAAGCGCAGAAGCTGGGAATCGCCACGGTGGCATTGATCGATACCGACTGCGATCCCGATCGCGTCGATTTGCCGATTCCCGGCAACGACGACAGTATGCGGTCGATCGAGTTGATCGTGAAGATGCTTGCCGATGCGATCGTGGCGGGCAAGAATCGCGCCGCCATCGAAAGCCAGCACGCGGCCGAAGGCGCGGAAGTGGCGGTCGGCGTCTAAATCTCAGAATGGTCGGCAAGTAGGGTGGGCACTGCCCACCATGAACAGGACAAGCATGATATTTGGTGGGTGGTGCCCACCCTACAAAACTAATGACCAAGCACCAATGACCAACATCGGCATGGGCCGATCCGCACGTTGGTCAATGGGATTTGGTCATTGGTCATTCAGGAATCAACGAGGAGTCATTTCGATGGCAGAGATTACAGCAGCGATGGTCATGAAGCTGCGCGATGAAACGGGCCTTCCGATGATGGAGTGCAAGAAGGCATTGCAGGAAACCAAGGGCGACTTCGAGTTGGCCAAACAGAAGGCCCGCGAATCGGGCAAGAAAATTATGGCCATCCGTGCGGATCGCACGACCGACGAAGGCCGGTTAGCGGCGTATGCATCGCTCAAGCCGCCGGTGGGGGCGATGATCGAACTGCAGGTGGAATCGGCGCCGGTGGCAAAGCACGAAGACGTGGTGGCATTGGCCAACGACTTGGCGAAGCAACTGGCAATTGGCCCTGGGGCTAAAACACCAGACGACCTTTGGAAGCAGCCGGCGCCCAGCCGTAAGGGAACCACGCTACAACAGTGGAAGGACGAAATCGAAGGCAAGATGCGGGAAGTGCTGCGGCTCGCCCGGATCACGCGGGTTGAAGCGCCGGCGGGCAGCTACGTGCATCACGATGCCAAGAGCGGCGTGCTGTTGGTGGTGGAAGGTGGCAACGATGAGTTGGCACGCGGTATCGCCATGCACGTTGCCGCGATGAAGCCGAAGGCGACGTCGACCGCCGATTTGGATCCGGCGCTGGTGGAGAAGGAGCGGGCGATTCTGACCGAGCAGGCCCGCAAGGAAGGCAAGCCGGAGAACATCATCGCCAAGATGATCGAAGGCCGGATGCGGAATTTCTACGCGGAGCACGTGCTTTCGGAGCAGCCGTTCGTGAAGGATGACAAGCAGTCGGTCGGCAAGGTGGCCGCTGCCGGGGGGATGAAACTGGTGAAATTCATTCGCTGGCAATTGGGCGAAGTGGGCGGCGATAAGCCGGCAGCCTAACGGTATTTTGCAGAGCCTCGGTGAAAGCCGAGGCTTTTTTTATGAGCGGAGAGTGCAATTTGCAAAATGCTCAATGCAAAATGTAAAATGAAAGGCCAGGACGAGGCCCATCTTTCTGACTTTTCATTTTGCATTTGCCATTTTGCATTTTTCATTTTGAACGAAATCGTGCGCCAATAGTTCTTATGTCACCATCAAGTCCCTACAAACGAGTCCTCTTGAAACTCTCTGGTGAGAGTTTTGCGCCGTCTGGCCAGCGTGGTATCAGTATGCAAGAGGTCGTCGATATTTCGACCCAGGTGCAGCGGGCGGCACGAACGGGCGTCGAGATCGCCATCGTAATTGGCGGCGGCAATATTTTGCGGGGTGCCCAGTTCATCGCCGGCAATTCGAGTATCCATGAGGCGACGGCCCATTACATGGGCATGCTCGCGACGGTGATCAATGGCCTGGCGCTGCAGGACGCACTGGAATCACTCGATTGCCAAACGCGGCTCATGACGGCCATTCGCATGGATGGCGTGGCGGAGCCGTTCATTCGTCGCCGTGCACGGCGACACTTGGAGAAGGGCCGCATCGTGATTTTGGCAGCCGGCACGGGGGCACCGTATGTCACCACCGATACGGCCGCCGCGCAGAAGGCGATGGAGATCGAGGCGGATATCGTGATGAAAGCCACGCGCGTGGATGGCGTGTTTACCGCCGACCCCGAGAAGGACGCGTCGGCCACGCTGTTTCACCGGCTTACTTACAAAGAGGTTCGCGATCGCAACTTGCGGGTGATGGACCCAACCGCCATCGCGCATTGCATGGAGCATGACCTGCCGATTCTGGTATTCAACTATCGTGTGGATGGCAACATCGAGCGGGCCGTCCGCGGCGAGGATGTGGGTACGCTGGTGACGAGCCACGCAACTGCGAAGAGATAGGAATTGACCACAGAGACACAGAGCACACAGAGAGGAGAAAGATAGTGGGGATCTAGAATGTATCACGAACAGGAATTGACAAAGGAAATTATCGGCGCAGCAATTGACGTTCATCGCGAGCTTGGACCGGGATTGCTGGAATCAGCATATGAAGTATGTCTTTGTTACGAGTTAAAACTGCGCGGCATTGATGTCGAGTGCCAAGTACCGCTGCCAGTCAAGTACAAAGGGGTACGATTGGATTGCGGCTACCGAATTGATGCTTGTGTGAAAGATCGAGTGATTGTCGAATTGAAAAGCGTCGATGAATTGACCGATTTGCACCGCGCCCAATTGCTAACCTATCTGCGTTTGAGTGGAAAGAAAGTCGGCCTACTTCTGAACTTCAACGTTCCCGTTTTGAAAGATGGCATCGTTCGTATGGCGTTGTAAAATTGACTGGGATCATGGACCTTTCTTCCTCTCCTCTCTGTGTCCTCTGTGTCTCTGTGGTTAATCGAATTGGAAACAGAAAATGAGTGCTGAAGAAATATTGTTTGATGCTGAAGAGCGGATGGAAAAGGCCCTGGCGAAGTTGAAGCAGGATCTCACAGGCATACGTACGGGGCGAGCGAACCCCGGCATGGTCGATTCACTGCGGGTCGAGGCCTACGGGTCGCCGGTGCCGATCAAGCAGATTGCGAGCGTGAGTGCGCCGGAGCCGCAGCAGCTCGTCATTCGGCCGTTCGACCCGGGCACGATCAAGGATATCGAAAAAGGCATCATCGCCAGCGATCTGGGCCTTGCACCGCAGAGCGATGGCAAGGTGATTCGCCTCAACATTCCGCCACTTTCCGGTGAAGTGCGCCGCAAAATGGTCGCCCGCACGAAGGAACTGGCGGAGGAAACCAAGGTGGCGATCCGCAACGTCCGCCGCGACGCCAACAAACAGGCCGAACAAGAAGAAAAGGACAAGGAGCTGACCGAGGATGAGTTGAAATCCACCAAGGAAGAAGTTCAGACGCTGGTGAAGAAATTCGAGGACAAAGCCAACGACTTGGCCAAGGCCAAGGAAGCGGAGGTGATGAACGAGTAGGCCTGCTTTTTGGGTTGCGCTCACGAAAACTGGGTGCCATGCCCACGGCTCGGCGTGGGCATGTGGCCAAAATTACGTGGCGGTTTCCAAGAGTGATATGCGTTACCGAAAGAAGTGCCAGCGGTACAACGATCCTGGTCACGCCCATATGGCAGCGAAGTTGGAACAATTGCATATCGAGGCGAGTAGCCCGGATCGCATCCGCATGTTGCAGCCGGCGGTACTTGTCGCCAAGTGAATTCCATTTCGTCGGCTGATCTCGAGGATTTCCAAGGGGGATGCCATGCCCACGCAAAGCCGTGGGCATGGCACTCGATTCGAAGGGATGCGACGTTTGCCTTCTCGGTAAACGCAAGTGTAGAATTGATGTTTTGAGGAGGCCGCTCGTCGTACTTGGCAGAACTTCCCATGGTTCCAGATTCGCCGGTCCAATATGTTTCGGATGAGAGTGGCAACGCCGTCGCGGTCATTGTTCCGATTGAGTTATGGCGTGAAATCGAGTCGGAGCGCGAAACCGCCTATCTTCTCAAGAGTGACACGATGCGCACGCGATTGCTAGAGTCCAAGAACCGAACCGAGGGCATCTCTCTTGACGAAGTCCGCGCGAAACTTGGAATTTGACGCGACCGCGCTCGACGATCTGGCGTGGTGGGTGCAGCAGGATCGGAAGAAGGCGTTACGCATCATTCGACTCGTGCAAGAAACGGCGAACGATCCCTTTGCCGGCATTGGCAAACCTGAACCGCTAAAACACGAGCTGGCCGGGTGTTGGTCGAGGCGAATTGATGACGAGCATCGGATCGTCTATCAGGTCTCGGCCGACAAAGTCCGTATACTTGCGTGCCGTTATCACTATTGACGCTGGCTGCGATCCATCCTCGACCACTGCTAGCATCGTAGCAGCTTTCTCTTGCCGGGGTGTGCCGGCCTTGCTATCCTTCGCGGCCCGCCGGCGGACCATAGGCCCGCGGCTATTTTGCAAAATCGAAGTTATACAGCGGCCCAAGCGTGCTGCTGTGACGGCAATCAACGGTTTATGGAGAAACCGCAATGACCCGCACGGATGACTCTACCCAATCCACCCGCTCCCCTCAAAACCCGCGCAAGCGAACGCAGCGACTGCTGTTCCTCGCCAGTGGCGTCGCCGTGGTTGGGCTGTGCATCGCGATTAAATTTGCGGCCGGCACCAAGTCGGCCAATGCCCAGCAGGCCAATCCTTACCGCGGTGGACAGGCTCAGAATTCGCAAGCTACTCAGCAGCCGCAGCCACAAAAACAATCGCCACAGCAAGGCGCACAGCAAACGAGTGCGGCCTTGCCGGCAAAAGGCCAGCCGCAGCACGATGTGATGGCCGTCGTCAACGGTCAGGATATCCGCCGCGATGCGCTCGCCACGGCGTGCTGCGAACGCTATGGCAATGAAGTTTTGGAAGGCATCGTCAACAAGCGGCTCATTCAGCATTACTGCAAAAATCGCCAAATCGAAGTGACGGATGCCGAGGTCGATGCGGAAATCGATCGCATGGCGAAGCGTTTCAAGATAGGCAAGGAACAATGGCTGCAGATGCTCGAACGCGAGCGGGGGATCAACACGACGCAATACAAACGCGATATTTTGTGGCCCACGCTGGCGCTGCGCAAGTGTGCGGCCAAGGACTTAGTCGTCGCCGATGAGGAGCTCAAGAAGGCCTACGAATCGCAATTCGGGCCGGCCATGAAGTGCCGGTTGATCGTGGTCGCGGACCGTCAAAAGGCCGACGAGTTGCATCGTCAATTAACGGCTCAGCCGAACGACTTTGCCCGGCTAGCCATGCAGAATTCGATCGACGTGAATAGCGCGAGCATCGGCGGCATGATTCAGCCGATCCGGCATCACTTGGGCGACCCGGCCATCGAAAGTGCCGTGTTTGCCATGCAGCCGAACCAAATTTCGGCCGTCATTCCGGTGGGTCAGCAGTTTGCCATTCTCAAGTGCGAAGGGCAAATCCCGCCGCGTAACGTGCCGATGGAAACGGTTCACGACGAGCTCGTGGAACGCATTCAAGAGAGCAAACTTCGCGATGTGGCCGGCACGCTCTTCAAGCAATTGCAGGATGCGGCTACCGTGCAGAACGTGTGGAACAATTCGCAGTTGAGGGCGCAAATGCCGGGCGTCGTGGCCACAATCAACGGCGAACAAATTCCGTACGCGGAACTTGCCGAAGAGTGCCTACTTCGTTACGGCCGCGAAGTGCTCGATATCGAGATTTCGCACCTGCTGCTGAAGCAGGCGCTGACGAAAGCCAACGTCGTGGTCACGGATAAAGACCTTAATGATGAAATGGCCCACGCGGCCGAACTTGCCGGCGTCGTCGGCAAAGATGGCAAGCCGGACCTGGAGAAGTGGATCAAAACAGCCACGGAGGAGCAGGGCATCACCAAGGATCGCTATCTGCGTGATTCCGTGTGGCCCTCGGCAGCGCTTAAGAAACTTACGGGCGGCACGATTCAAGTCACCGACGATGACATGAAAAAGGCGTTTGACGCCAATTACGGCGAACGTGTTCGATGCCGTGCCATTGTGCTGCCCACGATGCGGAAGGCTCAGGAAGTTTGGGGCAAGGCACGCCAAAACAATTCGGTTGAATACTTCAGCGACTTGGCCGAGGAAAACTCGGTCGAACCCACAAGCAAGGCTCTGCGCGGTGAAGTGCCGCCGATTCGCCGTTACGGTGGCCAGCCGCAATTGGAAGATGTCGCCTTCGACTTGAAACCGGGCGAACTATCCGGCATCGTTCAAATGGGTGATAAATTCGTGATTCTCAAGTGCGAAGGCCACACCCAACCAGTCGAAGTGAATCCCAAGGAAGTGCAAACCATCCTGCGGCAGGACATCTTCGAAAAGAAGTTGCGGATGGCGATGGGCGAGAAGTTCGAGGATATCCGCACGAAGGCCCGGATCGACAACTTCCTGGCCGGCACGTCGCAATCGCCCGATCGCGTAAAGCCCGAAGCGGGGCAGGGCAGCCCCCGAGTCGACGAAGCCGTGCGGCCGACTTCTGGGACAACTCAGCGATGATTAGGCCGCGAACCGCAAATCGGCTATACTGGTCTGAGTGAGAGGTTTGCTGCTGGGAGGCCTCTCTGAGGCCGATGACGTGCTTAAATTGAGAGCGTCATTGGCGTCGGAGACGCCTCCCACAGCTTGCCGACTCGTACCCATGCTCTGCGTGGGAACGCCGGTTCGGCCGCTCTGTGGCTCAACCGAGTTCAACGGTGCCATGCCCACGGCTGTGCGTGGGCATGTTTGCTAAACTGGGCATGGCCACTCCGAGCAGTAGCCATGGCACCCGGCGCCCAGCGTGAGATCAATCAATGGCCAATTCGTCGCAATCATCGCCGTTTCCAATTCAGGTCGCCGAACGCGTGACACGGTTGCCGCCATATCTGTTCGGGCGCATCAATGCGTTGCTCTACGCCAAGCGGCGGGCGGGCGACGATGTGATCGACCTCGGCATGGGGAATCCTTCGGATCCGCCGGAGGATTTTGTCGTCGAGAAGCTCGTCGAGGCGGCCCGCGATCCGCGGAACCACGGCTACAGCAAATCGAACGGCATTGCCAATTTGCGGCGTGAAGTGGCATCGAAGTACTTCAAGCGGTTCGGCGCAAGGCTCGACCCCGACGAAGAGACGATCGTTTGCCTGGGCTCGAAAGAGGGCTTTAGCCACATGTGCCTGGCGATGATGGGGCCGGGCGACACGGCGATTGTGCCGGCGCCGTACTTTCCGATTCACGTTTATTCCGTGGCGCTCGCCTCGGGCAACGTGATCGCGCTCGAAGTGCGCGACAGCGACAAATTCCTTTCGAACATCGCGTACACCTGCGAGCATTTGTACCCCCGGCCGAAACTGGTTATTCTTAACTACCCTCACAATCCCTCGACGGCGTGCATCGAACAGCCGTTTTTCGATGAGATTGTGAAATTGGCCCGCCGCTACGGCTTCGCGGTCATCAGCGATTTCGCCTACGCCGACGTGGCCTACGACGGCTACCAGCCGCCGAGTTTTCTGGCATCGCCGGGGGCGGCCGAGGTGGGCGTCGAGTTCACGACGATGAGCAAGGGCTACAACATGGCCGGCTGGCGGATCGGCTTCTGCAGCGGCAATCGGCAGATGATCAAGGCCCTCGCCACGATCAAAGGCTATTACGATTATGGCATGTTCCAGGCCGTGCAGATCGCGGCGATCATGGCCCTGCGGCAGGGCGACGCCGGCATGGAACGCCAAGCCGCTATTTACCAAAGTCGCCGTGATGCGCTCGTGGATAGCCTCACGCGGATCGGCTGGCCCGTGACGCCGCCGAAGGCCAGCATGTTCTGCTGGGTGCCGGTGCCCGAGCCGTGGCGCAGCCGGATGAGCACGATGGACTTCGGCATGATGCTGCTGGAAAAAGGCAACGTGGCAGTCAGCCCCGGCAGCGGTTTCGGCCCCGCCGGCGAAGGTTTTTTGCGGATGTCGCTCGTCGAAAACGAAGCCCGCTTGCGGCAGGCCGTGCGGCAGATTCAGCGTTGCCTACGCGAGGAGGAACCGCGTTTTACTGGAAACGCGCCAAGTGAACCCGCGGATGCGGCGGCGCGTCAAGCGGTGGGGAGTTAGTGGCCATCGTCATTTTCGTAGAAACAAGTATCATACGTATGAACGATACATTTCACGCTGTATACCGCAACGGGGCGTTCGTACCACTTGTACCTTGCGATCTGCCCGAGGGGACACCGGTCGAAGTGCAAGTACGCGAACGCTCAAATATCCTTCCGCCAATGGAATCCGATCCTCGGAAACGAGAAGCGATCAAGAAGCGGCTTTTGGAACGCATGAGCAATTCACCGCTGCCTGCCGATGCTCCGAAACTGACGCGCGAGCAACTCCATGAACGCGGTTGACACGAATGTGCTCATCTACGTGCACGATGACCGTGATCCAGCGAAAAAATTCGCAGCCAGAGAACTCGTCGACAGCCTGCAAAATGGTGTGTTGCTGTGGCAAGTCGCGTGCGAGTACCTTGCCGCGACCCGTAAACTCGCACCCCAAGGCTATACCTTGGATGATGGGAAACAGGACATCGATGATCTGCGGCAATTCTGGCAAACTGCGCTGCCGACTTGGGCAGTGTTCGACCAATCTCACGACGTTATGAAACGGTATAGCCTGTCGAACTGGGATGCGTTGCTTGTAGCTGCGTGCCTGGACGCAGGTGTGCAAACGCTATACACCGAGGACCTGGGCGCTCCCCGGTCGATTGACGGGTTGGAGATCGTCAATCCGTTTCTTGTCGGCAGTTGATTTCGCTGTTGATTCGTGAAAGGGCGGTTTGCACAAATTTCTTGGCGCGAGGTCTTGACGCCGCCGGTGACTACTGTTACACTACTGTAGTCAGTTGAGGAGTCTCTCATGCAACACTTTGAATTGGCATTGATTTGCCTGTTATTTGCGGCTGTATCTGCCAAGTGGGCGATGGAACTGGGCTTCCGCCAAAGTTCGCAGATGTTGTGGGGAATCGCGGGCATATTCGCTGGGCCAGTCATTGTACTCATTCTTTACGTGCGATTGCTCGGCAAATACAAATCCGAAGGCCTATCTGGCACTCGGTGGTAGGTCGGCGAGAACGAAATGTATCTGCGCATCGAAAAAGGTTCGGCGGTTCCGATCTCGCGGCAAATTGCCGATCAGGTCGCGACGCTCTGCGCCTCGGGCAGCATCAAGCCGGGCGATCGGTTGCCCTCGGTGCGCGAATTGGCGCGCGAACTGGCCGTGAACCAGAACACGGTGCTGCGGGTGTACGAGCGGCTGTGCGGCGAGGGCCTCCTTGAAATGCGGCACGGTCAGGGGACGTTCGTGACGGGTCGGATGTCGAAGGCGCGGATGGCCGCCCATCGCACGCGGCTGGTCGATGAGCTACGCCAAATCGTGCGGCAAGCCACGGGGCTGGGGCTATCGCCGGAAGAGTTGCACGAGCTGTTGGGAGAGGCGATGAATGGCGAGGTGACCGCGGCACGCGCTGCCGATTGACCATTACAGTCTTGCCACAGAGGACACAGAGATCACAGAGAAGAGAGAATGCAAAATGCAAAATATTCAATGCAAAATGAAAAATGAAGACCCTGCTTCCGCATTGAACATTTTGCATTTCTCATTTTGCACTTTTCATTTTTCATTACTACTCCTCTCCGTGATCTCTGTGTCCTCCGTAGCGAAAAATGAGAGCAACAACTGCTAACCGACTTTAGTCACGCAAAGGGTCCATTGGCGGGAGCCAACCATGAACGAACCAGCGATTGATTTGCAGGCCGTTTATAAATCGTTTCGGTCCACGCCGGTGCTGCGCGGCGTGACGCTCAGCGTCGCCCGCGGCAAGACGTTTGCGTTCCTGGGCCGCAACGCGGCCGGCAAGACGACGACGATTCGCATGTTGCTGGGGTTGCTCAAGCGAGATGATGGCGCGATTCGCATTCTTGGCCTCGACCCGCAGCGCGAGCCGATCGAGTTGCGGCGGCGCGTCGGGTATCTGGCCGAGGATCAGACGATGTACGGCTGGATGCGTGTCGACGAGATCGTGCGGTTCGTCGCGCCGTTTTATCCGACGTGGGACCATGAACTGGCGGCCCGATACCTGCGCGATTTCGAGCTGCCGCTGCGGACGCGAATCAAGCACCTGTCGAAGGGGCAGAATGTGCGGCTCGGGTTGGTGCTCGCGCTCGCCCATCGGCCCGAAGTCGTAATTTTGGACGACCCCGCGCTGGGCCTCGACCCCATCATGCGGAAGCAGTTCAATCGCGACCTCATCACGCACTTGCAGGGCGAAGGCCGCACGGTGTTTTACAGTTCGCACCTGTTGTACGAGGTGGAGCCGGTGGCCGACGAAGTGGCGATACTCGACAACGGCCGAATCGTGCGGCAGGCGGAAACCGAGTCGCTGCGGCGCGACGTGAAACGAATCATCCTCAGTCGCGAAGCATACACGGCGGTGCGCCCCGACCTGCGACTCCTCGACGAACAGATCGACGGCGGCAGCGTCGTGGCGACGGTGGAAGGGGCCGAGCGGGCGCTCACCGCACTTGGCCGCGAGGGCGTTGAGTTTCGCGTCGTCGACCTCAACCTCGATGAGATCTTTGAAGCCTACGTCGCTGGCCGACGCGGCGAGGCGACGGAAGCTAAACCGCAAGCGGAACTACAGCCCCTTGCTTAGATACAAATCCACGCATTTGCCTTGCCCTGACCCCCGACCCCTGACCCCTGACCCCTCATGAATTCCATCTGGTACAGCCTGGCCTGGAAAGAGTGGCACGAACACAAGTGGAAGCTCGCGGCGATCACGGCGGTGCTGTGGGGAATCACAGGAATCGTTTTTTGGTTTAGTAATCCGATTGATGTGATTGGTTCGGCGGTGGGGTTTGTGACGGCCACTATGGCTCCTTTGGCCGTGTTTGTGGGACTATGCGCCGCGGCGAATGAACGAGGCCGGGGTACGTTGCCGTTTCTGCAGGCGTCGCCCGTGTCGATGCGACGGGCTGCGGTCACAAAGCTAGTGATGGGTATTCTGACACTCGTGACAGCAATCATTCTCGTCGAGCTTCTCATCTGGGCGTGCATAAATCTGTTCGCACTGATTGACAGAGAATACCGCGGAGTTTTTCGTGTATTTGATCGTCAGAGCCTTACGGGACGGTGGTATTTTGATTGCTTCCTAATTACGACTGGGCTTGCCGCGAACTTCTTCATTTGGTCGGCTGCCGCGGGCGTGAATCGCAAGGACGAAGTGAGTGCTGGGGCGTGGGCGCTCGCAGTGATGGCTGGTTGGGGAATTCTTGTATTCTCCGGTTATTCTCTTTTTGACAAATATGGAATACCTATACCCGAATGGCTGAAAGTCGTTGCAACCGCAACTGTTCCAGGCGTGTGCTTGAGTATTATCGAGCCCTGGGCCAGACACTATCGACTACTGGGGCTGGGAATCGCGCTGGGCTTACATGGCGCGCTGGCCGTTTGGTACGTGCTTCGATTCGGCCGAATTGAAAAAATTGACGTCCGTTCGCCGCAACCTGCGATTCGCGATGCAGCGCGCGCTGGTTGGCTTGCGGCGCCGCGCCGATCGGCGTTTACGGCTATCGCTTGGAAACAATTTCGCGAAAGTGTGCCGTTGGCACTCTGCGGGATTGCCGGCGTAGTCGCGATCGCTTCCGTTTTATTTCTAAGCGACTTCAAGGATTTTATTGGTCGGCCCGATCGGTTCGTCGAAATGGCTGCCGGCGTAACCGTCGTCATTGGTTTCATCGTCGCCATCGTTGTGGGGGTCGGAGTGTGTCTTCACGACAGCAGCCCCGGCTTGGGTACGTTCTGGCGTTCGAGGCCGATCAACGTCGATCAATGGTACTGGACAAAATATCTCACCAGTTTGGGTACCTTGGTGACCGCATTCTACCTCCCGACACTTGCGATCGTTCTTACCTTGCACCCAGATCGCTTTAACTTTATTTTCCGTGGCGAAGTGCTGAATGCACAAATCTCGGTGTTCGCTGTATTTGCCGCTGCAGTGATGACCACGTGTTTAATCCGTCACGCAGTTTATGCTGCCATCTTGAGCATTAGTGTCGTTTACATCGGCGCCTTAGCGGGAGTTGAGTTCTGGTATCTCGCTGGACTAATCGGTTGGGTTCAGCGTCCGCCGCACGGGGTATATCCACAGACCCCGGTGATTTTTGGAATCGTGTTGAGTTTCGTTACCAGCACGCTCATCGCCTGGTTGGCGGTGCGGTATGACTGGGGGCGGAAGGGGCGGTATTGATTGAGGCCCGCCCGCGCTCATGCCGATCGGAGCACGCACCGCGAGCAAGTGCGTTACGCACAATCACTTGCTTGCGCTGCGTGCTGCGAGCGATGAATCGCGGCTGCCGATACGGGGACAGGCACATTTTGCTCCGCGGACTCCGCAAAACGAGCCAGTCCCCGACGAGGTTAGAATCGCTTAGCCCCCGGTCAGTGACCGGGGGCTAAATTGGGTGGTCACTCCACGCCTTCCACGAGCGGCACGAAGCCGAAGCTGCCGAGGTGTTCGTGGGCGTATTGGTTGCCGTGGCGGGTGATGCGATACATTTCCTGGTGGGCGTGGCGGCCGATGGGGATGATGAGCCGGCCGCCTTCGGCAAGCTGTTCTTGGTAGGCAGTGGGAAGAGTTTCCGCGCCGGCCGTGCAGAGGATGGCATCGAACGGCGCTTCGCGCTCTAGGCCAAGTGTGCCATCATCCAGATAGCAGTGCACGTTCTCGTAGCCGAGGCGCGCGAGTCGATCACTGGCGGCAACATACAGTTCCTCGAGCCGTTCGATCGTGTGCACCTCGGCCGCCAGCAGTGAAAGCACGGCCGCCCCGTAGCCCGAACCGGTGCCGATTTCCAACACCCGGTCGTCGGGCGTGAGCCGGGCCTCTTGGCACATGTAGGCCACGGTGTATGGCTGCGAGATCGTTTGGTCGAGGCCGATCGGCAGGGCCCGATCTTCGTAGGCCAGATCGAGAAGTTCGGCCGGCACGAACTCATGACGGGGCACCCAGTCCATCGCTTCGAGCACCCGCGGATCGCGAATCCCGCGCCGCTCTAACTGCTCGACAACCATCGTGTGTCGTGCGAGGGCGAAATTCATGGCGAATTGCATTACAGCCCGTGCCGTTTGAGAATTTCTTCCAGCGGCTTGCCAGTGCGGTTCTGTTGACGCAACTGCTCTGTTTCCGCGATCGACAGAGGCGGTTCGAGCTGTAATTCGCCAACAGATAAACGGTCACGAATAGTCGAGAAGAAGCCAAGCACCTTACCGCCTTCGTCGCACACGACGACTTGTTTAGCCATCGCGTTCAACTGTTTTCCCAAGGCAGATTCGACGGTGAGCGTGGTCATCTCAGTAATTCAACAAGAAAAATCGGGGCGACATGATTCGAACATGCGACCTCTTGGTCCCAAACCAAGCGCTCTAGCCAGGCTGAGCTACGCCCCGGAAAAATAAGGACGGCGAGCCAGGGGTTTTGGTTCACCATCGACCTAATATCCTAGCCCGAAACGGCCGATTGGGCAACGATGATACTCACCCGGGCTGCTGATCGAAAGAAACGCGATTATTCCAGGAATAATAGTTACGAATGTTTCACGCAGAGGCGCAGAGGTCGCAGAGAGAAAAACCAACCACCACGCGACGACGAACACGACGAATGTATCCGACGTCGAACACGCCTGCTTAGCGTCGTCATGGTCTTTGTGTCGTTGTGGTTAGATACTACTCCGCGTCCTCTGCGTCTCTGCGTGAAACTCCTGAAAAATCACGCCGGGATGCGGGCCCGTGGGTGGTCGAAGCCGCCGTGGATGATGACGGCCCGTTCGAGGGCGGCATCCAGGTGGGGCTGGATGTTCCGCTTGCCGACCAGCTTCACCAGGTTCGAGCGTTCGATCATTTCCAGCGGCTGCGGCGGAGCGCCGCACAATACCAATGAGCGTCCCGACTCGTTGATCCGTTTGGCCAGCCGTTCGAGGGCGTGAATGCCGGTGCCATCGATGGCCGACATGTAGGTCATCTTCAGCACCACGACCTCGCCGAATTTCGTGAGGTCGGCCGTGGCGTGTTCGAGCTTTTCGGTCGCGCCGAACAGGAACGGCCCACGGATGCGGACGACCGAGCAGTAAGCGGGAATGTAGCGGTCGGTCAGCACGCGTGGTTCGCCGTCGCCCAAGTTCTCGTCGGTGACGGCGCCAACGGTGGTCGTTTCGGCAACGCGATGGATGAAGAGCAGGGCGGCGAGTAGCATGCCGACTTCCACCGCCACGGTAAGGTCGGCAAATACAGTGAGTGCGAACGTGGCCGCCCACACCACACGGTCGGCGGCCGAAAGCCGCAGGATGGACGGAATCTCATGCCATTCGCCCATGCGGTAGGAAACGATTATCAGAATCGCCGCGAGTGTGGGCAGCGGGATGTAGCGCGCCAGCGGTGCGGCCACAAGAATAATCACCAGGAGCGTGAGACCATGCACAATTCCCGCCACCGGCGAAGTCGCGCCCGAACGAATAT
The DNA here is from genome assembly GCA_029781135.1 of Planctomycetota bacterium. Taxonomy (GTDB): domain Bacteria; phylum Planctomycetota; class Planctomycetia; order Pirellulales; family Lacipirellulaceae; genus JABDGM01. The sequence continues at coordinate 39,781 of JAKOXH010000020.1, forward strand.
TGGTGGCCGTGCGGGCAATGGCACCGGTCGCGGGAATGCCGCCGCACATCGGCACGATCACATTGGCAACGCCTTGCGCCAGTAGCTCGATATCGGGCTTATGGCGGTCGCCGCTCATGTTGTCGGCCACAACGGCGGAGAGCAGGCTTTCGATGGCCGCGAGCATCGCCACGGTGCAGGCCGAGGGCAGCAGCGGCAAGATAAGGTCGGCGCGGAATTCGGGAATCGTGATGCGGGGCAAGCCAAGCGGGATGCCGCCAAACTTGGTGCCGATGGTTTCCACCGAAACTCCCACGAGGGCGCACACCAGCGTGGTAAGAATAAGACCGACGATCGACCCCGGCACTTTCTGCGTGATTCGCGGCCACAGCAACACAATCGCCAGCGTGGCAACGGCGGTGATGGTCGCTGGCACACTCACCGAACCGGCGGCGCGGCCGAGCGCGATCATCCGCGGCACGAACTCACTCGGCACGGGTTTGACGGCCAGGCCGAAAAAGTCCTTGATCTGCGTTGATGCTATTAGCACCGCGATTCCATTTGTAAACCCGATTGTGACCGAGCGGGGAATGAAACGCACGGCGGTGCCCAGGCCGGTGATGCCCATCGCGATGAGCATGACACCCGCCATCGCGGCACACATGAGCAGACCGGAGACGCCGAATTTCGCCACGATGCCCGCCACGATCACGACGAACGCACCGGTCGGGCCGGCAACCTGGCAGCGAGAGCCGCCCAGCGCCGAAACGACAATGCCAGCAATGATCGCCGTGTAGATGCCAGCTTCCGGCAGTACGCCGGAAGAAATCGCAAACGCCATCGCGAGGGGCAGAGCGACAAGGCCGACTGTTACGCCGGCAATCAGGTCGGCGACAAATCCTGGGCGGGTGTAAGTTGGAAGTGTCTCCCACAGCTTGGGAACAAGGCGGTTCGGAAGCAAAGCACTCATGGGTGGCGCAGCGAAATTCAGTGAACTCAGCGGGGTTGAAGCGGGACGGCAGTATACCGTCGCGGGGCCGTGCTTGCACGGCAGCGTGAGGGATTGTAGCGAATTCAGCCGCGTGGAGCAACGCGACCCGAAACATTCGGAGACTTGCTGGCAGAGCGCCGCTGCCCGAGGTTTTCGCCGGACAAGAAAGGGAAAAAGCCGCCGAGTTCTCGGAGGCTTCTTTGGGGAATTCGTGCTATCGCGGCTCTACAGTCAGCAGAGCAGGGCGCTGCTGGCGTTACGCGGTTTGTTGTTGCGGAGCGGTCGCGATTGCGGCCGGCGTCGTCAATAACTGCCGCAGCCGATCGAATTCTTCATGGCTGGTGAAGTGAATGGTCAGTTTCCCTTTGCCTTTGGCCGTTTGGCTGAGATCGACCTTGGTGCCCAGTGCCGTACGAAGCTCCTGTTCTAACGAGGCGATCTGTTCATTTCGCGGCCGTTCGACCGGACGCGAATTGCCCTCGGCATCAACGATGCGAAGCTGATCGCCTTCGAGTGAATGAACGCGATCATGCACGCCTTGTTCGGTCGCACGTACCGAAAGACCTTCCTTCTTGATCTTGCGGGCGAAATCAATTTGCTCTTGCTCGTCGCCAAGCGGCAAGAGGGCGCGGGCGTGACCTTGAGAGATGTCGCCGTCTTGCACCATCTTCTTGACGTCTGATGGCAGTTCGAGCAGTCGTATCAAGTTGGCAACCGTTGAGCGGTCGACCTGCACGCGGCCCGCGAGCTCCTCTTGGGTACACTGGTACTCGTTGATGTACCGCTGGAAGGACTCGGCCTTTTCAATCGCATTGAGGTCTTTGCGTTGGACGTTTTCAACGATGGCCAATTCAGCCATCTGCCGGTCGTCGACTTCGCGAATCTGCACGGGCACTTGGCGCCAGTCGGCGGCCTGGGCGGCACGCAAGCGGCGTTCGCCGGCGACCAACTCGTAGCCCTCGCCCAAACGGCGAACCACCAGCGGCTGCAGAATGCCGTGGGCACGAATGCTATCCGCCAGATCCGCGATCTCGGCCTCGTCGAATGTTTGGCGTGGCTGGTAAGGGTTGCGGCTGATGGCGTTGCAATTCAGCCAGATTTGGCCGTTCTCGTCGCGGGTGATGCGCTCATCGCCGGCGACTTCGACCGTGTGCGCGGAAGCGGCCTGTGTTTGCGGTTCGTCCCACGAGCGGCCTAACAACGCTTCCAATCCACGACCCAAACGACGCTCTCTCGACACGGCCAATCCTCCCTGATTGATTTGGCGGGGAGCTGGGAGCATGGAGCAGGGAGACTTCTCGATCGACCTGCTTCTTACTCCAAACTCCCGGGCTTTCTCTTGCTGCCTTCGCCGAGCATCCTTGCCAGGCGGTGCCAGCAGCGGCGGACGACTCGCGGTTGGCGCTAGCACTGGTGCGCCAGGAAGACGATGAGTTGCGAACTTGCCGCCACACACATATCGGCTAGATGAGGCTGGTGAGCATATCGAATCGGGAAGCGAGGATAGAGTTTGCTTGAATGCCCTGGATTCTCGGCGGATTCGGCAATTGCGACTGGCAGCAGTGTGCCCCAGGCTTTGGCGACGAGCGACGTCGCGATTTTGCCTTGGCTCTTGAAGTTCGCTATCTTCAAAGGTGTGCTGCCATCCATTGGCTGGCAAGTTGGGAACATCTGACATTCGCTCACTCTCCAACACCAAATAGGCGTCCGTGGAACCCAACGCGCAAACTACGATTGAAGACCCCACCGTGCCGGAGCCCGGCTGCATCGCAGCTAGTGTGCAGGTTGATGCGCAGGCGCAATACCGCAGCGACCTTGTGAGCTTCGGCTGGTTGTCGATTGCGAAGTGGAGCATTTTGGCGGCTGGTGTCTATCCGTTGTTAATGATGGCGATCGGAACAATTGCGTACTTCGCCGAGAAACGGCTAGGACTAACGGCCAATCCAGCAAGCACCTCTGCATTCCTAACCGAGTTGATTCGAGTCTGTCTCTTCATGCCGTTGTTTGCGATTGCGTGTCTCTTGTGGAGCGTCGCGATTGCGGTAGTTACTTTGCCAACTCTTCATCTCGTTATTCGCTCCCTTGAAATATGTGTCAGCTTCATTTGGCTAGGTGCGTTTACTGGAGGCCTGCTCATTTTCCTTGCCCTGCTACCAGTTCCGGTAGACTGGCTACGAAACGCTGGTTGGTGGGACGTCGCTCACGTGCTCTTGATGGGGCCAGCCCTGGCAACCATCGTATGTCAAACTGGCGGCGCTTACGGCGGCCTGCGTGCGGCGCGGCGCGCTGAGCACCAACGAAAAATTAGGCAAACACTCGTGCAGCTCGGATGGCGGCACGCAACGCCAAATAGCCTATCGCCCGAGACGGGCGAGCCAAACGCGAATGACGACCGTCCGTGGTTTCAGTTTCGCACGGCCCATTTGTTATGGGTTGCTGCCTGGATCAGCGTACTGCTGGCGCTTATTCGATTCGTGGGCTATCCGTTCGAAATAGTCCTGCCTTTAATTTTCGGATGGCTCTTATACCAATCGCTCACGCTTTGGCTCGGTGGCATCATGGTACGCCGGCTTGCACCGTGGTGGACCCACTGGCGGCAAGGTCGTTCCACGTGAAACAACCGTCAGAGTACACCTACATTGTGTGTTTCACGTGGAACACGTAAAACGCGGGCAAGCGCTATTCGGCGCAGGCCGCGCAGTCGTTTCACGTGAAACGGGGTAGGTCAGGCTTTAGCCTGACGAGCGATTCGACCGAATGCACGCGGCGTCAAAATTGAAACCGGTCAGGCTGAAGCCTGACCTACTCGAGCGGATTGATCACGAGGCCGCTGAGCAGCTTCGGATAGAAATACGTGCTTTTGGCCGGCATGCGCTCGCCGTGGCTGGAGATCGCACGGATGTGTTCGACCGTGGCGGGCATCACTAATGCCGCCAGTTCGAACCGGCCCGCCGTGCCCGCCTGGCCCGTGGCGTCGCGGCCGGCGGTGTCGCCGCGCTTCAGGCCTTCGACGACCTCTTCGATGTCGCGGACGTATTTGGGGGCGGGGAGCGAGGAGCGAGGAGCGAGGAGCGAGTCCATAATCAGGCGGTGCAGGATGCTGACGCCGAGGCCTTGCCAGTCGGCTGAATGCTCGCTGGCGACCTCTGCCATGCGGCGGCGGCCGGCCTCGGTTAATCGAACGAGTGTCCACTGGTCGTCGGCGGCCGTGTACAGGCCCAGCGTCGATTGTTCACCTTCGAGTTCGATCTCTTCCCACAGCGCTCGAGCCCGTTCGGGGCCGCTGCCTGCCGGCTCGGCGGTGAAGCAGTCGCCAAGTGCCTCGCGAAGTTGTGCGGAAGCCATGGGCGGCAGGCCACGGAACAGCCGGTGCGTGGCGAGCACCAACATGCCCGGGTCGCTCATGGAGACTAGCATCATGAGCACGTAATTGGCCGGGTGTTCGGCGGGTAACACGCCGTAGGACGGACATTCCTGTCCGTCCGGGCCCGCCTGTTGCACGGCAGATGGACGGACAGGATTGTCCGTCCTACGTTGTTCGGCTGCAATCTGATCGCGCAGGTTGCAGGCCGTTTCGTAGCGGTGGTGGCCATCGGCAATGTACACGGGCCGCTCGCCCAGCGCCGCGATGACGGCCGTGATCGTCGATACATCCGTGACGGGCCAAATGCGGTGGACGACTCCCAGATGATCGGTCGCTTCTAGCGGAGCGACTCCCGCGATGGCCGCTTCCAAGATGTTCTGAGCCTGGTTCTCCTCGTCGGGATATAGGCCAAAAATCTGGCTGAGGTTGGCCTTGCAGGCGCCCCACAGTTTCAGCCGATCGGCCTTGGCCGCCCCGTGCGTCTCTTCGTGCGGGTAGATATTGCCTTCGCCGAAGCGTTCCAGCCGCACGCGGCACATGAACCCACGCCGCGTGAATTCGACGCCGCGCTCGCGAAACACCTGATGATAAACGTAAATCGCCGGGTCGGCCTCGGTGAACAACGTGCCGTCCCGCATCCAGGCCCGCATCTGCCGGGCGGCTCGCGTGTACCGATTGTTGTGCTCATCATCGCTCGGCTCATCCTTGTTGAGGATCAGCCGCACGACGTTGGCTGCGTGCAGGTCATACAGCCGCTGCTGCAATGCGGCATCGATCACGTCGTACGGCGGCGCAACCACGTTGCTGAGCGAGCCAACGTGGCCCAGGTCATAGCGAATGCCGCGAAGAGCAGAGATGTGGGGCATGAATGGTTGGGGGTCGAGGGTCGAGAGTTGAGGGCCAGAAACGAGGTGAAGTGCTCTCGGCGGGTGCCATGCCCACGGCTTTGCATGGGCATGGAATCCATCAGCCAACATGGCCACGCAAGGCCGTAGCCATGGCACCGGGCGGACCGCCAAGTTTAAGTCACCTTGGCTAGGGCCGGAACCCCTGCCGTGTGGACCTCCGGCGAATTATACTGCCACAGGCTGAACCATACCGTGGAACTTCAAGCAATGAGTCTTGAATTCTATCTCATCTTGAAGGCAGATGAACTCACCGACGAGCTAGCTGACACTGTATATGAAGCTGGCTTCGATGATTCGAGCTTCACCATGCGCAGTGGTAAAGCCGCGATCTGGATTCGTCATCGCGAAGGTGAATTCAAGGAGGTGATCCGCCACGCTCTGGAAGAAGCGCAACGCGGCGGTCTTCGAGTGTCGCACGTGGAGATTGAAAACGCAGTTTTCGCGTGACCTGCGTCGACTGCGAATCACCATGTTGCCGCCACGATCGTCGTCGTGGCGACGAACTTGTGGGCGATGTAGTCGACCATCACGCCGAAGCCTTCCAGCGTGCGGACGCCAAGTAGCGATACGTCGCCAGGATCGGCAAAGACGACTTCGTCGATGGTTTCGAATCCCTCGGCGCGAAGAATCGCGTACCCTACTGGTCGCTGCGCAGTCTGGCCAGTGGCCGTCTGAAACGTGCGCGTGCGGACGGGCGTGATACCTACTGCCTGTAGCGTGTCGGCCGGCAACCAACTCAACTCCGAGTCGCTATCCACGAGTACCTGGATAGGTGGCGTGGAACGCTGCTGGTCGCGAATGTTCGTCGCCACGAGGTGAACGCGAAATAGGCTCATTGAACGTTGGAAGTCGAGTGCTCCCGGCTGGAATTGAACCAGCGACGCGCGGCTTATAAGGCCGCCGCTCTCACCACTGAGCTACGGGAGCAGAATTGGTTTCTGCTCCCGCATATGAATACGGCGTTACGCAATTGAATGCTCATCGTATGATTCGCAATATTTTCGGCAGGGTGGCATGCCCACGGCTCGGCGTGGGCATGGAAGTCATCAACCGGCATGGCCACGCAAAACCGTGGCCATGGCACCCGGCGGCGGAACCCTCCCCTGCCCCTCCCTATAAGGGAGGGGATTCCTAGTACCGATAATATTCCGGCTTATACGGCCCGTCGATTGGCACGCCGATGTAGTCGGCTTGGGCCTTGGTGAGCTTGGTGAGCTTCACGCCGAGCTTGGCCAGGTGGAGCCGGGCGACCTCTTCGTCGAGCTTCTTGGGCAGGACGTGGACGCCGATTTCGTACTTATCGGTCTCGTTCCACAGGGCAAGCTGCGCGAGCACCTGGTTCGTGAACGAGTTGCTCATCACGAACGAGGGGTGGCCCGTCGCGCAGCCGAGGTTCACGAGCCGGCCTTCGGCCAGCACCAGGATCGAGTGGCCGTCGTCGAACGTGTACTTGTCGACCGCGCCGACGGTGTTCGGCTTGATGTTTTCCTTTTTCACGCGGCCGGCCTTCACCTCGCCCTCGAGCCAGGCCATATCGATTTCGAGGTCGAAGTGGCCGATATTGCACACGATCGCGTCGTTCTTCATCAGCGACATGTGCTTGCCGGTGATGACGTCGCGGCAGCCGGTGGTGGTGACGAAAATGTCGCCTTCCTCGACAGCGTCTTCCATGAGCGTCACTTCGTAACCTTCCATCGCCGCTTGCAGAGCGATGATCGGGTCGATCTCGGTGATGATGACGCGGGCGCCGAAGCCGCGCATCGCGTCGGCGCAGCCTTTGCCCACGTCGCCGTAACCGGCGATGACGACCACCTTGCCGGCGACCATAACATCCGTCGCCCGCTTGATGCCGTCGGCCAGCGATTCTCGGCAACCGTAGAGGTTATCGAACTTGCTCTTGGTGACGGAGTCGTTCACGTTGATGGCCGGAACTTTGAGATCGCCGCGCTCGTGCATCTGGTAGAGCCGATGCACGCCCGTGGTGGTTTCTTCCGACAGGCCGCGGATACCGGCGAGCAGTTCGGGGTACTTGTCGTGGACCATCGCGGTGAGGTCGCCGCCGTCATCCAAGATCAGGTTGAGCGGTTCGCCCGAGGGGAAGAACAGCGTCTGTTCGATGCACCAATCGAACTCCTGGTTGTTCATGCCCTTCCAGGCGTAGACCGGGATGCCAGCTTTAGCGATCGCACACGCGGCATGATCTTGCGTCGAGAAGATATTGCAGCTGCTCCAAGTGACCTCGGCGCCAAGTTCCCGCAAGGTCTCGATGAGCACCGCGGTCTGAATCGTCATGTGCAAGCAACCGGCGATGCGGGCACCCTTGAGCGGTTTCGTGCGGCCGTACTTTTCACGCAGCGCCATCAACCCCGGCATTTCATTCTCGGCCAAAATAATTTCCTTGCGGCCGAATTCGGCGAGGCGGTTGAATTCTGCGGGCGAGCAATCGAGCACTTTGTACGGCAACTTCGTGGCGACTTGCGACACGGCAATCTCCTGTGTTGAAACCAGCTTTTTCGACAAACCTTTATTCTAAATGTTAGCACCCAAACGGGGCAAGCGCCCTGGTTGTATCATGGTAAAATGCGCTTGGCGAACATCGTAACGGATGCGGAAAAATCGGCTCATTCAATGCCTAAGATATGAACACCAGTACACATGCAGGGGAACGCGTTGCCGACTCGCGACTCAGACACCGACCGGTCGGAGAGACCTGCCAATTGAGTAATAGCTCTTCAAGACCCCAAACAGTTGGGACGGACCAAGCTTTTTTGCAAATTGACCGCACGTGGTCGTGTCTTTCGAAGCTGCATGCGAGTGCCAAGCAAATGCTCCCAGAAAGCTCGCCGATAATGCGCCACTTCAGGTCTGGGTTTCGGACGATCAGCTGGAGGCTGCTAGCAGTTTGCGCATGGGCGTTACTGTTGTGTCGAATATCTGTTGCGGTTGAAGTTGCCAACGGCCATCGTGATGTAGCTCATTCGGAAAGCACGGCGGAGCCCGTTGCAACGTGGCCTCCGTCTAAAATGCCTCCACCATCCGCCGCCGTGCGGAACCTGGCTGAGGCGGTCGAGTGGCTGCGCGGCGAGGCCGATCGCATCGTGCGGGCCTCGGCCGTGCCCATGAAAAATGGAATCACAGCCTTTCCACCCCAGGTCGGCCTCGGCTACGACGCCTTTTGGTTGCGCGACTACGAATACGCCCTGGAAGGGTCTATCCGGTCGTTCAGCAACAAAGAACTGACCGACGCGTGCCGGCTATTCGTCCGCGCTATGAGTCAGGAAGGTGCAGGCGTCGATTGCGTGCGTTTCGATGGAATGCCAATCTACAAGCCGGGCTTCGGCAGCCTGGGACACGAGCCGGTGCTGGACGGGCCGCCGTTCACCGTCGGTGTCGCTTGGCATACTTGGCAGCGGTGCCAAGATCGGGAACTGCTCAAGGAAATCGTTGATTCGCTGGTGAAGACGATGCGCTACATGCCACGGGATCCAAACAATGGCTTGGCGCAAATTAAGTTCCCCGGTGAACGATGCCCTTATGGATTCACCGACACGATTCCCAAGTCGGGCGGCGAGCTCTTCTGCTCGCTGCTGTTTGTGCAAGCGTCGCGGCAATTGGCTGATCTGCTGGATGCGGCGAGTCGTCGCGGAGAGGCAGAGCAGTGGCGCGCTGAAGCGACGCGCGTCACCCAAAGCGTGCGGGCCGTGTTCTGGGATGATGCCGTCGGACTGTTCCGCGCGACGACGGGCGACTGCAATGTGCCCGATATTTGGGGCTCGGCGTTTGCCGTCCGGCTGGACGTGGCGACGCAGAACCAAGCGCACAAGACTGCGAAATACTTCAAGGACCATTACGATGAACTTACGCTACACGGCCAGGTGCGACACACACCCGGCTTCATGGACTGGAACGGAACGAAGACGCCAACCAACAGCGGCAAATACCAATCGGGCGGGTTCTGGGCGACGCCCGTCGGCTGGTTCGTCGACACGCTTGACCTCGAGGATCCGGCACTGGCCGACCGGACGGTGATCGAACTCGTGCGGCACTTTCAAGAGCACGGCGCCTGCGAGTGGATCAACCGCGAAGGCGTCTGCCAGTTGCCCGGTTATACAGCCAGCGCGGCGCTGCCACTGGAGGGCATCGATGCGATGTTGAAACGCCGCTCCGTTGTCCAGAACCGCTAGCGGGGATGTATCTCCACCATTCATTTGGCCGCGAATTGCAGAACGATTCATTGCGAACGGTGCAGCCCTGCGTGCTAGCATCCATCACGTTGCGTCAAGGAACGCGCGTTTCGCGGCGGCGGCAAAGTCAGCGATCTGTTGATGATCCTTCAAGCCAGGCCGGCGCTCGACGCCGCTAGCGACGTCGACTGCGTCCGGGCGCACCGCCGAAATTGCCGCCGCCACGTTTGCGGGCGTGAGGCCGCCTGCCAGGATGAGTGGCGTTCGCTCAAGCATGATTCGCTCTCGGGCGACTCGGTTCCAATCGGCCTGTTCGCCGGTGCCGCCGAATTCAGCACCCGCATCGGCATCAATCAATACGGCATCGGGAACGCGACCAGCGGCACGACACTTGTTCAAGTACTCGCTCAGCGGCACCAACCCCGCCGCACCGCAGCGAAACGCACGGACCAGCAGCAGTTGTACAGGCAGTTGTCCCACGATCTCGGGCGATTCGTTGCCGTGGAGTTGAATGCCATCAAGACTGACGTCTGCTGCGATGCCGGATATCTCTGCGGCGCTATGATTCACAAACACGCCGATCTTTCGAACGACCTTGGGCAGCGACGCCACGATTTCGCGCGCTGCGGTCGGCTCGATAAATCGCTGACTCTTGGCGTAGAAATTGAAGCCGAGCGCGTCGGCTCCCGCCTGAATGGCCGCAAGCGCGTCTTCCGAATTCGTGATGCCACAAATCTTGATGTGAAACATACCATCATCATACGGCGAGGGTCACGCCCTGGGCTAGCACGGCAGATGCAGTGAAAGCACAGGTGGGGTGGGCACTGCCCACCAAATTCGGCTGCGGCCACCGTCGCTACGTTTGGTTGTAGTAGTGTGGTCGGCACTGCCCATCCTACAATCGCCGGACGCGTTTCCGCATGGAGCGTGGGAGCAAGGTGATAGCTGCCCACACATTCATGGTTTTCCGCCTGAAGCTGGTTTCGCCGATCTGCCGATTCAAGACGATGGTCCCCTGTTGTTGGTGTGCGCCGACCGCGCTACCGTTGACCACGCGGGACGGTTTTCGAAATCGTAGTTGGGGCTTGATTTTTGATGCGAACCACAACGGCAAACGGCCTGACGCCTCGACAACTCGTCGAGCGTGAGGAACGTGTATTTCCCACTTATCCGCAAGTGGCCCGATATTTTCCTGCGACCTCAATCGAGGACGCGCGGCAGCGCCTCGGCCGCGCGATTGAGCGCGGCGACGGACCAGGGCTCGTGATCGGTGGACCGGGCACTGGCAAGTCGCTACTGTTGCAGGTACTGGCCGCGCAATTTCATGAAAAGTTCGACGTGGTATTGCCCGCCTGCGCGCGATTGTGTACGCGGCGTGCATTGCTACAGGCTATCCTATTTGAATTGGGTCTGCCCTACCGCGTGCGCGATGAAGGCGATCTGCGCTTGAGCTTGCTCGATCATTTGCTTTCGCGCGAGGAATGTCCCACGGGTTTACTGCTGCTTGTGGATGAAGCGCAAACGCTGTCGACCGCACTACTCGATGAACTTCGCGTACTCACCAATCTGGTACGCGGAGGCTTGCCGCGCGTGCGGTTAGTTTTGGCCGGTTCATCGGCTCTCGAAGAGTGCTTCGCACATCCGGACTTGGAATCGTTCAGCCAGAGGCTTGCAGCCCGATGTTACTTGGCCCCGCTGGGTCGTGAAGAGACCGTTCAATTCATTCGGGCACAAGTTGCCGCGTCGGGGGCTGGTCCCGATGAACTGTTCGCCGACGATGCCTGGGACGCCGTGTTCGAAGCGACCGACGGCGTGCCGCGGCTCGTCAACCAACTGTGTGACCGGTCTTTGGTGAAAGCAGGTGAGGCAAATCGCTCGCGTATCGACCGAGCAACCGTGCAGGCCGCTTGGGCCGATATCCAACAATTGCCAGCGCCCTGGGAAACACCTCCGCCGACGACCGAACCGCCGGCGCCGCTGCAAGTAGTTGAGTTCGGCCAACTCGACGAACTGGCCGAGCCGCCCCAGACCGCCGCCCCGAGTTTCAATGAATTGATCGTTGCGAGCAACACCGACGAGGATGACGCACTAGACGTTGATTCGACGGAGCTTGACGTGGACGAAGTGAGTGCGGAAGCAGTTCCGGCCGAGGCCATAAGACAAGAACCATTCGTCGAGCAGCCGGCGGCCAACAATCCCTTTATGGAAGAGTTCGAAGAAGAAGAGGTTGTGCTGGACAACTTCGCCAATTGGGACAACATGTTCCGCCGCGAGGCGCCACGCGTGCAGAACCGCCGCGATCCGGAATTTGCGTCGCTTGTTCAAGCGGCAATTACGTCGGCGGAATCCCCAGAAGGTCAGGCGGTTGCAACGGCTCCGTCGTTGCGAATGGCTCCGTCGGTCAACGACGGCACGGCCGCCGACGTTGAAACCGTGACGCCGCGATCGGGTGGAGAGCTGGATCGTGAAACCGCGGACTGGCCACCACTGCGAATCGCCGTCGTTTCAGAGTCATCACCGAACGTCGTCGAATCCGATTTCGCGCCGACCCCGGCGGCTCGGCCCTCCACCGCATGGAACTTGCCTCACGACGAGTCACAGACGTGGCCGCGGCAAGAAAGATCCACGGCGTTGGAGCAGGCGGCCCACGAAACTTTAACTGAGGATGAAGCGCCGGTCCTAATCGTCGAAGACGATACGCCCGCACCAAAATCGCCCGTGCGGCGCGAAGAATATCGCAACTTGTTCTCGCGTCTGCGTAGCGGCTAGGCTTGCCGTGGTGTATCTTTGCGTCGATGGCTACTTACTTAGTTACCGGCGGCGCGGGGTTCATTGGATCGCATATTGTCGCGGCATTGGTCGCCCGCGGAGACCGCGTGCGCGTGCTCGATAATTTGAGCACGGGCCACCGGCGCAACGTCGAACTCTTCGGCAACAAGATCGAGTTCATCAAAGGCGATTTGGTCAACGCTGGTGACGTGGAACGGGCCATCGATGGCGTTGAGGTGGTGTTTCATCAAGCGGCCCTGGCCTCGGTTCCGCGCAGCGTGGATGCGCCGCTCGATACGAATGCGTCGTGCGTAACTGGCACCGTCACGCTCCTGGACATCGCCCGCCGGCATGGCGTGCGGCGGATTGTGTTCGCCGGGTCGAGTAGTGCTTATGGCGACGACCCGACGCCAGCAAAGACTGAACGACTGTTGCCGATGCCATTGTCGCCCTACGCGGCGGCCAAACTCGCCGGCGAATTCTACTGCCAGGCCTTTACGGCAACCTACGGTTTGGAGACTGTGGTCCTCCGCTACTTCAACGTGTTCGGCCCGCGGCAGGATCCCAAGAGCCAGTATGCGGCCGTGATTCCGAAGTTCATCACCGAAATGCTGGCGGGCAATCGGCCCACGATTTTCGGGGATGGCAAGCAATCGCGCGATTTCGTTTACATCGACAACGTCGTCCGCGCCAACCTGCTCGCCGCCGACGCGCCCGGCGCGGCGGGTCACAAGTTCAACGTCGGCTGCGGTCAGTCGTACAACCTGCTGCACCTGGTCGAGGGCATCAATGCGGCACTCGGCACGAACATGGAACCCGTGTTTGAACTGGCTCGGACTGGCGACGTGCGCGACAGCCTGGCCGATATCAGCCAGGCGCGCAAATTACTCAAATACGAACCGCAGATCAACTTCGCCGAAGGCCTGCGGCGAACGGTGGAATTTTATCGATCAGCTTCGGCAAGATAAAGTTGACTTCATTGATGGATCAGACAGATCAGTTGATCTTCTCCACCCTGGCCCATTTGCCTTCGTCGATGGAGTGTTCGACGGCGTCAAGGACGGCGACGCATTGGGCGCCGTCGCGGAAGTCGGCCATGATCGAACCCCCGGCAGAGCCGGGGGCTGACTTGCCGATGGCTTTCATTAGTTCATACACGGCATGCACGAACGTGTGCTCGTAACCGAGCACATGGCCGGGCGGCCACCAGTTGCCGGCGTAGGGGTGAACGCCTTCGGTGGCCATGATTTGCTTGAAGCCTTGGCGGCCCGGCGGGTCGGCACAGTTGTAGTGCTGCAGGACGTTCATCTCTTCGAAGTTGAACACCAGCGAGCCTTTGCTGCAATTGATTTCGAAGCGGTTGTAGTTCTTGCGGCCAGGGGCCATGCGGGTGGCTTCGAACGAGCCGAACGCGCCGTTGGCGAACTTGGCCAGGAAGAGCGTGGCGTCGTCGACGGTGACCTTTTCGGTGCCTTCGCCGGCGGTAGCGGTGAGGCCGGCCGAGCGGCCTTCGGCCGGGCGCTCGGCGATGAACGTCTTTTTCATGCCGACAACCTCGTCGATTTCGCCGACGAGAAAGCGGGCCATATCGACGTGATGGGCGTTAAGGTCGCCATTCGAGCCCGAGCCGGCGGCGTCTTTGCGGAGCCGCCAGTTCATGGGGAACTTGGGATCGGTGAGCCAATCTTGCAGATAGGTGGCGCGGAAGTGGCGGACTTCGCCCAATTCGCCGGCGGCGATCATCTGCTTGGCAAGCGCGATGGCCGGGACGACGCGATAGTTAAAATTGACCATGTGAACGACGCCGGCCTGGCGGACCGCGGCGAGCATGTCGCGGGCATCCTTCATGCTGAAGGTGAGTGGCTTTTCGCAGAACACGTGCTTGCCGGCCTTAGCGGCGGCGATGGCCATGTCGTGGTGCAAGCCGCCGGGCGTGGCGATATCGACGACGTCGATGTCCTTGCGGCTGCAGATGTTATGCCAGTCACTTTCGTAGCTTTCCCAGCCAAATCGTTTGGCGAACTCGGCTGTTTCATCGGCATGCCGGCCGCAAATGGCCTTCATCACCGGTTGCGGCTCGACGTCGAAAAATTTCGCCACCTTGAGGTACGCATTCGAGTGGGCCTTGCCCATGAACTTGGTGCCGATGAGCGCCACATTCACCGTCTTCGCCGCCATAATTATTCCTTTCATAAATTCCACGATGGAGGTAGACCAACTAGCGTACCGTGAGGCGAATCGGTATCGCAAGTGGCGGCCGGCCGAGGGCAGGGGCGATCCGTTTTTCACATGGGAGCCCGAAGCGTGGCATCCGCTCGCGCAGCGTGAGCATGAATTCCTCGAAAAACATGGCCACGTCGGAGTACCTCCAAGGCCATGCCACCCTGCGACAACTTCCCTAATCTGATAAACTGGTCGGCCCTGTGGTCGAGGTGTTGATAATGCCTTGTTCCAGGCCGGCGGTGTGCAGGGGAAGTGACATCCCCACCGTATGGCTGGGCGAGCGGCTTTGATTTACCGCGGAAGGACACACTTCTTGCCGACGGGAGTTGCAGCTCTTGGCGACCCGAGGATGTAGGTTGTACGACTTCACCGTCGGAGCACCATCCCCAAGCTCATTTCAGCGGGCGAGGGGCCGATGTCGTCAATCACGTCCAGTAAATTGGCTAGGCTTCTTGAATGAGCTTAAGTTTCCAGCGGTCACAGAGTTCTTGGACGGGGGCTTTGAGGTCGCCGTAGAACGTGACGCGGTGCCAGCCCATCCGCCAGTTTTCGGTGAGTTTCTCGATGTCGCCGTGGACCTCGGCCTCGAGTTTGGTACGGCAGGCCATGTCGCTGGGGTTGTTGCCGGCCGAGCGGGCCTGATGGAAGAGCACTTCGCGCGTGACCGGGTTGATTTCGAGCGTGCTCACCAGGTAGTTTTCGGGCAGCAGCGATTGGATCGCCGCGCCGTGCCGATCTTCCGAATGGCTGCGGATGCGGTACGGGTTGGTCGCGCCTTGCGGGCCGAACGGCTTGGTGATCGCCACGCAGTGCGCGTAGATGATCTCGTTGCGCGAGGTATCGATGACCGGGTCGGAGATGAAGCCCGGGCGTTGCGTAAGGGCGCCCATCACGGTCATGGTGAGGGCCGACATTTGATCGGCTTCGCAGCCGCCGACGAGGCCGTCGTTGTTGAACTGGCAGAAGCCGAGGCAGGGGTAGGCCTTGAGGTGCCCGCCGTAGAAGCCGCCGAGGCAGTTGATCGAGATGCCGGTGGCCTGGTGCTTTTTCATCACATCGACCATCGCCGCGTGCATCTGGCCGGATTTGTGGATGTCGTCGGCCGAGGGTTCGACGACTTCCTTGGCCTGTTTGGTCCACTGCTCGGCGAAAGTGCGGGCCGCCTTTTGATCGGCCGCTTCATAGGCCGCGGCGAGTTCCTGGAATTCGAGCGGGATGAACGTGACGCCCGTAACATTTTGAGCGGCCTTGCGGAATTCGTCACCGCCCCAGCCGCCGCCTACGACGAGGATCTTGGTTTCCTTGAGTTTCTGGAAGGCGTCGTCGAAGGGGACGGTTTGCACGGCGTCGGGTTCGCACTTGGTTTTCGAGAGGGCTGGAGTGCGCTCGTGACGAATGGCGCGGAACTTGGCGGCGACTTCCTTCGCGTTGCGGCCTTCGCCGAGAAGCGCGAATTGGCGCGCGGCGGCGACCAGGTCATCGGGATTCGACGAGCTGATCCAATCGACAGGCTTGCCGGTTTTCACGACCTGGCCGACTTGCAGGAACAGGCCGCTGCCGCCGAAGAGGTTATCCACTAACAGCGTGGGTTTGCCGGTCGTGCAGAGGTCTTGATATTTGTACTCCCAGCCCAGGCCGAGCAGGTAGACAATATAGCCGTCAACTTCGCCATCTTTGGTCAGTAGCCCGGAGTCTTTGGCGGATTGGTCGATCATGCGGGCGGCGAGAAAATCGACTTGAGGGCAGCCTTTGGTGAGCGAATCGAGGATTTGTTTTTCGCGCGCCGGGTAATCGTAGCCGATGTTGGGCCAGGTGGGCCGATCGTTCTTCGGTTGGCAAAAGACAACGCGGACTTTGGGGCGTTTACCCTCGGCGGCGGCCCAAGAGCGCGGGTTGGAAAGCGCGAGGTCGCCAAGGACGGCGCAGCTGGCGCAGGTGGAAAGGAAGCGGCGTCGTGAAACGCAGCAACCACAACCGGTCGAATTCCCCCCAAGCAGGTTAAGCGTATGAGACATGTTCTTCTCCTTGTGAATGCCGGTAGTTTGGCAAACGTGCAGAAACTTCGGCCTGTTAGATGCCACGCCCTTTCAGGGCGTGCCACCCCGATGAAATTGCAATTTGGCGAATGGCCCGCTGCGGGCAGAGTGTGCCAGTGCGCGCTTAGGTTGCGTCAAGGTCGCACGCTAAGAGGCGGATTTGCCCGTTTGAAGGCTGGCGATAAGGTGAGAGCATTCAGCGTGCCGGGATGGCGCACCAACCGAGAATTGTGGATGTGCGTAATGAGCGTATCGAACGTGCGAGCGCTAACAACTGCCCCGGATTGGTGGAGTGAGTTTACATCGGCGAGGTACTCCCAGCGTACTGGACCCAACGGCGTTCGGCCGCGGGAACCCGCGTGATTGGATCGGCCGCGGGACTTCTGTTGCGTGCGTGTATAATTGGTGGAGTGCCGCACGGTCATTGCGAATAAGAAGGAGTTATCACAATGAACAGATTCATTGCGAGATGGGGGTATCTTGTAGCTGCCGCTGTTTTTTTGGCGATTGCGGTGCTGCCGACACAGGGGACATCGCGATCAATATTCTTGGTATTGGCAATGGTTTTATTCTTCATCGGCGCGGCCGCTGCAAGAAAACACAGCACCGACAATGGCTGACGTTTGCCAAAGTCTAAGTGTTTTCCGCAGGATCTCGGCGGAGCAACGAGACCGCTGAAACGGCAAGACACCCTCACCCCGGCCATCTGCCAAAGGGATAGGGGGTCTACCAACCGCGCCATCATGGTGCGAGGTTCGGAGAAACTCGCCTACCGTTAAACGTCTACTTCTTTTGAGCGGCGGCGCGGAGGGCGACCATATAGGGCACGGGTTCGATGCCGAGGGCGTTGAGCACGGTGCCGCCGGCGGTGAAGACGTGGGTGGCCCAGTCGGCGTTGCCGTATTTTTCGAGGGCCGCACCGCCTTCGCCACCGCCGACGTAAACTTCGACACCGTTGTCGGTCATGCGTTTGATCTGCGGAATGAACCGTTTGGTGCCGCCTTCAAAGCGTGGATCTTCGAACATGCCGAAGACGCCATTGTAGAACGCGACCGCGCCATTGAGCGCGAGGAACTCGCCAATCGAGTGTTCGAATAGCTCGTTGGTTTTCGGGCCGACATCGAATTGCTCATCCGTCGGCTTGAGCGTTTCGACGACGCTGCCATCTTGGATGACGAAGTCGACCGGCAGAATGAACTTGATGCCCTTTTTGCGGCCGGCGGCGATCATGTTGCGGGCCTGTTCGATGCGATTCTCGGGCACGAAGTAGGGTTGGTCCTTGTGGGCCGGGTCTTCGGCCACGCCGAGGCAGCATTCCTTGCCGTCAAGTTGACTAGCCGCTTTGCGGAGCGCGCCGGAAAGTGCGCCGGCGGTGATCACGCGGGTGATTTTGCCGCGGCTGATCATGGCTTCCATGTCGTCGAGCTTATCGGCCTTGAGGCCGCTGAAGACGACGAGCTGAGCATCGAGGCAACGCACAAGCGGGCCCGTGAATTCGGCGGCGATGTACTCGCCGAGAGCCACCTTCGACATGGCGGCCGGCACGGCGACGCTGCAGGCGTCGAGGCTACCGGCGGAAAAGGCTTCGAACACGAAAATGGTGCCGAGCTTGCTGGCAAACTCGTTGGCGAGTTTGGCAAGCTTCGGCGCGAGTTTGGGCAGGTCGGCTGGTTTGGCCTTCCACAGCACACGCTCGATGTCGTACTTGCGGGTGTTTTCGAGCATGAGAATCGCGCCCGGCTTGGCGGCGGCGATTTGCTGCTTGACGGCGGGAGGGATGGTCATCGTCGATTCGTCGAGCCAATCGCCGATGAGCGCGACTTCGCACTTCAAGATTTCGCCGAGACGCTTAGCAACTTTGGCAAGGGATCCTTCGGGCTTGCGGCCGATGTGGCCGAAGACGATTTGCTTCCAGCCGCGTTCTTGGCCGTAGCGCAAGGTGTCGACCATCGAGCGGAGGCGGATGTCGCCATCGCCGATGTTGGCACCGGGCTTGGCGTCGACATCGCCGCGGACGAGGACCGGTGTGCCAGAGGGGACGTCGGCGAGTGAGGCCATGCCGGGAATCGAGCGGATGTAGTCGGCCAGCGTGAGCTCGGGTGCGGCAGAGTGGCCCGCGAGAATCGTTTCACACCATTTTTGCATTTGCTGTTCCGACACGGCCATGATGGTCCTCCTTGGGGCAACTTGATACTAGATGGTAGATGGGGGATGCTAGAAGTACGTAGGTCGGGCTTTAGCCCGACAAACAGATCTTATTTTGTGCTACATGTCAGGCTAAAGCCTGACCTACACAGCATCCAGCATTGAGACACACTTGGTCAAGCCGCTACATCCAATCGACGAAATTGCTGCCCGCATTGTGCGGGATACGGACACAGGTGTGTCATTAACGCACCATGATGGCACACTTTGGCGCAATGGTGGCGAGGCGGCGATTGCGGCGCCGGATGCGGTGGCGGCCGCGGTCGTTCGAGCGCTGGAGGAGCCACTCGAGTATCCCGCATTGGCGGCGGGAATCGTGCCAGGCGACCGAGTGGCAGTGGCGGTCGATGGCACGACGCCGTGCTTGGCGAGTGTGGTCCGCGGGGCAGTGACCGCGCTGCGGCAGGCGGGCGTCGAGGCGGCGGACATTTCAATCGTGACGACGGACGCATGCACGGTGGATCGTTGCCGTGAGGCGCTTGGGGCGATCGCGGCGGATGTGAAATTCGTGGTTCACAATCCGGCGGACGAAAATGGTCTGTGTTTGGTAGGTACGACAAAGCGCGGCGAGCCACTGCTGATAAATCGGACAATCTTTGATGCCGATCTCGTGTTGCCAATCGGATGCGCGCGGGTGAATGAGCATGACGCCTA
Organism: Planctomycetota bacterium; assembly: GCA_029781135.1. Lineage (GTDB taxonomy): Bacteria > Planctomycetota > Planctomycetia > Pirellulales > Lacipirellulaceae > JABDGM01. Next base: position 59,094 of record JAKOXH010000020.1, read on the forward strand.
CGAGAGTTTGTTTCCGCGGTTCTCCAATGCGGAGACGATCAACCGATACCGAATGCCGTCGCATCACGAGAGGGCTAGTCCGCACCGGCGGATGAACGAGGCCGACGAAGCGGGGTGGATGATCGGCGTGCCGATGACGGTGCAAGTGATTCCGGGCAGTGGCGGGACGGTGGCGGAAGTCATCGCGGGCGAGCCGCAGGCCGTGGCGCGGCGGTGTCGCAAACGGTGCCGCGAGCGCTGGTATTTGCACAGCCCGCAGCAGGTGAGCCTCTTGGTGTTAGCGATTGCTGGCGACTTAGATTCACAGACATGGGCCAATGTTGGCCGGGCGCTCGCCGGGACAGCCGAGTTGGTGGCGGAAGGAGGCGCGGTCGTAATCTGTTCCAATTTGAGTGAGCCGCCGGGCCGTTCGCTGGGAAGGCTCATCGGAAATCCGGACTTGGACACTGCGGCGCGAAAGATCCTGCACGATCATGATCCGGACAGTTGGCCGGCGTGGTACCTGGCACAGGCGTTGCGGCGGGGGCCGGTGTATCTGTTAAGCCAATTGAGCGACGAGACGGTGGAAGACATGGGACTCGCCCCAGTTGAGAGCGTCGATGATCTGGAGCGACTGGTTGGTCGACACGAGAGCTTCGCGATGGTGAATGATGCTCAGCATGTCGTCGTCGCGATTGCCGAGAACGGCAAGGCCGGATGAAATGAACGCCGAGTTCCTACAGCAATATACGGCGTTACAAAATGGTTGTGGTGTCGTGCGCCTCGACAATTGGTCGAGCATCACGCTCACGGGCAGCGATCGGCAGAAGTTTCTACATAACTTCTGCACGAACGACATCAAGCGGCTGCCGCCGGGTAATGCTTGCGAGGCGTTTTTTCTGAATGTGAAGGGCAAGATCGTCGGGCATGGATTCGTTTCATGCCGGGCCGATGAACTGGTCGTGATCGGCGTGCCGGGTCAGGCGGAGACGCTGATTGCTCATTTGGATCGATATCTGATTCGCGAGGATGTGCAGCTACGCGACACGACCCAGGAGCGGGGTTACTTGTTGATTGCCGGCCAACGCGACGCGATCGAAGCGAAGAAGTCACCCCCGATACTTGCCGGCGGCGACGTGACGTGGATTCCTTGCCAAATCATTGGCAGCGAATGTGAGTATTTGGTTGAGTCGAATTCACCTGGTTCGGCGACGCTCATGAGTGCGTGCGAGCAATTCGGCGCCGTGTTGGCAAACGATGCGTTTTACGCTGCCAGGATCGAAGCGGGCACACCGCTCTTCATGGTCGATTTCGACGACCACAACTTGCCCCAAGAAGTGGGACGCGATCTGCAGGCGATCAGCTTTACGAAGGGATGTTATTTGGGACAAGAGACGGTCGCTCGAATCGACGCGATCGGCCACGTGAACCAGAGGTTGGTCGGAGTACGATTTTTGAGCCACGACATCTTTCCGGAAATGAAGTTGTCCAAGGGCGAGTCGGTTATTGGAAGAGTGACTTCATTCGCTTTTTCTCCGCGGGCGAACGCACCGCTTGGGCTCGCAACGGTTCGGAGCGAGATGAGTGCGGTCGGTACCCGACTCGATTCGCCGGCGGGTGAGTGCGAAGTGGTCGCGTTACCGCTTCTCGGCTGATGGCTTGGGCGGCGCAACATTCGGCCGTTTCGCGACCGGCAGGCCGTTGTGCGATGTGAGCCATTTGCGCAGGCGGCCGAGAATGTCAGCGTCGGCGGGAACTTGGCCGATCACGTCGAACTCGTCCGACGCCAGCAGTTTGCCGAAATCGCGCAGGTGGCTGATCATGTCATCGACCAAGTGCGTTTGCTCGGCAATGGTGAGTTCGTGGCGGACGAGTTCCGTTTTCTCGTCGGAGCGATTGCGTCGGAGCGATGCCAACCGACCGCGAACTGCTTTGTACAGTAAGCCGCGGCGATACGCGCGTCGCAACTCGCCTTGGGCGTTGAATTGGTAGACAGGGTCTTCGCCAAAAAAGAGGCTCAGCGAACCGCTCTTGCGGAAACCCGCGACGATGGGCGTTTGCGGCAGGATGGACTTCAATAGCTGCTTGGTGGAGGCATGCGGCACAAACTCGATACGTTCGATGAGTGCCGTGGCTTCGCCCAGCAGATCTTCACGCGAGGATTCCTGGCGGGCCATGGGAGATTCTCCGGCTATTTGCTGCAATTCGTGGAATTTAGTGTCTGGTTAGAAAACTGGTGCCGTGTCACAATCTGGTCGGCACACGAGTCGGTGGGAGCTAGCCCCAGATCGAGCGGCGAGAACCAGGAGTTCGCGTCCAGCGGCTAGCGGCCTCCAACCGAAGTCCCAGTGCAGCGATCCAGCACGAAATGCGGGAAGAAGTCCCGTTCGGCAAACGGAACCTACGTTTGATTATTCTGCCAGCATAGCAGATTATTACGTGGCGGAAGATTCCTCTGCCGAGGGACCAAACTGCCAATATTCGATATCCAGGGCCAGGGGCTGGCGTTCTTCCTTGCCGATACGTCGCAGTTCATCGCGGACTTTGAAGACGGCTTCGACGATTTTGGGATCCCACTGTTTGCCGGCACCTTCGCGGAGAATCGCGTCGAGCTTGTCGTCGGACATTCCTTTGCGGTACGGACGGTCGCTGGACATGGCGTCGATGGAATCGGCAACCGCGACAATCCGAGCCAGCAGCGGCGTCTCTTCGGCCCGGAGACCGGCCGGGTAACCACGACCATTCCACGCCTCGTGATGATGGCGAACGATGGGTAGGACTTTATCGAGTTGCTTGACGCCGTCCAGAATGCGGCAGCCGAGTTCGGGATGAATTTTGATGTGCTCGAATTCGGTCGGCGTGAGGGCGCCTGGCTTGCGGAGCACGTTGTCGTCGATGCCGATCTTGCCGATGTCGTGGAGCAGACCGGACAGATAGATCGTGTTCAGTTCTTCGCGCTCGACACCCAGTTGCCGCGCCAGGCAGACGGCGAGTCGGGCGACACGATCGCTGTGCCCACAGGTATAGGGATCCTTGGCGTCGATGGCCGAGGTGAGCGCCCGCACGACGCTGCTGAAGAATTTCGATTGTTCGTGGTAGTGGGCCGTGTTGCCGCAGTGGATGCCGAGGATCGTGGCCACGCTCGCCATCAGGCAAGCTTCTACAGAACCGAACTCGAACTCGTGATTGACGAGCAGCCCGGCGCCGGTGTGATTGAAAGCCAGCAGCCAGCCGAAATGGCGGTTGCCCTCGCGAATAGGAACCGAAATGATCTCGGTGATTTGCGGGTAATACCACGTTGGCGAATTCGTTGTGGAGCGATTGAGGACCACCGGATCCGTGGCGGCGTGAGGCCCGAGTCGCTCCATGAACTTGGTAAGTTCGTCTTGCGCGAGGGGACAGTCGCCATGCGTAATTAATTTACCGTGGCGTTCGGTTTCCTGACCCACTGGGCGCTGACTGTCGACTTGGTCAAAGTTCTCGAACCAGATTGCCACGGACTTGGCTGGAATCACCTCGCCCAACCAGTTGACCGATAGTTCGCAGATGTCGATGACGCTCTGCGAAATGGATAAGTGCTCGGTGAGGCGGTGGAGCAGCGTGATTTCTTCAAACGTCATGAGCAAATGCGACGAGATGTCGGACATTTGCCGTTTCAGTTGCGAATTGGAGAGTTGGATCGCGGCTCGTTCCGCGATGGCCGTGCTGACTTCTTGCAGCGTTGACGGCAACCACACGATTTGACGTGACGCCCAATGGAGAGCTTGGGCAGTGCCGACACCAAAAGCTTTCGCGGCGGCCACGATATCGGCTTCACGATCGACGCGTTCGGTGAGGAATGCACCAATTGCCACCAGCGGCTGATCCGCCAACGTACCAACCAGTGGGATGGCAAATAGGACGACCGGGCTGACTTCGTCGAGGATATGAGGTCGGCCACGGCGGGCGATCTGCTCGCAGATCGGCATCCGGCTGTAGAGTTCGACGGGCAAGTTATCGGGCCCAGTCTTCAGCACTTGGGCCCGGGCGGCGTCGACGATTGTAAGCGATTGGTCGAAGGCGCGCTCGAGAGCGCGGAGCATTTGCTCGGCTTCCGGCCGTAGCGAGTGCCCGCAGAAGCCGAGCGTGCCCAACCCGGTGAGGTTGGGTGGTTCCGAAACAGTGGTAATGTCTTGTTGGGCCACAGCGGAAATTGCCGGACTTCGCAGAGGAACCCATAACGAGTGCGCAGCGTTCGACGAACGAGTCGACGCTAATTCGCGGTCGGGATTCACCATCAAACATACGTTACCGTACCAACCAAATGGCCAGGTGGGGGCCGGCACATGTCGAGTGCGCAAATTCGTCGCAAGTCACCATTGCGGCGAATCCGATTGCGGTGATTATGCAGAACCTGTAAGAGGACTGCCGTACACTCTCACACGCACGATCGGATCAATCGCTACAACCGCACTGCGAGACATTGAATTGGCGACGTAAGATTTGCGGCCGATTGCCGGGAACAGCCGTTGGGGCACGGAAATCGCGCGGCAATAAGAAGCTCAGATGTAGCCGCAACTGGCGGTAAGACGATGTACCAACACGCTTAGGCGTCGTCGCGTTGATGACGTCGCGTGCGATACCGCTGGCTGGCACGCTGAAGGATGGCGATTTCATCGGGCGAGAGTGCGGACCAGCTCAAATCATGAAGCCGTGCCAGGATGTCGTCGACGCGGGCGTCTTCCACCGCTTCTTGCTCACGGCGATTCTCTTCGGTCGAAGCGCGCTGCTGGTGTTCTACCAAGACGCCGTTGGCATCTTCTTCGTTGGCCCACATAACGTCCAGCAGATCTAAGCCATCGGCGCTCAGTTGGTAACCGGCTGGTTCCTCGTTCAACTCGGTGGATGCCGCGGCCGCCAGGTCTTGTCGGGCACTGAAGAACAGGAAGATCGCGAGTGTGACGAGAGGAATCCACAGGGGAAAGTTAGTGTGAATTTCGCCGGTTAGCGTGGGTATCGACAAGGCTGCCAGCACCACGGCGATTCCCATGGCTACGCGGGCGGTTACCGTGCGGGCCGTACGGCGGCCGAGAGCCGGCCACAGCATCGACCGCACGATGGGGCCACCGTCGAATGGATAGGCGGGCAACAAGTTAAGCAGCATCAAATTCCAATTGAGCCAGAGCGTGATCTTGGCGGCCACGAGGGCCGTGCCGCCCGGTTCCACGAGATCGGTAGGTGTCGAGAGCGGGTTCAGCAAGCCGAGAAGTTGCGTATTGCCGGCGATCGCGAGACCGATGGCGGCGATCACTGCTAGCAGAAGGTGAGTAATCGGGCCGGCGAAGGCGACAAAGAGGTGGACTTCCGGCTCATCGGGGACGCGGGGCGAAATCAGGCCGCCGACCGGGCCCAGCACGATGGCGTCGACTTCTCCGCCGACGCGAGCGACGGCCAAGGCGTGGCCAAGTTCGTGGAGGATGACGCTCACCAGGAGAATGCCGACCATCATCAGACCGGCAACCACGAGGTCTTGATCGGGCAGCGTAAAGGCCAGGGCAAGCAGAGCGGAGAGCAGGAAGAAGATATGTAGATGGACGGAAACGCCGCACCAGCGTCCTAAATTCAAACTCCAGCGCTGGACAGAGCATCCGGCCATGCGATGTCTCAAAAGAGCAGAAGAAAAACGGGCCAAATGGCGTTGCGGAATCTGCTGCCAGCCCTGCCGGTCGACGACGGAGCCGACTGATTGTATCCTACCAGCCTCGCAGAAAAGGGGCAAATGTCTCTGTGAAAAGTCGGTACGATCCGCACAATCCACCGCGCGGCGATTAGAGCGACTGGGTCGGCCGCGGTCTTCGAAACCGAACATAATGCCTCATCCTGCGAGGGCTGAATTACCTACCTTTACGTCGCTGCGGCAAATGAGGTTCAAAAAGCACAAGGGCTAGTAGTATGGCATCCGAGGAGAAGGTTTTGTTCGAGTCTCGCCGGTTTGCCGTCGTGGAAAAGACAGTACTGCGGCCAGATGGGCAGCCGGCCCAGTGCAAGTACGTGCGGCATGGCGGATCGGTCGCCATTTTGCCCATCTTGAACGACGGCCGGGTGTGCCTGATTCGTAATCGCCGGGTGACGGTGGACGCGGTGCTTGTCGAAGTGCCGGCCGGCACGCGGGAGCCCAACGAGCCGCCGCTGGAAACGGCGCGACGCGAATTGATTGAGGAAACCGGATTTAGGGCGGAACAATTCGACGAACTGGTTACGTTCTATCCATCGCCAGGAATCATGAGCGAGCAAATGTGGCTGTTCGTGGCGCGCGATTTGACCTCTGGCGACCCGGCCCGCGAGGCGAATGAAGAGATTGAGAATCTCATCGTGCCGTTTGAGGAGGCACTGGCGATGATCGATCGAGGTGAGATTCGGGATGGGAAGACGATTGTGGCGCTGTTGTTGTGGGAGCGGAGGGGAAAGGCATCTTGAATTGCAGGGCGGAAAATAGTGACGCGGTGCGTACACAGCTTAGTGGGAAGTTAGCGGAGTGTCGAATGCCAAGTATTGAGTACTGAGTACGAAGCACGGAATTCGTGGCAGCTGCCAGATCACAACAGCAGCTTGCCTGGGTGCGCAAGGTCGGGCCACATCTTCTGTCGCTGGGGCGTTGCACCAGGCGACTGACAGGCTAGCTGTGTAAACTAGCCCCAGCTTTTTCGTAAGAGCCGGTCTTCGATTTTGTAGGCGTGGTGCAAGTCGTGGAGCGCCAAGTGGCGGAACATAATAAAGACGCCGTAGTGCGCGTATTCTTCATGCTCGGCCGAGATCGCCCATTGTTGGGGTGTTAGCGTGCGGAGGCGGTCGAGCATGGCAGTGCGCTCGCGGGCGAAGCGGTCCATTTCGGCATCGAGATCGAGCGCGAGCAGGGCGTCGTCAGGCTCATCGCGCGATGGTTCGTAGGATTTGATCGTGCAGTCGGGGGCGGCGAGCATTTGGTCGAGGCGGGCCATCATAATAGGCTGCACCGCCGGCAAGTGAACTGCATGCTCGTGGGCCGACCAAACACCCGGCGCGGGGCGGCGTTTGCGAAGTTCGACGGGAACTTCGTAAATCAACTGTCGCACGAGTTCGGGGCCGCGGGCGAGTTGGTCGAGGATGATCGTGATTTGAATGGAGATGGGCATGGGTTTATTGGCGGTAGATTCGGCGTGGCCGCCGACGCTAATCGCGTGCAGGACAAATGTCACGGGAATTCGATTCACTCAACAGTGACGCTCTTTGCCAGATTGCGGGGTTTATCGACGTCGCAACCACGGAAGGTGGCAGCGTGGTAGGCGAGGAGTTGGAGCGGGATGGCGGCGACGATGGGTTGCAAGAATTCGGGCACGGTGGGGATGTGGATCACCTCGTCGGCCAGTTCGACGGCCTGGGAATCGTCTTTATCGACGACGGCGATGACTGGGCCGCCGCGGGCCTTGATTTCCTCCATGTTGGCAATCACTTTGCTGTAGACGCCGCCTTGCGGCACGATGAATACGCTTGGCGTGTGCTTATCGACGAGCGCGATAGGCCCGTGCTTCATTTCGGCGGCGGGGTAACCCTCGGCGTGGATATAGCTAATTTCCTTGAGCTTGAGCGCGCCTTCCAAGGCGGTGGGGAAATTGAATTGCCGCCCCAGGTACAGAAAGTTGTTGCAGGCGGCGTACTTGGCCGCGATGCGGCGAGTTTCGTTGTTGCATTCGAGCGATTCTTCGACGTACTTGGGTAATGCGGCAAGTTCGTCGATGATCCGCAGTCCGGCGTCGAAGCTCAGATCGCGCATGCGGCCGAAGTAAAGGGCGAGGAGCGCCATGACGACGCATTGCGAGGTGTAGGCCTTGGTGGAAGCGACGCCGACTTCGGGGCCGGCGTGCAAGTAGATGCCGCCGTCGGCCTCGCGGGCGATCGTGCTGCCGACGACGTTGCAAATGGCGAGCGTCGGATGGCCTTTGCGTTTCATTTCGCGAAGGGCGGCGAGCGTGTCGATCGTCTCGCCGCTTTGCGTGATGGCGAAGAGCACTGTGTGGGGCGACATCGGCGGGTTGCGATAGCGCAGTTCGCTCGCGTATTCGACTTCGACCGGGATGCGGGCAAAGGACTCGATCATGTACTCGCCCACGAGCGCCGAGTGCCAACTGGTGCCACAGGCGGTGAGGACGACGCGGTCGATCGAGCGGAGCTGTTGGGCGGTGAGGTTAAGGCCGCCGAACACGGCGGTGGCTTCGTCGCGATTGAGCCGGCCACGTATGGCAGCCGTCACGGTTTCCGGTTGCTCGAAGATTTCCTTGAGCATGTAATGGGGGAAGCCGCCGAGTTCGACTTGGGTGGTATCGATATCGAGGCGATTTACCTTGTGGCGGACGTCGCCTTCGTCGCGATGGATGACGCGGATCGAATGGGTGGTGACGACCGCCAGTTCGTGGTCGGCGAGGTAGACGATGCGGTCGGTATGGCCGACGAGCGGCGAGCCGTCGCTGGCCACGAAGTGTTCGTCGTCTCCAACGCCGATCACCAGGGGACTGCCCAAGCGGGCGACGATGATCACATCTGGCCAATCGCGGAAGACCATCGCCAGGCCGTAGGTGCCGCGTAATTGGCTGAGCGCGGCTTGGACGGCATCGACGAGCGCGGAGTAGCGGTCGGCAGCTGAAAAAGCAGCGTTGGACGCAGCCCCGTTGGGTGCGGTGCAGCGGGCGTCGATTTCGCTGGCGACAAGTTGAGCGACGACTTCGGTATCGGTCGCGCTTTTGCAGTAGTAGCCGCGCTCGGCAAGCTGTTGCTTTAGCTCACGGAAGTTTTCAATGACGCCGTTGTGGACCAGGGCCACCACGTTGTCGCCGCCGATGTGCGGATGGGCGTTGACCTCGGTCGCCGGGCCGTGGGTGGCCCAGCGGGTGTGGCCGAGACCGATCGAGCCGCGGGCCGGGTGTGCCTTGAGTTTTTCGACGAGGTCGTCGACGCGGCCGGTGGATTTAGTGACGGTGAATTCGCCGTCGTCGATCGTGACGACGCCGCTGCTATCGTAGCCACGGTATTCGAGGCGGCGCAGGCCTTCCACGAGGAAGTCGCTGGCTTGGTAGGGGCCGATGTATCCGACGATACCGCACATGGTCAAATCCTGCTGGCAGTGAATGCAGTGGCACTAATTGTGCTTCGCTGCAAACCGCGCCGTCGTGTCGCTTTCCGTGATGAAGACAGACGCTTGGAATTGTAGGGGGTGCGACGTTTTTTAACCTACCCCGATTCGGCAAAATTCGCTAAGAATTGCCGCTCTTCAGAAGGAGCGTAAGTATGCCTGGGCATGCGATTGCGGCGGCGAGGCCGCGTAGTTTTGTGGTGATTCCAGCGCGGTATGCGTCGACCCGTTTGCCGCGGAAGATGCTGCTCAGCGAAACGGGTAAGACCCTCTTGCAGCACACCTATGAGGCCGCGTGCGCGGCACGCAAGCCGGCGGGCGTGATCGTGGCGACCGATCATCCAGAGATTGCCCGGGCCGTGGAAGCATTTCGGGGCGATTTCGTGATGACAAGCCCCGCTTGTGCGAGTGGTACCGATCGCGTGGCCGAGGTGGCGCGCAAGTTGCCACGAGCGGATATTCTGGTCAACGTGCAGGGCGACGAGCCGGAGATGTCGCCTGAAAACATCGATCGCGTTATTGAACTTCTAGAAGAGTCGCCAGAAAGCGGCATGGCCACGCTGGCCACGCCAATTCGTTCGGCCGAGCAATTGGCGAACCCGGCGTGTGTGAAGGTCGTGTTCGACGATCACGGCCGGGCAATGTATTTCAGCCGGAGTCCGATCCCGTTCGTGCGCGATCCGGACCCGACGCAGCCGTTCAACAGCCCGCCGCTGTTTCATCAGCACTTGGGTATTTATGCTTATCGCAAGGATACGCTGCTAGAGATTTCATCGCTGCCGCCCTCGACCCTCGAGCAAGCGGAGAAGCTCGAGCAGCTACGGATGCTGCAAACAGGCGGCACGATTCTAGTGTCGGTCGTCGAGCATTCGGCGGCGGGGATCGATACGCCGGCGGATTACGCGGCGTTTGTGGCGCGGCGGCGAGCGGCCGGGTAAGCGTGGTTAGCATCGGCGGCGACGCCGAATGTGGTGGGGCGGGCGTTGCGGTGGGCAAGCGTTGCCGGCGGTAGATTCGGCCTGGCGGCCGACGCTAAATTGGCGCGATGTTTTGTTCGCGCGTGATGGGCGGTACGCTACAATGGCCGCGTGATTACACGTGCCCATCCTGAATTGCCGTTGCCGCTCTTGATCACCGGTGTGGCCGGTGTCGCGGGGTACAATGCGCTGAACTATTTTCGGGCGCTGTACCCGGGCCAGGTGATTGCCATTCGGCAGGAAGACAACTGGCCGCTCTCGGGCGAAGGCATTGTACCCTGCAATGCCGAGGATCATGGCCGACTGCGGGCGCTGTTCGACGAGTATCAGTTTCAGTCGGTGCTAAATTGTGCGGGCAACTGTGCGTTGCGGGCGTGCGAGTTGGATTCGCGGCTGGCGTGGCGGACGAATGTCGAAGGTCTCATCAACCTCTTGTCGATCGTCGTCGAACGCGACGTGCGGCTGGTGCATTTGTCGATTGATTTGGTGTATTCCGGCGCGAGGCGCGAGCGAGGAACCAGGAGCGAGGAACGAGGAACGAGGAAGTGTGGTCGAGCGTACGTCGAGTCGGATCGGACGGATCCGGTTACGGTGTACGGCAAGACGATGGTGTCGGCCGAGCAGCTGCTGGCGGACTGGATGCCGGAGGCGTGCATCTTGCGGATTTCATTGCCGATGGGCGTCAGTTTCAATGGCCACGCCGGAGCGATCGATTGGATTCAATCGCGGTTCAAGAAGGGGCGGCCGGCGACGCTGTATTTCGATGAAGTGCGAACGCCGGCGTACACCGATTGCCTGAATCGGCTTTATGAGCGAGTATTGGCGAGCGATTTGTGCGGCCTTTATCACGCGGGTGGGCCGCGGCAGATGTCGTTGTACGAAATTGCCCAGGTGGTGAATCGTGTCGGCGGGTATGATCCCAAGTTGTTGATGGGTTGTCCTCGCATCGAGGCCGGGCCGATCCCGCCGCGGGCCGGCAATGTGACGATGGACTCTTCGTCGCTCGCCGCCGCTCTGGGCGATGATGAGCCACTCGATGCCTGGCCGTTTGAGGAGAGCTTCGTACCGACGCACCGTGAATGGCATCATGAGCGGAATGGTACGCCGGGTTCGCGCGAACTCTTGGCCCGCGTGTTATACTGCAATCCGCGTCGCAATAGTGTGATTCCTTCTTAAATGTCTTTCCTAAAGCAATAGTTGCTCATGGTTCGCTTCGTAAACTGCGCACTGGCAATAGCACATGTATTAACTGCGTCGACGCTGGTGCGTGCCGACTGGCCGGAGTTTCGTGGCCCGTATGGGAATGGTTACGTGGCGGCGGAGGGCAGCACTGAGAGAATTGGCTTGCCAACGCATTGGAGCGAGACGGAAAATGTGAAATGGAAGATACCGATTCCACATCGCGGATGGTCGACGCCGGTGGCGATGGAAGGGCGCGTTTGGCTGACGACGGCGGATGTTGATGGCCATGACTATTACGTAATTTGCGTGGATGCGCAAACGGGCCAGGTGCTGCACAATAAGAAGCTGTTTCACTGCGATTCGCCCGAGCCGTTGGGCAACGCGGTGAACTGCTATTCTTCACCCACGCCGGCGATTGAGGCGGGACGTGTCTACATCCACTTTGGCAGCTACGGCACGGCCTGCCTGGACTCGAGAAGTGGCGACGTGTTGTGGCAGCGCGATGACCTGCGGTGCCGACATTATCGGGGGCCGTCCTCCTCGGTCGTGCTGTTCGAAAATCTCGTGCTGCTGACGTTCGATGGTGCCGACCAGCAGTATGTGACTGCGCTCGACAAGGCCACGGGCAAGTCCGTTTGGAAGACAACCCGCGACGTGGCATGGAACGACCAGGACGTTACGGGCAAGACGCCCGAGGCGGCCCAGCGGGCCCGCGACGGCGATATGCGGAAGGCGCACAGCACGCCGCTCGTGGTGAAACTACCCGATGGGAAACCGCTGATGCTGAGCGTCGGTGCGAAGGCGGCGTTTGGCTACGATCCGTATACGGGAAGAGAGCAGTGGCGGGTGGAATTCGACGACTTTAGCGTGGCCCCGCGGCCGATCTACAACGACGGGATCGCGTACATGGTCACCGGAAATATTCACACGCAACTGTGGGCGATTCGGGCGAACGCGAAGGGCAATTTGACGGAGACAGACAACGTACTTTGGCGGCTGAAGAGAGGAGTAGCGCATACATCGTCGCCGATTCTAGTCGACGGTCTCATTTACATGGCCAATGATGACGGCGTTATCAGTTGTGTCGATGCCGCGACGAACAACACCGTGTGGCAGAAGCGTGTGGGCGGGTCGTTTGCCGCCTCGCCGATTTATGCGGATGGTCGCCTGTATTTCTTTGATCGCGACGGGCAATCGACGATCGTCAAGCCGGGCCGCAAGTTCGAGGCAGTGGCCACGAATACGCTCGACGATGGGATGATGGCATCGCCCATCGTCGACGGACGAGCGCTCATTCTCCGCACAAAGACGCATTTGTACCGGATCGAGCAGGACGCGACCGCAACTCAGTAAGCTACCCTCAACGTCTCGCTATTCGCCGAGAGCGAAGTTCGCGACGGCTGTCATGAACTTAGGCCGGGGCATCGGCGGGATTTGGCCGATGCCGGTGCGCCGTTCGGTGTGCGACGCTTCATTGCGGCGTGTGGTGGCCACTTCCGCAGTTGCACCCAGTTCGGCAAACGCTTCGTCGAATGGCAGCGGCGTGATCATTTGGAAGCCGAGCAACCGGTTGTGCGCCCGTTCCATCGCCGCATGGATCGCCGACATGTTGGCGAGTTCGGCGAGTGCTCCTTGCATAGGCGCTACATCGTCGGATTCCGTGGCATCCGCTGGCGACTGAGCGATCCAGCCTTTCCACAAACTGCGAATTTCGCTGGCGTCGATGGGCGTGACGCCGTCGTGGACGATGATTGCATCGGAACGGACGCGGCGCTGGGCGTAGTCGATCGCGGAGCCCAAACCGCGGCGCTGGCGATGCCGGCGGACCGACACCTGGGGATAGTGGGCGGCAAGCTCCTCGGCCACCTCGAAGGTGTCGTCGTTGGAGCCGTCGTCGATGATGAGCACGCCGAATTGCGGCGTTAGCTCGCTGGCGAGTTCAAGGACTTCACTGACATTCGAACGCAGCCGCGTTTCACCGTTGTAAACGGGCAGTACCACCGTCAAGGATTTGTTAAACACGCTGTCTCCAGGACACAACGAGGGCGAGCGTGCCTCCTGCGTTACTGGCGGTCCGTCTGTCAGAGCATCGGCCAAGCTGACGGCAGACTAGAGCCGGAAAGAAAAGACAATCTTTGGGAGAACGGCTCGGATTATTCCTGCGGAAGCGGCAGGCAGCGATCGTAAGAGTTGTAACGAGCAGGTAGGCTGGCAGATGGGACGGTGGAAGCGAGAAATGCGATAGATGATGGGCGTGACTGGCCCCACCGGCCTGGTGCCGATATGCTGGCGAACTGATTGTGGTTCACCACGCGGCAACGAATCGATGGCGCGTCGTTTGCCAGAGCGACCACGAACATCACTTGGAGTTGAATGATGAGTCACGAAGCACGCCTTAAAGAATTGAACCTGGAGCTACCCAATCGGCCGTTGCCGTTGGGGGTGTACAAGCTGGTGTTGGTGGAGGATGGCTTGGCTTACGTCTCGGGTCATGGGCCCATTCATGCCGACGGTTCCGCGACGTGTGGTCGCCTAGGTGAGAACCTCGACAAGGACGCCGGTCACCAAGCTGCCCGGCAGACGGGGCTCAATATGTTGAGCAACGTGCGGCAAATCTTGGGCAGTTTGAATGCAATCGACCGGCTGGTGAAGACGACGGGATTTGTGAGTTGTACGCCCGATTTCAAGGATCAGCCCGCGGTGATCAACGGCTTTAGCGAGCTGATGCGCGACGTGTTTGGCCCGGAAAATGGACTAGGGGCACGCAGTGCAGTCGGCGTAGCGGCGTTGCCGGCGGGCTGGGCAGTGGAAATCGAGGCGGTGTTCAAGCTGGCAGCAAAGTAGACGCGGCTTGCCGCGCACTCCGACTTTGTGCCAGCCCCTACTCTTCGTCGTCCAAGAAGTCGTTGGACGCGTAGGCTGCCAAGCGTTTGGCGCGGTCCAAGTGGAGGCCAAACGCGTAGCCCAGCCCGAGATTCAGCACCGCGATGACTGCAACATACGAAATCATGATGCCCCGCCTTACGCTCGATAAGAATTCTTGAGCAGATTGATACCTGCGTAGCTGTTGGGCCGTGGGAGGCCTCTCAGAGGCCGATGGCGTGTTCCATTAGACGCCGTTATCGGCGTCGGAGACGCCTCCCACAGGATTTATTCGCAACGCAGCCATCAATAGTGTTAGCCTAGTGCTTTGTCACAGCAGGATTTTGGGATCGACGGGATCGGCGATTTCCGGGTAAGACATGGGAGATTTGTCTCCGAACCAAGGAGGGTTCCCATGCGCAAGCTGTACGTGGTCCGGCTGACCGAGGAAGAACGTCATCGGTGCGAAGATGTCGTCGACAAGCTCAGCGGCACGAGCCAGAAGGTGAAGCGAGCGA
>JAKOXH010000037.1 GCA_029781135.1 Planctomycetota bacterium
TGGTCTGGTAGGGGAGCAGCCCGCAAGACCCTTCAAAGGTCTTGCGCGGCTGCATCCGTTAGTTCAATTATTGGGTTAGAGTAAACTCTCCATTTTGTTGCGCGAGTTTTGAATTTTTCGTCGAGCTCGTGCTCCGTGAGTCGCGTCACGTCGAGGTACTTCCGAGTGCCCCAGCGCGTGCCGGCCACGTACCGCAGCCGGACCGCCACGAAGTCATCCAGTTGCGTGGGACCCCACGGATTGAGCGGCGGCGGATAGATCTCAAAGAGAGCGGCGGCGGATAGATCTCAAAGAGATGGGAGGACTCGAGATCCACCAGCCCGTTCTTGCTGCCTAAGTTGGCCATCCATTAAGCAAAGGTGTGCGCAGCCTTAGTATCCTAAAAGGATAAACCTGTGTCTCAAACGTGTACCTGCCCGATGGATTCGCCATTCCAGTACAAATCCAGATTTCCGAACGAGTGTGTCCAATTGCTTCCGTGGACACAGGAAATATACCCTGATCCACTCTTTAACGTATTGCCGAAACTCTCAACCACAAAAACTCCGAAAGCTAAGTTCCCATTCCGTCCAATAATCTGCGTTGGATATGGCAGACCAACTTCCAAGGGCAAAGTACAGTCCTCTGCTGGAGTTGAACCGATTAGCTTTGAATCTTGGTCTTCCTCATGTGTATTCAGCAAATACGGTGAGAGAGAATTAGAATGGAAGATAAACTTACCATTCAACTTTAGAAATGCAACGGCTTGTCCTGCAGGACAAATAATTCCACCTACAATATCTAAACAGGTCTGCTTGTTGCACGGATTTGTTCCTAGCGAACAAACAGTTGCATATGTTGCAACTCCACCATTCAATAACAAAGGCTTCGTTTCGAAGATCTCACGTGGTTCAGCAAATGCGATCGCAGTCGGTGGTGCCTCATGTCGCCAAAGTTGATATTGAACATGCGGTACGGCAGAACCAATCAACACGACTCGACAGTCATGATTTTCCTGCCGATAATTACTTTGATAAACAAATGCAACAGGGTACAACGTAGCAAGTTCGCCAGAAAATACATCGTTGGCCATAAAGTTCTGAGCCATAAGGCGATAGAAGTCAGGCCTGCCAAAATCAGAACTCAATTGATTTTCTCCACATTGTCACGCAATATTCTAAGACGTTCGATTCTTCGATCCATTTCCTTCACTTCATGCCGGAAAAACTGCTCGATCTTTGGCCATTGGCTCGGATTGTTTGATTTAATTGCAGAGTTTGTCAGAATTGAGCCGCGAGCCTCTTTTTCAAAGGTAGCGTGCAAAATTGCCTCCTCAATACGCTCGAGTTTTTCGGCCTTCGTCTCTTGGAAAACTTTGAATAGTTCCAATACATTCTTTACGCCAACCCCCACCATTGCATCGGAAAGCCCTTTACCCTTCAACGCTTTTTGAAATGCTATAGGATCGCGCAATGCTTGCTCTACGTGCTGAAGCTCTTCTGCAAGTTCAACATCAGTGATACCATCCTTTGCAATTTCCAGCGTAGGAAGCAGTTTTCCGTCCTTTTCAATCAGGCCGACACCAATATCTTCAGCCAATATGACCTTTCCATTTTTGTCAAGCCCTCGGTAGACGACGACTCCTTTTTGCTCTAATGTGGCGATTTCTTGATCCAGCCGCGTTTTTGAAATCCGCCTACCCGCCCGCACCGCAGCCGAGAGCGGCTCTTCTTTGCCAATCCTTTCTGCGAGAGCTCTCAAATCATCTAATTCTTCTAAAGTGCGCCCTCCATTCGCTATTTCTTCTTCTAGCCTGGCAATTGCGACTTCCAATGCCTCCGGATTTGCCGCGGCTTCGCCTAGGTCTTCGACTACCTTTGATCCTTTCCGAAGTAGAACAAGCCGTGGTTTTAGCTCTTTAAGTGACTTAACGATTTTGGATGCAATTTCAGTTCCCTCAGCAAATTTGCCGACTACGGCACCCATTTTGGGGGCAGGAATAAAGATCATTAATATATTGCCAGCAAGCTTGCCTTGTTCTTCAAGCGAACCATGTTGAATTGTCTCGCCGATGCTGTTCTTTAGAGCCTCAATAGTTGCTCCTGGATTGGTGACGGCGACGTAAATGCCTTGAGTAGTTTTCACAGGATGTGCGAGGATCTGAACTGTTCCCCAAAGGGCCTCTTTGGGGGCATCCCAAAAAATACCCGTAGCTGTATCAAACACCTGAGAAAGGTACTTGTCTGGAGTTTGATATATCAATTCGATTGGGGCATTAACTACTCCTACGGAGTCAGTAAACGCATGTAATGCCTTAACATCTCTTCTTTGCTCATGCAATCGCCGATCAACTTCACTCTTTCCTGCAGGAGTTGCCAAAGCGTCGTTCAGCAGAAGTCTGGCATTACTGCGAATCGGTTTTGGACTTTCGGTAAAACGCGTCGGTTCGTCGTCACCTTCATTAGTCTCCGCTCCTGATGCCAGAGAAGCTCCTCCGCTCTGTGAGGCCGGAACGACTTTCCAATCATCATAAAGATAGACATCGCCATTGGATGCCTCGACCGTTACGTACGAATTGTCTTCGTGTGTCATAAGCTGATGGACGACACTGACGAAACCAACCGCGTCGTTTTGAAGCCGAATGCTTCTATCCAGCGTCTGTTGCCAGTAGTCTTGCTCTTGGTCGAGTTGGAACCTGGGGCCGTAGTCGCTTTGGCCGGCGTAAATGGCCAGTTGGTGCGAGAGGTAGCGGCCCGTGAGGCCGCTGGCGAAGTCGCGGGCGATCCGCGCAGACGGGGTGTGGCGACGGTAGGCAGAGTGTGGAGAGCTTAGTTGTGCGTGCGTCTGCCGTCTGGCGACGGTGGCAACTGCACGAGGGCTCGGATTGGTTGGCGGTAGATTCGGTCTGGCGACCGACGCTAATGTGCGTGCTTTTTGCGACCGTTACGAAGCCAGCAGTGCTAGCCGTTGCGCCGATTGGCCGGGCGCAGGTAGTGCAATCGACCCACCTTGACCGGTTTTGGCGGAGTCACTAATCTCCGGCGTTCGTACCAGTTGCCGACGAAGCTGCCGCGGGCAAAACGTTGGCAACTATAGCGTGAGGCCGAGCATGAGGCGCGGTCCGCGTTCCGCCGTGGGGGCGGAGGAAATTGGATGACGTTGCTGAGGAGCGCTCAAGGATGACGCGTCGCACTCCGAACGATCACGCCCGCTGCGTGTTACGCTCGCTGGCTGCCGCCGTCGTGTTGTGCAGCGGATGTAGCGAGCCGATCTTACGACCGCAAAGTCCGGAGGCACGCATCGATCTGCCGCCCGCGCCCGATGTGAAGTACGTGTCGGCGTATACGCACCCGTACGGCATGAACTATGTGAAGGTCGAGGCGGTTTCGCTGGTCACGGGCTTGAACGGTACGGGTTCCGATCCGCCGCCGACGCCGCAACGAGCGCTGTTACTCGATGAAATGAAGCGGCGTGAAGTGGCGAATCCGAACGAGATTTTGGCCTCACCCAATACTTCGATGGTGTTGGTGCGGGCGTTCTTGCGACCGGGTATTCAGATTGGCGATCGTTTTGATGTGGAAGTGCGCACGCCCACGGGCAGCGAGACGACGAGTTTGCGCAATGGCTGGCTGCTCTCGACGCGGCTGACCGAAATGGCGGTGCTCGATCAGCAGGTACACGAAGGCCATGTGATGGGTTCAGCGGAAGGCGCCGTGCTGGTGGACCCGACGGCCGATCCGGGCAAAGACCAGGCGCGGGTTACGCAGGGACGCATTTTAAGTGGCGGCGTGGCGACCAAGGCCCGGCCGCTGGGGTTGGTGGTGAATCAACAGCATCAGTCGATCCGAGTTAGTCAGGACATTGCCCACGCGATCAATCGCCGGTTCTTTACGTTTGTCGACGGGCGAAAGCAGGGCGTCGCGACGCCGAAGACGGCTGAGTTCATTGATGTGGTGTTGCACCCGCGGTATCACGACAACATTGGCCGCTACATGCAGGTGCTGCGGAGTGTGGCGGTGGACGAATCGCCGAGTGCGTTGCAGTCGCGACTCCAGTTTTTGCAGCAGCAGTTGGAAGACCCGCTGACGAGCGCGACCGCGGCCGTGCGATTGGAAGCCATCGGCGGCGACGAGGCCAAGCACATTCTCAAACAGAACATCGGCTCGAAGGATACCGAAGTTCGCTTCTATTCCGCCGAGGCCCTGGCTTATTTGGATGACACGGCGGCGGTCGAACCGCTGGCGGCGATTGCTCGCGATGAATCTTCATTCCGCGTGAATGCGCTGGCGGCGCTCAGTGCGATGGACGACGCCGCGGCGTACGATGCGTTGCGCGGGCTGTTGGAAGTGAAGAGTGCCGAAACGCGCTATGGCGCCTTCCGGGCGTTGTGGGCGATGAACAAAAACGATTCGTTCCTGCACGATGAGAATCTGGGGGGCCAATTCCACTATCACATGTTGGACGTGCCAGGCCCGGAAATGGTACACGTAACGCAGAGTTATTTGCCGGAAATCGTGTTGTTTGGCACCAATCAGAAACTGCAAATGCCGTTCATGCTGGAAGCGGGCAAATCGATTTTGGTGAACGGGTCGAAGGGTGAGCAGGTGACGATCAGTCACTTCAAGCCAGGCGCGGAGCCGGAGCAGCGTGTGGTGTCGACCAGTGTGGATGAAATCATTCGCACGATCGTTGCCTTGGGTGGCACGTACCCGGACGTGGTGCAAGCGCTGCAGCAAGCAAAGACCGATGGCGCACTCGTGAGTCGGTTCGAGATCGATGCGTTGCCGGATTCCGGCCGGTCGTACGACCGCGTTGCCGCGCGGGCGAAAGCGGTGGGTGGCGTGGAGCAGGCCTCGGCGACGGAGGAACCGGCCACGATTGAAGTCGCCACGCCCTTGCCGGATTTGTTCAGTCGGCCGCGGTAATTGGTTGAGGGTCGAGGGTCGAAGGTCGAGGGCAGCAGGCAGTAAATAGGATAGCTGGTCGGTTGCCCCTCCCCGGCCCTCCCCCCGAGGGGGAGGGAGATTAATGGTCGCCGCTTCCGTTAGCCGGGAGCACGGAGCAGGGAGTCCAGAATTCCGCCTCTTGCTCCCTGCTCCGTGCCCCAAGCTCCTTGCTCCTCCCCATGCTCAAAGCCCTTGAACTTTCTGGCTTTAAGAGCTTCGCGGATCGCACGCGATTCGAATTTCCCAACGGCATCTGCGTCGTCGTGGGGCCGAATGGTTCGGGCAAATCGAACGTCGTCGATGCGGTGAAGTGGGTGCTTGGTTCGCAGAGTGCCAAGAGCCTGCGCGGCAAGGAAATGACGGACGTCATTTTCAACGGCTGCCCCACGCGAACGCCGATGGGGACGGGCGAAGTCACGCTGACGCTCGATAATTCGGCAGGGCGCCTGGCGATCGACGCGAAGGAAGTCCACGTGTCGCGGCGCGTGTATCGCAGCGGCGAAGGCGAGTATTTGCTGAATCGCCAGCCGTGCCGGCTGAAGGATATCCGCGAGCTGCTAGCAGCCACGGGCATTACGACCGAGGCCTATTGCATCATCGAGCAGGGCAAGGTGGATGCGCTCTTGCAGTCATCGCCGCGGGACCGGCGGGTGATTTTCGAAGAGGCGGCCGGCATCAGCCAGTTCAAGGCCAAGAAGGCCATCGCGATGCGGCGGATGGAACGCGTCGAGCAGAATTTGCTGCGGCTTTCCGACATCGTCGACGAGGTGGAAAGCCGGCTAAGAAGTATCCGCTCGCAAGCGGGCAAAGCGCGGCGGTATCGCGAGTGCATCGAACGGCTCAAGCAACTGCGGACGGAAGTCGCGCTGGTGGATTGGCGGCAATTCACGCGGCAGATTGACTCGCGGCAGAAGCAGTTTGCGGAGGTCAAACAGCGGGCCGACGAACACGCCGCGACCTTGGAGCGTGCCGAGGCAGAAGTTCAGGAATTGGAGAAGCGACTCGAAGCGGGGAACCAGCGAGTACGCGAGATTGAGTTGAAGGCGGCCGGAGTGCGCGAGCAAATCGCGGCTTTGGTGGCGACGATTGAGAGCCAAACTTCGCGGCGTGCGGATTTGCTGCAAGAAGTTGCCCAAATTCGTGAGCAGTTGGCGGCGTTGGACTCGGCCGAGGAAGGCTCGCTGCAGGATGGGTTTCAAGAGGTCGCCGAGCAAGTCGAGTCAGCCCGCGCGGAGTTGGCAAATGTTCTTCGCGAGCGTGAAGCGCAGGCGGATAAGGTCGTTGAAACGTCGCAGTTCGTGCAGCAGGCACGGTCGGAGCTTGAACTGCGACGAGGGCGGCTAAGCGAATCGCAGCGAAAACTTGCGGCACTCGACGAGCAAATCGAGGAATTAGAAAAAGAGTCGCAAGAGGCGACGGAGCAGTTGGCACGACTGCGGCAGCAGCTCGCCGAAATGTCGCCGCAGCGTGAGGCGTTGGCAGCACAGTTGACAAGCGATCAGCAGTTAGAGGCCAAGCTAACTGCGGAGGCGGACCAGCAGAAACACGTATTGGGCGTTGCCGAGCGGCGACTTGTCGAAGTGCGGCGTGAACTGACCCGCGCGGATGTTCAGCATCGGCGGATGGAGGCGCAACTGACACGGGTGCGCGAACGGATTGCCGTTCTTTCGGAGCTGGAAAGCCGGTTGGAGGGCTTGGATGGCGGGGTCCAGGACATTCTGCGGAAGGCCAAGGAAGACCCAACGCGGTTTGGCGAAGTACACGGCGTGGTGGCGGACTTATTCCACGTCGATGTCGACTCCGCTCCGCTCATTGAAGTGGCTCTGGGCGAGCGTGCGCAATACATCGTCGTGACATCGGTCAGCCCGATGTTCGAGTTCCTTCACGCTCAGCCGCTCAAGGTGGCTGGCCGAGTGGGCTTTTTGGGGCTGCAAAGTCGCTTTCAGCCGACGGCCTTGGACAACGTGGATTTGTCGGCGGAACCGGGCGTGATGGGGCGGGCGGACCGGTTTATCGAGTCGGCGGCCGACTACCAGGTTTTGGCCCGGCGTTTGTTGGGGCGGACATGGTTGGTCGACCGCTTGGCCACGGCGATGCGGCTGACGCAGTCGATTGGGCGGGGGTTGGAATTCGTCACGGGTGACGGCGAGATGCTTTGTGTCGACGGCACGCTGGTCATCGGGCCGCGGCAGGCGGCCACGGGCGTGTTGTCGCGGCGCAGCGAGTTGCGGGCCTGCCGTGAACAGGCTAACGAATTGGAGCAGCAGCTTCAGACACTGGCGGAGACTCACTCGCAGTTGGACCAGGAGCGAGTCCGGCAAGAAGAACTTGTCGCGGTGACTGTGGCGAGTTACACAACTGCGGCCAGCCAGTTAACCGAATGTCATCGGCATACGGCGGCATCGGCGGCGCAACTCGGGCGCGTGGTCGAGGTGCAGCAGCGGTTGAACGACGAGTACAAATCTGCGGAAGCGCAAATTGCCGCGAATGATGAAAAGCGGACGCTTTATGCCCAGGAGGTCGAACGCGAGCGAGCGAGTGTCGCACAGCTATCGACCGCGATTCAAGAGGGTGAACAGCAACTCGACGTGCTGGAACAACAAGAGCTTGAGCGGCAGCGTAAATTAACGGAGCAGAAAATAGCCGTTGCGAAAAGCGAGCAGCGGCTGGAAATGCTGGAGCAGCAGTGGGAACAGTTGCATCGCGGCCGGCAGGAACGCGAGCAGATGCTCGCCCAGACGCGAGAGCGGTTGGCGGCTCGGGAACTGCAGATTGGCGAAGTTGACGCCGCCATGGCGGCGGGCCAGCAGAGGCTGGCGGAACTGAATGTGGTGAAGGAGCGGTTTGCCGCGGAGGTCGCAGACGTATCGGCTGGGGATGGGGAAGCGCGCCGCCAGCGGCAAACGCTAGCGGATCGATTGCGAAGTGAGCGGCAGCAATCGGCCGCGCTGCAGACCCAACTTCACAAGTTGGAAGTTGCGATCACGCGGATACGCCACGAGCGCCAGACGCTGTGCGAGCGGATGCAGGATGATTATGGAATCAATCTCGACGAGGCGGCGGGTTCCGTGGAGGGGACAGGGGACAGCCAGCCATCAGGTGGCGATGAAAATGCGGAACGGGAACCGCAGGGTGAGGCAAAGCAACCGAAGACGCGGCTGGATCGGGATGGCGTGGAGCGGGAAATCGCGCAGCTGCGGAATCAGATCAACAACATCGGTGCTATCAATCTCGAAGCGCTCGATGAGCTGGATCAACTGGAAGCGAGGTTTGAGACGCTCTCAAGGCAGTATCGAGATCTGGTGGATGCCAAAACCGCGCTAGAACGAATCACGCAGCGGATTAACACGGACAGCAAGCAGCTGTTTTTGACGACGATTGATACCATTCGTGGCCATTTCAAGGAGTTGTTCCGTCGGCTGTTTGGCGGCGGCGAGGCCGACATCGTGGTCGATGAGGCGGAGGACGTGCTGGAAAGCGGCATCGAGATTGTGGCCCGGCCGCCGGGCAAGGAAGCTTGCAGCATCTCATTGCTCTCGGGCGGCGAAAAGACGCTTACATGCGTGGCGCTGTTGCTGGCGGTCTTTCGCAGTAAGCCCAGCCCATTCTGCATTTTGGACGAAGTTGACGCGGCACTCGACGAAGCCAACATTGGGCGGTTCACTGCCGTCTTGCGTGAGTTCCTGTCATTCACGCAGTTCATCGTCATCACGCATTCGAAGAAGACGATGTCTGGGGCAGATACGCTGTACGGCGTCACGATGGAGGAATCGGGCGTATCGAAGCGTGTTTCGGTGCGATTCGAGGACGTTTCCGAGGACGGCCACATCTTGCCGAGTGCCATGTTCCATGCCCGCGAGATGGAGCAGAAGGCGGCGGCCGCGGCTGCTAGCGTCGAGGAGGCGGAACAGAAGCGGGCGGCATAAGAGCATGCTTTGTCCGTCCCACGCAATGTGACGGAAACGCCAGTTGCCCTGTTGATCGTTAAGACACGTACATGTGTTTTAACCGGTCCTATCCGCACGACTAGTGAAAGTTTCTAAAGTTCGTTGGCCGGTCTTATCGAAACTATCTAACGGATGGGCTGTCTCGGACCAAGCCACACGACCGTGTGACGAGGCCCGGGAGCAGTTCGCAGGGGGGTGCCTGCCAACAATGTCCCACCTTAGAGACTTTGCGCCTTTGCCGGGCCGCTGAAGCGGCCTCGCCGAGGTGGTGAGTGTCTTCCTGCAAATCCATTGGCTGGTGGATGGCGTGCAAATTCGCCACGGACACGGAGATTGAGGTTTTACCGGTTGTAACGATTAATCTGGGCCGCTTAGACGGTATCGGGAAAATCGAACGGTTTTGACCAATCTCCGCCTGCACTGCTAGCCGATGCCAAAAGTACGTGATGGACGGATCAGAAGGACCTGACCCGACCCAACCGAGCTGTTAGCGGTTAGCTGTTAGCTCTTGGCCAGAAGCGCGAACAAACTTCTGGCTGGCGGCTAATAGCTGATAGGTAACAGTTTAACCAGCCCCAACCCAGGCGTTTGTGAGCGGACATAGGGCGCGAGGGAACCGCGCCCGCTGCACGAACAAATGCGGGGCATAAAATCGGCCGGGGCGGACGTCGCCCGCAGCCGAAAACCCAGCGGACACTTAGCAAGACAATTGGAGAGCCCGATGAAGGTCTTTACTACTGGTCAGGTCGCGAAGATCTGCA
This sequence comes from Planctomycetota bacterium, assembly GCA_029781135.1. Lineage (GTDB taxonomy): Bacteria > Planctomycetota > Planctomycetia > Pirellulales > Lacipirellulaceae > JABDGM01. The sequence continues at coordinate 9,634 of JAKOXH010000037.1, forward strand.
AAGTGGCCCCGCGCACGGTCAGTAAGTGGTTCGATTCAGGCCGCCTCAAGGGCTACCGGATTCCCGGTTCCCAAGACCGACGGATCCCGCGTGAGTATTTGATCAAATTCCTCAAGGAGCATGGTATGCCTCTTGGGGACCTGGAAGACGAGGCGATGGCGAAAGTCCTCATCGTCGCCCAGGACCAGGTCTTGATCGAGAACCTCAAGCGCGAGTTGCCCGTTGAGCGGTCGTTCCGTACCTCGACCGCCGCGAGTGGCTTCGAAGCAGGTATTCAGGCCGAAAGTTTCCACCCGGACTGTATTATCGTCGATTTCTCGATCGGCCAGCTCGAAGCGTTGCAGATCTGCCAGAATCTGCGTCGCAATAGCGAGTTTGGCGAGACGATCTTGATCGCCCTGCTGCCCGATGACAGCTCGACCGGCAACTTCGATCGTTCGAGCATCAACGAAACGTTCAAGAAGCCATTCGATGCCGCCCTGTTGGCCGAACGTTTGCGAACGTTGATTGGCGCGAAGAAGGAATTGGTATAACAAGCTGTAAGCTGTTAGCTGTTAGCTATTAGCCAGAAAGCGAGCCGGGCCGTCCCCGGCCCCGGACCTCTGGCTAACAGCTAATAGCTAACGGCTAAGAGCTGATCACATAGGGTCGGTCGAATGATTCGGCCGCGTGGCGGCGGAAGACTCCCGTCTCTCCGTCGCCCCTCACCCGTACACCCGAGGCTCGGTCGCGAAAGTGACCGAGCCTTAGTTTTTGCGCGTTACTCGCCGTAAAGCGGCGGGGAGATTAGAATTCGGGATATGCCGAATTCGACGTCTGACAAAGCGTCTGAGAGCGATTTAGAAAGCCCGCACCGCGTAATGGCCGCGGCCGAGTCGTTAGACGTCTTACGGCAGGATGCTCTTGAACTGAGCGCCGACGATCGCCTGAGGCTCGTGGTGCAGTTGTGGAAGTCGTTGCCGGCGGAACATCGGTCGGCGCTCGCGACGTTGCAGATGGAGGATGCGGCGCGGGGAGAGAATCACCCGTTGCCGGGGAGCAAGGCCGCCTTGAAGAAGCCGCGCGGGCCGACGCTGATTGATAAACTGTTCGACCCAAGTCACACCTCGGACTTGTACACGGCGCCGCGACGGTTTGATTTGGCCACGATCTTTGTCGTGACGGCCGCCTACTCGCTGGTGCTGGGCGGACTGACGGCAATGGGATGGCCGCCCATCGTGAAAATTGGCATCAGCCTGTTGGCGGCGGCGATCGCGGTTGCGCAGGCGCTGTTCAAAACGAGGGCAAATCCGCGGGGCGTTTCGATTGTGACCGGCGTGGCGGTTTGCACGCTCTTCACGTGGATCGGGTTTGCCGCGGGAGCATATCGGATGTTGCGGATTTCATTGCCGGCAGCCACGATTATTATGGGAGTAGTTGGCGGCAGTATTTCTGGCTACCTCATTGGGACTTGCGTCGGCGGTGTGTTTTTGGTGGCCGATCTAGTGCGCGGCAAGTTCGAACGACGTGATTTGAGTGACGGCGGCGACTCAAGTCCGTCGGACAAAACTAAGACTGGCGAGAGGATTTGGCATGAGTGAGCTGAGTCATTTTGATGAAACCGGCGCCAGCCGGATGGTGGATGTGGGCGCGAAGGCGGTCACTCGACGGACGGCCGTTGCGAGTGCGAAGGTTCACATGCGGACCGAAACACTCGAGCTCGTGCGCGACAAGCGAGCAGCCAAGGGCGACGTGTTGGAAGTGGCACGGCTGGCGGGCATCATGGCGGCGAAGAAGACCAGCGAACTTATTCCGCTGTGCCATCCGCTGCCGCTGGAGTCAGTTAAAATCGATTTCTCGTTTCCGGATGCCGAGACTTTGAGAATCTTGGTAACCGTTTGCATTGAGGCCAAGACGGGCGTCGAGATGGAAGCGCTCACCGCGGCGAGCGTCGCCGCACTGACGGTGTACGACATGTGCAAAAGCATCGATCGTGGCATGACGATTGGGCCGATTCAGTTGGACGAGAAATCGGGCGGCCGGAGTGGGCATTGGCGGCAGGAGGAAAGACGGGGAGACAAGGAGACGGGGAGACAAGGAGAAGGAGCGTGACGTTATGATCTCCTTGTCTCCTTGTCTCCTTGTCTCCTTGTCCGGGCCGATGACACAATATCCGCGGCAATAGCGTCGGGATCGGGTTCTCCTTCAAGTTCAATGAATCGGCACTCACTCAGGCTGCGGAACCAGGTGCCTTGGCGTTTGGCGAAGCGGCGGGTGCGGTAGGTGATGCGAGCGATCATTTCATCGTGGTCGTATTCGCCGGCGAGGAAGGCGAGTGCTTCGCGGTAGCCGACGGCTTGGCGAGCGGTGCGGCTGAGGGAGTGGTCTCCTGTTGTCGCTAATCCTGCCGAACCCTCCCCTGGCCCCTCCCTACAAGGGAGGGGAAGTTCAGTGGTCAGGCTGCGTACTTCGTCGACGAGGCCGGCGTCGACCATCGAGCGGACGCGGGCTGCGATGCGCTCGTGCAGTTCCTCGCGACGGCGGCGCAACACGAACACGCGGCACTCATCGGCCGGGCGGCCTTCTTCGAATTGCAGTTGCTGGTGACTGATCGGTTCGCCGGTGGCCCGGAACACTTCGAGCGCGCGGATGAGACGGCGCGTGTCGTGGGGATGGATGTTCGAGGCGGCCACCGGATCGATTTGCGTGAGGCGATCATACAGTGCCTGCGAGCCGACGGTCTCTAGTTCGTGTTCGATTTCGTCGCGCATTTTCCAATCGGCGGGTGGACCGTCGAACAGGCCACGGAGCAGGCTCTTGAGATACAGCGGCGTGCCGCCGACAAAGAGCGGCTCTTTGCCGCGGGTGCGGATGTCGTCGACCACCTTGGCCGCCGCTTCTACATACTGGGCGACGCTGTATTCGTCGGCCGGGTCAACGATGTCGATGAGGTGATGCGGCACAAGTTCGCGGAGCGCGCGCGGCGGCTTCGCAGTGCCGATATCCATGCCGCGGTAAATGGCCATCGAGTCGAGGCTGATGATTTCGGCATTCAGCCGCTGGGCCAGCGCGATGCCGACATTCGTTTTGCCGACGGCCGTTGCACCCGTGAGAAACCAGCAGTCGTGAAAGGTGTGGGACATGAATTATCTTCGACTGGCGGTCGCGGCTTTGTGGGCGGGGCCGATCAGTTCTTCACATGGAGCTCGAAGTGTGGCATGCTCTCGCGAAGCGTGAGCATGAAATCGCTCGGATAACATGGCCACGTCGGAGTACCTCCGAGGCCATGCCACCCTGCAACAGGTTCCCGAACCTAATGAACTGATTGGCCCTGGCTTTGCGGGCGTATCGCTTGCTCGTGGGTGGTTGGCCACCTAAACTGAGTCCTTGTCTATTGTTGTGATCGAAGCACCTATTGGGAATATGGCAATCCATGAGTACCCCACCCCCGCTCGACCGGCTGGAACGCACCATCGCGTCGCGAGCGGAAAATCCGATCGAGAAATCGTACACCAGCCAGTTGTTGGCGGGAGGCGTCGAGAAGATCGGGGCCAAAATTATCGAAGAAGCTGCCGAGGTTGTGGAGGCGGCCAGTGAGGCTGGCGACGCTGGCCGCGAGCATTTTATTCGCGAGGTGGGGGATCTCGTCTATCATTTGATGGTCATGATGCGCCTGCGAGACTGCTCATTGGCCGATTTAGAGGCCGAACTTGCCCGCCGATTTGGGGTCTCTGGATTGGAAGAAAAAGCGGGAAGGCGTAAGGCGTAAGGAAGTCGTTAGGCGTTAGTCGTTAGTCGTTAGTCGTTAGTCGTTAGGCGTTAGTGGGGAAAGGTATATAGGAGTTCTTCCCTGCCCCCCGTATCCTGCATCCTGCATCCTCATCTATGTCACAAAACCTCCGCATTGGCGTTCCGAGCAAAGGCCGGCTGGCCGAGATGGCTTCGCAATTGTTGAACGAGGCGGGGCTGAAGTTTCGTCGACAAGAGCGGAGTCTGTTCGCGCGGGTGCGCGATATGCCGATTGAGGTTACATTCTTGCGAACCGACGATATCCCGACGTTGTGTGCCGAAGGGGCGATCGACATGGGGATCACGGGCGGCGACCTCGTGGAAGAATCGGGCGTGGATGTAGTCACGCGACTTTCGCTGGGGATGGGCAATTGGCGGCTTGCGATGTGCGTACCGGATGCGAGCACGATCACGAAGCCGAGCGATTTGGCGAATCGGCGAATTGCGACCAGTTTTCCACACGTCACGCAAAAGTATCTCGAGCGGCATGATGTGAATGCGCACATCGTGCAACTGACGGGATCGGTCGAAGTGATGATATCGCTCGGCGTGGCCGATGCAATCGTTGATCTTGTGGAAACGGGCAGCACGCTGGCGGCGAATCGCTTGAGCGTGCTCGATGAACTCGGGCGCTACGAAGCGGTTGTGATTCAAAACGGCACGACGAAACACGGTGAGTTGGCCGATCGAATTGTGCGGCGGTTGGAAGGCGTGGTAATTGCCCGCAGTTACTCGCTGCTGGAATACAATGTGCCAGAAGCCAAGCTTGCGGCGGCGGAGAAGATCACGCCCGGTTTCGAGTCGCCCACGGTGAACCGGCTGGAAGAACCGGGTTGGTTTGCGGTGCGCGCCATGGTCAAACGGAACGAGGTGATTGACATCATGGAGCAGCTCGATGCGCTCGGCGCGACGGCGATTCTGGAAACGGTGATTACGAATTGCCGGCTGTAGAACAGCGGCAAGGCCGCGATTGAATGACACGTTGGACATGCTATGATTAAGTCATGATTCGAGCCTATGATGAACTCGTGGACCTGATTGCATCGGGCAGCGGACCTGAAGTGGTGGCTGGATTTCAGGCGTCGGTTGCTACGCGCCAACGTGTCGAGGATCTGCTCGCCCGAGAAATGCAACGTGCGCTATCGCCCGACGAGGAATCGGAACTGGCGCACTACCTGCACATTGAGCATGTAATGCGTTTGGCGAAAGCGCGTGCCCACACGCGCGTTTCTAGTGACTAAGCCCGTCGGCATAAGTTTTGTGACACTTCAATATTCGGGGGACTCGCAATTGAACAGGAGGAAACAGAGGCAATAGAGAAAAACATCCTCTGTTCACTCTGTTTCCTCCTGTTCAAGAAATCCTTAGCAGCTTATTCGCGTGATGGCGGAACTTTGTGCATGTAACAAAACTCCTGCCTACTTGCTTAGAGTAGTTCCTTGTTTTGCGCGACTGTCGATGAACGGAACAACGTTCCAGCTGTCGGGAATCGCTGGGGAATTGCCCCAGGCACCCGGCGTTCGGACTTCGGTCGATGCGATTTCCTCCCCACCCGTTTGACGTCGTCTCGAAATCGTTTGGGCTGCGGACGCTGCTCGCGATCGTGGCTCTGGTGAGCGTTGCGTGTTGGTTGGCGACTTTTTTGGTGGGGAGAGTGCTGCTGGGCGTATTTGCGACGTTGATATTGATGTTGCTAGCCATCGCCTGTTGGACATGGCTATGGGCGTCGATCGAGCAAGAGCTGCGGAAGCCACTTGTTGACTCACGAGATTCGGCGGACGACTCGCCAGTGCCGGTAGAATCGATGGCTGGCGGTTCCGCGAGTCGAGAGGCGGACGCTGAATCGTGCTAGCAGCGAATTGCTGGCGGCGGCATCGCATTGCGTCTTGGTGGGAAGTTCGCTAAACTTCGCCGCTTTTCTACCTCTTCCGCGGCAAGCCGCCGTAGCACAATCGTGCCAGACTTGCGTCCAACGTGTCGCCGTGACCGAATCTTCTGCGCACAGACTCTGCGCTGGGTGTGGCTTTGGCTCGTTGTAACCGCTGGCTGCACTTCCGTGGAGAAGCGGCTGGCACCCTCCCAGTTTCGCGATTGGACGCCCGAGCAGGCGGTGCTGCCGTCTGCCGATTTTCGTGGCGATCAAGTGACCGTGCATAACGTGCGGAACTGCAAGTACTTCGCCAACGATGTCTTCATGGTCGACTATTACGACAAGCCAATCGATCTCAATCGGGTGCGCGGGGTCGACTATATCGTTGTGCCGTTCGATGGCGCTCCGGCCCTTGCCCACGTGATGTTGAGTTTTCAAATCGAGGGGGCTGACGGCAAGCCGGAACACCTGGCCGTGAGTGTAGAGACGCGGAAGGAGCGTGATGAGAAATATAATCCGCTCGAGGGTAGCTTCAATCAGTACGAGCTCATTTACGTGGTCGCCGACGAACGCGACGTGATCCAATTTCGCACGGTATACAACGGCGAGCACGTGTATTTGTATCACACGACGGCCACGCCCGAGGCATCGCAGGCACTGCTCAAGGATGTACTACAGCGTGTGAATGACTTGGCCGCGCGGCCGGAGTTTTACGACACGTTGACGAACAACTGCACGTCGAACATCGTGCGGCACGTGAACCGGATTAAGCCCAATCGAATTGTCGCGGATTACCGGTCGCTACTGCCGGGCCTTTCGGACCAGTTGGCGTATGATGAAGGTCTCATCGAGCGGCATGGTACATTTGATGAGACGAAAGCATTGGCGTACGTGAATCCGCTGGCTGAGCGGTACGCGGGGCGGGAGGATTTTTCGGAGTTGATTCGGCGGAAATAGGGGACGCTTCCGACCGTGCGCGGGCGGAGGTGCCGTCTTGGTGGTGATCTACTCAATTGGTTTCCGCAGCGGCGTTGCCGCCGCCGCTAAACGCGATTGGACTTCAAGCGCCGACGATACCAAACGCCCAAAAAACGTAGGCGACGGGGGCTGCTCCCAAGAGCGAGTCGAGCAGGTCGAGGACGCCGCCGAAGCCGGGCATCCAGTTGCTCGAGTCCTTCACACCGGCATCGCGTTTGAGGACCGACTCGGCCAAGTCGCCCAGGATGCCGGATGCCGTTAACGCAACGGCGTAGGCAATAATACGAGTAAGGCGTGCGTAATCTGAGAACAGGCGTATCGAATTCGCAGTGGCATTGGTGATTTGCGGTGCAGCCCAGCCGAAGACGACCATAGCCGCCAATATCGCAAATGCCACACCACCAATGGCGCCTTCCCACGTTTTGCCGGGGCTCACGAGCGGAGCGAGTTTGTGCCGGCCAATAAGCCGGCCGACCGTGTATTGGCCGATATCGCTCATCTTCACGATAGCAATAAGCGAGATCAGAGCCAACATGCCGATGTAGCCGTCACTAGCGAAAGGGCCGCCGGCGAGCAGTCGCAACTGGACAATGAACCCCAGTGCGCCGCCCAAATAGAGAATGGTGAAAGCTTCCAGGGCGAGATTGATCGTTGAATGCCTCTTGCCGTCGTAGCGGCGAACTTCGCCAAAAAGGGCCAGTATTAGGCCGGCGATCAATCCGAGTGCGAGCCAGCCGAGCTGACCTGGGGGATTCTGAGCGGCAGAATGCGGCCACGCAACGGTGATGCCCGCGAGAAATATCGAGAGACTTACACCAGCATGAAGCACGCACGGCAACGGCATGCAGCCGCGCGTGTTGAAAATCGCCAGGAGTTCCACGACGCCCAACCAGCCGACCATCAGCGCCAGCGGCAGGAGAAACGCGCCGGGGCGCGTGACCACGCAGTCGAGCCAGCAAAGAATCACTAGCGCGGCAATGAAAAGCGTACCGAGTAGGATTCTCCAGCGAAGCAAAGCGGTTACCTGCCATGCCGAGTTAATTGTTTATACGAGCGGCCGCACCGGGTACTTGTGCATCAGCCCTAGCACGTCGTCGATTTGTTCGGGTTTGTGGAAGCCGATGGTCATGGCGTCCAAGAGACCGGCTTCTTGGGCGTACTTGATGCAGGCATCACGCTGGTCGACCAGTTGGCCTTCGCCAAAAATCTTCATGCCGATGACGGCCTTGCCGTTTTGCCGGGCGGTACGTAGGACGGTTTCGATTTCCTCGCGTGAGCCGTCCATCCGCACTTCTTTGCCGCCCTTCATGTTGATGCGGGCCAACATCACATCGACCCAGGGCGAAGCGGCGGCTGTTCTCATCGCGCCGATATCATGACACGAACAGCCGACGGCCTTCACCTGACCTTTGGCCTTTGCTTCATTGAGCACGTCCATGTAAGGGCCCATCTGCTGGTCCCAGCCAGGTTTCATCAAGCAATGCAGCAGCACAATGTCGATGTAATCGGTCGAGAGTTCGTGGCGGAAGCGCTCAAGGGTCGTGCGCGCCATTTGACGGCGCTCGGGCAAACTGGTTTGGTCTTCTGGCCCGTCGTACCGCCACCACATTTTCGAGAGGATGGCAAGCTTGCTACGGTCCATGCTGCGCAGGGCTTCACGGAAGTAAATGTGTGTGCCATAGAGATCGGCCAAGTCGAAGAAACGGATGCCGCGATCGTAGGCATGGTGCATCAGGTCGATAAGCTTGGTGAAACCCATGCGGGTTTGATCGGATTGGCGATCGGAGCCATGGACGCCGGTGCCCTGGCCAAGTCGCGACATTTCGACCCCGGTTTTGCCGAGCTTGATGATCGGCGGAGCGGGGGGGCGATCGGATGCAGCGGCGGCTGGCGGAGCAGATTCGTCCGCTGCTACAGCACGCAAAGCTCCGGTGGCTCCGATGGCGGCGACTCCGGCAGTTGCTCCCAAGAACTTGCGGCGGTCGATTGTAGACATGGCATAACCCCTTGAAATGGATATTGGCGCCCCTGGACGGGTGTGGCGGAATACAAATGCACTGCCTACCAGCTTACCGAATTCGCAACCAGTTTCCAGCAATAGCCGCTTAGTTTTGCCCAGTATTTCGGCTTGAACGCCCTAGCCGTCGACGCTTATATTGGTGGGTCTACCCGAATTGAAGGCAAATTGCTGGGAGAAGAAGGCATGACGATCGACAAGAGTTTACGAGTAAGACGCGGGGCATCCCGCAATCGCAGCGTGTTGACGCGTGTCGAGCGACTTGCCCGATTGCAAGCGGCAGATCGGTGGAGTGAAGGCGACTCGCCGCTGGGCTTGCCGAAGGTTCGCGTCCGCAAGCTAACCATGAAGAAGAAAAAGAAGAAGAAGGAAGAGGAAGGCGCCGAAGGAGCGGCCGCCGGTGGCGCGGCACCCGCTGCGGCGAAGGCCCCGGCCGCGGGTGCGAAGAGCGGCGCAAAGGGCGGCAAGTAGCGCAACTAGTTCTTTAGCCCTGGGGACGTTGGAGCGGGTGGCATGGCCTCGGAGCTACTCCGAAGTGGCCATGTTACTCAAGAGATTCCATGCTCACGCTACGCGAGAGCATGCCACCCGTCGCGAATTCTTGATTGTGAGCGACGGTTATTTGCTTACGGGATCGTCGAGAAACGGGTCGTCTTGGAACGGATCCGTGATCGTTGCAGCGATCGGTCGGATGACGGTCGGACGTGCAGGCGTTGGCGGCGCGTACTGCGCCTGCATCAATTCCATTCCAGCAAGTGGGACCTGCCGCTGGATGTTCGGATTGAATGGCGGCGTCGGCGGTAGTGGTGTGTGCGAACCGGGCATCGAGGCTTGAATCGCTGCGTACATCCACTCGGCAAGGAGTTTGTCGGCTACGTCGGCATTGGGAGCGGCCCGCCACGCTTCAATCACGGCATTAAACTGCGTGCGGCGTTGCTCGTATTCAGCAGGTTGCGAACGATACGCCAATTCGAATTGGGCCCAGACGTCGCTGGCCAACGCGAGTAATGGATCGGCGGGCGTCTCGGCTGCAATGGCCGGGGCGGTTGAGAGCGTAGGCGCGATCGTCAGTACAACTGCCATTCCACAGATCGCAATAAGTTTGAATTGCAGTTGAGACATTGCGAGAGACTCCGCGCGGGCGGGTTTCGATTCCGCCGTGTGTTTGCCGGTGGTAGTGCCGTGAGTTGACAAGGCACCACACTAAAAACTAGGTCGTGGTACGGGACCAAGCTCGGACAAAAGCTCAATTGGCCTTTGAGCGCATCGGCCGGTTGCAATAATTGGCTTCGCTAGTGAGAATGCAGGTTGTCGCGATCATAATGCTAGTTCCGATTGTGCGAATCTATGAACGTACGGGACGATTTTGATCCGCGAATCCATGAACATTACATGGAGCAGGCATTGAATGAGGCCGCGGCGGCGGGGGCGGAGGATGAAGTTCCGATCGGGGCGATTATTGTCCATGAAGGGGCGGTTGGCGAGCCGCGGGTGATTGCTGCGGCCCACAATCAGCGGGAGCAGTTGCGCGATCCGACGGCCCATGCGGAAATGCTCGCGATCACGCAAGCGGCGCAGGCACTCAACAATTGGCGGTTGGAGAACTGCACGCTTTATGTGACGTTGGAGCCATGCCCCATGTGCGCGGGGGCAATCGTGCTCGCGCGGATTCCGCGCGTGGTTTACGGTGCGGCCGATCCGAAAGCAGGTGCCGCAGAAACGCTTTTCACCCTACTCAATGACGCACGGCTTAACCATCGGGCCGAGATCGTCCGCGGAGTGCTTGGCGATAGGTGCGGTCAGATTCTCTCTGACTTCTTTGCACGCAAACGCCAAAGTCGTTCGGCGGGAGATTCGTGAAGGCCAGCTTTTTTGCCTTTCATCTTCCTTCGTCGGGTGACGCACTCGATTCTCCATGGTGTGCGAGAAATTACCGTGCCGGAGGCGAGTTCGCGGTCACTCCGAGGTTCGGCACGTCGCTTTGACCGACTCATTCGAGACGCTCGGCACAGCAATTGCGTTTGCTCCCCAGGCATCCATGCTATCGCGGCGTTCGACAATTCCTGTGCTCCTTTAGTCGAGGAAGGCCGTGGGTACTGAGGATGCGAACCGCCAACGATATGTTGGTTCACTTTTCCGGAGCAGAGAACATGCGCACCGCAGACGTCGACCTTATTGAGGCGGAAACGAGCCGATTAGCCACCGTCAACACGAACCCAAGTTTTTTTGATATGCCTATTCTCGGTAACGGCCTGCACTATCGCTTCGCCACCGCCCATGCGATTATCACCTTGTTTTCGTTAGGGCGGGCGGCCGAGGCCGGATGGATACTGCCGGCGATTTTGGCCGTCGTAAGCTGCTGGGAGTATTTTCGTTCCTTGGCACATTTGCCGGAACATGTCACCCAGCCCGGCGTTACTTGGCAACTGGCGGCAACGACCGCCACGGTTGTTGTGGCGGCCACTACGGCCATCGTCATGGTTTTCACCCGTTAGCGTTGGTGCCAGAGTGCTAGCGGATGGCCGCGGCGCGACCGGACCGATTCTTTGGCTTTCGACGAGTGCCCAGCGGGGCCGGTGGAAAAAAGGAAGGCCGCCGGGGGGTCAGGCCGGCGGCCTCGCGCTGCTCGTTGAAAAGACACGAGCCGCAATCGTGCTGCATTTAGCATCGCCTTGGTAAGCGCTGCCATGATGAGAAACTAGTTGCCGTAAATCAGCTGGGCGGGTGGCACCTTGGCGGCAATCTGGCTGAACGCATCGAGCATTTGCTGCCGCATATTGGCGATCGTGCTGCCGCCGGGCACATCCACGTGAATGCCGCCGCAGGCGAAGGCAATGGCCTTCATAAGGTCGCGGTCGGCATCGGCACCCACCGTGATCGTATGAATGGTGATGCCGCGTTTGGCTGCTTCGGTGGCTTCCCAGAAGGCGTACTTCTTGTTCACGTCGGTCGTGGTGTAATCGGCGGTGCCATTTCCGTCGTAGTCAGTCCACTCGGCCCAATTGAAGCCGGCGGGCAGCGTCCAGCCGCTGGGTTTTTGGTTGGTTTGGCCGTCGGTCATGACGATCATCGTGGGTCGTGAACCATAGCGCGAGTAGCCATGGTCGCTCGGATTGCTGGCGACGCCCACCAGTAATTCGCGGCCTTTGAGGATGCCGTCGCCCATCGCCGTCCAACCGTTATACTCACCGGCTTGCAGGTGCTTCTGAATGGTGTCGATGACACTGTAATTCGGCGTGATCGGATCGGCGGTGATATTGATGTCGACATCGCCGTCGTAGAACGTCTTTTGTTGCACGGCCCATTGTCCGTAGACGACCAGGCCGAGTTCATCGCCGAACGCCAAATCGTTTAGGAAACTGCAGAATAGCGAGGCGCCATCCTTGAGGGCCTGAGTGGGATAATGCGGCGTACGCCACAAGTCTTCGGAAACCGTGCGGTCGAAGCCCTGTTCTTGCATGTAATCCATCAGCGTGCGGTAGCCATATTTGCGTTTGTAAGTGCCGCTTAAGTTCTTGACGTAGTTGATATAGCCAGTCCACAGAGAGTCGCTGACCGTGTTGCTCGGTTTGAGCTTGGGCGAGCCATCGGCGTTTCGTCCGGCTTGTGGATAGGGGTATTTACGGACACTGCCGACGTTAGTTGTTAGCCCGAGCGTACTCATAATCGTAGTGTTATTGGTACTGGCGACGTAGGTACCGGCATACGAATTGATACTGCCGAAACCGGTGCTGGGGAACTTGGATTGCGTGGTGCCTGGCCATTTGGGGTTGGCGGCCACGAGGGCGTTCCACATGGCATCGAGGGCATGATCGACCTCCGTCGCTGGCAAGGAGGAAACCAGGGAACTGTCGTCGTTCATCGAGGCGGAGAAGTCGAGGACGAGCACAAGGTCGCGGGCTTCAACATAGGCCGTAGCCGAGGTTTCGATCGGCACGCTTTCTTTTCCGACGGCCCAACCGAATGCCAAGGGCAATTGTCCGTCGGGGGCGGTGGTGTTGACGGCGGTGCGGCGGGCTGTAACCTGCACCACGCTAAAGGGCGATGAATTCCAAGCAATACTCCATTGGCCAGTCGAGGCGTTGTAAGTGCGTTTGCCGAATTTCACGTCGTTGGCTGGATCGATATATACACCATTGGCCTGGGCCACCTGAGCGGCCATAGCCCGCGCCTGCGAAATGGCGATCGAGTTGGCGTCGATGCGTGCGGAGCCTTGGCCTTGCCCAGCGGCATAGACGGCGGCCGTAATTTCTTGCGAAGCCGCGAGCGCCGCCGCGTCGACGGCGTTTTGCATCCGCGTTTCGGTCAGGGCAATGCGGCCGGTATCGACCGAAAGGGCAACGAAGGCAAACAGGGCGGTCAGTAAGAAGGCGGTCAAAATGACAATAATGCCGCGACGATCGCGGAGTCGCCGCGATGGTCGTTTCGTTTTGCGTTGGTTCAATTTCATGGCGAATGCTCCTGGTGCCGGCAGGTGAAGTACGGGTGATAAATCGTGCGTTGGTTGGTAGGGTGTTGTTCAGGCCGCGTTATTGGGAAATGGTTGCTCGGCCATTGCGGAACACCACCTTGGAGTGCAGGGTGTAGTCGGCGCCCGCGGCGACCGGCTGCAAACTGATCGCCGAGTAATTCACGGAAATGTTCACGTCGAACAGCTTGAGATCGTTCGCGGCGTCATCCAAATTGAAGTCGGCCGTCGGGTTGGTGTGGCTTTTCACCGTAACGGTGGTTTTGTTCTTGGGAATGCCGTTCGAAGCGAGGAAGTTTTTGACGTCATTGATCAGCTTCTGGTTGGCGGTTTGGCCGCTGGCGAGGAGGCCATCGCGATTGATGGAAGCGAAGCGGGCGCCTTCGCGGGCGGCTGTATCGAGGAGCGTTTGCATTTCGAACGCGCGGCCCATTTGGAGAATGCCGAATGTGATGGCCAGCAGGATGGGGGCCACAATCGCGAACTCGACGGCCACAACGCCGCGTCGCTCGCGCGTGACGTCTGTGGTTCGTCGTTGTGAGTTGGTGGGCAAGGTTGGGTCTCCCGGGATATAGTGTTACTCGTGGCGCATGAACGCCTGGCCTTGGATCGTGAGGTGATTGAGGAGCGACCCCATGAGCGGAATATCGGGAACGATGGCCACGTCTCGGTAGGCGACTTTCGCGCGCACCATGAACAGGTGCCGCGGGTCGGTACTGGAAAGCTCGATATTCGGCATTGATTCGAGCGCGGTGGCCGTGACGGTTGGGTTGCTGCTCGTATCGAAGACGCCCGCATCTTTGACGTACACGGTCACTTTGTTTTGATGGACGGCACTACCCAACACAGCCAAGGCTTTCGCGCGAACGGTAGCTGTCGAGTTGCCGGCGGTCGAGCCGATGCGAGCCGCCTGACGGCAAGCGCTGTTCAGCACGTGCGTCACCATCAAGACATGGCCGAATTCGATGATTCCCAACACGAAGAACAAGAACACGGGCAGGACCAGTGCCGTTTCGACAATGGTCGTGCCTTGGCGCGTGCAAAATCGGCGATGGGGAAACCCGCGTGTCATAGGATGCGAGAATTCGCGGTACCCGCGTGGGCGGCGCGGTCGTTCGCGATGAACGTGTCGTGTGTGGTTGAGAAGATCGAATGAAGAGCTCAGGGGAATGTTGTGTGCCCGGCCGACTTTCGGCGCGCCGGCACGCAATCATGCCAACTGAAACATAGGTCAGAAACGAACGCCGTGAGGAAGCGGGGCAGGGCCAGCCCTGGACATTCGGAAGTTTTTTGGGGAGGGGGACGTTAAACACAGTACAATCGGTACGATGCCAAAGACAGCGTTATGACGAAGCAGCACCGCGAAGACCGAAGGGCAAGAAGTGCCCAGAACCGACCCCTAATTCATCGTTACTCGTAGCCTTCCTTGCGCATTTGGGAGCTCGCCCGCAATGTCTTTCCGCCGAGGAACCAAGGCGAGCTCATCCAACTGACATGGCTAAAAGGCACCGTAGTAGTCACGGTAATCGTGGTGCCAGCGGAGGCCGTGGCGGGGTTGGGCGAGACGGTCACGGTCACGCCGGGAACCGCAACGCCGGTCGCGTAGGTTTGCACGGCTGACTGAACGCCCGATGTCGTCGCGCCGGTGGTGCTGGCCATGCGCGCACCGACACGCGAGGCGTTGATCAGCACCTGTTGCACCATGAGGGCACGGCCGAATTCGATGAAGCCGATCACCATGAGAAAGAAGACGGGAGCAACGATCGCGAATTCCGTGGCCGCGGCGCCGCGGCGCAGGAAACCGCGGCCGCGAAAAATGCGTCGATAGGTATTGGTCGTTTGCGACATCGTTTCGGCGGCTAAGGCCATGAGGAGGACACTTCTTGAACCGGTAACTTCGTTCACTTACCCTCAAATCACGCGATTTCACTTGGGGACTTTAACAAAACCTCCGCCGGGACACCCTCACCCGGGCCCTCTCCCAGAGGGAGAGGGGAACTCACTTAGCGCACGAGCACGACCGGTGAGTAGACATATTTGCTAGAGCCGGTCGACGTCGCGGGTACGACGCCCTTTACTTGTGCAGGCGCCACTTGAATCGTGACGTTTTTCTGCGACATCGAGCCAGTGAGCTTCACGTTTACGATGCGGATGCCTTGCCATTTGACGATAGTATAGGTGGCGTTGTTACCGTTACCAGTGACCGTCGAGAAAATGGGTATCACGCGTGGTTGGCCGATGATCGACGCTAATTCGTCTTTCACGCCAGCACTGATGCCGGTGTCGCCGTTGAGCGTCATGGTTCCCGTGGTGCCGAGCGTCAAGGGCTTACCGAGAGCGGTCAGATCGGCGGCGGAGATGCCGTAGACGATTTGGCGGGCGAGGTCGGCGGTGCTGTTATTCGCGCTGCCAATATCCACGGTACCGCGGTTGCCGGGAGAGCCAGTTCCTTGCGGATACAAGTTGACTTCGACCAGGCCGTCGCTGCCCGCGGTCACAGTTTTTGTAGCTGGATTCCACTTGTACGCGTCGGTTCCGCTGTTCGCGATAAGGCTATTCCAAGTCTGTTGGTCGAGAGCGAAGGGCAGGATGCCGATGGTGCCGCCATCAGCAGGCGCTTGGAAGCCTTTGATATCGAGCACTAAACCGGCGATGGCTTCCGAGGACAGCGACTGGCCGCTCAGGCCGAAGATCTTGGCGAAGAAATAGGGCACCTGGCCGTTGATCGAGGCGTTCTTTCTTAACCGCACTTTCACGGCGTTGTAGCCGTTGGCGCCATTCGTTTGAAAAACGCTTTGTGAGTTTTTGAAATCGGAGATGTAGCCGAATACAACATCGCCGTTGGCGTTGTTGCTGGTGTTGGCATCGAGCGCCAGCGCATGATGAGTGACCTGATTCGCGCTCGCAAGCTGGGCGGCCACCGCGCGGGCACTCGTCATGGCAGCAGTGGAACTGGTGCCTTTGCCGAGCTGCGTGCCATATTCCCAGCAGGCGGCCAGAGCCGAGGAATCGGCCGAGCGTTGGAGTTCCTCTTTGGCCGAGAGCACGTAGCCCAAATCGACGCAGAAGGCGACCATGCCCACCAACACAATGGACATGATGGCAGCGAGAATCGTAATGGTGCCCTGGCGTGATGGCTGATGACTTCGCAGATGGCATTTCATGTGGTCGCCCTCGGATAACAAGCGGTGGGTGGCGGTTGGCGGGTGATTCAGACTGAATGAAAAATGTGAGTGAGTAAGCAGCGGACAATTTTCGGGCTCCCTCACCCGGCCCTCCGCCGGAAGGAGAGGGAGGAAGAGGCGGCAGGCTAATTGTCGAGGCTGGTATCGATGGGAATTGGAGCACTTTGCTCATGAACTTGACCATCTTCGGTGATCCAAACCAGCTTCGTGAGGATGAGCGAGCCGACGCGATTTTCGGCGTAATTCACTTGCGATTCCGTGAGCGAAACACCCGGTCGATACTGGTTCAAACTCGCTAATGAGGAGTCGACGCGGAGTCGTAGTTCATCGCCGCCGAAGTCGCCCCAGGTGTCGGAATGTCCGTCGCGAACTTGGAACGAAAGGTGGCCATCCTTCAGATCGAGCCGCTGGCTCCAACGAATGACTTCATCGGATTGATCGAGAACCGTACCTTGGTGGACGGTTTCCGATTCGATGAATTCGTCACCATTCCATTGTTGGACCTGCACGCCGCCAGCGGCGTATTCGGGAACCGTGGCGTGATTCAGGGTGACGAGGAAGTGAAGGCCGTTGATATCGCCGGTGGGCGAAATCACCAGGGTGGTTTGCGGTGCGCTGCGGTCGGTGTCGGGCTGCGTGACGTGCAATTCCCACTGTTCTTCCACGGAAACGACCCGCTGCGACTCAGCCCAACCAGAGCTGGCGATGAGGCTAAAACCGATGAGGGTGAAAAATGTTGCAACCGGCCAATGCGTTAAGAGGCGTCTCATCTTCGAATCTCCCAGCGGTGAAGCAATGTAGTCCGGCTCTGCGCAGCGTTAGCGCAGGGCCGTCCGAGGCCAGAACGAGCAGTGTTTCGGAAAACGGCCATAGAGCCCGGGAGGCTCGGATTCTAGGCAGGAACTTGGAAAAGCAGGATGTCGGAAAAGCGGGCAAGCAGGTTATCTGCATCGCTCCGTTGGCGGTGCAAAAGACACGTTGCTCCAATAAGAAATCTATGTCGCGCTTCCGGGCGAAGTCGCAAAGAAGTTAAGTGGTTTCCCACGAAATTCGCCGGGGGCCGAGGGGAAGCGCCGTCAAAACTGATCCAATCGACATGATCTCATCAGTAAGGCCGACAACATGTCTCGTTTTTTGGCGCAAGAGAGACCTAGAATTCGGCGCCGAGTTGCAGACCGGGGCCGAGGAGGCTGATCGACTCGATGTTGGCTTGCTGAGCCAGGGCATCGCTGCGCCAGTTTTGAATTTCGAAGACGGCGCGGGCGTGTACGGTGGCGGGGCCGAGTTTTCGAGCGATTTCAGCGCCGGCGTACAACTCGGTGACAAGCACATTGTCGTCGGCGACGTGATGATTGATAAATACGCTATTATCGTCGCCGCCCCAATCGCCGGCGAGAAGTGAAAGGCGGCCGCCATAGACGAGGCCACCGTAGCCGCCCGGATCGGTGAAGCATTTTGTCAGGCCGTCGGCGGCCATGGTGAGGCCCACCGGATGGGTGGCCGACTGGTCATTTTCGACATCGGAGAGGCGGAAATTGGCCCAGCGGATGCCGGCGGACAAGTCGACTTGGGAGCGGCGTCCGGCGAAGCGGTGAGTCGCTTCGAGGTCGAGCACGTCGAGTTCGAGGCGGATATCGCCGCCGCTGAGCGAATTCGTGTCACGTCCATAGGTCCAATACCGCGCGCGGAAACCAAGGTCTCCGAGGTTATCCACGCCGAGCGTGAACCGGGGTGAAAGTTCGTACGTTTCCGAGAGCTTGCCGACGACATCATCGGTGAATCGGGTGCGGAAGAAGAGTAAGTCGGCAGCGCCGTAGAGGCGCGGTTGTGAATCGGCAGCCGTGGCGCACGTGCCGCAGCCGTCGCATGGGCCGCCCTCGTGATAACTGCCGCATTGGGGGCAGGGGCCGACCATTGGGCCGGCGTAAGGCTGCAGCATGCCGGGCGGGCACATGTTGGGGTCACAGCATTGAGGGCCGCAACTTTCGGGCCCGCACATTTGGCCGGGCATCATTTGGCCAGGATAGCCACCGATCATTTCCAGCCGCTGTGGACTGCCGCCGGCCATGGGCCGGTCCTCTGGCAGGAGCTGTACGGTCGAGTCATCGTTGTCGATATATTGGGCTTGCTGGACGCTGTATTGACTGACTGGCCGCAGGGGGAGCATTCCTGGATAGGGCGTCTCGCCGCGGTAGCCATAGCTTCCGCCGGGGCCGTAGTTGCCAACCGGTGCGTTGGCCGCCAGGGGTCGCAACGGTTGGCGTGGCAAGTCCAATTGTGAGGCGAGCAGCGTGGTTCCGGTATCGTTTTGAACGCCAACGATCTGGCCGACGTAGGCCGCGAGATCAATCCCGGGCACCGGTTCGACATAGCGTTGTACGGTACCGGTTTGATCGGTCAGGGCAAAAGGCGGGGCACCCGCCGTTTGATCGGGATTCACGATCAATCGAGCGAGCACTGCGCGGTGGGGAACGGTTTCGGAAGCTGTTGAAGTCTGGCGTTTGGAAACACGTTGCGGTGGCTCGGGATCCTCGGTATCGGGATCGGTACGGACCATGCTCGCATCGTGCTTGGGGACTGGCTTTTTGGGGGTTCGCCATTCGGTGGATTCCGCGCGCAGCGAGCCGGCCCAACCGATTGATAGAACCGACGCCAAAAGGGCCGAAAGGCGTCGCATCTGCAAAACACGATCGTTCGACATGGTACGTTCCCGTCGATCGGAGGCGGGTCACACGAGCGGCGGAAACCTGCCACTCCGGGTGTCGTTTCGCTAAGTCGAAACGACGAATGAACCCGCACTTCAATATGGAAAAGCTTGCCAAGCAGAAAAGACGCAGGCTTTTAGCAAATGTGGCCCGCGGAACGCAAGGCGTGTCGTCGAAACGATGCGAGCAGTGCTACTACTGCTTCACGGTTCGCTTGGCTCTCATGGGACGGGCAGCGGGGAAATAATGCCCGGTGTAGCTAAACACGGTTTGATGACCGGTCGGGTATTCGTCTTTTGAACCTTGCGGATTGTAATCGGCCTGCGCGGCGATCTTTTGTACGCGGCGGGAATTCTCGAGTGCTTGCTGCTGCATCTGCTGATTCAACCGCTGTTGCTGCAATTGCGGCTGAACCAACGTGCTGTAATTGAAGTCGTTGTTGCCGTTCAAATCAACACGGAACAAATTGAGGTACGGGCTGACGGTGGGCTGGGGCGTATATGCTGAAAACGGCTTGCTTTGCGGTACGTCGGCGGCGCCGACACTAGCGGCCGGACGGCTGCTGGGCATCGAACTATTCGTGGTATACATATTCCGCAGCATGTTCAACGACTGCGTGTTGAGCGATGTATTATTCTGCAGCGCGGGGATATACGCATTGTCGATGGTAGGAGCTTTCCGGGCGGTCGTTTGATAGTTGCT
This sequence comes from Planctomycetota bacterium, assembly GCA_029781135.1. GTDB lineage: Bacteria > Planctomycetota > Planctomycetia > Pirellulales > Lacipirellulaceae > JABDGM01. The sequence goes on from JAKOXH010000037.1 coordinate 29,327, forward strand.
CGCTTGTGACCATGCCGTGCTGCCGATGAAAAGTGAACTATACGCGATGAGCAATAATTGGCACTTCGTTAGCCGGGTCATAGCTAAATCCCCGAAAGGTGACGCCGTGGGAGAGCGTCCAAGATCGCCCACTATCACGAATTGATCGGTACAAATCATTATAATATTGCGGTCCAAGCCGACAAGAAAACGCGAATTTGCGATTCGGAATAGCCAGCCTTGGCAGGGCTTATCGAATCGAATCAGGCGTCGATTGCGAACGCGGTTACATTGGAATCGTATATTACTATTGTAGGGGGTGGGGGGTATGCGGCGGCGTGTCGCAGAGCCGGTGTTGTGGATCTTCCTGTGTTTTTGCCGGAGTTTGGATGATGGCGATTACCGCGACGAGTTCGACACTTGATTACGTCGTGAACGGCCTGATGCGGCGGTATCGAGAGCGCGTCCCCGACGTGGATCGGGTCATTCGCTGCATGATTGCCGAAGGGATCATCGGGCGGGCGGAGGATATCGAGAACGATCACATTGCCTTCCGCACGTTGGGCGTGCCGCCGTTGGGCATCCGGTCGTTGGAGAAGATATTTCTACACCTCGGCTACACGCGGCGGGACCGGTACTCGTTCAAGGCGAAGAAGCTCGACGCGAATTGGTACGCGCCGCCGGCGGCGCCGTATCCGCGGATTTTCATTAGTGAGTTGCGCGTTGGTGATCTTAGCCGAGAGGCCCAACGCGTTATTCGATCATATACGGATGAAGTGGCGAGCGACCCCGTCGATGCGTTGGACCTGAATGATGGAGCGGGGGTGGACGCCTTCCTGCATACGCCGTTGTGGCGTGCGCCAACATGGGCGGACTACGAACGACTGCAGTCGGAAAGCGAGTATGCGGCGTGGGTGATTTACAATCGGTACTATCTCAATCACTTTACGGTGAGCGTCCACAACCTGCCGGCCGGTTACGATACCGTGGAAGCGTATAACAAGTTTCTCAAACGCAATGGTTTTCGCCTGAACGACTCTGGCGGTGAGATCAAAGTGAGCGGCGATGGGCTGTTGCTGCAGAGTTCGACCGTGGCCGAGATGGTCGAAGCGGAATTTCAGGCCGGTCGGGGAAAGACGGAAGTGCATCGCATTTCCGGTTCGTATGTTGAATTCGCCGAACGACGGCCGCTGCCACAGTTCGCCCAGTTGCCGCGTAATGAGCTGCGGCGCGAGCATCGGCGCGATGGGTTCGAGACCGCCAACGCCGATAAGATTTTCGAGAGTACGTATCGGGCGCAGACGGAAGGGGCGAACAACCAGCGGCAGACGTGAAATTGGTGGGATATGCGAGTCTGCGATCGGCCCACCGCTCTGTTTTCTGGGCATCGCGAGTCGGCTCAATTGCTATTACAATTGGGGCAAGGCGAGTTGCGGCAACCTACGTATCGATAAGTGCAAGATGTGTAACCCAAAGCGTTGCGACGCCGCCCGAATCTCGGCCCACTGCTACCGATTTGTGGTTAGTTGTTTGCTGCTTTGGCCGTTCGCCGGGTGTGAGACACGAGCGCCGGCGACAGCAGACACTCAGGCGAAGGAGGAGCCGAGCGCTGCCGCCGTGGTCGTGAAAGTGCGGGCAGCGGAAGTGCGACCGATTGCGGCACGAATTTCAGCGTTGGGCCGGTGTGAGGCACTGCCCTCAAAGCAGGCCGTGATCGCACCGATCATGGAGGGACAAGTTGTGGCGCTGCTGGCAAAACCGGGCGATTCGGTTCGAGCTGGCCAACCAATTGTGCAATTGGACACGACACTTGCCCAGGCGGACGTGATGGAAAAGCAAGCTGCGTGCGACAACGCTGTAGCCGCTTTAGCCGCGCTAAAATCGTTACCCCGGGCGGAGGAGCGACGCTCCGCCGAGCTGGCGCTGGAAAGCGCGAAGATCTCGTGGGAGAAGGCGCAGGCCGTTGTCGATCGGTTGCGGCCATTGCGCGAGCGCAACGAGATTCCACAGTCGCAACTGTTTGAGGCAGAAGAAGCCGCAAAAGAGGCACGATTGCAGCAGCAAACCGCGGAAGCCCAACTTAAACTTCTCACACTGGGACCGCGCCCGGAAGTCGTTGCCGAGGCGGAATCCAAGATTCATCTGGCAAGAGAAGCTTTGAAGACGGCGCAGTCGCGACTAGCGCTGCTGACGTTGCGAGCGCCGATTGAAGGCGTATTGAGCAGCCTCACTTGTCGCCCCGGTCAAACATGTGCGGTGGGCACGAGCATTGGGGAAGTGATTGACAATCGTGAAGTGCTGGCGGTCGTATGGTTGCCGGTGGGGCGCGGCCAGCTGATCCAAATCGGTTGCCCAGCTCGCATCTTTTCGGCATCGCAAATCGCAAAAGGCGGTCATACGACGGAAGCAACAATGGAACTGGCCGGCAAGGTGACTTACATCGGTCAAAACGCCGATCCACAAACCGGCAATGTCGCGAGCCACATCGTCGTCGACAACAAAGCGAGCCGGCTAACCGTGGGGCAAACGATTTCCGCGGAAATATTGATCGAGGAACCGCTGTCGAAACTATGCGTGCCTGAGGAAGCCGTACACGACGAGGGCGAAGGCGCCGCCATCACCGTCATCCGCGACGGAAAGACGGTTGTTCTCCACCCGAAATTTGGGGTAAGCGATGGAGCGTGGATCGCCGTCGGCGGCACGGACCTAAAAGCTGGCGAATTCGTAGCCGTTTCAGGAGCGTACAATCTGCCGGAGGGTACGGCGGTTGAGTTGGACAACGCGGCCGAGACGCCAGACGCAACGAAGTAACGTTTGGACATGGGACTCCAGAATATCGACCCGTGAGTTCGCGCGACCCGGCCATTACCGATGTCCCTCAACGGGCGACAGGAATCAATCTAGTCGCCTTGGCGCGGCCATATTTTGGATTGATTGCGCTCGTCACGGCATTACTGGTTATTGTCGGTATCGTATCGTTGCGGCGGATGCCCAGCGGAATTTATCCAGAGGTCGCGTTTCCGCGAATTGTCATCATTGCCCAGACGCCCGGCTTGGCGGTGAAGGACGTGGAAGTAACTGTTACGCGCCCGATCGAGGAAGCCGTGAGTGTCGTGCTGGGAGTTACGCGAGTCCGCTCGAAGACGGTGCGCGGTGCGGCGGAACTATCGATCGATTTCGCGCCATCAACTGAAATGGTGCAGGCCCTCAACGATGTCCGCGCTAAATTGGCCGAAGTCGGCGCCCAACTGCCGGCCGATACGAGTATCGTTGCCGAGCGCCAAACGCCGTCGGTTTTTCCAATCATATCATTTGTGGTGACCGGTGGGCGCGACCCAGCGGAATTGTACGACTACGCCTACTACGATTTGCGGCCCCAGATCAGTCGGCTGGCCGATGTTTCGTATGTCACGGTTCAAGGTGGGGATGTCCGCGAAATCGAGGTCACGGTCGAGCCACAATCCCTGATTGCGGCTGGACTGTCCATCGCCGACGTGGCCGATCGTATCAACAAGGAGCATCACCTGAAGGCCGTCGGCCGAATGGACCGCGGGACTTTACAGTACCAGGTACTCGCCAATAGCGTGGCAGCGCAGCCCGTCGACCTCGAAGCCTTAGTCGTGGCGGAGCGAAACGGCCAGCTCATTCGCCTGAGCGACCTCGGCCAGGTGGCGGTCTCGCACGCCGATCGGACCGTCGCGGTCCGGGCGAATGGCCAAGACGCCGTTGCAATTACTGTTTTTCGCCGCCTCGGTGGTGATGCGATCCGTGTTTCCAGTCAGCTAAAAACCATGCTGGCGGATGCCGAGTCAGCGGCTCCTCAGGGCATTCGCATTGTGCCGATTTACGATCAAGCTTCGCTCGTGCGGTCGTCGCTGACGAACGTGCGCGATGCGATCGTCATCGGGGCGATGTTCAGCGTGCTGATTTTGCTGGCGTTTCTCAAGAGCTGGCGTGCCACGCTGATCGCGTCGATTTCGATCCCCTTGAGCCTGGTCATTACATTCGCATTCCTGCGCCAGTTGGGCGATACGCTGAACCTGATGTCGTTGGGCGGCCTGGCGGTGGCAATCGGACTCATTATCGACGACACCGTTGTGGTGATTGAAAACATCGTCCGCCGGCTGGCTCACGGTGATTCCGGCGACCAGGCCGTTAGTTTTGCCAGCCGAGAAATCAGCGGAGCCGTGATTGGCTCGACCTTAACATCGATCCTCGTATTCGTGCCGCTGGCGTTTGTGCGCGGTGTCATCGGCCAGTTCTTTCAATCGCTGAGTTTGTCGCTGAGCGTGGCCTTACTGGTTTCGATGTTCGTTAGCCTGACGATCATCCCCGTGTTGGCGGCCCGGTATCTAGCGCGCTGCAAAATGCCGGAGAGTGGACCGATCTATAATCGCGTGGCGAACGCTTACGAGCGACTGCTCAACGTGGCTTTGCGTTTTCCGCGTATGACGATTGCGATTGCCATTCTGGCCGTGCTGCCGGGCTGGTGGTTATTTCATCACGTGGCGACTGGCTTCATGCCCGAGATGGACGAAGGCGCATTCGTGTTGGATTATGAAATGCCGGTGGGAACTTCGCTCGCGACGACGGATCGGGTATTGCGCCGCGTCGAAGCCTGTCTACAAAATTGCCCGGAGATTGACGGATATATTCGGCGCACCGGCGCGGAGTTGGGTTTCTTCGCTAGCGAGTCGTACCGGGGTGATATTTTGGTTAGCCTCCGACCGGCGGCTGGGCGGCGATCGATGGATGCGATTTGCGACGGGCTGCGAGAACAACTTGAGCGACAGGTTCCCGAACTTACGACGGAGTTTGTTCCGCTTGTACAAGATCAAATCAATGATCTCGCCGGGGTGGATCGACCCATTGAAGTCAAGCTCTTTGGACCAGACGTGGTCCAGTTGCGCGACCTGGCCAAACGCGTTGCCGCGCTGGTCGAATCGGTTCCTGGGACGACAGACGTAAACGCCAATGTTCATTTGGGGAATCCAGACATTGTCGTTCGACCCAACAGTATCGAAACCGAACGCGTGGGCATATCGGAGCAAGAAATCGAGAATCAACTGAGCACGGCGCTCTATGGTCAGATTGCCGGCAGCATTCCCGAACGAGATCGCATGACGAAAATTCGCGTTCGCTATCCGGACCGGGTGCGTTACGACCGGCGCGCGCTGAGCGAATTGCCGGTGAGCCTGGCAGGTGCGCGGCCAGTTGGAGCTAGTGGCCCCGATGCCGGCCGGCAAAATTCCGGCGTCGCCACGACGGTTTCGCCGGGGTTTGTACCGTTATCGCAGCTGGCGCGAATCGAAGTCGTGCGCAGCCCGAATGAACTCTGGCGGGAAAATCAGCAACCCGTGATAACGGTTACCGCCGACTTGAATGGTCGCGATCTCGGGAGTGTGAATCGCGACTTGCAACTTCAGCTTGGGCAAATGAAGATGCCGAGCGGCTACCGCTGGGAGTTGGCTGGCAACGCGCGCAGTCAACAAGAGACATTCGGCAGTTTGCGCAACGTATTGCTCGTTTCGGCCGCGTTGGTATTTTTATTGTTGGCAATCCAATTCAAGAGTTTGACCCTACCGATTCTCGTTTTTCTTGCGCAGCCCTTATCGCTCACTTGCGCACTTTTTGCGCTCTGGATTACGGGCACGCCCCTCAATGTTTCGTCGTTCATGGGAGCGATTTTGCTGGTTGGGCTCGATGTCAAGAACGGCATTATTCTCGTGGAGTACATCGGCCAACTTCGCGCCGCCGGGTTGAGTTTACGAGACGCCCTGGTCCATGCCGGCCGCACGCGCTTTCGTCCCATTTTGATGACCAGCCTGACGGCAATTTTTGCGCTGTTGCCGTTGGCATTTGGGGCCGGACCTGGCGCGCAGATGCAGCAGCCGTTGGCCATCGCCGTCATCGGCGGACTGCTTGCAAACATGCTCTTCACGCGATTGTTTATCCCGGCGGGCTACGAGCTTTTGGGTCAATATGCGGCCGGCGGGAAGTGATTTCCGAGCGCGGCCCCGCGCATCGGTCAGGCACCCGGTGGGGAGGCATGGTCGGCCACGGGCTCAATCAAGCAGTCTGGATCAACGGCCAGAGCGGCAACTACGTCGGCAGATGCTTGCGATATTTCGCGGAGCAATTCGAGTTGGCTCTTACGATCCTGAAGCAAACTATCGCGAACCGACAACACTTCGAGAAACGAGGCCTGCCCGTGTTCGAACGCATCCACCACCCTTCGGATATCTTCGACCGATGTGGCTTTCAGCGTTCGCTGGTTTTGCCAGAAGTGGTACGCGACTGCATAGCGTTGCAGCGCGGCTTGCGCTTGCAGCACCGCCCGGCGACGAGTCTGCTCCGCCGTGATTAGTTGCTGCTGATATTCCGCAGCCCGCTGCCGCACCGCCGGACCACCCGTGTTCCAAACGGGCACGTCCATTTGTGCAATGACTCCCAAGAACAGCGTGCCAGTTTCATCACGCTCGTAGGTAGGACCCGTTGAGACGTTGGGAATGGTATTGGCTTTCGCCAAATCCAAGTTCGCCTTGGCTTGCGAGGCTGCCAGGCGTGCGGCATAAACATCGGGGCGCTGCGCGATTCGAATTGAATCGGCCGACGCCAGAATGGAGGCAGCCGCATCTCCGGCGATGTCGGGATGGCCCAGGGCACTCGTCATTGGACGCCAAGTATACGAATCCAGTCCAGGCCCCAAGTCTAAGTCGATGTTGATTGGTAGATTCAGCACCGACCGCAGCGAATTCAGTGCGTTCTGGAAATCGACTCGAGCCAAATCGGCAGTGCGCTGTGACTGACGTTCCAGAATGTGGACCGTCGTGCGCTCGGTGGGAGTTGTTAGGCCAGCCAGAAAGCGACGCTCCATCGCTTGGGCGGTTTGGACCTGAAGCGTTGCGCTATCTTGGGCGACTTTCCACAAGCCGAACCGGTACAGCGCGTCAAAATAAGCCCGCATGGCCGCAACGGATGCGGTTAATTCGCTTTGTGCGATCAGTGCTTGTTGCTCATTCCAGCCGGCCTCGGCGGCTCGGATTCGATAGCGTCTTTGATGAGCCAGTTCGATCGGTTGTGAGACGGAGACCAGGTTTTTCGTCGCCAGTTGATTGCCGTTGATATCGTGTGCATAGGGCGCCACCTCGACTTGCACGGACGGGTTCCAGGGGTAGGTGGCGGCGGCAAGACGCCCGGCATTACTTACAGGACCGGCAGCGCGCATCGTGATGACATCCGGATTATTGGAAACCGCGAGCTGGATTGCGTCGCGTAGTCCAAGGATGCGTTCGCTCGAGGCACTTGATGGCGCCGGCAATGGTTCATTGGTCGCAGTACCCGGCAAGCGGTCGTTCTGCAAAGACACCGGCAGTGCATTGATGGCGACCGATGTAGACGATTCAGGTGCCGCAACCTGCATTTCGTTCTGCCAAGACGTTTGCGATATGGCAGCGCTCGCAGTCGCACTTTCAGCCCCGAGCGTCTGTTCTCTCGCCGTTGCCTGCGCCGGGAGACGAACATCGTTGGCTGCATCGAGCGATGTACCGATCGAACTGCTTCCTCCCACGTTAGTCGCAGAATTAGCATGGCCGATTCCAACCGCGCGGGAAAACGCGGATTTAACCGTAGCGCAGCTCGAAAACAGGCAAACGGCCATTGCCCCCGCCAAACCAAACCAGAATTGCCGCGCGGTGATAAAGGGCATTTTTGTAAGCGAGCTGTGCGTTGCAAACCGAGGATATCCTTTCTATCGCTTTTCCCGCCCGGCACTGTGCATGAATGGGGGTTTCGTTCCGTCCATGCGGGTTGGCAAGAAGGGGCAAGCGTGGCTGTTGAACCAACGAATAGAACACTCGACCGGGATCGCGATGAAACGACCGCTGTCAATGCTATCGCCGCCAGCACTTACAGCGTCGCTGAGCTTGTGACATTCGTACGTCTCTAGTAGAACTGCCGCGAACATGTGCGAGAAGAAATATTAGCACGTTGTCGTGTCCGATTGCATTTTATCGCCAGCTAATTACATGGCCTTTTGCGGCCCAACCGCCCGTCATCGTTTCGTCATTGCGATGCCAACGAGAATTACGCCGGCACAAGGTGATTGCCGATCATATTCTACGTTCTCTTCCATTCCCCAGTCGTTACCATATTTATGATCTCCAGTTTAGGCACCGCTTCGGATTTGAGCATGGCACGACCGGCGAAGCGCATTCGCAAGCGGCTCTTCGTGCCGAAGCTATTGTTTTGGCCGGTGATCGCGTTCGCACTTGTATCGCAAAGTGCATACGCCGTCGGCGGCTTTTGGGATACGTCGCTGGAAGTCGTTTCGTTCTTACTGCTTTTGGCCGGTGCGATGGGACGGGTCTGGACTTCCGCCTACATATCGGGAAGGAAGAACACCGAACTTGTCACGGATGGCCCTTATTCCCTAACGCGTAATCCACTGTACTTTTTTAGTTTTTTGGCCTACATCGGTGCGGGGCTGGCGTTTGAGAAGATCACGGTCGCCGCCGCCTTCGCAGTGTTGTTCGTGTTAACCCATTGGACAACGATTGCGGCCGAAGAGCGCAAACTGCGCGAGCGCTATGGCGAACAATTTGACCATTATGCTCGGCGCGTGCCCCGATTCATTCCGCGCCTGCAGGCGTTAGAATTGCCCGAATACGTAACGTACAATGCGGCGGTTTTCAACCGTGCCGTTCTTGACTGCTCGCTCATCATGCTGTGTTTCGTGCTGGGTGTCGTAATTAAGTACGCGCAGCATGCCGGTATCTTGCCTGTGCTGCTGACGAACGTCCCGTAATGGACGGTTGATCGTTCCCACCACTTCTCGTGCCGCACCGCGAATACTCGTAGCGGGGCCCAATAGTAGAAAGCGCCAGGACTCAACAGCGGCGAAGGGAGCCCCGCGGTCAAGGCGAGTGCGATTGGTTGGCCTGTGCTCCATCGTTCATTGACCGGCACGTTTTCGTCGATCTTGCTTCCGACAGTCTCAACCAGCTCGAGTTGGAATACCTCGCGACTCTACACATCCGGCGCGATCAGCCTTGGTCTACCGGGCGATTTGAACAGCAACGGCGTCGTTGATGCCGCCGACTTCGTCATTTGGCGCATAAATTCCAGTAGCGCATTCTCGTCCTCCGACTACAACCTCTGGCGCGCCAACTACGGCCAAACCAGCGGCAGCGGCGCAGGCACCATTAAATTCGCCGCCGTGCCTGAACCTACGACGCTTGCTCTAGTCCTCGTCGGAATGCTGACGATTTTGGCGTTTTCGCCGCGCGAGCGTGCGATAAAATCGTCTGTGCGTATAATATTGTCGAAGCGCTCGTGCCGGCGAAGGTTATCGTGGTTGGATGCTACCTCGGCGTCGGGAAGAGGTTCAAGGACCGGCCGCTTATTGTTCCGACACTATAAAAACTCTGTGCTTCAGCATTTGCGTATTGGCATTCTCTGTTCTCGAAAACATCCTTGCCGGATTGTGGCATGGAAAAAACGTGCCTACAGTAGTCGAAGACATCTTCGGTCAAGGCCTTTGGGAAATCCTGGTTCATGTGCTTTTACTATTCGTGGCCTTAGGACCGCTACTCGCGGTCTGGGAAACTGGCCGTATGCTCGGAGAGGACAAGCTGTTTGAACTGTTCTTTCGACGGAGATCAGGCGCGAAGGTCGATATCCCCGTCATGCCCATACTTGATCCGTGCTATTGATGTGCATTGTGAGGCGGTACGAATCAAATGCCATCCGAACGCCCCCCAGACAATCGAACGATCCGCCCGGACGTCACGACGGACTTCGGGGTTCAACAGGATACGTCCGCGACCCCGTCGCCGACGATTCACGATGCGTCGGCTGCTCGGTTCGACCATGTTGCGGGTGCTGTCGATGCTCTCGATTCCGTCGACAAGAAAGCGCGAATACTCAAACGAATTGCATTCTACGAAATACTGGACGAGATTGGCCGCGGCGGGATGGGCGTCGTCTACAAGGCACAGGACTTGCGGCTAAAACGCGCCGTTGCCTTAAAGGTCATTCTCGCCGGCGGCCACGCAGGTGAAGTCGAGCTAGCCCGATTTCAGACGGAAGCTGAGTCCGTGGCGCGGCTCAAGCACCACAACTTCGTGCAGATCTATGAAGTCGGATCGGATGAAGGGCTGCCGTTCCTGGCTTTGGAATATTGTGCAGGCGGCAGTCTTGAAGAGCGCGTCATGGAGTCGCCACTGGCGCCGCGCGATGCAGCCGAGTTAGTGACGAAACTTGCCAATGCGATGGATCACGCCCATCGAGCTGGCGTAATTCATCGCGATCTCAAGCCCGGCAACATTCTCTTCGACGAAAACCACGAGCCCAAAATCACCGACTTCGGACTGGCAAAGAAGGTGGACGAAGACGACAGCCACACGAGGACTGTGTCAGTGATGGGAAGCATCGGCTACATGTCTCCCGAGCAGGCGAGTGGCCACACTCGAGAAGCGACGCCGTCGGTCGATATCTACGCATTGGGGGCAATGCTTTACCGCATGCTTGCTGGAAAGACGCCGTTTGAAGGATCGTCGACCGTTGAATCGCTTCAACTGGTCATCAACGGTGTGCCCGTGCCGATTCGACGCCTGCGTCCCTCCTGCCCTCGCGACCTGGAAACCATTTGCCTGAAATGCCTCGAGAAGTTGCCCGCCAACCGTTACCGGACCGCGGCCGATCTGGCGGACGATTTGCGCCGCTTCCTCGCGGGCGAGCCCATCACTGCCCGCGCGGCCACTCCCTTAGAGCAATTGGTGAGTTGGGCGCGACGCAATCCGTTGCCGACCACCATTGCCATTGGCGTCGTTGTTATGCTGGCAATCTTGGCTAGTGTTATGGCCTGGACAACCTATCGCAACTATCGTGTGATCGAGGCAATTCAGCGCCGAGAAATGCGCGTCCAAGACTTACGCGGACAAATCTTGTATCTCGATGAAGTACTGACCGACTCTTGCTCATTAGCTGCCGTGACCGGTGAGCCGCGGTGGGAAGAGCGGTACCGATCGTTCGTCCCCAAGCTCGAGGCGGCGATTGGCGAAGCCATTGAATTGGTTCCTGACGCAAAAGCCGGATTGGCGGAAGTCGACGGCGCAAATTCGGCGTTGGTACACCTGGAAGACCAGGCCTTCACCCTAGTGCGTCAAAAACAATTGACGAAAGCTTGGCAACTGCTCAATGGCGATGAGTACAGGCGCAATAAGCGCGAGTATGCTGACGGGCTTGTCTCATTTTCCAATCAGTTGAAGGAGCATTCCGATTCGGCGATTCGTGCGGCGCACAGTGAAGCAATGTGGTTTCTCGTGGCAGCAGTTGGTTTAGGTTGCTTGGTCGCGCTGATTCTACTGATGGGATTCTACAGCTTGCTTCGCGTTCTGCGCTTGCGGTCGGTATAAAGCTCCAATCGAGAGACCGCAGGCGAAGTCTGAATGTGGGCTGGGCAGCAATCTGCTTATTGGCGAACACGTATCGGGCAACCTGGTGGCGGATACCCAAGGTGTGGCCGGCATATCGGAACGCCCAGTGAAGTGTTGTGGTGAGGTCACGAATGAAGTGGCTGGTTCACGCAACTTTTCTCGTTCCTCCTGAGTACATTCCACCCCGTTGCCCCTATCGGCACGCCGGATGCTGTTTGGAACGATGGCTAGAGCATCTTGCTCGTTTTCGTACCGACGATTTTCATTTTCGCAGCGGGTTACTTGACAAAACGCGGCTACGCATTTTGGTAAATTGCTGTAAATCGATTGTATGACGGGACGTTCGAGGTTACCTATGACCTGCTGAGATCAGGGCGGGACCAGGGTTTCCCAGCTGAAACCAGGATCAGGAATGCTCGAAGGCCCCAATCCTGGTCCGAGAATCCGCTGTGAGGGTCGCACCACCCTGTTAGCATGGACAATCTGTTGCTGCTCGGAATATAACCGAGCGGAGTCGAAGTGAGATCTACAAGTCTGCAGCGAGCGCGGTGACAACCATGCATAAGAACCGCTGGGCGGCCTGGGATCGGCTGATGCGGGCCTTGCATCTGTATACGGGCCTGTTTTTGGTACCTTGGATGATGGTCTACGCGGTGAGCGCGTTCATGCTCAATCACAGCACTTGGTTCGTCGATCCGCCCCCGACCGGGCCAAAGTGGGACCCCGTGCGCGAGGTGGAGTTTCCCATCGACGACAAGTTTCCCCAAGAGCCGGACCAGCAGGCCAGGGCAATCCTCAAGCACCTGGATTTGGCCGGAGCCTACCGGATTACGGGCAACACCGCGGGTAGTCCGATGGTGATCTACCGCAGCTGCGCCAACGGGCTGTACCAGATCGTCTGGAACCGCCAGCCGTCGCGGCTGGTCGTGCAGCGGTACGGGCCGCCGTCGTTTTACATGCTGGTCAACAACTTACACTATCAGCACGGATACGATCTGGACGGCGTCGCCTATCGGACCTGGGCGATCATCGTCGATGTGGTCACGATCTCGACGGTTGTCTGGATTATCTCCGGCATCTACCTGTGGGCCCGGCGGCCGCGCAAGCGACGGCTAGGCGGGGTCTGTCTGGCCGCGGGGCTGCTGTTGTTCGTCGGGCTTGTGGTGGCCTTGTGCGAATGAGACGTGCGAATGTAACAGCGCTAGATGGCAAATTCCCGACGTTTTTGTCGCCGGACCGCGAGCCAGTCCCCTTTTTTAACACGTTGTTAGGAGCCTCCATGAACGCCGTTGATTTTCGCACGCGTTTCGTCTTCATCGCCTGCCTCCTCCCAGCCTCGCTGGTGTTCGCGGCGGACGAACCGCAAACCATCCTGCTGCCCAAGCCGCGCATGGAAGGCGGGAAGCCGCTGCTTCAGGCGCTCAAGGAGCGCAAGTCCGTGCGCGAATTCAAGGCGGACCCGCTCGCGCGGCCGATGCTCTCGGATCTTCTGTGGGCTGGTTTCGGCGTCAACCGCCCGGAGAACGATCATCGCACCGCGCCGTCCACGATGAACATGCAAGAAATCGACGTGTATGTGGCCACGGCGGACGGCCTCTTCGTCTATGATGCGAAGCCGCACCAGCTGCGGCTGGTCGCGTCCCGCGATCTCCGGGCCAAGACCACCGGCCAGGCCGAATTGAAGCAGGCCCCGGTCGCGTTGGTCCTGGTGGCGGATTTTGCGCGGATGGCCAAGGCGAAACCGGAGCAGCGCGAGACGTATGCCTACATTGATGCCGGGTTCATCAGCCAGAATATTTACTTGTTCTGCGCGTCGGAAGGCTTGGCGACCGTGGTGCACGACCTCGACCGCTCAGCGCTCGCACCCGCGATGAAGTTACGACCGGACCAGACGATCATCATTGCGCAGGCGGTCGGGTATCCGAAGTAAACGCGATTTCATCGCATACCACACCTTGCCGGCTGATGGGAGCTATTCCACTGAACTGAACCAGCAGGCGAATGTCTCCCACATCTTCCGGTCGGAAAAGTCCAATTGAAACCGCACTGAATTACTTCTCAGCGATTCGCCAACGGACGAGGGCGATGTCCATTTTGCACACCTTGGCGTCGGGAGGATTCCGAAAACCGGTGCCGAACGCGGTCAGGATTGTGCCATCGGGCACTAATATTGTGGAAGTGGATTGCACACTCGAGAACCACGCCTGCGGACCCGTGATATTCCCAACCCACGTTGCCAAGATATAGCGGTGGTCCTTGTCCCAAGCCTGACCGTGGTCGTGGCTCACGATCGCCTCGACGCCGAACTGCGGCCAGCCTTCGTGCGTTGCCGGGTAGCCCAAGCGCACCACGTAAGTCATCAGGATGTCGTTGTTGGTGAGCAGGACCATACTCGGGTGATGGCGGCCCCATTCGTAAAGTGGTTTGAGTTTCGACCACGTTTTGCCTTCATCCTTCGAGATCGATACGGCCAGGCCGCTAAAGTGATCGAGCCCGTAATGAGCAAATCGTTTGGGATAGTCTGTGCGACAGGCCGCGACCAGATCGCCGTTGGCGGCGCGGATTAAATTGACTTCATTGACGCCCAGCCACTGCGGGATCTTGGTTTCGTCGCTCCAAGTGCGACCCTCGTCCGCGCTCGACCGCAGGTACGCTTGAGAATAGAAGCCATCCGGTGAAGCCCACGCGACGCCCGTTGGCCGCCAACTCGCCTCCAAAATCTTCTGAGCACGGCCCTGGGAATCTCTAAGTACAAGTAGCGGATCCCAGATATATCGTTCGGAAACCGCATCCTTGACTTCAAACTTTACCCAATTCTGGCCATAATCCTCGCTGACCCAGCGTTCGTGCGCGGCGTTTTCGGGATAAACCATCAATTTCCCACCGCCGAGATTCGTCAACCCCAGGGCCACGCCCTGCGGTTGTCCTTGCGCATCGCAGCTCAACCATTTTCGCTTGCTCCAGGTCTGGCCATGATCGTCGCTGAAGATAATGGCCGTGCGAATCGGCTGATGGGTTTCCACCAGCATCAGCACGCGGTCCTTTTCGGGCAGATAGGTCAAGTACGGCATCTGCGCGTTTTCATCGTCCTTCTCCTGGAACCACGGCTTGCTGACCCACTGAATCTCGGCGGGCAGTGTAGCGGGTTCGCTTTCATTGTTGAGCCGCAGCACAACATGTTCCCGTTTGCCAAAGGGGTGTGGCTTGAGCGACGGCAATTCTCCGGCGGCCGCGATGGCCGGCACTTCGACAAAAACAGCGACTGCGGCAAATATCGCAAACCATGAGTTCTTCATAAGGGCAATTCCTTTAGCTCGTAGTCTCTGTGATTGAACTGCACTATATGGATACATAGGCGCGCTTGGCACAGCAAGCGCCTGCCGTTACGCAATAATACTCGCGTCAACTGCTGGTTCAGCCGACCATACTGCGCGGCAGAAGTTGCCCGGGAAGCACAGGGGTGAGCTATCGCTGCGTGCTCGCGGTTTTGAAGCGGATGGGTGGCGAAATAACTGCGTCCCGCTAAGCAAGCGGGAAGAAACTGACCACAAAGCACGACATGCTACACACGAAGAAGGGCGCAACGGCTACAATCGAGTCGGAACTGGGACGCGAGCGCTTCCCGGCTCAGCCATCTGGGGAATCCCGGATAAGAAGATTATTCGCCCAAACGCAACAGCAACAGACGATAGCAACGTGGATATTTCATGAACCACCCTAAACCGCAAGTTCTCACGACCGGCCTCTGGCTAATGTTTTTGATGGCGTGCGGAGTTCTCGCAAAAGAAGACGACCCACGTTCTGCCAAGTCCATTCGACTCGCAGTCGTCCAACAGGACGCAAATCCGGGCAAGATTGAGGAAAACCGGAACAAGGCGCTGCGATTCGCCAAGAGCGCGCTGGATCAAGGCGCGGAGCTGATACTGTTCCATGAGGAACTCTTGGTCGGTTATGTTCCGGATCCTCGGAAACTCGCTGAGTCAGTGGACGGCCCGACAACACGGGCATTCCAGGAGCTACTTCACGGTAGCCATTCGCTGATCATCTACGGACTGACAGAGAAAAAAGACGACAAGTATTTCATTTCGGCGACCGTTGTCTCTTCCGCAGGAGTGCTCACCAACTATCACAAGACCCATCTGTGGTGGAAGGCTAACGGTCCCCGGCACGAACCGACGTTCTATACGCCCGGTGACCAATTGATCAGTTTCAACTTCAAGGGTTACAAGTGCGGACTCATGATCTGCTACGATGGCGATTTCCCCGAGATGACGAGAGCCTATGCCAATCGCGGATGCGAGGTGCTGTTATGGATGAACAATCGCGGCAGCCGTGGACATAGCGAAGTGAAGGATCTGGCCAGCAGGAATTCGATAATCATCGGGACCTCCTGCTGCTGCGGCAAGGATGAGCGAGGCAACACCTGTTCTGGCGGTAGCAATATAACCGACGCCACGGGCAAACTCCTGGCGGAAATCTGGAGCCGCGAAGGTATCCTCATTACAGACATCTTCCCTGCCGAGGTGTCAAGGCTGCGAGAGAATAACCCCTGGTATCACGGCCAGCGCCCCGAACTCTATCGTTGACTGGTAGGCGATCCGCTAACTCGTGCGCTGGATGGAAGAGATGCGCGAAATTGTCTAAATCTCTCCATGATTAAACAAGTCTGCGGATCTGTTCGATAACGGTGAGCGAATCTTCTGCCACACCGTAGGCGCTGGACCTGCCCGAGGCGAGCCATTCGCTGATGAGACGATCGTATTCAAGGCGACTAGCGCGAGTGCCGTGGAGCCCCAAGCAGTAGTCCCGGCCGTTGATAGTGTCGACAGCTCGGCCGGTGCCCTTATGCTTGCGGTACTTGGGAACCGAGTCGGTGAGACGCGGCATGGTGCGGACCTCCCTAAAGAGCCAAAACGGTAACTACCGTTTTGCGCCAATCGGAAATGCCGCACTGCCGATCACCGGCAGGTACCAGAAACCCCTTGTTTCGATGAGTAAATTTTCTAAGAGCGGGCGACCGGACTCGAACCGGCGACATCCAGCTTGGGAAGCTAGCACTCTACCAACTGAGTTACGCCCGCAAGTCATCCCCTTAGTCTACCGAGTCAGGCGGCGTTCGCAAGTTGCCGCGGCAACATGAGCTTTATTCTGCGGGGAATGGCAGTGCCCGCTATCGCCGCGAGGGGTGTTGTCCAGAAGGCTCGCCAACACCGCTATATTTTAAGAGATCAGCCACGAATACGCCGATCGTCGTTTTGTGTAAGCCTTTAACTGTCACGCCACGAAACTGCTATGTGGTACGAGTTTTCCGTTTGTTTCCGACCACGGCGAACAGGCCTTTTTCCCGTTGCCCGCGTCCGATTCACTTGCCATAATTCCCGGCCCGATCAATCTCCCTTATCGGCTAGCGATTTTTATGAGCATAACGGCGCGGTATACCAGGCTAGTATTGCGAGTCTTGGCCGTCTTCACAGCGGTCACCGCGCCGAGCAGCCGCATCGCCCAAGCAGCTCCCGATACACTTGTGGTCTGTTCAGCGGCGTTGCGCCCGGCGATAAGTGAATGGGCGGCATTTCGCGCGCAGCAGCGACATGAGATTGCCGTTATTAGCCCACCGGCATCCGCGGTGGAACTGAGTGACATGATCCGCCGCGCCTACGAAGCGGGGCGACTGCACTACGTCCTCTTGATCGGCGACGTTCTCCAACGGCAAGCTGCCGAACCAGTACTAATTGCCGGCAATGTCACGCCGACTTGCTACGTTCGAGCAAGAGTTAATGTGCAGTGGGGTTCAGAACCGCTGATTGCGACCGACATCCCCTTTGCTGATGTGGACAATGACAATCTGCCCGATGTTGCTATTGGCCGCATTCCAGCAACGACTCGTTCCCAACTGGCTGCCGTTTTGCGCAAGACCATGGATTACGAACAGAAGGCGAAGGAGGGGGCCTGGAGGCACAAACTGAACATTGCTTCCGGCACCGGCGGATTTGGCGCCGTGACCGACGCACTCATTGAGGCCGCCGCTCGACAAGTCATTCAACAAAATGTGCCGGCCGAGTACATCACGGAACACATTTCATCGTCCACCCATGCTCCGGACGGCAGCGCGGACGAATCATCCTTTCCGCAGCGCGCCCGTCAACAGTTGAGTGAAGGGAGCCTGGCCTGGGTCTATTTAGGGCACGGGCGGCCCACCGAGCTCGACCGTGTTCGAACCTCGACCGGTAGCGAATCAATTCTTTCGGTCCGCGACGTGCCGAATCTTCATTGTGGCGGACACAACCCGCTAGCGGTTCTTATCGCCTGCTACACGGGTGCGATGGACGCCCCCAGAAGTTGCCTTGCCGAAGAGCTATTATTGGCTAAGGAGGGACCGGTAGCGGTCATCGCCGCCACGCGCGTTACCATGCCATACGGCAACATCGTGCTCGGATGTGAACTTCTGCGAGCGTGTTTCCGCGATCAGCCCGAACATCTTGGCGAAATATTGCGCTTGGCAGAGAGAAGGACACTGAACGATGCAAAAGACGACCAACTGCGCACCGCTTTAGATTCGATTGCCGCGGGGCTGAACCCCGGCGTAGTCGATCTTGCCGGAGAACGACGCGAGCATGTCCTCATGTATCAATTGTTCGGAGATCCGCTATTACATTTGAGATACGCCCCGGCAACGGAGGCGCAAGCGACTGAAAACCGGGCAGCCGACCCCTGATAGAAAAACGCCAGGGCCCCCGAGGCGACGCATCGCACCGGGGGCCCCGTTCTATTTTGCCGCTTGTCGCCAAGCGACTTTATCAACTCGCCCAATTACGAGTTGCGAAGAACTCCCCAATTGGGATTTTGGGAATTCCAACTGCAACCAACAAGTTCGCGATTAGCAACGAATCCACTATTGGCGGCGGCGCAGTCGTGCCACGCCCAATACACTTCCCAGCATTAACGCACCGAAGGTTGGTTCAGGAACTTCGATTTGCGAGAACGTTTGATCCACGAACGAAATCGTTGCGCTACCACTTTGCGAAGGAACGATGATCAGAATGTCTTTCTGAACATTCAGGGATCGGGTCGGCGTATCGAAGATCGTGCTATCCGCTAGCTTCGGCGTGGGATGGCCTTCATCGTTGTAAATGTGCATGGTGAACTGCCCATTTTGCCCAAGCGGAAGGAATGTTTCCGTCACGCTTGCCGAACCGGTCGTGCCCAAACGGTCAATGTTTCCAGCCAAATGGGCATCCGAAATCAAATGGACGTCGTCGGCTGTTACCCTGTAGGTAATGAGAGCGTCTGAACCACCCGTGGAAGACTGCAGATCAATGAACGCCGCCTGGAACCGGATACCGAAGTTGCCGAAGTCGTCTTGAATTGGGACGACATTCACCCCTACGGCGGCCGGCATATCGCCCGTAAACGTATAGGCAAAATTCGTAAAAGTCTTGTCCCCCACTTTGATCGAACCGTTGTCGAGCAGAGTCGATAGTGCCACTGGGGAACCAATAATCGTTGCCGCCTGGGCCGACCCCATGCCAGCGACGATCGCGCCGATCAGGGCCAGACACACACATGCTAGCGAAACTCTAGGTAGCCGATGAATCATGATTGCAGTCCCTTTGTTAGGATGATCTCGATCATTCAGTTGCTTAACTCACTTCAATGCATTGGTTTCGCATGGCCAAGAAGCACATGCAAAAACCGTTCGAACTATAAAAATCGCGATCTTGCGCGAAATGTATTCCTGTTCGTTTACCGCGACTCGTTTACCACGACATGCGCTTGTTGCGCCGGCGGTGCATGCCTCGTTTTGCGACTTCGTTGGTGCGATTTCGCCGTGCCCGTCTACGCGGAACGGCATCCTGCGCGCGCCGATTTGACAACTCCGGGGCTCCGGCCCGGCGCTGTTCCAGTTCGTCGCCGCCGTCGAAATCGTCAACGTCAAATCGCATTCCAGGCGCCATGACTCGACCCTCGTTTCTTTTGAACCCAGTATTCCCTTTGTTTGCCAATGGCAACGCGGCCCACAAAAAACTTTTAACCACCGCTCGACAAAAAAACTCGTTCTTTCACTTCACCCAGAGCCAATTTGCCACTTAACTGGGGGTAATGATCGTGTCCCCCTCAAATTTCTTCACGATGTTTCGCGCTTCGCTGCACAACAGGCTGATGTCGCTATCTCCATCGACACCCGGCAGATACATCCACACCCCCAACTGCCTTGACCACACTTCGCCCATAATGTCGTCGGGCTTACCGCACACGGCTAACAGCGGACCACCACGTGACGCCAACTGTTCCACCAAACCTCGAAAGCGTGCTTCCCCTTCTGCCGTGGCAGACTGCATGTCGACTAACGCCAAGTGCACGCGGTAACGAATCGATTGCCGATTGGCGTCGTCCGCCGTGGTGCAAACGATGGTCGACCAATCCACCTCATGGGCGGCACGAACCCATCCTTGCGCTCGAGCCGCAGAGGTCGACACAATCAAGCAAGTGTGCAAGGCGGCAGCAGTTCGGCGCTTAATGGGGGCGCAGATCCCTGGCGAGACCAACACCGCTGGCAAGCTCAGCTGCAATTCACTCATCAAAGCCGCCCATCTGATGCAATAATGCCCCGCCACCCCGCGCCACAACAGAATCCGCAACGTTGCGCCGCCACGTCACTCTAGTTGCCTACAATACGTGGCCCACCTTTTGACCGCAGGTGGTCGGTATTCGTACCGCAGCACCAGCTGCAACCACTCAACAATCACCTTAACCAATTTCAAACACCCCCACGCTAACGCAGCTCACCCGCCGCAGTGCATGGTGACCGCGCACAACTCTAGCGGCCAACGCGCACGACAAGGAAACACGCAATTTGAGCGCGTTACCAAGCCATCTTGCGACGTCGCCGCCGATGTATGCCATTGAATGATTGGGGAGCCTTTCCGCGTCGCCGGCCCATATTCGGCCGCCGACGTTGCGATGATTCAAATCGCTCCACCGACCGGAAGCCTTCCGTTCCGTAATCCAAGTCCGAAGCTTCGTATTGTTGCTTATGACTCATTGATACATTTCCTTTCTCGAGTCCATCCGAAACACCCCACGAGAACCCACACTCTTCTCTGTACTCACGCCGGCACGCACCACGCGCACAGCGCTTCTATCCGGCGTCGGTTAAAGCGACTTACGTGCCAACTTCAGCAAAAATTTGCTATAACCTGTAAGTGCATGATTGTTAAGAACTTGCGCAAACAATGGCCAAAAATTGGCGGCCCCTCGCAAGGGCGAGAATTTCACCAAGGTGGTGAGAAGCGGGCGAGGGCAGAGACGCAACCCTTTGGCAGAAAATAAGATAGGTCAATTCCTCACTAACTGTGTGAATCTTCACAGAATCAATGAGGAGCCGCCTTCGGCGAAATCCAGGAAAACTAGAAATAGGTGGGACGGCCGGACCACAACGGCAAGCGCAGTTCACGCGGTTCGAGACGGGGGCTTATAGATTCAAGAGCCGGGCAGCGTCCAGAGCAAAATAGGTGAGAATGCCATTGGCCCCGGCGCGCTTGAAAGCGAGCAAGCTCTCCAGCATGGTTTTATCGCGATCGAGCCAACCGTTTTGAACAGCCGCGCTCAGCATCGCGTATTCGCCACTCACTTGATAGGCGAATGTCGGCACGCCAAACGCGTCCTTGACGCGCCGCACGATATCGAGATAAGGCATGCCGGGTTTCACCATCACCATGTCGGCTCCTTCCGAAAGATCCAAAGCGACTTCGCGGAGTGCTTCGTGACCATTCGCCGGATTCATCTGGTAGGTTCGCTTGTCGCCCGCACCGAGACTTGCGGTGGAACCCACGGCATCGCGAAATGGCCCATAAAACGCCGAAGCATACTTGGCCGCATACGCCATGATGCTTACGCGATCAAAGCCGGCGTCATCCAAAGCGCGGCGGACTTTGCCAATGCGGCCATCCATCATGTCCGAAGGAGCAATGATGTCGCAGCCCGCCTCGGCTTGGACCACCGCTTGCCGACAAAGAACTTCAATGGTCTCGTCGTTCACGACGTAGCCATCGCGAACCAAACCATCTTGTCCATGACTCGTGTAAGGATCGAGGGCCACGTCACACATTACGCCAATCTGCTCGTGGTAAACCTGCTTTAGCGCCCGGACGGCTTGGCACACCAGGTTTTCCGGATTAACGGCCTCGGTGGCGTCCGCTGATTTCTTCGCGGGGTCCGTCGCTGGGAACAACGCCACAACCGGAATCCCCAGGCCCGCCGCTTCTCCCACACGTTCCACGAGCAAGTCGATCGAAAGCCGGTCGACGCCAGGCATGGAAGCAATTGGTTGCCGATGCGATTTACCCTCGTGCACGAACAAGGGAAGAATGAGGTCATCGACCGTGAGATGATGCTCCGCCGTTAGCCGTCGCGACCAGTCGTAACGACGCAACCTCCTCATACGTGTTTGCGGAAACTGTCCCCAGGGTGTCGATGATGAAATTGGATCGGCCATGTTGGGATTACCGTATAATTCCGTGACGATAATTGGGCCACTCGTTCCTGGCATTCACTGTATTAAACGAACGTGTTTTGCTGTATAAAGTCTGGCTACACGCGAAATCCGCCGTTCACAACCGCATTCTCATGTATGCCGCCACAGCCTCCCCAAATCTCCATTGGGCCGTTTGCCTTCACGTCGGTGGGGGTACGCATTTCCGGCAAACCCGATGTCAACGAGTGGAAAGGTCCATTACAATTTGCGCTGTGGTGCCAGCGAGCTGGGCCGTGGTGGATTGGTGATTTGCTGAATGCCGGCGAGGACGCCTTCGGCGAAACATTCTCACAGATGTGCGAAGGTGCGGTATCGGCAGAAATGCTCAATCGATATGCGTCTGTGGCCCGCCGCGTTCCTATTGAAAACCGTGTGCCAGGTCTTTCCTGGTCGGCACACGCCGCGGTGGCCCGCTTGCCGCATCAACTTCAAATACGCTTGTTGCACGATGCCGAGCGATATGGGTGGACCAGCGACGAGCTAAGAAGTCACGCCCGAACCGCCAATCAAAAACCTATAGATTAAGTGAATCGCCGCCACAACCAGGAATCGGCGCGTCCACTATTCCGCGGCGTCCTGCTCGTCCTCCTCACGAAGTTGAGCCAATAGCCGGGTCATAGTATTCGGGTGAACTCCCAGGAGCCGAGCTGCCCGGCTTTTGTGCCCTTGCGTCATCCGCAACGCTTGCTGCACGGCGGCGCGCCGCAACCTTGATAAATCCATGTAGGGAAGTGACGCTTCAGCCGACGTCCGCGGCATCGGGCGCTCCGGCAATCGCGGCTCGCAATCCAAAACGTATGCTTGCTCGATGACGTTCGCTAGCTGACGGACATTGCCCGGCCAACGATACTCGCAAAACTGCTGCATCGTTTCCCTTGATGGTTGCCACACGGCACGCCGATAGCGGGCCGCGAATTTCCGCGAAAAGAACTCGACGAACTGCGGAATGTCAGCCACGCGATTTCGCAGAGGCGGAACATGGAATTCGACCATGTTCAACCGGTAATAAAGGTCCTCGCGGAAACGCCCCTCCGCCACCTCCAGTTCGAGATCGCGGTTTGTGGCCGCCACGACTTGCACATCGACATTCAACGGGCGCGACGAGCCAACGGGCGTAACTTCCTGTTGTTGCAGCACCCGCAATAATTTGGGCTGCAATTCAAGCGGCATTTCGCCGACTTCATCGAGAAATACAATGCCGCCATCGGCTGCACGAAAAACGCCGAGGCTGCGGCCGGCGGCGCCGGTAAACGCGCCTTTCTCGTGGCCAAATAATTGACTTTCGGCAAGAGTCGCCGTGAGTGCCGCGCAGTTTACCGGCACGAAGGGTTTATCACGGCGAGGGCCTAAGCGGTGTAGCAGCCGAGCCCACAGTTCCTTACCGGTCCCGGTTTCGCCGCTCACGAGCACCGTGCATTCAACATCGGCGGCGCGCTCAACATGGCGCGCGATACGATTGACTTTGGGATTCGATCCCAAAACCCAACTCTCGGGGTCCTCCGGGCCAAGCCGGAGGAGCGATTCAATTGAGGGGGCAACGATGGAGTTGACCATTTCTTCTCTGTGCAATTTCTTCGACGAGCCTCATCGCCGAATCTTTCGCGCTCAGGCCTAACAGCAACATTCCTCGCGATGCACGCGAGTCCTCATTACTTATGAAAGGTCTGAGTGTCGTCTCACTAGCGTCCCAACCACGGTCCAATGGGAAAAAAACCGAATTGGCAAAGCCGCAAGCTCAGCCGTATTCGATACATCTTGCATTGTAGCCAGTTTGAGGAATAGCTCAATGAATTGGATCACAAAAGATGGGAAAGTTCGAGGTTAGTTGGAATGTTATACTTATAGTAGGACGTTTGACAGTTGTCCCAAACCTAGTCGCAACTCGTTTCCAAGTAATATCTTGCGATGCAGAAAGACGGCGCTCCAGACTTAGACGAGCAATTGCACGGACCTCGCGGCGGAAGCCCCCCATTTTGCGGGATTCTCAGCTGGGCACTCATCCGTTTGATGAAATCTGTGCCGCAAATGACCTATTGGGGGCCCGCAATTTCCACGTCGAGAATCAACGGCTTGTGATCTGAGTTGGTTCCTACTCCTTCGGCAATTCCGTGGCAAGCCACGTCCGGCGAGAGGAATGCTTGGTCAATTCGAATCGGCGGGATCGGCAAAGTTCCATTGGGCCAGGTTACGGCGTAACCGCGGCCGCGGTCTTCATGAGCCGAACGAAGGCCGCTGTGTTTGAGCTCTTTGTACACGCGCGAATTCTGGGTCGCGTTGTAATCTCCAATCACGACGAGCGGCTGTGGCGATTGCAGAATCAGGGGGGTCAATTCTTGCCAATATCCGGCGTAATCATCGTCGCGGAAATAGGTGGGGCGGGGCGCGTGGAGACTAATGAGATGCAACGTTTGCGCGCCAACGGCAATGTCGAGGAACTCCACGACTCGATCGGTAATGGTACGCTCGCTTTCGATTCGCAAAGGCAATCGCGAGTACACAACAACTTGCTCGAATCGCCAGGGTTTGTAGCCGTGACCGTAATGGTATTTTGCCATCATTGGCGAATCGCGGAATGGTTCGCGCCAGGTCCAAGGAAATTCCGCCAGCAGGACGATATCTGGATTCGCCTCGTCGATCTCGTGCAAGAACGCGTCAAAGGCAGGATTCAAATAATACACATTTGCAAAGAGGATTCGCACTCGCGACGTTTGCGAAGTGCTCTCCGTCACGCTTGAACTTGCGGCAGGAGATTCGAACCGCCGATCGGGCAGGAAATCCGGCACTAGCCAGTAAATGTGACAACTGATAATGAATGCGTTCACGATGGCCAACCAGGCCAATCGCTTCGACAGCGCATAAGCCAGGATGGCATACGCCGGAAGATAGATGTAACGCGAGAATGCGTTTAGGCAAGTCAGTGCCGTGGTTCCATCATGGTAGACCACTCGCAATAATGCGATCGTTGCGAGCGCCAGCGTTAGGAACCAGAAGATTACTGGGGTGGCGCGGGACACTTGTCGAAAGTAATCGGCTAGGCGACTCATGCAGTCCCGGCGAAACAAGGAATTGACCGGCCAGAGACGTGACTATGGCGGCACGACACGGGCGAGTTTCAACTTGGTAACGCTGCCCGCGACGGTAACCTGTTGTTACGCGGCCGCGTGGGCTGGGGTTCGGTCGTCGAGCGCCACGACGGAGATTTTGTGCTGGGCCGCGA
This sequence comes from Planctomycetota bacterium, assembly GCA_029781135.1. Lineage (GTDB taxonomy): Bacteria > Planctomycetota > Planctomycetia > Pirellulales > Lacipirellulaceae > JABDGM01. The sequence continues at coordinate 54,495 of JAKOXH010000037.1, forward strand.
ACTGGCGAAATTCGTCGTCGTCGAGCAGAATCGTGCGATTGCCCTCGACCGCCAGCACATTGGCTCCAGCGGCAACCATGGTGCGGAGGGTGCGCAGGCCGACGGTCGGCACGTCAAACCGCATATCTTGCTGCGGTTTCGCGACCTTCACCACGGTAAACCCACGCCGCCGGCACAACTCGCCGGCCCGCTGGATGCAGGCGTCGGTACCCTCGACGGCTTCGACGGCGAGCACCGCCTTATCTTTCACGCAAATGCTTTGGCCGATATCGAGGCCGCCCATGAGTTTGGCGATTTCCCAACCAAACTCAATATCCGCCTGCTGATTGTCGGAGGGCGGTCGCCCGGCGACGAGCCCTGGTTTTACGAGCAACTCCGGCGCGAAGTCGGTGGCGGGGTGAAAGGTAATCCCGTCTGCCGCAAAGGCGTTCGTCAGTGCGCCGAGCAACGTATCGTCTTTGTTATCGCGCTGATGGGTGATTAAGTAATGGTAAAACGTCTTAATGAATTTCCAATCGGGGACGTGCCGCATCCACACACGCGGTTGATAGATGAGCGACTTGGGAAACTTACCGGCCATGGTCGCTTGTTGCACATGGCAATTGTTGAAGTAGCGAATGGCCCGGCCCAAACTGCACCAGCCGAACCAGCGGAAGTCCTGGCAGATGTCGCGAAGGGCGGGATCGGCGAGGTCGGCCACGGCAATGCAACTGACGTGGTAATCCTGCCGGCGCAGAGCTTCGGCAACGACGACAGGGTAGCGTCCCCAGGCGGCCAGCAACCCGATACGCTTGTTCGTGCTCATGCCGCTTGTTCCGTTCCGCGAGTATCCGTCGGGCCACCGGCCGCCTTTTGCAGGTTCGTCACGGCACGGCGCAGGTCTTTGAATTCGTGCCGCATTTCCGGCAATTTGGCGAGCGCCGCTTGTTTCAACTTTTGATCGCGCTCGGGCGTGGCGGGGATCCCCATCATGATCGAGCCATCCGGCACATCATTGACGATGCCCGCCATGGCGCTGAGCCGTGCGCCGGTGCCGATGTGAACGTGGTCGCGTAGGCCAGCTTGACCGCCAATCACCACATAATCACCTGTGCTCGAGCTGCCAGCGATGCCGACCTGGGCACAAATAAGATTGTGCTTGCCAATGCGGCAGTTGTGGGCGATTTGAACCTGGTTGTCGATTTTGGTGCCGTCGCCGATGGTGGTTGGTCCGTAGGTGCCGCGATCGATCGTCGTGCAAGCGCCGATTTCGACGTCGCTGCCAATGCGAACGTAGCCGAGTTGCGCGGAGAGTACGTGCTTGCCGTTGACGTGTGAATAGCCGAAACCGTTGGCGCCGATGGTGGCATTGCCGTGGATCATGGAGCGGTCGCCGACGATCGTGTTTTCGTAAAGCACGGCGCCGGGACCAATGGTGACATTGCGGCCGATTTCGCAGCCGGCCAGAATTTGTGCACCGGGGAGAATCGTGGTGTTGTCGCCGATGAGGCAATCATCGCCAATCGTGGCGCCGGGGTGAATGTTTACATTTTGTCCCCAGCGTGCGCTGGGGCTGATGATCGCCCGGGGACTGATGCCGATTTCGGCCCGTTCGCGTTGGGGGCGGAAGTATTGCACGATCGTGGCGAAGGCGGCGTGCACGTCGGCGACGACGATCGCCGCAATTTGGTTCGCCGTAAGGTCGGCGGGGAAGTCGGCAGCGACCTTGGTGCTCATGACGACGGCGGCAGCTGAAGTTGAACTCAACTCTTTAAGGCGGTCGAGATGATCGGCAAGTGTGATTTCACCTTCCGTCACTTCGCCGAGGACGGCCGCGCCGTGGATCGTAAGCTGAGGATCGCCTTGGATGTGGCCGCCGACGAGATCGGCCAGTTGTTCGAGAGTTGTGGATCGGGTGTGCATCGGAACTGATCTCAACAGAGGTAGCTAGCATGTGGGCCGAGATAGTAGAAGGGCGGCCTGATTTTGGGTCGGAATAGTACCGTGGGGGCGAAAATTGGGCAAGATCAGCCAATGGTGACCCGATCGCCGCTGCAGAACGGCGCAACTCGCGAAATCCGCGGCGTTTGGCAACATGCAATGCAGAACGAGGTTAATCTGTTGCGCCGCCAAATTCTACGAAGAACTTTGGCCGCGCGGGATTGCGCTGGATGGCCGAAAAAGAGAATTCGAGCGCAAGGCCCGGGCAGAAAAATGCACTGGCCGATCTAGTCGCACCCGACGCACCGCAGCGGTTTGCATGTCGATACTTGGCCAATCAAGGCCGAACCCATGGCAAAGCCGGTGACGGACAAGTATCGGTGTCACCCAGGGTGGGTTCTCCTTCCGCGGGGAACTCACCCTGGCATAAGGGTTGAAAGCCGCTCACTTACTGGATTTGGCAATGACTCGTCGGCTACATACACCGATGCCTGCCAACGCGATCAGCGCGAGCGTCGTTGGCTCAGGAATTTCACCATCGGAAAACACCTGGATCATATTTGGTGCGACGGGAAACGCTCCTGGAATCCCAAACAAATCGCCGACGTTGATTGGCTGGCCGGATTCGGTAAAGGTTCCCAGCGGTGGAAGTGTGGCGATATCTTGGGGAGGGTTAGGCGACATGCCGTCCGACCAAAAATGGAGGCTCGCGCCGGTGACACTGTAAAGGTAATCGCTTGGTTCGCCAGTCGGCTCAAGGAACTTTACGACGCCCGGTCGCACTAGTACGTCGCGTAGTGGAATCGAGACGAGTTCGGGCGTTTCCGTGTTATTCGGCTGCTCAAAAACATCCCAGCGGGTCTGCGGAGCCGGGTTGTTCGGGGTGGCGGTCAGGGCCGGGTCGACGAACACCCAATCAGAGAGGGTACCCTGCGCGAGACCATTCCCAGCGCACGCCAGCACCAGCGCGGCTGGCAGCGACAACAAGGCAAGAGTCCTGCATTTTCTCGAGGCGTTCATTAGAAGCACTCCTTCCGAAATGGGGTTAAGATACGGCCAAACGGGCGGTATCGCCGTCAACGTAACAACTCCGCGGATGCGGCGTCAAGCACTTTTCGGAAGAATTGTCAAGTTCGAAATCGTGCGATCGTCGTGGTCCGTAACGTGCGAGACTCTTTCATGCACCCCACTTCTTGCGGAACCGATGACGCAACCTGAACAGGACACGGGATTTGCGCGGGAGGCTGGCCGAGCTAGGCGGGCTGACGGTTCGGTTCAGATCATACCACGAGCATTCGAGTCTTACGCGGGAATAGCGGGTGACTTGCGGGCGAGTTGGGTGCGAGGTTGGGAGACCATTACAACACAGGTTCCCTTTTGTGCTATTCAAACGAAGAACCAGAGTCCTATGGCAACGACCGTGGTCGAGATGAACATGGTGCGGAGGCAGAAACGCCAACTCATCCAAGGTGCTATGACGCCGATTCCAAAAATTGCAGACATAAGCACTATTGGGGGCTATTGGCAGAGTCGAATGCGGACAAGTATCAGTGCCGCACGCGCTCCGCTTCGCGTCTAAACGGGCGAGTGTTGTCGATTCAACCAATCGTGGGAAGGTCCTGTCCGGTAGACGGGACCGACTAAGGAACGGCCGGCATTTGGCTCCCTGGTAAACAATCGATTGGCCGACTAGCATGGATGGACTAATTTTCCTCGCTTTCAGCCGTCCCTATCCGGCGGTTTGATGTTCTTTTTTGTGGAAGCCATTGAATATGGGGACCATTGCTGTGACTGACTCGACTGCGCAAGGGCCAGACTTTTCGAAGTGTGGCGGCATGTTGCCCACGATCGCCCAGGATGCCGATACGGGCGACGTGCTGATGCTGGCTTACATGAATGCCGCGAGCTACGCCAAGACGCTCGAGACAGGTCAGGCCGTGTACTTCAGCCGCAGCCGCAATAAGCTGTGGCACAAGGGTGAAGAGAGCGGCAACGTGCAGCATGTGGAGGCGATTTTCGTCGATTGCGATGCGGACACGATTCTCCTCAAAGTCAAGCAAGATGGCGGCGCCGCCTGCCACGAGGGGTATAAAAGCTGCTTCTTCCGCCAAGTTACTGCCGCGGGATTGGAAACGCGCGGCGAACGCGTTTTCGATCCGAAAAAGGTGTATGGCAAGTAGCCTTGCTTCGTGACCGTTTAACAAGCTGTCCGGCCTTTCAACGACAACTAAATCCCCTGGATGGTCATGTCTCAGATTCTTCAACTCGGCATTCCCGCTGGCAGCTTGCAAGAGGCGACTGCCGAATTGTTCCAACGTGCCGGTTATCGGATTACGTTCCGATCGCGGAGTTATGTTCCGCTCGTGGATGACGAGGAAATTGAATGCCTGTTGATCCGCGCACAAGAGATGGCGCGCTACGTCGAAAGTGGAATTCTCGATGTTGGTCTGACCGGTAAGGATTGGATCATGGAAACCGGTGCCGACGTGCAGGAAGTTACGGAACTGGTTTTTTCGAAGGTGAGCCGCGGGCCGGTGCGGTGGGTGCTGTGTGTTCCCGAGAATTCACCGGTGCAAAGCGTCAAAGACCTGCAGGGCAAGCGGATTGCTACTGAGGCCGTTGGCCTCACCCAACGGTACCTCGCCAAGCATGGCGTGACGGCGAAGGTGGAATTCAGTTGGGGTGCGACGGAAGTGAAACCACCCAAGCTAGCCGACGCGATCGTGGAAGTTACGGAAACGGGCAACTCCCTCCGCGCGAATAACCTGCGGATCGTCGATGAACTGCTACAGAGTACGCCGCGACTCATCGCCAACAAACAGGCATACCAGGACCTGTGGAAGAGGCAGAAGATTGACGACATCGCTCTCTTGCTGCGTGGGGCGATTGCGGCCGAGCGCAAGGCCGGCCTCATGATGAATGTGCCGCGCGAATGCCTGGCCAATGTATTGGCTCTGCTGCCGGCGCTGCACAAGCCGACTGTTTCCAGCCTGGCCGACGAAAACTGGGTCGATGTCATCACGATCGTCGATGAAGCGATTATCCGCCACGTGATTCCGAAGCTAAAGGCGGCGGGCGCGCGTGGGATTGTCGAGTACCCGCTCAACAAGATCATTGAGTAATCGGGCCCAGTTTTGAGTTGAATTGGCCCAACGTTCGACCGTCACCCGCAGACATTTGGGCACAGGTTGTTCGTCGGTCACGTATCGGACGGCATTATCTCGCTTGCCAAGCGGTAGCCGATGCCCTGTTCGGTTAGCAGGTAGCGCGGTTGGGCCGGGTCGGCTTCGAGCTTGCGGCGCAGATTGGCCATGAACACCCGTAGGTAGTGCGTCTCTTGCACTTGGTCCGGTCCCCAGACTTCCTTGAGCAATTGGCGGTGCGTGAGCACTTTTCCGCAGTTGCGGATCAGCGTCGTCAGCAACTTGTACTCGATCGGCGTCAGGTGGATTTCGATATTGGCGACAAAGACTCTTCGCGCCGCCAAGTCGACTTTCAGGTCGCCGCGCTCGAACACGGTTGAACCGGTTTCGTCGCCCGATCGGCTGGCGTGGCGGAGGGCGACACGGACGCGAGCGAGCAACTCTCCGGTGCTGAAGGGTTTTGTAAGGTAGTCGTCGGCGCCATGATCGAGCGCGGCGATCTTTTGCTGGTCCTGATCGCGTGCCGAAAGAACGATGATCGGGGCCTGTAGCCATTCGCGAAGTCGTTGGATTAGTTCTTGGCCATCCATATCGGGCAGGCCGAGGTCGAGAATGACTAGTTCCGGCGGACTCTGCGTGGCGTGCCGAATGGCCTGCTGAGCCGAGTCGCTTTCGTCGATTACGTAACCAGCGGCTGTGAGGGCATTGCTTAAGAGCTTCCGGATGGGAAGTTCATCTTCGACGAGCAACACGCGTGGCGAGTCGGCAGGCATGAATTAGGCGACGGTTGTGGCGAGGGATGGCTCTGTTTCAATTTGGGGCGGCGCCTCGAGGCAAGGCAGGGAGACGATGAATTCGGCGCCACCTTGGGGACGATTGGCCGCGGTGATTTTTCCGCCATGCGATTCGACGATCGCCTGGCAGATGGCGAGTCCCAGGCCGACCCCACGGCGGCCATCGGGGGCGACGGTGGCGCCGCGGAAGAACTTATCGAAGACTTTGCGCTCAGTTCCGGCGGGGAGCCCGGGGCCGTTGTCGGCCACATGGATTTTTGCTTGTTTATCCTGGGCGATGGCGGAAATTTCAATATCACTGCCGGCGGGGGTGTAGCGTGACGCGTTTTCCAAGAGATTCACCAGCACTTGTTCCATCAAGAACCCATCGATTTTCAGTAGCGGGAAGTTGGCCGGGATAAGAACTCGGATGTGATGTTCGCTCAACTCTCGTTTGGCCGAGTTGAGGGCCACGCCGACGATCTCTTCGAGCACATGCCATTGCCGGTTCAGGACGACGGCTCCGGAGTCGAGACGAGCCATGTCGAGGAGGTTTTCAACTAATCGGGTGAGCCGGCGCGATTCGTCGACAATCGTTTCCAGCGCTGCGGAACTGTCGGTTGACACGTTTTCAAGTAGTGCCGAGGCGGTACCGGCGATTGTGGCCAGCGGCGTGCGCAGATCGTGCGAGACGGAGCTCAGGAGGGAATTGCGAAGTTGTTCGGCCTGGATTTGGAGCTGTGCTTCATGGGCCTGTAGCACCGAGCGATCGCGTTCGAGCGAAAGCGCGATGAGACTTCCACAGGTTTCGAGGAGTCGAACTTGTTCCGGATCGAGAATTCGGCCGGAGTCCTTCTTTGCCACGCCCAAGGCGCCCATTATTTGCTGCGACCCCGTGAGGGGGACAAATAACGCGGTGGCATTTGGTAGTGTGTCGGTGCCATAACCGGCCGTTTTATCGTTGTTCGCGACCCATTGGGCCACTACTTCATTGATGGGTTGTTGGGCAATGGCGGTTCGCTCGCCATAGCGAAGTGAGAGTTCTGTCGACGTATCGCGCAAGAAGAGCACCACTTCCCCGCCGAAAATCTCTTCGAGCTGCCGGCCGGCGGTTCGCACGAGGAAATCGGAACCGGCTAATTCGCTCAATTGACGAGTCATGCGGAATAGACTCGCAGTGTGGCGCTCTTGTTGTTGCGAGGTGCGCAGCTGCGCCTGCAAGCGAGCCGTTAACTCGCTAATCAAAAGGCTAATTCCGAGCATGACGGCGAACGTGATCAGATATTCGGAATCGCCTACCGCCAGAGTCAGGCGCGGAGGCACGAAGAAGAAATCAAACACGAGCACACTGACGACGGCCGCGGCAACTGACAGCTTGCGTCCCAATTTTGCCGCAATGAAGGCAACGCCTGCCAGAAAGATCATGATTACGTTAACATCAGCCAGCCCCAACGCATGTGAGATCCATCCGGCAACCGTGCAAAGCGACACCACGCCGGTTGCCTTCAAATAGTCCTTCCCGTGGGCAATTTGCGGTACCAATGGATAATGCCGTGGCCGCGTGGCTTCACCTTCACCCGAAACTATGTAAACGTCGATGTCGCCGCATTTCTTCAAAAGTTGATCGACGATGGTGCTGTTCAGCCAGCGTTTCCAGAACGGTTGAGCGGTCTTGCCCGCGACGATTTTGCTGACATTTCCGCGGCGTGCGAATTCCAGTAGCGTATCGGCGACGTTGTTGCCCACCAACGTCTTTGTTTCGGCTCCCAACTGTTCGGCCAACCGCAGATTGAGGGCCGTACGTTCCTTATCGGTTTTCGAATGGAGCCCGTCGGTTCCGGTATCGACGGCGACTGCCAGCCATTGGGCATTCATCGAACTAGCGAGCCGCTTGGTAGCGCGGACGATGCGCGCACTGGTCGGACTCGGGCCAACACAAACGAGAAGTCGTTCGGAAGTGAGCCAGGGCGCGGCGGCCTCACGTTCTTGTCGCGCCAGTTCGACATCGCGTTGCACGCGATTTGCCGCTTGACGCAAGGAAAGTTCACGCAGCGCGACCAGGTTGCTTTTTTGGAAGAAGTTCTTGAGGGCCTGCTCAGCCTGGGCCGGAATATACACCTTGCCCGCCGCCAGCCGAGCCATGAGATCATCAGGGGTAATATCGACGAGCCCAATTTCGTCGGCTTGCTCGACGATGGTGTCGGGAAGCGTCTCCTTGACGGCGACGCCGGTGATTTGGGCAATAACATCGTTGAGACTTTCCACGTGTTGGACATTGAGCGTGGTCCACACATTGATGCCTGCCGCCAGCAACTCTTCGACGTCCTGCCAGCGCTTGGGATGCCGCATGCCGGGTGCGTTCGTGTGGGCGAGTTCGTCGACGAGAATGAGCGTTGGTTTGCGCGTGATCGCCGCGTCGAGGTCGAACTCGCGCAACGTGGCCCCGCGATACGCGATACTAAGCGTCGGAAGCGATTCCAGTCCGCGAAGAAGCGCCTCGGTTTCTGGTCGACCATGCGGCTCCACGTAGCCAACAACGATTTCGGTACCGGTCGCGCGCTCCAATTGAGCCGCGCTCAGCATGGCGTAGGTTTTGCCGACGCCAGCCGCATAGCCGAAGAATATTTTCAGCTTACCGCGGTTCGCTCGACTTTCTTCGTCGTGCACGCGGGCGAGCAATACATCGGGATTTGGCCGCTGCTCGTTCATGGATACTGTTTTTTGCTGCCTTCCTTATTGTAGTCTTCCCGCACGTCGTGGTAGACCCGGTCGTCGGCCGGAAAAGGGCACCGGGTCGGGACAGCCGCCCGATGAGCTGGCACCGTTTCAATCGGCCTTATTGCGTTACTTCAATGAATCGAGCGCCAGGTTTAACCGGAGCACATTGACGCGCGGTTCGCCCAGGACGCCGAACGTCCGGCCTTCGATGTGTTGGGTCACCAACTCGCGGACGCGGTGGGCATCGACTCCGCGGGCGCGCGCCACGCGATCGACCTGGTACAGCGCAGCGGCCGGGCTGATGTGCGGATCCAGACCGCTTCCGGAAGCTGTTACCAAGTCCACGGGCACGGGGCCGTGTTGCGTCGGATTCGCCTTGCGAACCGCGTCGGTTCGAGTGCGAACTGCGTCTAACTGAGCCGGATTCGTGGGCCCCAAGTTGCTGCCGGTTGAGGCGGCAGCGTTGTAGGCGGGTGATGTTGCCGACGGGCGTGGCCAAAAGTACTTGGCGTCGTCGAACTGCTGCCCAATCAAATCTGAACCCACGACACGTCCGTTGGCTTCGATCAAACTACCGTTGGCCTGGCGAGGGAAGATCAACTGCGCGACACCGGTCACGAGCAGGGGATACGCGACGCCAGTTACCAGTGACAAGGCGAGGAACACGACAATCGTCGGTCGCAATAAGGAGAACATGGAACACCTCTTATACGATTCGTAGCGTCACCAACAGCACGTCGATGAGCTTGATACCGAAGAATGGAACGACCAGACCGCCAACGCCGTAGATCAACAGGTTGTCGCGCAGCAGCCGTGCGGCCCCGACGGCCCGATACGGCACACCGCGCAATGCGAGTGGAATCAACGCGACAATGATCAGCGCGTTGAAGATGACGGCCGAGAGGATCGCGCTCGATGGCGTTGCTAGTCCCATCACATTGAGCTTGTTGAGTACGGGATAGGTTGTGGCAAAAGCGGCCGGAATGATCGCGAAGTATTTGGCGACATCATTGGCCAGGCTGAAAGTCGTGAGCGCGCCGCGCGTCATCAGCAATTGCTTGCCAATCTCGACGATTTCAATGAGTTTGGTGGGGTTGGAGTCGAGGTCGACCATATTGCCGGCTTCCTTGGCGGCCTGCGTTCCGGAGTTCATGGCGACGGCGACATCGGCTTGCGCCAACGCGGGCGAGTCGTTGGTTCCATCGCCCGTCATGGCGACGAGGCGTCCGCCGGCCTGGTAATCGCGGATCATTTTTAGTTTGGCTTCGGGCGTGGCTTCGGCGAGGAAGTCGTCGACACCGGCCTCGGCGGCGATGGCCGCGGCCGTTTGCGGGTTGTCGCCGGTGATCATCACGGTTTTGATCCCCATTTGCCGTAGCTCGATGAACCGCTCCTTGATGCCACCTTTGACGATGTCTTTCAGGTTAATGACGCCGAGCGCTCGGGCGCCGTCCGCCACCACAAGCGGAGTGCCGCCTTGGCGGGCAATGCCGTCGACGTGTCGATGCACGTCTGACGAAAACGAGCCGCCATTCCCGATTACAAACTGCTCGACACTTTGCGCAGCCCCTTTGCGAATTTTGCGTCCATCGAAATCAACGCCGCTCAATCGAGTTTGCGCCGTGAAGGGAATGAACGTGGCGCCCAGGTCGTGAACGTTCCTGCCGCGCAGGCCATACCTGTCCTTGGCGAGCACGACGACGCTACGTCCTTCAGGCGTTTCATCGGCCAACGACGCAAGTTGTGCCGAGTCGGCCAGGTGCGGCAGATCAACTCCATCTGCCGGGATGAACTCTACGGCCTGCCGGTTGCCCATGGTGATGGTGCCGGTCTTGTCCAAGAGCAGAACGTCGACGTCGCCGGCGGCCTCGACTGCCCGGCCGGACATCGCGATGACGTTCGCTTGGATCATGCGGTCCATGCCCGCGATGCCAATGGCCGAGAGTAGGCCGCCGATCGTGGTGGGGATTAGGCAAACCAGGAGCGCGACCAGGACGGTGACGGTGATCGGGCTTCCTTGACCGGCGGCCGCAACACTGTATTTCGAGAATGGCAGCAGTGTGGCACAAACGATGAGGAAGATGATGGTCATCGCGGCGAGGAGAATATCGAGCGCGATTTCGTTTGGCGTTTTCTGCCGTTTAGCGCCTTCCACCAGACCGATCATGCGGTCCAAGAATGTTTCGCCGGGGTTGGCTGAGACGCGAACGACGATCCAATCGGATAAAACACGTGTTCCGCCAGTGACGCTGCTGCGATCGCCACCGCTCTCGCGGATGACGGGCGCGCTTTCGCCGGTGATGGCACTTTCATCGACCGAGGCCACGCCCTCGACAACTTCGCCGTCGCTGGGAATCATGTCGCCGGCTTCGACCAAAACGACGTCGTCTTTGCGCAGCGTCGAAGCGGAAACAAGGCTTCGCGTCGCGTTGTACTCGGGCTTGCTGAGTTTTTTTGCTTGCACATCACGGCGCGTGGCCCGCAGGGTATCGGCCTGGGCTTTGCCGCGACCTTCGGCCATGGCTTCGGCAAAATTCGCGAAGAGCACCGTGAACCAGAGCCATGCACTGACACCCAAAATAAACGCAGCCGACTCGGCCCCCGGAGTGATGAGGGCGTCGATGCCGAGTCCCGTCGTGAGAATGCTGCCCACAAAAACGGTGAACATCACGGGGTTGCGCAACTGTCGGCGGGGGTCGAGCTTCGTAAAAGCATCGATCACCGCCCGCCGAAGGATTGGCGGGTCGAAGAGGGGACGTGCCTTATGGGTGGTTGCCATTGCAATAAAAATAGGTGGATGGGAAGTAGCTTGACAATGAGATTGATCAGGAAGCGGCGATCATCTGCAGGTGCTCGACGATTGGCCCCAGGGCCAGTGCCGGCACGAACGTGAGTGCGCCGACCAACAGGATCGTGCCGACGACCATGGCCACGAAGAGCGGCCGATGGGTCGGCAATGTGCCGGCACTCGGCGGCGTGAATTTCTTGCGGGCCAGGGAGCCGGCAATTGCTAGCGTGGGAATCATGAGCCAGTAGCGGGCGGCGAGCATCGCGAGGCCCAGGGCCAAGTTGTTGAACGGTTCATTGGTAGTCAGCCCGGCGAATGCACTGCCGTTGTTGTTGCCGGCTGAGGAAAAGGCATATAACACTTCCGAAAACCCGTGCGCCCCAGGGTTGTTCAAATTACTCTTGATTTCGTTGCCGGCCGCATAGTCGAGGCCGGGCCCGATAACGGCGATGGCCGTGCCCACCAGCACGACGAGCGGTGGAATCAAGATCACGAGCGAGGCCATTTTCATTTCGTAAGCTTCGATCTTCTTACCCAGATACTCCGGCGTGCGCCCGACCATCAACCCGGCGATGAATACAGCCACGATGACGAACATCAACATGCCATAGAGGCCGCTGCCCACGCCGCCGAAAACGATTTCGCCGAGCTGAATCAGCCACATGGGCACGAGGCCGCCCAGGGGCGTGAACGAGTCGTGCATGGCGTTCACGCTGCCGTTGGATGCCGCAGTCGTTGCAGATGCCCAGAGCGCGGAATTCACAATGCCGAAGCGTGTTTCCTTGCCTTCCATGTTGCCACCCGGCTGATCGACGTGGGCTGTTTGGTCGACACTCAATGCGGTATAGGCGGGGACGCCGTTTTGTTCTTGCCAGGCGGTGAATACCGTTAGCGGAACGATAATGACGTACATCGCTGCTAACAGCGCCCAGCCCTGTCGTGTATCGCCGACCATCACGCCGAACGTGTAGCAAAGAGCGGCCGCGATGAGGAGGATCGAAAGCAATTCAACAAAATTTGAAATCGGCGTGGGGTTTTCGAACGGATGGGCCGAGTTCACATTGAAAAAACCGCCGCCGTTGGTACCGAGCTGCTTGATGGCAATTTGCGAGGCTGCGGGCCCGAGTGCTAGGGTTTGGGTTTCGCCTTTCGTGCCATCCGAAGCGACGGTCGGTTGTAAGACATTCACTGTAGCATAAGGCCGAAAATTCTGGATGACGCCCTGCGAAACTAGCAAGAGTGCGACGACGATCGAAAGTGGCAGCAAAATGTAAAGGGTGGAGCGCACGAGGTCGAACCAGAAGTTGCCGATCGTCGCGGTCGTGCGCCGCGTGAGTCCGCGTATCAAAGCGACGAGCACGGCCATGCCCGAAGCCGCGGACACGAAGTTCTGCACCGTTAGTCCGAGCATCTGCGAAAGATAACTCAGCGTTGTTTCGCCGGCGTAACTCTGCCAGTTCGTGTTTGTGGCAAAGCTGGCAGCCGTATTGAACGCGAGGTCCGGCGTGCAGGCGGCAAACTGTTGCGGGTTGAGCGGCAACATGCCTTGCAATCGCAATAATGCATAGACGGCGAAAAAACCAACCGCGTTGAAAAGCAAGACAGCGACCGCGTACTGCCGCCAGCCCATTTCATGGCGTTCATCAATGTTGGCAACGCGGTAGATACTTCGTTCGAGCCAACCAAACACGCGCTCCATGCCGCAGCATGGCTGGCCTAGGTACACACGGGCCATGTACCAACCCAGCGGTTTGGCCAACAGGCCAAGCACGGCGAAGTACAAAATCAGTTGCATCCAGGCATTCGATGTCATGCGAACCACTCCGGTTTCAACAGCGCGATGGCCAGATAGACCAACAAGCACGTAGCAAGCACCAGCCCAACAATTTCACTTCCGTTCATATTCAGCGCCCCATGAGCCAATCGCTCAACACAAGTAGCAACCACGATGACACGGCGAACAACACGACGACCGCGAGAATAATGAGGTCTGGCATGATGACCGATCCTTCTAACCCCCCACGACGCAGTGCGTGCAAACATTTCGCACGACGTTGGCCTGCGTCTTCAGGAAGTCTAACGGCGAGCGCATTAAAAAGGGCTCAATACCGACCGCCTGGGCATTAAGAAAGCGTCAAGAAGCCGGCTGCCACCAGGCTGGCAACTGGAAAACGGTTGCAGAGCTTCGTGTCCTTGCTTTGTCGGTTCAAGACTCGCTGCGACCGTGGCAAGTAACTGGCCACGCCGCCGTACGAATTCGCGAGGACGCTAGAATCGGAAGAAACTCTGGTTTCTTCTCGGAGGTGAGAGAGCGACCGCAGCTTGAAAGGAATTACGAAAATGCCAATACTGAGTCAGCGACGGAAAATGGCGAGGCCGCCATGGATTCTCTTGGAATCCATAACACAATTAATCATTGCGTTCTCAAGAAACGCCCTACTGTTCGTCATCGGCTGACAAAAAGGCTAGCATTCGTGAGACGTACAACCAGTGGAGCGGAAGGGAGTCGAACCCTCGACCTCTGCATTGCGAACAAGCTAGCATTTGCTGTAACCGCTGCTTTCACAATACCTTATAGCACTTGTGCTAGCAGTGTGGTAGTCCTATTTATAACTATATCGCACAAACGCTACCCGCTCGGATACCCACGCAGTCGCCCGCAAATACCGTGCGCACGGGTCGGCCGACGCCATGCGCCTTCCAAACTCAGGTCACTCCCCCGCCTTCACCCGCTCGAACAAATCCGGCCGCTGCTTTTGCAGGCGGGAGACCGTGTAGGAGCGGCTGTTGCCTTTGTCCGCTGTAACTTCGTTTACATTGTCAACCAAGTCATTCCGCTTACCCTGTTCCTTCATCGCCTCCCGCCACGCGGCTAGGGCTTCAGGGTCGTCGCGGATAATGGCCTTAGCCCGCTGATAGGTCGGCCCGCTCATCCCGATGGCCTTGCCGATCTTGTCGCGGGTGTCGCCTTTATCTGACAACTCCGTAAAATTTTCGGACTTGTCACCGCGTTGATTCCCTTTGCGGATTTGTTGCCGTTCCTTTGCCGCTTCGCGTACTATCTTCTCTAACGCCTTGCCGAGTGCACCTTTTCGGTCTCCGTAAAGTCCAGGCGGCAAGTGTTCTCGTCTTGTTCGGCCCCCGTCGATTAGCTTTGCAACCAGCTTCTTATGTTCCGCCAGCAGGCGAAACTTGTGCCGGTCGTCCTTGCCAATAAAACCTTCGCTTGCTGGCGACGGTTTTTTACCGCGCCCCGGTCCAGCCTTTGGCTCTCCCTTCCCCAGCAACTCCCCAATCCGAAGTTCGCACCAACGGGTGGCCTCTCCCCTCGCGTGCGCGCACGTAAGGCGACGAGTTGCACCTACCCCCCAAACTCAGGTCGCTTCCGGCGTCGTATTCTTCTCCACCGTCCGATTCCCCCACGGTGTATTTCGCTGCCAGTTCTTTCGCCACCGCCAGCGTTATCCGCTCGCCTTTTTTGGCCAGCTTCAACGCATCGCGGGTGGCTTCCTCCGGGGTGGTGTCGCGGGAGAGGTAGTAGAGTGCCTCGGCGGTGAAAGATTGTAAAAGGCTTTTACAATTAAGCTGTTTTTGTGAGCCGAATACTTCCGTAACTCGCATGTAGTTTAGAGCGGTGGCTCGCGTTATCTGGCACCGTTCCACGCACCACTTCCCGAACGTCCCGTCGCCGTGGTTGGCGAGAGCGGTGCAAACCCCATTTTCGGCCGCGGTGGTTGTTTTCGTGGTCATGGTCTCAGTTTCGGTCGCACAGAATCGCTTGTGTGGCGTTCCAGCGGGTTGCCTTGACTGTTGATACCTTTCGCGTAAGTGTGCGTTAAATCGCCGCGTAGGCGTTCACCTCAAAAACAGCGGCCCGCGTTTCGCCAGCGCCAACAGCTCAACCAGCGTGCGGCGTAGGCCCCAAACATTCCAGGTGCCATCGGCGCTAGGCACCGAGAGCACGAACCACACGCCGCCTTGGTCGATGTCCGATGGTTCCGGCCGTGGCTTCACATACTGCCTGACAACCGCACAGTCGGCAAAGCCTTGGCCGATGATTACTTGGCGAATGTCCGCATCGGTGGTGGTGCGTGTTTTTGTGGTCATGGTGATAACCCCCACTCACCGCCGCCTGCTCAGTAGCACAACACGCGACGGGGTGGGGTCGTGGAAATTCAGGCCCGGCGAATCAACTGGAAGTGAGCGTTATCGACGGTCCCCCCAAATTCAGCCGGCAGGACCATACGCCAGCCCGGCTTCATAACCAGCGGCTTCGTCGGTTTGCTGACTGCCAATGTTTTTTTGGCTGGCTTCGCCGTGGCTTTCGTTTTTGGTGTAGTGAGCGATGCCACAAGCTGACGCACACGGCGTTCCTGCATCGGCGTAAGTTGTCCGGGATCTGGCACGCCGAAACTCTTCTGGTTCGGGAACTTGAAAAAACTAGCCAGGCCCTTGCGGCCTCGCGGCCAATCGTTATTCGTCATTTTCGTTTTTCCTTTCGTGAATGATGATTGTGATTTGCGACAGCCGCCGCAGCCCTCCACGAGTAGCCAGCTTTCTAGGAAAACTACTCGGCTTCGACAGGCTGCGGGGTGTAGAGGCTGTCGCTAGTGCCGGCCGGGGAACTCAGCTAAACCTAGCCGGCACCGTTCGTGGTTTACACGCCGACGTAGGGGTACGGCCCGGATTGCGTCAGATACAACCAATGTTCGGTGGCGGTTGTCTGCGGCAGCTGCTTCACTAACTCGCGTGCCTGCGGCAACTGTGCCTCGGTGATACCTTTCAATGGTTGGTCAACGCTTTCGCTGTCAGCCGAATCGGGACATAAGATAGCCAACTGCTCAAGCGTATCGCCGCAGTATCGGCCGACGAGGCCAAATAGCTGATGCAGCCGGAGCGTTTTGTAAATCCGTTTTTCGGTTGCGGTCATGGTCATTTCCATTACTGGTTTTCCTTTCCCGCCTTTGCGGCGAGTTCTCTGGGTGATAGCGGTTGCTTCCTGTGTCGCATTTGCTCAACTGCAATTCGCTGCTCGCGTAGACTAGCTTCTTCGGCGTGTGCCCGTTCGCTGTGTTCGAGCAGTTGGCGAACTTCATACGTCTGCGGCAGTTGCCGTAGCAGCTCTCGCCCTTCGGCACTCATAAAGCCGGTTGTCACGAGTCGTTCGATAACGTCGTTGTGAGCCATCGTGAGCACGACGCGAGCCAACCCGCAGCGGTTGATAACGTGCCGACGATTGCGAAAGTGGCGACTGTCGTTCTTGGCGTTTCTGATTTCCATAGTGGCACCTCAAACTTTCAGCACAGCAGCAATAAAGGTCGGGTCGCCAGCGCTCGGCAACGGCACGGCCGCCGATTCTTCGGTCGGAAGAATGGGGAATCGGCTTTCGAGCACGGCAAGTGCGTTGCGAGCCTTGGCGGTCTTACCCATAGCGGCCTGCACCAAGGGCTCTTGGCGAAGCCGGTGATTCCACTGGATTTGAACCGCCTCGGGATTGGCGCCACCCATTGAACCGGCAATCGTGCTCGATTCGTCGATGCCTTGCTCGCGGAGTGCAACGTCCGCCTGCTGCATCGCCTTAGCTTCATCACGTTCGGCAGCTTCAACCGCAGCGGCGTAAGCTGGACGGCATTCCCGCAGCAATGGGTGGATGCGGTGTCCTAACTCAACCTTGCGAGTGATTAGTTCCCGCTGGCGGTCCTGAAATTCAACCGCCTCGGCCTGTGCCGTCGCCAGCAGTTCGTGGTACGCTTCGCTGTGCCGTTCGCAGAATGCAGCCCAGTCGGCTTTGAACTCGGCTTCCTCGGCTTCGATCGCGGCGTCTTCGTCGTTCACTTCCTCAACCTGGTCGCGGATGCCGCTTGGCATTTGCGGCACTACCGCAATGCAGGGTGGACGGTCGGCGGCCTTCGGGTTTCTCGGGGTGGTGGTGGTCATAAAAAAACTTCCTCGGGGTTAAGCCGGTTGCCCGGCGGGGGTTAATTCTCTGGCGACTTGCTCGCCAGCTTCGGTCAGTTGCAAATTAGTGAACTTCTTACCGCAGGCTCGGTTGAGTCGGACAAGTCCAGCTTCCGCCAGCGCATCGCACGCTCGGCGGTAGCGCATTCGCTCGGCTTCGGACATCGGCCCGAACCACTTTGTAGGCTCGTAGCGTGGCCCCAGAATCGTTTGTTCGTGCCAGTATGGCCAATTCCACGTTTGCCACTTGGGAGGCTCAGACGACGCCAGGGAAGCCGTCAGGCGATGGCAGGTGGCCAGGATGTTGGTTTGTTCAGTGGTCATTGTTCGTGTGTCTGATTGTTCAGTTAATGAAATTACCTATATTTCCCGCTTTTCCAGCTGGCCAGCGGAAAATTATTTGAAAAAAAGAACCTACGGGGGTGGGGGCGGTAGGTTCTTATTCGTGTGTTCATTTGTTCCTACTGCCAGCGGACATGCACGAACCACCCCATAGTTAGGTAGATAATTCACCATGCTACGTCCGCCTGCCCGGCACACCGCTTACGCTCTTGCTCGAACCAATCCAGCAACGCACTTCGCATCGGCTTGGTGCTCACGCCGATGGCTGGCGCGTGCAATCCACCCATCGCTGCTAAACCACCCGTTACGCTTCCCCCTTTGGTATCAACCCACAACAACCGACCACCACCAGCAGCAACAACGGGGCTATTACATACGCCCCTGTTGTGCCTGGTGGTAGTGGCACCAGTAACAACGGTGTTCCGGGTGGGTGTTCCGGGTGTTCCGGGTGCTTCACTTTGGGGCATTGGATTGACCCTCACTTGCGAGACGGTAGCCGCTCCATTTGTGGTTGCTCACCATGATTTCGCATTCAACCAGTTCACCGGCTTGGAACATGGCAGCGAACACCTTTGGGAACTGGCGACCAGATACTCCGCAATGTTCTTTGATGAACGTCTTGGATTGTCCACCTGGATGTCTCCGCAGCAGCTTGAACACAAGTTCCCGATCATCGTCCAACTGACGGCGCTCTTCCGCCGCTCTCGCATCGGCCTTTTGTTGCTGTTCATGCTGTTCGCCGGTGGTGACAGATACCGCCTCAACCCGCCACACACGGCCGCCGTAATCGCTTGGCTTGCCCTCGGTAACATCCAACCACTTACGAGCACCATACCCGGCGGAACCGCCTGCGACGTACCACAACCAATGCCGACCGGCTTCCTCATCCCATTCGCGGCGACGGTTGAGAAGAATCCAAAACCGCGCCCATTCCGCGAATCCGCTGCCGGTGATTTCTTCCAATGTTGGGCAGCCGTAGGGCGCCGGCGTCACCTTGCGGTTGTGGTGCACCATCAGCACCGTGCAGCCAGTTCGACGGATGATGTCCCCCACCGGGTCGAGTGCCGCGGCCACCGTCGCCAGTTTGTTTTGATCGAGGCCCGCCAACGCGAGGTAGGTGGGATCGATGACGAGACACCGCAGCTCGTTCACCTCGATACATCGCTCGATTTCATCCAGCCATTTTTGCGACTGAAGTTTGGGGCACTTCGAGGACACTAGCAGATTATCGACGGCTTCTATGTCCACGCCCTTGCTGCCCGCGATGCGCCGCAACGATTCGCTGATTGTGGCCGCGCCCGATTCGGCCGTGAGGATGCTACAGTTGATTGGTTGTTCGATTGGCCAGACCCCTAGAAATGGCTTCGCCGTCGCCATGCTGACGCACGCATCAAGTGCCACGGTCGTTTTGAGGCTCTTGGCCTTCGCACTAAGAACGCCCGGCTGGCCGGCCACGATGTTGAAGGGAATCAGATAATCTATCGAGTGGTTTTGCTGCACGAACTGACTGGCCGGCATTAGGTCCGACAACAATCGCTCCCCCGGCCCCTTGTCGCGGCCGAAGTCGGCCAAGTCCGCCACGGTGGTACGGAAGATTTCCTCCGACGGTCGGCCGTTCAACGTGGCTTGGGCCGCGTCGTTGAACATCGCGTGCAACTGCCGCTTCCGCCGACATTCCACGATTTTGGCCGCTTCGGTGGCAATGTGAACGGCGGTCGCGGGCGCGTTCGCCGGATTCATCCCCAGTTCAACCAGCGTTTGCGCCGCGCCTACTTCACGCGCCAGCAACACCGGGTCGATGCCGCCGGCCGCGAATTGTTTTTGGGCAGCACGAAAAATCTTGGCGTGTTCCAAGTCGAAAAAGTCGGTTGGCGTCAAGTGCGAAAATGCTTCGTCGGCCGCGTCGGGGAATCGGACTAATACGCCGATGATGTACTTTTCGGCGTCTATATTCTTGGGTAGGGCCTCCATGTTAGTCATCGTCGCCGCCCCCTAGCTTCGCGCCGTAAACGATTCCGAGTGTCCTAAATGTTTCAACGAATCCGGCCACATTTGGCCCGAAATACAAAACGGCTTGCCCCTGTAATGGTGCGGCACTTCTCTTTCTCGGATTCCAAAAGCGAACGCGACCGGCCAGAAAACAAATTGCCGCCGCATCGTGGGCCAGTTGCCGGAACCACTTTGTTTCTGTGGCGTTGTTGACGAGTACACACGCTTGGGTAACGTTGCCAGCGTTTATCGACTCGACCAGCTTGTTCGTAAATCTAGCAATTAGTGGTTGTGCAAATGGCGGATTCATCCACACGCGGCCGTTCCACGCCTGTTGCAGG
>JAKOXH010000060.1 GCA_029781135.1 Planctomycetota bacterium
GTGATTATGTGCGCTGCCCGTGGATGTAGTCGCTGGCGATTTCCGCCTTGCGGAGTGTCTCGACGACCGCTGGCGGCAAGCCGTTGGGTAGCACGATACCTTCCGCGTGCAGCGTCGCCAGCACGTGCGCTTCGAGCTTGACGTTGGTCGCGCAATGACGCTCTTGCAAGTGCTCCCATTCTTTGGCGAATGGATCAAGCAGCCGTAGCTGTTCGCTCGTGCTCATTGCCAAGAATCGTTTGGCCGAAATTCGGGCGCCCAGCTTGGGCCGCGGTACGACGCCCAGGAGTGCGTTCTTTGCATTCACCGGGCCAAGGCTGGATAGGCGACGGCTGCCGGTGGTGGCGGGTTGAGGATTGATACTCATTGTTCAAGTGCTCCGTTCGTGGTTCTCTGGGAATGGTTAATAACTACTGGCGGGCGAGCGCGTCCAAGTCGCGTTTTGCTTGTTCCACGTCGCGCGCTATTTCATTGAGCGTGGGATGAATCGCGGCGTACCGCTCCTGCGCCTTTGCCAGCCGCGCAGTCGGTTTCTTGAGGGCTTCATTCGCGGCGTCGATTTCCGCCTGCGCTTCCGCCAGCTCGCGGCGCACTTTGGCGATGCGTTCCGGATCGGCGCGGCGTTCCAACTCCCCGCGTCGTTCGCGTAAGCTGGCTACCCGGTCGGCTTCGGCCGCCAAACCGGCAAACGGCTGGCCGAGCACGCTACAGCATTGCTCGGCCGCCTCCAGGTCGATGCGTTCGCCCAGCGACAGCGCCTCGACATACTCGCGATACTCGGCTTGCCGGTCGGCAAACCGTTGGGCAATGGTCGTGGTCATGGTTTGTTCCTTATGGGGAAAGTGTTTGGCCGGCAACGCGCCGGCTTGTTGTTCAAGTAGGTTGGTTCCGCTACGGGGCCGGCGGGCAGGAGTTGTGTTCAGGTGTTCAGAAACCTTGGGTCCTAGGGGGTGGGTTTGAGGGTTGATACTCTTGGGCATTTTGGCGAGTCTCAGGCTGCGAAGAGTATCATGGGTGATTTGCATATTTCCCGGTATTTAATCGAAGAGTATCAATTACTCTCTCTGTCTACACACCGAAGAGTCTCAGCTTGATACTCTTCGTGATACTCTTGGGCGTTTCAGGGTGGGATTTCGTCGCCAGTCTCAGCCGGCAAACTCAGCAACCATTCACCGTGGAATGCGGTCTTTTCACTCTTCACGCCGATGTCTTTTCTGGCACGCCAATAGGTTGCTCGGGATATTCCCGCTTGCTCGCAGGCGGTTTTGACTTCGTTCTCGCCCCGAGGTCCGCCGCTGAGGATGTCGATGATAATTTCCTTGGCGGTATCCACCTTGCCGCCGCTTGAGGATTCGCTGCCGCCCTTGAGCACGTCGTTTGCCGTGAGGTTCGACTGTCCACCCCAAGCAATGCGGGAAGCGTCGCCGGCGGCTTCTATACGATATGAGAGGCTGTGCGGCCGTGGTCCAAGATTGTGTTTGATGGCCACGAGTATCTTTTCCTCCGGGTCATCGGGGTTCGGTCCAACTGCGAATGCCGCCCGCGCCGCCCCGGTGATTGCGATTGAACCCCCAGCCCGATACATCGCCTTACTGTTCTCTTTTTTGTTCTGGTGTCGCAGCATGAGGCACGCTGCCCCGGTGCGCTCAAAGGTGGGCGACATCGAACTAAACAACCTCCGCATGGCGGCATCGTCATTCAGACTAATACCTGGTTCGGTGAATGCGGCCAGCACGTCCAGGACGACAAGATTGATTTCCTTGTCTCGAATCAGCCGCTCGATAAGAGGCAAGTCCATCGGCACTTGAACTTGCCGCTTTTCGTCACACACCGTCACGGTGCGGAGTAGATGCACTCGTTCGAGCACGGCCCCGGCCGCAATCAATCGAGGCTTTACCGTGCGTTCGTAGTCATCTTCGCCGCTGAGTAAGAGTGAGTCCGCCGGCTTGCACGCCCCATCGGGGAATGAAAATGGGGGCATCGAGTCGCCGCGACTATTGCGCGCAATCAGATCGATGCAGAGCGTTGACTTGCCTTCGTTGGGGTCGCCTGAGAGGTCCGTTATCGCAGCCGCCGGAATGTAAGGTTCCCAGAACCACTCAACCCGTTTTGTAGCGACGGCCGCAGCACTCACCACGTCCAGGCTCGCAAACTGTTCTTGGCTATCCGCTGCCGCGGCCCCGGCCAAAATCTGTTCTTCGAGCCACTCATGGGCGGAGTCATCCAGTCCGAACTTCGAGACAACTGCGTCGCGATATTGCCGACGATGAAACTGGCTCAACGCATCGAATCGATGCGGGTGTGACGTACCGTTGCATTGAGCAATCACTAAATGCCTTCCCCGGTCGTCGGCCGGGCGAACTCTTATGATTAGCTTCGATACATCATTGTATCCATTGCCGTGCGGCGTCCACGCAGCATCTTCCTCGGGCGTCGGCAGTCGTCCTACCATGCTCGCCTCCGTGCTGGCCGGCTCGCGGTCGCTGCCTGCGGTTGCGAATGTTTTTGGCCGCTCAGCACGCAATTGCGGATAAGCCGGCCGACGAACTCGCGTTCGCGAGTGCTCAGTTCGCCCAGCCTGATACCGCAATCCAACCCGATGGCCGCAATATCGAGTTGCTGCCAATAGGTGCCGCAATCCGGCAGCGTGCGGTGGTCAACTGTCGCATCGGCGGAATAGCCATATTTTGAGGCTGCGCGTTCAATAGCTCGCATCGTGCGTAACTTGGTGATAAAATCCATACAGTTCGCTTTCCGCCCGGGTCTGTGCTGCTCAGTCGCGAAACATCGCAGCCGCCGGGCTATTCTTGTTTTTCCGTTCGTTGCTGCCGTCGCCGTGCTCATTCTTCGGCGTCTCCATTCGCTTCGCATGCGCAGGCCGTTGCCATCGGTTGGGCGTCGATCCACCTCGCCAGGGCAACAACGGAATACCGCAACGATCGTTCGCCGACGCGAATCGCCGGAATCGGGCCGCGGGGCGTGGTGAGAGTCCACAATGTTTTTTGGGATATGGCCAGCGCCTTTGCCGCATCCCGCGGCGTCAGCAGCAGCGTCGGCGGCTCGGCCGCGGCTCGCAGCGCCCGCAACAGCGCCCGGGCCGCATCGTCGGCGGTGTACGCGCCGTTCGTGGTCACTGGCTCACGCATGGCTCACCACCTTTTCGTTAGCGGCCCGCTCGGCAAGCACGCGCTCGACAGCATCGGGCGCGAACAGATACCGCGTCCCGGCTCGGAGGCAAGGAACGCGGCCGGCGTCAGCTTCGGCCCGAAGCCAGCCCGTCGTCACGCGGAGTCGGCGAGCCATCGGGCCAAGGGGCAGTAGGGTGGCATGGGTCATATCCATGCCTTGATTGTCGCCGCGCCGAAAAAAAAGACAGTCGAAATAGCGACTGATTAGCGCCTGATTTTCGCCGCCATCGTCCGGCCCTTGTCGGTAACGGTTGCGCCCTTCCGATTACCCTTTGGGCGACAAGCTAGGCCGCCGTCGATCAACTCTTTAAGCGCCTTACTGGCGGTGTCTCGGCTCATTTGGGCCGATACTACGATGTCATCCAGCGTTTGTAGGGTTGGCTCCCGATTCGATAAACAGAAAAGCACGGCAACATCATTGCGGTCTAGCCCGACCGCCGGCCAATCGTCGCCCGCGTCGTCGTCGCCGTCGCTCTCCTGCTCAACGGCGAACGCCGCTGCGACTTCGTGGCGCAAGTGAATCTCTAAGCCGGTGGTGTCGATGTCCTGAATAAACCAATCCAGGTGCCGCTCACCTTCGCCTTTGTGACGATCGGCCTGCAAAAGGTGTGACTGAAGTGTTTCGGCTGAATAAACAATCGCGTCGAAATAGCGACGGGCGCAATCCGCCAGTTTGTAGGTCAATTGGTGATAATTGGCCGCGCGTTCCTTGCCCGCGATGGCCTCACCAAACGGAGCTTGCACCGCGTCCAATGCCCGGTAGATACTTGGCGATACAAGCGGCCATTCGCTCAGCAGCTTTTCTAAATCGCGAGCGTACCGAACGACTGTGGCCGCGACGCGGGCAAACTGGGTGGGGTCGTTATCCTCCAGGACATCGCCAAATGAAGCGCGCCCGTCACGGCCGGGCAACAGCACTCGCATCATGGACAATAGAGCAATCGCCATCAGCGACGCATCGTGCAAAGCCTGCAACTCGGATTCCATGAAGGCACCTACTTTCCGCCGAGAGGCCAGCCGGCCGATGGCAAGCGTAGGTGCGTGCTCGCCCATCGACCGGCTAACCCAAACCGCGG
>JAKOXH010000062.1 GCA_029781135.1 Planctomycetota bacterium
AGTGTAACCAAACTCTGCCCGCAGCCAATCCGCAACCGATTTTCAGGTTGCGGCTGCGACAACTAATGTATCGCGGCCACGGTGATCGCACTATCGCGTCGGTTGAGATTCCCTATTTGGCCGCCGCAACCTGAAAATCGGTTGAGGATTAACGCGCCGTTGTGACCATGAGAGAGAGCAGCGCGCCGTTTGGCCACGCCAACGAAAAACCCTCGGCCGGCGGTTGGGGGCGCTGGCCGAGGGGTGGTGTTGAATTCCTGGCTCGGCGCGAGCGCCGCAGCGAATGGAATTCACAGTAATCACAATGTAACTTTCATAAACTCCTTAAACTGTCTGGCTAATAGCTAACAGCTAATCGCTAACAGCTTCCTAGTACCGGCACTCGGCGCCGACCTCGACGCCGTGCACGAACAATGAATCGTTGGCATTGATACAGGTAACAACTCGTGGATCGACGTATTGACTCGCGAACTGGCCTTGCGAGGTCGCAATGCCCGTCGCGGCGACGACGCGGTAGGCGGCGACGGCACGCCAATGGCAGGTCAAGTCGTACGAGCCGCCGGCACGCAATTCGCCGAGGAACGATACGCGATCTTTGCTGCAATTGAAGTCGAATGTATCCCCCGTGGTGATAAAGCGAACATCACCGCCGCCGGGCGACCACATGCGTTGCGAAACGTTGATGTGGTTGTCGAAGATGCCGAACGTGCTGTTGAGGAAGAAGTTCCAACGGCAGCCGACGGCGTAATTCGTGGTCCAGCCTACTTGGGGACCAACCAGGTTGTTATCGACGTTGATGTCGTAGCACAGCGCGTTGTCGAGCTGGAAGCCGTTGGGCATGTTGTGGTCCCAGCCACCGGCGCCGTCGGCGATGCCCGCTTCGGTATCGTACGAGAAGTCGTCGTCGATGCGGAAGTAGCGGACACCGCACGAGCCGTACATCGAGAGGTTCGAACCGCATCCGCAGCCGGCATTGCAACCCGAATCGCAGCCGCACGCGCTATAACCGCAGCCCGGGCTGGCGATTTCGCAGGCGCCGAATCGCATCACGTTCAATTCCAGGTTCTGCGCCTTGAAATTCGAATAGACGCGTTGCGACAACACCTTAATGTAGTCGGCGGGCGGCGTGCCGGGCATCGCATTAACCGGCATCGAGTAGCCATAGTAATTATTCACCGGGCAATAGTCGTAGGTTGCGCCCGCGCCGTCACGATCGAACTCGAGGCCCACGAACGTCTTCATGCCATACATCCGCATGTTGGGCATTTCGGAAACGGTTTGGTCGTTTGGGTTATCGTCGAGTCCCCACCACGCCACTTCCCAGGCGTACATGGTGCCGGGCGAGCAAGGCGATGGGCCACAACCAGGATAGCCGTAACCGCAGCCCGTGTTGCACGAGCTGCCGCCGACGACGAACGTGCTGCCTAAGCGAACTTCCACGCCGGAGCGGAAATCGGGCGCCACGTCCGAGGTGCAGAGCACGGTGTCGCCGGCCATGGGATAATAGGGATCGGGCTTCGTCGTCGGATCGAACTCGACGGTCATTTGTTTGCAGCTGGGTTCATCGCGATTCATGAACAGCCAGTAGACGCCGCCGAACCAAATGTTCTGCGGGCCGCAATCGTTGGAAAAATAGTTGCTGACTCCCGGATAGCTGCCGCACGCCGTACCGTAGCCGCTCGTGGCGTAGCCATTCGGGCCACAGTTGCAGTTGGCGGGCGCACCGGGATTAGCAGGTGCCGCGTTGGCGGCCGGCGCCGTTTGTTCAACGACGGCAGGCGTGGCCGCGTCGGCGGCGGGAGCGGCTGCTGCCGGCGGCTGAGGCGACGGTAGCGCTTCGGTGGGCGTCGCCTGAGCAACGTAGGGAGTCGTGCTGTAAGCGGCCGGGTAGCGCGCCGCGGTTTGAGGATATTGTGCCGCCTGTGGCTGGTAGGGCGTCACCGTCGCTTGGTATTGCGCGGTGGGAACTTGGGTGTAGGCGGGGAGCGTGGCCACGTATTGTGGAGCCGGCGCTGTCGCCTGGGGTGCCACGGGTTGTGGCGGGATTGGTTTGAACGGCGCGTACTGGGCCGCGGCCGGATGCACGCTGACGCCGGCAACCAGTGCCGCGGCAGCGGTCGCTCGAATCCATACCAGATGAATCTTCATCTGTCAGTTCTCCTGCCTGAAGGCGGTTCTTCGTTCGGGCAACGGCCATCCCTGGTCGTTGGCCCACGAGAATTTGGTGGGTCCGGCTGGCAAACGCCGAGTCGGGATGTGGTGGTAGGTGGGGTCGTTCCCACTCGGCGCGCGACGAACGGCGCGAAGGAAAAACGTCCCCGTCTTAGCCATCGGCCCAGCGGGGTATTCAATCGCTAGAATCCGCATAAAGCGATGGGAGAATCTGCGTGCCATCAGCGGTGCGACCGGTGCATCGGGCAGGCGTTTCGTGATCGCTTGTTCTTTCGCACGTGGCAAAGTTTGCGCGGTGCGAAGAGGCGCGTGATGCTAGCTAGAAAATTGGCAGGCAGAGTGGGGCGATTGCTGACCGCTCGTTGAAAATAGGGGGCGGGCACGCTCGCGAGACAGCAAATTCCCGACATCTTCGTCGACGGACCGCGAGCCAGTCCGGCTGTGTAGAAAACATATAGCCGACCCGTTTCGGGTCGGCGAAACGATGCGGCAAATTCGATGATGGAAACGGCTTGCACGTCCGGCCCAGAGGGCCGGGCTATGTTTTCTACAGAGCCAGCCAGTCCCCTTTTTCAACACGCTGCTAAGCGACTTTAGCGGCTGCGAGGACTTTTTCGCTGCCATCCTTGCTACGTTGGAAGTGGTGCAAGCAGTCGCCCTCGGCCGTGATGAACTGCAGGTGCAGTTCTTCAGGCGCGACGTGAATATGGGCGAAGCCCCAGTGCTGATTCTCGATGAAGCCGCGGTTCGTGGGCTTCAAATCGTACAGCGACGCCCCGCCGGCGCCGGAGACGATGAAGCTGGTCGGGTAGCCTTCGACGCGGAGGTGTTGCATCGTGTGGTCGTGGCCGGCGAAGTACAGGGCCACGTTGTGCTGCTTGAGCAGGTCGCCCCACTCGCGGATGAGAGCCTGGTTGTCGCCGCGTTTATCGCAATCGCTGAAGAGTGGGAAGTGGCTGGCGAAGAATAGCCACGGGGCGGCGGTGGGCTTCTTGAGTTCGGTTTGCAGCCAATGGCGTTGTTCGATCTTCTCTTGCGGCGTGAGGAAGCCTTCCTGGAAATCGCCGTCGAGGATGATGATCTTCACGAGCGGCTGTGCGGGGTTCGGCAGTTCAACCGAATACCACTTGGCCGGCATCTTCCAGCGCGAGGTGGGGTTGTTCTTCGCGTAGTCGAGTTCCATCTTCAGCTTGCCGTGCTGCAGGTCGTACTTGCCTTCGCCGTAATCGTGGTTGCCGGTGACCATGTAGAAGGGGCAATTGAGGTATTCGGGCGAGTACAGTTTTTCGAAGTGCTTGTCGAAGCGGTCGGGCGTGAGTGCGCCATAGAAGTTGTCGCCGAGGGCGAGGACGGCCGCGAGCGGTGACCCGAGCGACTTAGCAAACTTGGCCATGGAGTTGGCGACGGCCGTTTGCTGTTTATCGCCTTTGGTGCCGAAGTCACCGAAGGCGAGTAGGTCGACGCCGGGGGCCTTGAATTTGGAGGTGGGCTGGCCGGCGCGGAGGAGGCCTGGTCGGCCGGCGAGGGCGGCGGCGCTGAAGACGACGGTCCGGCGGAGGGCTTCGCGGCGGGTGATGGGGGCGTGGAGCATGTGTGGAAGGAGGAAGGGAGAGTGTGGAAAGGGTAAAGAGTTTGGGGTGAGGTGTTGATTATAGCTAGTGGAGTGGGGAGGCGCGAGGGGCGAGGCGCGAGTTTTCGATGTGGTTTTGCGCGGGGGATATGGGTGGCGCCGCGCACAATGGTGTGACGGGCGGTGTTCTTGAGTCCTGCAACGAGCAGATTTTGTGGGGATGTTCGTGTGTTATTGCAGAGGGAGAGCGAGACAAACGTTGTCCCCAGGGAATGGGGGAGGCGGGGCTGCACGGCGCGGTGGATAATGCAGGGTGGCGGAGCTGTGAACTATTGTTGAGGATTGTCGTGACAAGGGACGAACGGTGCGCGCTCCGCCGACCACTGCGTGGTGCCCGCTCGCGGCTAAACGGCTGAGTATTGTCAATGCAATCCTCTTTAGGAAATCGAACCATGACATTGCAAATAAGTCGTCGTGTGAAATGCATCTGTCGTTGGGTGGTGGTCATCGTTATTTTTTGTCGGCTGCTCTCGGCGTCGGCCGTTGGCGAGGTGATTACGTATCCGGCACCCGCGGGCGAAAGCCTGTCGAGTGAGTATGAAGTTTGGGTCGATGGGAAACGGGTGGATGTGTACACGGCGCGGACGCTCGACGCGCCGTTCGCGGGCAAGGAGTGGGATTATGGCGGGCCGTATGCGTTTGCCAGTTTCGATATGACGGGCGATGTCACGGTGAAGATCGTGGCGAATCGTGCGTTGCGTGAGGTGGCGGTGTTGCCGGCGTCGGCGGGCGTCGTGCCGAAGATCGAGGGCGAGCGGACGATGTTGTTTCACCTAGACCGGCCACGAAAATTGAGCATCGAACCAGATGGGCGGAAGGGGCCGCTGCTGTTGTTTGCCAATCCGCCCGAGGCGAATGTGCCGCAGGCCGATGCGAAGGACGTGGTGTATTTTGGGCCGGGGGTGCATAAGCCGGGGAAGATCGAACTGCACGGTGGCCAGACACTTTACTTGGCCGGCGGGGCGGTGGTGAAAGGCGGGGTCGTGGCCCAGGGCGATCGCATTACGATTCGTGGCCGCGGGATTCTCGATGGCTCGGATTGGAACTGGCGCGAAGGGCCGACGAATACGACGATCGATATTCATGGCGCCAACATCGAAGTGGAAGGGATTACGATTCGCGGTGCGTCGCACTGGACGATTGTGCCGCAACATAGCCGCAACGTGACCGTTCGCAATGTGAAGATTTGCAACGGCCGCGTGCAGAATGATGACGGCATCAACCCGTGCAACTCGCAGGATGTGCTCATTACGGATTGTTTCATCCGCAGCGATGACGATTGCGTGGCGATGAAGGGGCTAACTCTTGGTGGCGGCAACGACAATGTGGAGCGGATCACGGTCGAGAATTGCGTACTGTGGTGTGACCGGGCGCGGATCTTTTTGTTGGGCCACGAGTGCCGGGCCCCGTTCATGCGCGAGATAACGCTGCGGAACCTCGACATCATTCACTTCACCATGACGCCGTTCTTGCTCGAGCCCGGTGAGGAAATGCGGCTTGAGCACGTGAGCGTGCAGGATGTGCGAATTCGTGGCGAGGGACAAAGTGAATTGCTGCGGCTGCGGCCGGTCGTGAATCAGTACATGCTGACGAAGACGCCGGGGTTCGTTGCGAACATTCGCTTTGAGGATGTGCGAGTGACGGGGCAGCCGGGGAAGTACTTGGTGCAGTTGGCGGGTGCCGATGCGACGCATGGGGTGAAGAAAGTCGATTTCAAGAACGTGACGATTTTGGGCGAGCCGCTGACGAAGCAATCGAAGAACATTCAGGTGGGCGAGCACGTCGAGGGGGTGACGTTCGAGGCGGGGCGGTAGGGGTGAGATTTGGCAAGGGGCGGGAGAGTCAATAGTCGAGAGACAAGAGTCAAGAGCCGGAGGAACCCTCCCCTGGCCACTCCCTAAAAGCAAGGGGGACTTGTTGTTAGCCTTGTCCAAAGGCGCCCTCACCCCAACCCTCTCCCAGAGGGAGAGGGAGAAGTGGTTTTGATGTGAACAGCGATGGCGAGGTCGGCGATTCGGCGGGCGATGTCGATGGTTTGTTTGTTGCCGGTAACGTGGCGGGTGATGTACGTGCCTTCCATGATGAGGCAGAGTTCTTTGGCCAAGGCGCGGGGGTCGTCGGCGCCGGCTTCCTCGGCGAGCGTGTGGAGGATATCTTCGATCGCGCGTTTGTTGGCGGCGGCGGCGAGGTGGGCCGGTTCGTGGGGCAGTGGGAATTCCATCGCGGCGTTGACGAAGATACAGCCCTGAAAATCGTCGGACGCGATGATGAAATCGACGACGTCGAGCACGGCGCGGAGGCGGCCGAGGGCGGTGGGGCCGCCGCGGTCTTTGATCATGGTGTGAAACGTATCTTGGGCCCAGGCGTTCTGCATTTCGAGCACGGCCAGCAGGAGGTCTTCCTTGCTTTCGAAATGTTTGTAGAAGGCCGTCTTGCTGATGCCAACGTCGGCGAGCACCTGATCGATGCCGACGCTGCGGAAGCCATCGCGATAGAAGCGGCGCAGGCCGGCTTCGATGAGCCGTTGACGTGTGGGAACTTTCGATGGGGCGAGCGCGGGGAGTTCAGACATCGTACTACTCACGGGATGGGCAGAGCGTAACAGTTGGCCAAGGCGGCGTAGAAGAGGGCGGAACTATCGGCGAATGGTGGCCATCAACAAAACTGTTGCCAGGGCACCCTCACCCCGGCCCTCTGCCACAGGGAGCGGGAGTCTATCGGGTGTACCGCAAGTCAACCGTGAAGTGTACCAGAAGTCAACTTGGTGCTAGGGAAAATCGAGCGATAATCCCTGAGTTGATTGTGACTGGTGATTGCCGGTGCCAGCATATTCGCGCTCCGCCAACCACTGCATGGCGCCCGGTCGCGGCAAAACGGCAGATCGTCAGTGAGGTAATAATGTTTTCCCGGGAATCTTAGGAGTGTTTTCGATGAAACGCATGCTTTGCCTTGCCTACGGCATTGGGTCGTACCTACTGTTTTTAGCGATCTTCGCTTATATGGCCGGGTTTGTGGGTAACTTCTTGGTGCCGAAGTCGATCGACTCGACACCGACGGGAGCGGTGAGCGAAGCGGTCGCGATCGATCTGCTGCTACTCGGACTTTTTGCCGCACAACACTCGATCATGGCTCGGCCGGCGTTCAAACGGGTTTGGACGCGGGTCGTGCCGCAAGCGATCGAACGCAGTACGTACGTGTTCCTCAGTTGTGTGGTGACGGCGGTGCTGATGTGGCAATGGCGGTCGATCGACCTGGTCGTGTGGGAGGTGCAAGAGCCGGTGCTGCGGACGGCGGCATGGGCGTTGTTCGGCGTGGGTTGGTTGCTTGTGCCCGGCGTAACGCTGCTGATCGATCACTTCGATTTGTTTGGGTTGCGGCAAGTGTGGCTGCACTTTGTCGGCCAAGAATATTCGTCACCGCGGTTCCAGGCGGCGCTGTTCTATCGGCATGTGCGGCATCCATTGTATATCGGCTGGGCGATTGCATTTTGGGCGACGCCAACGATGACGGTGGAGCATTTGCTGTTTGCCGGCGTACTCACGGTTTACATGGCGGCAGCGGCCGTGGTCGAGGAGCGCGACTTGGTAGCCCATTTTGGCCATCCGTACTAAGACTATCGGCGGCGCGTGCCGATGTTCGTACCGCAGCTCAAGCCGTTCACCCTGAACACGATTCACAAGGGCGAAACGGCCGAGGCCAGTTCGGCTGTGGGCGGTGCGTAAGGCGGGTGAGCCGGTGGACGATTGGCCGTCATCGGGCTGAACCCGGGGTAACGCTGGTGGAAGCGAGTGGATGAACGCGTGCCGACTGGGTACAGTGAGTGCGAACTAGGAGTACTTCAATTATGTGCGCACGACTGTTCCTGTTGGCGGTTTCGTTCGTGTCGTTTGTCGCTGGCGGGCGGGTGTGGGCCGCGGAAGTGGAGACGGCCGACATCGTGGTGTATGGCGGCAACTCGGCGGGAATCATCGCTGCGATCGAGGCGAAGGTCGACGGGAAGAGTGTCATTCTCATCGAGCCGTCGAATCACTTGGGTGGCCTGACGACGGGCGGGTTGGGCGCCACCGACATTGGCAACAAGCAGGCGATTGGCGGCCTGGCCCGCGAGTTTTATCACCGCGTGTGGAAGTACTATCAGAACGATGCGGTATGGGTTCACGACCAGCGCGACGCCTACAACGCCGCGAACCCGCGCTACAATCGCACCGATAACACGATGTGGACGTTCGAGCCGCACGTGGCGATGGAAATCTACCAGCAGATGCTGGCCGAAGCCCAGGTGACGCCGATCATGAACGAGCGGCTCGAACGCGAGCGTGGCGTGAAGAAGGATGGGGCGCGAATCGTATCGATTGCGATGGAGTCGGGCCGCACGTTTGCGGGACGAATGTTTATCGACGCCACGTACGAGGGCGATCTCATGGCATCGGCGGGCGTGTCGTATCATGTGGGTCGCGAGTCGAACCACGTGTACGGCGAAACGCTCAACGGCGTGGAGCCAGGGCAAAACACGAAGTCCCATCGATTTGAGAAGCCGGTCGATCCGTACCAGAAGCCAGGCGATCCGACGTCGGGGCTGGTATGGGGGATTCAAGTTACAAGTCTGCCGCCGAGCGGTTCGGGCGACCGGCTTGTCCAGGCGTATTGTTTTCGGCTCTGCACGACCGATACGGTGGCGAATCGGCGCGCGTGGCCGAAGCCGGCCGACTACGACGAGGCACGCTACGAGCTACTGCTGCGGAACTTCGAGGCGGGCGATCATCGTGTTCCGTGGGCGCCGCTGTTCATGCCGAATCGCAAGACCGATACCAATAATAACTGTGCGTTCTCGACGGACTACATCGGCGGTAATTACGCTTACCCAGACGGTTCGTATGCCGAGCGCGAGAAGATCATCGCCGATCATCGTTCGTATCAGCAAGGTTTACTGTGGACGCTGGCCAATCACCCGCGCGTGCCGGAGAAGGTGCGGGCCGAGTTCCAGCGGTTGGGCCTCGCGAAGGATGAATTCACAGAGAACGACAATTGGCCGACGCAACTGTATGTGCGCGAGGCGCGGCGGATGTTGGGGGCGTATGTGATGACCGAGCACCATTGCCGCGGGAAGGAAGTGGCGGAGGACTCGGTCGGCATGGGGGCGTACGGCATGGATAGCCACAACATCCAGCGCTACGTAACGGCCGACGGGCATGTGCAGAACGAGGGCGATGTGCAAGTGGGGGTCGAATCGCCCTACCCCATCAGTTATCGATCCATCGTGCCGAAGCCGCACGAGTGTGAGAACTTGCTGGTACCGGTGTGCCTTTCGAGTTCGCACATTGCGTATGGTTCGATTCGGATGGAGCCGGTGTTCATGATTTTGGGACAATCGGCGGCGGCCGCGGCGGCGATGGCGATCGACGAAAAGGTGGCTGTGCAGGCGGTACCGTATGAAAAGTTGCGGGCACAACTGCTGGAGAAGAAGCAAGTGCTGGGGATAGCCAAGAAGTAGTATGGCGTGGGTGCCACTGGCCTTGCCAGTGTATTCTTGGCGATAGCCTTGCGGCTAGGACAACCAACACATTTGGCTAGTCGCTTACGATTCGAGTTAGAGCACAAATAGCAGATTGTGACTGCAAGGCCTGGGCGGCAAGAGCACTGGCAGAGCCAGTGGCACCCAGAAACGATCAACCGGCGCGCAAGAAAAACCGGGCCGGTCGCTGGGGCGAGCCGGCCCGGTTGATTGATTAAGCTGAGTTATGGGAACTCAGGCATTTGTTCTTGTTACTTCGTGGCCTCTTTTTTCTGGTCGGCCTTCTCGGCATTGTCGCCGAGACGTTTCTGCAATTCTTCGAGGCGTTTTTCCATCCGTTCCAGGCGGTCCTGGAGGCGGCCATCGCCGATGCCTGGGCCGGGAACTGGCCGATTGAAATGTGGCATCTCGACAACGCCGGTGCCATGGACCATTTGTTCGACGAACGGCCGCAGATCTTCCGGCAGTTGTTTGAGCGATTCGGGATCGTCGCCGACGACGGTCCACGTATCGTTGCCGCGCTTGACGGTGATTTCGGCGGGCTTGCCATTCTCTTTCTTCACGCTGACCGACACGCCGTTCGGCATGTTGGCTACGCCGCCGCCACCGACAATCACGCCGTTACCGAAGTTGCGGAATTCCATCGGGAAGTTGCCACCGAAGCGTTCGAGCAATTCGTTCGGGAGGCCGAGTTCACCATCGCCGCCCATTCCACGTTCGATGTCGTTCTGCGGCAGGGGGGCGTTGGCGGGGCGCTCTTCTGGTGTGAGATAGACCGTCTCGCGCTTGTTGTGGCGGAGGACTTCCAAAGTGATTTGCCCCTTCTTCGGGCCTTCCGACATCACGAGCTCGACGAGGTCTTGCATTTCATGCAAGTCTTTGTCGTTGGCCTTGAGAAGAATATCGTGCTTCTTGAGGCCAGCCTTGGCGGCTGGACTTTCGGGCACGATGTTCGCCACGATCAAGCCCGCGTTTTCGGGGAGGTCGAGGTGTGCCCGGAGCGGATTGTCGGGCGTGATTGCGCCGCCTAATAGGCCGATCCAATACTTGGGCATCTGCATCCGCTGGGGACCGACGTGATCACCAGGGTTTTCCTCCGGTGCCGGAAGCTTGGATTTCGCTGCGTCGCCATCGGCACGGCCGATCTTGACTACTTTGCCATCGGGCTTTGCCTCGTTTTGAGCTTGAGCGACAGCTCCGACGCCTAATACCAGCGCTACCATCAGCGCCCATTCCACTGCACCACGCAGAGAATTCTTAATCATAACCACTTCTCCTTCTTTGATGAGTAGATCCTTTCTGCCGAAAAGGACCTGACAAAACTAATTCGCACAAGGCGATTTTGCCACAGAGGGCACAGAAACAGATCTATGATTGATGATTTGACGATTTACGATTGAAGGTCTGGAGCCCGTCTTTGGCCACGAAAATCTTAAATCACAAATCATCAATCTAAAATCTTCACCTCCGTGATCTCTGTGTCCTCTGTGGTTAATTGCCTGCATCCAGGTCCCGCTCGGCAAGCGGGACCTACACTAATACGCCCTGTTACTAACGGGTACGATCTTCGTGTCTTCCACCGGCACGATCATCGGTCGGCCGTTATCGAGCCACATCGGCGCGAAACGACGTTTTGACTGCACGGCCAAACCTTGGTTCTGCAACCGATTGCGGACGTCATCGGGTACGCCGGTTTGAAACTGCAAACCGAGTGCCGGGTCGAGTGCGCTGGCATCGACCAGTGGCACCCGCACGCGACGCACCTGGCCTGAGTCATCGCGGACCCACAAATTCAGCGCGTCGCCCGGCTTGGCTGTGTCTGGTGCTGCGGCCTGTGGCAGCGAATGCACGCTTGCCATTTGACTGTTCGCGGGCAAAGCAACATTCACCGCCGGATTGGTCGTGCCGCCGTGCCGCAAATCGCCCATGCGGAAAGCAATCAACAAACTGGCAGCCACGGCAAACCACTGAGCGGCCATCCGCATCGATATACGCTTCTCGGGTAAAGTTGGTGCGGAAGATTTTTTTGCGTCGCGGCTGGCATTTGAATTTGACGGTGTCGCTGTCATGGCGCGCACGTCGTTTTGCCACGACTGCGATTCGAGAAACGCGAGTGCGCATTTGCGCCAGCCATCGGGTCGCGCGTCGAGCGAACGAACAAGGGCACGCCGCTCGGGCAAGGAAAGTTCACCATCGACCAACCGGTCGAAAAGTATGTCGTCGTGGGAAATGTTGCCGTTCATTTTGGTTTTTACCGTTAACCTACGCTAACAAAACGCTAATCTTCCGGTTTGTTTAACCCCGAGCCAGCGGCGACGTGAAACGTCGCGTACCGTCGCCGCAGGCTCCGGGTTAAACGACGCGGGACGGTTCTTTGTCTTTGTAGTCATCGGTCATTTGCCATGATTAGCGAGCGATTAGCGTCCATTAGCGGTTTACAGTTTTCTTTTTCAAACTCGGGTCGAGTCGGCAGAGAGCTTGTCGCATCTTCTGGCGGGCGCGATGCAGGCGCGCTTCCACGGCACTCACACTGAGGCCGAGATGCTCGGCCAACTCTTGGTAGGACCAATCTTCGGAGTATTTGAGCAGCATGATTTCCGCATCGCGGGCATTGAGTGTTTCCAGTGCTTGGCGGACGAGTGACTTGCGTTCGTCGGCTAATAACCAACTGAGTGGGTCCGGTGTGGCGGCTGTGCCATCGATCGATGGCTGACGATCGGCATAGCGATCGAGCAGTTTTCGTCGGCGTCCTTGGCGGCGGCGGTATTGCAGCGCCGCGACGACCGCCAAGCGATACAACCAACCGGCCACGCGCGAGGGGTCGCGCAGCTGGTGCCCTTTCTGCAAAGCAGCGATTGAAACCTCCTGCATCACGTCATCTACAGCTGCCGCATCGCCGACGCGCGCGAGCGCAACGGTCCGTAACCAACGGCCGTGTCGCTGTAGCTCCGCCGGCCAATCGATGGGGTTGGCCGCCGGCTCACGTGGCCGCACGGGCGAGTCGTCGTTGGGCATGGCTGAAGAGATAGTTACCGCAGGGGAGGTGTGTCTTGCGTAAATATTGTGGGACGCGCCCAAAAAGGTGCCGTAAGTTTAATGCCGGTAGAGGGTTAAGAGTAGATGATAGGAGAACGATTTGAACCGGGGTGGCTGGGGTCGAGCCGAAGGCGAGCCCCCAGAACGCTTGAGCAACCTTGGTTCGCTGGGGGCTCGCTGCGTTTGACCCCAGGCACCCGACGACTCCAGCCACCCGCGGAAGATGGTCAGGGTGTGTTGGTAAGAAATGTCAAGGGTGTTGGCGGTAGATTCGGTCTGGCGACCGACGCTAAAGCGACCGGCCCTAAAGGGGGCGCGCTCCGCTGCGCGTCGCGGCTAAACGGCCGCTCAGCGGCCAGGCGATGCCGCGCGGCTGTCGTGATAGATACCACCAGAGAGCAAGGGCACATGCTAGCAGGGCGACGCTGATATTTTGCGAGATGCTGAGTCCGGTGCCGAATACGGCGGGCTCGTCGGTGCGGATGATTTCCAATAAGAAGCGCGTGACGGGGTGAATGGTGAGCAGGAGCGCAATGAGTTCGCCGTCACGACGACGGAAGGGGAAGTACGACCACAACAGCCAACCGAGTAGCCCGGCGTCGATCGCGCTGTAGAGCTGCGCGGGGTGGACGGGCCGGCTGCGCGGCGGCGGCTCGACGGCGGCAACTTCCAGTGTCTTGCCGGAGCGCAGCACGAGCTTCAGCGGTTGCCTCGCGAGGAACGCTTCGAACAGCAGGCCTTTGGCGGTGCGCGTGCTGTCGATCGTGGTGCCGTTGATGGCGGTGATCGCATCGCCGATTTGCAAACCCGCAGCGGCAGCGGGTGAATCAACATCCACGCGCGTTACGACGGCTGGTTCTGCTCCCTGTTCATCAATCCGGAAACCATGCATTTCGCCACGCGAGGCTTGGTCGGCGTAGGGCGGGCTGAAGCGCTGGCCGTCGGAAGCTTTGTCGGCTTCGTAGCGCGAGCTCAATTTGGGAAACGTCACATGCCAGGGTAGATCGGTCTGCCCGCCGTAACAGCAGCCGTTCAGCAGGCAGCCGATGCGGCCGCAGGCCAAGCCGATCGCCATGCTGGGCGCGATGAGATCGGCCATCGCGAGCAGCGGCAGGTGTTGTTTGCGGACGAACGTGGTGAAGCCGATCATGGCACCGATGAAGCCGCCGAAGATGACGAGGCCGCCTTCGGGGATGTTGATAATTTCGAGAATCGTGTCGCGCAGATTTCGGCCGGCGAAGTTTTCGTGCCAGTATTCGATGACGTAGAACAACCGCGCACCGATGATGCCGGACACTACCATCCAGATGGCGAGCGAGATGATGACTTCGGAATCGAGGCCGCCTTGCCGCGCGCGATGTACTGCCATGCCGACACCTGAGGTAATGCCGATGAGCAGCATCAGCCCGTAACCGCGGATGGGGAGGCCGTCGGGAAAGACGCGCGGTAGCAAGACAATTGCCGCCCCCAACAGCAACACCACAGGCAACGAACTAAGCGTTTCGGAATTCAGTCCCTGACGGCCGACGAGGCCGATGAGGGTGATCGCGCTGGCAATCGCCCATATCGCCAATAGAACGCCGATGCCGAAGATCGGCACGCCTCCCCAGGTGTACGGTATGCGGAAGAGTTCGCTGCACATGGGGAGGAGGAGGGGGCAGGATACAGGGGACGGGGGTCAGGGGAAAACTGTTCCCACGCAGAGCGTGGGAACGAGAATGCTTACTTACTCACCTACTCACTTACTCACGTATTCACTTCCCCACCAGCAAATTGTCGATCAGGCGTGTTTTGCCGACGGTGGCGGCGAGGGCAATGGTTGTTGGTCCATCGATGCGTTCGACCGGTGTTAGCGTGCCATCGGCGACGAAGGCAAGGTACTGAACTTGCACGCCGCCTGCCGCATCGATCTCATGTTGCATTTGCGCGCGGATGACAGCGACATCGCGCTGGCCTTCGTTTACAAGTTGCTCAGCGAGGCGTAGCGAGCGAGAGAGCGAAAGTGCGCGGCGGCGATCGTCGGCCGACAGGTATACATTGCGGGAGCTCATGGCAAGGCCATCCGACTCGCGGATCGTGGGGCAGACGCGAATATCGATGGGCACGTTCAAATCGGCGACCATTTGCCGCACGACGATGGTTTGTTGATAGTCCTTGCGTCCGAAATAGGCCCGGTCGGCCGGTGCGAGTTGGAACAGTTTCAGCACGATCGTCGCCACGCCGCGAAAGTGGGCGGGCCGAAACTCACCTTCCAATACCTGGCCAAGCTGGCCGACATCGACGGACGTTGTGTAGCCGGCGGGATACATGGCCTCATTGGTCGGTGCAAACACAATATCGCAGCCGCCGCGACCCAATTGAGCCAGGTCGCGTTCGAGATCGCGGGGATACTGGCGAAAATCCTCGTGGGGACCGAACTGAGTGGGGTTCACGAAAATCGTCACGACGGTCAAATCGCACTCGGTGCGGGCCGTCTCCAGGAGGCTCAAATGTCCTTCATGCAGCGCGCCCATGGTCGGCACGAGGCCGACACTTTTGCCGGCTTGCCGAGCGCGTACAACCGCTTGGCGAATTGCCTCGCCTTCGGTCAACAGTTGTGGTCCGAATTTGCCACGATCAAATGGATCGCGGCGTGTTGCTACAGCGGGTTGAGACATCAGTAGATTTTCGTCCATCCACGGTGCGGGCTAGGGTGTTCAGCACGGCTCTCGGTGCCGCCGAAGTCTTGCGACTTCAGCTACGGCGTTGAGATGCCTATGTAATTGTAGGCGATTGCCAATCGTTGGGCCTAGGTCAGGCCCAGACGGCGTTTATCGCGGCTAAAACCTCAGCTTCGATTTCGCTGTGGTCAGTCGACTGCAATCGCAACACGGGCCCGCGGCCGGGTTGGCGGACGAGCGTGGACCAACGCAGCTTATCGGCACCGCGATGGGCGATGTCCGCGTCGAGTAGGAGGCTTAGCTTGGGGAAGGCGGCTGCCGCGTACGGCAGTTCGGTAGCAGGCAATTTGGGATTCGCGGCATTCGCGGATGGAGGAACGCGCAACCAGTTTGTCCACAGCGGCGGCCAGTGACGATCGGCAGTTTCGAACTTCGGCGATTCGGTCGATGTGGCGGCGGAGTTTTGGGAGAGAAAGTCCGTCAGCTGTTTGCGGATCGCATTGCTCGGCGACACGATCGCGAGCAAATCACTGGCTCGCTGAAGATGCAAGAGCAACTGCTGCAGCGGCCAGCCGACGACGGGGTGCAA
Organism: Planctomycetota bacterium; assembly: GCA_029781135.1. Taxonomy (GTDB): domain Bacteria; phylum Planctomycetota; class Planctomycetia; order Pirellulales; family Lacipirellulaceae; genus JABDGM01. Next base: position 15,600 of record JAKOXH010000062.1, read on the forward strand.
CATCTTCGGCGCAATTTCGACCGCCGGTTCGAGCACGAAGCGACGAAACGTCATTCGCGGATGGGGTAGCGTGAGCATTTCGGTTTCGCTGACTTCATTGCCGTAGAGCAGCAGGTCGATGTCGAGCGTGCGTGGGCCCCAGCGTTCGACGCGCGTGCGGCCATGGCGATCTTCAATTTTTTGCAATTCGGCGAGCAACGTGAGGGGCGGAATCGTGGTTTCGACGAGCACGGCACCGTTCACGTAATCGGCCTGCCCGGTTGGTCCACCCACTGGCTGGGTGCGCTGCCAACCACTTTGGCGGATGAGCCGGATGTTGGGAAGCGCCGCGATTTCGTCGAGAGCCGCGCTAAGCGTGGCTGCGCGATCGCCCAAATTCGAACCGAACGCTAGCAGGCAGGTTGGCATGGAACCTCCGCCGACTATTGTACGCCGCCGGCCGAGTGTCGAGGAATCTCACGCCAAGGCGCGAAGGCGCAAAGTGCTGCCTGCGGAAGTTCCCCACTTACGGCGGCCCTTTGTCGAAAATGCAGTCAATCAATCGGCTGCTGAGATCACAATTGCTGCATTCTCGCTGATCCGCGGTTTCCCCGCTTTTCTCTGCGTCTTGGCGTCTTTGCGTGAGACGAATGGGATCATGCTCTTCCGGCAGGGGCCATAAAAAAGCAGGACAAGCGGTGCTTGTCCTGCCGTGTCATTTGGGCCGCAAAATCGCGCTTAAAATCCGGGAGGGACATCCAGGTACGCGACCAAAGTCGCCCGCAGTCGGTCCATCGGTCGCGCCTCCCGAGATGTTCGCTTGGATACGGCCCCTTTTACTAATCGTGTTTGTCCGGTCGTCGGGCCACGTTACGAACTGCAACCCGAATCCAGACGAACGGAGTGGCTTCCGTGCCGCGATGAACCGGCGCCCTTGGCGCGCACTGCGAAACAGTCCATCGAACAATGCTCTGTCTGCATTACCACTTCACGAGAGCGGGCTTCATGCCCGGCTTCGGTTATGATCGGCCCGCCGCGACGGCGAGCGTTCCCCTACAGACACCACACAAGTTGATACTCCATGCATCAACAGCACGTCATTGTCTGCGGTTCGCGTTTGGTGTCAAGCACATTTTTTACAACTACATTTTGTGGCGAAAGAGCACTTGCACAATTCGCGAGGTAACGTTCCGCGCACGCACATGAAGCGATGTTAAAATCAAATGTTATCGATCGAATCACGGCGTTTGACTACCTCGACGAGCCACTTCAGCCTACGATGAAAGGGAATCGGCATTTGACGAGGAAGCAGATTCGAGCAGAGTCGCGGAGAACGCAGAGCAATCAGAATCAAGGCAACGGACCGCTAATCGACGCGAATGATCGCTAATTTTGATTCTTGGTTTTCCAATTAGCGATTGTTAGCGTTCATTAGCGGTAAACTAAGTCTTGCTACCTTTGCATCTCCGCGTCTCTGCGCGCGCCGTTTCAATTTCTTCCCGAGACGAGTGTACGCAGTGATGAAGAATCCGGCAGATTTTGCGGGCTTTCGCGTGGCGGCGTTCGAGAGCCGCAAGGCCGCCGACATGGCGCGGATGATCGAGCGATTCGGCGGCGTACCGCTGGTGAGCCCCTCGATGCGCGAGGTTTCCGTCGGGCAAAATCGCGCGGCGATCGATTTTGCGAATCGGCTGATTACGGGCGGAATCGATGTTGTCATTTTCCTCACGGGCGTTGGCGCGCGGCTACTGGTCGAGCAAGTCGAACGGCATGTAGATCGCGCTCAGTTCCTGGCTGCGATTACCGATGTGAAATCGGTCGTCCGCGGCCCGAAGCCGCTTGCGGTGCTGAAGGAGCTGGGCATCACGCCAACGATCGTTGTGCCAGAGCCGAACACGTGGCGCGACCTGTTGACGACGCTCGATGAAAAGTTGCCGGTGGCGAACCTGGTCGCTGGTCTGCAGGAATACGGCGTCACGAACCGCAGCCTCGTTGCCGGGCTGGAGGCGCGCGGCGCCGTTGTTGAGTCGGTGCATGTATACGATTGGGCCCTTCCCGAAGATTGTGGGCCACTCGAACAGAACATTCGTCGCATCGCGGCCGGCGAGATCGATGTGGCGATGTTCACGTCGGCCAACCAGGTGCTCAACGTGCTGAAGTTGGCCGACGAGTTGGGCCTTGCCGATGAGTTGCGCGACGGATTTCGTAACGTTGTGGTGGCGTCGATCGGGCCGACGACGAGTGAAATGCTGCGGAACGAAAACCTGCCCGTCGACATGGAACCGTCACATCCCAAGATGGGACACTTGGTGACGGAGGCAGCGGAGCGCTGCGGCGAGATTTTGGCGCGCAAGCGAAACATCGCGAAACAGTTGGGGCAGTGGGGAATTCGGGAGTGTGGAATTGGGAGTGGGGAGTGGGGAATTAGGAGTTCCCAATTCCGTATTCCCAATTCCACACTCCCCATTTCCCCACTCCCCACTCCCAATTCCCCATTGAACGACAGCGTGTTCTTGAAGGCCTGCCGGCGCGAGCCCACCGACTACACGCCCATCTGGCTCATGCGGCAGGCCGGGCGGTACATGCCGGAGTATCGGCGGATTCGTGCGGCACATAGTTTTCTCGAGCTGTGCCGCAGCCCACAGTTGTGTAGCGAGATTATGTGCGTTGCGGTCGAGCAACTGGGCGTCGATGCGGCGATCGTGTTCTCCGATCTCTTGCCGATTCTCGAGCCGATGGGCATGGACCTCGAGTTCGCGCAAGGAGAAGGGCCGCAGATTCATAACCCGGTGCGCGAGGCGGCCGATGTCGAACGCGTGATCGAACTCGAGAGTGCCGACGCGCTGCATTTCGTGATGGAGGCCGTGCGGCAAACGCGAGCCGACCTGCCGGCGAATATCCCGCTCATCGGTTTCGCCGGCGCTCCGTTCACACTGGCAAGTTACGCAATTGAAGGTGGAGCAAGCCGCGAGTTTCTGCACACCAAGACGCTCATGCTGCGCGATGCCGGTGCGTGGCATGCACTCATGAGTCGGCTCGCGCGGGCGATTGTCGTATATCTCAACGCGCAGATCGCGGCTGGGGCGCAGGCCGTGCAATTGTTCGATAGCTGGGCCGGCACGCTTGGGCCGGATGACTATCGCACGCATGTGTTGCCGCACGTGCGGCAGGTGATCGCGGGCATCACGCCAGGTGTGCCGGTGATCAGCTTCGCCACGGGCAATCCGCAGCTCTTGCCGCTGCTGGCCGAAGGTGGTGCAAGTGTTGTTGGCGCCGATTGGCGCGTGCGGCTCGATGAGGCGTGGCAGATGATCGGGCAAGATCGCGCGATTCAGGGTAACCTCGACCCGCTGTCGCTCTTGGCCGACCGCGCCGAACTCCGTCGCCGCGCGACCGACATTCTCAACCAAGCCGCCGGCCGCCCAGGTCACATCTTCAACCTTGGCCACGGCGTGCTGCAACAAACACCGCCCGATAATGCCCGGGCACTCGTCGAGATCGTGCATGAGGCGAGTGCGTGATTGACGCTTACTAGTCGTGAGGCGACAATGTTTACTGCCACGCCAAACTTTTTCGTCTTTGTCGCGGCAGAGCATCTCAAGCCGGTGTTGATCTCACTCGTGAGCATCACGCCTCTCTGGGGTTACCCCAGGGGATCATGAATGACTTGGTTTTCGGCGCGTGAGTGCCCCTGCGCGATGCGCAGAAATACTCACGCGAGACACGACTCGTTGAGGTGCTCTGCCGCGCGATGTCGTTATGCACAGTCGAGAGCCACTGATTCATGTTCTCGGGGTTGCGCTAGCTAACTCGCGGTGGGAATTGCCGGCACTTGTGGAGCGGTGCCGAATGGTCGCGGGGTCCTATCGATGGTGCCAGCCGTTTGTCGAGCGGTTGATGAGACGATTTCCGGGGCCGTTGCGACCCCGCGCAATAGCGATTGAGTCGTTCATCCGCGAGGATCAAGGGCTGCGCCGCACGCGATTCGGTTTGTTGCCAGCCAATTTCAATGTTTTGCCCGAATACGAAATGTATTCTGCGCTGCCGACTCCACCCGAAGTGCTGGCGCTGAGCAGTGTCTTGCAGATCAGTAAATGGCTTGGCATCTCAAGCTCTCAACTTGACGGCTTCGCGGACCTGAGAGGGTTTACGGGTCGCTGTCCGCATGAGTTGGTTCGCAATTATCGATACCGCATCCTGGCAAAACGATATGGAGCGATCCGACTGATTGAGTCTCCCAAACCGCGATTGAAAGCAATCCAACGAAAGATCCTTCATGAGATACTGGACCGCGTTCCTGCCCATGAAGCGGCACATGGCTTTCGCCGAGGTCGCTCGATCAGGTCGTTTGCCGCGCTGCACATTGGAACGGCGGTCGTTGTCCGGATGGACTTAGCCGATTTCTTCCCGTGCATAACTCGGGCTCGGGTCAGAGCGATGTTTCGGGCGATTGGTTATCCCGAGTCCATCGCGGATTTATTATCTGGATTGTGCACAACCGTAACACCGGGCGATGTTTGGCGTTCTGCAGAACATGCTTCGCGCGAGTCGCTCAACTTGGCGCGGCGACTCTTCGAAGTGCCACATTTGCCTCAAGGTGCTCCCACGTCACCGGCAATCGCGAACCTCTGCGCCTATCGACTTGATTGCCGACTGACGGGACTCGCCAATTCTGTTGCAGCGAGTTACACGCGCTACGCCGACGACTTGGTTTTTTCAGGTGACGACGCATTCGCTTGCCGTGCAAAACGATTCTCAGTACATGTGGCAGCAACTGTCGCGGAGGAAGGCTTAAAGGTGCATCACCGCAAGACACGAATCATGCGCGATGGCGTTCGGCAACATATTGCCGGTGTCGTGGTAAATCGGCGGCTTAACGTTCGGCGTACGGATTTCGATCGATTGAAAGCGATCTTGGTCAATTGCCGCCGAAGCGGTCCTGATAGCCAGAATTGGAATTCGCATACTGATTTTCGCGCCCACCTTTTGGGGCGAATTGCTTTTGTAACTCAACTCAATCCGGCGCGCGGGAAAAAACTAAAGGATGTATTCGATTCGATTAAATGGTAGGAAATATTGGTGCTCAGGAAGCGCAGTGGCGGAGCCAGTGGCACCCGAATTTGGCCACCGACTGTAGCTGCACCAACAAAACAGCCCCCGGGGGCTGGGGGCTGCCGCAGTGAATGGTGCTGTGGCACTGCTATCGATTATCGCGGGTCGTGCGATTGGGTCTTAATCGAACAGCTTCTTCACTTCCTTGATCGTCTTGAGTGTGCTGCCGACTGCGTTAACGTGGTGGTCGTCGTGGATGTCGTGGTCGTGATGGTCGTCCTTGTCGTGATGGAAGTCGGCGTGCTTATCGAGTTTGTAATTGTAGACCACGGGGCCGTCGTTGTAGTCGACGTACGTTTCGCGGAGATACACGTTGCCGGTACGAACGTCGCGAACCTTCAGGCGGATGGTGTTGCCTTCGAACAAGGCATTTCGCAGGGCGTCGTTCCACGATCCGGGGTAAGTAAGCTTGTATCCATTGAGGCTGAGGAGCACGTCGCCGGGTTCGAGGCCGAGGTAGTAGGCCCGGCCACCATAACGGACGTCGACGATGCGTTCGCCGAAGCCGGGGATGGTGCTGCTGGCGAAGCCGAACTTCGGCAGGCCGTAGGGTTCGCCCGGGGCGAAACCGGGGGCAATCAATAGCTTCGGTTTGGGTGGGTCGGCGGAGGCGGTCGAGGCGAGGGTGGCGGCGGCTAATCCAACCAACAACAAGGCAATGAGGCGCGTGCGGGTGTTCATGTCACTCTCCGAAGCGTTGTAGGGTGTTCTGTTCCTGAGTGGCGACAGATTCGCCTCTGCTCTAACGCACGCGGTGTGCCAGTGTTACAGGGCTGCCAAAACAATGTTGGCCGTGGCGAACAACGGCTGAAAAACGCGGCAGTTTGAGGTCAAGCGCCGTTAGGGCGAATTTTAGCGGATTCACGGCTCATGAATGGATGTCATCAGAGTGACGACGGTCGTTTCAGAGTGAGATTACCGGCTCTTCACGCCGATCAGCTTTACCTTGCTGTCGATTACGTTCGGGATGGGATAAGGGGAGAGTGTGGATTGGGGAGTGGAGAATGCGGAATAGAAAGCGGGAAAGAGAGGACGATGGAAGGAGGGAATTCTCTTTCAGGAGGGTCGAGCGGAATTACCGTCGGCCGAAATGCGGTGGCGACGCCAGCTTTCCGGGTTTCTTGATCCCCGGCGTGGTTTCTTTCTGGGTCTCGCCAAAAATGCGTGCATTTCTCGCGACGCTTGATTACAGTGCTGGAGGGTCGGAACAGGGTCGAGAGCAGTCCCTTATCTACTTTCTTGTGATCTTGCACTAGGGAGGCTCGATGGACACCTTTGCGCTAACGTCGTGTTCGAATTGTCGCGTCGTGGTCGTGGAAGATAGCCGGTGGGGGCGCGCTGGCGAGGATGGAACGCGGTGGCCTTTCGTTGACTTCTTGCGCGGGACTTGCCGCACAATTGCCTGGATGGTGATGGCGATGGTGTTGTGCGCGCGGCCGGCGGTCGCGGTGAATCCGAGCCTGAGCGGATCGCTGGTCGTGCCGTTCCTGTTTCATCCGGATGATCCCGATGTGGTAGGCGATCAGGCCTACTGGTATTGGAGCGGCGGAATCGGCGGCAGTATCTCGCTCTCGGCGCCGACGGTGCTCGAGATCTCGACTGCGGCCGTCGGCAATCTCAATTGGAGCAACCCGAACAATTGGAGCAAGTTTCCGCTCGACACGGGCGGGTTGAGCATCAGCAGCAGCGGCAGCGGCTCCTACAACGCGTCGGTGAATGGCGGGAGCCCATATCTCAACGTGCTGGGCCCCAGCGGACCGACCGAGGGGACAGTCGGAACGCAAGTCGTTTTTGCGAACATCCACGGTTCGGGGAGTGTCGATGGATTCGGCGGCGCCACCGTCTCTTCAAACACCGTGGCGACAAAATACAATGCCACGATAGCGTCCGGCGCTCATCTGAACTTCGACCAGATTCCGACGCTGCAGAATCTCACAGTGAACTCCGGTGCTTCCGTCAACAACGGCGGATTCAGCATTACCGTCCGCAGTAATCTCGCGAATCACGGCTCCGGTGATTTCAATGCCATCGTCAGCGGCGATTTCACGAACGACGCGGTTGCGGCCAGCGGCAACGTCGCCAACGCGACCTACTTGGAGATCGGCGGCCAGCTGATCAATACCGGTGAACTGAATGTTAATAACCATCTGAAAACTATTTCGGCCACAGGTAATGCCGGCACGATCAAGCTGAGCAACAACGGCGATTTCATCTCGGCCGCGGCTTTTGCCAACAATGGCATATTCCAATTCACCGATGGCAACATGTACGGCCCTGGCGTATTCACCAACAACGGTACGTTTACGTGGATCGGGCAAGGCGTGATCCGCCCGGGGGCTCAAGTCGTCAATACGACGACCGCCTTTACCATCGTCGGTCCGAATACGAACAGCAGGGCCCTTGAAGGCACGCTGACCAACAGTGCCACGATTACGCAATCGGGCGGGAGTAACCTGGATGCGAGCGGCACGATCAATAACCAGGCCAGCGCGCTCTACGACATCATCGACGACAGCCATGTGTCACTCGATGCAACTCATGGAACCATCCACAATGCAGGCACTTTCCGCAAGTCGGGCGGCAGCGGCAATTCGGAAATCGGCGCGGCAATAAACAACACGGGCACCATTAGCGTTACCAGCGGCAGGCTCCACTTCCGCGGCGGCGGCACGCTGAATGGCGGCACGATGACGTTCAGCGGCGGCCATGAAGCCGAGTTTTACGCCAGCGACGTTACGGTAATCGGCACGAATTCCGCCTCCGGCAACGGCGCGCTGGAAATCAGCGGCGGTCATGTGTTCGCCGACAGCGGCAACGCGGGCACATTCGCCAATTTCACCGGCGGCGCGAATTTGCTCCTTACCGGCGGCCTTGTCGAAGGAAAAATGGGTGGCACGCTGACATTCAACCTGACGGGTGCCAGCACGGTTCAGCTCACTGGACCTCCGAGTCAATCGGGCGGCACCGTGGGCGGACTCGGCAGCACGATCAACGCGGGCAATTTTCAATGGGTGCATGGTGTGGTGGTGGGAAATTTCACGAACACCTCGAACAATTTCACGATGACCGCCGGCAACCAGTCCATCAGCGGATCCGGCTTACTGACGAACGCCAACGCCATCAGTCAAGGCGACGGCAGCGATCTCTCGCTGTTGCTGGGCGGCTCGCTGACCAATCAGGCCGGCGCGCTATGGACGATGACCGGCACGAATGCCATCGAGGATGGCTTCCACACCGGCCCCATCAACAATGCCGGCACTTGGCGCAAGACCGGCGTTTCCACAACTTCGACGCTCCGCTCGGTGCCGTTCAACAACACCGGCACGCTCGCTGTCGAGAGCGGCAAACTATCCATTCTTGGCCCCGATGTGCTGAACCTGATGCCGGCGGGCACTTTGTCGTTTCGGCTTGGCGGACTGACGCCGCAGGTCGATTTCGGCACCATCGAAACAGACCATTCGCTCACGGCCGGCGGCAAGCTGGCCGTCACGCTGGCGACCGGCTTTGCCCCGGCGCTGGGCAACACGTTCGATCTATTCGACTGGGCGGCGACGTACAGTTTCGACGGCGCATTTGCGGCGTTGCAATTGCCCGTGCTGGCTTCGGGTTTGAAGTGGGACACGTCGCAGCTGTATGCAAGCGGCGTGCTCTCGGTGGGCGTCGGCCTACCGGGCGACTTCAACCAAAATGGCGTTGTCGATGCGCCGGATTACGTCGTGTGGCGCGAGTATCTGGGCACGACCTACACGCAAAGCGATTACAACACCTGGCGAGCCCACTTTGGGCAGACGATGGGGAGTAGCGCGGACAGTGGGTCGTCGGTAAACGGCGCTTCGGTTCCGGAACCCTCGTTGATTTGGCTAGTTTCGATCTTCGTTTTTGTGGGGGTTCTGAGATCGCGCGGTGTGTGAACGCCGTTTGTCGCTGGGCCCGATGGTTGACCTCGGCCACATCCATGCGAGGTCCGTGAATCTCCGCCTTTCTATTAACTTAACGATTCACTGGCTTGACTGCTCCGCGGCAGGGAATTAGTGTCCCTAAACGGTCCTGAGACTTAAACGAAAGGGGTTTCTGATGAAATACTTCCTGGTTCGGCTCGGTCCATTGGTTGTCGTCGCGATCGGCACCAATCTATTGCTCGTCGAACGCGTGCTACCGGCATTTCCGAGTCACACGTTTGACACGAATAGCCAAGGCTGGAAAATCGCCGGTTCGTCTACCGACTATGGACCACCGACCACCGATGATGGCGCGGACGTCGCTTGGGATAATCGCGGCAATCCTGGTGGGGCGCTGAGTCTGGGTGATTACTACTATGCCACGTGGATTTCGGCGCCGGCACCGTTCTTGGGCAATCAAGCGGATATGTTCGGGAAGGCGTTTTCGTACGATATTCGCATCCGCTACACCGACACGACAAGTTTCCCGTATCCCACGGCCGCCATTCGTAGCGGCAGCCTGACATTGCTTTACACGATTGCCACGCCTCCACTCGACACGTGGCAAACCCGGGTAGTCACGTTCGATCCGGCCCTGTGGACGGTCGACGTAGGGCAGGGAGCGCCAACTCCGGGCGCAACGGCCACCGCCGCGCAAATGCAGAGCGTTCTTGGCAACTTGGAAAAACTGTATCTCTTGACCGAATGGCGAACCGGCCCCGACGATACGAGCGTCGACAATATTGGCGTTGGCTTCTCGACGGGACTCGAGGGCGACTACAATCTTAATGGCGCGGTTGGCGCCGCCGACTTTGTCTTGTGGCGCCATTCCTTGGGCAGCGTGTACACGCAGAACGACTACGTCATCTGGCGTTCCCACTTCGGCCAGACGGCCGGTAGCGGCACTGCACTGCCATCGGAGCAACTAGCGGCGGTGCCCGAGGCCTCGGCCATCAGTTTGCTGGCGTGGGGAAGTGTGGCGGTGGCCATGCGGCCCTGCCGGCGACGCCGCGGCGGATAGAATCGCTGCCGAGCGGGGCGCTGGTGAAGTGGACTTCGCCCCTCCCTTAATCCCTCCCCGTCGAAGGGGAGGGAGACGGACCAGCGGGGCCGACCTGTTTTTCAAACCGGCGACGCTGTGTGGGAGTCGTCCCCGACGCCGATTTCGCGCAAACTTCGAGAGCGGATTGAAGTGCGACGTCCCATCGGGGTCGGAGACCCCTCCCACAAGTTTGTCTGACTTCAACATCTGATTGGTCCTGGACAGACCAAGTCACTATCGGGTGGCTATTTGCGTATGTCGTAACAGGCGATGACGTCGCCTTCGCGGACGTAGAGCTTGCCGTCGAGGATGACGGGGTGGGCCCAGCTGGGCCGGTCGCCGCCGCTGCCAGGGACTTTGAAGTGGCTCACCGCCTGGAACGACTCGGGCGACGCCTTCACGAGGGCCATCGTGCCGTCGGCATAGTGAACGTAGAGATGGTCATCGGCCACGACGATCGAGGCCGAATTGCTGCCGGGGCCGCGCGACTTCCACTTCACTTTGCCCGTCATCAGCTCGGCACACCAGAGGACGCCTTTGTCCTCGGTATCGCCGTAGAGGTAATCGCCCACGAGCACGACGCCGCCGTGCTTATTGCTCAACTCGGTTTTGAGCGGGTAGACGACCTCCATTTTCACGTCGCCATCGCCGCCGGCCACTTGCTTGAGCAGCGCGCCGCCGCGGCCGTAACCGGCCACGTAGAACACGAGGTCGTCGCGAACGACGGGAGTGGGGATGACGGCCGTGGTTTGGTCGATGTCGAACTTCCAGAGCAGTTTGCCGTCGGTGGCCCGCACGCCCATCGCGCCGCTGCCGGTGGATTGCACGTACACGCGCGTGCCGCCGACGTTGGTGATGACGATCGACGAATGGGCGGCGCCGCGGTTGCCGGGCCAGGCGGCGGCCCAGCGCTTGTCGCCGGTCTTCTTATCGAGTGCGACCATCGTGTTGGTTGGGCCGCCGGGCGTGCAGAGGAGCAGGTCGCCATCGACGGTGGCCGATTCGCTGTAGCCCCACATCTCGGCCTTCTTGCCGTCGAAATCCTTCTTGAGATCCTTGCGCCAAAGTTCCTTGCCGTCGGTCGTCGAGCAGATGAGCGCGCCGTGTGGCGTGATGACATACAGGCGGTCGCCGTCGATCGTGGGCGTGCTGCGAGCGTTTTGCCAATCGGGCTTGCCTTCGGTCCACGATTCGCCGGCCTTGGTCTGCCATAGTTGTTTTCCATCGGCTTGATTGTAGCAGACGAGATATTCGTCCTTGTCCTGGGCGGTGGAAGGTTCGTCGCCGAGCGTGTAAATGCGGCCGTCGACGATGGCCAAACTCGCGTAGCCGCGGCCGGCGCCGGTGGTCTTCCAAACCAGCTTCGGCCCGCCCGCGGGCCATTCCGTGAGCAGGCCCTTATCGGGGGCGGTGGCCGTGCGCTGCGGCCCGCGGAACGTAGGCCAGCTATCGTCCCCGCGCGCCAGCCCGGCCAGCACGAATAAAAACGCACACGATGCGAGTAACTGTTTCGAGACCGTCAACGATGAAGGGGACAGTCCCATTTTGCTCCGCGGACTCCGCAAAATTGGGACAGTCCCCAACGGCTTCGACGCGGCACATTGCAACAGACGGTTATTCATTGATGGGCTCCAGATTCGGTTGGTAGAAACTCGGCAGCGACTCAGTGGTGGCTCTATCGACAGTGCGATGGCCTCGCAAAGCACTTCATCACACGCTCTAAGGATAAGCGCACGGGGCGGTGGGATCAACGGACGGGGCGTACGAGAGCCATGAGTTGAGTGTCAAGAGTCGAGAGCCGGGCAAACCCTCGCTGGCCTCTTCCTAGGAGGGAGAGGGAGCGAGCACCTCTACGCGCTGCCGATGAGGATGCCGGAGAGGAAGACGAGGAGGCCGCCGATGACGACTTGGAACGCGGCGGCGAGGAACGGCGTGTCCATATAGTGATTGCGAATGTAGGCAATGGCCGCGAGTTCGATGACGACGACGGCGATGGCGACCGCGGTGGCGGTGTAAAAGTCGGGGATGAGGTACGGCAGCGTGTGACCGATGCCGCCGAGCGTGGTCATGAGTCCGCAGACGATGCCGCGAATCCAGGGGTGGCCGCGGCCGGTGAGCGTGCCGTCGTCGGAGAGTGCTTCGGCGAAGCCCATGCTGATGCCGGCGCCGATCGAGGCGGCAAGGCCGACGCGGAAGGCGTCGGGGCTGCTGCGGGTGGCGAAGGCGGCGGCGAAGAGCGGAGCGAGCGTGCTGACGCTGCCGTCCATGAGGCCGGCGAGGCCGGGCTGCACGACTTGCAGCACGAACAGCCGGCGGCGGGCGGCGTCTTCCTGATCGCGCATGTCGGTCGTGAGTTTCTCGCGTTCGAGTTCCTCGGCGACGTGCGTGTGGTTGCGTTCCTCGGCGGCGAGGTCGCCGAGCAGGGTTCGCACGCCGGCGTCGGTGGTGCGGCGCATCGCGGCTTCGTAGAATTGGCGGGTCTCCATTTCCATCGATTCGGCCAGCTTGCGGACGCGATCGATGCCGAGCGGCCGCATCAGCCAGACCGGTCGGCGGCGGATGAAGCCGCGGACATCTTGCTTGCGGATGAGCGGGATGTGTTCGCCGTAGCGCGTGCGGTAGAGCTCGATCAGGCGACGTCGGTGGCCATCTTCCTCGGCCTGCATGCCGCGGAAGACGTCGGCGGTGGCTGGGTAATCGGCCTTCAGGTTTTCGGCCAGGTCGGCGTAGATGCGGGAGTCCTCTTCCTCTTGCGAAATCGCGAGGGCGAGGATTTCTTGTTCGGAGAGGGAATCGAAGGAGCGCATGGGGAGGGCGAGGCGCGAGTTGTGAGGCGCGAAGGAAAGAATGAGGAATGGGAGTGGCGAATGGGGAGTGGGGAATTCAGAGCGACTTTGGACGACAGATTATTAACGGCTAACAGCTAACAGCTAACGACTTACACCTTACGACCAGCCCTTTGAAGCTAGCTTGTTTTTCCCGAGGAAAACTGCAAAGTCGAAATGACGTGCGTCAGCTGAACTTGCTTGTTTCTCGGGAATCGTGAGGTGACAGCTTCAAAGGGGTGACCTTACGACTTACACCTTATTCCGATGCCAGCTCGACGAGGTGGCCGTCGGGGTCGTAGACGAATAGTTGTTTGTAGCCATCGGGGCGGACTTGGATGGGCGAGGCGATACGGACGTTGTGGGCGGCGATGGTATCGAGCGTTTGGGCGACGTCGTCGACGGCGAAGGCGAAGTGGTGGCCGCGGGGGATAATCGTGGTGCCGCGGTCGGCCCAGCCGGCCTGCCCTGCCTCGCCACTTTGCTGCGTGGCGTGGATTTGGACGCTACCGAGTTGGAACCACTTGCCCGGGAAGCTGAACGCCGGGCGCGGCACTTCCGTCATGCCGAGGAATTCGACGTAGAAGCGGCGCGTGGCTTCGAGGTCGCGGCAGATGATCGTGAGATGGTCGAAGGCGGTGGCGTGAAGGGAGGGCATGGCGAGGGGCGAGTTATGAGGCGCGAGGCACGAAAGGAGAAAGTCGAAGTGATAATCTGTATGTATAGAGTACCAATTGGCATTTCACTTCGCTACCGCTCGTCCTGAGGAGCGATTGGTAAATCGGCGTAAACTATCTCGGAGCCGTACAGCCTCTTTGCCGTCGCCACCACAGTGCCTTGATTAGAAATTATTTCGCTGAATCTATAGCCGCGCCATTTCTGCTTCTGGTCGACGCTCCAATTGGCTCCGATGACATGTAGTTTGAACGGCTTCACGCGTTCAGGCAACCGCTCTAAGAACCATTCCGCTGGGTGCTCGTCGTCGACCCAGGCGATCGAATAAAGGAGCGCCCACAAGTGGCGATCTTGGTACTTCTCCAAAATGGTATGAATATCGAAACAAATGGCGAGACCGACGCGACCGTATTCGGTGTCATAGGTTTGAATACCGCGATCGCCAGGAGTGGTCCACGACTTTTCGGGATAGGGCCAGGGAGTGAGTTTGCGGTAATGAGCGACTAACTCACCACGAGGGTTCGCGAGGCAAACGGTATTGTAGTAAATCGGTCTTGCTGGATCCGTTTTCGAATCGACCTCGACGAGAGGGATCGTAAGATAGACTCCCAATTGTTTGGCGAGATCACAAAAGTGTTTGGTGGAAGGGCCCGGTATGCTTTCCGCATAATTGGCTGGATCAAGACCGACAAAAGCGGGCTCGATGGGACGTCCCTTGACATGCCAATTGGTCTTCAGATCTTGCGACAAGTAGCCGGTGATTGCCGCTTCGGGGAGCACGACGATCTTTGCTCCGTGGCCAGCCGCTTGTTTGACGAGTGCGGTCAGCTGGACGGTATTCTCGGCCGCTTTGCCGAGGTCGGAAGAGCATTGGACAGCGGCCACACGAACCGTTTGCGGCACGGGCACGCTCGATTCAGCAGCAACAACTCTAGTTGTGGCAACAATGGCCATGATGACTGAGACATATCGATAAGTGTTCATACGCAAACGATTCGTGGACGCGGACCGATAGTATTCCTCTACTTGCCAGCATTCACTCATACCAATTATCGATATTGGCGAACTAGAATCATGGCCTGTATGCCGTAGAAGTTGTTTGGGCAGGAAAAGTCGGAATCGCCAGCCCGTATCAAATGTGAGCGTCCCTTCCCTGCCCTTTCCTCTCATGCAGGCGAAGTCTTCGTCCGTTCCGTTACGCGGCGATATCGAAAGGCTTGCCGCGTCGTCAGCGAGTCGGCGACTTTTCAAGTCGCTTCGGCTGGCGAGCAACTACGATCCGACCACTTTCTCTTTGGCGGCGCACCAAATCGGCCAGCAAGGCGCGAATGTCGCCGGCGAAACGTGACGCATGGGCTTCACGTGTATTGCGAATCTCTGCGAGGATCGAATCAGGTTTCATACTGCAATTCTACAACAATTCCTCCGGAGTGCAAATCAGAGGCATTTTGAAACCGAGTGAATCACAGACCAATTCAATCGGCGGTCGATTGACCGCGTTGGCAATATGCGTGCAGTTCCATGTGAGCAAGAAGTCGATGCCGTTGATAACGGCCAAAGCAATATGCACGGCATCGTCGGCAGCTCTGACGGGAAGTGAGAGCTCTCGGATTAGCGATTCGATGAGCTCCTCAGTTCCCGGCTGCGGTTCGATTAGAGGAATGTCTTGCAGAACCGTGAGCCGCCGTGCGACCGCATCCGAATCTCCAGCACTCGCTTCATCGATGACCAATTGCGAAATGAAGAGGTCGAATTGACCGCGACGATTGTCCCACCAGTCGCGTGTGATTTCTTGACGCGCGGCCATCACCAGTTCCGGGCTACGCCACGCGGTGAGGTAGCTGGGAATCGTGGTTTCCAGGTAAACGGAAAGAAGCATATAGGTTTGTCCTTATGCTTTCGCCCGTTCGGCGACGCGGCGGCGGATGAGGTCGAGGTCGTCCTTGGGGGTGGCGTCGATGAGGCGACGGGTGTAGGCTTCGCGCGGGTTGCTGTAAATGTTTTCGGAGGGGCCGAATTCAAGAATCTTGCCGTCGTTCATGACGGCCATCATGTCGGCCATGAACTTTACGACACTGAGGTCGTGGCTGATGAAGATGTAGGTGAGGCCGCGTTTATCTTGCAGTTCCTTGAGCAGGTTCAGCACTTGGGCCTGCACGCTCACATCGAGTGAAGAGACGGATTCATCGCAAATGATGAACTCCGGGCCGGCGGCCAGCGCGCGGGCGATGCAGATGCGTTGGCGTTGTCCGCCGCTGAATTCGTGCGGATAACGGCGGAGAAATTGCGGGCCGAGACCGACTTCCTTGAGGAGGGCGGCGGCGCGGTCGCGGCGGTCGGCACGGCTCGAGCCGATGCGCTGGATGACCATCGGTTCGGTGATGGCCGATTCGATCGTCATGCGCGGGTTCAACGAACCGTAGGGGTCTTGGAAGATGATCTGCATCTTGCCACGCAGGGCGCGGAGTTCGCCGCCGGAAAGTTGGGCGAGGTCGATGCCGCGGTAAAGGACTTGGCCGCCGGTAGGTTCGATGAGGCGGAGAATCGCCCGGCCGGTGGTGGTTTTGCCGCAGCCGCTTTCACCGACGAGGCCGAGCGTTTGGCCTGGGTAGACGTTGAAGCTCACGTCATCGACCGCACGGATGTGATCGACCGTGCGGGCGAGGATGCCACGGCGAACGGGGAAATACACCTTCAAGTTCTTTACCGCGAGGAGTGGTTGCGTGCCTTCGGCGACGGTTTGCGAATCGGGGGCGTGTTCGCCTTCTTCCCACGGGTGGCCGATCCAAGAGAGTTCCGATTTGGGGTGGAGGAGCCGGCCGCGGCCCGCGGTTTCAAGATGCTTGAGCCGCTCGGGGGTCATCTTTTTTTCGATGATGCGGATTGAGGGGGAGACGGGAGAGGGGGCGGGGGGTGATGGCGGTAGATTCGGCGTTGCCGCCGACGCTAAGGGCTGTGTTCCGCCGTTGGTGATGGTCTCCATGAAGTCGTCGACGGTGGGGAGGCGACGGTACTTCGTTTCGAGGCGTGGGCGGCAGGCGAGCAGGCCTTTGGTATAGGGGTGTTTGGGATTGCTGAAGATGTCGAGCACCGGGCCATACTCGACTTCTTCGCCGCGGTACATGACCAGCACATCGTCGGCGATTTCGGCGATCACGCCGAGGTCGTGCGTGATGAAGATGATGGCCATGCCGCGGGTGTCGCGGAGTTCGCGGAGGATTTCGAGGATTTGGGCTTGGATCGTGACGTCGAGCGCGGTGGTGGGTTCATCGGCAATCAGCAGTTGCGGGTTGCATGAGAGGGCCATCGCGATCATGACACGCTGTTTTTGGCCACCGGACATTTGATGCGGGTAGGAATCGACGCGCTGCTCCGGTTTGGGGAGGCCGACTTCGCGCATCAGGTCGATGGCCCGTTGGCGGGCTTCGGCTTTGCTGACGCGTTGGTGGAGGATGATCGCCTCCATGATCTGGGCGCCGACCGTGAAGACCGGGTTGAGCGAGGTCATCGGCTCTTGGAAGATCATGCTGATATCGCGGCCGCGGATCGATTGCATCTCCCGTTCGGGCAGACCGACGAGGTCCTTGCCGAGGAACGAAATGCGGCCAGTTTCGATACGCGCGTTCGATGAGAGCAGCCGCATGATCGAGAGCGACGTGACGCTCTTGCCCGAGCCGCTCTCGCCGACGATGCCAAGCGTTCGGCCCTGTTCGAGGCGGAAGTCGAGGTCGTCGACGGCGCGGACGACGCCTTCCTCGGTGTGGAAGTAAGTGCGAAGGTCGGAGACTTCGAGGACGGAAGGAGGCATTGGGTGTTAGTCGTTAGGCGTTAGGCGTTAGTGGGGGCGAGGGGCGAGGGGCCAGAAGTCAAGAGTCGAGAGACAAGAGTCAAGAGCCAGAGTTGGTAGTGTTGCGTGAACAGGGAAGTCGATGAAATCACGAGCGCTCTTGGAAATTTGAATCATTGTCTTATTCCCTCTTGGAATTCTGGCTCTTGACTCTTGTCTCTCCGCTCTTGTCTAGGTTGCTTGTCTCAGTCTCGGATCCGTCGCTTCCTGAAGTCCTTCGCCGATGAGGTTGTAGGCGAGGACGGTGAGGAAGATGGCGACGCCGGGAAATAGGATCAGCCACCACATTTGTTGAATGGCAATGCGGCCGGAGTGAAGTAGCGTGCCCCAACTGGGGTTGGGGGGCGAAGCGCCGAAGCCCAGGTAGCTGAGGCCGCTCTCGATAAGGATCGCATCGGCAATGCCGAACGTGATCGGCACGAGCACGGGGGCCAAGGCGTTGCGGAGTAGGTGGCGGAACATGATGCGGAGGCGGCCGGCGCCCATCGCGCGGGCGGCGGCTACGAATTCGAGTTCCTTGAGTTTCAGGAACTCGGCGCGGGCAAGTCGGGCGATGCCGGTCCAACTGGTTACTCCCACAATCGCCATGAGGTGATAATTGGAAACGTGGTCGAGCATGGCTACAAGTGCCAGGATGAGCACCAATGCCGGGATGCACATGACGACTTCGATGAGTCGGCTGATGAGCATATCGACCCAACCGCCGACGTAACCAGCGAGCGCGCCGAGCGTGATGCCGATCGCGGCGGCAATGCTCATGCTGACGAAGCCGACGCTGAGCGCGATTTGGGTGCCGTGGACCATTTGGGCCAACACGTCGAAACCTTGCTGGTTGGTGCCCAGCCAGTTGATGCGATTGGGGCTGCCATCGGTGCCGACGGGGTTACCGCGCTGGCCGGGCCACTCGCCATCGCGCACGCGGCGATACGGGTCTTGATAGACAAGCGGCCAGATTGCCCAACTCTCCGGATCCTTCGCTTTAAGTGCGGTCGAGTAGACGTCGCGGAAGCGATCTTTCAAGAAAATCGGGTTTTCCCAACTGCGGACATAGTAGCCCATGAAGGGAAAGTAGACATGACCTTTGTATTTGCAGATGATCGGTTTCGTGCCGACGATCATCGGGGCAAACAGGGCGATGAAGCACAGCACGGCCACAAAGGCCAACGCGATCACCCCCAGTTTGCGGCGGCGGAAGTGCTGCCAGGTTTCGCGCCAATAGCCAAGGGAACGCACTTCGGCCGGCGCCGGCGTGGTGGGCGGCGGGACGGAAGGCGGTTCAAGTTGCGGGATGGTGCTCATGCGAGGCGCGAGTTGTGAGGAGCGAGTTGCGAGGAATGAGTTCGTGTGGGTTTGATCAGGTGCAGATGAATTCGTTCTTTGGGGCACTCTCGCCCCGGCCCTCTCCCCAGAGGGAGAGGGAGTGTTTATTAGCTGTAAGTGACGCGGGGGTCGACGACGGCGTACAAAATGTCGGCCAAGAGTTGGCCTAGTAACGTAAGAACACTAAACATGAGCGTGAGGCCCATGAGGGTGTCGTAGTCTCGCTGGCCGATGGCTTCAAAATACAACCGGCCCATGCCGGGCCAGCCAAAAATTTGTTCGAGGATCACAGCCCCGCCAAGCAAACTTGGCAACGTAAGGCCGAGGAGTGTGACGAACGGAATCAATGTATTGCGGAAGGCATGGTGCCAGATAACACGCCAGGGCGGCACGCCCTTGGCGCGAGCGGTGCGAATGAAGTCCTGGCGAATGACTTCTTCCATATTGGCGTGGATAAAACGGCTATCGTACGCGAGGCTGCCGTAGGTGAAGCAAGTGATGGGCAGAATCGCGTGTTTGAGGATGTCCCAGGCCTTGCCGGCCGTGGAGAGTGAGGTGTAGTTGTCGCTCACCATGCCGAACAGCGGCAGCCAGCCGAGCTTCGAGTAGAACAGCAGTTGGAGATAGAGCGCGGCGACGAACGCCGGCAAGGAATACAACATGTAGAGCAGCGTGCTGACCGCCCGCTCGCGAAAGGTGCCGGCGCGCACGGTGGCCCATAAGCCGATGGGAATCGACAGCAAATAACTCAGTATCAGCGATGTGACCGAGAGCATCAGTGTGGCCGGTGCACGCTCGACGATCAGTTGGGCGACCGGTTTGTTGTTCTGGGGAATCGAGCGGCCGAAATCAAGCCGCACGACGTTGCCCAGCCAAACGAAATAGGCCTGGTACCAAGGTTTATCGAGGCCGTAGAGTTTTTCCCAACGCTGGATGTCGGTTTGGCTCGGCATCTTGCCCGGGTTCATCATGGCCGGGTCGGTGGTGAGCGGCGTGCCCGGAATGTGACGAATGAGCGCGTAGACGAGGAACGTGATCAGGATGAGCGTCAAAAATGCCAGCGCGAGTCGGCGGATGAGGTAGTGGAACATGGTGGGGAAAATACCGTGGCAACGCTTGCTTAAATTCGAATACCGTGTGCTTTAGTCGCAGGCATTTCCTCCTCATGCTCGTTATGCCCGAATGACTATTAAGTTCATGGCGCAGCGGCGGCCTTAAAAACGCTATCGAAGCCAGGGCTATAATCGAAGGGCCCTTTAGGCGAAAAATTGTAGCCGCGGACAGACTTATTGAATCCGTAAAACGAATTACGATAGAAAAGCCAAGTAAGGGGCTGATCTTCCCACAAAATATTGTGAATCTCGCCGTAAATGGCGGCACGCTTATCACGATCGAATTCTCGTCGACCTTGTTTGAAGAGTTCGTCGACGCGCTTGTTCGAGTAGCTGGAAGAATTGCGGCTTTCGCCGGTAGCGTACAGGTTTGAGGTTTGGTCGGGATCGGTGCCAACGCCCCAGCCGCCCATCGCGGCATCGAATTGCCGTTTTTGTTGCGAATCGACTAAGACGGTGAATTCGGTCGGTTTCACATTACAGGTGATGCCAATCTTCTGGAGACACTCCTTAAGAAGCGTGGCGGCTTGAATACCAGTTTCCGTCTGGTACGTTAGCAAGGTGAACTCGAATGGCACGCGACGGCCGTTGATTTCCTTGTCGCGAATACCGTCGCCATCACTATCGATCCAGCCAGCTTCATCGAGCAAGTTTTCGGCCTTATCGAGATCTTGGTGATAGGGCTGGGGGCCATTTTTTGGAAAGTACCACGCGTCAGGATGGTAAGTCCCGCGGCACGGTTGATATAAACCATGCAGAATTTTCTTTAGCAATTCATCGTAGTCGAAGGCCCAAGACATGGCTTGGCGAACACGCTTATCCTGGAAGATCGGAGACTTCAAATTCCAGGTGAAATGGAATTCCGTCCATTCTGGTCCGGTGACTTTGGTATTGCGCTGGTAGTAGTCGTCGCCATTGGTTTGGTCGGACCATTGTTCGGCGCGAAGTTCCATCTGATCGATTTGACCGGCCTTGAGCGCCAGAAGCGCCGTGTTAAAGTCTTCGATTACCTTCACGCGCACCTGCTTGAAATATGGCTTTGCGCGAACCTGTTTCCCATTGTGCATGTAGTAGCTTTCGCGCCGTTGAACGACGAATTCCTGATTGCGAACTCGGCTCACTAATTCGTAAGCACCACCGACGATCGGATGATCTTCCAATCGCGTGTGATATTCGGACCGGGCCATCGTGGGATCATCCGCAATCGATTTTTCATACACATGCTTGGGAATCACTGGAAAGTTCATATTCGCGCGGTTGGTCGCCAAGGCTTCTTTATGAAAAATCACGACCGTGCGATCGTCGTAGGCTTGGACCCATTTGATTTGATCCGTGCCCGTGCGCACCGCCAAAATCGGTACTGCTTCGGTCATGATGACCTGAAATGAAAACATGACATCGTGGGCGGTAATCGGTTTGCCATCGGACCAAGTCAGGTCATCGCGCAGGACGAACTTATCCATCAAGTGGTCTTTGCTTGTTTGCCAGGATAAAACGGAATCGTTCGACGCGAAGTCGCGCATGTCCTGATCGAACGTGAGCAAGCCGGTGGATGTCAGCCCCTGAAATTCGGCTTCCGTAATGCTGCTCTGCAAAAGAGGATTGGAACTCTTCAGATCACCGGAAGTGTGCCGCACCAACGTGGCTTCATAGTCGACGCTTGCTCCGTCGGCGGGGGCCAGCCGGCTTAACGTGCCGAGAATTTTAGCGTTGTTTTCTGGTGAATCATTGCGCAACGAAAGAGCGGTCGCGATGGAAACCGGCGGCGGGCCGAGTGACTCTTGCTTTTTGCGCATGATTTCCATGCCGCTGAGGACGGGGTTGTCGATCCAGCCGGCGGTTTTATCAATTTCCGCAAGTGGTGGCGGTGTGAAGGGTTGGATCAGGTCACCGAGTTTGAAAGGCTTGGCGGGAGCGGCGGCTTTCGGTTCGTCGACCGCTGGGCTTTTGCTTGCCGTGGCCGGGGCGACGGATGGCTTCGCATCTGTCGCCGCTTTTTCAGCGGGAGCGGACTCGGCTTTCTTTTGGGACGACGAATCGCTGCGTGAGCTGCAGCCGACCGCGACAGCAAGGACGAGCACCCAGTACCATTGCAAGTTCAAGCGAAAGTAAGCAGAAGAAGGAGTCATGTGGATCCTGTTGAACTAGGTGCAATGTTGCGATCAGTGAGCAAGAAATGCAGCGGAAGCGATGGGTCATCCTTCTTGCCTTAAGGCAGCAGCGCTGCCAGCACTTTGACGGAACTGTACGCTACAGAATGATTTACATCACGTCAACGACAGCAAGTGCGGCGATCCGGCAGGGCGAAAAACTCGCAGCTTCTTCAGTTGTTACTGCTAGCAACGCCGTTTGGTTCACAACAGCCGTTGCTGCCAACGGGGGGCGACTGCTAAGCTGCCGCCCCAATTTTACCCGCGACCCCTTCGATCGTTGAGGATGCTATGGCGGATCGGCGCTTTCCGGTGGCGTTTATTGTGTTGATGGCTGCGATACTTGTGGGCGGCCCGGCGTCGCAATCGGCCGCTCAGGACGAAATCACCCAGAAGCCGCGCACCAACAGCACTGCGACGCAATGGAAATATAACGGCACGACGCGGCAGCGGACGATGCAGCCGCAGAATCAGGCGCAAATGCGTCAACAGCCGGTGCGAGTAGCGACACGGCCGCAGCCAGCGACCAAGGCTAAGCCGCAAGCGGCAACGACGCCGCAAACCTCGTCCACAGCGAAGAGCACCACACCGCCGTCGAAGGTAACAGCACCGAGCGGTACAGCGGCGGCTGCCGACAAAGCCAAGGCGGATGCGGAGAAACGGGCGGCGTTCTTGAAGCTCATTGGCGCGAATTGGATTTGGTCGCCCGCGCAAAAGAAAGATGAAGTGCCAGTCGGCGAATGTTACTTCCGTAAGACGTTCGAATTGAACCAAGCCGATTTCGGTCAGGTACACATCGCGTGCGACAATCAATATGAACTTTATGTGAATGGCCGGCTGGTAGGTCGAGGCAGCGATTGGCGTAAGATGGATGTGCATGACATCCAGAAGTTCCTGGTGCATGGCACGAATGTGGTGGCTGTGAAGGCGACCAACACCGATGCCGGTGCGGCGGGCCTGGTGGCACGAGTGCTCGTGCGCGAGAAAGGCGGCACGTATGAAAGTTATTCGACCGATGCCACGTGGAAGACCAGCTTGAAGCCGCCGGCCGAATGGGCACAGTTGCGGATGCACGACAAGGAATGGTTGGCGGCGAATGTGTATGGTCCGCTGGGTGCCGTGTTGCCGTGGGGCGATGAAGTCGTCATCGCCGAGGAAGGTTCGCGATTCCTGGTCGATCCGGAGTTTGTGGTCGATCGGCTCGTTGCCGACGAACAAGCGGGCTCGCTCATCGCGATGGCGTTTAACGCCACGGGCGACATCATCGTGTCGCGCGAAGGCGCCGGCCTCGAACTGATTCGCGACAAGGACAAGGATGGCAAGTTCGAAACGGTCGAACAGTTTTGCCCGGATGTGAAAAACATTCAGGGTATCTTGTCGCTCGGCAATCGAGTGTATGTCGTGGGCGATGGGCCGGAGGGCGGCGCGCTGTATCAGCTAACGGATGCCGATGGGGACGGCAAGTGTGAAAAGATCGTGGCACTCGTCAAGTATCGCGGTGTTATCGGCGAGCACGGCCCGCACACCGTGCGGCTTGGGCCCGATGGCCTGCTGTACGTGTTGTCGGGCAATTTCGCGCAGGTCGCGACCTCGATTGATCCGCGGAGCCCGTACGTTTCAACGTACGAAGGCGATTTGGTTCAGCCGCGGTACGAAGACCCGAACGGTCACGCGGTGGGCGTGCCGGCGCCGGGCGGTTCATTTATCCGCACCGATACGAACGCCAGTTTTGTCGAAATGGTGGCTGGCGGGTTCCGGAATCCTTACGACTTCACATTCAACGGCGACGGCGAGTTGTTCACCTACGATGCCGACATGGAATGGGACATCGGTTCGCCCTGGTATCGGCCGACACGCGTGGTACACGTGACGCCGGGCGGCGAATACGGCTGGCGGAGTGGTTGGGCGAAGTGGCCAGCGTATTACCTCGATAGCCTGCCGCCGACGGCCGATATGGGGCCCGGCTCGCCGACGGGTATCGTCTGGTACAACCACACGGCCTATCCGGCGCGGCTGCAGAACACGTTGTTCGTTGCCGATTGGGCGCTCGGGCAGATTCATGCCATTAAGCTCGAACGCAACGGCGCAAGCTACAAGGCAACTGCTTCGACGTTTCTCAAGGGTCGACCGCTGAATGTGACGGGACTCGATGTCGGACCGGACGGTGCGCTGTACTTCTGCACGGGCGGTCGCGGCACCGATGGCGGCGTGTATCGCGTGCGTTGGACCGGAGCTGCCAATCCGAAGAACATCAACTTGGGCCAAGGCATTCGCCAGGCCCTCGATCAGCCGCAATTGCAGAGCGATTGGGCACGTGCGCGCGTGGCGGCCGTGCGGCGGAATCTGGGAGATCACTGGCAGGCCGAGTTGGAACAAATCCTCAAGAATTCGCAGAGTCCGTCGTCCGATCGACTGCGGGCACTTGAGTTGCTGACATATTATGGGCCGGCGCCTTCGGCAGCTTTACTGAAGGAACTATCCACCGATAAAGATGCGGCGCTGCGTGCGCGGGCGGCGCGATTGATGGGTAATCGGAATGATGCGGAACTCGGCGAACCGCTGGTCGCGCTGTTGCGCGACAACGATGCTTGGGTGCGGCGTGTGGCGTGCGAGTCGATCACACATCGTGGCACCGAAAAGCCCACGGCGGTGTTGATCGAGTTGCTGGGCGACAAAGACCGCTTCGTGGCGTTCGCGGCCCGCCGGGCGCTCGAGCGTGTGCCCGCGAAAGAGTGGCAGGAGCAAGTTTTTGCGCAGACGGCATCGCGACCGTTCTTGTATGGTGCCACGGGGCTGTTGGCCCAGTATCCCTCCAAGGAACTAGCGCAGCAAACGCTGGTGCATTGCGAGGCCATGCTGCGCGGCAACGTGAATGAACCAGGCCTGAAGCCAGGTGAGTTAAGTGATCCGAACTTCCTCGATCTATTGCGCGTTGTGCAACTGGCTATGATTCGCGGCAAGATCCCACCGAACGAAGTGCCAACGTTGACGCAGCAGTTGCTGCGGGAATACCCGACGCGCGACGCGATGATGAATCGCGAATTGGTGAAGCTATTGGTATATTTGCAGCCTCCGGGCGCGGCCCATGCCCTCGCGCACCAATTGGAAACGAATATTCCAGAAGTTGAGAAGATGCAGATCGCGGCGTACGCGCCGCACATTGCGGCAGGCTGGGAGACAGCCGACAAACTGGTGATGCTGCGCTACCTGGAAACCGTGCGTAGCGTGGAGGGTGGGCACAGCCTCAAGGGGTACATCGAGTATTTTGCCCGCGACTTCTTCACCAAGTTGACGCTCAAGGAACGGCAGCAACTCATTGCGGTCGGAGAAGATTATCCTACCTCGGTGCTTTCGGTGCTGGCCGGTTTGCCGGAGAATCCGGGGCCGAGCGTGCTGGCGGAAATCCGGGCGCTCGACCAGCGCGTGGAAGGCAAGCCGGGTGAACCGATGGCGCGGTTGCGCGTCGGCATCGTGGCGGTGCTGGGGCGGAGCGGTGAAGCGGAATCGCTCAAATACTTGCGCGATATCTATCTGAAGAATCCCGAACGCCGGGCCCCGGTGGCGATGAGTCTCACACAACATCCGGATGGTGAAAATTGGCCAATCATGGTCGACTCGCTTCGCACCATTGAAGGCGAGCCGGCGCGAGAAGTACTGGCCGCGCTGTTGAAAGTGAATCGACAACCGGAAACGTCGGAACCCTATCGCAACGCAATTTTGCTGGGGCTGCGGCTACAAGCGAACGGCGGCGAGTTGGCCGCGAAGCTATTAACGAAGTGGGTTGGGCAATCTTCGGCGAAGGCGGACGCGCCGTTGGCCGACCAACTTACGAGTTGGCAGCAATGGTACGCAACGACGTTCCCCAACGAGCGGCCAGCGGAATTGCCCAAGGAAGCGCAGCCGAACAAATGGAGCTACGAGGAGTTGTTGGCATATCTTGAGAGTCCGGAAGGCAAAGCGGGCAATCCGCAGCGCGGCGCCCAGGTGTTCAAGGATGGCCAGTGCATTAATTGCCATCGCTTTGGCGGGCACGGTGAGGGCATCGGTCCCGACCTGACGACAGTCTCGCAACGCTTTCAGCGTAAGGAAATCCTGGAGTCGATTATTTATCCAAACCAAGTTGTTTCCGACCAGTACGCGAGCAAGCTAATTCTTACGGCGGACGGCAAGACGTACACCGGGATTGTCGCCCCAGCGGCCGATGGCGGGACGACGGTGCTGCAATCGGACGGTCAAAAAGTCGTGCTCAAGGCTGAACAGATTGAGGAAATTCAGCCGTGTAAGGTGTCGACCATGCCGGAGGGCTTGGCGAACAAATTATCGCTCGAACAAATCGGGGATTTGTTTGCCTTCTTAATGACGCCGCCGGAATCAACTATGGCGGCTCGGCAAGCGGAAGCGCGACGGTAAGGCGTAGATATTTTTCGGCCTTCCCGTGACATTGCGGTGTATGAAACCGGCACCTGGCGGAAGACGCTAGCATTGTTCCTGGCAAAGATGCGAACATTTGTGGTTTAATCCGGATATCCGCCGATTCCACTTATGCCAGCAGTGCGTTTTGCACCGCTTGTGCTGATTGAGACAGCATCGAATCGTCGATTTGCCAAATGTAGCCGCGTGGCGGCTCCCATGACGAGTCGGCTCGAGTGGGTGTTCATTTCCGACCGTGGTCACTCGCGGACCACCAGCCCACGAAGCAATTGCCGCCGCAGCACGCAATGACCTTGCGTGGATGATTGTTGCGGCTGGCGTTCTCGAAGCAGTATATGCTCAACGATAACATCATTCGCCGGTTGGCCGCGGCGGCATTGATCGGCGGCGTTCTCTGCGCAGCGGTTTGGTGCGGTATTTCCAGCTCTCCGGCGTACGCCCAGCTATTGGCAGCCAACACGCCGCTCACGGAAAACGACGGTTGGGACGGCAACGTCGTCGCGGCCGACAGTTCGGACAGCAACGTGGCGGGCGCAAGTCAACTGGTGTTGGCGGAACCCGGCTCGAATGGGCCGACACCGGCTAACTCGGCGCTCGAAGCCACTTCGACCTATGCTCCGAACTCGAAGCAAGCGGGCGCGACTGGCCAAGGGACAACGGGTAACGAAACCGAGTTGGCCAAACGCGTGGCAGCGCTTGAAGAAACGATTCGCCAAATGAAGGCGAACAAAGCCGAGGCGCTGCCCGCTCCCAAAGCCGACAAGCCGGACGACAAAGCCAAGGACAAAGACGCTGCCGGCAAAAAAGATGAGAAGAACGACTCCGCCGATGGCGCCAAGAAGGACAAGAAGGACGACACGCCCGAATGCGTGCCGAAGAAGATCGACACGATTGTGAAACCGACGTTCACGCCGACCGGACGCATCTACTTCGATGGTGTCACGTACTCGGACGACGAAGCCACGAAAGCCTTCTTCAATACCGATCGCGATAACGAGCTTGGCTTTCGCTCATTCCGCTTGGGTGGCAAGGGCAACATCTACGAGAACTTGAACTACAGCTTGGAAGTTGAATTCCGTGGTACGAATGCGGCGATCGCGTACAAAGATATCTATGCGGAACAGCAATCGCTGCCCTGGGTGGGCCACGTGCGCGCCGGTCATTTCAAGGAGCCGATTGGCTGCGAAGAAGACGGCGGCGACCTATTCCTGACATTTATGGAGAAGTCGCCAGCAACGCAAGCATTCACTCCGGATCGAAACTTCGGCGTCATGGTATGGGATACGACGGACGAATGCCAGGATGTCACTTGGTTCACAGGCCTGTTTCGCGCCGACTCGCCCGATACGCCGACCAATACCGGGTTGTGGCGCAGCGACAACAACGACTGGTCGTTCGACGCCCGTTTGGCCTGGCTCCCGTATTATGACGAACCATCCAACGGTCGCTATCTCACGCACGTGGGCGGCAGCTATAGCTTTCGCCACATCGGGGGACTCACGCCAACGGCCGCCTACAACCAGAGTGTGACGTACAACACACTCAATGGATTGGCTGAGTTTGGCACACGCTCATGGGTTGGCAGCCAAGGCCCCATCGGATTTGGGGCCGAGGCCAACAGCGATGAATGGAACCAGGTTAATGCCGAGTTCGTGCAAATTTGGGGTGCCGCGAGCGTGCAAAGCGAATACTTCCAGGTCTTCATGAATAGCGGAGAGCAATATAACGGCGGCTACGCGTTCTTCAGTTACTTCCTGACCGGAGAAAGCCGTGGCTATCGTAAGGACCTCAAGGTGATCGATCGCACACAGCCGCTGGAGCCGTTCTTCCTGACCGATAGCCGCCAAGGCTTGAATTACGGTTGGGGTGCTTGGGAACTCGCGTTCGGTTATTCGTGGGTGAATCTACAGGAGGGCCACGACATCGTGGCGACGGTGCCGGCGACGGCGGCCAATCGGCGCCGCGGGTTCAATCAGGACGTTGTCGTCGGCCTGAACTGGTACCAGAATCCGTGGTCGCGGATGACGTTCGACTACGAACTGGAACTCGTCGACTTCGTTGACGCGGGTGTGCCGAGTTCGACGGCCAACATCTTCGGCGTGCGGTGGCAGGTGGACTGGTAATCGCGAGCCGTGGAACTCTTGGGAACGGAACTTTCACGGGTCGAACGAGGTGAACGATGCGACTTCGAATCCTAACCGTATTGACGATCGCTACGGCGTTGACAAACCTGCTTCCCGCAATTGGCGTGGCCCAGCATTGCCGGTTCGACCTGGTGCGCCCGGCGTGCGGCAAAGTCTGCAAGTTGGTGTGCGAAACCAAGAAAATCACCGCCATCGGCTACGGCAGCGAGTGCAAGGATATTTGTCTTCCCCCGCCTAGCCGGCAGGGCTGCAAACACTGCGCGGTGGCTTGCGGCGAATGCCAGTGCGACCCGTGCGCTTGTTGCCAAAGCACCGCGCCGAAATGTGAATTCTGCTGGCGCGATTGGTTTGCCTGTGGGTGCAGTTGCCCGCGCAGCGTGAAGGTGCTCACCAAGTACCAGGCGGAAAAGAAGATTTGCTGGTATCACTGGGAAGTCGTCGATGCTGCGAGTTGCGACTGCACGGCGCAGGAGAACCCAGCGGCGGGCGACACGGGAATTGTCCAATCGGCTACGTCGGGCGTCATTTACAAGGCAGCTCCCGAGGATGCCAACGTGGGAGATTCGCTGCCAGTATCCCCAGCGGAATGGGAGAAGCTGGCCACATACATGCATCCAGACGCCGCTGCGCTTCAAGATGCGCGTTCGCAATCGGCGACTACTTTGCCGGATTAGAGCATCTTGCTCTCTTTCGTGCCGACGATCTTCATTGTCGTAGCGGATTTCTTGAGGAAACGCGGGTACGCATTTTGGTAATGTGCTCTAGAATTGGTCGATACCTGCAGATTGATTCCAGTTTACCGTACGCCGCGGGTAACAGCATCAGAGACTCTTGATCGACAGATTAAAGTCGCTGATATACAGGTCTTCGACAACG
Source organism: Planctomycetota bacterium (assembly GCA_029781135.1). Taxonomy (GTDB): domain Bacteria; phylum Planctomycetota; class Planctomycetia; order Pirellulales; family Lacipirellulaceae; genus JABDGM01. The sequence goes on from JAKOXH010000062.1 coordinate 45,051, forward strand.
AGTTCCGGCATGCTGCGGCGGAGTCGCACTAGCATGCGACGACGGAACGATTTCAGATCGGTTTCTTCCAGCACACCGAGTGGGGAAAGACGAGTGGAGGTAATAACTTCATCGCGGATCTTTTGCCGGTGCTCGTCGATCAGGTGGCTCATGGCCGCCAACTTATCGCCGCGGAGGGCAACCCACAATTTGAAGCGGACGGTACTTTTTTGAGCTTCGGCCGGGTAATCGGAACGGACGCGAAATTCGCCGATTTCCACGCCGCGAATTTCGTCCGGCTTTGCCACTGGCACCGCCGTTTTGGCGACTTCGCCCTCGCCACCGTGGCTGGAGCCAAATGTGGAACCAGGCGTCAGCAGCACGACTATCGCCGCCAGGTGCCACGAGCAGCGTCGCGCCCACAAGCTGATATGAGGAGACGCCATTACAGTTCCTGACTGACCACGTTATTGATCAACAATTGACGCAGACGTCTTTCGCCGAGCTGCGTGGCAAGCGCATCGGTAAGCCGGGCCTTCAGCGTGGAAAGTTCGGGTTCCATTAATTCATCTGCCGTGGCCCGCCGGCAGATGTCGATCACACGATCGCGAATTACACCTTCGTGCCGGGTCCAAGCATCTTTGAATTGGGACTGTTCCTTGGGCGATACGAGCGCGAAGAGCTCGAAATCGAACTGCAGTCGGTTACAGCCGCCAAACCGGCTGTGACCAGGGGTATCGACCAAGGGAACCGGGATCTTGTACTGGCCGAGCGGAAATTCGTTAAGTTCCTCTTCGGCCGGCAGCACGTCCATACAATCGAACTTGAACTTCGACTTCGAACCGCAGCCGCTCGCCGCGATGAGCCCAAATGCCAGCGCGAAAGCGGTGCGCGAATTGCGGAAGACTGCGAGCACGGTACACCCCTCCCGTGAAACTATACGTCGCCTGAGCACGAATTGCGGGCTAAGCTTACAACGTGTGGTAGGCAATGATTTTGACCGCGAATCGATTGTGACGCGCATACCGCTTGTAGCAACACGCACGAATCCTCCCCCGGCCTCCTATGATTGCTCACATATCGCCTTACTTGAGGTTCCATCGGTGGCTCTTGGCCGGGCTCTCGTTGGTTCTCGCGCTCGTTGTGAGCGGGTGCTACGACGGCCAAGCTCTATTGAAGCAAGCCGAAGCGGCCGCACTCAGCACCACCTTGGCCGAGGTCGATCTTGGGATCTTCCAAACCACACTGCCGCGCGATCCGAAGACTGGCCTATACACAACGATGGAAGTGCATATTTTCGGCACCGTATCGCGCTCGAAGTTGTCGATCGTCACCACGCAACTTGAGATCGACAACTATCGCATGCGGCACGAGATACTCATTGCCGTGCGAAAAAGCACCCGCGAGGAATTAGCAGATCCGTCGCTCACAAGTTTACGGGCGCGCATCAGCGAAGTTGTCAACAAAGTGCTGTCCGATGCACCGGTGAAAGAGATTGGCTTCTACCAAATCACGGTGCGTTGATCGTGGAAGAAGACTGAGAGACAAGGCCACGTCAATACTCTCCTTGTCTCCTTGTCTCCTTGTCTCCTTGACTCGCGATCGCGCCGGCGGCACGGGGTTCGGCATTCGCTCGGCGTCGCAGTTGGCCACAGGCCGCGTCGATCGCGTCGCCCTTGCGATGGCGAAAATGGACGTTCAACCCGCGGGATTCCAGAATTTGACGAAAGGTGCGTTGGGCGGTCGGCGAGGGCGTTGCATAAGGCAAGCCCGCCACCGGGTTGTACGGAATCACGTTCAGCATGGCGGTGCGACCGGCAAGTAGCTGGGCCAACTCGGTGGCCTGCGCGGGGCTGTCGTTCACACCGGCGAGCAACACGTATTCGAACGTTAGCTGACGGCCCGAACGGTCGAAATAATTGTCGGCTTCGGCAAGCACGTCGGCCAAGGGGATTTTTCCAGACACGGGCACGATCTTCTGCCGCAATGGATCGTTCGGTGCATGTAACGAGACCGCGAGGCGGTAGCGCGGGTTCGTGTCGGCAAGTCGCCGCATGGCTTTTGTGAGGCCCACGGTGGAAATCGTGATTCGACGGGCGCTGATGCCAAGTCCATCTTCTCGCGTGGCATCTGCCAGCGCGGGCAAGAGCGCATCGAGATTCGCTAGCGGTTCGCCCATGCCCATCACGACGATGTGGCTCAGTCGTTCATCGGGTTGGAGCAGCAGTTGCAGTCGCACCATTTGCTCGACGATCTCACCTGTGGTGAGATTGCGCTGCAGGCCTTCGAGGCCACTCGCGCAAAATACGCAGCCCATGCCACAGCCAACTTGCGTGCTGATGCAAATTGTGCGGCGGCCAGTTGAGGACGGCGGTTGATTGTTTTGGGTGGCTGATTGTCGGTTGCGGTTAGCAGGAGGCGCCTCCGCCCGCTGCCCCTCGCTATCCGAGACGGGAGCGTCGAAATCATCGCGCAGGAGGACGCATTCGATTTGGCCGCCGCCGGCGAGCGTGAGCAGCAGTTTTTCAGTGCCATCGGCGGCTTGCGTGTGTCGGGCGATAGCGCTCGTCCAAATCGTGAACTCCGCGGCTAATTCTTCGCGCAAGGACCGAGGCAAGTCGGTCATTTCTGAAAACGACGTGGCCCGGCGCGCGAACAACCAGCGCCGCACTTGGCCCGCCCGATAGCGGGATTGGCCATGGGCAGTCAGCCAAGTGGCGAGAACGTTATCGATATTGGCTAACAGATGCTGCACTGACTTTGAGTGGGGCCAGATTTATGATTGATGATTTGTGATTGACGATTTTGTGAAGAACAACGAAGGATTTATACCTCCAATCGTCAATCATAAATCGTCAATCTTAAATTGCGTCTATTAGGATCTCCCGTGTTTTCCGCGATGACGTCATTTCTGATTTGACAGCACGCTGGGCACCAGCGACCAAAGGTAATATGCACGCGGTGAGGCAAGGTCGATAAACGTGGTTACATCCACACTGCTTCGTGCCGGGGCGAGGTTCGAACTGGCACCGATGAGTTCACCCACCAGCGTCGGTCGGCGTTCGTACTTGACGCAGCGCACGCTCTCGGGAGTTTCGCCGGCAAGTTCCGTAGCGCGGGCGATTGCCGATTCGATGAAGCCGATCTTGTCGACGAGACCTTTCGCAAGCGCCTGTTGGGCTGTGTAGACTTGACCGGTCGCCACGGCGTTCAGCGCGGCTTCGTCGTTTTTGAATTTCGGCCGACCGCCGACGACGATCTCTTTGAAACCTTTGAAGCTGTCATCGACAAGTGCCTGTAGAACCTTTCGTTCCTCGTCACCCAATGGGTGCGTCGGCGAACCCATCGTTTTGAGCGGACCGCTCTTAATCGAGTCTTCCTGGATGCCAAGTTTCGCGAGGCCACTGGAAGCGTCGAAGTGCGGAATGACGACGCCGATCGAGCCGGTCCAAGTTGTCGGCTCGGCAAAAATGGCGTCCTTCTGATCGCCCACCGCCATCGCAATGTAATAGCCGCCACTGGCACACACGCTGCCCATGCTCACCACCATCGGCAGTTTGCGCTTTTCCAGGAGGTCGCGCAGGTGGTGGTAGATGTAGTCGCTGCCGGTCACGGTGCCGCCGGGCGAGTTGACCCGCAGGACGATGCCGACGACGCTGTCGTCATCGCGGACGCGGTCGATTTGCTTCATGGCAAAGCTATCTTCGCCTTCCATGATCGTGCCGCTGACTTCGATGATGGCGATTTTCTTGGAAGCGAATCGCGCGAGCGAATGGTACTTTTCTTGCGGTGCGTCGGCCGGGCTGAAATAGCTGCGGTAACTGCTATAGAGCCCAATGATGAACATCACCGCGATGACCAAAAGTGCGAGCAGCCATTTGCCGAACCGCCCAAACGCGGTGGGCGGTTGCTGCTGCACGATGATCTGGGGGGGTGGCGGCGGAGGAAGTGGAGGTGGAGGTGGTGGGGGCGGATACATTTCGTTGGGCGCCATGGTGTTTTCCTGATCTACAAATGCGTGAAAGTGCTAGCTATGCGTGGTTGACGCGGGCCTGCGCCATTTTAGGACAACCAGTCGCGCGGAGACAAACGGCGGCAGAATTAGAAGGGGAGAGGGGGAGAGGGGGAGATGCAGTGAAATACTATATATCTGATTCTCCCCATCTCCTCATCTCCCCCTCTCCCACTCTTCTGACTCCTAGCGGGTTGCCAGAATCGGGCTCTCGCCGCTAAAGTGGACGCTTATTCTTACAAGGAGTGAGCGCGTGTTTGTTTCTGCATCGACTGAGTGTTTTCCCGATTTGCCGCTGCCCGAAGCCATCGAGATTCTGACCGATCTGCAATTCACAGCCATTGAATTGCCGATCCACGAGTCGGGACGCGGGCTGAAGCCCTCGGAAGTGCATAAGGATTTGGAGCGCTCGGCCCGTTTCTGCCGCGACACGCACCGGCTGGATCTCGCGGCGTTGAATATTGAACTTGCGCCGGGGCCAGATTACTACACGCATTTCACTTCGTGCTGCAAACTGGCCAAGCTGATTAAGGTCGTGACGCTGGTGGTGCCCTGCTCGGAACTGGGCACGCCGTTCAATGAAGAGATCGAGCGGCTGCGCAAGCTCGTGGAAATCGCTTCGCTCGAAAGTGCCGTGGTCGCGCTCAAGACGCAAATCGGCTGCATGTCGCAGGATCCCGACACCGCGGTCGTGTTATGCGACAACGTAAAGGGCCTGCGACTGGCACTCGACCCCAGCCATTACATCGCCGGACCACACCAGGGTAATCCGATCGATAAGGTGATGAAGTACGTGCAGCATGTCCACCTGCGCGACTCCACGAAGCAGAAGCTGTACGTCCGTGTCGGCCAGGGCGAGATTGATTACGGGAAACTCATCCAACAACTAGAAAAGGTGCGGTACGACCGCGCTCTTTCTGTCGATATGGCGCCGCTCGAAGGATTTGATCATCGCGGCGAAATGCGAAAAATGCGGTTGCTGTTGGAAAGCTTACTCTAGGTCGACTCGGAATCGCTCGCCGCAAACGATTCGCGCTGTATTTCCCCAGTTAAGCGGAACCTGCGGCCGCGCTTGGGGTTAGTTCTTTTCGGGTGCGCGGCGGGCTGCTGGCCGGATTGGCGAGTCTCGCCGTTTGCAGGGGCGAAGTGTAAGCTGGAAGAGAGGTCCGGCCACTTTGCTAGGGGTAGGAGGCGTTTGTAACGCCGATCGTTGCATTCAACTTCGGCGTAAGACGCCTACAATCGAGTTGCCGCCCGGTCTAAAAGCACCTTTCACGCCGACCGAGACGGGTCGGCTATTTATCGCACGAGCAGCCATTGTCGGCAAGCGATTCGACTGCTGAAAGATATACGCTGGCCGATCCAGACGTTCGGCTGATGCTGCAGGTGCGCGATAACGATGCGCAGGCCTTTGAAGAGTTGATGCTACGATACCAAAATCGCGTGCTGTCGCTGTTGACGCATTTGGTCGGTAGCCGCGACTTGGCCGAGGACTTGGCGCAGGAAGTTTTTCTACGGGTTTATCGGGCTCGGAAGCGATATGTTCCCGGGGCAAAGTTCTCGACCTGGTTGTTTACGATCACCGGCAACGTGGCCTCGAACGCATTGCGGTCGAAGGCGCGGCGGAAGGAAGTCCATCTGGAGCCGCGCCCGAACGATTCGGCACCGCAATCGCTGGAGGCCGTAGCGCTGGCGGCCAGCGCGATGATGCCGACGCGGCAATTGGATAAGGCTGAGCTTTGCGCGGCTGTGCAGCAAGCGGTTGGCAAATTGAGCGATCGACAACGTATGGCGGTGTTGTTGGCGAAGTTCGAACACTTCAGTTACACCGACATTGGCGCGGTCATGGATATGTCGCCTCAGGCAGTCAAGTCGCTGCTGTCGCGAGCGCGGATGAACTTACGCGAAGCGCTGCAACCCTATCTGGATCGCGGGGCGCCGATATCGGGATTGCCAATCGACCCGGCAAGCGAAAGTCAACCTTTGCCAACAGAAACTAGCACGTAATGAAACTTGGACGGCGGATGAGCTTACAAGCGAGCGTGCCATGCCCACGGCTCGGCGTGGGCAGGCGGCCCTCACAAAGATCGCATGGCCACTCCGAGCAGTGCCTATGGCACCCATCGGCGTATGGGACAGATTATGTCACCGTTGAATCAGCCACAACCAGAATCGGCGCAAAATGAAGAACTGGTCGCCTATTTAGACGGCGAACTCGCGCCCGACGAATGCCGCGCTGTCGAAGAGCGATTGGCGAATGATGCTGAGTATCGCCAGCAACTTCGCGATCTCGATCAGGCGTGGGAAGCGCTCGAAGCGCTACCAACTTCGACGGTCGATGATGCCTTTGCCCGCACAACGATCGAGTTGGCGTGCGTGGCCGCGCAGGAGGATGTTTCGCAGCGGAAATCGGTCGCGGCGGCGGAGAATCGCAGTCGGCGGCAATGGTGGCTAGCGGGCGCGGTAGCAGCCGGCGTAATGGGATTTCTCATGATGCGGGCACTGGCCGTGCATCGCAACAATTTGCAGCTCGCGGACCTACCCGTTTTTCAGCAGGGGGAAGTGCTCGCGCAAGTCGACAGCATCGACTTCTTAAGGCAGCTCTCCCAATCCATAAAGATCGACGAACTTGCGCGCGACTCTGCGGCTTTCAACAATGCCGTTGCCGATTTTCGGCAGGCAAGTTCGCCCACGCTGGCGGAGCGGCGACGATGGGTCGACTCGCTATCGGCGGAAAAGAAATCGAACCTGGCCGATAATGCCCGCACCTTTGAAGATTTGCCGACTCCCCAAGAGGAAAAAGATCGGCGTCGCAAGCTGGCCCGTGATTTGGAGAACGAACCCGATTTGCAGAAAACCCTGGTCGCGTATGGCCAATGGTTGAATCGCGCGCCCCACAACGGCCCGTGGCGAGAAGGGTTGCGAGAAGAACTGAGCAAACTGCATACACCAAGCGAGAAGGTGGCGGCGATCGAGCAGCGCTTGCATCAAGAGGCCAGCCGGTTGCAACACTTATCGACCGATGACCGCAACGCGCTCCGACGCGAAATCTCGAAACTGGCGGAAGAGCGAGCGGATGACTTGCAGCTGCGTAAGTCACTCGAAGGCCGGCGGCTGGGCCCAGGCCACGAAGATCTGCAATTTTGGTCTATTCTCAAAGGGCTGCGAGCGACATTGGAGGAACCGTCCCAGCGAGATGCCACGATCACACGGTTGGTGCGGTCGTTGAGTGACGAAGCCCAGGAACACTGGCGCGGTATGAACAAAGAGCAGCAACACGCCCAGTTCTTTCAATGGATCCGCGATTTGCGTTCGACCGGCAATGACGAGGACTTAGAGAAGTTCTTTGCCAGCGACAAAGTATCTATGGAGGATCGACAACGACTACTGGAAATGTCCTCGGAAAGGATGAAAGAACGCTTGGAGGGCATGTATTTGCAGTCGGAAATTGGATTTGACTGGCCGGAATTATTCGAAGGGAGCCGTGGGCCGAGAAATGGACCACCGCCAGGATTTGGACCCGGAAGATTTCGACCGCGCGGGGATAGAATCGCGCCGATGCCCGAGAGTCCGCCACCGCCGGGCCGACGCGGCGGACCGGGATTCAGGCCAGGCGGGCCGCCTGGACCTGATGGTCCGCCTCCACCCGATGGTGGTTTCAAGGGCGGGCCTCCGGAGGGCCCAGAAGGCCCACCGCATGACCGACAATTCCCGCCTCGGCCACCAGAACCTCCGCCAAAACGGCCGGTTGAGGAAGCAATCTAAACGGCGATCAATTCGCCGTACGGCGTACAAAATCGAGTGGCGAGCAAGTCGCTCGCCACTCGAATGCGTTGCCGCTATCTTAGCGCGGGTTAAACTTCGTAGCCGTCGCGGAATTTCGGGTGAACGATCTTCATCAGCGACGGGTCATTCAACGGTTTCAAATTGACAGGATCCCACTCGACCTTGCCGCGCTTGTACACGGCGAGGTTGCCGAGCAAAATCGTTTCGGTCAGCGGGCCAGCGTAATTCGGGAAGTTCGACATCGCCGGCTTCTTCGGGTCTCGCATGGCGATGAACCATTCCTTTTGGTGACCCGGACTGCGCGGGTATTCCACGTCGAGTTCCTTCACGTCGCCTACGATCTGGATGCCCTCTTCCGCGTAGTCGCCAGCGGCGTACATCGTCGCCTTATCACCGATGAGAAGCACGCCACTCTGGCACGGCGGCGGAATCTCTTTGTTGTTATCGCCCTTGGTGGTGAGCGTAACTCCCTTGAACAGCTCGGTCGCGGGTTTGTTGCCGCCATCGTACCAATACATGGTAAAGGCCGGACGTTCGCCCAACTTCGGGAACTCGAATTTGATTTTCGAGCGCGGGGGATAACTATCGCGATTATGTTCGGCACACTCCGCTTCCACCGAAACAGGATCTCGCATGTTGAGCGCCATGAACGGCAAGTTGCAGGTGTGGCAGGCCATGTCGCCCAGGGCGCCGGTGCCGAAATCCCACCAGCCGCGCCATTTAAACGGATGATAGCCGTCGGCATACGGTCGGAATGGCGCCGGGCCGATCCAACATTCCCAATTGAGCGTTGCCGGCACCGGTTTGGACGGCGGTCGGCTCTCGCCCTGTGGCCACACGGGTCGATCGGTCCAAATATGAACCTCCTTCACCGTGCCGAGCTGACCTTCGCGGATTTGGTGAGCAGCTTTGCGCATGGGGTTGTGCGCCGTGAACTGGTTCCCCATTTGCGTGGCGACGCCCGTTTCTTTCGCGATTTCGCCCAAGCGGCGGGCTTCCCAAATCGAGTGCGTCAGCGGCTTCTGACAATAGACGTGCTTACCCAACCTCATCGCCTTGGATGCTGCCACAGCGTGGTTATGATCGGGAATACTCACGGTCACGGCGTCAATGCGGTCGCCGAGTTTATCGAGCATTTCACGGAAATCGGCGAAGTTGTGTTCGGTCTTGTAGGCCTTCTTCATGCCTTCGAGCGTGGTGGCATCGACGTCACAGAGAGCGAAGATTTTGCCGAATTTCGACATATCCTCGACATCGCTCTTGCCCTTGCCGCCGACGCCGATGCAGCCCACTTGAATTTGTTCATTCGGCGATTTGCTGGCGGCAGCTTCGACGCTGCCGGTTACCCAGAAGCCCATGCCCGCGGCCGCGGTGGTTTGAAGGAACTTGCGACGATCGGTTGAGAATGACATAGCGATTATCTCCGGCATCGAAGTAAATCAGGCATTTCCGCCCGAGGAAGTTAGCTCATCAGGCCCCAACGCCTGACTCACGGTACTTTAACAGCATAACGAGGGTAAAGGCGTGAATCAAACACCCCCCTAAAGCATGTGGGTTCGTGCCTGGGAAAGGTATGAAAGGTATTCGCCCAGTGGGTGATCGAACCGGCGACCCGCACTTTGTTGGCGTGGGGCAAATTGCCAAGCGTCGTCGCGGAAACTAGGCTATCGGAAGCGAGAATTCTGGTTTCTTGCCCCTAACAAGATGTATGCAAACTGCGAGGAATTGTTCGATGCCGTTGCCGAAGAATCGTTGGTTCATTGCGCTCGGGTTCGTTCTTGCGAATTTGGTGGCTGCGTCATCCCCGGCCGCCAAAGCGGATCAGAAGGCACTTCTAGAGCGAGTGGCACAGCTTGCGGGCCAAGTCACAAAGGGTGCGGCCGGCGAGATTATCGGCGTCAACTTAGACGACCGGCCGGTCACAGATGACGATCTGCGTTTGTTGGCTGCGGCACCGAAACTGCAAACGTTGCAGATATGGGGCTCCAAGATCACCGACGCTGGAATCGACTTGCTTCTACCGCTCAAGAATCTGACCGACTTGAGCCTGATTAACAGCCAGGTCACGGATGCGGGCTTGGCCAAGCTAACGGCGCTACCGAAACTCAAATCGCTCAATCTGCAGCGGTGTACCGGCATCTCCGATCAAGGCATGGCGCACGTGGCCAAAATGCCGGAACTAGCTTACCTGACGTTGCTCTACACTAAGATTGGCGATGCAGGGCTCGCGCACGTTGCCAAAGCCAAGAAATTGCGGCTGCTTGATCTTCGCGGCTGCCTGATCACCAATGCAGGCATGGCGAATCTGGCGCCGCTCACGGGATTGGCGGCGCTCAAGATTCGTTCGGCGGGCGTCACCGACGCCGGCTTGGCACCACTCGCAGGAATGAAGAAACTGCGCACGCTCGCGCTCGAAGACGTCAAAATCACGGATGCCGGATTGGCTCATCTCGCGGGGCTCACCGATCTGGACGACCTTGATCTCATGCGGGTGCCGATAAGTGACGAGGGATTGTCGCACCTCAAGAAGCTGACCAAACTGCGAATTTTGTTTCTGCGGGCGACCTTCCTCAACGGCGAGGGACTCGTGAATCTCCGCGACATGAAACAGTTGCGCAAACTCGACCTGAGCGAAACGCGGGTCACGGATGAAAGCCTGGAAAACCTGACCGGCATGAAGGAATTGGTGTGGCTCACGCTGTGGAATACGCGAGCGGGAAACCCCGGTATGGAACACATCGCAAAACTGACCAAGCTTAAGTACCTCAACCTCGATAACACCCAGGTTGACGATGAAGGGCTGAAGATGGTTGCCACGCTGCCCGAACTGGGCACGCTCGCGCTGAATCAAACCGGCATTACCGATGACGGGCTGGAGTATTTGACGAAATGTAAATCGCTCAAGAAGCTCGAAATTCGTCTTACGACCGTTGGCAAGAAAGCCGTGGCTAAAATGAGGGCCGCCATGCCGAAGCTGGAAATTGCGTACGATGACTAGCGGCAGATAGCCCGGCCGTCTCGGCCGGGCGAAAAAGAGCTTATTTCCAATACATCATGCCGGCGAGCCGAAAAACGGGTCGGCCATTTATTTGCCGCCGCTCGTGGTGGTAATTAGTCTGGAAGTATGGACCGTGACCATACTTCTTACGAGCTGTTAGCCCATTTTGAGGCGGGCGAAAACGCCGAGCCGAATACAGCCGTCGAGTCTATTGCTCGCCGACATATCCGCGACGTGCGCTGGGTTTTGAAGTGGGCCGTGGCGATTGCCATCTTGGTTGTTGCGGCCGCGACGCTGCTCGAATTTGGTTGCCTGATGGCGGCCGAGCGCACGCTAAATTTCGCCGCGCGAGCCGGTGCGATGGAAGCTACGTTGCCGCGCGCGACGTACCGGAGTGTGCAAGCGGCGGTGGAGCGTCGCCTTTCCGGTTATTCGCAAATGCACGGTCAAGTGCAACTCACACTGCTACGCGATGGTCAGGCCGTCGGACAGCAATTGCAGGCTGGTGATGGCGTACGGTTCTCCATCGTCGTGAAAGCGCCAGCTTCGGCCGCGTTGCCTGCTTGGCTCGCCAAGCTAACACCGGAACAACCGCTTTTGGCTCGAGCTGAACGAACTGTGCCAGGGCGGCAATTGCAGCGATCGCAGCTCTGATGCGACGGCATGGTTCGAGCATCATTGCGGCACGCCGGAAGAAAAGAATGACCAATGACCAAGGATCAATGACCAAATCCGGCAAGAGTTAACTCACGTCATTGGTGCTTGGTAATTGGTCCTTCTTGAAACTCATTGTGCCGTTGTGGCAAAAGATCCCGCTCAGACCGCTGCGGAATAGAGTTCCGCGTAGTCGAGCACCCACGTTTCGATGAGTTCGCGGAAAGTCTGCAGATCGACGTCGGCCAGCCGCTGATAGTGCGTGCGGCTGAGCACCTCTTTGTTGCGAACGGTGCCTTTCGCGGCAATATCGAGCACCTGGTACTGGTTATAAGGGCTGACGACCACGCGCATGCGGCTGAAATAGGTGCCGCGGCGGCCAGCTACCAGCGCCAGATCATCGCGGGCCACGGCGGCCCCCCAGCCCGCTTCGTCAACAATCGATTCCAGGCGAAAGCCCGGGAAGTTATCCGCCAATTCGCTCAAGCACTTTTCGATGTGGTCGGTAAGCGCCAGGCGATACTGCGAATGGAGCCGCCGACATTCTTCTTCACTCAGCGCTTTTGCCGCCGCTTCATGAAGCTGGGCCGCACGAATTTGCTTTCCGCGTTCGGCAGCACGTTGGAGGCGTTCTTTGAAGCTCATAGTGGAGTCAAGAGCGGAGGGTCAAGAGTCAGAAGCGCCCCTCTGGCTCTTGACTCTCGATTCTTAGCTCTCAGCTAGCTTAAGTGGTCGTGCCGTTCGTATCACCCGAGGCATCGTGCGGCTCTTTCGGCGGCGCCTCCTCGCGCTCGTGTTCTGCTTTCTTCTTGTGGAACTGCAGCAAATCGCCAAACGAGCGCAGGTACGCTTTGCCGGCTTCCATTTCCTTGGTGATCGGCACTAGTTCCTTGGGCGCACGCTTCTCGTAAGCCCCGGTGCGCGGCTGACGTTGCGGCGGGCCACGACGATCGCGCCGAGGCTTGCCAGCCGCCGCCCGGCGCGGCGGGCGAGGAGTTCGATCGGGAGCGGCCGGTGCCGTCGCTTCGGCGGGCTGGGCAGCTTGAGGCGCATGTTGCTGTTGATGTTGCTGGCCATCTGGGCGGCGGCGGCCACCACCCCGACGTTGCTTGGGCGCGGGGTGGGGACGCTCGGTTCCGGGCGGAATCATGGTCAGCGCAACACGCCGTCGCTGTTGATCAATCGTCGAGACCCACACGCGCACCTGATCGCCGACCGCCACGACATCGTGAGGATCGCGCACGTAGCCGGCACTCAATTGGCTGATGTGGATGAGACCGCTATCGGATAGCCCCACATCCACGAACGCGCCGAAGTCGACTACGTTGAGCACGGTACCGCGCAATTCCATGCCGGCCTGCAGATCTTCGAACTTCACCACATCCTTGCGGAAGATCGGCGGCGGCAGATCTTCACGGGGGTCACGACCAGGGCGGCAGAGCGCTTCGATCATGTCATCGAGCGCGAGTTGGCCGACGCCGAGTTCGGTGGCCAACGCCGCGCGATCCAGCCGGGCCACCGATTCGCGAATTCGGGCCGCACTAGCGCCGCTGGCCACTTCGTGGAGATCAATTCCCAGCTTGGTCAAGAGCTTCTTCGCGGCCGCATAATTCTCGGGATGAATCCAGGTGGCATCCAGCGGCTCATCGCCACTTACGATTTTCAGGAAGCCGGCCGCCTGGACAAATGTGGCATTGCCCAAGCCGCTCACTTCCAACAATTGTTGTCGATTTCGGAACGGCCCATGCTGGTGCCGATGTTCGTACACCCGCCGGGCCGTCAGTTGGTTCATGCCCGAAACGTATCGCAAGAGCGGCGTGCTCGCGCTGTTGAGTTCGACGCCGACAAAGCTCACGCACGACTGCACGACATCATCGAGCGATTCGCGCAAATGTGTGGCCCGCGCATCGTGCTGGTACAAACCGACGCCAATGCTGGCGGGGTCGATCTTCACCAACTCACTCAACGGGTCCTGCAAGCGGCGGCCGATCGAGATGGCACTCCGCTGAATCGCGTCGCATTCCGGAAATTCCTCGCGGCCCACCTCGCTGGTCGAGTAGACGCTCGCGCCGGCTTCGTTCACCACCACGTAATGCACGTCTTGCGAGGCGAGTTCGTTCGCCAGGATTTCGGCGATGAGCTGTTCCGTCTGCCGGCAGGCCGTGCCATTACCGACCGCGATAACGCTGAGATTATGTTCGGCAATGAACGACACCATCTTTGCCCGTCCGGCGGCCTTAAGTTCGTCGCTGCCGACGACGAAGAGAACATCGTGAGCGAGCAACTTGCCGAACTCATCCAATGCCGCCAACTTGCAGCCGTTCTTGTAACCAGGGTCGATGGCCAACACGCGGCGGCCTGGCAACGGCGGCTGGAGCAGCAAATTCCGCAGATTGCGCGCGAATACTTCGACCGCGTGCGTCTCAGCCTTCTCCGTCAGTTCCCGCCGGGCCTCACGTTCCAAGCTCGGCAAGATCAGCCGCGCCAGCGCATCGCGCACACAACCGGTGAGAAAATCCTGGTGCGCATGTTCCTGTGGAACCAATTGCTCGATGCCCAACTGTTCGATCGCAGGCTGGTCGGCCTCGACCGCCACACGCAACACTTTGGCGCGCTCGCCGCGGTTGATTGCCAGCACCCGATGTGGCGGAATACGGCTGAGCGGCTCGCGGAAATCGAGATAATCGTGGAACTGCTGATTCTTTTTGGGGTTGTCTTCGATCTTCTGGCTAACGAGCTTGCCGGTCTTGCGATAAATCTTGCGAATCTTCTGGCGAACCTCGGCATCTTCGCTGAACTGTTCGGCCAGAATGTGGCCCGCGCCTAAGAGGGCAGTCGCCGCATCGGGAATACCTTTGTCGGTGTTCACGAAATCGGCGGCGCGAGCATCCAAGTCTGCGCAGGCTTTGTCTTGCGACAAAATTTCCTGGGCCAGTGGCCCGAGGCCCTGCTCGCGAGCTTTGGTCGCCAGCGTCTGCTTCTTGGGCCGGTAGGGCAAATACAGATCTTCAAGGCGCTTGACGCTATCGGCCCGCTCAATCTGTTCGCGCAACTCCGGCGTCAGCGCGTGCTGTGATTCGATCGAGCGAAGGATCGTCTGTTTGCGATCATCGAGCAGCCGCAATTTGATGACGCACTCGCGAATGCGGCCGATCTGCTCTTCGTCGAGCCCGCCCGTTTGATCGCGGCGGTAGCGCGTAACGAACGGCACGGTGTTGCCGTCGTCCAAGAGCGCAACCGTGCGAGCAATTTTATCCTGTTCGATGCCAAGCTCGCGCGTCAGCCGAGCATAGTCGATCGCGTTCACAGAAGACATGAAAAGTGCTGACCGGGGCCTGTTACAACATGCTGGTTGCTGGTCGCCAGCAACTCACTGAATCCAATTGGGGCTGGGATTAAGCCGCAGTTCGTCTCCCAGGTGCACCAAGGGCTTTACCATGACTCGGCCCCAGGCACTCACCATCTCGTACTCACCGTCGTTGCTAGCAGCGATCCATTAGTATCGCGCATTCGGTAGCGGGCCTGCAACTGCCCTATTGTGCCATTTGTCGGTGTTTTCGGCCACTTCCTTGTCATCATGCGAGAGCTTGCAGGTCAAAAATCAGGAGTTGTCGGGAAATAAAGTCGATTCGTTATAGGTGGACTGCCGATAACTTCGATGTGAATCCAGAGTTTCGCGATTCTGGAAAAAGCGGCAAGATGCCGCGCGCTAGAATCCCCCCACTGGCATGTAAGGAAGCATCCCATGGCCCGCTCGAACTTGCGAATCTATCGCGGACCGGCCGAAAAGCAGGCACCTGTGCGTTCCGCTAGCACGAATGAACCAGCCACAATTACTGTGGAATTGGGCGAAGTGCTGCCCCTTTTGGCCGACGCCGTGGCGAGCCGCCGCACGTGGCTGAGCGACTTTGAAAACGACTCGATTACGATCTCGGCCGACCTCTACGAAGTTTTGCTAGCCTACCAATACTACCGCCATCCCGCGGCTTAGGCTGCTATACCTATACCGCGCGCAAGTGCGACTTGATCGTTTAACCAGGAGCCAACGGCGACGGAGGCAAATTGCGCACAACGCCGTCGCCGCTGGCTCCCGGTTAAGCGATAACGTTTCAGCCCCGACCGCGACAGGTATTATGGAAGTGGCCCGTGAGCGATAACACGCTTGAATCGCTCCTTAATGGCGATGGTCGACCGACCAGCCGCCAGGAACTTGCCGAGTTGATTCGTCGGCTGCGCCAGGCGGCGGCCCATTTGCCGGCCGATACAACGCCGCGCGACGATCTCAAAATCCTCAGCCAATCGCTGCGCGAATTGCGGCGGGCGTTTACCGTTTTCGCCCCATACCGGTCCCAACGCAAAGTCACTATATTCGGTTCCGCACGCACGCCGCACGAGGCACCGGCTTACGCCGCTGCTGTCCAACTGGGAAGAACACTTGGCGAGAACGGCTGGTTTGTCGTCACGGGCGCATCGACCGGCATCATGGAGGCCGGACATCGTGGCGCCGGGCGCGAGCGGTCGATGGGCCTTAACATCATGTTGCCGTTCGAGCAGGCGGCGAACGAGATCATTCGTGACGATGCCAAACTCGTCACGATGAAATACTTCTTCACGCGCAAACTCATGTTCGTGAAGGAGTGTGATGCCGTGGTGTGTCTGCCCGGCGGCTTCGGCACGCTCGACGAAGCGTTCGAGGTCCTCACGCTCATGCAGACCGGCAAGCGCGAGCTGATGCCGCTCGTGTTCCTTGATGCCCCCGGCGGTTCATTCTGGCAAGACTGGCTAAAATACATTCGCCGGCACTTGCTCGAGGGTGGCATGATCTCGCCGGAAGACCTGTCACTGTTTCGCGTGACCGACAGTGTCGAAGAGACGGTTGGCGAGGTATTGGGCTTCTACCGCGTGTTCGATCGCATGGAGTATGTGAGCAATCGGCTCGTGATGCATCTCAAAAAGCCGGTAGCGGCTGGACAGCTGCAATCCATGCTGCGCGACTTTGGCGATATCCTGGCCGACGGCGACTTCCGGCAGGAGGTGGACCTGGCCAGCACCACGCAGCAGAGTCGGCTCATATTCCACTTTAATCGCCGCAGTCTCGGCCGATTGCGCCAGTTGATCGACCAACTCAACCACTTTCCTGCCCAAGCCTAAGTTCGCGTTTCGACTGCTCGACAAGCGTCGCGGGTCGCAGGAACACGCGCTTAGCAACCACCCAAGCTTTCGTGGATGGCGTCCGCGCCGCCATCTCAAGCTGTTGATTTTTCTTGCATTCCACCTCACACTAGCGCAAACCATGGTGCAGAAGCTGCGCACCTGGTGTGAGCGTTCCGTATGATGTGATCAATGAAGAACCTCGCGCAGAGGCGCTGAGTTCGTCGAGAGGTTAGAGACGGTTCTAAATTGCTCTGCGATCTCCGCGCCTCTGTATTAAACTTATGACCTGTTTCATGTTATTGGATTTCAATCGCTTCAGCGAGTAAGAACGATGAATGACACTTCTAATCTTCAGCACAAAGCATTGAAGAAGAAACGAGCCGCAGTAGTCACGATTGCCGCTGCTTTCTTGCTCACAGCGGCGACTCAGGCGGCGGAGCCAAGTACGGCGGCACCTCCTCTCACCGCAATGCCGCGTGACTACCCGGGCCCACGGCCCAAGTCGCGGACCAGCGAAGAGGTCAACGCCGCGCTCGCTGGTGCGCCAAACCTTGCCGCGAAAATTCGCCCGCTGCAAATTCTGCTGGTCGCCGGACCGAAGGACCATAATGCTGGCGAACATGACTACCCGGCCTGGCAGAAGGCCTGGGCGCTACTCTTAGCTTCAGCCAAAGACGTGCAAGTGGATACCGCCTGGGAATGGCCCAAACCGGAACAATTGAAGCGGGCCGACGTCGTCGTGCTTTATCAGCACGGCGATTGGAACGATCAGCGGGCGGCCGATACCGACGCACTCCTCAACCGCGGCGGCGGACTCGTGTACATCCATTGGTCGCTTGATGGACGCGAACGCGGCAAGGAATTCGCGAAACGCATCGGCCTCTCTAAGGACGCGCCGATTGCTTATCGGCATGGTCCGCTCACGCTGAAATTCAATCGGGCCGTGAATCACCCCATCGCTCGAAATTTTGATCGCCTGCAACTGGTCGATGAATCGTACTGGAAACTCTACGGCACGCTGCCGCCAGACCGCGTGCTTGGCGTGTCCGACGAGGATGGCGGGCCGCAACCGCAGATTTGGACCACCGAACCAGGCAAAGGTCGCGTTTTCGTGTGCATCCCTGGCCACTATTCTTGGACGTTTGACGATCCGCTGTTCCGCATTATTCTGTTCCGCGGCATTGCGTGGGCCGCTCACGAACCAGTGGATCGCTTCAACGATATCGTGTGGCTGGGTGCCGACCGCTGACATTGGACTCGCCGCACGACCGCTATCGCTCAACCTCCCGCGATGGCACCAACGATCAGCAGCGGTTCCGTACCAGCGGCAATCTCAGCGGGCAGTTGGGCGTTTGGCGGTTCGTTGGAAAAATCCTGCTCGCACGCGAAGAACCGCAACATCGGCCGTCGCACACCAGTGGTTTGGTCGCGAATGGTGCCGCACAACATTGGGTAATGCGATTCCAACGCATCGAGCACCGCACGCAACGTCACCGGCGCGGCCACATCAAGTTCGACCTCGCCAATGATCTTGGCCAGCATCTTCAGGTGATAGGGAAGAATGATTCGGACCATAATGTTTTTTCTTGATACCGATCGCAGCACGCAGCGCAAGCAAGTGCCTTGTGGACTATCACCAAAGTAGCGCACAGCGCTCTTGCTTGCGCTGCGAGCTTCAGACCATACCTCAATCTATTACCTGCACTTCCACGGATACCACCGCCGGCAAGTCGCGCACGATGGCGTTCCAATGGTCGCCGCCATCGGCCGACACGTACACCTGCCCGCCGGTGGTACCGAAATACACGCCACAGGGGTCGAGCGAATCGACGCACGTCGCATCGCGCAACACATTCACGTAACAATTCTCTTGCGGCAAGCCGTTCATGAGCGGCTCCCAGTCGTTGCCACCCGTGCGGCTGCGATATACTCGCAGTTTGCCTTCCGGCGGATAATGCAGCGAATCGCTCGTGATCGGCACCACGTACACGGTTTCCGGCTCGTGGGCATGCACTTCAATGGGAAATCCGAAGTCGCTCGGCAAATCGCCGCTGACCTCGCACCACGAATTGCCGCCGTCGTCGCTGCGCATCACGTCCCAATGCTTCTGCATGAAGAGCACGTCGGGCCGCGAGCCGTGCAGCGCGATGCGATGCACGCAATGGCCCACTTCGGCATCGGGATCAGGAATGTATTGCGACCGCAGCCCGCGGTTGATCGGTTGCCACGTTTGGCCGCCGTCCTCCGTGCGAAACGTGCCGGCCGAGGAGATCGCAATGAACAGGCGTTTGGGATTCTTCGGATCGATAAGAATCGTGTGCAATCCCATGCCGCCGGCTCCTGGCGCCCACTGCGGCCCCGTGCCGTGGCCGCGCATTCCGGCCAACTCGTGCCACGACTTGCCGCCATCCGTCGAACGGAAGAGCGCGGCGTCCTCCACGCCCGCATACACCGTATCCGGATCGGCGAGCGACGGCTCCAAATGCCACACTCGCTTGAATTCCCACGGGTGCTGCGTGCCGTCGTACCACTGATGCGTCGTGAGCGGTTTCCCCGTTTCCGGCGATGTGTCATAGACGAACTTGTTGCTCTCCCCTTTGGGAAAACCTTCCGGTGTCGTCATGGGTTCGCCGGCCGGCGTGCCCGGTTGAAACCACGTTTTGCCGCCGTCATCGGAGCGCTGGATGATTTGGCCGAACCAACTACTGCTCTGCGAGGCGTACAGCCGCTGCGGATCAACCGGCGAGCCTTTCAGGTGATAAATTTCCCACCCGGCAAAATGCGGCCCCTCGACACTCCACTTCTGCCGCTGGCCATCGGAAGTAAGTAGAAACGCGCCCTTGCGCGTGCCCACCAAAACGCGAACTTTGCTCATAAGAATCTCCGGAGATAGCCGACCCGTCTCGGGTCGACGAAAGCCTCTTCTTGATTTGACGGTACGACCTACCGCGCGCCCGGCCGAGACGGCCGGGCTATCTATGCAATTGTCATTTGAACCGCCAGGGCAGAATCGCCCGCAACCGCGGCTCGCGCAGGTAGATCGCCAGCCAAACGATCACACCGAACACAACGGGCACCACGCACTTGGCGTTTTCGCCGACTCGCAAATGGGTGGCCACGGCGCCTCCGAAATAGCCGGTCAACAAGATTGCTCCCAGCACGGCCGTTTGCGGCAGGAGAAAGATCGCTAAACTGGCCAGATTCAGTACCCCGATCGTTGCCGCCACGCTCGTCGGCCAACCCATCGCCTCGAAGTTTTTGATGATCTCCGGCGGCAATCGAAAACTCATGATGGCCCCCATCACCATCGGCGGCACAATGAGCACGCTCAGCACGCGCCCCATCCAAACCATCACTTGGCTCATGGAATTCGTTTGTGATTCGCTGGACATAATACTTCTCGGGTTCTATCGCGTCATAACTAATTTTGTAATTTCGACGGGCGCATCGCGACAGCGCCTGCCAATCCTATCGCCCGGATTATAGCATCGCGTGGCTGCTGCCATACAAATTGCGTCGTTTACGCACCCGTTTTCTCGACCGCTTTCGCTTCCACAAGCGCCTTCAAATTCGCCAAACCCTTATCGTACTGATCGCCGATCATCTTTTCGCAATCCATGAACAGGCTTACCGCCTTGGCGATGAAGTTGTTCTTGCCGGCCATACTCCAGGTGACCTTCGTTTGCTCGCCTTGCGGTTCGAACTTTAGCTCGATATCGCTCGTGCCTTGCATCGGCTTGGTGAAGTCCAGCCGAATTCGCACGAGCTCGTTGGGCTTGCTGTCGACAATCGTCATGCTGCCCGCGCCCACATCGCCGTTGCCCGACCAGCCGAACTTCGCGCCGACGCCGCTGGTGGGCCCCTCAAAAGTCGTTTTGGCGTTCGGGTCCATCTTGGCCCACGGCGACCAATTATCCCACTTGTGAAAATCGTTCACTTGTTCGAATACGGCGGCCGGCGTGGCGGCCATCGTCGCCGAACGCGAGACCTTGAAGTCGTTTGGTCGACTGGCCACCACGGCACAAAACATAGCTATGGCGGCAATCACACCCACGACAAGCTTCTTGCCAAGGCCCGTCAATCCACAACCGCAAGTCGAACACGCTGCGCCTGTTCCGCTGCCACTTGAATTTTCATTCACGGTTTCCATATTCGCTCCGGCACAATTGTGCAAATTGATTTCGTTGCCGCCTAGATCAACAAGACTCGCGTTTCGCCCAGATAAGCAACCACTCACCCACACTATTTTTCCGCCATGATCATCCACAGCACGCCGAATTTGTCGGTCATCATGCCGAATCGCTCGGCAAAGAACGTTTTCATGAGCGGCGCGTGGGGAGTGCCACCTTCGCCCAGCGCGGCATACAGCTTCTCCGCATCCGCCACATTGGTCGCATTCAGCGTGAGCGCGAAGCCCTCGAACTTCGGCGCGCCCTCGCAGCGGCCGTCGGACATCATAATCTGCGTATCGCGAATCCTAACATTCGCGTGCATGATCTTATCGTCGGTGCCCGGCGCCATATTTATCTTCGACTGCGGATCGGGGCTTTCGCCGAACCGCATCATCGTGGTGACCTCGGCCCCCAACGCCTGGCCATAGAACTTCATTGCTTCTTCACAACGGCCATTGAAAAACACATAGGGCTGAACAAACATGCAAATCCTCACTTTTCGGTGAATTCTTCAACTATTTTGTTATTGAGTCCGCGGATTATCGCAGATGTGCAATGCCAGTCGGTATTCGTTTTACCGGCAAAACATTTGTATTTGAAATCATCTGCGAACATCCGCGCCATCTGCGGCAAAAAAAGAAAAACACAAA
Organism: Planctomycetota bacterium; assembly: GCA_029781135.1. GTDB lineage: Bacteria > Planctomycetota > Planctomycetia > Pirellulales > Lacipirellulaceae > JABDGM01. Next base: position 66,456 of record JAKOXH010000062.1, read on the forward strand.
CAGCCGCATTCACCCCTGTTCTGCCGCCCGCCGCATGGCGGCGAGATCGATCTTCTTCATCCGCATCATCGCCTCCATAGCCCGCTTGGATTTCTGGGCGTCGGGCCCCTTCGTCATCTCGATGGCCGCGATCGGTACGATTTGCCACGACACGCCGAACTTGTCTTTCAACCAGCCGCACACCTGCGCCTGGGGATCGCCGCCTTCCCCCAGCTTTTCCCAGTAATAGTCAACCTCCTCCTGCGAATCGCACATGACCTGAAACGAAATCGCCTCGGTGAACTTGAACAACGGCCCACCGTTGAGGGCCGTGAACTCCTGGCCGTTGATCTCGAACGAAACAACCATCACCGATCCCACCGGCTGGCCGTGAACTTCCGTGCCAGCTTCCGTGTATCGGCTAATCTCCTTGATCTTCGAGTTCTTGAAGATCGACGTGTAGAACTTCGCCGCCTCTTCAGCTCGGCCGTCAAACCATAAACAAGGGGTAATGTTTTTCATATATCGCTTTCGTTGTCGAGTTTTTCACTATGGAGAACACAAGGTTCACGGAGAGGGAAAAGTGGTCATCGCAAATAGGCAATTGGTCATCGGCCATTTCGATTGAGGGTCGCTGTTCGTTCGGCAGCCGCCTGTACACCCTATAGTCGTATAGGTGGGCCTAACTCGTCAGCGCGAAAAAGAAATTTTTTGCAGAAGAAATTGCGGCCAAAATGTCGGGCCTGATTCGACGGTCCGCCCGCCATAAGCCATGTGATAGCCCGACAATTCGCCGCGGTCCTAAGATCGCATCGGTAGCTGGCGCCGGCCGCGGCCCATCGCGCCGCCTAAATAGTCGTCCCTGAAAAATACGCTTCGGTCGGGGTGATCGTGATTTTGGGGTTCCCACGGGCACGGGTTCAAGCACATCGAGACGAGATTGTGGTGTGACTTGAGTGACAATCGTAGCAGTGAGCCGGCACCAGAGCCAGAAAATGGGCGCAAGCACAATCCACCGCAACAGCTTGCGGAGGTTGTAGCCGGCGGCG